>NZ_VITM01000011.1:0-202532 GCF_007828675.1 Rhizobium sp. ERR 1071 | reverse complement strand
ACTCCTCACCATCCTCAACGCCATCATTCGAGACGCAAGACCATGGCAAAACGCTTGACAGCAAAGACAGTCGCTCTCCCCGAGGGGAGAAGGGGGGCGCGGAGCCCATGCACCTCACAAGCCAGGCCTTGCCGCCTAATTCCGTAGGCGCCTTCAGATGCGCGTCGCCTTCAGCCGCTCCTCATCGAGAACGATGCCGAGGCCTGGTGCGACGCCGAGATCCAGCCAGCCGGCCTCGTGCTTGAGCGGCGACGCCATCGGATAGTCGCGACGAGCTTCGCTCCATTCCGGATTATCGTAGGGATATTCGAGCCAGGCTGCATCGGCAACGCCGGCGGTCAGATGCGCATTGGCGAGAACCCCGATGCCGTTCGTCCAGGAATGCGGCGTGAATTGCACGCCCGCCTCGCGCGCCTGATAAGCCAAACGCCGGCAACCGGTAATACCGCCGACAAGCGCGACATCGGGCTGAATGACATCGAAGGCACGCTCCTCGATAATATCGCGAAACTCGTAGAGCTCGCGCGTCATTTCGCCGCCGACGATCCTGACCGACGTTGCCTGTTTCAACTCTTTCATACCCTTGCGGTCGGAGCGGTGAAGCGGCTCTTCCATCCAGTAGACGCCGAGCCGCTCCAGCTCTTTCGCAACAGCAAGCGCATCCTTGAAGGTCCATGGCAAGGTTGTATCCCAGGGCATGCGCCAACCCTGATTGCAGTCGACCATCAGCTCCAGCCGGTCGCCGACGCGGGCGCGGGTCGCTTCCAGCGCCTTGACGTCCTCGCGCCAGCCGCCGCGACCGCCCGAGGACGAGGAGAAGCGCACCTTCATGGCCGGGAAGCCCTCGTCGATATAACGCTCGGCCTGATCGGCCATGGCAGATGGCTCGCGCAACACGCCGGAGGAGGCATAGAGCCGCACGCGGCTGGCGCGGCCACCGAGCATCCGCCAGACAGGCTCGCCGGTGATCTTGCCGGAGAGGTCCCATAGCGCCAGATCCATTGGCCAGCAGCGGCCATAATGGAAATTGATGTGCGACAGGACTTCATAATGCCGTTCGACATGCCGGGGATCCTGCCCGATGAACAGATCCTCATGCCCCTCGAAACCCTTCATCAGGTCGCCGGAGCCGATGCCTTCGCGACCCTCATCATCCCTGACGCGCACAATGGTCGCATCGAAATGCCGGCGCGGACGGCCATCCCAGCTCGCCTTGAACGCCGGATCGAGCGGCAGGCGGTGATGGGTGATCTCGATGGAAACGATCTTGCTCATGGTCATGCCTCCCCGCGAACCTCAACCGAACTGCTGCCAGATCGTCTTGTAATCGCAATATTTGTCGATCGCATGCACCGAACGGTCCCGGCCGAAACCGGACTGCTTGAAGCCGCCGAACGGCGTCGCGAAATTCGACATGTCATAGGTGTTGATCCACACCGTACCCGCATGGATCTCTTCGGAAAAGCGGTGGGCACGATCCATGTCCTTGGTGAAGACGGCGCCGGCAAGCCCATAGATCGTGTCATTGGCGATCTTCAGTGCCTCCTCCTCTGTATCGAAGGGGATGGCGGCGAGCACGGGGCCGAAGATTTCCTGCCGCGCGAGGCTCATGTCGTTGGTCATGTCGACGAAGACGCCCGGCGAGACATAATAACCGCCGGTCTCGCTCAGGACACGCTCGGCGCCGAAGGCACGCCGCGCCCCCTCCTTCTCGCCGGCCGCGATCATCGCCAGCACCTTGTTCATATGCTCTTCCTCGATCAGCGCACCAATCTGTGCCGAAGGATCGAGCGGATGCTTGAGCGAGATGTCCGAGCGGGTGACAGCCTCGATCTTCGCGATCAACTTGTCCTGCACCGAGCGCTGCACGATCAGACGGGTCGAGGCATGGCAGGTCTCGCCGGAATTATAGAAGCAGCCCCAGGCAGCGGCGACGGCAGCCGCATCGAGATCGGCATCTTCGAAGACGACCAGCGGTGACTTGCCGCCAAGCTCCAGCGCCACGCGTTTGACGTTCGATTGCGCCGCATAGCCCATAATCAGCTTGCCGACTTCAGTGGAGCCGGTAAAGGCGATCATGTCGACATCCATGTGCAGCGCCAGTGGCTTGCCGGTCTCTTCGCCATAACCCGTGACGACGTTGAAGACGCCAGCCGGCAGGCCGGCTTCGATCCCAAGCTCGGCAAGACGGATCGCCGAAAGCGAGGATTGTTCGGCCGGCTTTAGCACGACGGAATTGCCGGCAGCGATAGCCGGTCCCAGCTTCCAGGCATCGATGATCATCGGATAGTTCCAGGGCGTGATCGCCCCGACGACGCCGAGCGGCACCTTGCGCACCAAAGCCCGCGCATTCGGGCCGGTCGGCGCAATCTCGTCATACATCTTGTCGATCATTTCGCCGTAGAACTGGATGCCGTCGGCGCAGAGCCGCACATCGACACCAAGCGACGCCATGACCGGCTTGCCGACATCGATCGTCTCGAGCATGGCGAGTTCATCGCCATGGGCGCGAATGAGCTCCGCCCATTTCAGCATGATCTTCTTCTTCTCCAGCGGCTCCTTCTTGCGCCAGATACCGCTTTCGAAGGCGGCGCGGGCGGAGGCGACAGCGGCGTCGATATCGGCGGCATTGCCGCGCGCAAGCTCAGCGCCGGGCTTGCCGTCCATCGGCCGGATGCGAATGAAGGTTTCGCCCGAAGCGGCGGCTCGATGGGCGCCGTTGATGAAATGACGACCTTCTGGCTTGAGGCCGGACAGAACGCTCTCCCAATAGTCGCGCGTGTAATTCTTGGTCATCTCAAATTCCTTTCGGCAGCGCCATGACGGCGGCGGCAAACCGGTCGATATCGGCATCCGTCACATCACGGATCGTCGAGCGCCGCATGGGCTGGTTTTCGGTCGCGCGCATCTCGCGGGCGAGATCGGTTTCGTCGAACGGTTTGAACGCAGCCGGCAGCGCGCGCACGATGCCGCAGCGATCCATCCAGTCCGAGACGAAAGCGGGCAGATCGGCGGCGCTCTCGAGGCCGCAAGCCTTGGCTGCGGCGTTCAGATCTGCGGTATCGGCTTCGACGAGCCATGGCAGCGTCACTTCGAAGCCGAGCGCCGTCGCAAGCCCATGATGGACGGGACCGAGGCCTGCCAGCGCATGGCTGATATTGTGCGCGATCGCCGTGCCGCAATTGTCGATCGCAATGCCGCCAAAGCAGGAGCCAAGCAGCACGTCACCGCGAGCTGCCATATCGTCGGGCTGCTTGACGGTCGTCTCCAGCGCACCGGCCAGCAGCCGCAGCGCCTGATGCGCGTAGAATTGCGCGCCGAGATGCGTGTTGCGGTTCGTGGCTGCTTCAAAAGCATGGATGAAGGCATCGAGGCCGCACCATGCCGTCAGGCTGGCGGGCAGGGTCTTCGTCAGCGTGGGATCGAGGATGACGAGATCGGCCTTCGTCTCCGGACCCCAGATCCAGAGCTTCTTGCCCTCAGGCCCGGCAAAGATATTCGTCGCCGATGTCTCCGAACCTGTCCCCGCAGTGGTCGGGATCATGATCTTCTTCAGCGGATTTTTCGGCAGCGGATTGGCGGCCAGCGCGTAGTGCATGGGATCTTCGCCGGAGGCGATGCAGCAGGCAACGATCTTGCCGATATCGAGCGCCGAGCCGCCGCCGATGCCGATCACCATGTCAGCGCCCTGGCCTGCAGCGATCGCCCCATGCAGATGCGCAAGCTTCGGCTCGCCAGCAAAATCTGAAAAGACCTGCGTCTTCACGCCCGCTTCGGCAAGCTCGGCGCTGACCTTGGCAGCAAGGCCCGACTGCGCCAAGAAGGCATCGATCACCAGGAGAACGGTGCTGACGCAATCGAAGGATTTGACCGCAGCGGGAAGGCCAGAGAGCGCACCCTCGCCGAAATGAATGTCTGGGATGGCGGAAATGGAAAAGGACACGCAGGATCACCTTGGAGAAGCGGCTGATTTGATGTCATAATCCTGCATCACAATTTCAGATCTTCAAATCCGGGCAATTATCGGGAATATTGATGATCTGAAGTTATGGAGAGCCGATGCTAGAAAAAATCCCGCTTGAGGCCTTCCGCGTGTTCGATGCGGCCGCGCGCGCCATGAACTTCTCCCGCGCCGGCCGCGAGTTGAACATCACCCAGGCCGCCGTCAGCCGCCGCATCAAGGGGCTGGAAGATCATCTCGGCGCGACGCTCTTTACTCGGCGCGGCCGAAATCTGGCGCTGACACCGGACGGCGAGCGGCTATTCCAGCGCGTCCGCGCCACGCTGGAATATCTGGAAGAAAGCCTGGAGCCCTTTCGCACAGGAACAGGCGAAATCATCTCGATTGCGGCGAGCGGCTCGATCTCCCATCTCTGGCTCGGGCAGCGGCTGCGGGATTTCGGCAAGGAGAGCCCCGGCATCTCAGTCCGCCTGCTGACGACGGATGTGCACTCCGAACTCGCCTCGGAGAACAACGATCTCATCATTATCTATTCCACCGGCGAGCACCCGCGCTGGAGCCTGACGCCGCTCTTGAAGGAAGTGCTGGTGCCCGTCGCCTCGCCGGATTACCTGGCGGCCCGCGGTCTCGACCCGCAGGCACTGACGGCGGTCGACATTGCCGGGCTCGATCTCATCGACTACGAACGCGCCAATGCCCATTGGATCAGTTTCCGTCAATGGTTCGGCCGCGTCGGTGACCCCTTGAAGGGCAAGCTGCCGCGACCGCGCCTGTCCTTCTCGACCTACATCATGGCGGTGGAAGCAGCACTTAGGGGCGAAGGTATCGCGCTCGGCAGCCTCGGTCTCATAGAGGAATATCTACAAGCAGGCACCCTCGTCACCGTCGGCAACGACCGTGTCGAGAGCGGCTTTGGGTATTATCTCGGCGCACCGCGCTTCCGTTCGTTGTCTCCCGAGGCGGCGCAGCTGCACCGATATCTGCTAGGCGAGAATCGGTAGATCAATAACTGCCAACGCTTTGAAGCTGCAACATCGCATCCATGCTGGCATCCATGTCGAAAAACCATTCATTCGCTTCTTAGGTATATTGCAAGCAATCTAATTCGCGCCCATACAATTCGCATTGGGCTTTACTTCCGACACAACAAGCGAGCCTTTATCCCCCATTGGATTCGCAAGAGGTGCGGTTTCGTTATTGTCGCTCTGGCGCGAGGACATTTCATGACAGACAATCAGCCACGGCTTGGCCCGGCTCCTTATGTCATTGCTGGATTTTCGTTCTTTCCCCTCCTTGGTATTCCTTTCGGGATTACAGCGATTCTTTGGGGATTGCTGAGTAGGAAGAAAGGGGGGCGACTTTTAGCGATACTTGGTACGTGCGGAATCCTCGTTACCATCATCCTTATGGCAGTCTCTATTATAAGGGATTCGTCGAACGCGGCGGCATCGCTGATGACTTAAAAACGCGGCTCGCATCGCAGACGCTCAACACCTTAGTTCCGGCCGTAGAATTGTACCGATTACAGCATGGAACCTATCCAGCTTCCTTGGACGAACTGCAAAAAACAGCGGGAAAGAACAATGTAATTTTTATGAACGACCCGTTCCAATTCAGCGCATCACCAAGTCAGAACTTTTTCTATTATAAGCGCGTAGGTGTCGATCACTATTACCTTCGCAGCGTCGGTCCCGATGGCATCCCGTTCACGACCGATGATATCGTGCCTGATATTACCAATCCGTCGGGCAACTTGGGATTGCTGATCAATGAAACTCAGTCGCCGTGATGATTGTGTGACAGCTCAGCGAGTCGGCGAAAAACAAAAAGCGGCCCATAGGACCGCCTTCATCTCACTCATCACTATTCGGATCTCATCAATCCTGCGGGATCGAGCCGCGCAGATGCGAGAGTTCCATGATGAAGTGCTCCAGGCGCGACTTGTGCTCGTGATGCTCGGCATCTTCAAGCTCGGCCTTGGCGGCATTGATGCGGCGGTCCAGCTCGTCGCGGCTCATGTCTTCGACCGGAACAGCGGATTCGGCGAGCAGCGTGCAGCCGGTCGGTAGGATGTCGGCGAAGCCGCCGAAAACCACGTAGTCCTGCTTCTTGCCCGAAGCCGAATGCACCTTGACGACACCCGGCTTGATCGTGGTCATGGTCGGCGCATGGTTCGCCATGACGGTCATCTCGCCTTCGCTGGCGGGGATGACGACATCGATGACCTGTTCCGACAGCAGCAAGCGCTCCGGAGAAACCAGTTCGAAATTGAAATTGTCAGCCATGGCCCGTCACTTCTCGATTGTCTTATTCGCAAGGCAAGGGCGCGCGGACAAGGCCGCGCGCCGATGGATTGGCCTGATTAGGCGGCCAGCTTCTTGGCCTTTTCGATCGCTTCGTCGATCGAGCCAACCATGTAGAAGGCAGCTTCCGGCAGGTGGTCGTATTCACCGTTGACGAGGCCCTTGAAGCCCTTGATCGTGTCTTCAAGAGCGACGAGCTTGCCTGGCGAACCGGTGAAGACTTCGGCGACGAAGAACGGCTGCGACAGGAAGCGCTCGATCTTGCGGGCGCGGGCAACGGCCAGCTTGTCGTCTTCCGACAGTTCGTCCATGCCAAGGATGGCGATGATGTCCTGCAGGGCCTTGTAGCGCTGCAGCGTCGACTGAACCTTACGGGCAACTTCGTAGTGCTCTTCGCCGACGACCATCGGGTCGAGCATGCGCGAGGTGGAGTCGAGCGGGTCAACGGCCGGATAGATGCCCTTTTCAGCGATCGAGCGTGACAGAACGGTCGTTGCGTCCAGGTGGGCGAACGAGGTTGCCGGTGCCGGGTCGGTCAAGTCGTCGGCCGGAACGTAAATGGCCTGAACCGAGGTGATCGAGCCCGTCGTCGTGGTGGTGATGCGTTCCTGCATCTGGCCCATGTCGGTTGCGAGCGTCGGCTGATAGCCCACGGCCGAAGGAATACGGCCGAGCAGAGCCGACACTTCCGAACCAGCCTGCGTGAAGCGGAAGATGTTGTCGACGAAGAACAGAACGTCCTGGCCTTCATCGCGGAAGTTTTCAGCAACAGTCAGACCGGTCAGAGCGACGCGAGCGCGGGCGCCCGGCGGTTCGTTCATCTGGCCGTAAACGAGCGCGGCCTTGGAGCCTTCGCCGCCACCGTGCTTGTTGACGCCCGATTCGATCATTTCATGGTAAAGGTCGTTGCCTTCGCGGGTACGCTCACCCACGCCTGCAAACACCGAGTAACCACCGTGCGCCTTGGCGACGTTGTTGATCAGTTCCATGATGAGAACGGTCTTGCCAACGCCGGCGCCGCCGAACAGGCCGATCTTGCCGCCCTTCGCATAAGGAGCGAGCAAGTCGACGACCTTGATGCCGGTGACGAGGATCTGCGCTTCCGTGGACTGCTCGACGTAGGACGGAGCTTCCTGGTGGATGGCGCGCTTCTTGGAGGTGTTCAGCGGACCTGCTTCGTCGACCGGCTCGCCGATGACGTTCATGATACGGCCCAGCGTCTCGTGTCCGACCGGAACCGAAATCGGTGCGCCCGTGTCCTTGACCGGCTGACCGCGAACCAGACCTTCGGTCGAGTCCATGGCAATGGTGCGGACGGAATTTTCGCCGAGGTGCTGTGCGACTTCGAGAACCAGACGATTGCCGTTATTGTCGGTTTCAAGCGCGTTCAGGATCGCCGGGAGCTCGCCGTCGAAAGCAACGTCCACAACGGCGCCGATAACCTGAGTAACCTTACCGACAGAACCTGCGGGGGTAGCTGCGTCAGCCATATTCTTACCCTCTTTTCCCTAACCTCAGAGCGCTTCCGCGCCCGAAATGATTTCAATCAATTCCTTGGTGATCTGTGCCTGGCGCTGACGGTTGTAGTTCAGCGTCAGCTTGTTGATCATCTCACCAGCGTTGCGCGTCGCATTGTCCATCGCGCTCATCTTGGCGCCCATCTCGCCGGCGACGTTTTCGAGCAACGCGCGGAAGATCTGGACGGAGATGTTACGCGGGATCAGGTCCGCGAGGATCGAAGCCGCATCCGGCTCGTATTCGTAGACGGCGCCCTTGTGGGCTGCATCTTCTTCGACGACGGCGGGAGCCGAAGCCGGAATGAGCTGCTGTGCCGTCGGGATCTGGCTGATCACCGACTTGAATTCGGAATAGAACAGCGTGCAGACATCGAATTCGCCGGCTTCGAACATCTCGATGATGCGCTTGCCGATGGCGTCGGCATTGTCGAAACCGATGCGCTTGACGTCGCGCAATTCCTTGCGCTCGACGATCAGCGATGCGTATTCGCGGCGAAGGACGTCATAACCCTTCTTGCCGACGGTGAAGATCTTTACCGTCTTGCCTTCCGCCAGAAGCTTGCGGGCATGGTCACGGGCAAAACGCGAAATCTGCGAATTGAAACCGCCGCACAGACCGCGCTCGGCCGTGCAGACGACGAGCAGATGCACATCGCTCTTGCCGGTTCCGGTCATCAGCAGCGGCGCGCCGTCAGCATCGCTGACGGCAGCCGAGATGTTGGCCAGAACAGCGGCCATGCGCTGCGAATAAGGCCGAGCGGCCTCGGCCGCCTCCTGCGCACGCCGAAGCTTCGCCGCGGCGACCATTTTCATCGCCTTGGTGATCTTCTGCGTCGCCTTGACGGAGGCGATCCGGTTTTTCAGATCCTTGAGTGAAGGCATCCTTGGTCCGTCCTAGAGCTTGGGCCCGATTACGCGAAAGACTTGGCGAAGCTGTCGAGAGCAGCAGTGAGCTTACCCTTCGTCGCGTCGCTGATGGCCTTTTCGTTACGGATGGTATCGAGGATGTCCTTGCCTTCCGAGCGGAGGTACGACAGCAGGCCCTGTTCGAACTTGCCGACCTGAGCAACAGGCAGCTTGTCGAGGTAGCCGTTGACGCCGGCGAAGATCACCGCGACCTGCTCTTCCGTCTTCAGCGGCGAGAACTGCGGCTGCTTCAGGAGTTCAGTCAGGCGAGCACCGCGGTTCAGCAGGCGCTGCGTTGCGGCATCGAGGTCGGAACCGAACTGGGCGAAGGCGGCCATTTCGCGATACTGGGCGAGTTCACCCTTGATCGAGCCTGCAACCTGCTTCATCGCCTTGATTTGAGCCGACGAGCCGACGCGCGAAACCGAAAGACCGACGTTAACGGCAGGACGGATACCCTGATAGAACAGGTCGGTTTCGAGGAAGATCTGGCCGTCGGTGATCGAGATCACGTTGGTCGGAATGAAGGCCGAAACGTCGTTACCCTGCGTTTCGATGACCGGGAGAGCGGTGAGCGAACCAGCGCCCTTCTCGTCGTTCATCTTTGCAGCGCGCTCGAGGAGGCGCGAGTGCAGATAGAAAACGTCGCCCGGATAAGCTTCGCGGCCCGGCGGGCGGCGCAGCAGCAGCGACATCTGACGGTAAGCAACGGCCTGCTTGGAGAGGTCGTCATAGCCGATCAGGGCATGCTGGGCATTGTCACGGAAGTATTCACCCATGGCGCAGCCGGCAAACGGAGCCAGGAACTGCATCGGAGCCGGATCGGAAGCGGTCGCCGCAACGATGATCGAGTACTTCAGGGCGCCGCGCTCTTCGAGCACCTTGACGAACTGGGCGACGGTGGAGCGCTTCTGGCCGACGGCGACGTAGACGCAGAAGAGTTTTTCGCTGTCCGGACCGTTATCCTGGATGGACTTCTGGTTCAGGATCGTATCGAGGATGATCGCAGTCTTGCCGGTCTGGCGGTCGCCGATGACAAGCTCGCGCTGGCCGCGGCCAACCGGGATCAGAGCGTCGATGGCCTTGAGACCGGTCGACATCGGCTCATGAACCGACTTGCGCGGAATGATACCCGGAGCCTTGACGTCGACGCGCGAACGCCGGGTCGCGTTGATCGGGCCTTTGCCGTCGATCGGATTGCCGAGCGCGTCGACAACGCGGCCGAGAAGTTCCGGACCGACCGGAACGTCAACGATCGCGCCGGTGCGCTTGACGGTGTCGCCTTCCTTGATGTCACGGTCGGAGCCGAAGATAACGACACCGACGTTGTCGGCTTCGAGGTTCAGCGCCATGCCGCGGATGCCGCCGGGGAATTCGACCATTTCGCCGGCCTGAACATTGTCCAGACCGTAGACGCGGGCGATACCGTCACCGACGGAGAGAACCTGGCCGACTTCGGAGACTTCAGCTTCCTTGCCGAAGTTTTTGATCTGATCTTTCAGAATTGCGGAAATTTCCGCGGCGCGGATATCCATCAGCCGACCTCTTTCAATGCAAGCTTAAGGGTGGAGAGTTTGGTGCGAAGGGACGTATCGATCTGACGCGAACCGACCTTGACGATCAGGCCACCAAGGATCGACGGATCGACGGTGACGGCAATCGTCACGTCCTTGCCGGTGACGCCCTTCAGCGCCGCCTTCAATTCATCTTCCTGCGCAGGAGTGAGCGCATGGGCCGAGGTGACCTCGGCGGAAATCTCGCCGCGATGCTGGGCGGCGATGATGCGGAAAGCCTTGATCATGCCCGGCAGCGCAAAAAGGCGCCGGTTGCTGGCCACAAGCTTCAGAAAATTGGTGACATAGGCGCTAAAGCCGGCCTTCTTCGCCAGCACTTCGATCGCGCCGACCTGCTCTTCAGCCGAAAAGACCGGGCTGAGGACGAAGCGCTTCAGATCGTCGCTTTCATCGAGCATGGCTTGGAACCGATCGAGATCGGCTGCCACTGCCGGCACGGCACCCTCTTCAAGAGCCAATTCGAACAGCGACGAGGCATATCGTTCTGCAACGCCAGAAACATGCTGGGATGTGTCTGCCACGGGCACAAAATTCCCTGATTTCAACCCAAGAACCAAACTTCCGGGTGACGGAAGCGATATGCCCTTGAATTCGTTTTGATTTCCCCCAGAAATCAGCAGGAGCGCGCTCCTGCCTCATCCGAAATTCGGGGTTCGTCTAACATAGGATATTGAGACTCGCAACACGCGTATTCGACGAATACGCCATTCGGGCGAATTTATGATGGCAAAATTTAAAAAGCATGGGGATAGCACAGGCAAAAATGGCCGCGCCGGAGCGTTTTCGGCTCAAATATAGCCAAGACCATAGAGAAAAGGTAGCGCCGCAAGAATCGCCTGCACAACCAGAAGGAGAAGACTCAAAAATACACTGCCCCGATCGGACATGAGCGACAGGATGCGACCGAACGCCGCGACACCGAAGGAGGCGCCGAGCGCGAGATAGATCATCGGCTGCGCCAGGAGGATCGCCACCAGCCCGAAACCGACCATGAAGCCACCGGCCGAGCGCGCTTCCGCGTAGGCCTCCGACCGGCCCTCCTTCACCTGCAGCTTGAGGAAGCGGTAGGTGTAGCCTGGTGCGAACATCAGGAAAAGGCCGATCAGTGCCGTGACGGCAGCCGAACAATAGGCAAGCCGCTCGCCGAATTCTGTCGGAAAATAAAGCTCCATCGGTTTTCCTCAAGTCAGTCAAATCAAATCAATCACAAGGAGAAATCGACATATGACATGAAGCGCGGTGAGAGGGAATACGGTACGAAATGCGCGGGATGAACATGTATAAATATCGCAATTATATGAAAATATTTACATTATCCCTATTTTAGATTATTTTTGGCTGAAAAGGGATAATCCGGCATCGTTGTCAATTTCTTTGCTGGAAATGAGCTTATCCCTTTTCAAGGGAAAAATTTTCTGAAAGGGATAAATTGTTTCATTTCAGTGAATTAAAGAGCGATCAAATAAGGCAGACCATCGATACGGAGCAGGTATTCGAAACCTGGCTCGCCGTAAATGCCGAGCTGTCTCATCGATTTGCAGGCGCCATGGCATGGAAAACGGTTTCCGGACGCGACTACCTTTATCGCAAGGCAAAGACTGCATGGAAATCACTTGGCCCGCGCTCTTTCGACACTGAGCAAACTTACCACCAATTTCATGAGGGCAGAAACGAACGTCGACAGCGCCTGGCCACATTATCGACCAAGCTCGACGAAATGGCGGCCATCAATCGGGCTATGCGACTTGGCAGAATGCCATTAACAACCGCGCGTATTCTGCGGGCGCTCAATAGGGCCGATCTTATCGGTAGCGCTCTGGATATTGTCGGCACGAATGCGCTTTTTCTCTATGAGAGACTTGGCGGCATCAGGATCGACAGTGGCCTTCTCGCAACCGGCGACATCGATCTGCTTTTCGACGCGCGAACAAACCTCAATCTTTTGCGAAGGAATATCGGCGCGGAAGGGTTGATGGGTATCCTACGCACTGCCGACAAATCGTTTCATTCACTTGGTAAGCGGAGTTTCCGCGCCGCAAATAAGGATGGATATCTTGTCGACTTGATCGGCCCCATGCCATCGCATCCCATCAGCAATTCAAGGCCCGCCAGTATTGGTCAGAATGAGGATGATCTGGCCGCCGTCGAGATAGAGGGCCTGCAATGGTTAGTTAATAGCCCTAAGGTGGCAGCTATTGTCCTTGATGAACGCGGCTACCCCGTCCAATATACCTGCCCCGATCCTAGAAGTTTTGCCTTGCACAAGCTTTGGCTTTCACGCCGGGAAGATCGCGACCCCTTGAAGAAACTCCGCGATGAAGCGCAGGCTCATGCGGTCGCAAACATGATAGGCCGTTATCTGCCGCACCTTCGATTTGACGACCCCGTACTCGGCGCTATCCCGAAGGGCCTGCGAAAGCTGTCCCATGAGTTGGAACACACAGCGTCGAAGTCGCCAGACGATAAAATCGAACCGAATTGGTAACTTCATAAGAAGCTTTGCGGATCGATATCGAGCTGCACTTGCACGGAGCCGCGCTCTTTCGGTGATTGCGCCAGCATCGCACGCAGAAAGCCCTGCATGTCGGAATTGCGCCTGCCATGCACCAGCAGCCGGAAGCGATGGCGGCCACGTACCAGCGCGATCGGCGCTTCGGCAGGACCCAACACCGAAATGCCCGAAACCTGCGGCGCCGCATTGCGCATGCCGCGCGCATGGGTCTCGGCATCCTGCCTACTGTCGGCCGAAACGATGATCGAGGCAAGCCGGCCGAAGGGTGGCAAGATGGCCCTCTCCCGCTCCGAAATTTCGCGCTCGTAAAAGGCGGTGGCATCGCCGGATACGATCGCCTGCATGACGGGATGCTGCGGCTGGTAGGTCTGCAGCAGACCATGGCTCTTGAGACCGGTTCGCCCGGCGCGTCCCGTCACCTGCGACAGGAGCTGGAACGTCCGCTCGGCAGCGCGCGGATCGCCATTCGCCAGGCCGAGATCGGCATCGACGATGCCGACCAGCGTCATCAGCGGAAAATTGTGCCCCTTGGCGACGAGCTGCGTGCCGATGACGATATCGGCCTCGCCCTTGGCGATGGCGTCGAGCTCCAGCCGCAGCCGCTTGACGCCGCCCATGATGTCGGAAGAGAGCACGATCGTCCGCGCCTCGGGGAAATGCCGCTCCACCTCTTCGGCAATGCGCTCGACGCCCGGGCCGCAGGCAACGAGATGGTCGAGCGTGCCGCATTCGGGGCAGGCCTCCGGCGTGCGCTCGGCATAGCCGCATTGATGGCACTGGATCTGATTGCGGAAGCGATGCTCCACCAGCCAGCTCGAACATTGCGGGCACTGGAAGCGATGGCCGCAGACGCGGCAGAGCGTCAGCGGCGCATAGCCGCGCCTGTTGAGGAACAGGAGCGCCTGCTCGCCCTTGGCAACCGTCTTGCCGATCGCGCGGATCATCACGGGCGAAAGGAAGCCGCCGCGTTCCGGCGCATGCCGGCGCATGTCGATCAGATGCAGGTCGGGAAGAGCCGCATCGCCAAAGCGCGTCGGCAGGTGGATCGTCGTGTAGCGCCCGCTCTGGCCATTGACCTGGCTCTCGACCGAAGGCGTCGCCGATACCAGCACGACCGGGAAATCACCGATGCGGCCGCGCACTACGGCCATATCTCGCGCATTATAATAGACGCGATCCTCCTGCTTGTAGGCCGGGTCATGTTCTTCATCGACGATGATGAGCCCTAGATCCTCGAAAGGCAGGAACAGCGCTGAACGCGCCCCGGCCACGACCCTGACTTCGCCGGTAACGGCTTGGCGCCAGACCTTTTCTCGCATCTTCGGCGCAAGATCGGAATGCCATTCAGCCGGCTTGGCGCCGAAGCGATCCTGAAAGCGCTCCAGAAAACTTGCCGTCAACGCGATTTCCGGCAGCAGGATCAGCACCTGCTTGCCACGTCTCAGCGTTTCGGCGATGGCCTCGAAATAGACCTCCGTCTTGCCGGAACCGGTAACGCCATCGATCAGGGAAACCGCGAACTCACCCTTGCGTACATCGGCCAGGATCTCATCGGCCGCATCCTTCTGCGGCCCTTGCAACCGTGACGCGGTGAATTCCGGATCGGGCTTGGCGACGACGGGCGGCGGCGGCAGGAAGATGGTCTCGAAAATGCCCTGCGAAATCAACCCGTCGACGACACTGGTGGAGACACCGGCCGCATGCGCCAAGCCGAGCCGCGTCCACGAAAGCCCGTCGGCGGCAATCTCCATTACCTTGGCGCGCGCCGGCGTCATCCGTTCCGGCTGCCCGCCGATGAATCGCAGTCCCTCGACCATCGGTTCGGGATCGAAGGCGGCCGGCGCTCTCAGCGCCATGCGCGCCACCAACCCCGGCGGCGACAGCGTATAAGCGGCAACCCAATCGATGAAATCGCGCATATGCTTGCCGAGCGGCGGGCAATCGAACACATGGCTGATAGGCCGAAGCTTCTTCGGATCGACACCACCATCATCCTCGCCATCCCAGACCACGCCGATCACCTGCCGCGGCCCGAGAGGCACCTGCACGACAGAACCAGGCTCGACCGCCATGCCCTCGGGCACCGCATAGGAATAGGCCCGCGGCGCCGGCATCGGCACGAGAACGGGCACAGTACGGCTCATCACAGGCTTTGCAGGCGCCGCCTCGAAAAGCGCACCGAACAGATCGGAAGAATCTTTGCTCATTGCGCCAGACCATGCCCCGGACGGACGCAAAAGAAAACCCGGATTGCCGCTACTCATCTTCATCATCGATCTCGCCAGTCAGCCGCATGCCGTCGATCCAGGTGGAGCCGTCCTCACGGATCACCTGGCGCGGCTTCGCTCCACAGCGCTCGCGAACGACCTCGGCCAGACGTTCTGAATGAGTGACGATCCAGATCTGGCTCGTCTTTGCGGCCGCGGCGATCATGTCGGCAAGCGGCACCAGCATGTCGGGGTGCAGGCTCGCCTCCGGCTCGTTGAGCGCGATCAGCGGCGGTAGGCGATAGGACATCAGGGCTGCTGCAAGACCGAGGAAGCGGATCTGGCCATCGGAAAGTTCGCGCGGCTGGAAGATGCGGTTGGGAAACTCGGGCAGCATCAGGCCGAAATCCGCCATTTCCTGCGGTTCGGGCACAACAAGCCGCGCCCCTCCGAGCGCTGCGGCTAGAACCCGGTCCAGCTCCACGGTGTCTTCGCGCGTATGGACGAGGGTTGCGAAAACGGCGGCGATATTGGCGCCATCCTCGTCCAGCATGGGAGACGTCACGGCAAGGCAAGGCGCACGCAGCGGCGAGCCGCGATCGGTGCGGAAGCCGTGGTAGAATCGCCAGGCGTCGACGGCGCGCCGGAACGTGCCGACCTCCGGAAAATGACCGGCATCACCGAGTAATGCGACCGCGGTTTCGGAGGTCAGGGCGTTCTCCGGATGCGCCTGCATGCGGCCGCTCTCGCCGCGCACGGAAATGCCTGGCCCCTCGCGCTTCATCATCGTCACCGGCCGCCGCCCCGTCTCGACGGAAAGTTCCTCGGCCTTGACCTGCGGCTCCAATGGAAATCCGGCGGATGCCACGGGCGGCCGCATGCCCGCTTCGATCCAGTAGCGAAAGGTCGCCGCCCGCTCTATGTCGAGCAGTTCGACATCGAAGCGGATACGGGCGGACTCATGCGAACGCCGCTTGCCCGACCACATGGCCGAGAACATGCCGCCTTCGCTCGATATCTCGTGCGCCAGCCGCCCACGAACAGCAGCCTGCACCAGCTGCAGGGAGCGATAGAGATTGGACTTGCCGACACCGTTCTCACCGATGAACAGATTGACATCGGAAAGATCCATGCGGATCGAGCGCAGGGAGCGATAATTGCGGGCAAACATGGAGCGAAGCTGCATGCGGAGGGTTTAGCCGATTCCGATATTAAAGAGAATGCGAAACCAGAGGCTCGTCCTGGTTCGGAGGGACGAGCGGCGAGAAGGTTGCGTTTCCATCCGCCGCAAGATCGAAGACGGTGTGCCTCTCCAGCGCCTTCGTCACCTCGTTGACGTCGCCGTCCAGATGTTCGACGGGAATGAGATTGCCGACGAGGAAATCGAACCGGTCGCCGCGCTTGTTGAGCAGCTCGTGGAACACGGTCATGTCGCGCAGCTCGGTCGACCATTTGGCGAACCAGTAGAACAGGCCGGAATTGCGCGCCGTCAGATGCACCGGCAGGATCGGCAGATTGTATTTACGTGCCAAGCCCACGGCCGAGGTCTTCCACGGGCGTTCGTTCAGCCTGCCGTTCGCCCAGTAGGCGATGCGGCCGGACGGGAAGAGCACGGTCACCTTGCCCTCCGCCACGGCGCGGTTGGTCAGCTGCAGCGTCTCGCGCGTCTTTGGCTTGCTCTTATATTCCTCGCGCCACTCCACAGGGATGATCATCTCGGCAAAGCGCGGGTTGACGCGTACCGCATCGCGGTTGGCAAAGATCATCATATCGGGCCGGCGCGACTTCAGAAGATCGAAGACAGCAACGCCATCTGCAATGCCTGTGGGATGATTGCTGACGAGAATGAAGCCGCCCTTAGCCGGGATACGATCGGGATGGGTGACGCCGATATCGAGCCGCAGCAGATCGCTCATATATTCGAAGCATTGAAAGCCGGAGAGCTTGGCGACATCGTCGGCGAACTCGATTGCCTTGTTGTAGCGCAGCAGCGTGTAGAGAAATGGGCGCATGAGCGGCCAGAGCGGATTACGCACGATCTTTTGCCCGCGCTCGGCGATGAGAGTATCGACAATATGTCCGGGCTGGCCCTGAGACACCAAAGCGATCGCTTCTGCAAGTTGTCCCAGTGCAGTTATCGAGCCGCGGCGCGCCATGAAGTGTCCTGAATGGTTGGGAGATATTCTATCGCAATCGAATATGATCGAAGCATGACAAGCGCCTCGCATATGGAAGGCGAACCATCCGAGATCCGGAATCGACCCATATGCAGTTTCATTGAAGTCCAGCTACTCCCCGCAGCACGAAGGGAAAACGCGCCGGAAGCAGCGGGAAAATTAGCGATTCCATAACCTTCCTTCCTTCAAAGTGGCAGAAGGAATCCGAATTTCAAGGGGTTTTCCACTGAACGAATTATTGATCATCGCCGACTCCAGGTTGATGGCGGAACGCAACCGCTGGCTAGATGCACTTGGTCAGGAGCGGCGGCTCGCCGCCCACACGCTGAATGCCTATGAACGAGATACGCGGCAATTCTTGACCTTCCTCACCGGCCATCTCGGCGGTCCGGCAACGATCGAGGATATTCATGCGCTCCGTCCCGCCGACTTTCGTGCATTCCTTGCCGCCCGCCGCAAGGACGGCGCGGGCGCACGTTCGCTCGGCCGCAATCTTGCCGGGCTTCGCTCGCTGTTGCGCTATCTTGAGAAGAAGGGCCTTGTGAATGCCGCGGGTGCCGCTGCGGTCCGCTCGCCGAAACAGCCGAAATCGCTGCCGAAGCCCCTTTCCGACAAGCAGGCGATCACCGTCGTCAGTGACGAGGCGCAGCTGCACGAAGAACCATGGATCGCTGCGCGCGATGCCGCCGTGCTGACCCTGCTCTATGGCTGCGGTCTGCGCATTTCCGAAGCGCTGGATCTGAAACCGCAGGACTTTCCATCAGGAGCGACATCGCTGCGCATCACCGGCAAGGGCAACAAGACGCGACTGGTGCCGTTGCTTCCGATTGTTATCGAAGCGATCGATCAATATCGCAAGCTCTGCCCTTATCATCTCGAAACTGATGGCGCCCTCTTTCGTGGCGCGCGTGGCGGCAAGCTGCAGCCGGGCATCATCCAGCACGGCATGCAGAAACTGCGCGGCGCCTTCGGGCTGCCGGACACGGCAACACCGCACGCGCTTCGCCATTCCTTTGCCACTCACCTCCTGGCTGGCGGCGGCGATCTCAGAACCATCCAGGAACTGCTCGGCCACGCCAGCCTCTCGACGACGCAGGTCTATACCGGTGTCGACTCCTCGCGCCTGCTCGAGGTCTACGACCGCGCCCATCCCCGCGCGTAAGGCCGTCCACGCGCATAAGAAAAGATTAACCTCTCGCGTTAAGGGAATTTCCGCCTCCCTCGCGTAAAGCAGAACCATGTCCCGGCATGCCCTCCGAAAGCCGCTTTCCGGCATTAGCGGTCATGCTCTCTGCGAATGGAAGATTCTGATGATTTCTACCCTCGGGTCCAAGACGATGCGGTCGATGAAGCCGACGCTTGGCGATATGCTTCTCTGGCTTGCAACCGCCTTTCCGCTGATGCTTGCGGTGCTGTTGGTCGCGACTATACTGACGCTGCAGCCGGCTCATGCAGAAGGCGCTGTGTCGGACAGCTGCGGCGGCAAGGATCTGATGGCCGAACTTCAAAAGAACGATCCGGCGAAATACGCCTCCATCATCGCCGCCGGCGACAAGGTGGAAAACGGCAAGGGCATCTTCTGGAAGATCGAAAAGCCCGGCCTGAAGCCGTCCTGGCTGCTGGGCTCCATGCATGTTTCGGATTCGCGCGTGCTCACCATGCCGAGGGGCGCTGCAGACGCCGTTGCATCAGCCGATACAATCGTTGTCGAATCGGATGAAATTCTCGACGACAAGAAGGCCGCCGCTGCCCTCTTCGCCAATCCTTCACTCACCATGCTCACCGACGGCTCGACCATCAGCCAGCATCTGTCGCCCGAAGACAGTGCCCGGCTGGAAGCGGGCCTGAAAGCGCGCGGCATTGCGCTCGCCGCGGTTTCCCGCATGCAGCCCTGGCTGATCTCGAGCTCCTTCGAGATGACGGGCTGCGAGGTTCGCCGCAAGACGGCCGGTGCGAAATTCCTCGACCAGAAGCTGGCGGGCGATGCCGCGGCCGAGGGCAAGAAGGTCGTTGGCCTCGAAACGCTGGCAGAGCAGGCCAAAGCCATGAGCGATCTGCCGATCGCGCTTCATCTGAAATCGCTGATGCAGACGCTCGAACTGGGCGACAAGATCAACGACGTCAATGAAACGATGACAGGCCTCTATCTCGCCGGCAATATCGGCGCGATGATCCCGATGCTGAAAGTGATCGAACCGGACCAGAAGATCACCGATGCCGATACCGCCGCCTTCGAACAGCGCATCATCCTCGACCGCAACAAGGTCATGGCCGAGCGCGCCGCGCCGGTTCTCGACAAAGGCAATGCCTTCATCGCCGTTGGTGCGCTTCACCTCGTCGGCGATCAGGGTCTCGTGTCGCTGCTACGCAAGCAGGGCTTTACTGTCACGGCGGTAAACTGACCGCTCGCAACCGCTTGCCAAGATCGGCAAGCATCGTCGCGACGATCAGCCGGTGGAATGGCGTGATGATGGCGAGATAGATCCGACCCAGCAATATGTTCCGCCGGACGAGCGTCGTGGCATCGACTAGCCGACACCCCTGGTCGTCATCACGCACGTCGATAACGACCCGAAAATCGAGATGCCGATCGTCGAACCCGAGCACGACCTGATTGTCGGACTTGCTGACGACGGGAAAGAAGCCGATCTTTTCCAGCTCCTGTGCCCGAAGGTCGCTGCTGGATTTCAAGCCGAACAAACTGGTTATCGCATCGCGCACTCGTATCAGCAGCCGCGCCCAAAGCGGAAAGCGGCTGAGCATCGCTCGGGCGGCGGCAATGGCCGTCAGATCCGAGTTCGGGATACTCAGTTCGTAGCAGTCAGCCCAATCGGCATCCGGCAGCGCTGGATGCGGCATTAGGGGCTTCACCATCAAAGGCCTTGCAGACATGATTTCATCCGCCTTTATTCGACGGCTGCAGACTACCACACATTGCAATGCTACCCGACCAACAAAAGCCGGCTGCGGCAATTTGGCCGGCAGATAATGGCCTAACGCACGGCCGATCCATCCGCCGGCAATATCTTCAGCCGCCAGGAGGCATCAGGCTTCAGATAGGTTGTTGCGATGGCGCGGACATCCTCGGCGGTCACGGCTTCGTAGCCGCTGATACTCTTGCGAATACGGTCGAGACGCCGAGGATCTCTCTGAGCATCGCGAAGATTCTGAACCCAATAGCCGTTGGTCTGTTGCGAGCGCTTCACCGCTTCGATGATCGGAACCTTGGCCCGCGTCAGCTCATCGGGCGAAACATCTCCCTGACCGAGATCGGCGGCGATCTTATTCACCAGCTCAAAGAAGTGATCCACCTTGGCGGGTGTGGTTTCGACATAGAGATAGGCAAAACCATAGCCGGGGATCGACCTCGACAGATCGACCTCGCCCTGAGGGCTGTAGGTGGCGCCCTCGGCGATACGGAACTGGTCGATTAGGCGGTTCTGCAGGATCGCCCCGGCGACATTGGCAGCGGCAGCACGCGGCAGATCCGAAAGGAAATCGCCGATCGGCATGGCGACGGCTGCACCGGCGCTGTCGCTGCGCCCATCGTGAAGGCGCACGACCGGATCGGTCGTCGGTGCCGGAAAATGCACGCCGGAACCGTCGCTCTGTTTCCCTTCGTCGCCGCGAACCGGCAAGGCGCCGAAGGTCTGCGCGGTCAAGCGAATGACGTCGTCGGCCTCGACATCGCCGGCGATGATGACCTCGATCGGCCCCTTCGAAAGAGCGGGCTGCAGGAGGCCCTCGAAATCTTCCGGCTTCGCATCCATCAACTGCGTCCGGTCCGGAAATGCCCAGCGCGGATCGCCAGAATGCAGGAGGCCCGAAAGGTCGCGGCCGACCACGCTGCCTGGCGTCGCCTGAAGCTGGGGAAGCATGTTCAGATAGGCTTGCTGGACTCGCTTGAAAACATCCGGACGATAGGCCGCATCGGAGACGTAAGCCGTCAGCAGCTGCAATTGCGTTTGCAGATCGCGCGGCTGCGTCGTACCTTCGAATTTGAAAGCGGCATCCTGAATGGCGAAATCAATGCTCACGACCTTCGCGGCAAAAGCCTTCTGCATGTCGTCATAGCCAATGGCTTTCAGGCCGGATAGCGGCAGAGCCGGCGCCGCCCAAATCGGCAGCGGGCGGTCGTTCGGCAGGTCCAACCGGCCACGGCCGACCTCAGCCCGCACCAAAACCTCGTCAGCGCGATATTTCGTCGGCTTAACGGTCAGGCGGACGCCATTGGCGAAACGCACCATCGTAACGCCGAGATCATCGACCGTACGGCGTTCGACGATATCGCCGGGCTTGCCGAAATCGGTGTAGGGCCATGCGACCGAAGCCGTCTGTTCCGGCGCCTTTACCGCCACGGCGCGAGATTCGGCATAGGCTTTCTCCACAGCGGCATCGCCGCCCTCGAGCATTTGCGGGATTTGCAGCACCAGCTGCGGACCATTGCCGGTAAAGACGCGCTGAAGAACCTGGTTGACCTCTTCCGCCCGCAGGTCTTTCATCGCGGCATCAAACAGCGCCAGATCGTCCGCAGGCGAGGTGAAAACCATGTTTTCACCGACGCTCCAGTTGAGCGAACCGGCAATATCCGGGCTCGTGCGCGTCGCGGCACCGCTCGCGACTGCCTGGAGGGTGGAGCGATATTCGGCGATTTCCCTGTCGATCTCGCTCTGGTTGGCACCGAACTGCGCAATGCGGCGCTGCTCCTGATCGATAGCGGCCAGGGCAGCCTGCCACTTCGCGGGATCGCTATCGGCGGAAACCATCGCCACATGGGCCGATTTCAGCAGATCCTGCGCACCGGCCTGCGCGCTGACGAAGGGCGGATTGGGCTGCTGTGCCAAAACTGACAGGCGCCGGTTGAGAACGGCGAGGCCGATATCCTCCACCAGCTGCGAGCGGCGCTTGGCAGCCGTATCCGGCGATGCGTCGTAGGCCCGTGTCCAGGCAAGCTGCACGCGGGTCGCGCCAGCCGGCACGATGACCGTCCCGACGCGCTCTCCATGGCTTTGGAGAGTGCCGAGATCAGGGTCTGCGGGTGCAGGTGCGGCGGGGACCCAATTGCCGAAGCGGTTACGGATATCGGCTTCGATGGCGGCCGCATCGATATCGCCGACGACAATTAGGGTGGCGCGATCGGGGCGATAATAGCTGCGGTAGAAATCCCGCAGCAGATCGACCGGAGCGTTGCTGATAATATCGGTCTTGCCGATGGGCGGACGCTGCGGCACACGCTGCCCTGGCAGCAGCTGCGCAAGCAAACCGGTCCCGCCACGGTATTGCGGCGTGTCGCGCAGCTTCTCTTCCGAAAGGATGACGCCGCGCTCGCGGTCGAAGGCGCCGGCATCGAGCGTCAGTTCGCTCGCCGTCTCGCGCATCAGCATCAGGCCGGTCGAAACCGTCTCCGGATTGGCTTCCGGCAGATCCAGCGCATAAACAGTTTCGCCATAGCTCGTCGACGCATTGGTATCCGCGCCGAAGGCAAGACCGAGACGCTGAAGGGTGCGCACCATTTCGCCTTCCGGCACATGGGTCGAGCCCTTGAAGGCCATATGCTCGAGGAAGTGCGCCAGACCCTGCTGGTCGTCGCGCTCCTGCAACGAGCCGGCACCGATGCGGAAGCGGATCGCCACCTGGCCGGCGGGTGTCGCATTGTGCATGACGGCATAGCGCATGCCGTTCGGCAAAGTCCCAAAGCGAATCCCCTGCTCCGCCGGCAGATCGCTTGCCGCCTGAGGCCAGCTGGCGACAGGCGTTTCCGCATAGGCGGGAGCCGCAACGGTAACGAGGAGTGCGAGCGCTGTCGCAACGAAAAGTTTCAGGGATAGGCGGCCGGCTGGGTTTTGACGTGACATGCTTGCTTTGTTGGTGAGAACGTTTGGATGATGCGATGCACGGGAGCCCGTACATCGCATCATCAGGCAAGCATTGCAATCCCGGCGCTTGTCACGCCGGGACGGTCCAATCTTACATATGGATCGGCTTGAAGAAGGTCGCGAGCGCGGCTTCCTTGACAGCTTCCGACATTGTGGGATGCGCGTGGCAGGTGCGGCCGAGATCCTCCGACGAGCCGCCGAATTCCATCAGCACGGCGATCTCGTGGATCATCTCGCCGGCGCCGAAGCCGACGATATGGCCGCCGAGCACGCGATCGGTTTCCTTGTCGGCGAGGATCTTGACGAAACCGTCCGTCGCCAGCATGGCGCGGGCGCGGCCGTTGGCGGAGAACGGGAACTTGCCGACCTTGTAGGCGATGCCTGCAGCCTTCAGCTCTTCCTCGGTCTTGCCGACGGAGGCGACTTCCGGCTGCGTATAGACGACGCTCGGGATGACGTCGTAGTTCACATGGCCGGCCTGGCCAGCGAGGATTTCCGCAAGCGCCACGCCCTCATCTTCCGCCTTGTGGGCGAGCATCGGACCCTTTACGACGTCGCCGATAGCATAGATGCCGGCGACGTTGGTCTTGAAGTGACCGTCGATCTCGACGCGGCCGCGATTATCGAGCGCCACGCCTGCTTCTTCGAGGCCGAGGCCTGCCGTGTAGGGCTTGCGGCCGGTGGCGACGAGAACGACATCGGCATCGAGCACGACCTTGTCGCCGCCCTTGACCGGCTCGAAGGTGACCTTCGCGCCATTGCCGGTTTTTTCCACGCCGACGACCTTGGCGCCGAGATGGAACTCAAGACCCTGCTTGGCAAGCATGCGCTGGAACTGCTTGGAGACTTCGCCGTCCATGCCGCCGAGGATGGTGTCGAGATATTCGACGACGGTGACCTTGGCGCCGAGGCGCGACCAGACCGAGCCGAGCTCGAGGCCGATGACGCCGCCGCCGACCACGATCATCTTGCCCGGCACCTTGTCGAGCGCGATGCCACCGGTCGAGGAGATGATGACCTTCTCGTCGATCTCAAGCGGAACGCCCGGAATGCCGGCAACGTCGGAGCCGGTGGCGATGACGATATTCTTGCCTTCGATCTCGGTCACCTTGCCGTCTTCGGCCGTGACGGAAACCTTGCCGGCCGAAACGATCTTGCCGGTGCCCTGGAAGGCATCGATCTTGTTCTTCTTGAAGAGGAAGGCGACGCCGTCGACGTTCGACTTAACCGTTGCATCCTTGTGCGCCAGCATCTTTTCAAGATTGAGCTTCGGAGCGGCGACTTCGACGCCGAGGGTATCCATGCCATGGCCGGCATGATGGAACACTTCGGAAGCGTGCAGCAGCGCCTTGGACGGGATGCAGCCGACATTGAGGCAGGTGCCGCCATAGGTCGCGCGCTTTTCGACGACCGCGACCTTCAGGCCGAGCTGCGCTGCCTTGACTGCGCAGACATAGCCGCCGGGGCCGGTTCCGATAATGATCACATCGTAGGACATGTTTTAATTTCCTTGTTTGTATCTTTGTTAGTCAGTCGCCCGTGCCAAGGCGAGGCGGATGCCGAAGCCGACAAGCGCCGCTCCGGTGATGCGGTTGAACCATTTGCCTGAGGCGATGAAACGATCGCGCACCGGCTTGACGGTGAAGAAGGTGGAAACGCCGGCAAACCAGGCAACGAGCGCTGCCGCCATGCCGATGCCGTAGCTGAACTGGATGAGCGCCGGCGTATCGTGATGGACGAGCGTCGAAAACAGCGACAGGAAGAACAGCACCGGCTTCGGGTTCAACGCATTGGTGATGAAGCCCGTGGCCAGGCAGCGCCAGACGGAAACCGGCTTGCAATCTTCCTCGGTGATCTCGACATCCTTCACCTGAAAGCCGGATTGGCGGAAGGACTTGAAGCCGAGATAGACGAGATAGGCCACGCCTGCCCATTTGATCAGGCTGAACAGCATTAGCGACTGCGACACGATCAGGCCCAGGCCGAGAATGGTGTAGCTGATGTGGAAGAGCAGCGAGAAGCCCATGCCAAGGCCCGTCATCATGGCCGCGCGGCGGCCATGCACGATGCTCTGGCGCAGGATCACGGCAAAATCGGCGCCCGGAATAACGATGAAGATCGAGAACACCGCCATCAGGCCGAGGAATTCGAGAATATATGGCATCTATCGTCCCTTTCCGATCAGCGACCGCCGCTCACGTCGAGCACGGCACCGGTTATATAGGATGCATGCGGGCTCAGCAGGTAGAGGATGGCATCCGCGACCTCATCAGCCGTTCCCGAGCGCTTCATCGGCAATTGCGGCGCGATATCGCGCGCCCGATCCGGCAGTCCGGCGGCCGCGTGGATATCGGTATCGATGATGCCGGGCCGCACCGCATTCACCCGAATGCCTTCCGCCGCCACCTCGCGTGCAAGCCCGACAGTGAACGTATCGATCGCGCCCTTGGAAGCGGCATAGTCGACATATTGCCCGCCACCGCCAAGCGTCGCCGCCATGGAGGAGACGTTGACGATCACTCCGCCCTTGCCGCCATGCCGGGTCGACATGCGGCGCACGGCTTCGGCCGCCGCCAGCATCGAACCGGTGACATTGATGCGAAACATGCGGTCGATCCGCTCCGGCGTCATTTCATCCAGGCGCTGGATGACATCGACGATGCCGGCATTGTTGACGAGCCCGTCGATGCGGCCGAAATGCGCGTCGACCTTGGCGAAGATGGCTTTGATATCCTCGGGCTTGCCGACATCGCCGGCAACTGCGGTCGCCTGGCCGCCGGCGTCAACGATCGTCCCCACCACAGCCTCGGCCGCATCCTTGTTGGATGCATAATTGACCGCAACGGCCCAGCCATGCTGAGCGGCTGCCAGACAAACCGCGGCACCGATGCCGCGGCTGCCGCCGGTCACGAGAAGAACAGGTGCATCGTCGGTCATTGATTGCATCCTTTCAGACTAAGGACATCCCACGGCGCGATAGTTGCCTTACCCTTGCCCCAGAGGGACGACTTCTGGATCGAGGGGCCGAGCGCCGGCAGGAACAGCCGATCCGCCGCGCTCTCGCCTTCTCCCGGCAATGCGCGGATATGGCCTTTCAGATCCGAGGCATAGACCATGCCCTGCCACACGGTGCAGGCCCTGAGGTCGGCTCCCGTTACATCCCCTTCAGGACATTCGAACATGATCCGCCCATCGGCGCGCAGATGGTCGTCTGTGCGCATCACGATCCCATCGGCCACGATATTGGTGTTGCGCACTGCGAGCTTGAATCTGTTGCTGACGGATGATTCCGAGCCCATGGGCTCGAAGCGCAGCTCATAGGCATTGTCCATATCGACATAGACAGCCTTTTCCTGCACGCATTCTTCCGCATAGGCAGGCACGGGATTGACCGCGCAGGCCAGCATTATCCAAGGCATCGAGGCCAGTCGGTTCATCGTGGTTGCGATCGGCATCATCATTGCCCTCCCGGCTCGCGCCGGCCGTCGGCATTTTCCATGACGCCGAAATCGGTGAACAGAACCAGCGGCCTGCCAGCGGCATCCAGCCCCCAGAACACCGGATAGAAGCCATCACCCCAGCCGCTCGAAAAAACGGCGACATTCCCGCGTTTGCCCGATACGGGCCGATGCAGGGCATAGTCGTCGTTATTCGGCTGCAGCTCGGACGCCAGAACGTCATCATAGTAGTTGATATCCGAGGACGCCTTCTCTTCCTGGACCTGCTTTTCGCGCTCCTGGATCAGCGCATAAGTCTCGGCATCCATGTAGCAACCGAAGCCGGCATCGACGGGATAACCGAAGAACTCATCATTCTTCAGCGAATTGATATCCTGACCGGGGACCACCGCCAATTCCCAGCGCACCGGCTTGCCCTCGGCAAAACGCATGCTGGCGGCAGCGATACGGCCGAAGGCTTGATACAAGGTAACGGGATAATCGCCGGGAGAAACAGTGCGGGTAAATGCCGCTCGGTCAGGCCCGACGAGCGGGTCGCTGGCGACGATGCGCCCGGAGGTCAGTTCCACCTTGCCGATGCGCAGTATGTTGATCGAGCGGGCGGCAAGATCGGCGTCGCCAAGCGACGCCAGATCGAGATTGCTGCTGAGCTTGGAAATGTCGAACTCCGCCGCGCCGGCGGAGGATGGCACCCATGCGGCGACGGCGCATAGCAATCCGCGCAGCGTCCGCATGGGCCATGTCGACATGATCCAACGCTCCCCTTAGAGATCGAGAACGAGACGTTCCGGATCTTCCAGGCTTTCCTTGACGCGTACGAGGAAGGTAACCGCTTCCTTGCCGTCGACGATGCGGTGATCGTAGGAGAGCGCCAGATACATCATCGGACGGATGACGACCTGGCCGCCGATGGCGACCGGACGCTCCTGGATCTTGTGCATGCCGAGAATGCCCGACTGCGGCGCATTGAGGATCGGCGATGACATCAGCGAACCATAGACGCCGCCATTGGTAATGGTGAAGGTGCCGCCCTGCATGTCGGCCATCGCCAGCGTACCATCGCGAGCGGCCTTCGCCAGACGGCCAAGCTCCTTCTCGACTTCCGCGATCGACATCTGATCTGCATCGCGGATGACGGGAACGACAAGACCCTTGTCGGTGCCGACGGCCATGCCGACGTGGCAGTAGTTCTTGTAGATGATGTCGGTGCCGTCGATCTCGGCGTTGACAGCAGGCAGTTCCTTCAGCGCATGCGTGACGGCCTTGGTGAAGAAGCCCATGAAGCCGAGCTTCACGCCATGCTTCTTCTCGAAGATGTCCTTGTACTTGTTGCGCAGGTCCATGACGGCCTTCATGTCCACCTCGTTGTAGGTGGTAAGCATGGCAGCGGTATTCTGCGCATCCTTGAGGCGCTTGGCGATCGTCTGACGCAGGCGCGTCATCTTCACGCGCTCTTCGCGGTTGACGTCCTCGACAGCGGTCGGCGCGCGGGCGGCAACAGGTGCTGCCGGTGCGGCGGCGGGAGCCGATGCAGCCTTGGCAACGGCAGCGATCACATCGCCCTTCAAGACCTGGCCGCGCTTGCCGCTGCCTTCGACCTGATCGGCGGAGAGGTTGTTTTCAGCAAGCAGCTTGCCGGCAGCAGGCGCCGGCGGCATGGAGGAAGCCGGAGCGGAAACGGCGGGAGCGGCAACCGGTGCAGCGGCGGCGGGTGCCGGAGCAGCAGCAGCGGGTGCGGCAGCCTGTGCCGGAGCGGCAGCAGCGCCGTTGCCGGCGGAGATCTGGCCGAGCAGCGCACCGAGACCCACGGTTTCGCCGGCCTGGGCAACGATTTCGGAAAGCGTGCCGGCAGCAGGCGCCGGAACTTCGATCGTCACCTTGTCGGTTTCAAGTTCGAGAAGCGGCTCATCGGCCTTGATGGCATCGCCGACCTTCTTGAACCAGGTACCGACGGTCGCTTCGCTGACGGATTCGCCGAGGGTAGGAACGCGGATTTCAGTGGCCATTGTTCAAATCCTGATTTTTCGTCTTTATGAGTTGAATGGAATTCCGGCGACAGAGGACCGGAGAATGAGTGAGGGCATCGGCGAGATTTCGATACGGAAACCGAGCCCGGCGAGTAGGACGGGATCGGCATCGCCAAGCGACTTGGCCGCATCGGCATTCTCGACGTCGACGACAGCCACGCCGAAAGCACCATCGGCCGCGAAGACCGGGCCGACGACAATTGCCGTCCCGGCATTCGCATGTTCTCGCCAATAGGCGGCGTGTTGCTGCATGGCGGCCATCTCCTCCTCCGTGGCGTCATGCGGGAAGCTGGGGCGCGGCGGCACAAGTTTCAGATGAAAATAGGCCATCGCGCAACCCCTCAACCGCCAAGCGCGTCCTCAAGGAACGCCGCAAGCTGCGACAGATGCTTGGACATCAGGCCCGTCGCCGGCGAGGCGGCGGCCGGACGGCCGGTGTAGCGAACGCGCTGGTACTTCGCATCGATATGGGCAAGCACCCATTCCAGATACGGATCGATGAAGGACCATGCGCCCATGTTCTTCGGCTCTTCCTGGCACCAGACCATTTCCGCATTGCGGAAGCGGCTGAGCTCGTTGATGAGCGCCTTGGCCGGGAACGGATAGAGCTGTTCGATACGCAGCAGGTAGATATCGTCGATGCCGCGCTTCTCACGCTCTTCCAGCAGATCGTAATAGACCTTGCCCGAGCAGATGACAACGCGACGGATCTTGTTGTCCTTCTGCAGCTTGATCGGGCTGTCCTTGATCAGCTCCGCATCATCCCAGAGCAGGCGATGGAAGGAGCTTTCGCCGGCCATCTCCGCAAGGGTCGATACGGCGCGCTTGTGGCGCAGCAGCGACTTCGGCGTCATCAGGATCAGCGGCTTGCGGAAGTCGCGCTTCAGCTGACGGCGCAGAATGTGGAAGTAGTTCGCCGGCGTTGTGACGTTGGCGACCTGCATGTTGTCTTCGGCGCAGAGCTGCAGATAGCGTTCCAGGCGAGCCGAGGAGTGTTCCGGACCCTGGCCTTCATAGCCATGCGGCAGCAGGCAGACCAGACCCGACATGCGCAGCCACTTGCGTTCACCCGACGAGATGAACTGGTCGAACACGACCTGCGCACCATTGGCGAAGTCCCCGAACTGGGCTTCCCACAGGGTCAGCGCGTTCGGACGGGCAAGCGAGTAGCCGTATTCGAAGCCGAGAACCGCCTCTTCCGAGAGCATCGAGTTGATGACTTCGTAACGGGCCTGGGTCGGCGAGAGATTGGCGAGCGGAATGTAGCGCTCTTCGGTCTCCTGATCGTAGAGAACCGAGTGGCGCTGCGAGAAGGTGCCGCGTTCGCAGTCCTGACCGGACAGGCGGATCTTGTGGCCTTCGACGACGAGAGAACCGAAGGCCAGAGCCTCCGCCATCGCCCAATCGATGCCCTCGCCGGTCTGCACCATGTTGGCGCGGTTTTCCATGAAGCGCTGGATGGTGCGGTGCGCATGGAAGCCGGCCGGGATTTCCGACAGCTTGCGGCCGATTTCCTTCAGCGACTTCATCGGCACGGCGGTCTTGCCGCGGCGCTGCTCGTCGGCATTGTCGGCCGTGTGCAGGCCGGACCACTCACCGTCAAGCCAGTCGGCCTTGTTCGGCTTGTAGGACTGGCCGGCCTCGAACTCCTGCTCGAGATGCGCGCGCCAATCGGCCTTCATCTTCTCGACTTCACCTTCGGTCAGCACGCCTTCGCTGATCAGCCGCTGCGAATAGATCTGCAGTACCGTCTTGTGGGCGCGGATGACCTTGTACATGTTCGGCTGCGTGAAGGACGGCTCATCGCCTTCATTGTGGCCGTAACGGCGGTAGCAGAAGAGGTCGACCACGACCGGCTTGTGGAACTTCATGCGGAATTCGGTCGCGATCTTCGCGGCATAAACAACCGCTTCCGGATCGTCGCCGTTGACGTGGAAGATCGGCGCCTCGATCATCTTGGCGACGTCGGACGGATAGGGCGACGAGCGCGAGAAGGCCGGATTGGTGGTGAAACCGATCTGGTTGTTGATGATGACGTGCATCGTGCCGGCAACGCGGTGGCCGCGCAGACCGGAGAGGCCGAGGATTTCGGCAACGACGCCCTGGCCGGCGAAAGCCGCGTCACCATGGATGAGCAGCGGCACGACCTTGGCGCGCTCGGACAGCGGGATGATATCGCCGTCCCATTGGGTGGCGCCCATATCCTGCTTGGCGCGGGCCTTGCCCATGACGACCGGGTTGACGATTTCGAGATGCGACGGGTTTGCCGTCAGCGACACGTGCACCTTGGCGCCGTCGAAATCACGGTCCGAGGAGGCCCCGAGATGGTACTTCACGTCGCCCGAGCCTTCGACTTCGTCCGGCGCGTAAGAGCCGCCCTTGAACTCGTGGAAGATGGCGCGATGCGGCTTGCCCATGACCTGGGAGAGCACGTTCAAACGGCCGCGATGGGCCATGCCGAACACGGCTTCGCGAAGACCGAGCTGGCTGCCGCTCTTGAGGATCTGTTCGAGCGCCGGGATCAGCGATTCACCGCCGTCGAGGCCGAAGCGCTTGGTACCCTTGAACTTGACGTCGAGGAACTGCTCATAGCCCTCGGCTTCGATAATCTTCTGAAGGATGGCCTTCTTGCGCTCGGGATTGAAGGCGATGCCCTTGTCCGGACCTTCGATGCGCTCCTGAATCCAGGCCTTTTCCTCCGGATTGGAGATGTGCATGAATTCGACGCCGAGGGTGGAGCAGTAGGTGCGCTCAAGGATCTCGATCATCTCGCGAATGGTCGCGAATTCGAGGCCGAGCACGTTGTCGATGAAGATCTTACGGTCGAGGTCGGCCTCGGTGAAGCCGTAAGCTTCCGGCGACAGTTCCTTGTAGTCTTCGACCGGGGCCGCAATGCCGAGCGGATCGAGCTTGGCATGCAGATGACCGCGCATGCGATAGGCGCGGATCATCATGATGGCGCGGACGGAATCGCGCGTCGCCTGCAGGACGTCGGTCGCGCTCGCCGGCGCTCCGGCGGTTTCGGCCTTGGCCTTCAGCTTGGTTTCGATGACCTTTTCGACAACACCCCAGTCGCCATCAAGCGCGGAGACGAGATCGCCCTTTGCCGGGATCGGCCAGTTCTTGCGCTGCCAGGAGGCGCCCTTGGCCGCCTTCTTCACATCGTCGGGACTATCCTCGAGCGCCTTGAAGAACGACCGCCACTCGTCGGAGACCGATGAAGGATTGTCCTCGTAGCGCGCGTAGAGCTGCTCGATATAGGCAGCATTGGCGCCATCCAGGAACGAGGTGATCTGAAATTGCTCGTTGGCTTCTTGCCTTGCCATGGTGAATCTGCGGGCGCTCTCGCCCGTCTCCCAACTTGTTTGCATTGCCGGTTTTCGGGTTCCCGGCGACCGTATTTCGTCTGAGGCCATCAAGGCCGTCGGTATGCACTTGTGAATTCTGAAACCGGACGGGACAAGGCGACTGCCGCCCCGTCCGGCCTTGCTATAGGTAGGCTCAGCCCTTCAGGACTTCCACCAGCGTCTTGCCGAGACGCGCCGGCGACGGCGACACGCGGATGCCTGCCGATTCCATCGCTGCGATCTTGTCTTCCGCGCCACCCTTGCCGCCGGAAATGACGGCGCCGGCATGGCCCATCGTGCGGCCGGGAGGTGCCGTGCGGCCGGCGATGAAGCCGACCATCGGCTTCTTGCGGCCCTTCTTGGCTTCGTCCTTGAGGAACTGTGCGGCGTCTTCTTCAGCCGAACCGCCGATTTCGCCGATCATGATGATCGACTTGGTTTCGTCGTCGGCGAGGAACATCTCGAGGACGTCGATGAATTCGGTACCCTTGACCGGATCGCCGCCGATGCCGACGGCCGTCGTCTGGCCGAGGCCTTCATTGGTGGTCTGGAACACAGCTTCGTAGGTCAGAGTGCCGGAACGCGAGAGAACGCCGACGGAGCCTTTCTTGAAGATGGAGCCCGGCATGATGCCGATCTTGCATTCGTTCGGAGTGAGCACGCCCGGGCAGTTCGGCCCGATCAGGCGCGACTTCGACTTGATCAGACGATCCTTGACCTTGACCATGTCGGCAACCGGAATGCCTTCCGTGATGCAGACGATAAGCGGGATCTCGGCGTCGATCGCTTCGAGGATCGCAGCTGCGGCGCCTGCCGGCGGAACGTAGATGACCGAGGCGTTGGCACCGGTCGCATCCTTGCCTTCGGCGACGGACTTGAAGATCGGCAGCTTTTCGCCGTCCTTGCCGGTCCAGGTTTCACCGCCCTTGGAAGGGTGGATACCGCCGACCATCTTCGTGCCGTGATAGGCAAGAGCCTGTTCAGTGTGGAAAGTGCCGGTCTTGCCGGTCAGGCCCTGAACCAGAACCTTGGTGTCTTTGTTGATGAGAATAGACATGCGAGGCCTTTGTTACGAGAGGTTGGAAGACGCGGAGGCAACGCGACGGTACAAGCCGCTGACGACCTCCTGCCATGTATCGCTGCCGGCGGGCGAGAACGTGACGCCCATGCGGTAGCAGTCTTCATTTTCGAACTGGAAGAGAGTGCGTTGCGCACCGCGCGGCGAAACTCGGGTCAGGACAAGCTTATCGTCGATCCACTCGCCGGAAGCCGGCGCGGCGGGCACAAAGCCCACCGTATCGAACTGATAGAGCTTATAGGCCTGATCCGCTCCGTCGAAGCCGAGAATATTCCGGGCTTCGAACGAGGTTTCGCCATCGCGCGTCTGCACGTAGCGCTGTTCGACGAAAAATCCGCCGAACAGACACTCGGCCGTGAGCCGCGCGGTTGCCGTGCCTTCCTTCGTCCAGGCCGAAGCCGCGACATGCTCTTTCCCTTCCCAGGTGCCGGCAAAGGCACCGAGGCGAAGATGAGCAGCCGTTGGAGCGAAGGAAGCAGCCATCCCGATCAGCCCTTGACTGCCTTCACGATCTTCTGGGCGGCATCGTCCAGGTCATCTGCGGAGATGACGTTGAGACCGGATTCGTTGATGATCTTCTTGCCGAGCTCGACATTGGTGCCTTCGAGGCGAACGACGAGCGGAACCTTCAGACCGACTTCCTTGACGGCTGCAAGCACGCCTTCGGCAATGACGTCGCACTTCATGATGCCGCCGAAGATGTTGACCAGAATGCCCTGGACAGCCGGATCGGCAGTGATGATCTTGAAGGCGGCCGTGACCTTTTCCTTGGAAGCGCCACCGCCGACATCGAGGAAGTTCGCCGGCTCAGCGCCGTAGAGCTTGATGATGTCCATGGTTGCCATGGCGAGACCGGCGCCGTTGACCATGCAGCCGATGTTGCCGTCGAGGGCGACATAGGCGAGATCGTATTCGTGGGCCTGGATTTCCTTCTCGTCTTCTTCGGTCGTATCGCGCAGCGCGCGGATGTCTTCATGACGGAAGAGCGCGTTGCCGTCGAAGGAAACCTTGGCGTCGAGAACGCGCAGGCGGCCGTTGGTCATGACGATCAGCGGGTTGACTTCGAGGAGCGCCATGTCCTTCTCGACGAAGGCCTTGTAGAGGATCGGGAAGAGCTTGGCGGCATCTTCGCGGGCAGCGCCCTCAAGCTTCAGCGCATCAGAAAGGGCAGCCGTGTTGGCAGCCGTCACGCCCGTCGACGGGTCGATGGCGACGGTGATGATCTTTTCCGGCGTGTCATGCGCAACGGTCTCGATGTCCATGCCGCCTTCGGTCGAAACGACGAAAGCAACCTGACCGACGGAACGGTCGACGAGGATCGAGAGATAGAGTTCGCGGTCGATATCGGCGCCGTCTTCGATGTAGAGGCGGTTGACCTGCTTGCCGGCCGGGCCGGTCTGCTTGGTCACCAGCGTATTGCCGAGCATGTCCTTGGCGTTGGCGACAACGTCGTCAACGGACTTGGCGAGGCGAACGCCGCCCTTGGCGTCTGGGCCGAGTTCCTTGAACTTGCCCTTGCCCCGGCCGCCAGCGTGAATCTGGCTCTTGACGACGTAAAGCGGGCCTGGAAGCTGTTTGGCAGCAGCAGCGGCTTCATCGGCGGAGAAGATGGCAACGCCGTCCGCGACGGGTGCGCCATAGCTCTTCAGCAGCGCCTTAGCCTGGTATTCATGAATGTTCATGGGTCTATCCCTGTTGGAACGCGGAAATTACTTCAGCGACGGCGCGATCGTAGCGCAGGCTTCGCAAAGACCCGCAACGGCTGCGACCGACTTGTCGAAGGCTTCCTTTTCAGCCTTGTTCAGGTCGATTTCGATGACGCGCTCGATGCCGCCGGCACCGATGACGGTGGGAACGCCGACATACATGTCCTTGACGCCGTACTGGCCATCGAGGTGCGCGGCGCAGGGCAGGACGCGCTTCTTGTCCTTGAGGTAGGACTCGGCCATGGCGATGGCGGACGCGGCCGGAGCGTAGTAAGCGGAACCGGTCTTGAGCAGGCCGACGATCTCGGCGCCGCCGTCACGGGTGCGCTGGATGATTTCTTCGAGGCGCTCGGCGGTCAGCCAGCCCATGTTGACGAGATCCGTCAGCGGGATGCCGGCAACGGTGGAGTAGCGGGCGAGCGGAACCATCGAGTCGCCGTGGCCGCCGAGAACGAAAGCCGTGACGTCTTCGACCGATACGTTGAATTCCTTGGCGAGGAAGAGGCGGAAGCGCGAGCTATCGAGCACGCCAGCCATGCCCACGACCTTGTTGGTCGGCAGGCCTGAGAATTTCTGCAGCGCCCAGACCATGGCGTCGAGCGGATTGGTGATGCAGATCACGAAAGCATTCGGGGCATACTTCTTGATGCCGGCGCCGACCTGTTCCATGACCTTGAGGTTGATGCCGAGAAGATCGTCGCGGCTCATGCCCGGCTTGCGGGGAACGCCTGCCGTGACGATGCAGACGTCAGCGCCTTCGATCGCGGAATAGTCGCTGGCGCCCGTGAGATTGGCGTCGAAGCCTTCGACCGGAGAAGACTGGGCAATGTCGAGACCCTTGCCCTGAGGAATGCCGTCCGCGATGTCGAACAGGACGATGTCGCCCAGTTCCTTCAGGCCGGCGAGATGCGCCAGCGTGCCACCAATCATGCCAGAACCAATAAGTGCGATCTTGTTGCGCGCCATTTCGGTGTATCCTTTGCGATCAAAATCCGTGGCGGGACACCTGCAAGGCATCCACCTTTGCCGCCATTCGCATAGACCCAAAGGCCGAAATTGGCAATTGATTATTTTGGGATCAGGAATTTCAATCGGTTAGATCGAAAATGTCTTACGTAAACGTAAGACACTCTGTCACCGAATTGTTACTCGGCGGCACGCCTGGCCGGAGTCTGAGCCAGATATTCGGCGCTCCGCATCTCGAAAAGCCGCGATGCCGTGCGGTCGAATTCGAAGCCTTCTGTCCCCCGCCGCTCCTCGAGCAGATCTTCCGGCATGGCAGCCGCGGAGATGTAGAGACGGATATTATGATCGTAGAGCGTGTCGATCAGAATGATAAAACGCTTCGTCTGGTTGCGCTTGTCCGGCCTGAGCTTCGGCACGCGATCGAGGAAGATCGTATCAAACCGTTCGGCGATGGCGAGGAAATCGGCAGGCCCGAGCGGCGCGTCGCAGAGATCGGCGAAGGAAAAGCGCGCCATGCGGTCGACGGCCAGAGGCACATGGATGGAGCGCCCCTTCATCGGGATCTCCATCGGCTGCGCCTTGCGCCCATGCAGCGCCTGCATCCAGGAGGCATCCATCGCCATGTCGGTGCGCTGGTCCAGCGGCGTCAGATAGACGGGCTGGCTGTTCAGCTTCTCCATGCGATAGTCGGTCGGCGAGTCCAGCGTCACCACATCGACATGCTTCTTGAGGAGATCGATGAAGGGCAGAAAGAGGCCGCGATTGAGCCCGTCGCGATAGAGATTATCGGGTTCGACATTCGAGGTGGCGATCAGCACGCAGCCGAGCGAGAACAGTTCGGAAAACAGCCGCGACAGGATCATCGCGTCGGCAATGTCGGTCACAGTGAATTCGTCGAAGCAAAGCAGTTCGGCTTCGGCATAGAGATCGGCGGCGACAGGTGGTATGGGATCGGCCTGCTTGGTCTCGCCATTCTTGAATTTCAGCCGCTGCGCCGCGATGCGATTGTGCACATCGGTCATGAACTCGAAGAAATGCGCCCGGCGTTTCTTCTGGCAGGGCGCCATCGAGAAGAACATGTCCATCAACATGGTCTTGCCGCGCCCGACGCTGCCGTGAATATAGAGGCCCTTGATCGTCTCGACCGACTTCTTGCGGGCAGCAAACATCCAGCCGAGCGCGCTGGATTTTGCGGCGGGCCGCTTGCGCTTGAGATCGGCAAGCACCCGGTCCAGCATTTTCGCCACATCCATCTGTGCCGAATCCACCTGAAGGGATCCGGACGCCGTCAGCGCCTTCAGCTGTTCGCAGACGCTGATCGAATAATCTGGCATGGGCTGCATGGGGAAATATCCGCCTGTGCAAAATAAGGGCGCACCCGAAGGATTGCTGCCCCTTTCAAAATAAGCTTATCGGCTGAGGCTGAGCGGCTGGCCGGAGGCGGTCGAACCGTCAAAACGCGAATCGGCCGTCTTGTAGACCGTACCGATCGTCGAGCCGTCACGATTCTTCAGGAGAACCTGCTTGCCAGAGACTTCCCACGAGCCCATCGAGGTCAGTTCGCCCGCGCAACCGCGCGTACCGCCGCGCGAACCGCTGCCGAGGTTGGTCAATGTCAGGAACATATCGCAGCTCGATCCGCCATTGCTCACCTTCCAGCTGCCGACCATCGATTCTTTCGTGACATCCATGGCCGAAGCCGCCATCGCCTGCTGCTGCGCCGGATTGGCTGCATTCGGTGCGCTCGCCGGCGCCGCTGGGAATTGCGAGCCGTTACCGGCGCCGGGAGGCGGAAGCTGGCTGGATTGGACGGAAGGAACAGGCTGAGCCTGCAGTGGCGCCGGAGACGAATAACTGTCGTTATTGTATGCCGTGCGCTGGCAACCGGCAAGCGACAGGCCAATCGCCGCAGCCGTCACTGCATATCTAAACTGCATCATCACACTCCTAAATGATTGTCCACTGCTGACATCGACAAAGTGATATTTAATGATGTCCGAATTATCGTATTTCACTTTGGTTAATCAAGTCGATACCGCCACAAATTGCCGAAGGCCATAGCTGGACAAGAATCGGGTGGTTTCAAGGCTGATCCACCGCGCCTCACTCAAAATGAACGCAGGCGGAGAATTTCGGCATTCTCTCCCACCAATGCTCTCTTGAATACCTATGCGCGACGATAGCGATATCGCATGTCATCTAGAGGATTATGCGAGCGCTTCGGCAAAAAACCTGCCGAAGCATTCTTTCATCATTTGTAGTCAAAAGGCGGGTCAGACCCGCCGCTCGACCATCATCTTCTTGATTTCGGCGATCGCCTTGGCCGGGTTCAGACCCTTCGGGCAGGTCTGGGCGCAGTTCATGATCGTATGGCAGCGATAGAGGCGGAAGGGATCCTCGAGGTTATCGAGGCGCTCGCCCTTGGCTTCGTCTCTGGAATCGATCAGCCAGCGATAGGCCTGCAGCAGCACAGCCGGGCCGAGGTAGCGGTCGCCGTTCCACCAGTAGCTCGGACAGGAGGTGGAGCAGCAGGCGCAGAGAATGCATTCGTAGAGGCCGTCGAGTTTGAGGCGGTCCTCATGGCTCTGCTTCCATTCCTTGGCCGGCGGCGGCGAGACCGTCTTCAGCCAAGGCTCGATCGAGCGATGCTGGGCATAGAAGTTCGTCAGGTCAGGCACGAGGTCCTTGACGACGGGCATATGCGGCAGCGGATAGATCTTCACGGTGCCCTTGATCTCATCCAGACCCTTGGTGCAGGCGAGCGTGTTGGTGCCGTCGATGTTCATCGCGCAGGAGCCGCAAATGCCTTCGCGACAGGAGCGGCGCAGCGTCAGCGTCGGGTCGATCTTGTTCTTGATGTAAAGCAGACCGTCGAGCACCATCGGGCCGCAATCGTCGACATCGATGTAATAGGTATCGATGCTCGGGTTCTGGCCGTCATCCGGGCTCCAGCGATAGACGCGGAATTCGCGCGTGTTCTTGGCGCCGACCGGCTTCGGCCAGACCTTGCCTTCGCGCATCTGAGAGTTCTTGGGGAGAGCGAGTTCAACCATGGTCAGTTCCTCTCAGATCAATACACGCGTGCCTTCGGCTCGATCTTGTGCGGATCGATGCCTTCGGCGATCAGGTCGGTGTGAACCGGACGATAGTCGAGCTTCACGTCGCCTGCCTCGTTGACCCAGGCAAGCGTATGCTTGCGCCAGTTCTCGTCGTCGCGGCCGGCAAACTTGCCCTCGGTATAGTCCTCGCGGGCATGCGAGCCGCGGCTTTCCTTGCGAGCCTCGGCGCCATAGATGGTCGTGATGGCATTGGCCATCAGATTGTGCAGCTCCAGCGTCTCGACAAGGTCGGAATTCCAGATCAGCGAGCGGTCGGTGACCTTGATATCTGGCAATTCCTTCCAGATCTCCGACAGGCGGCGGCAGCCGGATTCCAGCGATTCCTGGGTACGGAACACGGCGGCATCTTCCTGCATGGCGCGCTGCATCTTCTCGCGCAGTGCCGCCGTCGGCGTCGAGCCGCTGGCATGGCGCAGGCGATCGAAGCGCTCCATGATCTTGTCGCAGGCGGCGACATTCACAGGGGGAACCGGGCTGTTGCGGTCGATGACCTGGCCGGCGCGGATGGCCGCAGCACGGCCGAAGACCACGAGGTCGATCAGCGAGTTGGAGCCGAGGCGATTGGCGCCGTGCACCGATGCGCAGCCGGCTTCGCCGACGGCCATCAGGCCCGGCAGCACGCGCTCGGGATTGCTGCTGTCGGCATTCAGCACTTCGCCCCAATAGTTCGTGGGAATGCCGCCCATATTGTAGTGAACGGTCGGCAGGACCGGGATCGGATCGCGGGTCACATCGACGCCAGCGAAGATGCGCGCGCTCTCGGAGATGCCCGGCAGGCGCTCGTGCAGCACGGCCGGATCGAGATGGTCGAGATGTAGGAAGATGTGATCCTTGTTCTTGCCGACGCCGCGGCCCTCGCGGATCTCAAGCGTCATGCAGCGCGAAACGACGTCACGCGAGGCAAGGTCCTTCGCCGACGGCGCATAGCGTTCCATGAAGCGCTCGCCCTCGGAATTGACGAGATAACCGCCTTCGCCGCGTGCGCCTTCGGTGATCAGGCAGCCCGAACCGTAGATACCGGTCGGATGGAACTGAACGAATTCCATATCCTGCAGCGGCAGGCCGGCGCGGGCCACCATGCCGCCACCGTCGCCGGTGCAGGTATGGGCGGAGGTCGCCGAGAAATAGGCGCGGCCATAGCCGCCGGTCGCCAGCACCACCATCTTGGCGGCGAAGCGATGGATCGTGCCGTCATCGAGGCACCAGGCGACGACGCCGGTGCAACGGCTGCCGTCATCGGACATGATGAGGTCGAGTGCAAAATACTCGATGAAGAATTCCGCATTGTTGCGCAGCGACTGGCCGTAGAGCGTGTGCAGGATGGCGTGGCCCGTACGGTCGGCGGCGGCACAGGTGCGCTGCACCGGCGGTCCCTCGCCGAAATTCTGCATGTGGCCGCCGAACGGGCGCTGATAGATCTTGCCTTCTTCGTTGCGCGAGAAGGGCACGCCGTAATGCTCGAGTTCGTAGACGGCCTTCGGCGCTTCCATGACCATGTACTGCATGGCGTCGACGTCGCCGAGCCAGTCGGAGCCCTTGACGGTGTCGTATAGATGCCACTGCCAGCTGTCCGGCGTCATGTTCTGCAGCGAGGCGGCAATGCCGCCCTGGGCTGCGACGGTGTGCGAACGGGTGGGGAAGACCTTGGTGATGCAGGCGGTGCGGAAGCCCTGTTCGGCCATGCCGAGCGTGGCGCGCAGGCCGGCGCCGCCGGCGCCGACGACGATCACGTCATAGGAGTGGTCGATATACTTGTAGGCTTTCCCGTTCTGGGCGGGCCCATTCTGAGCGGATGAGTTCGGTGCCATGATGCAATTATCCTACGAACGCGATCTTCAGAATGGCGAAAAGACAGAGCCCCGCCACGACGATCGCGAAGAACGTGTTGAGCATGAGAAGGACGATCTTGGCGAATTCGCCATGAACATAGTCCTCGATGATGACCTGCATGCCGATCTTCATATGAATGAGGGCGGAGATCACCATCAGGGCGAAGATGACGGCGACGATCGGATTCGAGATCGCATGCACGACTTCAGCGTAGGGCGCGCCGGCATAGATCATCAGGAAGATGACGAAGAAGAGGAAAAGTGGAACATTGGCAACGGCGGTCAGGCGCTGGCGCCAGAAATGATCGGTACCTTCCTTGGCGGAACCGAGACCGCGGACTTTGCCCAGAGGAGTGCGCATATCCATGAGAAATATCCTTTAAAGCATGATCCCGAAATGTGCCCAGGCGCTTCCGGGAGCGATCATGCCAATCAACCCAGCCGGATGACGATGCCGATGATCCAGACCAGCGCGGTCAGACAGATCGAGCCGATGAGCGTGAACTTGGCCATCTTCGTCGAGACGGCGGGATCGAAACCATGCCCGAGATCCCAGATGAAATGACGAAAGCCACCCAGCATATGGTGCAGCAGCGCCCAGGTGTAGCCGAGCAGGATGATGCGGCCGATGATCGTACCCATGATCCAATTGACCAGATCGAAATAGCCCTGACCCGTCGCCGCGGCGATCAGCCACCAGGCGACCAGCACCGTGCCGAAGTAGAGCGCGCCACCGGTGATGCGGTGGACGATCGACATGACCATGGTGGGGATAGGTTTGTAGATTTGCAGATGCGGCGACAGAGGCCGGTTTTGTGTGACGTTCGCCATCAGAACCTCGCGGCGTTACGATACGCTTAGAACCCGGATATCCGGGGCAACGCGCGCGCGGGGATGCGCAGTGTGCGTTGCATCATTGCGACCATTAATCACACAGACGGCCATCGACAAGCACAATTGATGCCTGCATCGAATTTAATCGATTCGGATCGCTCTGCACTTTAGCGAGCATGCAGAGAAGAGCCTCCCATTCCGGCCCATTTACCATTTCGGCAAGCCTGACATGGACTTCGCTGCGGTCTTCGGGCAATCTGCCGTTAAGATTTCATTAACGAACCGAAGCGGATCGAATCATGGCCCCGCATCTTTTCAAGGCAGCAGCGCTCGTTTTAGCGGCAGCCGCTCTTTCCTCGACGCCGACTTCAGCCGGCGACTATCGCCACTGGCACCATCACAACCGCTCCGGCATCGTGCGCCTCAACCAGATATCCCAACCGCAGGGTTCAGGGCAGCAACCCGCCCGGATCGTGATCATGGAACGACGCGATGCGGCAAGCGCCGGCAGCTATGCCGGTTCGGCCGACGTCTATCGGGCTGATGGCGGCACCTATGTTATCGGCTATGGCGGCTACAATCCCTATGCCCGGACCGCTGCGGCGCAGCTGCGACCGAAGGCGAAGGTCATCGATGTTCGCTATGCCGACAATCCCTGCTCATACGAAGCGGGCGTCTGCGTCATCCGGCATTGATGATTCTCAATCGGCGAGAAACCGCCAGACCGTCGTTTTCTTGACTTCGCTGTCCTCAAGCGCCCGCGTCACCGGCACTTGATAGGTCGCCTGCTCTTGCAGACGATCCTTGGGAAGATAGGCCCTGCCGGGATCGCCGACCAGAACCGTCTTCCCGTCGCCGGCCAATCGCCTTAGCCAGGGAACGAGGCTCGCGGCAAAATCGCGATCATAGAAGACATCGCCGGCGAGAATGATGCCCTCATCCACGGCCTGCCCGATCATATTGTCGCCGGAAAAATCCAGGGCCACACCGTTTTCAGCAGCATTGAGCCGGATCGCCGTGCCCGCCCACGGATCGATATCGACCGCGATCACCTGGACCGCACCTGCTCGCTTGGCGGCAATCGCGACAAGTCCGGAGCCGCTGGCAAAATCCAGCACCGTTTTGCCGGCAACGATCTCCGGATGATCGAGTATATAGCGCGCCAAGCCCTGGCCACCCGCCCAGGCAAAGGCCCAGAAGGGCGGCGGCAGGCCGATCTCTTGCAGCTCCTCTTCCGTCTTCAGCCACAGCTCATGCGCTTCGCTTGCCAGATGCAGCCGGATTTCCGGCACATGCGGCGGCGCCATCAGGCTGGTATTGGCGCGGATGAAGCTTTCCGGATCGGTTTTCAATGAATCTCCCACCTGCCGAACAAGGCGGAATCAGGCCGGCGGGTTTTCCAGCCCGCCCATGCGGCAGACTTCCAACCATTCATCATCCGTCACCGGCTGCACCGAAAGCCGCATGGAGGTGACGAGCGCCATCTGCGCAAGCTTCGGATTGGCCTTGATGTCTTTGAGAGTCACGGGATTCGGCATGTCGCGGACGGCGCGGATATCGACGCATTCCCAGCGCGGATCATCCTTCGCGGTCGAATCCGGATGCGCCAGCGCGCAGACCTCGACGATACCGACGACCTCTAGCCCGTCATTGGAATGATAGAAGAAGCCCTTGTCGCCGATCTGCATGGCCCGCATGTTGTTGCGGGCGAGATAGTTGCGCACGCCGGTCCATTCCGTTCCCTTGTCGCCGGCATCCTTCTGCTGTTGCCAGGACCAGGAGGACGGCTCGGATTTATAAAGCCAATGCGCCATCTCTTATGCCTCCGGCTTGTTGAAGACCCAGTTGAACGGCTTGATCTCGACGCTCTCGAACAAGCCGGCCTTCGTATAGGGATCCGCATCGGCAATCGCGACTGCCGCTTCGATGCTTTCCGCCTCGACGATCACGAGGCTGCCATTCGGCTTGCCTTCCGCGTCGAGGAACGGACCCGCCATCTTCAGCGTGCCCTCGGCATTGAGCTTATTCAGATGTTCCAAATGCGCCGGGCGCGTCTCCATGCGGACATTCAGGTGACCGGGCTTGTCCTTGCAGACAAAGGCAAACAGCATTGCTTGGCTCCTTCAGATATTCAGAAAATATTCCCCAGAAACTATTCCGTGGTGATCGGCCGTGTCATCAATTGCCCGATGGCTGCGCCTATGTCGAGTTTGCCGTCGATGATGGCGGACACCGCGTCGGTGATCGGCATGTCAACGCCGAGTTCGTGGGCAAGCCGCGCGGCAATGGATGCGGCATAGGCGCCTTCGACCAGCGTGCCACGCGTTGGGTCAACCGTTTCTCCTTTACCAAGGGCAATGCCGAAACGCAGATTGCGGGATTGATGGCTGGTCGCCGTCAGCACGAGGTCGCCAAGGCCAGATAGGCCGCGGACGGTTTCCGCCTTGCCGCCCTTGGCCGCGACGAAGCGCGACATCTCGGCAAGGCCGCGGCTGATCAGCGCCGCACGGGCGGAATCGCCGATACCCCGACCCTCGACGATACCGCAGGCAATCGCGAGGACATTCTTCAGCGCCCCCCCGAGCTGCACGCCGATACGGTCGTCCGAGGCGTAAAGACGGAAGGTCGGACCGGAAATCGCCTGTGCAAGCCGTTCCGCCACCGCCATGTCTGTAGCGGCGATCGCCATGGCAGTCGGCAGGCCTTTGGCGATGTCGGAGGCAAAGCCCGGCCCGGAGAGAACGGCGATGACATGCTCCGGCAGTTCGCGCTCCAGCATGTCGGTCAACAGATCGCCGGAAACCTTGTCGATACCCTTGGCGCAGGTGACGACGACGGCATCCTTGGCAAGATAAGGCCCATAATGTTTGGCAGCATCGGCCTGCGCCTGCGAAGGCATGGCAAAGAGGACGATGCCCGCATCGGAAACGGCATCCGCCTCGGCCGAGAACTTCAAAGAATCCGGAAGCGCAATCCCCGGCAGGACGGCATCATGCATGCGATCGGCTGCAAGATCCGCCATCAGGCCGGCTTTTCGCCCGACGAGGGTGACGTCGCTGCGGCCGGTCAATGCAATGACGGCTGCGAGCGCCGTGCCGAAAGCGCCGGCGCCGATGACTGCGATCCTCTCGTTGCCGCTCATGCCTTTGCTCCTCGTTTGCCGTGCCCCAGCAGGGTTTCCGCCTTCTGATCCAGCGGCCAGCGCGAGCGCGGCTGCACATCGAGATCATCAGGCGCCGCACCCGTTGCCATCCGCTCCAATCCAGCCCAGGCGATCATGACGGCATTGTCCGTACACAGTCTCAATGGCGGCGCGATGAAACGGAAACCATTGGCATCGCAAAGCTCCTGCAGCGTGCGGCGCAGTTCGAGATTGGCGGCGACACCACCGGCCACGACAAGCGACGGCTGTTCCGCCGTCTTCGGAAACTCCGCCTTGAAGCGCTGCAGGCCTCGGCCAATGCGATCCTTCAGCGTGCGCGAGATTGCCTTCTGGAAGGAGGCGCAAATATCGGCGATATCCTGCTCGGTGACAGGCGCGATCGCCGTCGCCGCCTGCCGCACCGCCGTCTTCAGGCCGGAAAAGGAAAAATCGAGGCGCGTCTCGCCGACCAGCGGCCGTGGCAGATCGAAGCGGTCCGGATTGCCATTCTTGGCGGCTGCCTCCACGGCCGGGCCGCCGGGATAAGGCAACCCCAAAAGCTTGGCCGTTTTGTCGAAAGCTTCGCCCAGCGCATCGTCGATGGTCGTGCCCCAGCGCTCATATTGGCCAACGCCGCGCACCAGGATCAGCTGGGTATGGCCGCCGGAAACGAGCAGCATGAGATAGGGAAAGGCAAGTCCGTCCGTCAGCCGCGCGGTCAGGGCATGGCCTTCCAGATGGTTGATGGCGTATAATGGTTTGCCTGTCGCACGTGAGATCGCCTTGCCGGTCATCAGACCGACGAGCAGGCCGCCGATGAGGCCGGGACCGGATGTGGCGGCAATGGCATCGACGTCTAAGAGCGACACATTGGCGCGTTTCAATGCTTCGTCGATCAGCGTATCGAGCGCCTCGACATGCGCACGCGCGGCAATTTCCGGCACGACGCCGCCATAGGCGCTATGCTCGTCCAATTGGCTGAGGACGACATCGGAACAGACATTGGGCGTGCCGTCATCCCGACGCTCGACAATGGCCGCGGCGGTTTCGTCGCAGCTTGTTTCGATGCCGAGAATACGAAGAACGGATGCCATGGAGAAAGTTCGTTGCCTACAGGTCGATTGCGATAAAGCGGAAATATGGTTACGGGAACTGTCGGTAACAACGGATCAAAGCGGATGCAAACAAAACCTTTCCGGATCGGCACGCGGGGCAGCCCGCTGGCGCTCGCCCAAGCGCGAGAAGCGCGCGACCGCCTGATGGCGGCCCATGGCCTTCCGGAGGAGATGTTCGAAATCGTCGTTCTCACCACCAAGGGCGACCGCATCACCGACCGGTCGCTGGCGGCAATCGGCGGCAAAGGCCTGTTCACCGAGGAACTGGAAGAAAAGCTGACGTCGGGCGAACTCGACTTCGCCGTGCACTCGGCCAAGGATATGGCGACGAAACTGCCCCAAGGCTTGGCGCTCACCGCCTATCTGCCGCGCGAAGATATCCGCGATTCTGTCATCGGCCGCACCGCGCCGAAACTAATCGAGCTACCGCACGGCGCCACCGTCGGCTCTGCGTCGCTGCGCCGCCAGGCACTGATCCGCCGTCTGCGCCCTGATATCAATGTCATCACCTTCCGCGGCTCCGTCCAGACGCGCCTGCGCAAGCTGGAAGAGGGGCAGGCCGACGCGACCTTGCTGGCGCTTGCCGGCCTGAAGCGGCTCGGCATGGTCGAGGTCATCACCGATATTCTCGACCCGGACGAATTCCCTCCAGCGCCCGCGCAAGGCGCGATCACAATCGAAAGCCGCATCGACGACGCGCGGATGAATGATCTGCTCGCCGCCGTCAATGACGCGCCGACCTTCGATGCCGTATCCTGCGAACGCGCCTTCCTGGCCGCACTCGACGGCTCCTGCCGCACGCCGATAGCCGGCTACGCAATTTGCGAAGGCGATCATCTGCGCTTCTTCGGCATGATCCTCACCCCGGATGGCAAGCAGGTACACACGACCACGATCGAGGGCCACCGCCGCGATGCCGAGGCGCTCGGAATCAATGCCGGCCAGGCGATCCGCGCCGAAGCCGGCAGCACCTTCTTCGAAGACTGGACCTGACAAAGGATGCGCGTCGTCGTCACCCGCCCTCAGCATTCGGGTGAGCGCACCATGCGGCGGCTGGCGCAGATGGGACATGAACCCCTGCTGCTGCCGCTGGCCAAACCTGTCCACGATGTCGAGGAGGCGAGACGAGCGCTCCTTGCCACGCAGGGCGCCGTCGCCGTTACCAGCGCCGAGGCGATCCGGGCGCTTTCGTTGTTGGATTCCGATCTTGCGCCTCATCTTGGTCGTCGCCTCTTTGCCGTGGGAAAGGCGACAGCCAAAGAAGCGGCTGATCTCGGATTCAGCAATATCGCCATATCCGAAGGCGGCGGCACAGAGCTTGCCGTCATGATCTCCGGCCATCCTTCATGCCTGCACGACGGCCCCCTTCTCTATCTTGCGGGGTCTCCGCGAGCGGCTGGCTTCGAAGCCGGACTGGCTGAGCGACACCTGCCTTTCCTGACCATCGAATGCTACCGGATGCAGAATATCGTCCCAGACGACAACATTCTTCGCCGGCTTTTCGCCGACACCCGTGCGGACGCCGTACTGCTCTATTCCCAGGAGACGGCGAAACGCTTTTTCAGCCTGCCATTCGTTCGGCACAACCCCGGCATCCTTGCTGAAACACGATTTCTCTGCCTGAGCGAAACCATCGCCAGCGCAGTTCCGGAGCCGATGCGATCCCATGTCGATATTGCCGACATGCCGAATGAAGACCGGCTTATGGCGCTTCTGATCCACGCGTAAGGTCGCAATTTTGATGTAAGGCCTTTCCATAATCGCCTTGTCTGTCTAACTTCGTTGCAGCGCATGATAAAGAGGACCTCATGGTATCGCGAAAAACGCCTAACCATTCGAAGCCCAACGACGAACCGGTCACGATTGATCTGGAAGCCGAAAAAACTGCGCAGGACGCAGCTCCCGAAGATTTGACTGAGCGCAGCCATGGCGAGCTTGGCGGCTCCTCGGCTGATGAAGTGGAAATGCCGCTGGAAGCGGAGAAGGAGCCATTTCGCGAAGAAGCTCAGGAGTCGATCTTCGGCGCCGCACCGCAAGAGCCGCAAACGGCCGCTGCGCAGCAGGCCGATCCTCCACCGTCCCATGCCGACCATCCGCCTCATACCGAGCGTCCGCCGTCGCGCGAGGGTTCGACATCAGGCCTTATCGCGGCCGGCATCACCGGCGGCTTGATCGCCCTCATTTGCGCCGGCGCCTTGCAATATGCGGGCTTCCTGCCTGGCGGCCGCACAGGCAAGGACAGCGCAACCGAGATCGCCGCACTGAATGCGGAGATCGACGGTCTCAAGCAGAGCATCGCCAATCTCGCCGCCGCACCAACCGCAAAGCCGGACGAAGCACTGACGGCCCGCGTCGCAGCACTTGAGGCGAGCGCTGCCAACGGCGCTTCGGCAAATGGCTCGGCTGGCATCCCTAATCCCGCCTCCGACCAGAAGATCGCTTCGCTCACCAGCGAGGTGGAGCAGCTGAAATCGGATCTCAGCAAGGCAACGCAGAGCCAGGCAACCTCAGATGCCGAAGTCAGCAAGCGTCTTGACGACGCTGAAAAGAAGTTGAGCGGACCGAGCCAGGAAAGCGCGGTTGCCCGCGCCATCGCAGCTGCAGCGTTGAAGGCGGCAATCGACCGCGGCGGCCCCTTCCAGCCTGAGCTCGACACCTTTGCCAATGTTGCGCCGGACGATCCAGCCGTTGCAGATCTCAAGAATTTCGCCCAGACCGGCGTGCCCTCCCGTGCCGACCTGATCCGCCAGGTTTCCGATGTCGCGACCGCAATCGTCGCCACCGCGCAGACCGACGATCCGAACCAGAGCTGGAGCAGCCGGCTGATGTCGGGAGCGAAATCGCTGGTGCAGGTCCGCCCCGTCGGCAATGTGCCCGGCGACAGCATCGATGCCATCGCCGCGCGTTTCGAGGACAAGGTCAGGAACGGCGATCTGCCGGGCGCGGTGACCGAGTGGAACATCCTGCCCGATGCCGGAAAATCCGCATCGGCCGCCTTCAAGCAATCTCTGGAAGCCCGCATCCGCGTTGAGGACCTGGTAAGCGATGCCCTGTCGAAGGCGATCGCCAATACCGGGAAACAGAACTAAGGACGGAGTGTAGCAATGATCAGACTGCTTATCTTCGCCATTCTCGTTCTGGCTCTCGGCTATGGCTTTTCGTGGCTCGCGGATCGCCCCGGCGATCTCTCGCTGGTTTGGGAAGGGCAGCTTTACCAGACGAAACTGATCGTGGCCGCCGCGATCCTGATTGCGATCGTGGCCGCCGTCATGATCGTCTGGTGGTTCGTGCGGTTGATCTGGACTTCGCCCTATTCCGTTACTCGCTATTTCCGCGCCCGCAAGCGCGATCGCGGCTATCAAGCGTTGTCGACGGGCCTGATCGCCGCCGGTGCCGGCAATGCGCTGCTCGCCCGCAAGATGGCGGCCCGCAGCCGTGGCCTCATCCGCGCCGATCAGGAGCCGCTCATCAACCTGCTTGAAGCCCAGGCTGCCCTGATCGAAGGCAAGCATGACGAGGCCCGTCAGAAGTTCGAACAGATGGCCAATGATCCGGAAACGCGCGAGCTTGGCCTGCGAGGCCTCTATCTCGAAGCCAAGCGCCTCGGCGCGCATGAAGCAGCGCGGCAATATGCCGAAAAGGCCGCCGACCAGGCGCCCTACCTGCCTTGGGCGGCGCAGGCGACATTGGAATATCGCAGCCAGGCCGGCCGCTGGGATGATGCCATCAAGCTGCTGGACCAGCAAAAGGTTGCCCATGTCGTCGACAAGGCCACGGCCAACCGTCAACGCGCCGTGCTGCTGACGGCCCGCGCCAACGACAAGCTGGAGAGCGATCCGACAGGCGCGCGCGACGATGCTTTGGCGGCGTTGAAGCTTGTGGACGATTTCGTGCCCGCAGCGCTGATCGCGGCCAAGGCCTTGTTCCGTGAAGACAAGGTGCGCAAGGCTGCCTCCATCCTCGAGCAGGTCTGGAAGGCGCAGCCGCATCCCGAAGTCGGCAGGGCATATGTGCGAGCTCGCAGTGGCGATTCCGTTCTTGACCGTTTGAAGCGCGCCGAGCGGCTGGAGGCGATCCGCCCGAACAATGTCGAAGCTCTGCTGTTGACCGCAAAGGCGGCGATGGATGCCGGCGATTTTGCCAAGGCTCGTGCCAAGGCAGAAGCAGCCGCAAGGATCGATGCGCGCGAAGGCGCTTTCCTGCTTCTTGCCGATATCGAAGAGGCCGAAACCGGCGATCAGGGCCGCATCCGCCACTGGATGGCGCAGGCGCTGCGCGCGCCGCGCGATCCGGCCTGGGTTGCCGATGGCTTCGTCTCGGAAAAATGGCTGCCGCTGTCGCCGATCACGGGCCGTCTCGATGCCTTCGAATGGAAGGCGCCTTTCGGCCAGATCGATGGGCCGGTGGAAGAAGGCTCCACGGTATCGGTCGATGCGGCGCTGAAATCGCTGCCGCCGGTGCGCGAGGCCGCCACCGCAACCACGGCGGCAAAGCCAAGTTCACCGAAAGTTGCATCGCCGGCCGCCGATACCTATGTCATGGAATTGGAACCTGCCGTGGCGAAACCCGCTTCAAGCCCCTCCGAGGCTGCGCCAAAGCCGGCACAGCAGGGTGAGGAGCCCCGGCCCTTTTTCGGCGGCGCGCCGGATGATCCGGGCGTGAAGGATCGGAAACTTGAACCGGAGCCCAAGACACGGCTCAAGTTGTTTTAGAGCAATTCCGGCAAAACTGCGCGGCGGTTTTGCGTCCGGAATTGCGGGAAGACAAAAAGAATTGAGCATGGTGCCCCAAGAACCTTGCTCTGCCTGCTTTAAGAATGGAAACGGATGTTCGAACGCTTTCAGGAATTCCTTCATAACCTGACCCAGGACCACCCCAGATCCGGCTTCGCACCCGACGACCCGCGTGTCGCGGTGGCGGCCCTGTGCATCCAGGTCATGGAGGCGGACGGCAAGATCGAGAACAGCGAAAAGAAACGGCTGCGCAAGCTCCTGAAGGACCAATATGGTCTCGATGGGCGCCAGCTCGACCAGCTGATCGCTGCCGGCGAGGAAGCGGAAAGCGAGGCGGTCGATTATTATCGTTTTACCTCGGATCTGAAGCGTCATCTCGACAGCACCCAGCGGCTCGAACTGCTCGGCATCCTCTGGGACATCGTCTATGCCGACGGCGAGCGCAGCGAGATGGAAGATCATGCAATCTGGCGGATCGCCGACCTCATGGGCATTTCCGATCGCGAGCGCATCATGAAGCGCCAGGAAGCAGCCGCACGCGCACCCGGCCCGAGGGTGGAGACAGGCAATGATGATTGAAGCGCCGAAGAGCGCCGGCCGCCCTATATTGATCGTCCTGCATCAGGAGCGCTCCAGCCCCGGCCGCGTCGGCCAGATGCTGCTGGAGAAAGGCTACGATCTCGATATCCGCCATCCGGTCCTCGGCGATCCCCTGCCCTCGACGCTCGAAGCACATGCTGGCGCCGTCATCTTCGGCGGCCCGATGAGCGCCAACGACCCGGATGACTTCATCAGGGTTGAGACCGACTGGCTGAAAGTACCGCTCAAGGAAAACCGCCCCTATCTCGGCATCTGCCTCGGGGCACAGCTGCTCGCCCGCCATCTCGGCGCCAAGGTGAAGCCGCGCGACGACGGCAAGACCGAAATAGGCTGGTATGCGCTGCAGCCGACGGAAAAAGGCCGGTTGCTGATGCGTTGGCCGCAAATGGTCTATCATTTCCATCGCGAAGGCTTCGAGCTGCCGCACGGCGCCGATCTGCTCGCGACAGCGGAGACCTATCCCAACCAGGCCTATCGCTATGGCGCCAATGCCTGGGGTCTGCAGTTTCATGCCGAGCTCACGCGCGCCATGATGCAGCGCTGGGTCGTGCATGGCGAGCATCGCTTCTGCATGCCGAACGCCCAGCAGGGCCGCGAGCATCTCGAAGGCCGCATGATCTTCGACGCCGCGCTGAAGGCCTGGCTATCGGAATTCCTCGATCTCGTCTTCGAGGGCAAGCAGGCAATGGTGGCCTAAAGGCCCTCGCCTGACGAAAGCACGCGATCGAATTCATCGATCGCGCTACGGATCGCAGACGCATATCGCTCCATCTTTTGTGCATCTTTCATGAGAATATCCCTGACGCCTCTCGGAATTTCGAGCTGGACGCCGGCCTGCCGCTTGCCGCGATTGCAGATATTGCCGGTGGAAGCTCCGGCAAGCGCCTCCCCTTTCACTCTCGCGGCCGCAGCAAAACCATTGAGCCCCAATGCTTCGACGATCCGGTCGCGAAGCGATGTGTCGAGACCGCCGATCCAGCTCGTCAGCGAATCATCCCGATCCGTTCGCCCATGAACGGCGACGACGATCGACGAACTGGCCACCAAGCCGTTTGCTATCGGTTCATCGAAATTTTCGGCGGTGATGTGCAGCTCATGATGAAGCCTCGCCGCATCGAGCCCTTCGAAACGATAAAGTGAGTACCTCTCATCGGCGATCGCCAGAGCGATCTCGGATGTGGCGGGCTCAATGAAACCGCCATGGGGAGCGATGACGGCGACATGCGATGATCGATCCTCGAGATGGATACGATAGCCGAAGCCCTCGATTTCATGCTCACGAAGCGCCGAAAACGAATTGTATCGATCCGGCTTCCTTGTCATCGCGCAATCCTCAAGCCGGCTGCGGCTCGCCGTCACGATCAGGCGCGTTCAGGCTGTCGATGCGGCGCAGCTGCGGGAAACCTGTGGCCCAAAGGATGGCGACGGTCAGCGTGCCAAGTCCTCCGATGACAACGGCGGGAATCGCACCGAAATAATGCGCCATGGTGCCGGCGCGGAATTCGCCGAGCTCGTTCGACGCACCGACGAAGACCATGTTGACGGCATTGACGCGGCCGCGCACGTGATCCGGCGTCCAGAGCGTAATCAGCGTTTCGCGGACATAGACGGAGATCAGGTCGGATGCGCCCATGATGGCCAGAGCTGTTATCGACAGCCACGGCGTATGCGAGATGCCGAAGATCAGGGTTCCCAAGCCGAACATGGCAACGCCGGCAAACATGCAGATGCCGGCGCGATTGCGGATAGGATAGGTTGCCAGGAAAAGGCCCATGGCGATCGCGCCGAAGCTTGGCGCCGCGCGCAGCATGCCGAGACCCCAAGGCCCGAGCGTCAGGATATCGCGCGCATAGATGGGCATCAGCGCGACCGCGCCGCCGAGCAGCACGGCGAAAAGATCGAGCGAGACCGCACCGAGCACCACTTTTTCCGACCAGATGAAACGGAAACCGGCGAGCATTTCATTGAGGCTTCGCCGCTCATGCGCAACCCGCTGCTGCGGTTTCGGGATCAGAAAGGTCAGCACCGAGCCGGCCGCAAAGAAAAGCACGGCAACGGTATAGGCGACATTGGCGCCGACGCCGTAAAGCAGGCCGCCGGCAACAGGACCGAGGATGGCGGCCGCATCCCACGACATCGAGTTCCAGGTGATCGCGTTCGTCAGGTCTTCGGGCGGGATCAGATTGGGCGCAAGCGACTGCATGGCCGGCGTCATGAAGGCACGTTCTATGCCGAAGACCGTGAGGATCAGAAATACCGGCAGCGGCGCGAAGGTGCCAGATACGGTCAGGAACAGCAGGGCAGCCGCACAAAGGGTGCCGACGAAAATGCAGATCGCGGAAATCCGCCGCCTGTTGTAGCGGTCCGCAACCGTGCCCGTCACCAGGATCAGCAACAGCGACGGCAGGAACTGCACGAGACCGATCAGACCGAGATAGATCGGTTGGCCGGTATGCTCATACATCTGCCAGCCGACGGAGACGCTGACGACCTGCGTGGCAAATGCTGTCAAAAACCGCGCGAAGAAGAAATAAATATAGGCAACGTGCCTGAAGGCGGCAAACCGGTCTCCGCTGACAGCGAACGACATGGAACGAGACTTTCCGACGTGGCCGCTAGCGCAAATGCCGGCCTTTTAAACATGATTCAACATGCTTCGGAGCATGGGACTTGCCCGTTTAGTCGCCAATGTCTACATGTCTGTCAACCGCGAATTGGAGACGGATATGCTCGCCTTATTTCAAACCATTGATCTGGCTTTGAATCTTTATACCTGGATCTTGATCGCCAGCGCCATCTTTTCCTGGCTCTATGCGTTCAACGTCATCAATTCGAGCAATCAATTCGTCAACTCCGTCGGCAACTTCCTTTATGCGGTTACCGAGCCGGCCCTGCGCCCGATCCGCCGCATTCTGCCTGACCTCGGCGGCATCGATATCTCGCCGGTCATCCTGCTGCTCATCATCTTCTTCATCCGCTCGCTGATGTGGAATTCGATCGTCCCCATGTTCCTGCGGTGAGCAAAGCCTGGCAGACCTTTCCGGATCACGTCAGGCTTTCCGTGCGGCTCACGCCCAATGGCGGGCGTGATGCGATCGATGGGTTGGAAACGGGCGCTGACGGTGGATGCTATTTGAAGGCGCGCGTTTCGGTAGCACCCGAAAAAGGCAAGGCCAACAGGGCGCTGATCGCCCTGCTTTCAAAGAGCCTCGGCATTCCCAAATCCACGCTTGCCCTTATCGGCGGCGACACCGCACGCAAAAAAATCCTCCGGATCGAGGGCGAACCGGAGGATTTGATAAAGAGGCTTTGCGCCGTAACCGAAGGCGGTTGATCAGATCAAGCCTTGGTGTTCTTGGCGCGCTCGATGGCTTCGACGATGAGTTCGCCAGCTTCCTTCGAACCCTTCCAGCCGAAGATCTTGACCCACTTGCCGGGCTCCAGATCCTTGTAGTGCTCGAAGAAGTGCTCGATCTGCTTCAGCGTGATCTCGGGCAGGTCGGTATATTCCTTGACCTTGTCATAGCGCATGGTCAGCTTCGGCGCGGGAACGGCGATAATCTTCTCGTCCTTGCCGGAATTGTCTTCCATCATCAGCACGCCGATCGGGCGAACGTTGATGACGCAGCCCGGAACCAGCGGGCGGGTGTTGGCGATCAGCACGTCGATCGGGTCGCCGTCGTCGGAGAGCGTATGCGGAACGAAGCCGTAATTGCCCGGATAGGTCATCGGCGTGTAGAGGAAACGGTCGACGACCAGCGTGCCGGCCTCCTTGTCCATTTCATACTTGATCGGATGACCGCCGACCGGCACTTCAACAATGACGTTGACGTCTTCGGGCGGGTTCTTGCCAATGGAAATCGCGTCGATACGCATGCTTGTCCCCTAGATAAGGATGGTTGCCGCCAGCCAAATAATCGGTTTCATGCCGCAACGCAACAACGCATCGGGAAAGAGGCGGATTTACTGCATGATTCCTTAAATCGGAATCGATGCGCTACAGCGCCGCTCAAGGCCAGACGAAGCCGATCTTGCGCAGCTGCCTGTGATCGAAGGTTTCGATGCCCTCACAGAAATCCGCACCGCCCTGCCCGCGATAGAAGCGGTAGGCGTTCTCGTTTTCCTCGAGGCACCAGACGACCAGCCCCTTGCAGCCAAGCGACTTCAACAGCCTGCGCGCCTCGCCGAACAGCATGCGCCCGAGGCCGAGGCCCTGATATTGCGGGCGCAGATAGAGTTCGTAGATCTCGCCTTCCTGGGGCAGTGCGCGGGCGCGATTGAGGCCGAGCGTGGCATAGCCTGCGATCTCACCGGCGACATCCAGAACCAGCAGCGTCGCGGGGCCACTTGTCGCCTTGCGCCACCAGGCTTCGCCACGACGCTCGATCATCTGGCCAAGGGCGCGATGCGGAATGATGCCGGCATAGGTGTACTGCCACGACTGGCGGTGCACCTCTGAAATGGCTCGGGCATCATGGGGTTCTGCCCGCCGAACATCAATCGACAACGTCTTCATAACATCTACTCTGGTCTTACCGATGCGAATTAACCATCCTCATTCATAAAGATGGCAGACTTGCCCACAGGCTTTATCCGTGGATCGTCAACAAAAATTAACGGTTTTTTAACCTTTAGGACAAGGGCTCAAAAACCGAACATACAAATAAAAACCCCGGCATGAAGGCCGGGGTCGAATGCATTGCTCGGTTAGGATGATCAGGCCAGACGGGCCTTCTCGTAACGCTTGCGCTCGTTCGGATCGAGATACATCTTGCGGAGGCGGATCGACTTCGGCGTCACTTCCACCAGCTCGTCGTCCTGGATCCAGGAAAGCGCGCGGTCGAGCGTCATGCGGATCGGCGGCGTCAGCTTCACGGCTTCGTCCTTGCCGGCGGCGCGGATGTTGGTGAGCTTCTTGCCCTTCAGCACGTTGACTTCAAGGTCGTTGTCGCGCGAGTGGATGCCGATGATCATACCGGCATAGACCTTCTCGCCGGCGTCGATGATCATCGGGCCGCGGTCTTCCAGGTTGAACAGGGCGTAGGCCACGGCTTCGCCGGCTTCATTGGCGAGCAGCACGCCGTTCACGCGGCCGCCGATCTCACCCTTGTAGGGCTGGTAGTCGTGGAACAGGCGGTTCATGACGGCCGTGCCGCGCGTGTCGGTCAGGAGTTCCGACTGATAGCCGATGAGGCCGCGGGTCGGCGCCAGGAAGACGAGACGGACGCGATTGCCGCCAGAAGGCCGCAGCTCGGACATTTCAGCCTTACGCTCGGACATCTTCTGCACGACGATACCGGAATGCTCTTCATCGACGTCGATGACGACTTCTTCGATCGGCTCGAGCAGCTGGCCGTTCTCATCCTTGTGCATGACGACGCGCGGGCGCGACACCGCAAGCTCGAAGCCTTCGCGGCGCATGGTTTCGATCAGAACCGCGAGCTGCAATTCGCCGCGGCCCGAAACGTAGAACGAATCCTTGCCTTCGGCTTCCTCAATCTTCAGCGCGACGTTGCCTTCTGCTTCCTTGAAGAGGCGATCGCGGATGACGCGCGAGGTGACCTTGTCGCCTTCGGTGCCCGCATAGGGGCTATCGTTGACGATGAAGGACATGGTGACGGTCGGCGGGTCGATCGGCTGCGCGACCAGCGGCTCGCTGACCTGCGGGTCGCAGAAGGTATCGGCGACCGTGCCCTTGGAAAGCCCGGCGATAGCGACGATGTCGCCTGCCTGCGCTTCTTCGATTGGCTGACGCTCGATGCCGCGGAAGGCGAGGATCTTCGAGATACGGCCGGTTTCGATGAGGTTGCCGTCTGCACCCAGAACCTTGACAGCCTGGTTCGGCTTGATCGAGCCGGAGTGAATGCGGCCGGTGATGATGCGACCGAGGAAGGGGTTGGCTTCCAGGATCGTACCGATCATGCGGAACGGGCCTTCGCCGACGGTCGGCTCCGGAACATGCTTGACGACGAGATCAAGAAGAGGGCCGAGGCCCTCTTCCTTCGGGCCATCAGGCGAATAGTTCATCCAGCCGTTACGGCCGGAACCGTAGAGGATCGGGAAATCGAGCTGTTCGTCGGTCGCGTCGAGATTGGCGAAGAGATCGAAGACTTCGTTGATGACTTCGTCTGCGCGGGCGTCCGGACGGTCGATCTTGTTGATCGCAACGATCGGACGCAGGCCGACCTTGAGCGCCTTGCCGACGACGAACTTGGTCTGCGGCATCGGACCTTCGGCAGCATCGACGAGAACGATCGCGCCATCAACCATCGAGAGAATGCGCTCGACTTCACCGCCGAAGTCGGCGTGGCCGGGGGTATCGACGATGTTGATGCGCGTGTCCTTCCAGACGACCGAGGTCGCCTTGGCGAGAATGGTGATGCCGCGCTCCTTTTCCAGATCGTTCGAGTCCATGACGCGTTCGGCAACGCGCTGGTTCTCGCGGAACGAGCCGGATTGCTTCAGGAGCTCGTCGACGAGGGTGGTTTTCCCATGGTCAACGTGCGCGATGATCGCGATGTTGCGAAGTGCCATATGTCTTAATCTCTGAGGCTGGGGCGCAGTGTTTCAGTAACACGCCAATTGCATTTGGCGCGCTCATACCCTTTTTTTCGCGAATGCGAAAGGGGGGAGGCAAGAAAGGGGCTGAATGCCGGCTTTTCGTGCCTCGCACATCAGTCTTACACGCTCAGACAGGCGCAATCTCTTCTACCACGTAGCGAGTTCAGATGCACGCAATCGCCTCGATCGGGATTTGCGCAATCCCGTCAGGCGGCATGTTTCAGTAAGAACGCATCATGATTGAGCAGGAAAGCCTTCAGGCGCTCGGGATAGTCGTGCGTCACCGCACCTCGCACGCTTTGCCGCGACGCCAGCTCTGTGCGCCATGCCTTGACACGCGATAGGCCGTCGAAAACGCCAGTTGATGTGATGGTGTCGAACACATCGAAGTAACGGAAGATCGGCGCAAAAACTGCATCGACGAGGCTGAATGCCTGTCCGGCAAAAAAGGGACCGTTTCCCAATTCCGCCTCGACACGAGCGAATTTATCGATCAGCGCCTTACGCTTGGCCTCATAGGTTCCTTCGTCCCTGGCGGTCTCGAATCCCCACAAATCTGAAAGAATGGAAGAGCCGAATTCCATCCAGCCGCGATGGCGGGCACGCGTGAGCGGATCTGCCGGGTGAAGCCGAGCGCCGGGTTGGGTTTCCTCGAGATATTCGCAGATCACCGCGCTTTCGAATAAAACCGTTTCCACTCCGTCCTCCTGCCGCACGATCAGCAACGGAACTTTGCCGAGCGGGGAAATAGCCAGAAACCAGTCGGGCTTTGCCGACAGGTCGACATAGCGGATCTCAAATGGCACGGCCTTTTCAGCAAGTGTGATGGCTGCTCGCTGGACGTAGGGGCAAAGGTAATGGCTGATAAGGACCAGTTTTGAGTCGGACATGATCAAATCTCCTGGGTCGAGTTCAAGATATATGTAATTGCATCTATATCTGGACTTGCAAGCCCGGTCAACATAGATGTAATTGCATCCATGTCCGATTGTTCAGATGCTACCCCTTCAAAGCCCTCCGCCGCAGTGACGCGAGCATGGGTACGCCTCATGCGCACCCAACAGATCGTCCTTGCGGCGATTGAGCAGGATTTGAAGGCAGCCGGCCTGCCGCCACTCGGCTGGTACGACGTGCTATGGGAGCTGACGCAAGCCACGGAAGGAAAGTTGCGCCCCTACGAGATCGAGGAGCGTACGCTCCTCGCCCAACATAATCTCTCCCGCCTTCTCGACCGGATGGAAAAGGCCGGTCTTGTTCATCGCGAAATATTTTCCGAGGACGGCCGAGGCCGCTGGGTCGTTATCACCGAAGCAGGAAGCGCCATGCGCAGCCGCATGTGGGCAGTCTATGCTTCGGCACTTCAACGCCATGTGGGTGATAAGCTGGATGATGCGCAAGCCGATCAGCTGGCCGAGCTGCTAGCTGTGCTTGCGCGCAAATCCTGATTAACCGGCAAAGACCAGCTCAGTCGCCAAAGCGGACCTTTGGCGACTGACTTTTGCTGCGTACCGAACGCAGATCAGGCCGCCAGCCCCTTCTTCTTAAGCATCGCATCTGCACTCGGCAGCTTGCCGCGGAAAGCCTTATAGGCATCTTCCGGATCGATCGAGCCGCCGACGGAATAGATGTTTGCCTTCAATTTTTCCGCCATATCCGGATTGAAGGCATCGCCGGTTTCCTCGAAGGCGGCGAAGGCATCGGCGTCGAGCACTTCCGACCACATGTAGGAATAATAGCCGGCCGAATAGCCGTCGCCGGAAAACACATGCTGGAAATGGGGCGTCGCATGGCGCATGACGATGGATTTCGGCATGCCGATCTCCGCAAGCACCCGCGCTTGTACCGCCATCGGATCCTCAATTGCGCCGCGCGTATGGAATGCCATGTCGACCAATGCCGAAGAGGTGAATTCGACCGTATTGAAGCCGGTATTGAAGGTGCGGGCCGCCAGAACCTTGTCGAGAAGCGCCTGCGGGATCGGCGCACCGGTCTCATAGTGGACGGCATATTCCTTGAGGATGGCGGTCACAGTCAGCCAGTGTTCGTAGAGCTGCGATGGCAGTTCGACGAAATCGCGCGAAACGCCTGTGCCCGAAACCGAGGGATAGGTGACGTTCGAAAGCATGCCGTGCAGCGCATGGCCGAATTCGTGGAACAGCGTGCGGGCATCGTCGAGCGACAGCAGCGCCGGTCGGCCTTCCGCCGGCTTGGCGAAGTTGCAGACATTATAGATGATCGGCAGTTCGCCGACATGGCCGTTCTTCAGCGGCAGCTTGTGCTGCGACTGGAACGAACTCATCCAGGCACCGGAGCGCTTCGAGCTGCGGGCGAAGTAATCGCCGAGAAAGAGGGCGACGAGCTTGTCGGAGCGGTCGCGGATTTCGAAGACGCGCACATCGGGGTGGTAGGCGGGAACGCCCTTCTGCTCGACAGCTTTGATGCCGAACAGGCGCCCGGCGACATCGAAACAGGCGGCAATGATCTTTTCGAGCTGCAGATAGGGCTTCAGCTCGGTTTCGGAGAAATCGAACTTCCGGGTCCGGATCTTCTCGGCATAGTGCCGCCAGTCCCAAGGCATGACCTCATGATTGCGGCCCTCTTCGGCGATCAGCGCGGCAATGTCTTTCTCCTCTTCGCCGGCGCGTGCGGCTGCCTTCGCCCACACGGTCATCAAAAGGTCGTTCACCGCTTCCGGCGTCTTCGCCATGGTATTGTCGAGCTTGAGTTCGGCAAAATTGGCATAGCCAAGTAGCTTCGCCTTTTCTGCTCTCAAGGCCAGCGTTTCACGGATGATCTCGCGATTGTCGGTCTTGCCGCCATTGGCGCCGCGGGCCATCCAAGCGTTGAAAGCCTGCTCGCGCAGATCGCGACGCTCCGACGACGTCAGGAACGGCTCGATGATCGAGCGCGACAGGGTGACGGCATATTTGCCCTCCTCGCCGCGCTCGCGCGCAGCCGCAGCCATCGCCTCGCGTAGATAGTCAGGAAGGCCGGCAAGATCGACTTCCTCCGACAAAAGCAGCGCCCAGCTCTTTTCATCCGCCAGCACGTTCTGTCCGAATTGCGCCCCGAGGCCGGCAAGCTTCTCGTTGATGGCGGACAGCCGCTCTTGCTCGGCCTTCGGCAGCTTGGCACCGGCCTTGACGAAACCCTTCCAGTGCCGCTCCAGAACACGGGTTTCTTCCAGCGTCAGCCCAAGCGCGTCGCGACTCTCCCAAAGCGCATCGAGACGGGCAAAGAGTGCCGCGTTCGTGCCGATCTTCGAATAATGCCGCGCCATCTTCGGCGCGATCTCGCGCTCCAGCGCCTGGATGGTCTCATTCGTATGCGCACCCGCCTTGTTCCAGAAGAGCGCCGAGATGCGCGACAGCTCGTCGCCGGCGATCTCCAGTGCCGTCACCGTATTGGCGAAGGTCGGCGCCTCGCTATTGCCGGCAATCGCATCGATCTCGGCCTCATGCGATATAAGTGCCGCATCGAAGGCGGGAGCAAAATCCGTATCCTTTACCGCATCGAAACGCGGCAGCCCCTGATGTCCGGTCCATTCGGTGAGCGCGGGATTGGCGGCAGTAAGGGAAGACATGCGGGGCATCCTTTCGACAGACATCTGACCGAAGCACGATATAAGGCTAGCCCCGCCGAATTGGTATGGCGAGGGGCGAACAAATTGATGAGCGGGATCAGGCCTTGCGCCAGCCGAGCAGGCCGGGTGTGGCATGCCAGAGCGCCTGTGCCGCAAAACCCATGAAAAGCACGCCGGAGCAGCGCACGATCAGCCGCTCATGCGCGCGATAGAAGCGCCGAACAGCGCCTGCGCCGATAATGCTGATGAGAATAATGTCGGCTGTTATGAACCCAGCAAAGGATACTGTCAGCAGCAGCGGCAGGGCACTGAAGGTCAATGCGCCGGCAGAGCCCGCGACAAGCGCCGTAAAGGTCGCCAGCGCAACGGGATATCCCTTCGGATTGGTGACGCCGAAGATCAGGCCGCGACGGAACGGGCGGTCGACATTGACGAGCGCCTTGCCGTCACCTTTCGACTTGGCGGTGACGGCACTCCAGCCAATCCAGGCGAGATAGAAGCCGCACAGCAAACCGAGCAGGTCGAAGACGAAGGTGCCGATGGTCTTGGCGCCGACGATGGCGACCAAAGCCAGCGTCGACCAGACGAGATCGCCGAGCAGATGGCCGCTGACGAAGAATGCACCCGCCTTGCGGCCTTGGCCGGCACCTATGCCGAGGAGTGCCAGAAAGGCAGGACCGGGAATAAGCACATAGAAAAGCGCGGCGAGGAAGGCGCCGACAACGAGCGATTGCGTCATGATGAATGATCCCGCTGGTGATCGCGCGAGAGTAGCAATCTGTGGAATCCGGTCAAGCAGCTGGCCGTTTTAAGTTCCAGGAAGCCGTTGTGTTCGTGGGATGAAATCAATAAGAACGTAGTGGGGCCCAAAAACAAAGAGCGTAGGTAGGGAAGCGCTTATGAACAGCAGGATTAATACGGATTCGCTCGCCTTTCTTGTGAGCGATTGCGCCCGACTGATCAGGGCGGCCTTCGAGCGACGCATTCTTGTCGCCGGGCTCGGGCTGACGGCGGGTGAAGCACGGACGCTGATGCAGGTCGCCGCCATCAATGGCAGCCGCCAACTCGACATCGCCTCCCGGATGGGGCTGGAGCCGATGACGGTCAGCGCCTTTTTGGACAAGCTGCAGGCACGCGGCCTGATCGAACGACAGCCCGACCCGCTCGATCGCCGCGCCAAGCGGATCGTGCTTTCGGAATCTGCCGACGCGAAGCTTCGGCAGATCGACCGTGAAGTCTGCGAAGTCGAGCGCAATGCGACGCAGGGCTTCGGCGAGGATCTTCAAGTGCAACTGCATGATGCGCTCTGCGCTTTCCGGAGCAATCTTCAAAAGGCCGAAGCACCTGCAGAAGTCGAACGGGAATTGAGGCCGGTGGATTAATTCCACGCCGCCATCCTGGAAAAAGGAAGCCCGCCTCCGGCGATCGGAAGCGGGCCATTTCTCATATCAATACCTTACTTCGACAGGTTGCGCTTGGCGAGCGTGCGCAGGCGCAGCGCGTTCAACTTGATGAAGCCGGCCGCATCCTTTTGGTCGTAGGCGCCCTGGTCGTCTTCGAAGGTGACCAGCTTGTCGGAATAAAGCGATTTCGGGCTTTCGCGGCCGATGACCATGACATTGCCCTTGTAGAGCTTCAGCGTCACTTCGCCTTCGACATGTTCCTGGCTCTTGTCGATGAGGGCCTGCAGCATCTCACGCTCCGGCGAGAACCAGAAGCCGTAATAGATCAGCTCGGCATAACGCGGCATCAGCTCGTCCTTCAAGTGCGCGGCACCGCGATCGAGCGTGATGGATTCGATGGCGCGATGGGCCGCGAGCAGGATCGTGCCGCCGGGGGTCTCGTAGACGCCACGGGACTTCATGCCGACGAAACGGTTCTCGACGAGATCAAGACGGCCGATGCCGTTGTCGCGGCCATACTCGTTCAGCTTCGCAAGCAAGGTCGCCGGGCTCAGGCGCTCGCCATTGATCGAAACGGCATCACCCTTTTCGAAGCCGATCTTGATGATGGTGGCCTTGTCGGGAGCGGCTTCCGGCGAGATCGTGCGCATGTGCACATATTCCGGCGCTTCCTGCGCCGGGTTTTCCAGAACCTTGCCTTCGGAAGAGGAGTGCAGAAGGTTGGCGTCGACGGAGAAAGGCGCTTCACCCTTCTTGTCCTTGGCAACCGGAATCTGGTGCTTCTCGGCGAATTCGAGGAGGTCGGTACGGCTCTTGAACGACCAGTCGCGCCATGGCGCAATGATCTTGATATCCGGGTTCAGCGCATAGGCCGAAAGCTCGAAGCGAACCTGGTCATTGCCCTTGCCGGTCGCGCCGTGGGCGATGGCATCGGCGCCGGTCTTCCTGGCGATCTCGATCAGGTGCTTGGAGATCAGCGGACGGGCAATCGAGGTGCCGAGCAGGTAGACGCCTTCATAGACGGCATTGGCGCGGAACATCGGGAAGACGAAATCGCGCACGAATTCCTCGCGCACATCCTCGATATAGATTTCCTTGATGCCGAGCATTTCGGCCTTCTTGCGCGCCGGCTCCAGCTCTTCGCCCTGGCCGAGATCGGCGGTGAAGGTGACCACTTCGGCGCCGAGCTCCGTCTGCAGCCACTTCAGGATAATCGAGGTGTCGAGACCGCCGGAATAGGCGAGAACGACTTTCTTCACGTCTTTATGTGATGCCATGATGAGTTCCGTTTCGAGGCGGGCCAGGGGAAAGGCCCGCAAAGCTGTATCGCGGAACTTTTAGCGAGATTATCGTGCGGCGCAAGGGGAGGCGCGAGCGGGACGTTTCTCAGAGATGAGCGCCGATGTTCATTCGCTGATGCAGGATGCGGATGATCGTGACCATTTGAGCGACATCTTTATAGATGATAAAATGTGAGCCGGAGGCGAGAGCGAGACAATCTGGTTTGATACCGCTGATCTTGCGGCTGCGTGCGATGCCCTTCACCAAAGCATGACAACAATCACGCAGAACGAAGACATAATCTTCCGCTTGCTCGTAACCCCATTTTTCCTCGGTATAGTCGTAGATTTGATCGATGTCGGACGTTGCTTTCGGCGAGAAGACCAATTTCTTCATCGCTGATTGCGCAACTTTCTCTTTCCTTCGATAAATTCATTGAAATCAAACTTTTCCGGCTCGCCCGAGGCTTCGCCCTCGGCGATCGCCGCCGCAATCGCCTCTATTTCCGCCCGGCTGCGCAATAATTTAAGCGCGGCGTCAATGACCTCGCTCGGCGAATCGTAATTGCCGTGGCTGATCTGCTCGCCGATGAACGCATCCATCTGCTCGTCGATCTCTACGGACACATGCTTTGTCACTGGCGTGACCTCCGGCGGTTTGACTTGATTGCCGAAAGTACCATATTCGGCAGCGACCGAACAATGCCTGAGGAGGGCGCCGCTCGTGACCGATATTCAAGACATTTTCAAGAAATCCAATGTTGCCGTCATCACCGGAGGTGCATCCGGCATCGGCTTTGCCGCAGCAAAACATTTCGCCTCGCTGGGCATGAGCGTCGTTATCGCCGACCTCGGGGGCGACCGACTGGCGGAGGCGAGCGCTGAACTCAAGATGAGTGCAGGCGAAGAGCATGTCATGGCCATCGAGACCGATGTCGCCAGCAAAGACGCGCTGGAAGCGCTGGAGCGCGCAGTCCTGCAGCGTTTCGGCCGCGTACATGTGTTGATGAACAATGCCGGCATCGGCCCGCAAACCTCTGTTTTCAGCGCCCAGGCAGAATGGGATGCGATTCTCGGCGTCAATCTGCTTGGCGTCATCAACGGCACGCGCGTCTTCGGGCCGGGCATGATCGCGCATGGGGAACCAGGCCTGATCATCAACACCGGCTCGAAACAGGGCATCACCACGCCACCCGGCAATCCCGCCTACAATGTCTCGAAGGCGGGCGTGAAGGTCTTTACCGAAGCGCTGCAGCACGAACTGCGTAATACTGAAGGCGCCAAGATTTCAGCCCATCTCCTCATCCCCGGCTTCGTCTTCACTGGTCTCACCAAGGGCGAACGCACGGAAAAACCGGCAGGCGCCTGGACGCCGGAACAGACTGTCGAGTTCATGATGGAAAGCCTAAAACGCGGCGATTTCTATATTCTCTGCCCGGACAATGACGTCGCCCGGCCGGTCGATGAGCGCCGCATGCTTTGGGCCGCCGGTGATATCGTCGAGAACCGGCCGCCGCTGTCGCGCTGGCATCCGGACTATGCCGATCAATTCAGGGCCTTCCTCGAAAAGAAGGATTGATTTGCAATCAGCCGAAAGCTGGATAAGAAAACCCAAGCACCATCATCCGGCTTTCGGAGCGACTTTCATGGATTTCATACCCAGCCTGCCGACCCTTCTTGCCTTTTCGGCAGCGAGCCTTTTGCTGGCGATGACGCCCGGTCCCGACATGACGCTGTCGATCAGCCGCGCTCTCGCACAGGGAAAGAAGGCGGCGCTGTTCGTCGTGCTCGGCACCACCCTCGGCGTCGTCGTCCATACCTGCCTGGTGGCTTTCGGCATTTCGGCGCTGATTACGGCTTCGCCCGTTGCCTTCACGGTGCTGAAGACTGGAGGCGCTGCCTATCTGCTGTGGCTGGCAATCCAGGCGATCCGTTTCGGTTCCAGCCTATCGGTCAAGAAGGTCGATACCATCGGCGGAACACCGCTTGCAAACATCTCCAACGGCTTTTGGGTCAACCTGCTGAACCCGAAGGTCATCATCTTCTTCATGACCTTTCTGCCGCAGTTCGTTACATCAGGCGATCCTGCCGTCACACACAAGCTGCTCTTCCTCGGCTTCTTCTTCATCTTTATCGGCATGCCGGTCAACATGCTCGTCGTTCTTGCCGCGGACGGCCTGTCGTCCTGGCTGCAGCGGAATCGCGGCGTAATGCGCGGCCTGGACTACACCTTCGCCAGCGTCTTCTCGATTTTCGCGGTGAAAATCTTCTTCACTCAGGCTCGTTGAAACCGGACCACTGCCCCGCAAACCGGCCGGCAATCCACCAGTAAACGGTGGCGCTGGCCATGCCCAGGAATGCGAAGCAGACCGCAACGGTGATCAGATTGAGGGTCTGCGGCCTTTCCATGCCGCCCGAAATCAGGACGGACGCGACTGCCGATAGGGTCGCGCCGAAAATTGCATAGCCATACCATTGACGCATGCCGCGCCATTCGAGAATGGGGATAACCACCAGAGACGGCAGGATGCTGACGACCATCGCGACCTTGGTGAGCGCAATGGTCAGAACGAAAAGCTCGGGCGCCGCGGTCTCCGGCACGGTCCAGACGGCGGCGCAGGCGAGCACAAAGCCCATGAGAGCGCAAGCGGCGAGATAGCCCCACAAGAGGCGCATCGGCTTGCGCAGTCCAAGGAGCATCGATCTCAGTCCTCGCCGTGATTGGCGATCATCATGGCTTCGAAGGCCAATCGCTCCGTCTTGCGCATGCGCTCGGATTCCGATTTCAGCTGACCGCAAGCGGCGAGAATATCGCGGCCCCGCGGCGTGCGGATCGGTGAGGCATAGCCGGCCGAATTGATGAAATCGGCGAACTTTTCGATCTGCTCCCAGTCGGAACACTGATAGTTCGTGCCCGGCCAGGGATTGAAGGGGATCAGGTTGATCTTGGCGGGAATGCCCTTCAGCAGCTGGATCAGACCCTTCGCGTCTTCGAGGCTGTCGTTGACGCCCTTCAGCATCACATATTCGAAGGTGATGCGCCGCGCATTCGACAGGCCCGGATAGGCGCGGCAGGCGTCCATCAGTTCCTTCAGCGGATACTTCTTGTTGATCGGCACCAGCATGTCGCGCAGATCGTCGCGCACCGCATGCAGCGAGATCGCCAGCATGACGCCGATCTCTTCGCCGGTGCGATAGATTTCCGGCACGACGCCTGATGTGGAGAGCGTGATACGGCGCTTGGAGAGCGACAGGCCATCGCCGTCGGAGGCGATCAGCAGCGCCGTCTTGACGCTGTCGAAATTGTAGAGCGGCTCGCCCATGCCCATCATGACGATATTGCTGACCTTGCGACCTTCGGCGGGCATGATCGTCCCTTGCGGCGCTTCGCGGTCCGGGAAATCGCCGAGCCGGTCGCGCGCCAGGAGCAGCTGCGACAGGATCTCTTCCGCAGTCAGATTGCGCACCAGGCGCTGCGTGCCGGTATGACAGAAGGAACAGGTGAGCGAACAGCCGACCTGGCTGGAAATGCAGAGCGTGCCGCGACCCTCTTCCGGAATATAGACGGTTTCCACCTCGACCGGCCGCCCGGCGCCGCGCGGCGGGAAGCGCAGCAGCCATTTCCGGGTGCCGTCATTGGAAACCTGCTCCTCGACGATCTCGGGACGAGCGATGGTGAAATGCGCCTTCAGCATTTCGCGCATGTCCTTCGACACATTCGCCATGGCATCGAAATCGGAGACGCCGCGCACATAGATCCAGTTCCAGAGCTGGCTGACACGCATCTTGATCTGCTTGTCGGCAACGCCCTTTTCCCTAAGCGCCGCGCCCATCTCTTCGCGTGTCATGCCGATCAGCGACGGCTTCGGCGAAAGCTCGACGGGCTGCGACACGGGCATCGGCTTAAGCCTGGAGGGAGTTATCACATCAGTGGCGGACATAGGATCGTTCCAACGGTTCACATCGGCGATGCCGCAAAAGCTGACGAAAGCTGCGGATGCGGACAAGGCACGGAAATCTGAAGATTCATGCGGTGGCGTGGCAAGCTATCTGCCGCACACCTATCGTTGGCGCGGCCTTTAGCATTAATTTCCGCTCGCGTCATCCCTTTCCCTCAAAAGCAAAGGTTGGCCTTCAAAACGAAAGGCCGGTCGACTGGACCGGCCTTGCTCATTGCGGTCGCGGCAACGGAAAGATCACATTTGCGTGATCCTTCGGCCCTCGATCTTATTTGCAGTTTTCGATCTGCTTCAGCGCAGCCGTCACACCCTTCAATGAATAGGTGTAGGAAGTGGCAGTGCCCTTCTTCGAGGTCGCCGAAACCTTCAGCGAGTGGCCGGATTTCAGCGCGGCGACCAGTGCCGGCTCCTGCGCGGCGTTTTCAACCCACGCGGCCTTGTCTTTGGTGAACATCACGAAGGTCTTGTTGTCGATGGTGACGTTGACCTTCGAGTTGTCCTTGAGGGGGTAGCCCATCATCGCCTGCGGTTCATAGGAGATGTTCTGGCCCGGACGCTGCGACACGATGAAGAAATTGTCGCCATGGTCGATGCCGGTCGGCGGCGCCTTGGCCGTCGGCACGGAAAGAACGTAACATACCTTACCGCCGGCGGACTGGTAGGAATAGGCACCCCAGGCGTCGAACTGCTGAATGCGCGTCGGAGCCGCCGGCGCTGCTGGCGCCGCTGCCTGCGTCTGCTTCTTGGTCTGCGCGGACGCTATGCCGGTTCCGGCCAGAACGAGCGAGAGGGCGATTGCGAAGCTTTTTACAAACATGGTTTCCTGCCGATTTCTTGCGGTCCAGAGCTCATGGCGATTCGTTTGACGCACGCCTGTGCTCGTGAGCTGCCTTATTTTGACTTTATTCAGGTTACCAAACCGTCAACGGAGCGCTGCCGCCACCGGCTCCGTGCCATTTCAATCCAGTTATCGCGCAAAGCTTGAAACGCATCAGAAGGAATTGGAAAACCCGGATGATGAAGTACCACCCTGCAGCTTCGATTTAAGACAGAAAGATTCGGGCAAGAATTTGACCTCGCTAAAATCAGGGAGGTCTCATAAATCTCTGGAAACCCGAGAGGATTCAGATCGGCTCGGCAAAACAAGCATCAGGCGGTCTTCATAGACTCGGGCCCGTTCTCCAGCGCACGGTCGGCGGCGTCGTAATGTTCCTGGCGGATATGGCCCCTGATCATGCTGAAAGCGAGCGTCAGCACCGCGACATCATCGGAAAAGCCGATGACGGCAAAGAAATCGGGGATAATATCGACCGGCATGACGAAATAGCCGAGTGCCGCCAGCAATATGCCGCGAACACGCGTCGGCGTCTGTGGGTCGAACGCACAATAGAAGGCGGCCACGACATCGCGGGAAAAGGGAATATAGCGAGCTGCCTTCCGCAAGGTCGGCCAGAATTTTCTGCGCACCGATTTCTCCTGCTCTTTTTGGGTCTCTTCGTCACCAGGCATCAGGATTTCCCCGTACTTGATGTCATCCATTCCATTCACCTCAATCGAGGCCCGTCGGCCGGGCCGTGTAAACATATGGTGATCGTATCAGGCGATTCAATCGATCCGGCGCGCGGCCGCCTTCTCCATCGCCTTCGCCAGCTTCACGTCATGATCGGTCAGGCCGCCGGCATCGTGTGTCGTCAGCTTCACCTCGACGCGGGAATAGACGTTGAACCATTCCGGATGGTGGTTGAATTTTTCGGCGGCCAGGGCTGATTCCGTCATGAAGCCGAAGGCCTCGACGAAGTTGCGGAACTTGAAAGTCTTCGAGATCGAAAGGCCGTCATCCGCAAGCGCCCAGCCTCCAAGCTCCGCAAGATTTTCATCGATTGCCGCGCGGTCCAGTCTGTCGTATTTCATGGCAAGTCACTCCTCTCTAAAGCAGTTCCAGTAAAACTGCGTAGCGGTTTTCCGTCCGGAATTGCGTAAAAGCAAAAGGATAGAGCGTTTTCGCATTTCGAAGAAAAGCGGAAAAGTTCTAGCGGTTGAACGATAGCATGGATCGCCACAGAGTTCTTTTCGTCTGCGCCGGCAATATCTGCCGGTCGCCCCTCGCCGAAGGCATATTCAGGCATCTGGCGGACGAAGCCGGCCGCGGCGGTGAATTCGACATCGATTCGGCCGGCACCGGCAGCTGGCATCAGGGAGAGCGCCCCGATCGCCGCTCGATCGCGGTTGCAGCTGGCCACGGAATCGATATCTCAGACCAGCGTGCCCGGCGCATAGCATCAGCCGATTTCGGCAGGTTCGATCTGATACTGGCAATGGATCAAGACAATTTGAAGAACTTGCGCAAGGCGGCACCTGCCGATGCGCTCGGCAAGCTGCATCTCTTCAATGCCCTGGCGCTCGGAAGCAACAAGGACATCCCCGATCCCTACTACGGCGACCGCGAGGATTTCGAAGCCGTCTATACCATGCTTTTGGCAGGCTGCAGCGCGCTGTTACCCAAAGCCGGGAAAGTGCTGCGGGGCTCGTGAAGCGGGAATATCTCTTCAGTGAGATAGGGACCGCCGCCGACCGATTCGCGCGACGACAGAAGCACGAAGCGCCCGACCGTGAACGGTGCGGTGTAGAAATTGCCGCGGCCGGAGAGATAGTGCACCACGTCGTCAACCCGCGAGGACTTCAGCCTGGCGAGCGTTACATGCGGCGTGAACTTGCGGGGGTCCGGCTGCAGGCCGATCCGCTGGCAGATACGCTCGATCTCGCCTTGCAGCGCGAACATATCAGGCGTCTGCGAGACCCCGGCCCAAACCGAATGCGGTTTCTTGGAGCCGAAGGAACCGATGCCCTCCAGCCGAAGCTGGAATTCAGGCCGATCTATCCGGTCCAGACGGTCGACGATCTCATCCGCAGTGCGGCCATCGACATCGCCGATGAAGCGCAAGGTGATGTGATAATTTTCAACGTCGATCCACCTGGCTCCCGGGAGACCACCGCGCAACAATGACAGGCTCATGGCCGCATTGCGCGGAATTTCGAGGGCGGTAAAAAGTCTCGGCATGACGAGCACTCCCCGAATCTCTTGCAGGTATAGGTAGGGAATCACGCATTTGCAGTCGGTGCAAGCATCTATTTCGCACCTGCGTCAATCGTCCCTACAAAACTGATAACAGCCGGCAACATATGCTCGACCATCACATCGACCCCCTTGGAGTTCGGATGCATCCCGTCCGAAAGCTGCAAATCCGCATGCGTGGCGACGCCATCGAGGAAGAACGGATAGAGCGGAAGCTGATATTTGTCGGCCAGCCGCTTATAGATCGGGTTGAATTTATCGGCATAGTCCGGTCCCATGTTCGGCGGCGCCAGCATGCCGACGAGAAGCATCGGGATCTTTCTGTCCTTCAACCGTTCGATCATGGTCTCGAGGTTCTTTTCCGTCTGCTCCGGCGGAATGCCGCGCAGCGCATCGTTGGCGCCGAGTTCCAGGATCACGCCATCCGTGCCGTCCGGCACCGACCAGTCGATACGCGAAAGGCCGCCGGAGGTCGTATCTCCCGAAACACCGGCATCGGCAACCGCCACATCCAAACCCTTGGCCTTCAGCGCCGCCTCAAGCTTGGCGGGAAAGCCGTCGCCCGGCGGCAGCTGATAGCCCGCCATCAGGCTATCGCCGAAGCCGACCAGCTGAATGGTGCGTGCATCGGCGGCATGAACTACGCCAAACAAAAGACCGAAAGTGATGACAGCGAAGTGAAGCGCAGCAACTTTAAAACCCATGATCCATTTCCTAAATTCGCTGCTCGGGCCAAGTCGCGCCCGCCATTGTCTCTGATGTTCTCTGATATATAGGGCGTTCGCATTGGCAAAAACCATCATAGAGCTGAAGAAGGCGGATTTGACGCTCGGCAATGCCGCCGCCTCCGTCCACGTGCTGAAGGGCATCGATCTCACCGTCATGGAGGGTGAGGCCGTCGGCATCGTCGGCCCCTCCGGCTCCGGCAAGTCCACGCTGCTGATGGTGCTGGCCGGCCTCGAAAAGCTCGACAGCGGCGAACTTCTGATCCGCGACACACCGCTGCATAGCCTCAGCGAAGATCGCATCGCCGATTTCCGCGGACGCAATATCGGCATCGTCTTTCAGTCTTTCCATCTCATCGCCAACATGACGGCGCTCGAAAACGTCGCCGTGCCGCTGGAGCTTGCCAACGTCCGCGATGCGTTCGATATCGCCCGTCGCGAACTGGAAGCCGTCGGCTTGGGCGAGAGGCTCAATCACTATCCCGGCCAGCTTTCCGGCGGCGAGCAGCAGCGCGTCGCTATTGCCCGCGCGCTGGCGCCTTCGCCTGCCGTCCTGATTGCCGACGAACCGACGGGCAATCTCGACACCGATACCGGCCGGCAGATCGCCGATCTGCTCTTTGCCCAGCAGGCCGAGCGCGGCACGACCATGCTGCTCGTCACCCATGATCCCGCCCTTGCCGCCCGTTGCTCGCGCCAGATCCGCGTCCGTTCCGGCGAAATCGAGAACGACAGCATGCGCACGCGCGCCAACCAGGCGGCGATGGCATGAGCGCGGCGGGACTGCGCCTGCCGCTTGCCTTCCGCCTTGCCATGCGCGAATTGCGCGGCGGCCTTGGCGGTTTCTACATCTTCCTCGCCTGCATAGCGCTAGGTACCGGCGCAATTGCCGCCGTTAATTCCGTTTCCCGCTCGATTACCGACGCAATCTCGACGCAGGGCCAGTCACTGCTGGCGGGCGACGCCCGCTTCGAACTGCGCAACCGCGAGGCAACTCCAGAGGAATTCGCCTATCTCCAAAGCTTAGGGAAAGTTTCCCGTTCCACCGGCTTGCGCTCCATGTCGCGCCTGCCCGATGGCTCGGACCAGGCACTCGTCGAAGTCAAGGCGGTCGACGATGCCTATCCGCTCTACGGCAGATTCGAGGCGGAACCGGACCAGCCGCTCGCAACGCTGCTTACAGCCAAGGATGGCACCTATGGCGCTGTTGTCGCTCCCCTGCTGCTCGAACGCCTTAACCTCAAAATCGGCGATGCCCTGCTGCTGGGCAATGCCAGGCTCCGCATCACAGGCACCATTGAAAGCGAGCCGGATGCCGTTTCCGAAGGTTTCGGCTTCGCGCCGCGCCTGCTCACGAGCCGCAATGCCCTGATTGCTTCCGGCCTGATCACGACAGGCAGCCTGGTCGAACAGGCATACCGAATCCGCATGGACAATCCCGCGGCCAGCATCCGCAATCTCACCGAGCGCGCCAATGCCGCCTTCCCTCAGGCCGGCTGGTCGATCCGCAGCAGCGATCGCGCAGCACCCCAGCTTGCCGACAACGTCACCCGCTTCTCGCAGTTCCTGACGCTCGTCGGCCTCGCAGCGCTCATCGTCGGCGGCGTCGGCGTTGCCAATGCCGTGCGCGCCTTCCTCGACTCCAAGCGCACGACCATCGCCACCTTCAAGTGCCTGGGCGCTCCGGCCTTCGTCGTTGTGCTGATCTACCTCATCCAGATCGCCGTGATTGCACTCGCCGGCATAGCAATTGGCCTCGTCCTCGGCGCTATCGCGCCGATGATCGCTTCGCAATTCATGGCGGAATTCCTACCGATTTCGACCGCACCGAGGCTTTACCCCGGCGCATTGACGCTGGCTGCTCTCTTCGGCCTGCTGACGACACTGGCCTTTGCCATTCCGCCGCTCGGCCATGCCCGCGAAGTGCCGGCGACGGCGCTGTTTCGCGAGCAGGGCTTCGAAGCGCGACGCCTGCCCGGCTGGCCCTATCTCCTGGCTGCCGGCGTCCTAATGGCGGCACTTGCAGCCCTGGCGATCGTCACCGCCTATGACCGCTTCATCGCAGTCGTCTTCGTCGTCTCGATCGCTGGCGCTTTCGTCGTGCTGCGGCTGGTGGCAGCCCTGCTCTCCTGGCTTGCCCGCCGCAGCCCGCGCGTGCGCTCGCCCGCGCTGCGCCTGGCGATCGGCAACATTCATCGGCCGGGCGCGCTCACCTCGTCCGTCGTGCTGTCGCTCGGCCTTGGGCTGGCGCTGCTGGTGACCTTGACACTGATCGACGGGAATATGCGCTGCGAGCTGATGGGGCGCATGAGCGAACAGGCGCCGAACTTCTTCTTCGTCGATATTCAGGGGCCGGAACTGGAAGGCTTCCGCAAGATCGTCCTCGACATCGACCCCAAGGGCAAGCTTGTCGAGGCGCCAATGCTCCGCGGCCGGATCGTCGCCTTCAACGGCGAGGATGTCACCAAAATGAAGGTGCCGGCCGCAGGCCAATGGGTGCTCCGCGGTGACCGCGGCATCACCTATGCCGATACAGTGCCGGAAAACGCCTCGGTCACGGAAGGCAAATGGTGGGACAAGGATTATAGCGGCGAACCGCTGGTCTCCTTTTCCGAAGACGAAGGCAAGGCGCTCGGCCTGAAGCTCGGCGACAAGGTGACCGTCAACGTGCTTGGCCGCAACGTCACCGCCAGGATTGCCAGCTTCCGCAAGGTTCAATGGCAGTCGCTGTCGATCAATTTCGTGATGATCTTCTCGCCCAACACCTTCAGGGGCGCTCCGCACGCCTGGCTGGCGACATTGACCGACACTTCCGCCACCTCGGAACAAGAAGCGGCGATCCTGAGGAAAGTCACCAATACCTTCCCGACCATCACAAGCGTCCGCGTCAAGGATGCGCTCGATGTCGTCAACACGCTCGTGGGACAGCTGGCGACGGCCATTCGTTCCGCCGCATCTGTCGCACTCATCGCCTCGGTGCTGGTGCTGGCCGGTGCGCTCGCGGCCGGCAACCGCGCCCGCACGCATGACGCCGTCATCCTCAAGACGCTCGGCGCGACGCGGGCAACATTGATCCGTGCCTTCAGCTACGAATATCTGATCCTGGGCGCCGCAACCGCCATCTTCGCGCTGATCGCCGGCTCCACATCCGCCTGGTACATCGTCAGCCGTATCATGCGGCTCCCTTCTGCCTTTCTGCCCGATGTCGCTTTCTCCACGCTGGTTATCGCGCTGATTTTGACGGTCGGTATAGGCTTGATCGGTACTTGGCGGATTCTCGGGCAGAAAGCAGCGCCTGTTCTGCGCGAACTCTGATTCGTTACGGAGACGAACCGGAAGCCGGCAAAACGGCTCGATATTACATCGATTTAACATGCGCCGGATCGCTTGACCCTTGTGTATGAGGCCCGAAAGCCTCATATTCTGTGCAGGCATGCTGAGCTCCGCAGCGGCGCCTGGGCCTTGAAAGACCCGACACCGTAATCAAATCGGAGCTTGAAAGAGGAAAACATGGCTGACTTTCGCAATTACCAAAACCGGGCGCAGAGCGGTGCGCAATCCGGTGCGATGATAGACGAGGGCCTTCGAGCCTACATGCTCAAGGTCTATAACCTGATGGCGCTGGGTCTGGCGATCACGGGTGTTGCCGCCTATCTCTCCTTCTCGCTCGCTTTCGCAAACGGACAGATCACGGCCTTCGGCCAGGCGATCTATCTGAGCCCGCTGAAGTGGGTGGTCATTCTCGCCCCGCTCGCAATGGTCTTCTTCCTGAGCTTCAGGATCAACCGCATGAGCGTGGCCGCCGCGACGACGACCTTCTGGGTCTACGCCGCGCTGGTGGGCCTGTCGCTGTCGTCGATCTTCATCATCTACACCGGCCAGAGCGTCGTGCAGACCTTCTTCGTGACCGCCGCCTCCTTCGGCGCGCTGTCGCTCTACGGCTATACGGCCAAGCGTGACCTGTCGGCGATGGGTTCGTTCCTGATGATGGGTCTCTTCGGCCTGATCATTGCGACGCTCGTCAACATCTTCCTGGCTTCATCCGCGCTGCAGTTCGCCATCTCCGTGATCGGCGTCCTGATCTTCGCAGGCCTCACCGCCTACGATACGCAGCGGATCAAGGAAATGTACTACGAAGCCGACGACGTGACCGTGGCCGGCCGCAAGGCGATCATGGGCGCCCTGTCGCTCTACCTCGACTTCATCAACCTGTTCATGTTCCTGCTGCAGTTCCTCGGCAACCGCCGTTAATTGCAGCATGAAATGAGACACGAAAAGGCGGCTTCGGCCGCCTTTTTTATTTGCCTGGGCACAAGCGCTGCGATTTTATGGCAACCGTCGCAAATTCGCAGATCAGGCAATAGAAACAATGTCCGTCAGCCTCCGCAGTGCAACCTTAGACGACCTTCCCCACATCACCGCCATCTACAGAGATTCCGTTCTGAACGGCACGGCAAGCTATGAAATCACGCCGCCGAACCAGGAGGAAATGACGGCGAGGTTCGAGGCAATTCGTGACAAGGGCTATCCCTATCTGGTCGCCGAAGACGATACCGGCGCGTTTCTCGGCTATGCCTATGCCTCCGCTTTCCGCACGCGGCCGGCCTATCGCTGGATGGTGGAAGATTCGATCTATCTGGCGCCCGAGGCGCGCGGGCGCGGCATCGGCAGACTGCTGCTCCATGCCCTGGTGGAAAACTGCCAGACGCTCGGCTTCCGCCAGATGATCGCCGTCATCGGCGGCGCCCACCCAGCCTCCATCGCCGTACATCGCGCGGCAGGCTTTGCCGAAGTGGGGCTGCTCAAGGGTACCGGCTACAAGCACGGCCGCTGGTTGGATACCATGCTGATGCAGAAGGCGCTCGGGGACGGCGCGGAAACCGATCCGGATCCATCGGTCTATCCTGGGACATTGTTTGGGGAGTAGTGTCAGTATCGGACCTATGAGTCCGCGGAGCCTGTGATACCCCCTCTGTCACTTCGTGACATCTCCCCCACAAAGGGCAGGGCTATCGCATATGGAGGCGGATGAGCACCATAAGCTCCTTCTCCCCTTGGGGAGAAGGTGGCCCGAAGGGTCGGATGAGGGGGTTATCGATTTGAATTCATGGATTTTTGTGGTCTTGGCGGGCACCCCCTCATCGGCCTGGCGGCACCTTCTCCCCGCTGGGGAGAAGGGGACGGCGGCGATCTCCGCTCATATGCGATAGCCCTGCCACAAGGGGGGAGATAGCTGGGAGTTTGCCGCTCGCCCATCACAGACAATAAGGCGTGATTTCGGCAGACTCGATGTACCATGAGGCGAAGAGGCTGCTCCAAATTACCAATCTCCCCCTTGTGGGGGAGATGTCCCGATAGGGACAGAGGGGGTGTGGCACTATCAGCCAGCACACAGCCAACGACGAGAAACTACTTCTCTACCAACTTCAGCTGCTTGTCGAAAACCTTCAACACTTGGCTCAGCTCATGACCGCGTTTCAGGATCATGCCGTTGGTATTGACGACTGAGAAGGCGCCCTGCTTGGCTGAAAGCTTCGGATTCTTTTCGATGCGGAAGAGCGGCATTTCGCCGGAGCGTTTGAAGACGGAGAAAACCGCCTTGTCCTTCAAATGGTCGATGGCGTAGTCGCGCCACTCGCCCTCGCCGACCATGCGGCCATAGATCCAGAGAATCGCATCAAGCTCCCGGCGATGAAAGGTCACCGGCAGCGGGTCCTTGCTCTGTTTGTATTCTCTGAGATCAACGACGACGGATGAATTGGTATCGACGGAACGGCTTTCACCGTGTCTCAAATCCGGCTGATCAGTCATCAATCCCCCAGGGGCTATCTCATGACAGGAGAATGACAGTTTGCCTCAGCCGCATCAAATTGCAAGACGGCTGACGGCTCACAATTTCTTTCCCGGCTGTGAAAGCACCTCGTCAACGCCGCATTTCAGACAAAACGACGCCCAATTTACAGGAAGTATAGGCAGCCGTTTGGCGCCGCCGCGTCAAACGGCCCGGCTGGGGCGCATCGATTAAACCCCAGCCCCGAATGCGTCCTCGCCGGGCACCTCCCCTTTTTGGCGCCAGCCAAAATAGGGACCCCTTTTGGCATCAGTTCAAAATGGAAGACCTCCGGCAAAGCTGGAAAAATCGTTCAGCCGTCCGAGCCTACCGTCAGAACAGTCGCCCCGAGAATGGCAGCCGGATCGCCTGAAGATGTCGACGACTGCAGCAGAATCGCAAGGCCTCGCCGGCCAGCCTTATCCAGCACGGTGGACGGCAGCACGAGGCTCATGGCCTTGCCGTCCCACATGCCGACTGTTTCGACATCGGATACCGCGTGCATATAGGCAATCTGCTGGCCGGTATTTTCGCCGCCCTTCGGTGCCACCATCTGTTCCTTATCGAAATAGACGGCAACGACATTCGCCTTGCCCTGCCCAGCGCCGATCTTGATCTCGAGCTCGTCGCCCTTCATGGCAGCATTCACCGGAACCGTCAGCCCCTCGCCAAGGCGCACAAAGTCATCCAGTTTGACGTTGATGCCATTGAGATCGGCGCCGTTCATATGGTCCCTGCCATTGACGATCGCCTGCGGTGTATAAACCCCGCTGCGCCCCATCGTGCGGGCATAGGCGTATTGCCGCGCCGTATTGTCCTTGGATGCCATCGTGTCGTTCCAGCCGAGATAGTTCCAGTAATCGACGTGATAGGCGAGCGCCACGACATTGCCCTGGCGGATCAGCTTACGGAAGGCAGCATCGGCGGGAGGGCAGGAAGCGCAGCCCTGCGAGGTGAAGAGTTCGACGACGCCCTTGATCTTCGGAGCCTCCTGCGCATGCAGCGAACTTGCGAGCCCAATGCCTGCCAGAAGTGGAGCCAAAAATCGAAGGCGCATTCTATCTTACCTCTGCATCCAATCTCGAGCGCCGTCTGCCTACACGGGCTCTGCAAAACTCGCGCTTCTTGGGGCGACCAGGCCACATCAAGCCCGAAAAATCTGAAACAAGAGATAATAGTTTAACGCGATGACGCAAAGTCACGATGGGGTGAGGCCGGGGTGAGCAGAAGTCTCGCAGTACACATCACCGTGAAAAACAAGAGGCCGCCGGAAGAGTTTTCCGGCGGCCTCCCATAACAGCGTTTAATGCCTATCAGGCAGCGAGATCACGCAGAACGGTCTGCAGGATGCCGCCGTTGTTGACGTAGATGACCTCATCCAGCGTATCGATACGGCAGATGATCGGAACATCCTTCACCGAACCGTCGCCATAGGTGATCTTGGCGATCTTGCGCTCGCGCGGCTTGATGTTCTCCAGGCCTTCGATCGTCACGAGTTCGTCGCCCTTCAGGCCGAGGCTTGCCCAGGTGGTGCCTTCCTCGAAGACGAACGGGATGACGCCCATGCCGACGAGGTTCGAACGGTGGATGCGCTCGAAGGACTGGGCGATGACGGCGCGCACGCCGAGCAGGTTCGTGCCCTTGGCAGCCCAGTCGCGCGAAGAGCCGTTGCCGTATTCGACGCCTGCGAAGATGACGAGCGGAACGCCCTCGGCCTTGTACTGCATGGCCGCATCGTAAATCGACGTCTCTTCCTTGGACGGATAATGGATGGTGTAGCCACCTTCCTTGCCGTTCGGGCCGAGCATGTGGTTGCGGATGCGGATGTTGGCAAACGTGCCGCGCATCATGACTTCATGGTTACCGCGGCGCGTGCCGTACTGGTTGAAGTCGGCAACGCCGACGCCATGACCGAGGAGGTAGGAACCGGCCGGCGAGGCCGCCTTGATCGAACCGGCCGGAGAAATATGGTCGGTGGTGATCTTGTCGCCGAAGAGGCCGAGAACGCGCGCGCCCTTGATGTCGGAAACGCCGGCGCCCTTCTTGCCCATGCCCACGAAGTAGGGCGGGTTCTGCACGTAGGTCGAGTTGTCGTCCCACGCATAGGTCTGGCCCGGAGGAACCTGCACGGCCTGCCAGTTGGCGTCGCCCTTGAAGACGTCGGCATACTTGGTTTCATAAAGCTCGCGGGTGACGTACTTCTGGATGAACTCCTGAACCTCGTGCGAGGTCGGCCAGATGTCCTTCAGATAGACCGGCTTGCCGTTCTGGTCTTCGCCGATCGGCTCCTTCGTCAGGTCGAGCTGCACCGAGCCTGCGAGCGCGTAGGCGACGACGAGTGGCGGCGAAGCGAGATAGTTCGCCTGGACGTCGGGCGAGATGCGGCCTTCGAAGTTGCGGTTACCGGAGAGGACGCCGGCAACGATCAGGCCCTTGTCGTTGATCGTCTTCGAGATCGGCGCCGGCAGCGGGCCGGAATTGCCGATGCAGGTGGTGCAGCCGAAGCCGACCAGGTTGAAGCCGAGCTTGTCCAGATCAGCCTGTAGGCCGGACTTGGCAAGATATTCGCCGACGACCTGCGATCCCGGCGCCAGCGAGGTCTTGACCCACGGCTTGCTCTTCAGGCCCTTGGCAACGGCGTTGCGGGCCAGAAGGCCGGCAGCGATCAGCACCGACGGGTTGGAGGTATTGGTGCAGGAGGTGATGGCAGCGATGGCAACGTCGCCATGGCCGATGTCGAAATCCGTACCTTCGACCGCATAGCGGTTGGAGAGCTGGCCCGGCTTCTTGTATTCGGTTTCGAGCGAGGTTGCGAAGCCGGAAGCGATGTTTTCCAGCGCGATGCGGCCTTCCGGACGCTTCGGACCGGCCATCGACGGCACGACGTCGCCGAGGTCGAGTTCCAGCGTGTCGGTGAAAACGAGATCGGAACCGTCATTGTCGCGCCACATGCCTTGGGCCTTGGAATAGGCTTCGACGAGTGCGATACGGTCCTTGGCGCGGCCGGACATGTTGAGGTAGTTCAGCGTTTCCTTGTCGACCGGGAAGAAACCGCAGGTCGCGCCATATTCCGGACCCATGTTGCCGATGGTGGCGCGGTCGGCGAGCGGCATGTTGTCGAGGCCGGGGCCGAAGAATTCGACGAACTTGGAAACGACACCCTTCTTGCGCAGCATCTGCACGACGGTCAGAACGAGGTCGGTCGCGGTGACGCCTTCCTTGAGCTTGCCGGTCAGCTTGAAGCCGATGACTTCCGGCAGCAGCATGGAGACCGGCTGACCGAGCATGGCGGCTTCAGCCTCGATGCCGCCGACACCCCAGCCGAGAACGCCGAGGCCGTTGATCATGGTCGTGTGCGAATCGGTGCCGACGCAAGTGTCGGGATAAGCGATCGTTTCGCCGTCTTCTTCCTTCGTCCAGACGGTCTGGCCGAGATATTCGAGGTTCACCTGGTGACAGATGCCGGTGCCGGGAGGAACGACGCGGAAGTTCTTGAATGCCTGCTGGCCCCACTTCAGGAAGCGGTAGCGCTCGCCGTTGCGCTGGTATTCCAGCTCGACGTTCTTGGCGAAAGCCTGCGGCGTGCCGAATTCGTCGACGATGACGGAATGGTCGATGACGAGATCGACGGGAACGAGCGGGTTGATCTTTTCCGGATCGCCGCCAAGCGAAACCATCGCGTCGCGCATGGCAGCAAGGTCGACGACGGCCGGAACGCCGGTGAAGTCCTGCATCAGCACGCGCGCCGGGCGATAGGCGATTTCGTTCTCGACGGTGCCCTTGTTGGTCAGCCATTCGGCGACGGCAAGGATATGCTCCTTGGTGACCGACTGCCCGTCTTCAAAACGCAGCAGGTTTTCCAAAAGCACCTTCATGGAGTAAGGCAGCTTGGAAACACCGGGCAGACCATTGGCTTCAGCCTTGGGAAGGCTGAAATACACATAGTCTTTCCCGCCCACGGTCAGCGTGGAACGACAATTGAAACTGTCAAGAGATTTAGACACGAGATACCCCGTTTCTGATAGCCAACACAGTCGTGCGAACGCCTATGCACTTTATGCACATCAGGATGCGGGTACGGCCATTTCCGCTGTCCGCACGTAAGGTTTAAAACCTTAAGTTCGGCGCAAGGATTGAATTCACGCCGACCGCTGGCGTGGTTGCAGGTCTTATAGATAATTTCGTAAAGACTTGCCAGAGTGACAAAGCGCAATTTTGGACAATTTTTTGCGCGTTGCAGCAACGAAAACGGGGAAAGCCTGAGCGAATGCATCTAAGCGCTGAAAATCTGGCGGCAAGGCGGGGCGAAGACCTGATTTTCTTGAATGTTTCCTTCAACTTGGCGGATGGAGATGCACTCGTTTTAACTGGCCGTAATGGGTCGGGAAAATCGACGCTTCTGCGCGTTGTGGCAGGCCTTCTGAGGCCGGAAAAAGGCACTATCACATTTACCGGAAATGACGGCGAATCGGGCCGGCCGGCCGGTGAAGCCAGCCACTATCTCGGCCACCGCAATGCGATGAAATCCGAGCTGACGGTGGCCGAAAACCTGACCTTCTGGAAAACATTCCTCGGCGATATGCCAGGCGGCTCCAGCCTGGACGTCGAGGAAGCTGCTGACGCCGTCGGGCTTACCGGCATCACGCATCTGCCCTTCGGCTATCTCTCCGCCGGCCAGCAGCGGCGAATCGCTTTCGCCAAACTTCTGGTCGCCCATCGCCCGATCTGGATCCTCGACGAGCCGACGGCAGCACTGGACAGCTCCGCCGACCAACTCTTCGCCGATCTCATCACAGCCCACCAAAAGAGCGGCGGCATCGTTGTTGCGGCAACGCACCAGCCGCTCGGCTTGGAGAATGTGCAGGAGATGCGGATGACGGGGTTTGCAGCGGCGAGTGTGGGGGTGTGGGGATGATGCAGATGTTTCCTCTTATGCCGCACCTTCGTCACCCCCCTCTGTCACTTCGGAAAAGCTCGTCGCTATGCGACGAGTTACCCCCCTCTGTCACTATCGTGACATCTCCCCCACAAGGGGGGAGATTGTGGGCGGCGATTGCTTGCCCAAAGCAACTTCGACATGATCTGCGAGCACTGAAAGACACTCTTTGGCTGCGAGCGAGCGGCGAGTTACCAATCTCCCCCCATGTGGGGGAGATGCCCCGAAGGGGCAGAGGGGGGTGGCGGGAAGCGAAAGCTTCTCGCGCCTTGAGCCAAGCGAAAGGCAACTCCCTGACTCACGTCGAAAGCCGTTCCCCATGACCGCCCTCTTCCTCCGCGATCTCAAACTTTCGATGCGCGCCGGCGGTGGCGCTCTCATCGGTATCCTCTTCTTCCTCACCGTCGTCGCCGTCATCCCCTTCGGTGTCGGGCCTGATCTCAAACTTCTCTCGCGCATCGGCCCGGCCATCGTCTGGATCGGCGCGCTGCTCGCAAGCCTGCTCGGCCTTGATCGGCTGTTCCAGGCCGAGCGCGACGACGGTTCGCTCGATCTGCTCGTCATGCAGGAAACACCGCTGGTATTGACGGTCTTCATCAAATGCGCGGCACATTGGGTGGCGACAGGCCTGCCCCTCGTCATCGCCTCGCCGCTGCTCGGCCTCTTTATGAATATGAACGAGACGGCGATCGGTGCGACGGCCCTGACCCTGCTCGTCGGCTCGCCAGCGATCACCTTCGTCGGCGCGGTCGGTGCTGCGGTCGCCGTGGCGTTGCCGCGCGGCGGGCTGCTCGTCTCCATTCTCGTGCTGCCGCTCACCATTCCCGTGCTGATCTTCGGCGTCAGCGCCACCTATGCCGCCGTCGAAGGGCCGCAGCCGTTCCTGCCGCCCTTCCTGATCCTGATCGCGCTCACCTTGTTCTTCGCCGTCCTCGGCCCGGCCGCTGCTGCTCTTGCCCTGCGGAACACGACTGATTGATCGCAATAAGATACTGTTTCGTCCATCCGGGACAATGCGGTCGATTGCCGGAAATGCCATATCGGGTTAAACAAGCCGCATGAGCGATATCACTGCGATCAGCCGATTTTCCGACCTTGCCAATCCCACGCGGTTCCTGGCTTTCTCGGCGCGTCTCATTCCCTGGCTAGCGGCCATTTCGGCCGTGCTCTTCGCGATCGGCCTCTATCTGTCCTTTACGACCGAGGGCGATTATCAGCAGGGCGATACGGTCCGCATCATGTATATTCACGTTCCGGCCGCCTGGCTGTCGATGATGTGCTACACGATCATGAGCATGTCGGCGATCGGCACGCTGGTCTGGCGCCATCCGCTCGCCGATGTCGCCGGCAAGACGGCGGCCCCGCTCGGCGCCGCCTTCACGCTGATCGCGCTGGTCACCGGTTCGCTCTGGGGCAAGCCGATGTGGGGCACCTATTGGGTCTGGGATGCACGCCTGACCTCGGTCTTCATCCTCTTCCTGATGTATCTCGGCCTGATCGCGCTGAACCGCGCCATGGACGATCCATCGAAAGCTGCCCGCGTCGCCTCGATCCTGACACTGGTCGGCTTCATCAATATCCCGATCATCAAGTTCTCCGTGGACTGGTGGAACACACTGCATCAGTCGGAAAGCATCATGCGCATGGATGGCCCGGCCATCGCCGCGGAATTCCTCTGGCCGCTCTTCACCATGGCGCTCGCCTTCACGCTGCTGTTCTTCACGCTGCACCTGATGGCGATCCGCAACGAAATCTGGCGTCGCCGCATCGCCACGCAGCGTCGCATGGCCGCGCGCATGGCAGGCCGGGAGGGCTAGAATGACGCATCCCTTCTATGTCTTCGGCTCCTATGGCTTTGCGGCGGTCGTCGTGCTCGCTCTTATCGCTTGGATCTGGATCGACGGACGCCTACGACGTCGCGAGCTCGCGGCATTGGAAGCCTCCGGCCTCCGCCGCCGCTCGCAGCGCGCGGCGGAAAGCGAGACGAAATGACCGCGGATGCCGATAACAAGGATCAGCCGAAATCGAGCGGCACCGCACGCTATCTGCTGGCGCTCATTCCGCTGATCGTCTTTGCCTGCATCGCATTCGCCGTCGGAAAGGTCATGTACGACCAGGAAGTGCACGGCACCGATATTTCGGCCATTCCCTCGGCGCTGATCGGCACCAAGGCGCCGAAGCTCGCGCTCGCGCCTCTCGAAGGCTCCAACCTGCCGGCGCTCACCGACGACGCCATCAAAGGCAAGCTGACGCTCGTCAATGTCTTCGCCTCCTGGTGCATTCCCTGCCGAGATGAGCATCCGGTGCTGAAGGAGCTTGCCAGGAGCGGTCAGCTCAACATCGTGGCCATCAATTATAAGGACACAAGCGAGAACGCCCTTCGCTTCCTCGGCGAACTCGGCAACCCATATAACGCCATCGGTATCGACCCGAACGGCTCCGCCGCCATCGACTGGGGCGTCTACGGCATCCCGGAATCCTACCTCGTCTCCCCCGACGGTACGATCCTCTACAAGCAGGTCGGCCCGTTCACGCCGACAAGTTTGAAAGAAGGGCTTTATCCGGCCATAGCCAAGGCGCAGGGGAAGCCGGCGTCTTAACTCCCTTCTCCCCTCGGGGGGCCGAAGGATGGGTTGAGATCAGCGGCTCGACCCTGGTTGGTGCCGGAAGGGCGGATGAGGGGCTGGGGCACGAAGCAAAAAGGCCCTGAGCGGCGAGCGAAAGTCAGCACTCTCCCGGTAGCGCCCCCTCACCCGGCGCTATCGCGCCACCCTCTCCCCGCAGGGGCGAGGGTTAAAAGATTAAATCCCGCCCTGCCACGTCTTGATCGCCTCGACCGGCCAGACCAGCATCAGCACGTTGAGCGTCAGATTATCGCGGATCAAATATCCGGCGAGCAGCTCAAAGAAGATGGCGATGGCGACCGTCACCAGCACCGGTGCGCGCCAGGCAAACAGGAAGCCGACCACCATGAACACGGCATCCATCGACGAGTTGAGGATGCTGTCGCCGACATAATCGAGCGAGATCGTCGCGGCGCGATAGCGGTTGATGATGATCGGGGAATTTTCCAGGATCTCCCAGCCGGATTCGATCAGCATGGCAACGAACAGCCGCATCGACAGCGGCTTGCCGCGCATGATCAGATGCGTGAGCCCGAAGAAGAGAAAGCCGTGTATGATGTGCGACGGCGTGTACCAGTCGGCGATATGCTGCGAATTGCCGCTGGATTTCACCACTGGCTCGAATAGCTTCACGTAGCCGCAGGTGCAGATCGGCACACGGCCCATCATGTATTCGGTGACGATCTGCACGAGCAGAACGACAACGCAGGCGATGAACCAGAAGCTCTGTTGCCGATAGCGGCTTTGGGCGTCGATGGCTTGGCTCATTTACCGTTTTCCGCCGGCGGCTCGACCGTGTGCTTCATGATCAGCGGCATCTGTGACAGCGTGAAGAGGATGGTGATCGGCATCGTCCCCCAGACCTTGAAGTTCACCCAGAGATTATCCGCCGCCTTGGTGTCCGGAAGATAAAGCCAGTTCGAGCCGCGCCAGACGACTTCGTTGAGCACGGCGAGAACGAAGAAGAAGATACCCCAGCGCAGCGTCAACTTGCGCCAGCCCTCGGCATCGAGCTGGAAGGCGGCATTGAAGACATAGCCGAGCAGCGACTTACCGAAAGCAAGTCCGCCGAGCAGCACAATGCCGAACAGCGCATTGACGATGGTCGGCTTCATCTTGATGAAGGTTTCGTTCTGAAGGTAGATGCCGAGCGCGCCGAAAATCAGCACCACAATGCCGGAGACGAAGGGCATCAGCGGCAAATGGCCGAGCATGACCTTCGAAACGATGAGCGAGATCACCGTCGCTGCCATGAACAGGCCGGTGGCGACGAAGAGTGGGCCGCCGAGCGCCGCCAGTTGCGGAAAATGCTGCGCCAGCCACTCGCCGCGCAGATTGCCGAAGAAGAACACCAGCAAAGGCCCGAGTTCCAGCACCAGCTTCAGCATCGGATGGTGCCTGTCGGCGGCACTTGGGGTGAGATCGCTGTCGCTGGTCGTCATTGCGGCACTTTCCCTGTCATCAAACTTATTCTTGTCATTCATTGGCTGTTTACAGCCCCCGTACCGGCAATGGCATGAGCAAAATCCTCGGCTTCGAACGGCTCGAGATCCTCTACACCTTCGCCGACGCCGATGAAATAGACCGGCAACTTGTGCTTGGCCGAGATGGCAACAAGGATGCCGCCCCGCGCTGTGCCGTCGAGCTTGGTCATGATGAGCCCGTTGACGCCGGCAACATTGCGGAAGATTTCCACCTGGTTCAAGGCATTCTGGCCGGTCGTCGCATCGAGCGTCTGCAAAACCGTATGCGGTGCATCCGGATCGAGCTTGCCGAGCACGCGCACGATCTTTTCGAGCTCGGCCATCAGCTCCGCCTTGTTCTGCAGGCGGCCGGCGGTATCGATGATCAGCACGTCGCTCTTGTTGGCCTTGGCCTGCTGGAAGGCATCGAAGGCGAGGCCGGCAGCGTCTGCGCCGAGCTTGGTGCCGATGAAGTCCGATTTCGTGCGCTCAGCCCAGATCTTCAATTGCTCGATCGCAGCGGCGCGGAACGTATCGCCGGCGGCCAGCGTGACCTTCAGTCCCGCGCCGGAGAGCTTCGCCGCCAATTTGCCGATCGTCGTCGTCTTGCCGGTGCCGTTGACGCCGACGACGAGGATCACATGTGGCTTGTGGCTGAGATCGAGCTGCAAGGGCTTCGCAACCGGCTTCAGCACCTTGGCGATTTCCTGCGCCATGATGCGGCCGACATCTTCGCCCGTCACATCCTTGCCGTAGCGTTCGGAGGCCAGCGTATCCGTGACGCGCATCGCCGTTTCGACGCCGAGGTCGGCCTGGATCAGCAGATCCTCCAGATCCTGCAGCGTCTGATCGTCGAGCTTGCGCTTGGTAAAAAGCGCCGCGATCTGGCCGGTCAGCTGCGACGAGGTGCGCGCAAGCCCGGCGCGCAGGCGCTGGAACCAGGAGAGTTTTTGTTTTGGCGCTTCGGGGGTGGGAGCTGGCGCGGAAGCGGCTGTGGAGAAGCCCTTGGGGAGGATGGGGGTGGCGGTCGGAGTGTCGCTAGCTTCCAAATGAGATTCGGAGTCTTTCGACGAGAATTCTGAGTTTGCTGTAGCTTCCTCACCCCCCTCTGTCCTGTCGGACATCTCCCCCACAAGGGGGGAGATTGGTTCGTTGGGGCGCTCTTCCGAAATTACATTCGCTTCAGGATCAGCAGGTTGCTCCGGTTCGATCGCTTGAAGATCGTCGTGCTGTTCTTGCGATTCGGATTCGAGGGAACGGGCAGCTTCAGCGGCCTCAATCTCTTTCGCGTCGGAAACATCTGCCTGGCCTTCAGCCCTTTCTTCCTGCTCAGCCGGCGCGGCATCCTCCAACCGATCCCCCCCCATATGGGGGAGATGTCCCGAAGGGACAGAGGGGGGCGACGCAATCTCTGCAGGTTCTGAAGCCGGCGAAACATCTACAGCAGGCGCTTCCTGTTCTACAACAGGCGTCTCAACCTTCTGAGAATCCTCCGCAGGCGTCTGCTCCTCAGCCGGCTTCTCACGGCCGAAGGTGAAGACTTTTTTTATGAAACCGAGCGCCATGAAGTGTCCGTTGAAGCATTAAGCCGCGTCGGCGGCCAGAAGTTGCATGTCGAGATGCTTGCCATTGTGGCCGGTGATTGCGACCTGCACAAGGTCGCGCGGGCAAAGGCCAGGAGCGGCGACAAGCGTGAAGTTCTCCGTATGCGCCAGTCCGCCATTCTCCACAAGCAGCCATTGCCGTGTGCCGACCATCTTGTCCAAATGGGCTTGGTGCAATCTCAGCCCGGCCTCGCGCAGGCGGGCGGCGCGCTCCTTGATCACGCCGCGATCGAGCTGCGGCATGCGGGCGGCCGGCGTGCCGGGGCGCGGGCTGTAAGGGAAGACGTGCAGATGCGCGATGCCGGCTTCTTCCGCCAGACCGATAGCATTGACAAACATCTCTTCCGTCTCTGTCGGAAAGCCGGCGATCATATCGGCGCCGAAGCTCGTCTCTGGGCGCAGACGGCGCACATCCTCGATGAAACGGATAGCATCGGTGCGCGAGTGCCGCCGCTTCATGCGCTTGAGGATCATGTCATCGCCATGCTGCAGCGAGAGATGCAGATGCGGCATGAAGCGCGGCTCGTCGGCAATGAGATCCATCAGGTGGCCATCGGCCTCGATGCTATCGATGGAGGAGAGACGCAGCCGGCGGATCTCCGGAATCTGCTTCAGCAGCGTCTTCCCAAGCAGGCCGAGCGTCGGCGTTCCCGGCAGGTCGGCGCCATAGCTCGTCGCATCGACGCCGGTCAGCACGATCTCGCGATAGCCGCTTTCGACCAGCTTACGGGCTTGATCGACCACAGCACCCATCGGCACCGAACGCGAATTGCCCCGGCCATAGGGAATGATGCAGAAGGTGCAGCGGTGATCGCAGCCGTTCTGCACCTGGATGAAGGCGCGCACATGGCCATCGATATGGCGGATCATCTGCGGCGCGGTCGCCCGCACGCTCATGATGTCGTTGACACGCAGCTTCTCTTCGGCCGACACACCGAAATCCGGAAGCGCGCGGTAGGAGGCGCTCTTCAGCTTCTCCTCGTTGCCGAGCACGGCGTCCACTTCCGCCATTTCGGCGAAGGTCTGCTTCTCGGTCTGCGCGGCGCAGCCGGTGACGATGATGCGGGCATGCGGATTGTCGCGCCGCGCACGGCGAATTGCCTGGCGCGCCTGGCGCACGGCCTCGCCCGTCACGGCGCAGGTATTGACCAGAATGGCATTGTCGAGCCCGGCTTTCTCCGCCTCGGCCCTCATCACTTCGGATTCATAGGTATTGAGACGGCAGCCGAAGGTAATGACCTCGACCCCGCTCACCGCGCCTGAGCCCCCTGCTCCGGATCGCGCGAGAAGCTGCCAGTGACCGGATCGACCGTGCCGGACCATTCCCATTCGGCGGGCCCGGTCATGACCACATGGTCGTTACTGTCTAGCCATTCGATGGTGAGCTTGCCCGGCGCGGGTGCTGAGGCAACCTCGATCGTCACCTTGCGGCCGGTGCGGCCGGTGCGCGCGGCGCTGACGGCGGCAGCACAAGCGGCCGAACCGCAGGCAAGTGTCAGGCCGGCGCCGCGCTCCCAGGTGCGGGTGCGCAGCGAGGTCGGCGACAGCACCTGCGCCAGCGTGATATTGGCGCGCTCGGGAAACATCGGGTGGTTTTCGAGCAGCGGGCCGAAACGATCGAGATCGAAGGACATCGGGTCCTTGTCGACCCAGAAAATCGCATGCGGATTGCCCATCGACATCGCCGAAGGCGAATGCAGGACCGGATTGTCGATCGGCCCGATCTGCAGCTCGATGCGGCTGGTATCGGAAAATTCCTCGGCAAGCGGGATCTTGTCCCAGTCAAAAACGGGCGTGCCCATATCGACCGAGATCGTGCCGTCCTCATGCTCTCTGGCATTGAGGATTCCGGCGACGGTCTGGAAGGTGAAAACCTTCTTGCCGGTTTCGGCCGCCAGCGCCTGCACGACGCAGCGCGTGCCGTTGCCGCAGGCCTGCGCCTTGGTGCCGTCGCAGTTCAGAATGTCGATCCAGGCATCGGTGCCCTGCAGCTTCGGATCGTGGATCGCCATGATCTGGTCGAACTGGGTGGCCGGATCGGCATTGAGCGCGATCGCCGCCGCGGGCGTCACCACATCCTTGCGGCCGCGCATGTCGACGACCAGGATCTTGTTGCCAAGCCCGTTCATCCTCGCGAATTCGACCGTGTTGCTCATGAGATCATTCCTGTTGTCGAGCTGTATATGGCGGAAATGCGGGGGAATTACCAGTGGTGCGTGAAGGACGGCACTTTCAAGATTTACCAGAGTGATCCGGGCCGTCTCTATCCTTCGAGGCTTCGCTCTTCGAGCTCCGCACCTCAGGATGAGGCGGGGTTAACATCGTCGCTGCGCCATGATTTGTGCTGCAGTGCCTAGTTTCCGGAAATGTATGGTCGACACAAGAGATTAGCCCTCATGGTGAGGAGGCCTGCAGGGCCGTCTCGAACCACGAGGGCGGGTGGCTCGTCCTTTGACCACAGCGAAGACCTCACCCAGAAACCTTGACGGAATTCATTTTGAGAAAAAATCATTCTCGATGTCGGAATATCAAAAGCTGCCACGTCCTAGGCTCGTCCACTCCGTCAAACCATAGGGATTATGACCATGCCGAACACCATACGCCTGCACCGCGTTCTGGCCACCAGCCCGGAAAAGGTCTATCGCGCATTTATCGAGGCCGACGCACTTGCCAAGTGGTTGCCGCCGAATGGCTTTACCTGCAGCGTGCATCACTTCGAAGGGAAAGTCGGCGGCACGTTCAAGATGTCGTTCCGCAACTTCACGACGGGCGAGAGTCATTCCTTCGGCGGCGATTTTCGCGAACTGATCCCGGGCGAACTTGTGCGCTACACCGACAAGTTCGACGACCCGAACCTACCCGGCGAAATGGAAGTGACCGTGACCTTGAAGAAAGTCCTCGTCGGAACTGAGGTCAACATCACACAGGCGGGCGTACCCGATGTCATCCCGCCGGAAGCCTGCTATCTCGGCTGGCAGGAATCGCTGATCAATCTGGCGAAACTGGTCGAGCCTGAGATTAAGCAGTAAGGTTCGCCGACGCACGACGCAATCCTTCTCCCCTCGGGGAGAAGGTGCCGACAGGCGGATGAGGGGGCTTGCCCGAGCACGCTGAACTCAATGAATTCGAGGCGACTTAACCCCCTCATCCGACCCTTCGGGCCACCTCTCCCCAGGGGGAGAAGGGATATTTGGCGCCCCCTCACACAATCGGCACGTCAAAGACTTCGCCAGCCCGGAGCGGGCGAAAGCGATCCGGCTCCACGCCCTCGGCCTTCAGCGCGACATCCAGCGCCTGCACCGGCGCATCGATCCCTTCGTCCGTCAGCTGAAAGGTCGCGAAATGATGACCGGCGACATAGGCTGCATTGCAGAGCTTCATGCCCTTGACTGCTTCTTCTGGATTCTGATGTTGGCCCTTCATGAACCAGCGCGGCTCATAGGCGCCGAACGGCAGGATTGCGAGGCGGAAGCCTCCATGCTTTTGCCGGGCGGCCTCATAATTGATGCCGTCGTGAAAGCCGGTATCACCGACATGGTAGATCTTGCCCGCTGGCGTGTTGAGCACGAATGCCGCCCAGAGCGCCATGCGCCGGTCTCCCATGCCCCGCGCCGACCAGTGATGGCAAGGCTCGGCATCGATGGTCACACCGGCCTTGAGGGCGATACGATCGCCCCAGTCGACAACAGTGATGTCGGCATCGGGAACGGCACGGCGGATGATCGTGTCGTTGCCGAGCGGCGTGACGATCTTTGGCCGGTGCGCCTGCTGCAGGCGGGCAAGGGTCACGAGATCGAGATGGTCGTAGTGATTATGCGTCACCAGCACGAGGTCGATATGCGGCAGGTCCTCGAAGCGGATGCCAGGCGGCACCACGCGCTTCGGCCCGACGGAGCGGAAGGGGCTCACCCGCTCCGACCAGACCGGGTCAGTCAGAACGTTCAGTCCTGCAATCTGCACCAGCATCGAGGCGTGCCCGACCATAGTCACCCGCATCTGATTGCCGAAGACATGCCGATCGGGCTTGGCCAGCGGAAAGGCGCTGATGACGGGATTGGGCCAGCGCACCCTCCCGCCGCCGAGCTGCCAGCGCAAAAGATCGAACGCATCGCCGGGCGCGACACCACCAGGATTGAAGAAACGTTGGCCATCGAAGTGGTCGGATACCGGACCCTGATAGTAGGGGTTTTTCCTAGCCGAGCGGGATGAGCTTGTCATGCCTTGTCCGCTCCTTGCGCGCCCGTCGCTTCGCCGGCCGGCACACCAATCCTGGCGAGCCATTCCACCACCTCCTGCGTCGTCAGCGCCTCATCGACCACGACGTTCGCCGGCATTGCGAATAGCTGCGGCGTGAAGAAACTCGTGTCCCACAATGCCGCGCCTGCCACCGGCGGGGAAAGCAGGATGACCCGCCGGCCATCGATGCGCGAAATCGTCTCGACAGAGGCCTCGCCGGAAATGTCGACAAGAGCTGACTCATCCGGCCGCATCGTCTGATAGCACCACCAAGGCTCGTCATTGCCCTCTTCTGCCACGGTCACGCAGCGCGCCATATCGACAATGAACCTGTTGGGCGTACGGCCGCCCGGCAATCTCTCGCCGAAGGCTGCCTGGATAAGCGTGAACAGATGAAAGCAATTGACGATATTCTCATACCGCAGACGAAAGCCCTGGCGGCTCGGTAGATGCAGCACCAGCAGATCGTCGCTGCGGCTCAACAGCACCTGACGGACCCAGGCGGCACCCGGCGTATAATCCTGCAGTTCGGCAAGCTGCGCCATCAGCGCCTTGTCGCCAGCCGCAAGCTTACGCTGCTCCGGCATGCCGGAAAGATGCGAAACCGCCGATTGGCCAAGCAGCTGAAATGCATCCAGCAGCTGCCTTTGCCGCGGGCTCAGCTCCTTGCGGCCGGCAAAGCCGCGATGGATCTGCGGCAGCCAGGCCAGATAAAGCTCCCATACGGCCGGACCACTGCGCTCCACCGCGCCACCCTTCTCGACGATGGTGCCGAGCATATTGGCAAGGATCGCAGCACCCGGTGGCGGCAGGCGGCCAAGCTCGCGCGCTGCCCGCGCCGCGATCTTCGGCTGCGCCATCGCCCCCGCGTAGAAGGTCTGCGCCACCGCGTTGAAACGGGCGTCGACCCGGCCACCGGCATAGTTTCGGCAGGCGGCGAGGAGATCGGTCAGGGCTGCATCATTCATTCGGAGCTGTCTCGGGGAATCATTTGGCGGCCGGGGATCGATACAACAATTCGAAGACGGTGGTATGGTCAAATCGACATCGATATCGTGATGTCATCCGTGCATTTCAGGCATTTCGGCCGCATTGGGTTGACTTTGCCGGCCTTTTCCTGTTTATCGTCCGCAATCTGCGACGAGCACAAGCCTCCGAGCCACCGACCGGGACCCATTAAGGTATAAAGAGATCCCGGAGGTCAACACCCGACAGCGCGATGCGCCCTCGGGTGCTTTTTGGCTTTGCGTCTTGTTTTCGTCATGGAAAAGCACGACGTTTTCGGGCGAGGAACCGCGCAAACTTGCGCCAAATCCAAATCCCAAGCGATCGATAAGGAAGAAACGATGTTTGAAAACCTCCAGGACCGTCTTGGTTCCATTCTGAATGGACTGACAGGCCGCGGCGCGCTTTCGGAAGCCGATGTTTCCGCGGCACTGCGCGAGGTTCGCCGTGCGCTGCTCGAAGCCGACGTGGCGCTGGATGTCGTGCGCTCCTTTACCGATCGCGTCCGCGAAAAGGCCGTCGGCGCCGAGATCCTGAAGTCGATCAAGCCCGGCCAGATGGTCGTCAAGATCGTCCATGACGAGCTGATCGAGATGCTCGGCGGCGAAGGTGTCGGCATCGACCTGAATGCCCCCGCCCCGGTCGTCGTTATGATGGTCGGCCTGCAGGGCTCGGGTAAGACCACTACCACGGCCAAGATCGCCAACCGCCTGACCAGCCGCGACCGTAAGAAGGTCCTGATGGCCTCGCTCGACACGCGCCGTCCGGCCGCGCAGGAGCAGCTGCGCCAGCTCGGCGTGCAAACCGGCGTCGACACGCTGCCGATCATATCAGGCCAGTCGCCGACCGATATTGCCGCACGCGCCGTGCAGGCCGCCAAGCTCGGCGGCCATGACGTCGTCATCCTCGACACCGCCGGCCGTACGCATATCGACGAGCCGCTCATGGTCGAGATGGCGGATATCAAGAAGAAATCCAATCCGCACGAAATCCTGCTGGTCGCCGATAGCTTGACCGGTCAGGACGCCGTCAATCTCGCCCGCAATTTCGACGAGCGCGTCGGGATTACCGGCCTCGTGCTGACCCGCATGGACGGCGACGGCCGCGGTGGTGCCGCCCTTTCGATGCGCGCCGTGACCGGCAAGCCGATCAAGCTGATCGGCGTCGGCGAAAAGATGGGCGAGCTGGAGGAATTCCATCCTCGCCGTATCGCCGACCGCATCCTCGGCATGGGCGACATTGTCTCCCTCGTCGAGAAGGCTGCCGAGAATATCGACGCCGAGAAGGCAGCCGCCATGGCTGCCAAGATGGCCAAGGGCAAGTTCGACCTCAACGATCTCGCCGATCAGCTCCAGCAGATGCAGAAGATGGGCGGCATGGGCGGTATCATGGGCCTGATGCCCGGCATGTCCGGCATGAAGGACAAGATGGCTGCCGCCGGCCTCGACGACCGCCTGTTCAAGCGCCAGCTCGCCATCATCTCCTCGATGACCAAGGCCGAGCGCGCCAATCCGGATCTCCTCAAGCATTCCCGCAAGAAGCGTATCGCCGCCGGTTCCGGCACCGACGCCTCCGACATCAACAAGCTTCTGAAGATGCACCGCCAGATGGCGGACATGATGAAGATGATGGGCGGCAAGGGCAAAGGCGGCATGATGAAGCAGCTGATGGGCGGCCTTGCCGGTAAGATGGGCCTCGGCGGCGGTATGGGGGGAATGCCTGACCTGTCGAACATGGACCCCAAGCAGCTCGAAGCCCTGCAGAAGCAGGCCGAAGCAGCAGGCCTCGGCCGTCCCGGCGGCCTGCCGGGTGGTTTGCCTGGCCTGGGCGGCGGGGGCGGTTTGCCGGGCCTCGGCGGCGCCAAGCTACCTGGTCTCGGCGGTGGTTTCCCGGGCCTCCCCGGTTTGCCGAAGAAGAAGTGAGAGGGATCGCTGACCATGATTGATCCAGACGTCAAAGCCCAACTGGGCAAATACCGCCAGTCGATCGACAATATCGATGCTGCACTGGTGCACATGCTGGCCGAGCGCTTCCGCTGCACCAAAGAGGTCGGCGTGCTGAAGGCCAAGTACGACCTGCCGCCGGCCGACCCGGCACGCGAAGAATTTCAGATCGAGCGTCTGCGCCGCCTGGCAAAGGACGCCAATCTGGACCCGGATTTCGCCGAGAAGTTCCTGAACTTCGTCATCAAGGAAGTCATCCGGCATCATGAACAGATCGCTGCGGATTTCAAAGGGTAACCCCCTGGCCGCATGATCCCGAAGACGCAGGACGTTTTCAGGGGATCACGCAGCAAGAAAAAAGCAGCGCGACGTAACCATACCGCACAACGAAGCGGTCAAGAAAAGCCTAAGGAGAATGAACATGGCATTGAAAATTCGTCTCGCCCGCGGTGGCTCCAAGAAGCGCCCGTACTACCACGTTGTCGTAGCCGACGCTCGCTCGCCGCGCGACGGCCGTTTCCTGGAGACCCTGGGCTCCTGGAACCCGATGCTTGCCAAGGACGACGCCAAGCGCGTTGAACTGAAGGTCGAACGCATCAAGCACTGGCTCGACCACGGCGCACAGCCGACCGACCGCGTTCTGCGCTTCCTCAACGAAGCCGGCATCGCAAAGCGCGAAGCCAAGAATAACCCGGAAAAGGCAAAGCCGGGCAAGAAGGCTCAGGAGCGCGCTGCCGAAAAGGCACAGAAGGCTGCTGACGCCGCTGCTGCTTCCGAGTAATCGGACCCCGCATTGATTGAAAACGGGTGGCATGGCGACATGCCGCCCGTTTTTTGTTTCCCATCGGCAAATGTTCAGCCTATGAGAGAACCAAAGACAGCGCCGCGTGTCACAAATGAGTGCCAAGGTCGGTCGCTGTAGCATTTTGGATCTGCTGCATAATCCCGGCAATCGGCGAAGAGACCATGACGAAACTGCAAAATCCGGTATTGATGGCCACCATCGGCGCCGCACAGGGCCTGAGGGGCGAGGTGCGTGCCCGCGCCTATACATCCGATCCGACCGCGCTTGGCGATTACGGCCACCTGCACAGCATGGATGGCCGCAGCTTCGAAGTTCTGGAAATCCGCGAGGCCAAGAATGTCGTCATCGTGCGTTTCCGCGGCATCAACGACCGCAATGCCGCCGAGGCACTGAACGGCTTGGAACTCTATATCGAGCGCGACCACCTGCCGGATGATGAGCTCGACGACGACGAATTCTTCTACACCGATCTCGAAGGGCTGGAAGCCGTCGACGACCAAGGCGTCGGCTACGGCACTGTCAGCGGCATCTATGATTTCGGTGCGGGCGACCTGCTGGAGCTGAAGGGGCCGGGCAAGCGGCCCGTGCTGATCCCCTTTTCCGAAGCCGCCGTGCTCGAAATCGATCTCGAGGGCGGCAAGATCCTGATCGATCCGCTGGCCGCCGGCCTGATCGACAACCCCGACGATCTTATCGGCAAGCCGGCAAAGCCGGAAAAGCCCCAAGGCAAGCCGAAGAAGTGATCCTTATTGGGAAGTGACCGCGCCATGAGTTTTCGAGCGACTATCTTGACGCTCTATCCCGAGATGTTCCCCGGCCATCTCGGCACGTCGCTTGCCGGCAAGGCGATGGAACGCGGGCAATGGTCGCTGGACACCGTGCAGATCCGTGATTTCGCCACCGATAAGCACCGCACCGTCGACGACACGCCGGCCGGCGGCGGCGCCGGCATGGTGCTGAAACCGGATGTGCTTGCCCGCGCCATCGACCATGCCAGCGAAAACGACGGCCGCCCCCGCCTGCTGATGAGCCCTCGCGGCAAGCCGCTGACGCAAAAGCGCGTGCGCGAGCTTGCAGGCGGCGATGGCGTCATCATCGTCTGCGGCCGCTTCGAAGGCGTCGACCAGCGCGTCATCGACGGCCGTGGCCTCGAAGAAGTCTCGATCGGCGACTATATCCTCTCGGGCGGCGAGCCGGCCGCCCTCATCCTGCTCGACGCTATCGTTCGCATCCTGCCCGGCGTCATGGGCAATGATCTTTCCGGCTTGCACGAAAGCTTCGAAGGCGGCCTGCTGGAACACCCGCACTATACCCGCCCGCAAATCTGGGAGGGCCGAGAGATCCCCGCCATTCTCACCTCTGGCAATCACGCGGCGATCGCCAAATGGCAGAGGGAGCAGGCTGAGAAGCTGACGAAAGAGCGGCGGCCGGATTTGCTGGACGAGTTGCGAAAGAAGTAGCGACAACACGTCTGGATGAACGACATTGGTTCAAGCGCGCCGCAAAACTGGCGCTAATCGCCACTTAATTCAGCCGCAAGGGGTGACAAAGGCGTGACAATAGGGTATGTGCGCGCCCGGCATGGGAAATTTCCCATCAACCAGCAAAGAAGAGCAGACGTATTCGCTCCTGCCTGAACGGGCATATATCCGAGGCGTGATCTCCGGGTCCGACCAAAGATAGAATGATGAGCGCTCTGGCTGTTGAACCAACAACGAGGTTGATACTATGAACATCATTCAGCAGTTGGAAGCCGAACAGGCTGCCAAGATCGAAGCCAAGCGCACGCTTCCCGAATTTTCCGCTGGCGACACCGTTCGCGTCAACGTGAAGGTCACGGAAGGCAACCGTACCCGCGTTCAGGCCTATGAAGGCGTTTGCATCGCTCGCTCCGGCGGCGGTCTGCAGGAAAACTTCACGGTTCGCAAGATCTCCTACGGCGAAGGCGTCGAGCGCGTATTCCCGGTTTACTCGCCGATGATCGAAAGCGTCGAAGTCGTTCGCCGCGGTAAGGTCCGTCGCGCCAAGCTCTACTACCTGCGCGACCTGCGCGGTAAGGCTGCCCGTATCGTCGAAAACACCGGCACCCGCGCCCGCAAGCTCAACGATGCCGAGCGTCAGGCTCTGGCCGATGAGAAGGCACGCATCGAAGCCGAGAAGGTTGCAGCCGCTCAAGCGCTCGCAGCCGAGAAGGCCGCAGCCGAAGCCGCAGAAGCAAAGGCAGCTGCCGAAGCTGCTGCTGCAGCCGAGCCGGCAGCAGAATAAGTTTCGATCCACTTGGGATCGCAAAGCTTGAAGGCGGCCCTCGGGTCGCCTTTTTGCTGTCCGGCTCACGCCCACGAAAGAAATTTTCTCCGCCGGCTCCCCGCTTAGAGTTGCTTTTCCATTTTTATGATCGCAGCCATGGCAATGGCCTTGCCATTCACTTTCCAAATATGACAGTTTTCCGCCAGCCTGGCGCCGGATGATTTCAGGTCGAATCGACCTGAAATCTAAATCCGCGCCAGAATCAAATAAGGAGAGCATGATGTCGTCCGAAAACCGCTGACACTTTTCGGCATCATGCTCTAATCGGGGAGATTTTCATGGCATTCCGTCGTTCGTTCCTTCTGGGCCTTGGCGCCCTCGTGCTTGCACCTTTCGCCGCCTTCGCCGCCGATCTGCCGAACCTGAACGGCAGGACCGTCGTCGTCGTCACAGAGAATGCCTATCCGCCGCTGCAGTTCATCGACCCCAAGACGAACAAGGCGATCGGCTGGGAATATGACGCGATGAACGAGATCGCCAAGCGTCTGAATTTCAAGGTCGAGTACCAGAACACCAGCTGGGACGCGATGATCCAGGCCGTTTCCGAAGGCCAATACAACATCGGCATGACCGGCATCACCATCAAGGAAGACCGCAAGCAGAAGGTCGATTTCTCTGATCCCTATATGCGCTCGCAGCAGTTCATGCTCGTGCGTGGCGACGAGAAGCGCTTCACGGATGCCAAGAGCTTCGCCGCGGTCAAGGAGGCCCTGATCGGCGCGCAGCCGGGCACGACGCCCTTCTACACCGCCGTCTATGAAGTCCTCGACGGCAACGAGCAGAACCCGCGCATCAAGACCTTCGAAACCTTCGGTGCGACAGTGCAGGCACTGAAGACGGGAGACGTCGACATGGTGCTGACCGATGGCACCGCCGGCAAGGGCTATGTCGATGCCTCCAACGGCGGTCTGAAGCTGGTCGGCGGCCCGCTCGGCACCGAGGATTTCGGCTTCATCTTCCAGAAGGGTTCCGATCTCGTCGCCCCGATCAACACCGCCATCGCCAGCCTCAAGGCCGATGGCACGCTCGACGCGCTGAACAAGAAGTGGTTCCTCGACTACAAGATGGGCCAATGAGCTCTGAAGACCGATATATTGGAAGCCCGCTCTGATGGCACCTTTGGCAGGTCCGGGCGGGCACCGCGGCAAGGAAGACTTTCCCTGGTGGCTGGTCGCCCTCGCTATCCTCGGCATCGCCGCCTCATTCGCAATTGCAGCGAACGGCCTCTATGCCCAGATTTTCTCTCTTCTGCTGAATGGCATCGGCGTCACGGTCTTCGTGACGCTGGTCGCCTTTACGCTGGCCATGCTGCTCGGCCTGGCACTGGCGCTGCTCGGCCTTTCCGATTTCCTCGTGCTCAGGCAGATGGCGCGCTTCTATATCGAGATCGTGCGCGGCATCCCGATGCTGGTGCTGCTCTCCTATGTCGCCTTCGTCGGCACGCCGGCCTTCGTCGCTGTCTATAATTTCATCACGTCTCCATTGGCCTCCGCTGGCTGGACGACACCGCTCGTCACCCGCGATGTGCCTTTCGTCTGGCGCACGATCATCGCGCTGACGATTGGCTATTCGTCCTTCATCGCTGAAATCTTTCGCGCCGGCATCCAGGCCGTCGACCAGGGCCAGATCGAAGCGGCAAAAGCGCTAGGCCTCAGCCGCTTCCAGCGCTTCCGGCTCGTCGTCTTCCCCCAGGCGATCCGCGTCATCTTGCCGCCGCTGTCGAACGATTTCATCGCCATGGTGAAGGACAGTTCGCTCGTGTCCGTGCTCGGCGTCGCCGATATCAGTCAGCTCGCCAAGCTCTATTACTCGGCCAATTTCCGCTACTTCGAAACGCTGTCGATCCTCGCCTTCATCTATCTGCTGCTGACGATCGGTCTCTCGCTTTTACTCCGGCAGCTCGAAGCCTGGATGCGCCGCCGCTCCGGCAGCGACCGCTCCGCCTTCCCCCGTCTGGCCGCGGGCCAGCCACCCGGTGCGCAGGTGTGATGGCCAAGGCGACCGTACCGATACTGCCTATCGTCGCCATTGCCGAAGGTTTTGAAAATTGATATGAGCATGGCCATGAGTAAGATCATGAGCAAAGACGGACGTTACGTCACGGCTTTCGTGCTGCAGGACCATAAGCGCCTGCCGGCACGTTTCTTTGCGATGATTTCGGGCGCGCTCAACAGCCGACTTCGCTGATCACACCCGAGGCCGGCGGTCCTGATCCGTCACCCCCCATCTTCGATAATGCCAATATGGATCTGTAGCCATGAGCGCTCCACGCACACTGTACGACAAAATCTGGGACGACCATCTGGTCGACGCCCAAGACGACGGCACCTGTCTTCTCTATATCGACCGTCATCTCGTTCACGAGGTGACGTCGCCGCAGGCTTTCGAAGGTCTGCGCATGTCCGGCCGCAAGGTTCACGCGCCGCAGAAGACGCTGGCCGTCGTCGACCATAACGTGCCAACCTCGCCGGATCGCCACCTCGGCATCAAGAACGAGGAAAGCCGCATCCAGGTCGAACAGCTCGCCAAGAATGCCGCTGAATTCGGCGTGGAATACTACTCCGAAAACGACAAGCGTCAGGGCATCGTCCACATCATTGGCCCCGAGCAAGGCTTCACCTTGCCCGGCATGACCATCGTCTGCGGCGACAGCCACACCTCGACCCACGGCGCCTTCGGCTCGCTCGCCCATGGTATCGGCACCTCCGAGGTCGAGCATGTGCTCGCCACGCAGACGCTGATCCAGAAGAAGGCCAAGAACATGCTGGTGCAGGTCGACGGCCAGCTGCCGCCGGGCGTCACCGCCAAGGACATTATCCTCGCCATCATCGGTGAAATCGGCACCGCAGGCGGCACCGGCTACGTCATCGAATATGCCGGCGAAGCCATCCGCTCGCTGTCGATGGAAGGCCGCATGACCATCTGCAACATGTCGATCGAAGGCGGCGCCCGCGCCGGCCTGATCGCTCCGGACGAGGTCACCTTCGAATATATCAAGGGCAAGCCGCGCGCGCCGAAGGGCGAGGCGCTGGAGCAGGCAATCGCCTACTGGAAGACGCTGAAGTCGGATGAGGGCGCACATTACGACCGCATCGTCAAGCTTGATGCCGCCAACCTGCCGCCGATCGTTTCCTGGGGCTCCTCTCCGGAGGACGTCATCTCTATTCAGGGTATTGTTCCGAACCCGGATGAGATCCAGGACGAAACCAAGCGCGCTTCCAAGTGGCGTGCGCTCGACTATATGGGCCTGAAGCCGGGCACGCCGATGACCGAGATCAACATCGATCGCGTCTTCATCGGCTCGTGCACCAATGGACGCATCGAAGACCTGCGCGCCGTTGCCAAAGTCGTCGAAGGCAAGACGGTGGCTTCGACCGTCGACGCCATGATCGTTCCGGGCTCCGGCCTCGTGAAGGAACAGGCGGAAGCTGAAGGTCTCGACAAGATCTTCAAGGCTGCCGGCTTCGATTGGCGCGAGCCTGGCTGTTCCATGTGCCTCGCCATGAACGACGACCGCTTGAAGCCGGGCGAGCGCTGCGCTTCGACCTCGAACCGCAACTTCGAAGGCCGCCAGGGCTTCAAGGGCCGCACGCATCTGGTTTCGCCGGCTATGGCCGCCGCCGCCGCGATCGCCGGCCACTTCGTCGATATCCGCGAGTGGAAATGATCTGCTTCGATTGATTGACTGCAAAAGGCGGCCTCAGAGCCGCCTTTTTTCTCTGCTGTGAAAATTCTCCCACCTGAGCCGTCTATCTCGGAATTCAGCGACAGCTCTTAGCCGTACCGCCTCAGGCCCGGTTTTCGCGACACCCGCTCGTCTTATATTTCTGAAATTTCTATTTGAGATTGCAGCCGGAAGATGATTTTATGCGGCCCGTCTGACTCATTCCCCGCGCTCCTCCCGATTTTTGATCCGAGAGGCCCATGTCGATTTCAGATAAGATCTACCGCCCTTTCGAAAGGTTGATCCGGCCGCTCGACATCCCCTACCGGCCACTGCCTCCCTCGGGGCCACTGGCCGTTCTTCTTCACTTCATCCTCATGTTTCGCGGCATTCTGATCACGCTCGCCCTCTGCATCATGGCGATTGAAGTCATGAGCCTGACCATCGTTTGGGGCCTGTCCGTCATTGTTGATGGTGTCACGCAGCAGGGTGCTGCCGCTTTCCTGCATAACGACCGGATGCTGCTGATCTTCCTTGGGCTGATGCTTTTCCCCTGCATCCCGATTGGCTCTTTCCTCGTCAATACGTTGAACTCGCATACGCTTGGGATCGGCATGCCGGCCGCCATTCAATGGCAGGGCCACAGGGCGGTGGAGCGGCAGGATCTCGCCTTCTTCCACGATCTCTATGCCGGCCAGGTCGCCTCGCGCCTGCAGCAGGTAGCCTCAGCCGTCCAGCAGCAGGTCGTTTCGGCCTTCCAGTCCATTCCGCGCTTTATCATGCAGATGGTCGGCTCCGTCATCCTTCTGGGCGCGCTCTCCTGGCAGCTTGCCCTTCCGTCCATCATCTGGATCACGCTCAACGTGCTTCTCGCCGTCAGGCTGGCACCTGTCTTCACTGAGCGCTCACGCCGCTCGGCCAAGCGTCGCAGCCTGATTTCCGGCGCGATTACCGATCTCTACGCCAATATGCAAATGGTCAAGCAATTCGCCGCGGAAGACAGCGAGGCCGGCGCCATCAGAGGCATAATCGGCAAGGCTATCGAAGCTCAGCAGAGCGAACAACGCATCTACCGTACCGCTGAGGTCATCGTCGTCGTTCTCAACATGATGCACTGGCTGGCTATCCTGTCGATCGGCTTTACCGGGCTCGTGGATGGCTTCGTCACGATCGGCGAATTCACCGCCGCCGTTTATGTTCTCAACCGCCTCTCCGGTCACACATTTACTTTCCTGCAGATGGGCCAGCAGATCTTCCAGGCGATCGGCACGATCAAGGACGCCATGCCAGTCATGACGACGCCGCCCACCATTACCGACGGGCCGGACGCGCGGGATCTTGTCGTCCCGAACGGCGAAATCCGCTTCGAGAATGTTCGTTTCGCCTACAAATCTGGCAAGCCCGTCATCAATGACCTTTCGCTGACGGTGCGGCCGGGCGAAAAGGTCGGCCTCGTCGGCCTCTCAGGCGCGGGTAAGACGACGCTCGCCAACCTGCTCCTGCGCTTCTACGATATTAAGGACGGCGCGATCTTGATCGACGGGCAGGATATCCGCGCCATCACGCAGACAAGTCTTCGCCGCGCGATAGGCGTCATCGCGCAGGATGTCGCGCTGCTGCATCGCTCGGTCGGCGACAATATCCGCTACGGACGGCCGGAGGCGACCAAGGACGAAATTGAGGAGGTCGCGAAAATGGCTAGCGCCGATGCCTTCATTCCCGATCTCGCAGATAGCGAAGGCCGCAAGGGCTATGACGCCTTCGTCGGCGACCGCGGCGTCAAGCTTTCCGGCGGCCAGCGCCAGCGCGTGGCCATCGCCCGCGCCCTGTTGAAAGACGCACCGATCCTGGTGCTGGATGAGGCAACCTCGGCGCTGGACAGCGAATCCGAAGCCGCCATCCAGGATAAGCTCAATTTGGTGATGGAGGGCAAGACGGTGATTGCCATCGCTCATCGCCTTTCAACCATTGCCAAGATGGACCGCATAGTCGTGCTTGATCACGGGCGCATCGTGGAAGAAGGCAGGCCCGAGGAACTGGCCGAACAGAATGGCCTGTTTGCCCGCCTGTGGAAACGCCAGACTGGCGGCTTCATTCCTGAAGACATCAACGAACTTCTGCCGACATCGTCTACCATCTGATATCAGAAGTCCGGAGGCAACTGCTGCCTCAAGCATGTCGCGCAAAATACGAAGCGGTTTGCGATAACGACATGCGCAAAATCACGAGCCCAAGCGCGGCAAGCGAATCTGAAAGATCGCCACGCGCCTTAGCAGCCTTCTATCCTCTCGGCGCGGTTGCTGGGTGCCTGGCGGGTGCTGATTTTTTGGTGGATGGGGCCTGCTGCGCCCGCTGGCTCAGCCAGACGCTGCCGAGCACGATGACGATGCCGAACATCTGCATCGTGCTCAGCTGCTGGCCGAGCACGACCCACCCCAGGATCACCGCCGTTGTCGGACTGAGGAAGCCGAGCGGCGAGACCATCGAAGGCTCGAGCCGCGAGAGACCCCGAAACCAGAGAATATAGGTGAGTGCTGCGCCGATCAGCCCGAGATAGGCGAAGCCGAGAATGTTGGCGCCGGTCAGATGCGGCAGCGGTGGCTCAAGCAGCAGCGCCACCGGCAGCAACAGCATGCCGCCGGCCGTCAGCTGCCATGCCGTAAAGGTCAGCGGCGAGACATCGGGCCGCCAGCGGCGGCTGAGCACGGTTCCCGCCGCCATGGAGAAGGCACCGGCAATACCCGCAGCGATGCCGATCGGATCGAGCGTCGCATTCGGCGTCAGAATCAGCAGTGCGACACCGCCGATGCCGGCAATGGCGGCAACAATCGAAAGGCCGCGGATGGGCGATCCCAGCAGCAAGCGCGCCAGCACGATGACGATCAGCGGCTGGACTGCACCGACCGTCGCTGCCACACCACCGGGCAGGCGATAGGCCGAAATGAACAGCAGCCACCAAAAGACGGAGAAGTTCAGTGCGCCGAGGGCCAGCGTTTTCAACCACCAGATCCCGCGCGGCAGCCGCCGCACGATCACAAGCAGCAGCAGCCCGGCCGGCAGGGCGCGCAGCATCGCGACCGTGAGGGGATAGCCCGCCGGCAGCAGTTGCGTCGTTACCAGATAGGTGCTGCCCCAGATCGCCGGCGCGATGGCGGTCAGCAACAGGTCGAGATTGCGGTTCATGATCTTGGCCTCAATTTATCTCGACCTCAAGATAACCTGAAATACCTTGACGTCAAGATAAATTCATGGCGAAGTTCCGGCATGGATCGCATCGACAAAATTCTCGCCCAGTGGCGCCGCGAACGACCGGATCTCGACACCACGGCCATGGGCCTGTTCGGGCGCTTGCGCAATCTCGCGCTCCATCTCTCGCGCGAGATGGAGAAGACCTTCGGCCGCTTCGGCCTGAACTCGGCAAATTTCGACATGCTGGCGACCCTGCGTCGCTCGGGCGAGCCTTATACTCTCTCCCCCAGCGACCTTATGGAGACGATGATGGTCTCGTCGGGCACGATGACCAATCGCATCGATCAGCTGGAGAGGGCCGGCCTCGTCGCTCGCAGCCAGAACCCAGATGATGGCCGCAGCTTCCTGATATCTCTGACGCCGAAAGGCTTCGAGCTTATCGATGCGGCGGTGACGGCGCATGTCGAAACACAGAAACGCCTGATCTCCACCCTTTCCGAAGGCGAACGCATGGCTCTTGACCGCCTGCTGCGCAATTATTTAGCCGACTTCGAATCTGATTGATCGCTCCGACGCGATCCGGCGCAGACGTCGCGAATGCAGCCCCTCAGCCAGCGGTGCGCCGGGTCCGCATCCATGCGCGGATGCCAGAGCAGCGAGATCGTCACATCGGATGTCGGCATCGGCAGCGCGAAACTATGCATGCCGACACGCAGATTGCCCGTATAGCGCTCCGGCACACTGACGATCAGGTCGGAGGCGCGCGCCAAGGCCAGCGCCGCCGAGAAGCTGCCGACAATCGTTGCGATCTGCCGCGCCAGCCCCAGTTTCTCCAGCACCTCGTCGATCTGACCCTTCTGCAGGCCACGCCGCGAAACGAGAATATGCCGGCCGGCGGCATAACGCTCCGGGGTGATCTCCCCCTCGCTCAAGGGATGCCCGCTTCGGACCACGCCGATGAAGCGATCATGAAACAGCGCCTGCGTCCTGAGCTCCGGACCGGTATCGTCTCCCACCACGCCGGTCTCGAAATCGATCGTGCCGTCGCGCAGAGGCATGCTGTCCTTGTCCAGCTTCTGAGTGAAGTAGAGCCGAACGCCAGGCGCCTGCTCGGCAATGCGTGCGATCAGTTCGGCGCCGAAATTCTCCACGAAGCCTTCGCGGGTGCGCAACGTGAAGATTCGAGCAAGCTGCTTCAGATCGAGGCTTTCGGCGGGCCGCAAGGTCGCTTCCGCCTCCTGAACAAGATGACCGACGCGCTCGCGTAGCTCCAGCGCCCGCGGTGTTGGCACCAGTCCGCGCCCAGCCCTGACCAACAATGGATCGCCCGTCGTCTCGCGCAGCCGCGCCAGCTGCCTACTCATGGCGGACGGGCTCAATCGCAATCGCCGGGCGGCGCGCGCGACGCTGCCCTCGGCAAGCAGGACATTGAGAGTGGCGAGCAGGTTGAGATCAGGCGTGGACATGATGCGACCATAACATGGTTTTCTTGATGCATAGCGTCAAATGCACTGATCAAGTGCAAATGCTGCGTATTCCGCCATATCATGCCGAGAGCTACCTTTCTGCCGGAAGTTTTATTACGTCACTAGAAATGGAGCTCATGTTGCAGCCAATCATTGAAGATCCGGACAAAGCCGGCCACACAAAGTCCACATCCTGCATCCGCTGGGCCCTTACCAGCCTATCGCTGTCCATGCTGATGCCTTCGCTCGATACCAGCATTGCCAATGTCGGGTTGCCAACGCTCGCCCAGGCATTCGGCGCCTCCTTTCAGCAGGTGCAGTGGATCGTGCTTGCCTATCTGCTTGCCATCTCCACGCTGATCGTCAGCGTCGGACGGCTGGGTGACATTTTCGGCAGGCGGCGCCTGCTGCTGATCGGTATCAGCCTTTTCACCCTCGCCTCGCTCTTCTGCGGCATTGCGCCGACACTCTGGCTATTGCTCGCCGCCAGAGGTCTGCAAGGTCTCGGCGCCGCCATGATGATGGCGCTCACTGTCGCGATGGTCGGTGAAACCGTGCCGAAAGAGCGCACAGGCAGCGCCATGGGCCTGCTCGGCACAATGTCTGCGATCGGCACTACGCTCGGCCCGTCGCTCGGTGGCATCTTGATCGCCAGCCTCGGCTGGGAAACCATCTTCCTTGTCAACGTGCCGCTCGGGATCGTGAATTTCCTGCTCGCTGCGCTTTTCCTGCCAACTGAGCGGCAAAACAGCAAAAGAGCTCAGGGACGCCCGGACGAAATCGGCACTTTTCTGCTGGCTCTGACGCTGGCTGCCTATGCGCTGGCAATGACGATCGGGCATGGAAGCTTTGGCGCTTTGAATATCGGCCTGCTGTTGGCCGCAGCTTCAGGCATCGCCCTGTTTGCCTTCACCGAAACGAAGGTAAAGTCGCCGCTGCTGCGCCTTTCTATGTTCCGCGATCCTAAGCTCAGCACGGGTCTTGTCATGAGCACCCTCGTTTCCACCGTCATCATGACGACGCTGGTGGTCGGGCCTTTCTATCTCTCCCGCGCTCTCGGCTTCGATGCGGCCCAGGTCGGCGCCATCATGTCCGTCGGCCCGCTGGTGTCAGCGCTGACGGGAGTGCCGGCCGGTCGCATCGTCGATCGCTTCGGCGGCCACCGCATGACTATGACAGGTCTTGTGGGCATGATCATCGGCCTGGTCCTGATGGCAGCACTGCAAGGCAGATTCGGAGCCGCTGGCTATATCGGGCCGCTGGTCATCATCACCTCCAGCTACGCGATGTTTCAGGCGTCCAACAACACCGCGATCATGAAGGGCATAGGCTCCGAGCAACGCGGCGTCGTTTCAGGCATGCTGAGCCTGTCGCGAAACCTCGGGCTGATAACGGGCGCGTCTGTCATGGGCGCCATCTTCACACTAGGATCGGGAACGAGCGATATTATCACAGCACGCCCGGAGGCCATTGCAACAGGCATGCAGATCACCTTTGTGGTCGGCGCCCTGCTGATCGTCGCGACGCTGGCCATCGCCGTCACAGGCATGGCACGTTCAAGGCGTGGCGCCCTTGCGCAAGAGGTCTCGTGAGAATGAGCCGAGAGGATGGCGGAGGATAATCCCGCCATCCGGTCACACCGGTCCGTGGCCGCCGAATTGCGCCGAAACGAAATCGAGAAAGCTGCGGAGCTTCGGCGTGATGCGGCGATCCGGCGCATAGAGAACATGCAGCTGGCGCGTCGGCACGCTGTACCCGGGCAAAAGCGGCACCAGTGCTCCGGTTTCCAGGCTCGACTGAATGAGTTCGGACGACTGCAGAACGATACCGAGCCCTGCCAGCGCGGCTTTCAGCAGCGCCTCACCATTGTCGATCATCAGCCGGCCGGAAATCGGAACGCTCACATTCCCCTGTGGTCCTTCAAAATCCCAATGAGTCCTCAACATTGTATGCGAGAAGATCAGGCACTCATGATTTCGGAGATCGTTCGGTGTGGAGGGGGTGCCGTGGGCGCGCAGATAGCTCGGCGCAGCACAGATCACCAGGCGATAAGGCCCTAGACGGCGGGCGATCAATCCGCTGTCAGCGAGCTCACCGATTCGAAAGACCGCGTCATAGCCCTCGTCGATTAGATCCACCATGCGGTTCGTCAGCGACAGATCGATAGAAACTTCCGGATTCGCACTCAGATATTTCGGAAGCACCGGCGCGAGCGCATGGATACCGAAGGTGACCGGGGCATTGACCCTCAGCTTGCCGCGCGGCACGGCCCGGGTTTCCGCCGCCAACGCCTCCGCTGCCTCGACTTCTGCCAGAATATTGCGCGAGCGCTCGTAAAACTGGCTGCCGACCTCCGTCAGGTGCTGACGGCGCGTGGTGCGGTGGAGAAGCCGAACACCAAGATGTTGTTCGAGAAATTGTACATGTTTGCCGACAAGCTGCGGCGACATGTTCAAGGCCTCTGCCGCGGCGCTGAACGAGCCGAGCTCGACTGCCTTGACGAAGATGCTCATGCCGGACAAACGATCCATTAGAAACAATCCATTTCAAGTATCGATATATCTAGATCATTTATCTGAATATGGATATAATTTTATGTGTTTGTCAGTCACAACAAGGAGCTGACGAACATGAAAATCGCTGTCATTGGTACCGGAAATATGGGGGCGGGACTGGCTCGTCTGCTGACCCAAGCAGGGTCTGACGTGGTCATTGGCCATCGCGATCCCGCAAAGGCAGCAGCCTTTGCCGCCGAACTGGGCGCTGGCGTCGAAGCGGGCGGAGTTGCCGCCGCTATCAAGCTTGCCGATATCGTCATACTGGCGCTGCCCTATAGCGTTATCGCGGAAACGCTGAAGGAAGCCGGAAATCTCAAGGGCAAGGTGCTGATCGATATCAGCAATCCCGTCACCGCAGATTTCAGCGGCCTCGTCGTCGGGCACTCGAGTTCGGCCGCCGAAGAAATCCAGGCGCTTGCGCCCGAGGCGACGGTGGTGAAGGCTTTTAATACAATTTTCGCACCGCTGCTGCCCGCCGAAGGACGTAACGGCAAGGTGCTGCAGGTCCTCATTGCCGGAGACGACGAGAAGGCCAAGCGCGCCGTATCCAGCCTCGTCAAATCCATCGGCTTCGAGCCGGTCGACGCGGGTCCGCTCCGCAATGCCCGTTTCATCGAACCGATCGGCGAGATGAACATCCACTTCGGCTTCTTCCTCGGCAAAGGTCCGACGGTGGCACCGGCCTGGGTCCAGCTCTGACGGCACTCAGGACTCTAAAGCGCGTCGCGCGATCTTTCAGAGTCGTTTCCCACGCTTTAGGTCTTTGATTTTGTGCATGTCGTTGTCGCAAAACCGCCGCGCACTTTTGCGCGACATGCTTTAGGATGAAAAAAGGGCTCGGAGCCTTCACTCCGAGCCCCTTTGCATAAGCGGATCGCAACCTGCGATCAGAAACTCGCCGTCAGCGGGTCCGGGCCGATGCGGCCACTGGCCGAATCGAGCTTGGCCATCTCGGCCAGGTCTTCGCCGTCGAGCTTGAAATCGAAAACCTTGAAGTTCTCCTCGATGCGGCTCGGCGTCACCGATTTCGGGATGACGATCAGGCCGTTGTCGATATGCCAGCGGATGATGATCTGCGCTGGCGTGCGGCCATGTTTGGCGGCGACCTTGCCGATGGCGGCGTTGGTGAGAAGCTTGCCCTGGCCGAGCGGGCTCCAGGATTCTGTCTTGATGCCGAGCTTGTCGTGAACGGCACGCAGTTCCTTCTGCTGGAAGGTGGGATGCAGCTCGATCTGATTCAGCACAGGCGTCACGCCGGTCTCGCCGATGATACGTTCGAGATGCGCGGCGGCAAAATTGGAAACGCCGATCGAACGGGCGCGGCCTTCTTCCTTCAGGCGCACGAAAGCCTTCCAGGTGTCGAGGTAGCGGTTGCGGTGCGGCGACGGCCAATGGATCAGGTAGAGATCGACATAATCGGTGCCGAGCCGCTTCAGGCTTTCGTCGAAGGCCTTCAGCGTGGAATCGAAGCCCTGCGCCTCGTTCCAGAGCTTGGTTGTGAGATAGATATCCTCACGGGCGACGCCGGACTGGCGCATGCCTTCGCCGACCCCATCCTCGTTGGCATAGATGGCTGCGGTATCGACATGGCGATAGCCGGCTTTCAAAGCCGTGCTGACGGCCATCGGCGCAACATTCTCCGGCGTTTGCCAGACGCCGAGGCCGACCTGCGGAATGGAATGGCCGTCATTGAACGTGATTGTCGGTTGCGTGGTCACGATAAGTCTCCAAAGGATGATAAGTGGGTGGAGTGAAGGCGTGATTTAAATTCTGAAAGGAAAGGGCCGGCCTGGTCCGCACAGGCGACCGGTCGAAATCCCATATAGTGGAGAATATCGGGATGTTAACCCCGGGCGACCTTTCAGACAACCCGGACCGTCATACCTCTTCGCAATGATGGCAGGATGCGCTTCATGTCGCGCAGGCTGACCGCGATGCACCCGGCCGTCGGCTCATATCCCGGCCTGATCAGGTGAAAGAAGATCGCCGAGCCGCGGTTGCGCCTGCGAGAGCTCACATTCCAGTCGAGCACCAGGCAGACGTCGTAGAGGCCGTCGCCTCGCCGCAATTCCTCATGGCTCGGCCCGAAGGGAGCCTTCACCAGCCTGTTGTAGTTGGGATCGCCGGGCTGGTCGCACCAGAGCATATCCTCCCGGATATGCCGCATCGGCAGCGCCGTCCGCAAAAAGCGGACCCGATCGCCGCGCGTGAAGCCGTGAAGCAACTTCATATCCGCAATTGGCGTCGCGCCGTCGCCCTCTCGCTTCAATATGCTGCGCCCGGATCTGCCGATCGCCGCCGGTACCGTCATGCTCCCCACCTGTACCAGCGCCCGCGTTTTCTTACCCGGCGCAGGACGCACGACGATTGTCGAAGCGGTCCGCCCTGCCCCCGCCCTTGTCTTTTGCATTTTCCTCACATGTTTTTGCTTTGCGCGTGATTTCATTTGAAATCATAGCAGTTTCAACCAAACGACCAAGCCTGAGCCGCGTCGCGACTTGCTAAAAATGCAATTTGGCGTAGGACTTAAGTGGGATTAGAACGAGGACCCGAACGGCATGACCGCACGCACCATTCTCCTGGTGGACGATGATAACGACCTGCGTGAAATGTTGGTCGAGCAATTATCGCTTTACGAGGAATTCAACGTCCTGCAGGAGGCGACCGCCGGAAAAGGCGTGCAGACCGCGCGCACCGTACCCGTCGATCTCCTCATCATGGATGTCGGCCTGCCCGATATGGATGGCCGCGAAGCCGTGAAGCTGCTGCGCAAGAACGGCTTCAAGGCGCCGATCATCATGCTGACGGGGCATGACACGGATTCCGACACTATCCTCGGGCTTGAAGCCGGCGCCAACGACTATGTGACGAAGCCCTTCCGCTTCGCCGTCCTGCTCGCCCGCATCCGCGCACAATTGCGCCAGCACGAGCAGAGCGAGGATGCGACCTTCACGGTGGGACGCTACCTCTTCAAGCCAAGCCAGAAGCTGCTCACCACGGAAGACGGACAAAAGATCCGGCTCACCGAAAAGGAAGCCGCCATTATCCGGTATCTCTATCGCGCCGACCAGAAGGTCGTGACCCGCGATATCCTTCTCGAAGAGGTCTGGGGCTACAATTCCGGCGTGACCACCCATACGCTCGAAACCCACGTCTACCGCCTTCGCCAGAAGATCGAGCGCGATCCCTCCAACGCCGAAATCCTTGTCACGGAAAACGGCGGCTACAAGATCATTCCATAGGCGATCGATGGCGCTGAACGACGATATCCGACTGCTGTCGCAACTGCCGCTGTTTCACGGCATGGGCGATGAGCCGTTGCGGCTGATCGCCTTCGGCGCCGACCGCCGCCATGTGAATGAGGGCCAGACGCTGTTCCGGGAAAAATCGCCCGCTGAATGCGCCTATGTCATCACGCGCGGCAGTTTCGAGCTCAGCACCATCGATGCAAACGGCCAGACACAGGTGGAAGCGGTGGTCCAGGCAGGCACCATGCTTTCGGAACTGGCGATGGTGACCTTGGTAGAGCGGAAATACACGGCCGTTGCCGCCGAAGAATCCGACGTGATCCGCATCACCCGCGCCCTCTTTCACCGCTTGATCGAGGAATATCCAGACGCCGGCCTGCTGATCCAGAACCGTATCCGCGAAAACTTCGCCGCCCTTGCCAGGCAGGCAGCCGCAATGCTCGGCCGCTTCTCCTGACAGCAATTCCAGGAAAAGTATGAAGCGGCTTTCCGTCCGGAATTGCGTAAATACAAAAGGATAGAGCGTTTTCGCGATTCAAAGAAAAGCGCAAACGCTCTAGCAAGTTCAATCCCGCTTCAGAGATTGAAATGCGCCACGACCGGCACATGGTCGGACGGACGATCCCAGCCGCGCGCCGCCTTCAGAATCTCGATCCGCTGCAGATGCGGACCCAGATCGGAGGAGGACCAGATATGGTCGAGGCGGCGACCGCGGTCGGCAGCCTCCCAATCCTTGGCGCGATAGCTCCACCATGTATAGAGCTTCTCGCTTTCCGGCACCTGCTGGCGCATCAGGTCGAGCCAAGCGCCGCGTTTCATCACCTCGAGCAACCCTTCGGTCTCTACAGGCGTATGGCTGACGATCTTCAGGAGCTGCTTGTGCGACCAGACGTCGTGCTCCAGCGGAGCGATATTGAGATCGCCGACGAGGATCGCAGAGGTGTTCTGCTCGGCATTGGCATGCAGCTTCTTCATCTCCTCGATGAAATCAAGCTTGTGGCCGAATTTCGGATTTATCGTTCGATCCGGCTCATCGCCACCCGCCGGGACATAGAAATTGTGCAGGCGGATGCGCCGGCCGCCGCGCTCGAAGATGGCCGAGATATGCCTGCTGTCGCCAACATTGCAATAATCCTGGCGATGATCCTCGGTCAGCGGGAAACGCGATGCGATGGCCACCCCATGATAGCCCTTCTGGCCATGAATGATGATGTGCTCATAGCCAAGCGCCCGGAGCGGCGCATGGGGGAAAAGCTCGTTCGGAACCTTGGTTTCCTGCAGGCAGAGAATATCGGGCCGGGCCTGCATGACGAACTGCTCGACGATCGGCATACGCAGCCGCACCGAATTGATATTCCAGGTCGCAATCGAAAATCCCATACCCGAGCCTTTTCCTTGGAGCAATTCGAGGAAAAGTGCGCAGCGGTTTTCCGTCCGGAATTGCGTCAAAACAGACAGTCGGAGCGACTCGGCGATTCGATGAATCACCGCTCTCTCCGGTCAGCGTAAGGCTTTAGACCGGCTGTAGTGGAAAGAAAAGCGCCATTCGCCGCTTATCTATGGCTCGGGATGGAGTCGACCGTCAGCGCGTATAGTCGATGCGGAAAACGCTGTCGTCGAAGGCGACGTTCGTCTTCACGTTGTTGATGATAACATCGGTTGTCTTGCCCTGCGGATCGATAACGGTCCATTGGCGCAGGTCGTAGCTTTTCGAATCGAAGATCATCGTGATCGTCGAATCGCCAAAAACGGTGCGGTTGCCGAGCGTGATCTTGGTCAGATCCGGCTGCGAATCGACATTGCGCACCATGTCGGCCGAAAGGTCGATCTTGTTGGCGAGCAGCAGGCTCAGCGGCGTCTTCGATAGCTGATACATATTTCTTGTCTGCGTCTGGTCGTTGATGACCTGTACGTTATTGCCGTCGCAGATTACGCGCATGCGCGACGGCGGATCGTAGTTGAAACGCATCTTGCCGGGCCGCTGGATGAAGAATGCGCCGCTCATCTGATCGCCGCGCGGTCCGATCTGCAGGAAACCGCCCTTCATCGACTTGATGGATGAGAAATGATCGGCAATGGCCTGGGCGATACCGGGATTGAGGGTCGCTGCAGCTGCCTGCGTCTGTGCTTGAGCCTGCGCGAAAGCCGAAACCGGCAGAGCGCCTGCCCCGCCGACGGCGAGCACGGCGCCGAGTAGGTGCCGGCGGGTCAGGGACAGTCGGCTAGACGGCTGCGCATCAAATTTCGTCATCGAATTCTCCTTCATGCTTCGTCCATGGCGCGCAAAATCGGCGTCTTCATGGCGCAACGGCCCAAGGCCGGTAAGGGGCGGCAATCAAATTTCCCTGAACATAGACGGGATATGCGACACGGAAAGGCTGATTGCCTCAGCGATCGAGAATATCGGCTTCGGTGGGAACGAGGATCTCACGTTTGCCGGCGTGGTTGGCCGGGCCGATCACACCTTCCTGCTCCATGCGCTCGATCAGCGACGCTGCACGATTGTAGCCGATGCCCAGTCTCCGCTGGATATAGGAGGTCGAAGCCTTGCCGTCGCGCAGCACGATCGCAACAGCCTGATCGTAGGGATCTTCCGAATCGGAGAGATTGGACGTGCCAACCGGACCGTGGCCGTCATCATCCTCGTCATCATCGGCGGTGATGGCATCGAGATATTGCGGTGCGCCCTGCGTCTTCAGATAGGCGACGATATCCTCCACCTCGCCATCGGAGACGAAGGGGCCGTGAACGCGCTGGATGCGCCCGCCGCCGGCCATGTAGAGCATGTCGCCCATGCCGAGCAGCTGTTCCGCACCCTGCTCGCCGAGAATGGTGCGGCTGTCGATCTTCGACGTCACCTGGAAGGAGATGCGGGTCGGGAAGTTCGCCTTAATCGTGCCGGTGATGACGTCGACGGACGGACGCTGCGTTGCCATGATGACATGGATGCCGGCGGCACGCGCCATCTGCGCCAGACGCTGCACGGCGCCTTCGATATCCTTGCCGGCGACCATCATCAGATCGGCCATTTCGTCGATGATGACGACGATGTAGGGCATCGGCTTTAGGTCGAATTCTTCCGTCTCATAGATCGCCTCGCCGGTCTGGCGATCGAAGCCGGTCTGCACGGTCCGGCTGATCGCCTCACCCTTTGCGACGGCCTGCTCGACGCGCGTATTGAAGCCGTCGATGTTGCGCACGCCGATCTTCGACATCTTTTTGTAGCGCTCTTCCATCTCACGGACGGTCCATTTGAGCGCAACGACGGCTTTCTTCGGATCCGTGACGACGGGCGAGAGCAGATGCGGAATGCCGTCATAGACGGAGAGTTCGAGCATCTTTGGATCGATCATAATCAGGCGGCACTGCTCCGGTGTCATGCGGTAGAGCAGCGACAGGATCATGGTGTTGATCGCAACGGATTTACCCGAGCCGGTGGTGCCGGCCACGAGCAGATGCGGCATCTTGGCGAGATCGGCAATCACGGGTTCGCCGCCGATCGTCTTGCCGAGCGACATGGCAAGCTTCGCCTTGGACGTCTCGAAATCGCGGCTGGCGATGAGCTCGCGCAGATAGACCGTTTCGCGCGTCGAGTTCGGCAGCTCGATGCCGATGGCGTTGCGGCCGGGAACGACGGCGACACGGGCGGCAATCGCGCTCATCGAACGGGCGATATCATCGGCAAGGCCGATGACGCGGGACGATTTGATGCCTGGCGCCGGCTCCAGCTCATAGAGCGTGACGACCGGGCCGGGGCGGACGTGAATGATCTCGCCCTTGACGCCGAAATCCTCGAGCACGCCTTCGAGCATGCGGGCATTCTGCTCCAGCGCATCGGCCGAGAGCGTCGCATCGCGGGCGACGGCCTTCGGCTCGGCAAGCAGATGGACGGCGGGGAGCTGGAAGCCATAGGGACGGATGAAGGAGGTCTGCGCCTCGCGTTCCGCCCGCGCACCCGGTTTCGGACGCGGCGCGGCCGGAGTGACGCGATGGCCGGCAGCGGCTCCCTTTGGAGCAGCCGGGGCCAACGGCCACTCGTCATCCTCATCGTCAGGCAGGATATCGGCCGGGCGCCGCGGATCGCGATCATAAATCGAATCCTCGTCTTCATCCTCGTCATCGCCGAGACTGATCGACGGCGCGGAAACGACGCGGCGCGCCGGACCATCCATGGACGGCTCCAGACGGTCGCCCCGAGCCATGGGTGCCTTGGCGCGCACCGGCTCGTTCAGCGTACCGAATTCGTCGTCGTTGAAATCATAAGGCGCATCGAAGGCATGGTCGCGGCGCTTGCGCGGCCCCATGCCGAACAGCCGGCGCAGGCGAGCCTGCGTGTTGTACCAGGCATGCATGACCGCACCATAGGCCATGAAATTGGCGAGGAAACCGCCACGGTCGTCATCCTCGTCCTCATCGCCGACCCGGCGGGCACGGCTGCGGGTTTCCTCGTAATCGTCCTCATCACTTTCGTCTTCCACGAGGTTTTCGCCGATGACGCCCGAGGCGAAGAGCATGAGCCAAATGGCCGGAACGGCGAGGACCGAACCGATGATGATGGCGACGACACCGCTCGGATAGGTACCGATGAAGAGGGCTGGAAGACGCAGAAGAAGATCGCCGACGACACCGCCGATACCGTTAGGAATCGGCCAGGTGGGCGGCGCCGGGAAGCAGGCGATGGAGCCGGCCGCGACGATGCAGCCGCCGAACCAGGCGCCGAGGCGCGAGGGCACACGATGAAGCTTGCGGTTGGCAATCAGCGCGAAGGCCCAGGCGACGACGGGTAGCATCGCCAGGATCGAGGTGAGGCCGAGCGACTGCATCATGATATCGGCAAAAGCGGCGCCGGGAAAACCGAGCAGGTTGGTCGGCGCATTGGCAGTTGCGTAGGAATAGCTCGGGTCCATGACGTTCCAGGTCGCCAGCGCTGCAACCGCAAGCGCCAGCAGGAACAGTATCGCGAAACCTGTCAGCCCCTTGATCTGACGCCAAACCACGCTCGAAAGCGATAAACGGTCGGGGCGACCGCTCAACGCCGCCGAATTGCTTCTGCCCATGATATCCAGCCCCGTTCCTGTCCAAAGCGCAAACGAATCGGTCCATGCCCACTCGCCGGCAGGTTAGCCATACCTAATCAGAGGAGGGTTAATGGCATGTTAACCATGCACGCCAACCTCATGAATCGCCTGTCGTCTGAAGAAAAATGGCTGTGCACGAACGAAAAGGGCCCGAACCAAGGTCCGGGCCAAGGGCGCCTATTTGCGATGAAATAGGACGCGACGGGATGTTGAGCGAAACCGGAGAGTTTGCTCCGGTTTCGCAAGCTCCGATCAGGAATTGTGGTAGGCGGCTTCGCCGTGCGAGGCGAGGTCGAGGCCTTCGCGTTCGGCTTCCGGAGCGACGCGCAGGCCGATGATGACGTCGACGACCTTGTAGAGGATAGCCGAGCCGATGCCGCACCACAGGATTGTCGTGACGACGGCGGTCAGCTGGACAACGACCTGGCTGCTCATCGTGACACCATCGGCATAGCCGACGCCGCCGAGCGAGGCGCTGGCGAAGATGCCGGTTGCGATGGCGCCGAAGATACCACCGATGCAGTGTACGCCGAAGACGTCAGCCGTATCGTCGTAACCGAACTTGTTCTTCACGACCGAGACGAAGAAGTAGCAGAGCGGTGAGACGATCAGGCCCATGACGATAGCGCCCATCGGACCGGCGATGCCGGCTGCAGGCGTGATGGCGACGAGGCCGGCAACCATGCCCGAAGCGCCACCGAGCATGGAAGCCTTGCCGCGGGTGAAGGTTTCGACCAGCGACCAGGAGATGATGGCGGCTGCCGTTGCGACGAAGGTGTTGACGGTTGCGAGCATCGCGCCGCCGGAAGCTTCGAGGTTGGAGCCGGCATTGAAGCCGAACCAGCCGACCCAGAGCATCGATGCGCCGACCATGGTGAGCGTCATGGAGTGCGGAGCCATCATGTCCTTGCCGAAGCCGACGCGCTTGCCGACGAGAATGGCGCCGACGATGCCTGCAATACCGGCATTGATGTGAACGACGGTGCCGCCGGCGAAGTCGAGTGCACCCATCTTGAAGAGCATGCCGTTGGAATCCCAGACCATGTGAGCGATCGGGAAGTAGACGAAGGTCGCCCACAGCGCGCAGAAGAGCACGGCTGCGCCGAACTTGATGCGCTCGGCGAAGGCGCCGATGATGAGCGCCGGCGTAATGGCGGCAAAGGTCATCTGGAACAGCATGAAGATGAATTCAGGGATGACCACGCCCTTGGTGAAGGTCGATGCCGTCGTCGAAGTCGAGACGCCCGACAGGAACATCTTGGCCGTGCCGCCCCAATAAGGGCTCGAACCGCCGCCGAAGGCGAAGGAATAGCCGTAGAGAACCCAAAGGATCATCACGACCGCGCCGATCATTGTGCACTGCATCAGAACCGAGAGCATGTTCTTGGCGCGGACGAGACCGCCGTAAAACAGCGCCAGACCCGGCACCAGCATGAAGAGCACGAGAATGGTGGAGATGAACATGAAGGCGGTGTCGCCCTTGTCCGGAACCGGTGCGGCGGCGGTCGCAGCGGCTGCAGCCGGAGCGGTCTCCTGCGCAAAGGCGATCGCCGGCGCAAGCAAGGCCGCAGAAAGCGCACCCACCCGTGTCAAGGCGGAGGAAAGCTTAGAAAATGACATGCAAATAACTCCCTGATCCGCCGTGTCTTACAGCGCTTCTGAATCGGTTTCGCCCGTACGGATGCGTACGGCATGGTCAATGGAATAGACAAAGATCTTGCCATCGCCGATCTGGCCGGTCTTGGCTGCCGACGCGATGGCCTCGACGGCCTTGTCAACGGTTTCGGATGCGACTGCGACCTCGATCTTCAGCTTCGGCAGGAAGCTGACGGCATATTCGGTGCCGCGATAAATCTCGGTATGCCCCTTCTGGCGCCCGTAACCCTTCACTTCGGTCACAGTCAGGCCCTGGATGCCGACAGCCGTGAGGGCCTCACGGACCTCATCGAGCTTGAACGGCTTGATAATGGCCATCACAATTTTCATCTGGTTTCCCATCCTTTGTTAGCCTCGGCACGGAGCCGACTCTCCTTGCCGCCGACGAGTGTTTCTGCAGCGACTGGCCATATACATTCAAAGGACGTGCCAGATTCGTGACACATTTATAACGTGTTGAAATAAAACAGTTTTATTGCACAGACCCAATAAAGCGGCATTTCTCATTGTGAGAGCCGCACAAATAAAGTGCAAATTTATAAATTTGCCACAAATTTAAGCATTTGCCTTTTTACGAATCAGCCCTTCCTGCGCTACCGACGCAATCAGGATACCGGATCGCGTAAACAGGCTGCCGCGGGTAAATCCGCGGGCGCCGGAGGCACTCGGGCTCTCCTGGCTGTAGAGCAGCCAGTCGTCGAGCTTGAAGGGACGATGGAACCACATGGCATGGTCGAGGCTCGCCACCTGGACGGTCGGATCCAGTACCGATGTGCCATGCGCATTCAGGGAAACATCGAGCAGCGTCATGTCGGAGAGATAGGCGAGCACGGCATTCTGGTAAAGCCGGTCATCCGGCACCGGCCCCGTGAGGCGAACCCAGATATTCTGCCGCTGGCTCGGCTGCGCGCGCGAGAAATAGCTCTCGATCGAAACGGGCCGGATCTCGATTGCCCGCTTGCGCTCCCAATAGCGGCGGACATTCTCCGGCGCGTGAGCAAGATAGCGCTGCTTCACCTGCTCCTCGTCCATCAGTTCTTCCGGCATCGGCACGTCGGGCATGTCGCCCTGATGATCGAAGCCTGGCTCGTCGACCTGGAAGGACGCCGTCAGCGCAAAGATCGCCTTGCCGTGCTGGATGGCCAGTACACGCCGCGTATTGAAGCTCGAACCGTCACGCAGGCGATCGACCTGATAGAGGATCGGAACCGAGGGATCGCCGGGCAGCATGAAATAGGCGTGCAGCGAATGCGCGAAGCGATCCCCATCCACCGTTCGCTGCGCCGCCATTAAGGCTTGGCCGATGACCTGCCCGCCGAAGACGCGCTGCCAGCCGACCTGCGGGCTATTGCCGCGAAACAGGTTCATCTCGATCGTTTCGAGATCCAGTGTCGCCAGTACGGTTTCCATCGGGGTGAGCTTCTCGGTCTCTCGCGACATTTTGCTTGAACTCCCATGGTAGGAACCGTCAACAGGATGCTCTATATAGAGCAGGACGTGACAGTAAGACACAGGGAAGCGCTATGTTGGACATGCTGGTAGTGGGTGGCGGATATGTGGGTCTTGCCGCAGCGGTCGCAGTCAAGCAGGCAGCCCCCCACCTCGATGTCATGATCGTGGAAGCCGCACCGGAATCCGCCTGGAAGAAGGATATGCGCGCATCGGCGATCATCGCCGCTGCCTCCAAGATGCTTGAAGTCCTCGGCGTCTGGAACGAGATCGCGCCGGAGGCCGAGCCGATCACCCGCATGATCGTCACCGATTCGCGCACAGGCGATCCCGTCCGCCCGGTCTTTCTCACCTTCGACGGCGAAGTGGCCGACGGCCAGCCCTTCGCACACATGGTGCCGAACCTCACCATGGTTGGCGCGCTCCGTGGCGCCTGCGAGCGTCTTGGCATTACGATCAAGCATGGCCTCAGCGCCACGGATTTCGTCACCGACGACAACAAGACCACGCTCACCCTTTCGGACGGCAGCACGCTCGAAACGCGGCTTCTGGTTGCCTGCGACGGCGTGCGCTCGAAGCTGCGCGACATGGCTGGGATCAAGACCGTCAATTGGGATTACGGCCAGTCCGGCATCGTCGTCACCGTCGAGCATGAGCGCCCGCATGGCGGCTGCGCCGAGGAGCATTTTCTGCCCTCCGGCCCCTTCGCCATCCTGCCCTTGAAGAACAACCGCTCCTCGCTCGTCTGGACGGAGCGCACCCCCGACGCCGAACGGCTCGTGGCTTCCGACGATCTCTTGTTCGAAGAGGAACTGGAGCGCCGCTTCGGCCACAAGCTCGGCGCACTGCGCACGATCGGCGAACGCCGCGCCTTCCCGCTCGGCCTGACGCTTGCCCGCGCTTTCGTCGCGCCGCGCTTTGCGCTGGCCGGCGATGCCGCCCACGGCATTCACCCGATCTCCGGCCAGGGCCTCAATCTCGGCTTCAAGGATGTGGCGGCCCTTGCCGAAACCATCGTCGAGGCCGACCGCCTCGGCCTCGATATCGGCTCGATCAACACCCTCGAACGCTACCAGACCTGGCGCCGCTTCGACACCTTCCGCATGGGGGTGACGACCGACGTGCTGAACCGGCTGTTTTCCAACGACAACACGCCGCTGCGCATCGCCCGCGACTTCGGACTAGGGATCGTCAACCGCCTGCCCAGCCTCAAATCCTTCTTCATCGGCCAGGCAGCGGGGACGACTGCAAGGAATAATCCGCGGCTGTTGGCTGGTGAGGCGATCTGAAGCGCAGCAAATTGGAAGAGGTGTAATTCGCCGCAGATGTCTGCGAATGGTCGGGAGAGGACCGGAAGGTTTCAGGCGCCAAATGTTTTGGAAAGCCGCCATTAATCTGCACTAGGCTGGCTACGCCAGCACTATGCCAGCCTTCTCCGCACAGTAGACTCGTTCGCGCGCCTGCTCGATGATTTGCCGATTGTAGCGGGCCAGCATTGGACGATTGTTCTTCGTCACCGTCACATTGATTGTGGCCTGGGACCGCTGCCGCCAAGCGGCTAAGGCACTCGCCCCAAATGCAGGCGCAGCGCGACCTTCGACCAAGGTCGCAGCGTCGGCGAAAACGTAGTCCGCGAAGGCGCTGGAACACAGATTGAAGGACATCGCCATGTGCGCGCCGTCTGGAATGGGCTGGCAGTAGCTTCGATCCGAAAGCAGGCAGACGTCTTGGTCGTAGATCCAGACAAAGGCTGCAGCCTGCGTGTCGCGCGCCTCAAATAGCGCCTTAATCATGCCTTCGAACAGGTTCGTCCGGTCATCCCCGATCTGCATCAACAGAACGAAGATCAGCCGGAGCCACTCGACATAGGTCTCCTGCGATACGTCGAGTTGCCGGCACAGGTGAGCCTGGTGCGGCTTCTGTCCGTTGACGATCCGTCGATAGACAGCTAACAGTTCCGGATCGGTCGGTTCGTACTGTCCAACGCCGGGAAAGCTGTTCAACACCTTCTGGATGCAGAAGGGATTGCGGATGAAGTTCAGCAGCTTTACGGCGAACAAGTCAATAAGCTCAGTCTTGATGTCCGTGCTGCCCGCTGCCAGCTTTTCGAGCAGGCCTTTGGTATGAATCTCGACCTTCGCTTCGTACTTGTGGAACAGCGCCTCGAGGTTCATGCGCAGCGGTCCGCCTCCCGGCACGTCGAAGCTGAAGAGGTCAAGCATCGACAAGGTCGATACGATCGCACGCCCGCGGGGGTTCTCCAGCTCAATCCTGGAAGCCTCTCGATCCGCGATGCGAAACGAGTAGATCCGGAAATTACCGCCGGTGCTGTTCGGGTTGCTCGCGTTGAGCCTCTGCTCAACCTGCGACACAAAGTGCTGATTGCGTGTCTCGTTACCGCGCATGCTCCGACGTCTGTCTCCCTCAATTAAATTGTGGTACGGCCACCACCGCAGTGGCGGCGCCGGGATCGCGCGCCAATATGCCTAATTCGCCTCAAAGGCAGCTAAGGCGCTTGGCGCGCGCCACTTTGTCTGACCGCCTTGGAGACGCAAAGTCGCCATTCCATTGATCTCTGAGAGAAACGGCCGGCCTCTACTCCACAGTACCAGAGGGGCACGGTCCTCAATCCTCGATACGTCTTGCCTCCGAAATCAGCATGATCGGAATGCCGTCGCGGATCGGATAGGCGAGACGCGCCTTTTCCGAGATCAGCTCGTTCTTTTCCCGGTCGTAGCTCAGCCGCCCCTTGGTCAGCGGGCAGACGAGAAGATCGAGCAGTTTCGGGTCGACCTTGCTGACGGTGACATCCATCTGAAACTCCTACTGCAGCAGGGAATCGGTGTCGCCGGAGCCGGCGAGCACGATCTTGACGATGGCGATGAAGGTTTCTGCCCGGGTCTTCAGGTCGGGCGCCTCGAGAAGGGCCTGTTTCTCGGCCGGATCGAAGGGCGCCATCATCGATAGCGAATTGACCAACATCATGTTGTCGGCCCGCTCGACGCTTTCCCAATCCGCCTCCAGCCTGTTGGCCTCCAGATAGGCACGGAAAGCCGAAAGCAGTGCCGGGCGATCGACCGTGCCTTCCTCATGATGGGATTTCAGGTCGGAGATAAAAGGGGTGATGCGGAATGTGCGATAGGGCTGGTGGGCAGTGATTTCATCCATCAGCCGGAAACGGCATATGCCCGTCAGTGCGGCAATATAACGCCCATCGCCGGTCTCCGAGAGGGAGGTAATACGTCCGAGGCAGCCGACATGCGCCAGATTGGACGAATCCGGCGGCTCTCCCAGCGCCGGCTGGATCATGCCGATCAAACGATTTCCGGCGATCGCCGCATCGAACATGGCGAGATAGCGCGGCTCGAAGACATTGAGCGGCAGTTGCGCCCCGGGCAGCAGCAGCGCGCCGGATAAGGGAAAGACGACCACCGATTCGGGCAGATCGCCCGGCTTCAGATATCTCGCATTGCCGACTTGCATCTTTTCCATCCCGCTAGATCGCCCCGACGCGCTGCGCGCCGCAGTGGGCCGCGCAGGAACGACACACATTCGCGGTCATCGCCCCTTTTCGCGCCGCGTCACCGACAATGTGAGCCCGTCTGCCGAAAACACAAGAGCATTTTCGATGAAAACGCCGATGGGAGTCGTTTGCCGGATACATAGGACGGCCTCTAACAAGCGATCGCCCGGAAGGTTCCGCGCGATCGCCATGCCCGTAGGACAACCGACCCGTTATGAAAACAGAATGGAGGAAAGCTTGCGCCGCGCCGCGATCGTGGCGGGATCCTTGGCACCCCATACCTCGAAGAATTCCAAAAGCTGGCGGCGCGCGCCGTCATCGTCGTAGCTGCGGTCCTTGCGCATGACGGTCAGAAGATGCTCGGCCGCCTCCTCGCGCTTGCCTTCGACATTGCGGATCTTGGCGAGCTTGATGCGCTGCTCGTGATTGTCGGGATTGGATACCAGCTCCCGTTCGATCGCCACGGGATCGCCGAGCTTGCGGGCTTCGTCGATCTGGTCGAGCTTCTTGACCACGGCCTGGATACCGGCATCGTTGGCGAGCGTCTCCGGCAGATCGGCCAGCGCCTCGCGGGCGCGCTGGCTCTGGCCGGCGGCGATCATGCATTCGGCCATGCCGGCGAGCGCCTTGGCATTTTCCGGGTCCGCCTGCAGCACCGCGCCAAAAAGCTCGGCCGCGCCATTGACGTCGCCGGCGACAAGCAGGCCGCTTGCCTCTTCCAGAACGGCAGCAATCTCGGCTGCCGGATCGTCGCCGCCAGCGGGACCGCCGAGGCGATCGATGAACTGGCGAACTTGGCTTTCCGGCACCGCACCCATGAAGCCATCGGCCGGGCGGCCGTTGACGAAAGCGATGACGGCCGGGATCGACTGGATGCCGAGCTGGCCGGCGATCGAGGGATGATCGTCGATATTCATCTTGACCAGCTTGACGCGGCCCTTCACCTCGGTGACGACCTTTTCGAGCACCGGCGTCAGCTGCTTGCACGGGCCGCACCAGGGCGCCCAGAAATCGACCAGCACCGGCTGGTTGCGCGATTCCTCGATAACGTCCTTGGCGAAGGTCGCTGTCGTCGTATCCTTGATCGGCGAAGCGCCGCCAGCGGCTGGCGTGGCGCCGAAGGATGCCGAGGCCGACATCTGCCCGCCGAAGGAAGCGTTATAGGGATTGTTCGAACCGCTCATGAGTGTCTCCCGCCTGCCGGCATCCTTGATTTTGTGAGAAGCATGATCTCCAGACGAGACGACGAGGTTCGCCTGCCAGCACGCTCCATGAAGTGGCCAAAGCGACCGGACAATCCGAAGAGAAGCCGACCGCTATAATCTTAGCGCTAAAATCGTACGTTAGCTCGTCACTTTCAAGACTAGCGGCGTATGACCCGTCGCCTCCATAAAGCGCAGGAGATCACCGCTGGCAATCGACGTCGTCGCATCGTTCGACAAGGGATGGCAATTGACGATGTCATGCGCCATCAGCTCGGAATCGAGAACGAAGGTGACATTGTTGGCGATGTCGTTGATCGCGCCGAAGGCCGTGACGGAGCCCGGGATGACGCCAAGATATTCCATCAGCTTTTCCGGCTTGCCGAAGGACACCTTGCTGGCCGCACCGATCAGCGTGTGCACGGTCTTCAGGTCGACCGTCGCGTTTTCCTCGACGGTCAGCAGGAAGAAATTGTCCTTCTTGTCCTTCACGAAGAGGTTTTTCGTATGGCCGCCCGGAATTTCGTCGCGCAGCGATACCGATTCGGCGACGGTGAAGACCGGAGCATGATCCTTGGTCGTATGGCTGATACCGAGCCCATCCAGGAATCGGAAAAGATCGTCGCGGTTTTTCGGGCTGGTCTCGGTCATGGCGTCTCGCAATCGAAAATGGTTCGCCCCTGATACGTCGCCCACAATTTCATTGCAATCTTCGAGACGACAAAGCCCGGCGTTTCCGGGCTTTCCAATGGTTCGCGAAAAGAAGATGCAATTTTTCTTCGCGAACTCGTCATTTCCCTGTTGCATTTGAAAAATGGTTAGGCCATATAGCGCCCGTCGCCGCAAGACGACGCCCAGCGGTCCAACACACTACCCCGGATCGCGACGGGAATGAGCGGGTGTAGCTCAGGGGTAGAGCACAACCTTGCCAAGGTTGGGGTCGAGGGTTCGAATCCCTTCGCCCGCTCCAGTTTTCAAATTTTCCTATGGAATAAAGACGCTACGGCTTGGCCGTAAGAGCGCCTTTCCGACTGGAAGGCGCATTTTTCACGCGCCTGTTTTCTTTTCCTCTCGCGCTCCGCGCAATGCGCTCGTGCTAGTTACGAACCGCGATCGTCGCGGCAGCACTTCCCATGCAGAAGGCTGCGCCGCGATTCATCAGGCGCATCGCCCGAGGCGATTGCAGGGACCGGCGCGTCTTCGCTCCAAGAATAGCGAAAGGGAACTGCACGGCGGTCAGGATGACGGCGGTTATCGCCAGAAGAATCGGAACGTCGGTGGCCGATAGCGCCCGGATGTCCACGACCGTCGGCAGGATGGAGATATAGAACAGGATCGATTTGGGATTGCCGAGCGTGACCAGAACGCCCGAAATGAATGCATTTGCGCCACTCCCCGGCTGGGCCACATGGCTTTCATCGAAGGTCTCGCCGGATCGCCAGAATTGCACAGCCAGCCAGCAAAGATAGGCGACGCCTGCCCATTTGATCGCAATCAGCAAATAGCTGAAGGTTTCCGCGATGAACGCCAATCCGGCAAGAACCGCGGCGAGGTACAATACGTCGCCGAACACCATACCGGCCGTCATCCATGCTGCACACCGATAGCCGCTCTTCAAAGCTTGCGCCACGATGGCAACGATTTGCGGACCCGGAATGATTGCTGCAATCGCCAGCGCACTGGAATATGCGATGAATCCCGACTGAGTCATTTGCTTTCCCGTTCCTCTTCGATGCCGGAAACCGATTTTAACTCTTAATTCGTAAACATGCTCAGAGATGGCGGCAAGCATGTTTCTCCCCTCACCCACCTTCGCTCGGCGGCCGAAGCGCGGGTCTCAAATCAGTCTCATTTGACGTTCAGGTCTGAGCATCGGATGGGCCTATGGAACTTGGTATTGCACGCATGAAAAGAAAAACTTCCCTGCTGATGGCGATACTGTCGCTTCTGCCCGTTCCCGCGCTTGCCCATCCGCATATCTTCATCGACGCCAAGTTCGAGGTCGTCTCGGCGCCTGACGGCTCCATCAGCGAGCTGCGCAATGTCTGGAGCTTCGACGAAGTGTTCACCTCTTCCGTCCTTATGGATTACGGCAAGAGCGGCGACCAAGCTTTGAGCGCAACCGAGCTCAAGGCGGTGGGAAAGACGGTTCGGGATTCGCTGGCGCAGTATGACTACTACACGAACGTCACCAGCAACGGCAAAACAGTGCCGATGGCCAAGCCGGATGCGATCCAGGCGGACTACAAGAATGGTTCGCTGACGCTGACCTTTTCGCTGAAGCCGGAGCAGAAGACCTTCCTCAAGGGAACCACCATCTTCGGGATCTACGACAAGACGCTCTATACGGCGGTCGATTTCGCCACCGACAACGATTTGAGCACATTGGGACCGGCCTTCGGCCGCTGCAAGCGCAAGGTCATCAGACCCAATCCCAAGGAAGTCATGGCGGAAAACCAGGCCGCGCTGACAAGCATGTTCTTCAGCGATCCGAAGGGCACGGACTACTCGCTGCTGGTGGCGACGCGGCTCGAAGTCCAGTGCTGATCCTGCCAAGGACACCTTCCCTCATTTGAAAGGCGGACCGTCGTCTTCGGAAGGCCTCTTGCCGCTTACGGCAGGCGATATATAGCGGCGGGCGATGATCCAGCAGGCGAGCGCCCAGCTCGCGCCGGCACACCAGCCGCCGAGGACGTCGGTCGGGTAATGCACGCCGAGATAGATCCGGCTCGCGCCGATCATCAATGTCAGCAGGATGCCGGCCGCGACGGTGAAGACCCGCGTCGAGCGATAGCTTCGCGTGCCCGAGATCAGCGCGGCAAGGGTCAGATAGGTCACGGCGGACACCATCGCATGGCCGCTCGGAAAGCTTAGATCGTGAACCTCGACCAGATGCGGCACGATATCGGGCCGCGCCCGCGCGACACCGACCTTCAAGGCTGTGCTCAGCGCCCATCCGCCCAGCACCGAAGCGAGGACAAAGATGGCGATGGCGCGCTGCCGGTCGAGCAACAGATAGATCGTCACCAGTGCCGTCATCAGCGCAAGCACAGTCGTTCCGCCGAGGCTTGTTATGTCCTTGACCGCATGGGTCAGCCAACCCGGACCGATCGGCACAGAGAGATCGCCGGGCTGACGAAGCGCCAGCAGGATCGCCTCGTCGAATCCCTTCGTGCTGCCTTCGAGCACCTCTCCTGTGAGATAGATGAAAAGAAGAATTCCGCCCGAAAGCGCGGCGAACATTACAAGCAGCAAGGGCTCATAGCGGTTCAACCATCCAGGAATACCCGATGTGCCTAACGGCCGATCCTTCATGCGCTAAAACCCGCCTTGCCTGCTCTCATATCGTTTCGTCCACGAACAAAGCCCGGACAAACCCTATCTAGGAATAAAATGCGCGGGTTCCAATCGATCAAAGCCGCGATGATATGTTCGGTGCCGCAGGCGCTTCAGGTTCGTGAAATAAACTGTCTCTATCTTGACGCGAATTTGCTGCAGCCGGCGCAGGGAGGATGTGGTCGGCGTCGTTTCCTGCTCAAGGATCACGATAAAGGATACCGTCAATGAACCAGACCAGCATCGCCTCCACGAGCCGTGCAAAAGGCAATTCGGCAACAGGTTAGACGACGTGTTTGCTTTCGAACTTTCCGCTATTTTCCAGGCCGCGAGCTGTGCTAGTAGTGCTGCAGGGGCGATCAGGCATCAGGTGTTTTCAGAGTGTTAAATGTTGGGACATCTTTCTCCGCCCGGCTGTCTGCGCTGGCCGGAACGGGGCTGCTGGCAGCGTCTATTGTCGGCATGTTTCCCGCCTCATCCAGGGCGGACGATGCAGCCAAATCCTCATCCGATACCTGGGTCGTGACGCTTGGCGCAACCGTGGAATATGGCCCGAGCTATGAGGGATCGAAGCATTATACCTTCGGTGCCCTGCCGTCCTTCGATATTCACCGTTTGGGTGAGGCGCAGGAATACAGTGCCCCGGACGACAATTTCGATTACCAGCTCTTCGATCTCGGAGGCCTCGAAATCGGCCCTGTGGTCGGCTTGAGAGACGATCGCTTCGATCTCAATGATTTGCATCTGCAAAGCCAGCGCAAGGTGCGCTGGAATTTCGATGCGGGCGGCTTCGCCCAATATTGGCTCATGGATAATCGGCTCCGCTTCCGCACGGAGATCCGCCAGTCGCTTTGGGGCGGCGATGGACTGGTCGGCGATTTCGCCCTCGATTGGTTCCAGCCGCTCGGAGACAAATGGCTATTGTCCGCCGGCCCTCGCCTGTCGATGGCAAATTCGGTCTATATGCGCACCAACTTCGGCATCTCGGAAAGTGAAGCCGCGAGGCATGGCCATATCAATGCCTTCGATGCCGGTGCCGGCGTGAAATCGGTCGGCTTCACCGTGGCTGCGACCTATACGATCTCGCCGGAATGGAGCGTACAGGTTTACGGAAAATATAACCGTCTGGTGGGCGATGCGGCCGACAGCCCGATCACCTCGCGCTTCGGCTCACCCGACCAGAACATCATCGGCTTTACGCTCAATAGAACCTTCAACGTCAAGTTTTGAAGCGCTGCGCGCTTCATTCTCGGCGATATAATTGCGCGTCAGCGGAATGATGTCATTTCGCTTGGCGATCTGGATCTGGAAGACGACGAGATCCTCGTAGCGGAAGGCGGCCTCCGCCGTCGAAAGATAATATTCCCACATACGGCAGAAGCGCTCGTCGTAGAGCTTGGCGGCTTCATCCCAGCGCGCCATGAAACGCTCCCGCCATGCCTCCAGCGTCTTGGCATAGTGCAGCCGCAGCACCTCGACATCGGTGATGGCAAGCCCCGCCGCCTCGATCTCCGGCACGATCTCCGACAGGGCCGGAATATAACCGCCTGGAAAGATGTATTTGTCGAGCCACGGCGTGGTGAAGCCCGGTGTCGCCGAACAGCCGATAGTGTGCAGCACCATGATGCCGTCATCCTCCAGCAGCTCAGCACACTTGCGGAAGAAGGTGCGATAGGACGCAAGCCCGACATGCTCGAACATGCCGACGGAAACGATCCTGTCGAAGCGGCCGGTCAGGCTGCGATAGTCCCTCAGCGCAAATTGCACCTCAGCCGGCGTTCCCCTGGCCCTGTCGGCAACCCGCTTGGAGGCATAGTCGTGCTGCTCCTCTGACAGGGTCACGCCGAGCACGTAACCGCCCGGCGCATGTTCGGCCATATGCAGCGCGAGGCCGCCCCAGCCGCAGCCGATATCGAGGATGCTGTTGTTCGGCTCGATCAAAAGCTTGGCGGCGAGATGCCGCTTCTTGGCGATCTGCGCGTCGTCAAGCGATTGGTCGGCATGCTCGAAATAGGCGCAGGAATATTGCCGGTCCGGATCGAGGAAGAGCTCGTAGAGCCGGCCGTCGAGATCGTAATGATGGGCGACATTGGCTTTCGAGCGCCCGGGCAGGTTACGATGGCGGAAGATCCTGAGCTTGGTCCGGATATGATCGATGATGCGGGCAATAAGGGGGTGGGTGCTGTTCTGCCCCTCACGCAGCATCATCGCCACGAAATCGTAAAGCGTGCCGCATTCGACAATAAAGCGACCATCCATATAGAGTTCGCCCAGCCGCTTATCGGCGTCGATGAGGAGTGCCCATTCAGCACGGTCATCGGTGAAACGGAAATGGACCGGCGCACCCGTGCCGTCGCCGAAGGTCAGCACACGGCCGCTGGCCGTCGTCACGGTCAGCGCGCCCCGCGTGACGATGGAGGAAAGTCCACGCTTCAGGCACCAGTCGACAAGGCTGGAGAAAATGGCGGGGGTTTTGCCCTTGGGGCGGTTGTCAGCTTGCATGTTGGACATCACCTATCCTTGCCGGTCCCCGTACGCAGTTCCTCCTGCTTCGGCTCCAATTCCTCATGATGCTCCTCCGTCTCGACACCGGCGCCTGCAATCAGCCAGACGCCCGTCAGGATCAAGCCGCTGCCGACCATCTGCAGGGCGACCACCCGCTCGCCGAAGACGAACCAGCCGGTCGCGACGATCAGCACATAGCTGATGCCCGTCAGCGGAAAGGCACGGCTTAGATCGAGCTCAGCCAGCACATTCATCCAGATGAAGAAGCCGACGATCTCGATGGCGATAGCCACCAATATCCATGGAGAGGAGAGAGCCTGCCACAGCCATGCCTGCATGCCTTCATCGTGCAATTGCCCGGCACCGAGCTTGATGAGGACTTGGTACAGGGTGCTCAACACCGGCACGGCAAGCCAGAAAAACCGCATATTGGGCATTACGCATCCGCCTCGTCTGTCGAGAACAGCGGCGATACCAGTCGCAGCACACTCTGAAGCAAGGGATTGCGATGGTGAAAATACATCGCATTGGCGGTCAGCCTGCTGCCGAGGCGCACCTTGTTTGCATAGTGAGCCTGCCCGCTCTGATAACGACCCAGGCCGTTCTCCAGGCAGTAACGCAGATTGGTAAACCAGCTGATGAAATAGAGATTATAGGGCCGGCCCTTTTCCCCATCCATGCAGAAGAACTTGTCGATAGCCACGCGCTCGTTATGCACGATCAGATTGGCGGCAAGCAGCTTGTCCTCGACGAAATAGAAGGCGCAGAAAGATCGGCCGGGCATATGGGCGAGAATGCCCTGGAAATAGGCAGGAGTCAGCTCCTCGAACTGCCATTCGCTGCGATTGCGCGTATCATGATAGAGCGCCATCACCTGAGGCAGGAACTCGCCGAAATCCGTCCGCATCTCCACCCTGACCTGGTCGAAGGATTTCATCTTGCGGCGCATATCCTTGCGGGTGCCAGCCGAAAGCCTGGCGAGATATTCGTCGATCGTCTTGAAATCGATGTCGAGCCACGCCGTCGGAAGAGCGCCGATCGAGGCATAGCCGCGCGCGGCAAACAGATCGCCGAACTCGGCCGAAGCCTGCTCCGGGATATCCTTGAGACCGATCAGCGCACACCGCTCCGTCACGGCAACCTGCTCGAAGAAGGACAACATCTCCGTCAGCAGGACGCGACGACGCTCCTGCGGGATGTCGGGATGAAAGCCGATCGCACCGGTCTCGGTGCAGGGCGATCCTAAACATGCAAGGCGCAGCTTCAGAAAACCTGGAAAATATCGCTGCACCCTGCGCACGGACCGGCGCAGGAATCCCTCATCCAGCGTCGTATCGAGAGCGTAGAGGCAGACAAAGGCCGGCATGGCGACGCTCACGCGCCCACCCTCCGTAACGGTAATATAGCGCCATTCGAACCCTTCGAGGCCGGCTTCCTCGATCGCCAGCAGGCAATCATAATCCTCGACGTCATTCGGGAAGCATGCATTCCATGCGTCGCGGCCGATAGCGCGGATGCTGAAGTGAACTTCGGCCACCGGGTCACCAATCGACTGCGGTACGATTTTAAGCAGCGGCTGCGACATGACGCGCCTCGAAGAAGTCGGCCGTGAAATCGGCCACCTGCCGATGCTGCCGGTCGACATGGATCATATGATAGCTGTCCGTGATCCATTTCAGCTCATGCGGAGCACCGATATGCTCGGAAATATAGCGGGCATGCTTCGGGCTGGCGAGATCATCGTCCTCGGCATGCAGGATCAGCGTCGGCGTCTGCATCTGCGGCAGCAGGCTGCGAAGCGTCTTACCCAGCCGATGCATCTCGACCAGGCCCTTGCCGGGGAATTTTTCCAGAACCCCTTCGCTCGCCATGCCTTCGATCAGCCGGCGCATGCGCTCGTCCTTGATCCCGAGCGAGGTGGTCTCGCTGAAGCTCAGCCGGTCGAGGAACGGAACGCGCGACAGCCAGCCGATCTGCGAGGCCAGCAGCGGATAGTAGAAGGGAACGTCCCAGCCGTCATAACTGAAGCAAGGCGAATAGATCGCCACCGCACTGATGGTCTTCTTCTGCTGTTCGGCGGCCAGCATTGCCAGCTTGCCGCCGACGCAGATGCCGGCAGCAAAGACCTCCTGCGTTCTGGAGGCCAGCAGCTCCGATGCTTCGACGACAGAGGCGAGCCAGTCTTCCCAGCGGGTCTGGCGCAACGTCTTTGCATCGACGCCGTGGCCCGCCAGCAGCGGCGCATAGATGCTGTAGCCCCTGCGGTTGAGATGCCGAGCCACTAGTTTCATTTCGGCAGGCGCGCCCGTCAGTCCGTGGACCAGAAGGACGCCCTTGCCATTTGAGCCCTCCATGAAGAAGCTCAATTCATCAGCTTTCATGAGATAGCTCCGACTGCCGGTTTTCCTTGGCCATGAAGCCAAGCGCATGGCAGGTGCTGATCACATGCGTCCCGTTCTTTTCCTGCTCTTCCTTGATTTGCTCGTGCAGCGCCTGCAGCTTCGTCCAGTGGGTGCGGGGACGATAATGGTGCTCGGCATGATAGCCATTGCCGAACCAGAGCCAGTTGTAGAAAGGCTTGTGACTCGAAACGCCCCAGGCAATCGGCTCGTCCGGATCGCCGTTCAGATGCTCGTAATAGCCGTTCAGCGACGACAGGCAATTGCCGATATAGTAGAACGGCACGAAGAACAGCACCGCCTTCCAATCGTAGATCAGCGCGACCGCGGCAAGCCCCAAGAAGAAATAGAGCTCGAAACGCCCCCAAGCCGCATCGAAGGGGCGGTTGCGGGCAATCGCCTTGTGAATGTCGCCAAGGCTGTCCCGGAAGAAGCTCAGGAACGTATAGGACCAGACGTTTTCCGGTTGGCCGTCGCGGCCATAGCGATAGATCGAGAGCATGTCGATCGTCTCGCCCTTTTCATTCGGACGGTCGCTGTTGCCCGAATGATGGCGCATATGCACCCAATGATAATAGGTCTGCGAAAAGCCGATCGCGACCGACTCCAGGAGACTGAAGCTGTAGTTCATCCAGCGCGGCTTGAAATAGGGCGTGTGGATGAAATTATGCGATATGCTGTTGATGTTCCAGGAGATTGAAACGGCATAAAGACAGCCAAGAATGGCCGAGAGCCAAAGTGGCCGGCTTTCGAAGCCGACAATCAGATAGACGTCGAAGGCGAGATGGGCGACGGCGGCAAGCACCGGTGCCAGATCCCATCGGGTGTGCGCAAAGATTTTCATAGTCCTGTAACTCCCACGCAAACCACACCGGCGGTGACGAGAAACACGCCCGTCGCGTGGCGCAGGTTGATGTTTTCCTTGAAGATGACGGCGCCGGCGAGCACGATGACGACATAGCTCATCGCCATCAGCGGAAAGGCGATGGTCAGTGGCACGTGCTCCAGAACGGCCGTCCAGGCGAAAAGCTCCACGGCCCAGAGCAGAATGCCGAGCCAGGTGACCGGTTTTGCCAGTGCCTTAAAGGGGGCGTTCTCACTGGCGGATTGCTTGAAGCAGACTTCGCGGGCGGTTTCCGCGACTACGCAGAACAGGATGAGCCCAAGCATGGGAAGTGTCAGGCTGCCAGTCATTGCATATACTCCGCCAGCACCTCCAGCAGGGCATGATTGGCCGCGCTGTTGATGTTTCTCATTGTTTCGGCACCCTGCCGCATACGCGGCTGATCGATGAAGATCTCCGCGCGCTTCATGAACTGTGTCCGAAGGCTGCCAGCATAACTCGGGGTCGAATAATCCCCGATGACATCGGCGCCGATAATGCGGTGACGGCTGCCGATTTCGCTGATGAGGGAGAGGAGATAGGGCAACCGCATGCGGCCCTGATCCCAATTGGTAACGGCATCGTCGGCAGCCAGCACGTCCTTATCGATCGTCACGTAGACCGCCTCGGTGCGAATGCGGCTGAGCATATGATCGATGAAATTTTCCTCGCCGATTTCGGCGATCGATTTCCAGTGCAGCGCACCTCTTTCCTGTCGGTAGCTGGCACCGGTGCCGTAATCGGCCAGTACACGGCTCGGCGGATGTTCGTAAGGATAGAGTTCCAGCTTGCCGTCGGCGAGCCAATGCAGGTTGGCCCCCTTGCGCTCGGGGCTGCGAAGATCATGACTGCAGACGCCGATCGTAATGACCTTCTGGATGCAGGGATTGGCAAGGGCGCGATTGACCCAGGAGCCGCAATGCATGCCGCCGTCGAACTTGACCCAATCCGGATGATTGTCGAAATGGATCAGTGTGGCCGCACCGGATTGTCGCTCGAGTGCGCCATCGAGCAGCAAGGCCGTGACATGGTGGAAATCGCCGGAGCCCATGAAGCACAATTGCGGGTCCTTGCCGGTCGTCGGTCTGTTCTTGACGATCTCGCGACTGAGATCATCAAGGGCGCTCTGTTTGCTCCACAGCCGAACCTGTTGCCCCGCATTCTTGCCGAAATACTGGTGCGCGCCGGCAAATTTGCAGGCGCGCACAAAGTCAGGCTGCAACTCCAAAGCATCATCGAGATGAAGAAGCAGCAGTTGCACCGTCTTATCTCCGGGCAGCACGCGTCAGAAGCTGATCGAGCAGGGCAAGCGCCAGATCGATCTCTTCGCGGGTGATCAGCAGGTTCGGAGCGAAGGTGATGACGTTCTTGTGATAGCCGCCGACATCGAGCACGAGGCCGTAGGTCCTGCCGCCGACCTGAAGGTCGCCCTTCATGCCTTCGTCGCACATCCAGTCCATCGTCGCCTTGTCCGGCGTGTAGCTGTCGTCCTTGCAGATTTCCATGCGCAGGGCGAGGCCGAGACCGTCGACTTCGCCGACGATGGCATGGCGCTTCTGCAGCTGCTTCAGCCCGTCGAGGAAATGCGCGCCCTTTTCCATGATCGCAGCGCCGAAATCCTGCTCTTCCAGCATCTTCATCGTTTCGAGCGCGACGGCGGTGCCCATCGGATTGCTGGCGAAGGTCGAATGCGTGGAGCCGGGCGGGAAGATTGTCGGGTTGATCAGCTCTTCGCGAGCCCAGACGCCGGAAAGCGGATTGAGGCCGTTGGTGATCGCCTTGCCGAAGATCAGCGCATCCGGCGAAACGCCGAAATGCTCGATCGACCAGAGCTTGCCGGTGCGGTAGACGCCCATCTGGATTTCGTCGACGACGAGCAGGATGCCGTGATCGTCGAGCACCTTCTTCAGTTCGACGAAGAAGTTCATCGGCGGAATGACGTAGCCGCCAGTGCCTTGGATCGGCTCGATATAGAAGGCCGCATATTCGGACTTGCCGGCCTTCGGGTCCCAGACGCCGTTATATTCGCTTTCGAACAGGCGGGCGAATTTCTGGACGCAGTAATGTCCGTATTCTTCCTTCGACATGCCCTTCGGGCCGCGGAAGTAATAGGGGAATTCAACGAACTGTGCACGATCGCCGAAATGGCCGTAGCGGCGGCGATAGCGATAGCTTGACGTGATAGCCGAAGCGCCGAGCGTGCGGCCGTGATAGCCGCCTTCGAAAGCGAACATCAGGCTCTTGCCGCCTGTATAATTGCGCACGAGCTTCAGCGAATCCTCGACGGCCTGCGAGCCGCCGACATTGAAGTGAACGCGACCCTTGTGACCGAACTTACGCTCGGCATCCTGGGCGATCATCGCCGCAAGCTCCACCTTTTCGCGGTGCAGATATTGCGAGGCGACCTGCGGGAGACGGTCGAGCTGGCGATGGGCGGCTTCGTTCAGGCGCTCGTTGCGATAGCCGAAATTGACGGCGGAGTACCACATCTGCAGATCGAGGAACGGCGTGCCGGTCCGATCGTAGACATAGGAGCCTTCGCATTCCTCGAAGAATTTGGGCTTATCCGTGTAGTGAACCGTATCGCCATGAGAGCAATAGAGCTCCTCAAGAGCGCGCAATTCCTCTTCGGAGCGGACGGACTCGGTCTCGCCGCTGAAGGCTTCGGCTACATTCGTTTTCATTCAATGCCTCTCGGTCTGTTTTACGCTGTCTTGAAATGCGGCAGCGTACGGGAGCGTCGCTCGACGCTCGGGAGAACGGCTTCCATCTTTGGAAGCAGGTCGGAAAAGTCTGCGAAACCGACATAGGGAATGCCGTTTTCCTCGCAGTAATCGACAAGCTTGGCCTTGGCGAAAACGAGGTCGACCTTGTCGGAAACACAAAAGTCGCTACGCCCGTCGCCGATATAGACGTGCAGGTCGCTGCTATCGACGACGCGGCATTTGCAGACGCCGGCACCGGATACGCAGCCCGTCGCCGTAAACGGTGGAAACAGCGAATAGGATTCGCGGCCCTGGGAAACGCTGCAGGTCAGCACATTGGCGACGATCGGCAGACCCTCGATGCCGTGACGCGCCAGGATGCGCCGGATGAAATAGTCCACACCATCGCTGACGATCGTGACAGGCAATTCGTCGCGGCGGCAAAAGGACAGGAAACTCTCGAAGCCCGAATCGATCGACAGCGTGTCGAGAAACCGGTCGAGTTCGCCCCGGCTTGCCTGGATGAGAGCGATCTGCCGGCGCATGCATTCACCCGAGCCGATCAGCCCCTGCTTCCACAGCTGTTCGATATCTTCCCACTCGGGGCCGGCGAAACGGGACAACACCATATCCGTCGCGTCTTCGATGGATATGGTTCCATCAAAATCGCAAAACACCTGCATGAAATACCCCTTCGCCTAATCCTAAGTTGCGTCTAACAACCTGAGATGAGCCGGGCATGAGCGGAAAATGATGCGAAAATGAAAAACGACGAGGCGTTGTACTTTTAACTCAAGGGCAATCTTAGATCGACCTGAAGACCGTTACCCAAACGTGAGGTAGAAAGATCGACCGTTGCCGAGAGACGGTCCGCCGTATCCGCAACGATAGCGAGACCAAGGCCGGCCCCTTCCGTGTGAAGCGTGTTGAGGCGATAGAAGCGCTGGAATACCGCTTCCCTCTCGTGCGGCGGGATGCCGGGACCGCTGTCGCTGATGGAAATGCAGCCAAAACCGTCCTCCGAAGCGATCGAAACTTTGATCTCCCCTCCAACGGGCGTGTATTTGATGGCATTGTCGAGCAGATTGGTGACCAGCATGCGTAGCAGCGACTCGTCCGTCCTGACCTGGATCGGCTCGTCCCCTTCGAGCACGACCTCGAGCTCGCGGCTGGTGATGATGTTGCCGAATTCGGCAATGAGCGACGCCATCCAGTGATAGAGCGGTACCGATGTCAGATTGAGGGGATGGTGGCTGACTCTGGCGAGCCGCAGCAGCTGCTCGATCAGATGGATGGTGCGGTTGTTGCTGGCCACGAGATCGGAAATGATCGCCTGCCGCTCGTGATCGCTGTCGCTGTGTTCGAGCATCCGCAAAAGCAGCTTCACGCTCGCCTGGGGTGTGCGCAACTGATGCGCGGCAAGGTCGGAGAAGCGCCGCTCCAGCGTCAGCGACTGGCCGAGCTTCTCCAGAAGCTGATTGATCGACCGGCCAAGCGGCAGCAGATCGCGCGGCAGCTCTTCAACGGGGATAGCCGAGAGATCATCGGGCGATCGCGTGCGGATCTGCCGCACCAGCCCGTGGATGGTGCGCAGACCGCTATTGATGCCGAGCCAGATGAGAAAGCCGATGACCGGCACCAGCATCAGCAGCGGAAAGAACAGATTGAGGAGAATGTTGGAAACGAGCGTTTCTCGAAGCGCGATCTTTTCGCCGAGCTCGATCACGATGGTCGTGTTCGGGATCGGCAGGGAATAGACGCGCCACTCGTCTCCCCCATAGGTCAGCGTGGTGAAGCCAACCTTCTGCTGCGGCACATCGGAGAGAAAGGCCGTGCTGCTGTAGAAGCGGATATTGCCATCGACCCAGGCGCGAAACATGTGCGCATCGGCATAATCATCGGCGTCTTCATTGAAGGCCAGCTGATTGTCCATGTTGAAGTCGATATCGTCGATCTGCTTGGCCGTATGGTCCGGATTCTTCTCCAGCGGGCGGCGCAGCAGGCTCCAGATCACATTCGCATCGTCGATGAGCTGGGCGTCGTAGATATTGTTGATCTCCCGCGTCGCGCTGTTGAAGGCGAAAGCTGCGATCACGACGATCGTCACCACGACGACAGGCGCGATGCGCAGAAACAGCTTGCGGGTAAGCGTGGAATTGTTCATCGCTCGATCATGTAACCGACGCCGCGGATCGACTTGATGAAATCCGTGCCGAGCTTCTTGCGCAGATTGTAGATCGTCACTTCGATCGTGTTGCTCTCGACGGTGTTTTCCGCGTCATAGAGCGCATATTCGATATCGTTCTTCGTCACATATCGGCCGCTGCGCTCCATCAGCAGCTTCAGGAGATGGAATTCCTTCGCCGTGGTATGAACCTGCACATTGCCTTTGCGCGCCACCATGGCGGAGGGATCGACCTCCACGTCGCCGCAGCGGATGACGCTTTCGGTCCGCCCGTCGCGCCGGCGGATGAGCGCGCGCAGCCGCGCCAGCAGCTCGTCGAGATCGAAAGGCTTGACCAGATAGTCGTCGGCGCCTTCATCGAGGCCTTCGACCTTCTGGCGCACGGAATCCATCGCCGTCAGCAGCAGCACGGGCACGGAATTTCCCCGCTGGCGGATGCGCCGCAACACCTCCATGCCGCTCAGCTGCGGCAGATTGATGTCGAGCACGATCGCCGCGAAATGGGAATGCGCCGCCGCCTCGAGGCCGGATTCGCCATCGCGCATCCAGTCGACGCCATAAGCGTGCTTTTCCAGCGCCTTCTTCAGCGATGATCCGAGGATATTGTCGTCTTCAACAAGCAGAACGCGCACGACCAACCTCACTTAGCCGAATATTTCATAGCCGATATCGGCCGCAATTGGAGCGGCGATGTGGCAAAGCTATGACGGATCATTTCCGCCTGGCAAGAGCGCGGGCGTCCTGCATCTTCCGAACAGGTCGAAAACGCTCCGCAATCCACTGGCGGAAAATACTATCTCAGTTTCCGCATGGAGGCCTCCAGCGCCTCGAAGATCCGGGGATCGATCGACTGCGCGACATTGAAGCGCATGAAGCGTCCGGCCGTATCCGAGAGGCTGAAAACATTGCCGGGCGCAAGGACGATGCCTTCGGCAAGGCAGGCACGCGCGACATCGGCGGCATCGAGCCCTTCCGGCAGCCGGCACCATAGAAACATCCCGGCCCGGGGCTTCAGCCAAGGCACGACGCCGATCGCCTCCAGCCGCGTCGACACCTCCGCCAAGGTCTTGGCAAGCCGTACCCGCAGGGCCTCGACATGCCGGCGATAGCTGCCATCCTTCAGCGCGAGATGGACAAGCTCGGCCGACAATTGCCCGCAGCTGAAGCTGCTGGCAACCTTCAGATCGACAAGACCGTCGATCCAATCCCGCCGCGCCGCGATGAAGCCGCAGCGCACCGAGGCCGAAAGCGTCTTTGAAAAGCTGCCGATATGGATCACCCGGTCGAGCCCGTCATAGGCAGCGAGACGTGGCGCCGGAACATCCTCGAAATCGGCGAAGATATCGTCCTCGATGATCGTCAGCCCGGCAGCATCCGCCAGCTTCAGCAGCCGGTGTGCCGTCACGGGCGAGAGCGTCGCACCCGTCGGATTGTGGATGGCTGAATTGGTGATGTAGAGCCGTGGTTTGTGCCGTTCGAGGATCTGCCCGAACAGCTCGACATCCGGCCCCGTGGGCGTGAAAGGTACGGAGACGACATTGGCACGATGCGCCCGCAGGAGCGCATGAAAATTGAAATAGCAGGGATCGTCCACGAGCACGGTATCGCCCGGCTCGAGCAGGAAACGGCAGAGAAGATCGATCGCCTGCGTGCCGGATTCCGTCAGCAAGATCTGATCCGGCGACACCGTGATACCATGTTCGCCAAGGCGCCGGGCGAGCAACTGCCGCAGCGGCGGCAGGCCCAGCGGCGTGCCGTAATTGGCAAGCGTTCCCATGTCTCCACGCGCCAGCGTTCGCATCGCCCTGCGCAACGCCGCCTGCGGCAGCCAGGAGGGTGGAAGCCAGCCGCAGCCGGGCTTCAGGACATCGTCTCCCACCTCCAGCGATTGCCTGGAAATCCAGAGCGGATCGACGTTGCGATCCGATCTTGCTCCGGTCTCGGACAAGGAAAGCGGCGGCAGCGGGCCGCAGACGTAAAATCCGGCACCCGGCCGTGAACGGATCGTGCCCTCTGCGGCAAGCCGCTCATAGGCCTCGACCACGGTTGAAACAGACACCTGCATCGTCTTTGCGAAGCTGCGCACAGAGGGAAGCCGCGCGCCTGGCATCAGGCTGCGAGTGGCGATACGGTCGGAAATCGCAGCCATCACTCCCTCGATGCGCGTGCCGCCGCCTGCGCTTGCCACCAACAGACCATCCATCCGTACCGCCTCTTATACCATAACAGTTCATGAGAATTGTACTGTACCGTCTCTGGCTTGGCCAGACAAATGCGTCGATACCGCGAACATCAAGAAGGAGCATGCGCGATGGACAAGACGACGACAGGATGGATCTATGGTTTGGCGGGAGTGGTCATCTTCAGCGGCTCCCTGCCGGCGACGCGGGTGGCCGTGATGGATTTCGACCCTCTGTTCCTGACAGTTGCCCGAGCCGCAATCGCCGGCCTCCTGGGCCTCGGCCTGCTATTTGCTTTTCGCGAAAAGCGCCCGACCCGCGGCGATATCACCTCGCTCGTCATCGTCGCCCTCGGCTGCGTCGTCGGCTTTCCGCTCTTGACGGCACTGGCGCTAAAGCACGTCACATCGGCCCATTCCATTGTCTTCATCGGCTTGCTGCCGCTGGCAACCGCCATCTTCGGCGTGATGCGCGGCGGCGAGCGGCCACGCCCGGCCTTCTGGATATTCTCCATCCTCGGCAGTGCGCTAGTCTGCGGCTATGCGCTTGCGCAAGGCGTGTCGGCCTCGCCTGTCGGCGACCTCCTGATGCTTGCAGCCGTGATCATCTGCGGCCTTGGCTATGCCGAAGGTGCGGTCCTCTCGCGCCGGCTGGGCGGCTGGCAGGTCATCTGCTGGGCTCTGGTCCTGTCCCTGCCCGTCACCGTCGCGCTCTGCTTCATGACTATGCCGCACAGCATTGACGGCATCGGCGGTCCTGCCTGGCTCGGCCTCCTCTATGTCTCGCTCTTCAGCATGCTGATCGGCTTCATCTTCTGGTATCGCGGGCTCGCCCAGGGCGGCATTGCAGCTGTCGGCCAGCTGCAATTCCTGCAGCCCTTCTTCGGCTTCGCGCTTGCCGCAGCCCTCCTCAAGGAAAGCGTCAGCTGGTCGATGCTCGTCGTGACCCTGGCCGTCGTCGCCTGCGTCGCCGGAGCGCGAAAATTCGCCCATTGAGTCCATCACCCGGCAAATCGCGGTGCTTGACCTTCTAAACCGATCAGTCTATTAACGACAAATCGGTTTAGAAGGAGCACATCATGCCGACCCCACTCGTCCCGCCTTTCACCCGCGAAACCGCCATCGCCAAGGTCCGCATGGCAGAGGATGGCTGGAACAGCCGCGATCCGGAACGCGTCTCCAAGGTCTATACGGAAGACAGCCAGTGGCGGAACCGCGCCGAATTCCCGCGCGGCCGCAAGGAAATCGTCGAATTCCTGACGCGCAAATGGGCACGTGAACTGGACTATCGGCTGATCAAGGAACTCTGGGCCTTCGAGGGCAATCGCATCGCCGTGCGCTTTGCCTATGAATGGCATGACGACAGCGGCCATTGGTTCCGCTCATACGGCAATGAGAACTGGGAATTCGATGCCGACGGCCTGATGCGGCGCCGTTTCGCCTCCATCAACGACATGCCGATCAAAGAAGAGGACCGGAAATTCCACTGGCCGCTCGGCCGCCGTCCGGACGATCATCCCGGCCTCTCCGACCTCGGCCTTTGAGAGGTGCGTACCGTCTTCGAAAGATCCGATGCCATCGCCCTCGTTGCCGAAGTCTTCCGCGAACTCGGCTACGAAGGTGCGTCGATGAGCGAGATCACCGCCCGCACGAAATTGTCGAAAGGCAGCCTCTATCACTTCTTTCCGGGCGGCAAGGAAGAAATGGCGGCGGAGATCATGGCCAATATCGATGCCTGGTTCGTGACGGAGATGTTCAAGCCGCTGGAAGAGGGCGAGCCACGGTCAGCGATTGCCCGCATGTGGGAGACGACAGACAGCTATTTCCGCTCCGGCCGCCGGGTCTGCCTGATTGGCGCCTTCGCGCTCGATGAAACGCGCGATCGCTTTTCCACCGCTATACGTAACTATTTCCATCGCTGGGTCGAAGCGCTTGCCGGCGCTCTGCTCAGGGCCGGAGCGCCAGGCACCGAGGCGAAAATGCTCGCCGAAGAGGCCGTCATCGGCATACAGGGCGCTTTGACCCTTGCCAGAGCCCTTGGGGATGAGGCAGTGTTTGGCAGAACCTTGGCGCGGCTGAAGCGACGGCTGGAAACGGCGCTCGGCTAAACCGTTTCATCGACACGAATCACCACATAGCCAATGCTTCGCCCCTTTTCGAACAGGCTCGCGCCGACCGCTATTCGTGCGCTTCTGCTGGCGATATCGCCGAAAATCACCTGGAAAGGACATCTTCAAGCCCTCAGGGCTGGGGATGACCACCTCAACAACCCACTGATATTAAAGAATCCTCCACAAAAGTATGTCATCGTTAATCATGTTTGATTTGCAACTATCCAAGCTCCTATGTTCAGCAGGGAATGGGAGCATCGAGGAGATGGATAGAAGATGCTGCAGCAGGTAACTGAAACCGACGACGCGCTGATCGACCGATTGCAACGTTCGGCCTTCGACTATTTCATGCTTTACACCAATCCGGAAAACGGACTGGTGGCGGATACGTCGATCAAGACGAGCCATTGCAGCATTGCCGCGGTCGGCTTTGCGCTGTCGAGCTATCCGGTCGCCGTCGAGCGTGGCTGGATTAGCCGTGCCGATGCGGCCAAACGGGTGCTGGCCGCCCTCGATTTCTTCGCCGACAGCCAGCAGGGCACCGAGCGTGGCGCCACCGGCCATCGCGGCTTCTACTATCACTTCCTTTATATGGAAACTGGCAAGCGCGCCTGGAACAGTGAGCTTTCGACGATCGACACGGGCCTGTTGCTGCTCGGCGTGCTGACCGCAGCCGCTTATTTCACCGGAAACAGCCAGGTCGAGCGCGATCTCCGCAAGCAGGCGAAATTCCTCTATGAGCGCTGCGACTGGCATTGGGCCTTGAACAAGGGCCAGACCATCAGCATGGGCTGGAAGCCGGCCAGCGGTTTCCTGCGCTGGCGCTACCAGGGTTATGACGAGGCGATCTTCCTCTATGTGCTGGCGCTCGGCTCGCCCACGCATCCCGTCCCGCCATCAAGCTACGACGCCTTTGCCTCGACCTACACCTGGATGATGTTCAAGGACACGCCCTTCCTCTATGCCGGGCCGCTGTTCATCCACCTCTTCTCGCATGCCTGGATCGATTTTCGTGGCATCCGCGACAAGCATGTCGCCGACAAGGACATCGATTATTTCCGCAATACGCAAACGGCGATATCAGTGCAGCGCGACTATACCGAGCGCAATCCTGGCCATTTTGTCGGCTATACGAAGGATATCTGGGGCCTTTCCGCCTGCGACGGCCCGAACCCGACAGGCACCAAGCACAGCCTGCGCTATGCTCCGAAGGTCTTCGGCTATGCCGCCCGCGGCGCCCCGCTCGGTCCCGACGACGGCACCATCGCCCCATGGGGACCGCTGTCCTGCCTCGCGTTCGACCGCCAGGCTGCACTCGACGGCACGCGGGCGCTGCTTTCGACCTATCCCAACCTGCTGCTCGACGGCCGTTTCCCCGGCGGCTTCAATCCGAGCGTCAAAGGCCCCGGCCCGGAAGGATGGGTGGACGACCGCTCCGTCGCCATCGACCAGGGCCTGCTGGTCATGATGATCGAAAACGCCCGTACCGGCATGATCTGGAACCTGATGCGGCAATCGCCGATCCTCCGCACCGGCCTGGAGCGCGCCGGCTTTACCGGCGGCTGGCTGAACGAGAAGCCGGCCATCGCGTGAGAGCGGATCGAGGGTGGCAGTCAGGCGTCTCCGTCAATGTCGTGACGATGTGCCTGGCCCCTCACCCTAGCCCTCTCCCCGCAGGCGGGACGAGGGGACGATAGAGCCAGCCAACTAGAGCCGTTTCGCTTTTCTTCGAATCGCGAAATGCTCTATCTCTTTGTTCTCTCGCAATTCCGGACGGAAAACCGCTACGCACTTTTCCTGGAATTGCTTGCCTCTCATCCGTGTAGCGCGCTGCTTTGCGCGATAACTCCCTCGCCCCGCTTCTGGCAGGGTATCCCATATGAGCGGAAATCGCCGCTGTCCCCCTTCTCCCCAGCGGGGAGAAGGTGCCGCCAGGCGGATGAGGGGGTGCCCGCCAAGACCACAAAAATCCATGAATTCAAATCGATAACCCCCTCATCCGACCCTTCGGGCCACCTTCTCCCCAAGGGGAGAAGGAGCTTATGGTGCTCGTCCGCCTCCATATGCGATAGCCCTGCCGCGAGCGGGGAGAGGGCTGGGGTGAGGGGCCGTGCACAAGAGCAAGACCAAAACACACACTTACCCGACCATCGCCTCAAAGCCTCTCGATCACCGCGATCACCTCGTCCTCGACAGTAATCCCCTCCGTCAGCGCAAGACGCCGCGAACTCTGCCCGCGCCGACCCGGCAGGCGGACATTCGGATCGCGGGTGATTTCACCCGCCAGCAAAGCCAGCCGTTGTGCCGTATCGGCAGCACTCGTCGCCGCCGGATTGATCGCGATGATCGTTTGGCCGAGCGCCGGCGGAGCGCCTTTGTCGTCGAAGAGCGAGGAAGCCTCGAAGGCGTAGTTCGCACCGGTCAGGCCCGCGGCCAGAATTTCGACCATGAGGGCAAGTGCCGCACCCTTGGCATCGCCGGCCGGGATCATGGTGCCGGCCAAGGCTTCTTCGGCATCCGTGGTCGGCCTCCCCTCGCGGTCGAAAGCCCAGTCAGCCGGGATCGGGGCACCCTGTTGCCGCGCCGCCATCACCTTGCCACGCGCCACCTTCGACAGCGCCAGGTCGATGACAACAGGCTCCTCGCCGGGCAGCGGCGCAGCGAAAGCAATCGGATTGGTGCCGAAAACCGGTGTCTTGCCGCCCCAGGGCGCCATCGAGGCCGGCGCATTGGCGACCATCAGCGCCACCAGACCCTGATCGGCAAAACGCTCCACCGTCAGGCCCATGACACCGGCATGATGGGAGCGGCTGATGGCGGCAAGCGCAATCCCCTGTTCGCGGGCGACGGCCGGAAGCTCGGCAACGGCAAGATCGAGCGCGGGATAGGCATAGCCATTGCCGGCATCGATGCGCAGCACGGCGGGAAAAGGTCGGCTAAGCTGCGGCCTGGCAAAACCGTCGGTCTTGCCGACCTTGGCCTGGCCGGCATAGGCAGGGACGCGGCGCAGACCATGACCACCCTGCCCGGCAGCCTCCGCCGCGACAAGCGCGACAGCCACAGAACGGGCATTCTCGGCACTGACCTTGTTTCGCTGCAAAGCCTCCATGACCAGTGTTTCGGCTTCGGCAAGCGACAGATACATGGGACAAGACCTTGAAAACACATGGGAAGACAAGAGCTTTCTACGCCTTCATCCTCTCCATCGCAATGCAGCAAGGCTCTCGCGCTACTCGACGTCGAACTTGACACCCTGGGCCAGCGGCAGCGTCCGGCCATAATTGATCGTGTTGGTCGCTCGACGCATATAGGCCTTCCAGGCATCCGAGCCGGATTCGCGGCCGCCACCCGTCTCCTTCTCGCCGCCGAATGCGCCACCGATCTCGGCACCGGAGGGGCCAAGATTGACGTTGGCAATGCCGCAATCCGATCCGCGAGCTGAGACGAAGGTTTCGGCTTCCCTCATGTCATTGGTGAAGATCGAGGAAGACAGGCCTTGCGGCACAGCATTATGCAGCGCCAGCGCCTTGTCGAAATCGCTGTACTTCATGACATAGAGGATCGGCGCAAAGGTTTCCTGCTCGACCGGACCTGTCTGTTCCGGCATTTCGACGAGAGCCGGTCGAACATAGAAGGCATCGGCTGAGCCGCTTTCAATGCGTTCACCGCCTGTCACCTTGCCGCCGGCCGCCTTCGCAGCTTCAAGCGCTGCCTGCATGCGGTCGAAAGCCTGCTTATCGATCAGCGGTCCAACCAGAGTACCGGCTTCAAGCGGATTTCCTATCGTGACCGAACCATAAGCCTTCTGCAGGCGCGGCACGAGCTGGTCGTAGACGCTTTCATGAACGAAAAGGCGGCGCAGCGTCGTGCAGCGCTGGCCGGCCGTGCCCATGGCGGAAAAGGCAACGCCACGCAGGGTGAGATCGAGATCGGCCGTCGGGCAGACGATTGCGGCATTGTTGCCGCCGAGTTCGAGGATGGCGCGGGCGAAACGGCCGGCCAGACGCGGGCCGACCGCACGGCCCATGGCCGTCGAGCCGGTTGCCGAAACCAACGGCACTTGGCGATGATCGACCAACGACTCGCCAAGATCGCGGCCGCCGATCAGCAGCGTCGAAAGATTGGTAGGCGCGTCGCCACCCTCGGCGACGTAACGCTTCAGCGCCTTTTCGAATAGAGCTTGCACGGCAAGCGCCGTCAGCGGCGTCTTTTCCGATGGCTTCCAGATAGTGGAATTGCCGCAGACAATGGCAAGCGCCGCATTCCACGACCAGACGGCAACGGGGAAATTGAAGGCCGAGATGATGCCGATCGCGCCCAGCGGATGCCAGCTTTCCATCATCCGGTGCTCGGAGCGCTCGGTGGCGATGGTGAGGCCGTAGAGCTGGCGCGAGAGACCGACGGCGAAATCGCAAATATCGATCATCTCCTGGACTTCGCCGAGGCCCTCGGAGGTGATCTTGCCCACTTCGATCGAGACGAGACGCCCAAGGGCCGCCTTGCCGGCGCGCAACTCTTCACCAAGCAGGCGGATCAGCTCACCACGCTTTGGCGCCGGCACGTTGCGCCAAGACAGAAACGCGTCGTGTGCCGCCGCGATCGCAGCCTTCGCCTCGTCAGTCGAATGCTCCTTCAGCCGGCCGATCTCGGCACCGGTTACAGGTGAGGTAACGGCAAGCGTTCCGCCGGTGTAGCGATCGGCTGAGACGCCAAGCTCCGTCAGTATTGCCTTGGTTTCGGCAGCAAGATCTGATGTCGCGGTCATCTTGTTTCCTCTTCCCGTAATGCCGGTTCAGTTATTTTTAGACTCTGGCGCCGACGAAATGCGCGGCCTGGGCGCCAGCCTCGTACCACATTTCCTTCGCCGCCCTGAAGCTCGGCTCGACGACATCGGTCACCGGCAGCGGCAGATCGGCCTCGGAAATCTGTCCGAGAATGTGGCTGGCCAAAACCTTGCCGAACACGGTTCCTGGCGCGATGCCACGGCCGTTATAACCGGAGAAGCCGACGACATTCTGGTCCAGCTTGTGGAAGCGCGGCAGCGCGTTGTCGGTCATGCCGATCTTGCCATACCATTCGCATTCGAAAGGAATATCGCCAAGCTGCGGAAAGAGTTTTCTGATCGAACGCCGAGCCCAGCTCTTGTGAATGGCAAGACCTGTATTGCGCAGCGCCCCGACGCTGCCGAATACGAGCCGTCCGGCCTGGTCCATACGGAAGGACGAGAGCACTTCCTTGGTATCCCAGGCGCCTTCACGCCCCGGCAGCACGGATTTGCGCAAGTTGTCGCCAAGCGGGACGGTGGCGAAATTGAAATAGGGCAGATGCACCTGTTCGTTCCGAACCTTTTCCCACGGGCCGGTGCTATAGGCGTCCGTGGCCACCACGATCCAGTCGGCGCTGACCTTGCCGCCATCAGTCGAAACCACCCATTTCGCACCGCTTCTTTCAGTCGATGTCACCCGGCTACCGGTGTGAATGGTAGCGCCAGCCTTCACTACGGCATGGGCAAGGCCGCGCGCATAGGCAAGCGGCTGCAGGGTACCGGCGCGCATGTCGAGCAGCGCCCCGGTGTAGGCCGAGCTGCCGACGCGGCGCTCCGTTTCCCGCGCATCCAATACCGTGACCGGCGCACCGCGCTTTTCCCACTGCCGGGCGCGCTCCTCAATTTCCTTCAGCCCTTCCGGCCCAACAGCGCAATGCAGTGTGCCGTTGCGTTCCAGTTCGCAGGCGATGCCATGCTTGTCGATCAGCTCCATGACCAGCTTCGGCCCATTGCCGAGGAGATCGAGCAGCCGCTCGCCATGAACGGGACCGAGTTCGCCGGGCAGGTCGTCCGGCATCACCCACATGCCGGCATTGATGAGGCCGACATTGCGCCCGGCGCCGCCGAAGCCGATTTCATTGGCTTCCAGCAGCACGACATTCGTGCCGGCTTCCGCCAGATGCAGCGCCGTCGAAAGACCGGTATAGCCGCCACCGACGACCACGACATCGGCATTGATATCACCGGAAAGCGGCTTGGTTGCCGGCGGTGGGGGAGCGGTCTTTTCCCAAAGACCGTGGGAGCGCGGGTCATTCAGCATGAAATCGGTCCAATCGACAGAGATAATCGCGCCAATCTAGCGCCATGCTCGAAATTGCGGAAGCGGCAAGAGCGACATCCGATGGACATGGCATGATGCCAAAAAATCATCGGCTCTGGAGAAAAACTTGCATGGCGAAGGCGCTTTCGACCATGATAGAGAAAAGCCGGCCGCTATGGCGGCGGCAGACAGAAGCAGGACATTCTCATGAAGCCCATTTTCGTTCAGCTCCAATGCGCTCCCGGCAAGACCTATGAGGTCGCCGATGCGATCTACCAGACGGAGCTGGTTTCGGAACTGTATTCCACCAGCGGCGACTACGACCTGCTGATGAAGGTCTACATCGCCGAGGAGCAGGATATCGGCAAGTTCATCAACGACCACATCGCCAATATCCCGGGCATCGTCCGCTCGCTGACGACGCTGACCTTCCGAGCGTTTTGAGAGGCTTGGACTCGGATCGCAATTGAAGTCACATTCGCGGGATTGCCCCTCACTCCCGCCCTCTCCCCGCTTGCGGCAGGGCTATCGCATATGGAGGCGGACGAGCACCATAAGCTTCTTCTCCCCTTGGGGAGAAGGTGGCCCGAAGGGTCGGATGAGGGGGTTATCGATTTGAATTCATGGATTTTGGTGGTCTTGGCAGGCACCCCCTCATCCGCCTGTCGGCACCTTCTCCCCGCTGGGGAGAAGGAGGACGGCGGCGATCTCCGCTCATATGCGATACCCCTGCCGCAAGCGGGGAGAGGGCTAGGGTGAGGGGCAGGTCACAGGAGCAACCGACAATCATGGTGTCGCGCCACCGCACATTCACCAGACAAGCTCCTCCCACTCCGCAAGTCGGCCCGACATTAACCCTCTTGTCCGAAACCGCTCGGCTTTCTGCGCAGAATTAAACCCTTTTTAACCGACCCGATGATCTGCTTTTGCCGACTGATCAACGGGCGGCGCGCTGCAGCGCCGGATTGCCGGTGCATGGCGCGGCATAGGGGTCGAGGGTGGATCGATGACATCGGCTGTTGCGGATATTCAGGCAAACAAGCAGGCCGGGCCGCTGATCGTGCATGTCGTGCGTCAGTTCCTGCCGAACAAGGGCGGCCTTGAAGATGTCGTTGCCAATCTGTGCCGCCAGCTGGTTTCTCGCGGCTATCGCGTGCGCGTCGTTACCTGCAACAGCCTGTTTTCCGATCCCGACCGCCAACTGCCTGAAGGCGAAACGATCGACGGCATCGAAATCGTCCGCATTCCCTGGTCCGGCTCCAGCCGATATCCGCTGGCGCCCAAGGTTTTCCGCCATCTGGCCGATGCTGACCTCGTTCATGTCCACGCCGTCGATTTCTTCTTCGATGCGCTGGCCTGGGGCAAGCTGATGCACGGACGGCCCATGGTCGCCACCACCCATGGCGGCTTCTTCCACACGCAGAAATATGCGGCCATCAAGAAGGTCTGGTTCAACACGGCAACGCGGCTTTCCGCGCTCGGTTATGCCTCTCTCATCTGCTGCAGCCAGTCCGACGCGCGGCTCTTTGCGCAGATTGCCGAAAGCCGCGTCCACCTGATCGAAAACGGCGCCGATGTCGGCAAGTTTTCCAATTGCGCCGCTTTGGAAGCACGTCGCCGCATCGTCACGATAGGCCGTTTCTCGATCAACAAGCGGCTCGATCACCTGCTCGACGTCATGAAGGTGCTGGCAGGCCGCCATGAGGACTGGCATCTCGACATTATCGGCGCCGAATCGGATCTCGACCGGGCAACGCTGGAAAAGGAAATTGCCGTTCGCAATCTGGAGCGTAACGTCGCGCTGCATGTCTCGATCGACGAAGGCTCGATCCGCAACATCATCGCCCGCGCATCGCTCTTCGCCTCGGCCTCCGAGTACGAAGGCTTCGGTCTCGTGGCGATCGAAGCGATGAGCGCCGGCCTGCTGCCGGTGCTGAACGCCAACGAAGCCTATAAGGCGATGGCCGAAACCCACCCGGCCCTCATGCTCTCGGATTTCTCCAATCCGGAAGCTGCCGCCGATGCGCTGACCGCCGCCTTTGAGCGTCTACAGGGCGACGACCTGAGCCTGCGACAGGAGCTATTGCGCGATGCCCGCGCCTATGCCTGGGACGAGGTCGCCCAGCGCTATATGGATATCTATGCGGAAACCCTGACGCCGAAAGGCAAGTCGCCTCAGTTCCTGCGCCAGCGCGGCCAGGCGGCGTAACCTTCCAGAATGCCCACCAGCCAGGCGCGCTTGTAGCGGGCCGCATCAAGGTTGAATCGTGCCAGCGCCGCCAGCCAGCCGGCGACCGGGCGAAACAGGCGATAGCTGACATAATACAAGGGAAAGGCCTGCTTGCGCATCAGCGCGCCGAAGCCACGCCCATATTTGCGCGCACGCTCCACCTGCCGCGGCCCGTATTCGCTCGTGACCTGATCGTGATGGACGATGAGCTCGGGAAAGAACATCGCTTGTCTGCCGGCGCCAAGCGCGCGAAGCAGGAAATCCGCCTCTTCGCCGCTCTGGAACGGCGATTCCGAGCCGACGCCGAGATCCTCGTCGAAACCACCGATATCGGCCAGGGCCGCACGGCGCACGAAGATGCCATTGGAATTGCCGCACCTCAGATAGTTCCACCGGGTCAGGGCAAGCCGCGTCTCACCCGTCGGGCTGACGGAGGCAAGACCTTGGGCATCAAGCGTTCGGCCGGTGACGATCGCGAGGTCGGGATGCTCGGCAAACAAAGTCGCGGCCATCGAAAGCGTGTCGGCCTCGTACCAGCAGTCATCGTCGGGAAAACAGACGTAATCACCCTCCGCAACCGCCATGCCTTTGTTGCGCGCCCGCGAAAGTCCCTTCGGCGAACGGACGTGACGAATGAGGAAGGAGGGGGAAAAGCGGTCGATAAGCTCGCGCAACCGGTCGTCGAGGTTCTGATCGACGACGATGACCTCGAAATCCTTATGACTCTGCCCCACCAGCGAACGGAATAGCCGCTCCAGCTGATCGAAACGATCGATCGTGCAGACGATAAGGCTGAACAATGAAACCCTCCGCACAAGCCCTAGAGCGGCCAATATCAGAGAGAAAGAATATTAGCCGAAGTAAAAAATGAACTTAGCGCAGCATTAAACCCTAAATATTAAGGCATATGAAATAGAGCTGACGCTATCCCCACGAAAAGCCGGACATGTGCGGTAGGTTCCGGCAATTTGAGGAACGGTCTATCTTCATGACGAAGAGCATAATGGCAAATTCGGTTTTGAACGCGGCGGCGGGATTGACCCTGCTTGCGACCGGCTTTGCATGTTCGATCATAGCGGCGCGCCTGCTGGGGCCTGAGGCCAATGGCATCATCGCCTTTTCTCTGTGGCTGACGACGACGGGAGCACTGATCGCCGAGCTCGGCGCCGGCGTTACCCTGCTGCGCATTCTGCCCCAGCTGAAGGGGAACGGCTATTCTACCGAAGAACGGCTTGGTTTTGCCGCGTATCTTCTGCAGCCGACGATTCTCGCAACCGTGATCCTGCTTGCAGGCTACGCCGCCTATTATTGGGATACGGAGCGGCTGCATTGGGCGGGCGATGCATCTGAAGTCATTGTCATCACGGGCGTATTCTTCGCTCTTCAGTCTCTCGGCGCCTACAGCAAGAACTATCTGATCGGCGAGCAGCAAGTCGGCGCGTTCCTGCGCATCACCATAATAAGTTCGGCACTGCAGCTCGTTACCGTCCTTGCAGGAGCGATCTTCTTCGGCGTCAGCGGCGCGCTCGCCGGTTATGCGATTGGGCAGCTGCCGATGTTCATCGCGACGCTCCGGATTGCGATCGCGCGCAAGAACAGCTGCGGCGTCGGCCTTTCCGCTCTCATCGGCTCGTCGCTCATCCTCTCGATCGAACTCATCAACAGCTCGATTTTTCTCAATCGTATCGAACTCGTCTTCCTGCAGCGCTACTGGGGCATCGAAGCGGTCGGCTTTTATGCCGTCGGCCTGTCGCTCGCCAATCTCGCACTGCAGCTGCCCGTACAATTAAGCGGCAGCCTTCTGCCCTATTATTCCGAACAGATGCATGCGCGGGCATCGGACAAGCTGCCGGTCGAGGTCTTTGCCGGCGTGGCGCGCAGCATAGCCTATATCACCCTGCCGATGAGCTTCGGACTTGCCGCCATTTCGCCGGAGCTTGTCGTGACGATCTTCGGCCCGGCCTTTGCGCCGAGCGGCGGCATGGTGGCGCTGCTGTCCCTGACCGCGGTGCCCTATGTCTTCATGCAGATTTGCACGCAATATCTTTATTCGCTGGATCGCGTGCGCGAACGCACCGTCCTCGGCGTCATCGCCAGCGTCATCATGGTCATCGGCTGCGTCATCGCCGTACCCTTTTTCGGAGGGGAGGGTGCGGCGCTGGTTCGTCTGCTCGCCTTTGTCGCCCTGTGCCTGATGACGGTACGCCGCATGGAATTCGAAGGATCGACGGGCGGCATGCTCATCAACCTTGCAAAAGTTACGGTTGCTGCCATTCTATGCGCGGTTGCAGCCTATGGTTTCGTTCAGGCGCTGACCGGTGTCGCAGGTCTCGTGGGCGCCATCATCGCCGGCGCTCTGGCTTATGGCATTGCGCTCAGAATGCTGAAAGCCGTTCCAGCCGAAGATATCGAGGTCATGCAGAAGATCGCGACGCGGTTGCCTGCACGTATCAATCCGATTGCCACTCAGGCTCTGGCTCTCTTAGCGCCGCGCCGAATGTGAGGAGACTAGCATGGCTGGTTGGGGAGCCGCCGAGGAAAAAGACAAAGGAAGGCAGTCAAGATCGGCAGCGGCTCCGGTAACCTTCGCCGGAACGGTCGGCCTGTTCACATCGGCCATGGCACCTTCGCGCAACACCGCCGCCCTGTTTCTCAGCCCCTGGGGCTTCGAGGAAATGTGCGTGCGCAAGTTCTGGCGGATTCTGGCGGAAGATCTCGCCGATATCGGCATAGCCAGCCTCCGCTTCGATTATATCGGCACGGGTGATGCGCTTGACCTGGCCGATGAAGGCGAAGGTCTGGAGCCGTGGCATGAAACCGCTCTCGCGGCGGCGGCAAAGCTGAAGGCGCTTTCCGGCTGCGAGCGGTTGATTCTCGTCAGCCAGGGGCTTGGCGGAACCATTGCCGCCACGCTCGCCGAACGGCTTGACGGCATTGACGGCGTCGCCTTTCTTGCACCGGTCGTTTCAGGCCGCGCCTATCTTCGCGAACTGACCGTCTGGTCGAAGATGATCGATGAAAGCATGGGGCTTTCCGAAGCGCAGCGTCAGACCGAGGGCGTCACCGTCGCCAGCCTGCGCATGCCCGATAGCGCCGCTGATGCGGTCAGGAAGCTGAACCTCATGACGCTTGATCGACTGGCCACGCCGAATTGCTTGATACTGACACGCCCGGGCCGCCCGGGAGACGACGATTTCGCGCGTCATCTCGAAACGCTCGCCCCCCGGGTCACGCAGGCCTCCTATGATGGTTACGACGATCTCGTCTCGAACCCGACCATCGCCACCATGCCGACGGCGGCCCGCCGGAAAATAGCCGAATGGGTGCGGTCGATCGCCGGCAACACCACTGAAATCGCATCGCCCGATCTTACGCCGCCGGTCCCGGAATCTCTCATCGGCGAAGGCTTTCGCGAGACGTCGCTGCGTTTCGGCGCGGACAATCGACTGTTCGGCATTCTCTGCGAGCCGCAGGGTGCCCGAACGGGCGCGACCGCACTGCTCCTGACGACAGCCTATGACCGACATGCGGGCTGGGGCCGGATGTCGGTCACCATGGCGCGTGCGCTTGCCCGGGACGGCATTGCCTCGCTGCGTTTCGATACGGCCAATGTCGGCGACAGCCCACCGCTTTCCGGGGCACCCGAGCAGGTGCTCTATTCCCGCGACCAGCATCTCGATGTTATTGAGGCATTGGACTTTCTGGAGAAGCGGGGCTTGCTGCCAGCCTATGTGGTAGGACGCTGCAGCGGCGGCTATCTCGCCTTTCAGGCAGCGTTACGCGATGTGCGCTGCCGCGGCCTCATCACGGTCAATCCCTACAGCTTCCATTGGGATGAGAGCCGATCGGTCGATGAAGCGCTGCGCTTCGCTCCCCGATCGCTCGAAACCTACGGGCGCAAGCTCCTGCAGATGGAAACGCTGAAGCGGCTCTTCGGCGGCCAGATCGATGCAAGGAGCGCCATATGCAACATGGCGACCGGGCTCGGACGGCGGGTGATACGAACGGCTCGCCACCTGCTCGGTACGTTCCCCATCTTTGCTGCGGCTCAAGGACCTGTGCTGGGTGGTTTCCGAACGCTTACCAAACGCGGCGTCGACATGTCCCTGATCTACAGCGCCCATGATATCGGCCTCGATCACCTGCATGACGAGTTCGGCGAAAACGGCGCGGGCCTGAAGCATTTTCCGGACATACGCCTCACCATCATTCCCGAAGCCGACCACAATCTGACCCCGCCCTATGCGCGCAAGGTCTATCTGAGGGAGGTCCGTGAGATGGGCCTAAGGCTCGCCAGCCGGTGATCCACTGTCTGGAAAACCGCGGGAATTGTTCGCCATATCCGACACTTGCTGTATAGTCGCTTCATGAGGCTCCTGATCGTCGAAGACAACCGCGAACTGGCGTCCTGGCTCGGCAAGGCGCTGCGTCAGGCGCAGTATGTCGTCGACATCGCTTATGATGGCGAGGATGCCGAGCACATGCTGAAAGTGGCGGCCTACGCCATCGTCATCCTCGATCTGTCGCTACCGAAAATGGACGGGCTGACGCTGCTCAAGCGGCTGCGCCAGAGCGGCAATAAGGTGCCTGTCATCATCCTGACGGCCAATGCCAGTCTCGACGGCCGGGTCGCCGGCCTCGACAGCGGCGCCGACGACTACCTCGCCAAGCCTTTCGAGATTGCCGAGCTGGAAGCCCGCATACGCGCGGCCGTCCGCCGCGGCCACGATCGCGCCGCGCCGGAGATCGCCGTCGGCGACTTGGTGTTCGATGGCGGTACGCGGCAATTCTATCTGGCCGGCGAATCGCTGGCGCTGACGCCGCGCGAACATGCCGTGCTCGAACATCTCGTCATGAAAGCCGGCACGACCGTCACCAAGGCGACGCTTTCGGAAAGCGTCTTCGGCTTCGACGACCTCGCCGACACCAGCGCCATCGAGATCTATGTGCATCGCGTCCGAAAGAAGCTCGAAGGCAGCTCCGTGCAGATCGCGACACTGCGCGGCTTGGGCTACCTCCTCCGCCATGCACAATGACGAGACGTCTCCATCCAAAGGCCTTGTAAGCCGCGCCTTGAGCGGGGTAGCCAGTAGTCTTCGCGCGCAGCTGTTTGCCTGGGTCGTGTTGACCCTGATCGGCGCGATCTGCATCAACCTTTATCTAAGTTTCCGTTCGGCCGATGCGACGGCCGATCTTGTCACCGATCGCACGCTCCTCGCCTCGGCCCGCGTCATCGCGGAAGCGACGCATGTCGACGGCAGCGGCACCGTGCAGATCGATATCCCTCCAGCAGCGCTGGAAATGTTCGACACCGGCTATGGCGACCGCGTCTTCTATCAGGTGGTCACGGCGTGGGGGAACCTCATCGCCGGTTTTCCCGATCTGCCACGACCGAAACGGGATTTTAGCGGCGAGGACATGACATTTCGGACCGATGGCGTCCGCGTACTCATGCTGAGCCACCCGGTTGTTGGCCTTGATCAGGACAGCACGATTTCCGTCACCGTTGCCGTTACCCATAACAGCCAGTATGCCATGCGCCGCAGGCTGTGGCTGTCGGATTTCACCAAACAGCTCGCGCTTGTCCTGCTTGCCGGGCTGGTGACCATCATCGGCCTGCAGCGCGGCCTTGCCCCTGTACTGCGCCTGCGCGACGCCGTGCGCGAGCGCGGCCGCCAGCGCCTCGATCCGCTGGATCCACACATGGTGCAGAATGAGCTTCGGCCGCTCGTCCACGCCCTCAACGATCATATGGAGCGGGTGCAGAACCAGATGGCGGCGCAGCGTCGCTTCGTCTCGAATGCCGCTCACCAGCTGCGGACACCGCTCGCCCTGATCTCGACGCAGGCAAGCTTTGCTGCCCGTGAAACCGACAATGTCAGGCGCGACGAGGCTCTGACGGCATTGCGGTCCAGCACCCGGCAGGTGACGCGGCTTGCCAGCCAGCTCCTGACGCTTTCACGCGCTGAGCCCGGCAGCCGCCGGCCACGAAGCGATACGATCGATCTGGCGGAAACGGCCCGGCGCGTGCTGGAAACGCTCGCCGAGGAAGCCCTGCGGCGCAATATCGACCTTGGGCTCGAGGCGGATGAAACGGCGGTCCATATCGAAGGCGACGGCACCATGCTGCGCGAAATGCTGGTCAATCTCGTCGACAATGCGCTCCGCTACACGCAGCCGGGCGGCCGCGTGACGGTCGGCGTCGGCCGGGAAGGCGATACGGCCCTGTTATGGGTCGAGGACAACGGACCGGGCATCCCGGAAGCCGAACGCACCCAGGTTTTCGAACGCTTCTATCGCATCATGGGCACCGAGCCGGAGGGCAGCGGCCTCGGCCTCGCCATCGTCCGCGAAGTCGTCGATGGCGCCGGCGGCTCGGTCACGCTTGGCGACGCATCCGGCGGCGGGCTGCTGGTCAGCGTGCGGCTGCCGGCTGTTTGAAAGTGCGGCGGCGCTGATGGCGGGATAGTCCCCTCTCCCCGCAAGCGGCAGGGGTATTGCATATGAGCGGAGATCGCCGCCGTCCCCTTCTCCCCAGCGGGGAGAAGGTGCCGACAGGCGGATGAGGGGGTGCCTGCCAAGACCACCAAAATCCATGAATTCAAATCGATAACCCCCTCATCCGACCCTTCGGGCCACTTTCTCCCCAAGGGGAGAAGGAGCTTATGGTGCTCGCCCGCCTCCATATGCGATAGCCCTGCCGCGAGCGGGGAGAGAGAGTTCCTACATCGGCACAACAAAAAAGGCCGGGCGAAACGCCCGGCCCCTGGCCTTGGGAGGTGCCAGAAAAGCAACGCTTAATGCGTGTCGAGGCTCTGCTGCGGACGCCAGCGGGTGATGCGGTTTTCGATGAGCGTCATCACATATTCGGCGCCGAGCGTGACGATCATCACCAGGATGATCGCGGCATAGAGGCCGGCTGCGTCATAGGTGCCCTTGGCAATCGAGATCAGGTAGCCGATGCCGGCCAGCGATCCGACGAACTCACCGACGATTGCGCCGATGATGGCAAAGGAGAAGGAGATGTGCAGGCTTGCAAAAATCCAGCTCATCGCCGACGGCAAAATCACCTTGCGGGTGACCTGCCAGTTGGAAGCACCGAGAATGCGGGCATTGGCGATCATGTTGCGGTCGGCTTCGCGAACGCCCTGGAAGGCATTGGCAAACACGACGAAGAACACCATGATGAAGGCGAGCGCCACCTTCGACGCCAGGCCGAGACCCATGATCATCACGAAGATCGGCGCGAGAACGACGCGCGGGATCGAGTTGATCGCCTTGATGTAGATCGAGAGGATATCGGAAGCGAGCTTGTTGCGGCCAAGGGCGACGCCGACGAGAACGCCGGTCACAGAGCCGATGATAAAGCCGATCAGCGCTTCTTCCATGGTGACTCCGAGGTGATACCAGAGCGAGCCGCTCTCGGTGCCGTCGACGACCCACTCCCAGAGGCGCAGCGCGATGCCATAGGGGCTAGAATAGAAAAACGGATCGATCCAGTGCAGATCGGAGGCGAGCTGCCAGAGGCCGAGGATGGCAAGCAAAATGCCGATCTGCCATGCCTTGACGACATACTTGCGACGAGCGAGCGCCTTCAGTGCTGCGGCTTCGATTTCCGCGTCCGAGGTGCCGGCGCGGAAGATCGGGGCATTGCCTGCTTCGAGAGCTGTGTTTGCCATGATCAATCCTCCCTTATGCCGCTTCCGCGGCACGGCGATAGCTGGTTTCGACTTCTTCGCGCAGGTCGTCCCAGATCGTCTTGCAATAGTCGATGAAGTTCTGCTCGTAACGGATTTCCGAGACGACACGCGGGCGCGGCAGGTCGATCGTGTAGACCGATTTCACCGTCGCCGGACCGGCCGTCAGCACATAGACCTTGTCGGCCAGCGCAACGGCTTCTTCGAGATCGTGCGTCACGAAGACGACCGAAGCCTGGCGCTCCGCCCAGAGCTTCAGCAGCTCCTCATGCATGACCGTGCGCGTCTGCACGTCGAGGGCCGAGAAAGGCTCGTCCATCAGCAGGATTTCCGGCTCGTTGATGAAGGTCTGCGCCAGCGAGACGCGCTTGCGCATGCCGCCCGACAGCTGATGCGGATAGTGGTGCAGGAACTTTGAAAGGCCGACGCGGGCGAGCCAATCCTTGGCCATCTTCTCAGCCTCGGCCTTCGACTTGCCGCGGAACAGCGGGCCGGCCATGACGTTTTCGATGACATTCTGCCAGGGAAAGAGCGCATCCGTCTGGAAGGCGAAACCGACGCGCCGGTCGATGCCGTCGACCGGGCCGCCCATCAGGCGGACTTCGCCCGCGCTCGGCTTGGCAAGGCCAGTGACGAGATTGAGCGTCGTCGACTTGCCGCAGCCCGTCGGCCCGACAACCGCGACGAATTCGCCGCGCTCGACGGTCATATTGAAATCGCGCAGTGCGGTCAGCGACTTGCCGGTCGGCGATACGAAACGGCGGCTGACATTGATGAGTTCGATCGCCGGGGTACGGCGTTCATCCTGTTGCATGGTGCTGATCCTGACGCGTGCCTTTAGGGCGTGCACGCAAAGCCCAGTGAACTGCGAAGTCTCTTGGACCGCCGCTTCCGGAAACTGCCGGAAGCGGCGTCATGACTGCTTACTTGACGTTCTTCACGAATTCCGTCGTGTAGGTCTTCGACAGGTCGATCGTCTTGCCCTTGACGTTCTTGGAGAACTGCGAGAGCACGGCGAGAACCGTCTTCGGACCATCTTCCGGCATCACGCCGTCGGCCGTGAACATTTCCTTGCCGGCGTCGAGAGCCTTGATGTAGCCTTCCTTGTCGCCGACGTAGAAGTCCTTCGGCATCTTCTCGGCAATTTCAGCGGCGGAATGCGTATGGATGAAGCGCAGCGTCTTGACGAAGGCGTTCGCAAGCTTCTGCACTTCTTCCTTATGGGCGTCGACCCATGCGGCATCCATATAGAGCGAAGCAGCCGGATAGGTACCGCCGAGCGCTTCCTCGGTACCCTTCAGCGTGCGCAGATCAACGAGGATCTTGGCTTCGCCGGTCTTCAGCAGGCGCGAGATCGTGGGCTCGGTGGTCATGCCCACCTGGATGGCATCCTGCTGCATGGCGGCGATGAAGGTCTGGCCGGCACCGACCGGAACCGGCGTGATGTCAGCCGGGGAGAGGCCCGCCTTCGACGCCATATAGAGCGTCAGGAAGTTGGTGGACGAGCCGAGGCCGGTGACGCCAGCACGCTTGCCCTTCAGGTCGGCGAAGGACTTAATATCCGGATATTTGGCCGAAACCAGCTCGACTTCGCCCGGTGCCTGGCTGAACTGCACGACGGACTTGATGAACTTGCCCTTGGCCTGCAGGTCGACACAGTGATCGTAGAAGCCGACGACGCCCTGAACGGCACCTGCCAGCAGCTGGTTTTCGGCGTCGACGCCGGCGGATTCGTTGAGAAGCTCGACCTCGAGGCCTTCATCCTTGAAGTAGCCGAGGGATTCGGCGAGCTTGGCCGGCAGATAGATCTGCTTTTCGTAGCCGCCCACCATGATGGAAATTTTGTCGGCAGCATTGGCGGCCGTGGCTGCAAGCGAAGCAGCAGTCATGACGAGGGAAAGGGCTACGGTATGAAAAAAGGTGCGCGATGGACGCATCAATGTCTCCTCCTGTTTTATTCTTGCGCCACACGACGCTCTGGAAAGGCGCTTCCTCCACGAAGCTCGGCGAGACTAGCGCGGGCAACCTTTCAGTCAGCTTTCAGTGCGCAACCCTGCGAGGGAACATTGCGATTTTATGAACGCGGACGCCGACGGCTGGACTATACCGCCGGCGCCGGAAACGCTATCGGCGCTATTTAGCGTTCTTGACGAACTCGGTCGTATAGGTTTTCGACAGATCGATCGACTTGCCTTGCACATTCTTCGAGAATTCGGAAAGTACGGCAAGAACGGTTTTCGGGCCATCTTCGGGCATCACGCCATCGGCGGTGAACATGGCCTTACCATTTTCGAGCGCCTTCACATAACCTTCCTTGTCGCCGACATAGAAATCTCTAGGCATCTTGTCGGCGATCTCCGCGGCCGAATGGGTGTTGATGAAATGCAGCGTCTTGACGAAAGCGTTCGCAAGCTTCTGCACCTCCGCCTTGTGATCCTTGACCCACGACTCCTGCATATAGAGGGACGCGGCAGGATAGGTCCCACCCAGAGCGGCTCTTGTTCCGTCCATCGTACGCATATCGATCAAAACCTTGGCCTCGCCGGTCTTCAGGAGACGCGAGACCGTCGGCTCCGTCGTCATGCCGGCCTGAATAGCATCCTGCTGCATGGCAGCGATGAAGGTCTGGCCGGCACCGACCGGAACGGAGGTGAATTCCCCCAGCTTCAAGCCGGCCTTGATGGCCAGATACTGGGTCAGGAAATTGGTCGACGAACCGAGGCCGGTGACGCCCAGGCTCTTGCCCTTGAAATCGGCGGCAGATTTGATTTCCGGATGCTTGGCCGAGACCAGCTCGACTTCGCCCGGCGCCTGGCTGAACTGTACGACGGATTCGACGAATTTGCCCTTGCCCTGAAGATCGATGCAATGGTCGTAGAAGCCGACGACGCCCTGAACGGCGCCCGCCAGCATTTCGTTTTCCGCATCGACGCCTGCAGGCTCATTGAGAAGTTCGACGGTCAGCCCCTGTTCCTTGAAATAGCCAAGCCCTTCGGCAAGCTTGGCCGGCAGATAGATCTGCTTCTCATAGCCGCCCACCATGATGGAAATCTTGTCAGCGGCATTGGCCACAGTGGCAGCAAATCCGGCCGCAGCTATCGCAAGGGAAATCGCGGAATATCTGAGAATGCTGGATGCACGCATGAAGTCCTCCTCTCCATTTGTGTACCGGCGCCGATTGACAACGGCACGGCACGCGCTTCCTCCTGAAGCGGAAAAGACATGCACGCCCAACCTTTCATTGAGCTGAAAGCAACTCGTCGCCCCATTTGGCAATTTACTTCAGGACGGCTGCGACTGCCGGCACCCGAACAGTGTGAAAGCATACAGCCGCACAACGGGAAGCGTCATTGCATCTTGGCATTTCCCGTATCGCGACTATTTTAGATTCAGCGCTTTCGCTGGGAGGAACCATCGATGAGGATCATTGCCGCAGCCCTTATTCTGACGGTGATGGCGATAGCCGGGCCGGCATCGGCAATTTCCCGCTATGAGTCGCTCGGCAAGACTTGCGCATCGGTGCAGCAACTGATTGCCGCCGAACGCGCGGTGATATTACGTTATCCATCGTCCCGTGGCGGCCCCGTTCTCTACGACCGCTATGTGGCTGGCCGCGGGCAATGCGACATCTCCGACTATGCCAGCCGCAGCTACGTGCCGACGAAAGATAACCCGGCCTGTCCTGTCTATAATTGCAAGCCGTCCTCGGTCTTCAATCCGCATTGACGCGAATCAGCTTTTCTGCGGTTTATGCGTGTACGGAGTCACAAAACTTAATATAAAAAGACTTTTAGTTGAGCTCCACCCACATTTAACGCACATTTCGCGGGCAGATAGAGCACGCGCCCTTTGTCGTTAAGGGCCAAAGTATGGTGTAATCCGCCAGCCCTATTTGAATAAGGAGATTGCGCAGTGAGTGCAAAAGTACCGAACCCGATCGATGCCTATGTAGGCTCTCGCGTCCGCACGCGCCGTCTTATGCTTGGCATGAGCCAGGAGCGGCTTGCCGAACAGATCGGCGTGACGTTTCAGCAGGTGCAGAAATACGAAAAGGGCACCAATCGCATCGGCGCCAGCCGACTGCAGGCCATTGCCGGCGTGCTCGCCGTGCCGGTTGCCTTCTTCTTCCAGCAGGACAATTCCCAGCCGCTGAACACCGACGGCCTCGGCGCAATCAACGGGCTGGAGGATCTGTCGGATTTCCTGACGTCCAAAGAGGGCCTGAGCCTCAACAAGGCGTTCATGAAAATCAACGATCCAAGCATTCGCCAGTCCGTGCTGACATTGATCAAATCGCTGGCAAGTACTTCCGATGCGCTGCCGGACCACCTTCCGCGCGCAACGAACGCATCGGTCGGCCTGCGCAACTAAAGCATTTGCGCAAAAGTGCACAGCGCTTTTGCGAGGACGACATGCGCGAGATCAAGGCCCTAAAGCGCAAGGAGCGAATCCGAAGGATCGCGACTCTCTTTGGGTCCTGAACTCTCCCCGAAAATTCCAGTCCGTCTAGCCTGGCATCGGCGCGAAGCGGGCCGCCAAGATTGACATCCAGGCGGCACCAAAATCACGCTGATGGTAGAAGCATAGGCGGATTTTGCGCGCAAATGGTCGACGCGAAGCGCCCTCCTGCTCCTTGCATGCCGTATTTCACGCCTTGAAATTGCAAAAGCAAAATTTTGCAGCAATCACGCATCGTGTCACGCTGCATGTCACGCGCCAAGCTGCAAAACATCCGTTACGGTTTGCTCATGTTTCCGGCCAGACACGATTCGTCTGCCGGGAACGGGGGCAATAGAGGGTACGAAATGACAGCAGCACTTCCGATCGACGCAGCATACCAGGATCCGGACTCGCTCAAGGAACTGGCCTCAATCGCTCGGCTCATCACTTATGCACGGCAGAGCGCCAAAAACCTGAATGCGGAATTCCCGGTCTGGTGCCTGGACTTGGCGCTTGGGGCCGTGCTGCAGGAAATGTATGAAAATGGCTTGCCCAATCCCTTGTTCGAAGAGGGAACGGACACGGCAAACGTGGTGGCACACTGAATTAAAGTAATCCCGGCCTTTGTCGGATACGGAATGATGCCGGTATGGCTCAGCAGGCCATGTCGGCATTTTTCTTCGTGAACCAAGATCGTCGGGGACAGCCGACTGAAAGCATGTCGCGCGGAAGCCTGCAGTGGCTTTGCGACAATGACCTCCATAAAATCAAAACCCCACGCGCAAGAAGCGAATTCAAAAGATCGCGGCGCTTCAGCAGCCACCTTTGCGCGGCTGGACGCCAGCGGTAAAAATCCCGATGCAATGGCGCAAATGGCGCAACCGCGTTTCGCGGTCCGGCCAATCTTTCGGACGGCCCGGCCTGGAGATCATCGCGTCGAAGATCATGCTCATCAGCATGCGCGCTCCGCTTGCCGCATCGGCAATTTCGATCAAGCCGCGCCGCTGCTGCTCGATAAGCCAATCCGCCAGCAACTGCTGTGATTGTCTGGCGCCATAAGTATGTAGCAGCCTGGCGATTTCCGGAGATTGCTGCGACTCACTGATGGCAAGTTGAATGAAGGCGTCCCGTTCGCGCTCCTGATCTTCATCGATGTCGATCATGAATATCAGTTCGAGCGCCTTGTCGAACGGCAAATTCTCGTCTGCAGGCCGCGGCAGGGCCAGCATCGATGCGCGATGCTCGGCGATGATGGCCGCGAAGAGATCGGTCTTGCTCGGAAACAACCTGTAGAGGGTCTGCTTCGAAATCCGGCACCGGGCAGCAACCAGATCCATGGTTGTGCCGCCGTAACCCAGCTCATAGAAGGTTGCGCGCGCCTCCGCGACGATCTCCGCGCGGCGCGCATCGTCGTTCACGGTTTTCGGGCGGCCGCGCGGGCGGCGCTTGGCAACCTGGTCGGCCTTGGCTGCTCGTTCCTTTGTCAGCACACCGTCTTGACCCCAACAGTCGAATACGATTGACATTTGAAGCAGTACAAATATTTTCTGTACGACTTGGTACTATAAATAAGGCAACAGGAAATAGCAACGTGCGAAAGCTCGCCCCTCCCACTTCTGTACCCGCAAATCCGGTGATATCAGCCCGCCTTCCGGTTGGCCGCGGATCGCTGACCGCCGTCGGAATTGTCGCCGCGATGTTGCTGGTGGGCTGCAACCAGCAGAATTCCGCCCAGAGCACTGCTCCCGCCGTCAAAACGGAAGTGAGCGCGATGTCGCTGCATCCGCAATCCGTTGCCATCACCGCCGAACTGCCTGGCCGCACCAGCGCCTACCTCGTCGCCGAAGTGCGGCCGCAGGTTGGCGGCATCATCCGCAGCCGCAACTTCAAGGAGGGCAGCGAGGTCCGGGAAGGCGATGTGCTCTATGAGATCGATCCGTCCTCTTATCAGGCATCGTATGACAGCGCCGCAGCCTCGTTGCAGAAGGCGGAGGGCGCCGTGCCCAGCGCCCAGGCCAAGCTCGACCGCTACAAGGGCCTGAGCGCCCAGAATGCGGTCAGCAAGCAGGATTTCGATGACGCGCAGTCCACGCTCGTCCAGGCACAGGCCGATGTCGCCTCTGCCAAGGCGGCGCTCGAGACAGCTCGCATCAATCTCGATTATACCAAGATGAGAGCGCCGATCTCCGGCCGCGTCGATGCCTCCACCGTTACCGTCGGCGCACTCGTGACTGCCGATCAGACCACGGCACTGACCACCATTCGCCAGCTCGATCCGATCAATGTCGACGTCACGCAGTCGAGCACCAACCTGCTCGAATTCCGCCGCGCCGTCGCCGACGGCCGGCTGAAAACGAGCGGCGACAACGTTTCCGTGCATCTGACGCTTGAGGACGGCAGCCAATACAAGGAAACCGGCAAACTGGAATTTGCCGAATCCTCCGTTGCGGAAACGGTCGGCACCATCACCGTGCGCGCCGTCTTCCCCAATCCGGATCGCATCCTGCTGCCGGGCATGTATGTGCGCGCCACCATTCAGGAAGGCATTGCCGAAAACAGCTTCCTCGTGCCGCAGCGTGCCGTGACCCGCAACACGAAGGGCGAGCCGATCGCCATGTTCGTGACCGCCGAGGGCAAGGTGCAGCAGCGGGTGTTGAAGGTGGAACGCAGCATCGGCAACAGCTGGCTTGTCAACCAGGGCGTTGCCGATGGCGATCGCGTGATCGTCGAAGGCGTCCAGCGTGTTCGCGACGGTCAGGAAGTCACCGTTTCTCCGGTAACGATTGACGATGCGACCGGCGAAGTGAAGCAGGCTGCCGCCGATAGCAAGCCGTCCGCGGAGCAGGCCGGCCTGGAAAAGACCGATATGAAAGCCGCCTCCGGCGTCCAGAAGTGAGGTTAGACGATGTCTCGTTTTTTCATCGACAGGCCGATCTTCGCCTGGGTGATCGCCATCGTCATCATGCTGGCGGGCACACTTTCGATCTTCACGCTGTCGATTTCGCAATATCCGCAGATCGCCCCGACGACAGTCAGCATCAGCGCCACCTATTCCGGGGCTGACGCCGCAACCGTTGAAAACTCGGTGACCAAGGTCATCGAGCAGGGCATGACCGGCATCGACAATCTCGACTACATGACATCGACCTCGACCTCGACGGGTCAGGCCTCGATCTCGTTGACCTTCACCAACAAGGCCGATCCTGACGTCGCGCAGATGCAGGTGCAGAACAAGCTGCAGCTCGTCACCGCCCAGCTGCCGCAGACCGTTCAAAATACCGGCATCACCGTTTCGAAATCGACCTCGAACTTTCTGATGGTCGTCGGCTTCGTGTCGACGGATGGCAAGCTCAACTCGAACGATCTTGCCGATTACGTCTCCAGCACCCTGAACGACACGCTGAAGCGTATCGAAGGCGTCGGCAATACGCAGATCTTCGGTGCCGGCTATGCCATGCGCATCTGGGTGGATCCGGACAAGCTTGCCAAATATCAGCTGATGGTGAGCGACGTAACGAGCGCAATCCAGGCCCAGAACTCGCAGGTCTCGGCTGGCCAGCTGGGTGCCTTGCCGCAGCGCAAGGGCCAGCAGCTCAATGCGACGGTCACCGCAAAGAGCCGCCTGCAGACGCCGCAGCAGTTCGAAAACATCATCCTGAAAAGCCAGTCCGACGGCTCGCTGGTACGCATCAACGATGTCGCCACCGTGGAACTCGGCGCAGACAGCTATACGACGTCGACCACCTATAACGGCCATCCCTCCGCCGGCCTCGCGGTGATGCTCGCCTCCGGCGCCAACGCCATCAATACGGCCGAAGCGGTGCGGACAGCCATCGGCAATATGAGCGAGACCCTGCCGCCGAACGTGGAGATCGTCTATCCCTACGATACGACGCCCTTCGTGAAGCTTTCTATCGAGGACGTGGTCAAGACGCTGTTCGAAGCCATCGTGCTCGTCTTCATCGTCATGTTCGTCTTCCTGCAGAACCTGCGCGCCACGCTGATCCCGACGCTCGCCGTCCCTGTCGTCCTGCTCGGCACCTTCGGCGTGCTGGCGATGTTCGGCTATTCCATCAACACATTGACCATGTTCGGCATGGTGCTGGCGATCGGCCTTCTGGTCGACGACGCCATCGTCGTCGTCGAAAATGTCGAGCGCGTGATGGAGGAAGAGGGGTTGTCGCCGCGCGAGGCGACGATCAAGTCGATGCAGGAAATCACAGGCGCGCTGATCGGCATCGCCACGGTCTTGTCGGCCGTGTTCATCCCGATGGCCTTCTTCTCCGGTTCGGTCGGCATCATCTACCGGCAGTTCTCGGTGACGATCGTCTCGGCGATGGTGCTATCAGTCATCGTCGCGCTTATCCTCACGCCGGCCTTGTGCGCCACCATTCTCAGGCAGCCCAAACATGGTGCGAAGGAAAAGGGCGTGTTCGGCTGGTTCAACCGCAATTTCGAGCGGGGAACGAGAGGATATCAGCGCGGCGTGCACGGCATGATCCGGCTGAGCATCGTCTTCCTGCTGGTGTTCGTCTTGATCGGCGGCGCAGTGGCCGTCCTGTTCAACCGCCTGCCGAGCTCCTTCCTTCCGGAGGAAGACCAGGGCATTTTGCTGACGGCGATCCAGCTGCCTCCAGGCGCCACGGATTCCCGTACCTGGGCGGTGCTCGACCAGGTGAGAGATTACTATCTCAACAACGAGAAGGACTATGTCGAGGGCGCATTCGCGGTCGCCGGATTCGGATTCAGCGGCCAGGGCCAGAATGTCGGCCTCGTCTTCGTCAGGTTGAAGGATTTCGATCAGCGCAAGACACCGCAGTCGAAGGCACAAGCCATCGCCGGTCGCGCCATGGGAGCCTTTTCCAAGATCAAGGACGGTAGCGTCTTCGCGCTGGCACCGCCGGCAATCCCCGGCTTCGGCAGCTCGAGCGGCTTCGATTTCTTCATCAAGGATATCAATGGCGCTGGCCATGATGCACTCATAGCGGCCCGTAATCAGCTGCTTGGGGCAGCCGCACAGAACCATAAGCTGCTCGGAACGCGCCCGAACGGCCAGGAAGACACGCCGCAATATTCCGTGAATATCGATCAGGAAAAGGCAAGCGCACTGAACATCGGCCTTTCGGATATCGACACGACGCTATCGACGGCCTGGGGCGGCACCTACGTCAACGACTTCATCGACCGCGGCCGCGTCAAGAAGGTGTATGTCCAGGCCGACAAGGATTTCCGCATGCAGCCCGAAGACCTGGGCCGCTGGTATGTGCGCAATTCCGGCGGCGACATGGTGCCATTCTCCGCTTTCTCGAGCGGCGAATGGACCTACGGTTCACCGCGTCTGGAGCGCTATAACGGCTCGTCCGCGGTCGAAATCCTCGGCTCCGCGGCGCCTGGCGTCTCCTCGGGCGACGCCATGAACGAGATCGACAAGATCATGGCAAGCCTGCCGCCTGGCTTCAGCCACGAATGGACCAGCCTGTCCGCTCAGGAAAAGCTCTCGGGTAACCAAGCAAGCCAGCTCTACGCGATTTCGATCCTGGTCGTCTTCCTGGCGCTTGCCGCCCTTTATGAGAGCTGGTCGATCCCGCTTGCCGTCATGCTGTCGGTCCCGATCGGCATCTTCGGCGCACTGCTGGCCGCAACCATCTTCGGTCAGTCGAACGACGTCTACTTCAAGGTGGGCCTGCTGACAACAATCGGTCTGGCGGCAAAGAACGCCATCCTGATCGTCGAATTCGCCATCGAGCAGCAGAACCAGGGCAAAAGCCTGATCGACGCAACGCTGGAAGCATCCCGCCAGCGCTTGCGACCGATCCTGATGACCTCGCTTGCCTTCATCCTCGGCGTGCTGCCGCTGGCGGTCGCCAACGGGGCCGGTTCCGGCAGCCAGAATTCGATCGGTATCGGCGTCATGGGCGGCATGATCTCGGCAACCGTACTCGGCATCTTCTTCATCCCGCTGCTCTTCGTCTCCGTCCGCCGTGTCTTCAAGGGCAATGTTCGGTCGACGGCAGCTCCGGAGGCCACCAACCCTGACGTGGCGCATTAAGGCCTCTCCACTCGCTCTCTCTCGAAAGAGAGCGAGTGGAGATCTCGATCAGGCACCGGATGTGTCGTCTTGAATTACCAAATTTGTCATCAATGATTAATGTGCAATCATTGATGACAGGGTATTTCTATGGCCAGTATGACGATCCGCAACATCGACGATCATTTAAAGACCCGGCTCCGCATTCGCGCCGCCGCACACGGGCGATCGATGGAGGATGAGGCGCGAGACATTCTGCGGGCGGCCTTGTTGACGGAAGAAAAGCGTCAGCCCAATTTGGCTGAAACAATCCGTCGTCGCATGGCTGCTAGTGGTGGGGTCCTGCTGGATATGGCTCCCCATGAACCGATCCGCCTGGTCGATCTCGATCCATGATCATTCTCGACACAAATGTCATTTCTGACCTATTGGCACCCATCGCCATCGCCAATGGTTGAAGCGTGGCTGGCCGCTCAGCCTTCTCTTTCCATCTTTACGACGGCAACGACGCAGGCGGAAATCCTTTACGGACTCCGGCTGCTGCCTATGGGCCGACACCGAAGCGAATTGGAAGCTGCTATTCTCCCCATATTCGAAGAGGATTTCGCCGGAAGAGCTTTACCCTTCGATAGCGAAGCCGCAGGAGCTTATTCCTTCATTGCAACATCGCGGCGTCGGGCCGGCAAGCCGATCAGCCAATTCGATGCTCAGATCGCCGCAATTGTAACGTCGCGAGGAGCAACCCTTGCCACCCGCAATGTGTCCGATTTCCTGGACACCGGAATAACTGTCGTCAATCCGTGGGACTATAAGGGCTGATCCGGTCCGTCCATACATCGCTAGAGCCGGATGATTTTAGGTCGAGCCGACCTAAAATCTGAATCTGCTCTGAAATCAACGAAATAGAGCGTTATGCCGTTCGAAATCGCCTCACACTTTTCAGCATCACGCTCTAACCGCTCAAGTTGATTGCGGCGATATTGGCGGTGCCGAAGCTTGCGCCTTCGGCGACCATTTCGCATGCAGCTTGGCAAGCATCAGGTAGATGATCGGCGTGGTATAGAGCGTCAGCACCTGCGACACGACGAGGCCGCCGACGATGGTGATCCCGAGCGGGCGTCGCAGCTCCGAACCGGGGCCGGTGGCGATGATCAGCGGGATGGCGCCCATCAATGCTGCCAGCGTCGTCATCAGGATCGGCCGGAAACGCTTCAGGCACGCCTGATAAATGGCCTCTTCCGAAGACAGGCCGAGTATGCGCTCGCCCTGCAGCGCGAAGTCCACCATCATGATGCCGTTCTTCTTGACGATGCCGATCAGCAGGATGATGCCGATGAAGGCGATGATCGTCAGCTCGGTACCGCTGATCGCAAGCGCCAGCAGCGCGCCGAGGCCGGCGGACGGCAGCGTCGAGATGATCGTCAGCGGATGCGCCAGGCTCTCATAGAGGATGCCGAGGACGATATAGACCGTCAGCAGTGCCGCCAGCAGCAAGAGCGGCTGGCTGCCGGAAGATTGGGTGACGCTCGCCGCATCGCCGGCGAAATCCGCATGCAGCGTGTCGGGCAGGTGCATGTCCAGCACAGCCTTCTGGATGGCATCGTTGGCGACCTGCAGCGGCGTGTTGAGCGCCAGATTGTAGGAGATGGTGACGGAGGGATATTGACCCTGGTGATTGACCACCAGCGGCGCCAGCGTGCGGTCGATCGACGCCACTGCGCTCAACGGCACCTGCGTACCGCCGGAGGCGGGCACGTAGAGCTTCGAAATGTCATGCGGATCGAGCGCATAGTTCGGGTCCGCCTCCAGCACGACGCGATACTGGTTGCGCTGCGTGTAGATCGTCGAGATCTGCCGCTGCGCGAAGGCATTGTTGAGCGCGGAATCGATAGACTGGATGTTGACGCCGAGCTGGGAGGCAAGACTGCGGTCGATATTGACGGTCGCCTGCAGGCCGTTGGGCTGCCTGTCGGTCGCGACATCGGTCAATCCCGGCAGGGCCTGCATCCGCTCCAGCACCTTGGGCGCCCATTCCACCAGCTCATCGTAATTCGCACCCCAGAGCGTGAACTGATACTGCGATTGCGACTGGCGCGCGCCGGCGCGGATATCGCCCGGCGAAAACAGGAAGGTGCTGAGGCCGGGAACGGCCATCAGCTGCTTGCGCAGCCTGTCTATGACCTCGGCTGTTGGCGCACGCTCCGATTCCGGCTTCAGCGAGATGAAAAGCTGGCCACGATTGATGGAGCTGGAAAAGCCGCCACCGCCGACGGAAGAGCCAATACCGGAAACGGCGGGATCCTTCGAAGCGATATCCGCCGCCTGTTGCTGCAGCTTGACCATGGCGGGATAGGAAATATCGGTCGCAGCCTGCGTTCCGCCCTGGATGAAACCGGTATCGTCCTGCGGAATGAAGCCCTTCGGAACCTTGACGTAGAGATAGCCCGACATGACCACGCAAGCGATGATGACGACCACGGAAAGGAAACGGTGGTGCAGCACCGCCCGTAGCGTCCGGCCATAAAAGCCGGTAATCGCACCCAGTGTGCCCTCGACGATGCGGCCGAACAGGCCAGGCCGGGCATCGATATCGTGCTGGCGCAGGCGATGGCCGCAGATCATCGGCGTCAGCGTCAGGGACACGAGCGTCGAAACGACGATGGTAAAGCCGAGCGTCAGCGAGAAGGTCTGGAAGAAGCGACCGACGATGCCGCCCATGAAGAATAGTGGAATGAAGGCGGCAAGCAGCGACAGGCTGATGGAAATGACGGTAAAGCCGATCTGCTTGGCGCCTTCGAGCGCTGCCCGCATCGGCTTCATGCCCGTTTCCAGATTGGCATAGATATTCTCGATCATGACGATGGCATCATCGACGACGAAGCCGACGGATACGGCAAGCGCCATCAGCGAGAGATTGTCGATCGACAGCCCGAAGAGCCACATCGCGGCAAAAGTGCCGGCGAGCGATAGCGGCACAGTGACGCCGGCAGCGACTGTGGGGGTAGTGCGCCGCAGGAACACGAAGACGACGGCCATGACCAGACAAATGGTGGCAAGCAGCGTCCACTGCATGTCGTTGACGCTGGCATGGATCGTCGTCGTGCGATCGGAAAGGATCGAGATATTCACACCGGCGGGAATGAGCCGCTGCAGTTCGGGGATCAGCTGCTTGACGCCATCGACGGTGGCGATGACGTTCGCATCCGCCTGCTTGGTGATGTTGAGCAGCACGGCTGGCTTGCCGTCATACCAGGCATCCGAGCGGCTGTTGCGCACCCCAGGCTCGACAGTGGCGATGTCGGAGAGGCGAACGGCGGTGCCATCCCCGCTCTGTACGATGATCCGTCCGTAGGCTTCCGGCGTCTTCAACTGGCTGTTGACGGCAACGGAGAAAGCGCCGCCGGCACCGTCGATCGAACCGAAAGGCCCGAGCACGTTGGCGTTGACGATCGCCGTGCGAACGGCATCGAGCGACAGGCCCATCGCCGAAAGCCGGTCCGGATCCAGCCGGACGCGGATGGCGGGTTGATCGGCGCCGCTCACGGTCACCCCGCCGACGCCATCGACCTGCGAGATGCGCTGCACCACAACTGTATCCGCCGCATCATAAATAGCGCTCGGAGAGACATTGTCTGAGGTCAGCGCCAGGATGAGAACCGGGGCCGCCGCCGGATTGATCTTGCGGAAGGACGGGAGAGTGGGCAGATCGCCGGGCAGGTCCGTCGCAGCCGCGTTCAACGCCGCCTGCACATCCTGCGCCGCACCATCCACGCTACGCGAGAGATCGAACTGGACGATGATCGTACTCGAGCCGAGCGAGCTGACGGACGTCAATTGCGTAACGCCGGCAATGGTCCCGAGATGACGCTCCAGTGGGGCGGCCACGCTCGCCGCCATACTGGCCGGATCGGCCCCTGGGCGGCTTGAGGAAACGACGATTGTCGGCAGATCGACGGTCGGCAGGCTCGCGACTGGCAGGAAGCGATAGGCAACGATGCCGAGGATCATCAGCCCGATCGCCAGAAGCGTCGTCCCGACAGGGCGTTTGATAAACGGCTCGGAGATGTTCATCTCTCGCCACCCGCCAATTCGTTCATCTCGGCGCTCGGCATGCCACTAGTGCGGCCGACGATCTTGGCGCGCAGGCGCTCGAAGGCGAGATAGATCACCGGCGTCGTATAGAGCGTCAGGAGTTGTGACAACACGAGACCGCCGATGATGGTGATGCCAAGCGGAATACGCAGCTCGGCGCCCGTGCCCTGCGCCAGTGCCAGCGGCAGCGCGCCGAAGAGTGCTGCGAGCGTGGTCATCATGATCGGCCGGAAACGCAGGATCGAGGCTTTCAGAATGGCCTCGCGCGGCTCCAGGCCTTCCTTGCGCTCCGCCTCCAACGCGAAGTCGATCATCATGATCGCATTCTTCTTGACGATACCCATCAGGAGCACGATGCCGATGAGCGCGATAATCGACAGATCCTGCCCGAACAGCATCAACGCCAGCAGCGCGCCGACACCGGCCGAAGGCAGTGTCGACAGGATCGTCACCGGATGCACGGCACTCTCATAGAGCAGGCCGAGCACGATATAGATCGTCACGACTGCCGCCAGGATCAGCCAGGGTTCACCCGCGAGCGAGGATGCAAACTCTTCGGCATCGCCGGAATATTTGCGCTGGATATTATCGGGCATGCCGACATCCAGCTCCGCCGCCTTGATCTCGGCGACGGCATCGCTGAGCGACGCCCCCTTGGCGAGATCGAAGCTGAGCGTCACGGCCGGGAACTGCTCATCATGGCTGATGACCAGCGGCGCGGTCGTGAAACTCGCCGTCGTGAAGGCGTTGAGCGGCACCTGCGTGTCGCTGGCGCCGGCGACATAGAGTTTGTCGAGAGATTTCGGATCCGACTGATATAGCGGTGCCGCCTCCAGGATGACGCGATACTGGTTGGCCTGGCCGTAGATCGTCGCGATCTGCCGCTGGCCGAAGGCATCATTCAAAGTATCGCTGACAGCCTGCATCGATACACCGAGCCGCGAAGCAGTCTCGCGATTGACATCGACGAAGATACGCCCGCCGCCCATCTCCACTTCGGAGGCGACATCCGTCAGCTTCGGGCTTTCCTGCAGCCGCTGGACAAGCTTCTGCGCCCAGTCGACCACCGTATTCGTGTCCGTGCCCGTAAGGGTATATTGGTAGGGCGCACGGCTGGCCCTGGTGCTGATCGAGATGTCGCGCACGCTCTGGAAGGTGACGTGGATGCCGGGCAAGCCCGTCACCTCGCCGCGCATCCTCTCGATGATCTTATCGGCGGACGCGTTACGCTCACTCCGCGGCTTCAGCACGAGACTGAGATTGCCGGTGTTGAGCGTCAGATTGCTCGCGCTGGCGCCTATGACGGCAACGACGCCGGCAACATCCGGATCCTTGCGCAGCCGGTCGGTCACATCAGCCTGGATCTGCTTCATGATTTCGAAGGAGGTCGTCGGCTCGGCTTCGATGACGGCGGTGATGAGGCCCGTGTCCTGCGCCGGCAGAAAGCCCTTGGGGATGACGACATAAAGCGCGATCGTCGCAGCCAGCGTCACCACCGTCATCAGCAGCATGAGAGGGCTGCGATCCACGGCCCAGACAAGGCTGCGCCGATAGCCTTCAACCATCCAGTCGGTGAAACGGTCGGCACCGGCCAGAAAGCCGCCCTGATGCTCTTTCGGCTTGCGCAAGATACGCGCGCACATCATCGGCGTGAGCGTCAGCGAGACCACGGCCGACACGACGACGGCAATGGTGAGCGTCAGTGCGAATTCGCGGAACATGCGGCCGACAATGCCAGTCATGAACAGCAGTGGAATGAAGACCGCAACCAGCGAGACGGTCAGCGAAATGATCGTGAAGCCGATTTCGCCGGCACCCTTCAGCGCCGCCTGCATCGGATTTTCGCCCTCTTCGATATGGCGCGCGATGTTCTCGATCATCACGATGGCGTCGTCGACGACGAAGCCGGTGCCGATCGTCAGTGCCATCAGCGAGAGATTGTCGAGACTGAAGCCGGCGAACCACATGACGCCGAAAGTGGCAATCAGCGACAGCGGCAGCGCGACGCCAGCAATGAAGGTCGCCGTCATCGTCCGCAGGAAGAGCAGGACGACGAGGATGACAAGACCGATGCTGATAACCAGCGTCCATTGCACATCATGGATCGAAGCGCGGATGGTCTCGGTGCGATCATTGACGATATCAAGGGAGACGCCGGCCGGCATCGCCTGCTTCAGCTTTGGGATCTGCTTCAGCACATTCTCGACCGTCTGGATGACGTTGGCGCCCGGCTGACGCATGATATCGAGAATGACGGCGGGCTGGCCCTGATACCAGGCGCCGACGCGGTTGTTTTCCAGTCCTTCGACGACGGTTGCGACGTCCTTCAATTGCACCGGCGCGCTGTTGCGGTAGGCAACGATGACCGATTTATAGACGTTCGGATCGACGATCTGGTCGTTGGCGGCAAGCGTGAAGCTTTGCTGCGTGCCGTCGAGCGAACCCTTCGCACCGGCAACGCTGGCATTGGTGATCGCCGTACGGATGTCCTCCAGGGCAAGTCCATAGGAGGCAAGACGCGGCAGATCCGCCTGGATGCGGATGGCAGGCTTGACGCCACCCTGGATATTGACGTCGCCGACCCCCGACACTTCGCTCAGGCGCTGCGCCATCATGGTATCGGCAAAATCGCTGAGCTCGCGGATCGAATAGCTGTTGGAGCGCAGAGCCAGCGTCACGATCGGCGTATCGGCGGGGTTCACCTTCGAATAGGTCGGCGGATAGGGAAGCGTGCGCGGCAAGGTCGATCCGGCAGCATTGATGGCCGCCTGAACATCCTGCGCCGCGCCATCGATATCGCGGCCGAGATCGAACTGGAGCGTGATCTGGCTGATGCCAAAGGCGCTCGACGAGGTCATCGAAGCTAGCGACGGGATTTGGCCGAGCGGCCGCTCCAGCGGCGCCGTCACAAGCGCCGCCATCGTATCGGGATCGGCACCCGGAAGCTGCGTCGTCACTTGGATCGTCGGAAAATCCACCTGCGGCAACGGCGCGACCGGCAGGAAGAGAAAACCGAGAATGCCGCCCAAGAGCACCGCCACCCCGAGGAGCGAGGTGGCGATCGGTCGGGAGATGAAGAGCGACGAGACGTTCATTGTTGCTGCGTCGGCGTAGCCGAGGAATTGTTGGAGGCCGAGCCGCCGCCCGTATCCGCACCCTGTTCGCCAGCGGCGGCTGACTGACCATCCTGGCCGCGATGGCCATTATGACCGCCGGCACCGCCCTGCCCTTGGCCGCCTTGACCACCCTGGCCGTTGTGGCGGCGATGCGGACGTTCGCTCGCATTTGCGGTGCCTGAAGCAGCATTCTGTTGGTCGTTCTCTGCAACAGGCTGCCCGTTATTGTCGGTTGACGGAACAGCCGGCGACGCCTGATCCGGATTGGCCGAAATCTGCACCTTCGACCCATTCTGAAGCCGCGCGAAACCGGTCGTCACCACCTTGTCACCGAGCGTCACGCCATCGGCGATGACCGCAAGCGTATCGTCCTGCTGGCGCACCTTCACCGGCTTCATCGCAACAGTCTGGTCCTGGCCGATGATATAGACGAAGGTTCCGTTCGGGCCACGCTGCACGGCGCCGCTCGGAATGACGGTAACGCCCTTCAGCGTCTCCACAAGCAGGCGGGCATTGACGAAGGCACCGGGCCACAACGCCAGCTTGTCGTTGGGGAAATTCGCCTTCAGCTTGACCGTGCCGGTGGTGGGATCGACCTGATTGTCGACCACTCCAAGCGAACCATTGTCGACTACCGTCTCGCCATCGTTGCCCAAAGCCTGAACGGAAAGCGTTCCGGCCGCACTGGCCGCATTGACGCGGGCAAGCTGTTGCTGCGGAATGGAAAACAGCACGGAGATCGGCTTGATCTGCGAGAGCGTTACGATGCCGGTCGCATCGGACGAGCTGACGAGATTGCCGACATCGACGTTGCGGATGCCGGTGCGCCCATCGAAGGCTGCCCTGATCGTCGTATAATCGAGCGTTGCTTGCGCACTCTCGATAGCAGCCACATCCGCCTGGACCTGTGCGGTATATTGGGCCACCAGCGAAGTCTGCGTATCGACCTGTTGCTGCGTACCGGATGCGCTCTTCACCATCATCTGGTAGCGGGCTAGATCGCGCTGGGCACCCGCGAGCAAAGCTTCGTCCTGCGCCTTCTTGGCGATTGCCTGATCGAGCTGTGCCCTATAGACGGAATCGTCGATGCGGGCGATGACGTCGCCCTTCTTGATGTCCTGGCCCTCGACGAAATTGATTTCGACAATTCGTCCGCTGACCTGCGGGCGCACTGTCACTGTATTCAGCGCCTTCACCGACCCAACGCCGTTGATGTAGACGGGGACATCGGCGGTCGTCGCATCGGCAGCAAGTACGGGAACCGGTCCGCCGAACTGCGACATGCCGCGCCGTCTGCCGCTGCCGCCGCCCTGCCCCTGGCCGCCGCGGCGCTCACCTTGGGCTTGCTCGCCTGGCGCAGCCGCGCTCTGATAGCCGAGCAGCTTCTCTGCCGGCCCAAGCCAACGATCGCGGATCGCATAGGCGCCGTACCCAACCACGCCAATCACAGCCAACCACACGACGACCCGAAACGTCCGAGCCATTCACGCACCTTCCTTCAAAGCTCGGGGTGATCGACGATCCCCCGATATTCATGGCGCGACCTTAGCTTGCATCGCGCCGCTTAGGAATTTGGTATGGCCATTAAATTTTGTCCATTTTAGCGCCACTTAGCGTAACAAACTGTAACATTGGACGAAAAACTAGGGTTGTGGTTGCAAGGTGGATGCGTCTACCCGCACAAGCCGCTGCAGCGCCTCAAAGCACGCCCCAGCCACGGTAGCGACCACGGCCTGTCATCTCGCGCAGGCCGAGTTCGGCCACCAGATTGAGCGCACCTCTGGAGGTGACGCCGACATGACGCGCGATCATCTTCGCCGAAACGATGGGCCGCGACAGCACGATATCGATGACTTCGGGCAAGCTGCTGTTGGACCGCCGATCCTTGAGCCGGAGCTCCATCTGCAGCCGGGCAAGCGAAAGGCGATCGAGCTCCTTCAGACCTGAATCGGCCGAAAGTGCCATGGCTTCGAGAAAGGCTGTCAGCCGCGTGGTGCGATCTGGCGCACGCCGGCGGTCGTGACGGACGGCTTTCAGGCCGACATTCAGGCAAAAGAGATGGGATGTGACCTTGCCCCGGCTGCGCAGATAGGCGCTGACCAGCAAGCCGCCGAGCCAATGCTGCCGCCGCAGTGGCTCTATTCGCTCCCAGGCATCGAAAAGCACCGCCGCGCCGAGAGCGGGCGGCAGCAGATCCGCCTCGCGAATGACAGCGCGCCAGCTCTCCAGCCGCTCATCCTCATCCCAATCCTCATCACGGATGAGTGCAAGGGGATCGTCAACGTCAACGGTCGGCTGCCGAGCTTCCGGAACGCCGCCATTCAGGATCTTGTCGGATCGGGCGAGGATCGCGTCGATCTCGGCGAAATCAACGCCGAAATCGTCTTCCCCATCCACCGGCTCGTCCGGCTCCATGGCCGGGGCAGGCGTCGAACGCGGCGCAATGATGTCTTCGGTTTCGCCGACGTCACCGCGCAGGACGGCAAGACCCGCCGCCTCCAGGCCCCAGGAAGGATCGGCGGTCCAAAGGCGGCGCCTGCTACGCAGCACCGCATGGGCGATGGTCAACTCGTGCGTCGGTGTGCGCGTATCCATGCGCGCATCATGCAGGACGAGATCCTCCACATGCACGAGTTCGCCGCCGACCCAGAGCGCACCAGCGGCATCGAAAAAGTGCCCCCGCTCGCGAAAACCATCCGCCACCGCATGCCTCAAGACACGCTCATCCAGCCGCGCCAACATATCCTCCGCCTTGACGATGGCAGGCAGAAGCGTGGCAAGTTGCAGCGTGGTCAGATCATATCGCATTGGAATCACATCATTGCATCGATCTAACGGAACTTATCATCGCCGTCCGCGGCGAGATAGGAAGGCAACCCTGTGAACTGTGGATGGCAATCACTATTTTCCGTCTTGACCTTCCAGCGATGGGAAGGTTCATAAGGCTTTCCGACGCCCTTTCGGGCAAAGGAGTAAGACATGGCACAGCACAACGAGCACGATCACGGCCATCATGGCCACGGTCATCACCATCATCATGATGCCGACATTCAGGATGTGGTGATCCGCGATCCCGTCTGCGGCATGACCGTCGATCCCGATGCTGGCAAGCCATCGCTGGATTATCGCGGCCGTACTTTCCACTTCTGCAGTGACGGCTGCCGTACAAAGTTCCAGGCTGCACCGGAAAACTACCTCACGGCGAAAGACCCGGTCTGCGGCATGCCGGTGGACCGTGCCACCGCCCGCCACTTCCTAAAGCACGAGGGCGAAAAATTCTATTTCTGCTCGGCCAGTTGCAAGGCAAAGTTCGAGGCAAATCCAGCCTCCTATCTCGACGGTAACAAACCGGCGCCAAAGCCGGTGCCGAAGGGCACGCTCTATACCTGCCCGATGCACCCCGAGGTCATCAGCGACCATCCCGGCGACTGCCCGAAATGCGGCATGGCGCTGGAGCCGATGGGTGTTCCCGCCGCCGATCACGGCCCGAACCCGGAGCTTGCCGATTTCACTCGCCGGTTCTGGATCAGCGCCGCCCTATCACTGCCGCTGCTTGTTATCAGCATGGGTCCGATGATCGGCTTGCCCATTCGCGACTGGATCGGCGAACCTCTTGCCACATGGGTCGAACTTCTGCTCGCGACGCCGGTCGTGCTTTGGGCGGCGCTGCCCTTCTTCCGCCGCGCCTGGAATTCGCTCGTCAATCGCAGCCCCAATATGTGGACGCTGATCGGTCTCGGCGTCGGCACCGCCTATCTCTATAGCGTCATCGCCACGCTCGCCCCCGGCCTGTTTCCCATGAGCTTCCGAGGCCATGGTGAGAGCGTCCCCGTCTATTTCGAGGCGGCTTCCGTCATCGTCGCATTGGTCTTCGTCGGCCAGGTACTCGAGCTGAAGGCCCGCGAACGCACCGGCTCGGCCATTCGCGCGCTTCTCGATCTCGCCCCGAAAACAGCACGGCGCATCGGCGCCGATGGCAGCGAAACCGATGTGCCTGTCGACGAAATCCAGGCCGGCGACCGGCTACGCGTGCGCCCCGGCGAGCGCGTCCCTGTGGATGGCTCCGTCATCGAAGGGCAATCAACTGTCGACGAATCGATGATTACGGGCGAACCTCTGCCAGTCGAAAAGGCCACGGGCGACGCCGTGACCGGCGGCACCATCAACAGGAACGGCGGACTCATCATGCAAGCCGAAAAGGTCGGCGCCGAGACCACCCTCTCGCGCATCGTCGAGCTTGTCGCCAAGGCGCAGCGCTCGCGCGCGCCGATCCAGACGATGGTCGATCGCGTCTCCGCCGTTTTCGTGCCGGCTGTGGTCGCGGCCGCCATTATCGCCTTCGCCGTCTGGGCCTTTGTCGGGCCGGAGCCGAGGCTGGCGCATGCGCTGCTTGCCGCCGTCGCCGTGCTGATCATCGCCTGCCCCTGTGCGCTGGGGCTGGCAACGCCTATGTCGATCATGATCGCCACGGGCCGAGGCGCACATGAGGGCGTACTCGTGCGCGATGCCGAGGCGCTGGAACGCTTCGCCAAGGTGGACACGCTGATCGTCGACAAGACAGGCACGCTGACCGAGGGCAAGCCGAATCTGACCGACATCGTCCCCGCGACAGGCACAGACGAGGCCCGCCTGCTCTCGCTTGCTGCCAGCCTGGAGCGCGGCTCAGAACACCCGCTTGCCGAAGCGATCGTCGCCGGCGCCGAGGAGCGCAAGGCGCGATTCGTCGAGATCTCCGGCTTTGCGGCGGTGACAGGCAAAGGCGTCGAGGGCCACACCGGCGAAGCCGCGATCGCCCTCGGCAACGCGGCGATGATGTCCGATCTTGGCGTCTCGATCGAGGCCTTGAAGGCCGAGACGGAGCGCTTGCGCGGCGAAGGCAAGACCGTCATGTTCGTCGCCATCGACAGGAAGCTTGCCGGCCTCGTCGCCGTCGCCGACCGGATCAAGCCGACCACGGCCGCCGCCATCAAGGCGCTGCATGAGAGCGGCCTGACCATCGTCATGGCAACCGGCGACAACGGCAAGACCGCCGCTGCCGTCGCGAAGCAGCTCGGCATCGACGAAGTACGCGCCGACATGCTGCCGGAAGGCAAGAAGGCACTGATCGACGAACTACGCGCCAAAGGCCGCATCGTTGCCATGGCCGGCGACGGCGTCAACGACGCTCCCGCGCTTGCATCAGCCGATGTTGGCATCGCCATGGGCACGGGCGCCGACGTCGCCATGGAAAGCGCCGGCATCACGCTGGTGAAGGGCGATCTCAACGGCATCGTGCGGGCGCGCCACCTCTCGGAAGCGACCATCCGCAACATCAAGCAGAACCTTGCCTTCGCCTTTGGCTACAATGCGCTCGGCGTGCCGCTCGCAGCCGGCGTGCTCTATCCGGTCTTCGGCCTGCTTCTGTCGCCGATGATCGCTGCAGCGGCGATGAGCCTGTCCTCGGTCTCGGTGATCGCCAACGCACTCCGGCTGCGGTTGGTGAAATGAGGACATCGACCGCGTTTGTTCGCCTTCTCCGCACCCACGCGGCCCCTCACTCCTGCCCTCTCCCCGCCAGCGGGGAGAGGGGGCTTTGATCTAATAGCCTACGATCTGCCTGCAAATTCGCCGTCTGGCGCGGTCGTCCCTTCTCCCCGCCAAGCGGGGAGAGGGCTAGGATGAGGGGCATACTCGCAGGCGCGGCATCGGCAGATGCACCTGACTTGCCCGAATTCGCTTACCCAACCCGCTCCACAGCAATCGCCGTTGCCTCGCCGCCGCCGATGCAAAGGGCTGCGACGCCCTTCCTTGCACCCTGACGCTCGAGCGCATGCAGCAGCGTCACGATCAGCCGCGCACCGGTCGCACCGATGGGATGGCCGAGCGCGCAGGCGCCACCGTTGACATTGAGACGATCGCGAGCAATGCCGAGCTCCTTGGCAGCTACCATGGCGACAACGGCGAAGGCCTCGTTGATCTCGAAGAGATCGACATCGCCGATCTTCCATCCGGTCTTATCGAGCAGCTTGCGGATCGCCGGGATCGGCGCGGTGGTGTACCAGGCCGGCTCCTGGGAATGCGTCGCATGCGCCTTGATCTCGGCAAGAATGGGCAATCCCTCGCGCTCGGCAACCGAGCGGCGTGTCAGGATAAGCGCGGCCGCACCATCGGCATTGGCTGAGGCGCTGGCCGCCGTAATCGTGCCATCCTTGCGGAAGGCGGGCTTCAGTGTCGGGATTTTTTCCGGCGAGACCTTTTGCGGATGCTCGTCCTTGGCAATGGTAATGGGGCCGCCCTTCGCCATGATGGAAACCGGGGTGATTTCGGCTTCGAAGGCGCCGTTCTCCGTTGCGGCACGGGCGCGCGATAAGGTCTCGACCGCATAAGCATCCTGATCGTCGCGGCTAAACTGATAGGCCTCAACCGCCAGCTCGCCGAAATCGCCCATGGAACGGCCCTTCTCGTAGGCGTCCTCGAGCCCGTCGAGCATCATGTGATCGAAGATGCGGTCATGGCCCATGCGATAGCCGCCGCGAGCCTTGGCCAGCAGATACGGCGCATTCGACATGGATTCCATGCCGCCGGCAACGGCGATCGAGACCGAACCAGCGAGAAGTAGGTCATGCGCCAGCATGGTGGCCTTCATGCCGGAACCGCAGACCTTGTTGATCGTGGTGGCGCCGACGGCATCCGGCAGGCCGGCCCCGCGCGCAGCCTGTCGGGCCGGCGCCTGTCCCTGCCCCGCAGGCAGGACGCAGCCAAACAGAACTTCATCCACTTTCTCCGCCGAAAGACCGGCACGCCTCAGCGCCGCGCGGATGACATGCGCGCCAAGCTCGTGCGCCTGCAAGGGCGAGAGATCTCCCTGGAAACGGCCCAGCGGCGTGCGGGTAGCGGAAACGATGACGATGGGATCGGTAGCGGACATGACATCTCCTCACGGACAGCAAACCATATCTTCGGACCATTCCTATCACGTTAGATGATGATCGTCATCTAAATATCGCAGAAAGTAGGATACAGCCAACGGCGCACATGATTGCCTTCCTCGCGCAGAGAGCTTAAGGATATCCATAGAATTTAAAGGGATATTCCATGCCGCTTTACATCAAGGACGATGCCATTGATCGATTGGCGCGGCGCTATCAGGCGCTGACCAAGGCCACGACCAAGACGGAAGCCGTGCGGCGTGCCTTGCAGAAGGCGCTGGATGAGGAGCTGACCAAGCCGGCGCTTGCCGACGTCGCGGTCACTTTCTGCCGCAATCTCAAACAGAAGGCCACCGCCAAAAGCGAAAGCGCCGGCATAGCGGAAGAGATTTGATGTTTATCGACGCTTCAGTGCTGTCGGCGATGATGACCGACGAGGAGGAGGCGCGTGCCTTCGCCATCCGCATGCAGCCGGCAACAGCGCGAATGACTTCGCCGCTTGTCGCGGCGAATGCCGCAATCCTTGTCTCCGATACTTTGGGATTGTCGCCGACCGAGGCCGGCGAAGCTGTCCGCACGTTTCTGCAGCTTATGAACGTTCAGCTGCTTGCTGTGCCGCCCCGCGCCGCCACCTTGGCGACGGAGGCCTACGAGCGCTATGGCCAAGGCGACCATATGGCGCGCCTCAGCCTTGACGATTGCATGACCTATGCCTGCGCTCGCTATTATCGCCAGCCGCTATTGTCGAAAAGCGACCGGTTCAAGCAGACGGATATCGAGCTGGCTTAAGACCAGCTCGAGCCATCACGCCGTTACGGGCAAAGCGAAGCGGAGCCTGCACTATAGGTGCTCGAACGAGCGCCGACGGAGTTAGGGGCAGCAGCGCATTGCAGGCGGGAAATGGAGTCGCCGGCGCGGATCGGACCTGTCACCGACGGATCGGTGTTGATGGTGCCGTCCGGGAGAATTGCGTCCTTGGAATGGTCGACATTGCCAACATCGGCCTGGAACGCCTCGACATTGACGCGCTTGGGATGATGCTTGTGAGCCTGCTCCGCCATGGCGGCGCTGGACATGCCGAGGACGAGAGCGGAGATGGCGAGGGTTCTGAGCAGCATGGGACTGCCTCCTGTGGGAGTTGACGCGGATTGCATATGGGAACTGGCAGCCCACATTACAGCGGCTTGCCTGTCAATATCGTTAAGAATTTGAAGGTTTTGATCAGGTCTTCACTTTATGGCGGGATACCTCTGCACCGGCATCGTGCGGCAGGCTGATAAAACGCAATGCGGAGATGCCACCGATAAGGCCAACGATGAGGAAAGCCCAGCGAAAATCGACAAGCGAAAGCGTTTCCCCACCATGAATCGTGCGCGAGAGATTGAGAACCGCAGCAGCGACGGCAACGCCAAGCAGCAGTGAAACCTGCTGCAGCATGCTCGACAATGTGGAGGCGGAGCTGCGCTGCGCGGCATGGATATCGGCAAACCCCAGCGTATTCAGCGCCGTGAAATTCATCGACCGCGAAAGCCCGGCGATGAATAGCAGACAATATATCAATAACTCCGGCGTCGACGGAGACAGAAACGCGCATCCGGCAATGCTGGCCGACGAGATCAGACCGTTGACCACGAGCACGTTGCGGAAGCCGAAGATTCTCAACATCTGCGTGGTGATCGCCTTCATGCCGAGATTGCCGGCGAAATAGAAGAGCAGATAGGTGCCGGCATCGATCGCCGTGCGCCCGAAGCCGACCTGGAAGAGCAGCGGGATCAGGAACGGCGTGGCGTTGATCGCCACACGGCTCGCCGTGCCGGCCGAAAGCGTCGACATGGCGAAGGTCTGCACCTTGAAGGCGGAGAGATCGAGCAAGGGCGCATCAACCGTCATAAAATGCCGGGTGGCGATGATGGAAAACACCACGCCTGCAGCGATCAACCCTATGCTGGGCGCCAGCCCCGTCGTGCCCTGCACCACGAATTCAAGGCCGGCAAGCAAGAATGTCAGCCCTGCCGCCGATTGCAGGAAGCCGACGAAATCGAGGCGGGCGACCTTTTCCTCCCGCTGATCCGGCACGAAGCGCAGGACGAGACCCAGACCGATAATGCCGATCGGGATATTGATCAGGAAGTTCCAATGCCAGCTGAGATAGGTGGTGATGAAGCTGCCGAGGACGGGGCCGATGACAGGCGCCGTCAGCGCCGGCCAGGTGATCATCGACATCGCATGCACCAGATCGGACTTGCGCGCGTTTTTCAGCACGATGATGCGGCCGACAGGCGTCATCAGCGCGCTGCCGACACCCTGCACGGCGCGGGCAATGATGAATTCGGTCAAATTCCCCGAAAGACCGCAGAACAGCGATGCCACGGTGAAGATGGTGATCGACGCCAGGAACACCCGCCGTGCACCATAGCGATCGCCGGCCCAGCCGGCCAGCGGCACGAAGGCGGCCATGGTAAGCAGATAGACCGTGATGCCGATGCTCATCGACACCGGCTCAACTCCAAAGGTTGTCGCCATCTGCGGCAGCGAGGTGGTGACGATGGTGCCGTCGAGGATCTGCATGAAGAAGGAGACGGCGACGACGAAGGCGATGATGCGGGACTGCCGGCCGAAACTTGCTTCGGAAGGCTCTTCTATGGTCCTGGCAACGGTCATGAGATGAAATTTCGGATATTGGCGTTCAAGGAAGCCGAGTACTCCCGGCAACAATCATACGATCATTGAATACGCCCATCATGGCGGCTTGCAAAGCCACAAACCCAGACGTCGCCATCAAAAATTGCCACGGTGACATAAGAACCGCGATTCGGGAGGGCCAGTGCAGGGTACTCACCCGCAAAGCGCCGAGAGCGTCAATCGTCCGAGTAACGCTGCTCCCGCCAGGGATCGCCATACATGTGATAGCCGTTCTTCTCCCAGAAGCCGGCCCTGTCGGCACCGATGAGCTCGATGCGGTTCAGCCACTTGGCGCTCTTCCAGAAGTAAAGATGCGGCACGACGAGACGCATCGGGCCGCCATGCTCACCGGTCAGCGGCTGGCCCTCCCAGGCGGTGGCCAGAATCGCATCCTCAGCCGCGAAATCCGCAAGCGGCAGATTAGTAGTATAGCCGTCATAGCTCGTCAGCAGCACATGCTGCGCCTCCGCCGTCGGCATGGCAAGATCGAGGAGATCGCGTGTAGAAACCCCTTCCCAGCGATTGTCGTAGCGTGACCAGGTCGTCACGCAGTGGATATCGCTGACACGGGTGCTTTGCTCTATCGCCTGGAAAGCGGCCCAATCGAGGCTGAGTCGATTTTCCACGAAGCCGATTACATCGAGCCGCCAACTCGACAGAGAAATTTGCGGCTGCACGCCGAGATCCAGCACCGGCCAGTTCTTCACGAGATGCTGCCCCGGCGGCAGCCGCTCCGTCTCCGGCCGGCTGATACGCCCCGTCAGAAACTTGCCCTCCGCCGCCCAGCGGCGCTTGGAAGTCGTAAGCTTGCTATCGGCGGGGATCTGATCGTCGCTCATGCAGCTATCCTCTTTCTACTAGATAGAAATAGGATGACCGAGCTGGACAGGTGTCAAGTCAAGGAACGGCAGATAGCTGACTATATTGCCGCGATGGCGATATGGAACAGCTGCGCCTTACCCGAGATCGAGTGCCCCCCGGCGCTGTCGTTGGAAATCAAAAGGCAATCGCCAGCATCAAGCGCCATGCCATCGATTTCGGCATTGCCGCGATGGCAAAGAACCAGATTGGTCCCGGTCTCGAAAGCGACCTCCCTATGTTCATCTATAGCAACCCGCCGCACGGAATGCGTAAAACGGCCCCGCCGCGTCATCACATTGAGATCGGTAATCGTGCCGTCGATCAGCGTCGCCGAAGTCGGCGCATCGGCAGCAAAGGGCAGCGGCTCGCTCGCCTGCGTCAGACGCTCGGGCGCGCGCCCCTCAATGAAGAGTGTCATGCCCTCACCCTCGAGAATGGATAGTGTGCGATCAATGCCGGGAAAGACCGAGAACGGCCCATCTGTGGCAACAGTCGCCATGCTGACGCGCCAGTCGAAGTCGGCAAGCCCGGCGCCGTCGGGCGAAACGGCGATCTCCACCGTTTCGCCGCCGCCGTTTTTCCAGGGCATGCGCTTGTGGTCACTGGCGCGCAGCAGCTTCATCTTAGTTCCCCAGGATGGCCGGCAGGCGCAGGCCCTGCTTCTTGGCCCAGTCGAGCGCGATGTCGTAACCGGCATCGGCGTGGCGCATGACGCCGGTCGCCGGGTCGTTCCAGAGAACGCGCTCCAGGCGCTTGGCCGCATCATCCGTGCCGTCGGCGCAGATGACCATGCCGGAGTGCTGGGAAAAGCCCATGCCGACGCCGCCGCCATGATGCAGCGATACCCAGGTGGCGCCGGACGCGGTGTTGAGCAGGGCGTTCAGGAGCGGCCAGTCGGAAACGGCATCCGAGCCGTCCTTCATGGCTTCCGTTTCGCGGTTCGGCGAGGCGACCGAGCCGGAGTCGAGATGGTCGCGGCCGATGACGACGGGCGCCTTCAGCTCGCCGTTCCTGACCATTTCGTTGAAGGCAAGTCCGAGGCGGTGGCGATCGCCGAGACCGACCCAGCAAATGCGCGCCGGCAGACCCTGGAAGGAAATGCGCTCGCGCGCCATGTCGAGCCAATTGTGCAGATGTTTGTTGTCGGGCAGCAGCTCCTTCACCTTGGCATCAGTCTTGTAGATATCTTCCGGATCACCCGAAAGGGCAGCCCAGCGGAAGGGGCCGATGCCGCGGCAGAAAAGCGGGCGGATATAGGCCGGCACGAAGCCCGGGAAAGCGAAGGCGTTTTCGAAACCCTCTTCCTTGGCGACCTGGCGGATGTTGTTGCCGTAGTCGAGCGTCGGCACGCCGGCATCCCAGAAGGCGACCATGGCTTCGACATGCACCTTCATAGAGGCACGGGCGGCAGCTTCGACGGCCTTCGGATCGCTCTCGCGCTTGGCCCTGTGTTCGGCGACCGTCCAGCCGATCGGCAGATAGCCGTTCAGCGGGTCGTGAGCGGAGGTCTGGTCGGTGACGATATCCGGGCGCGGGCCACCGGCCTTCATGCGCTTCACCAACTCAGGGAAGATCTCGGCGGCATTGCCGAGCAGGCCGACGGACTTGGCTTCACCAGCCTTCGTCCACTTGTCGATCAAAGCAAGCGCTTCGTCGAGCGTCTTTGCCTTCTCGTCGACATAACGGGTGCGCAGGCGGAAATCGATGCGGGTTTCGTCTGATTCGACGGCAAGGCAGCAGGCGCCGGCCATGACGGCCGCCAGCGGCTGTGCCCCGCCCATGCCGCCGAGACCACCCGTCAGGATCCACTTGCCCTTGAGATTGCCGTTATAGTGCTGGCGACCGGCTTCGACGAAGGTTTCGTAAGTGCCCTGCACGATGCCCTGCGTGCCGATATAGATCCACGAGCCGGCCGTCATCTGGCCATACATGGCAAGGCCCTTCTTATCCAGCTCGTTGAAGTGATCCCAGGTCGCCCAATGCGGCACGAGGTTGGAGTTGGCGATCAGCACGCGCGGCGCATCCTTGTGGGTGCGGAACACGGCAACCGGCTTGCCGGACTGCACCAGCAGCGTCTCGTCTTCGTTGAGCGTCTTCAGCGTCGCGGCGATACGGTCGAAGTCGTCCCAGGTGCGGGCGGCGCGGCCGATGCCGCCGTAGACGACCAGCTCGTTCGGGTTTTCCGCAACGTCCGGATCGAGATTGTTCATCAGCATGCGCAGCGGCGCTTCGGTCAGCCAGCTCTTGGCGTTGAGCTCCGGACCACGAGGCGCGCGGATTTCGCGGATATTATGGCGTGGGTTGGTCATGTCACATCTCCAAGGAGGGCAGGATGTTGGTTGAAATCGAGGCATTGAGCACGCCGGAGCCGATAAGCTCGCTGGCGGCTTTCAGGTCGTTCGCCATGTAGCGGTCCTCTTCCAGCGACGGCACGGCGGCGCGGATCGAAGCAATGGCAAGGGTCAGTTCCGGGCTGGTCGTCAGCGGCGCGCGCAGCTCGACGCCTTGGGCGGCGGTCAGCGCCTCGATGCCGATGATGCCGAAGAGGTTTTCGGTCATTTGCAGCAGGCGGCGCGCGCCATGACAGGCCATGGAAACATGGTCTTCCTGGTTGGCGGAGGTCGGGGTCGAGTCGACGGAGGCCGGATGCGACATCTGCTTGTTTTCGGACATCAGCGCCGCCGAGGTCACTTCGGCAATCATCAGGCCCGAGTTCAGGCCTGGCTTCTTGGCGAGGAAGGCCGGCAGGCCGTAGCTGAGCGCGGGATCGACGAGCAGCGCAATGCGGCGCTGTGCGATCGCGCCGATTTCGCAAACGGCGATCGCAATTTGGTCGGCAGCAAAGGCAACCGGCTCGGCATGGAAATTGCCGCCGGAAACGACAGAATTGTCAGACAGGACAAGCGGATTGTCGGTGACGGCATTGGCCTCGACTTCAAGCGTGCGGCCGACAGAGCGCAGGAGGTCGAGGCAGGCGCCATCGACCTGAGGCTGGCAGCGGATGCAATAGGGATCCTGCACACGCTCGTCGCCTTCGATATGGCTTTCGCGGATCACGGAACCGGCCAGCAGCCCGCGAAGGGCTGCGGCGGTATCGATCTGACCCTTATGGCCGCGCAGCGTATGAATATCGGGATGGAATGGGGCGGAGGAGCCCATCGCAGCATCCGTCGACATCGCGCCGGTGATGAGGGCGGCCTGGGCGGCACGATGGGCGCGGAAGAGACCCGCAAGCGCAAGACCGGTCGAGACTTGCGTACCGTTGATCAGCGCCAGCCCTTCCTTGGCGGCGAGCACGACCGGCGTCAGGCCGGCCTTTTCGAGCGCCGCCGCGCCGGAAAGCCGCTCGCCGGCATAAAAGGCTTCCCCATGCCCCATCATGACGGCGGTCATATGCGCGAGCGGCGCGAGATCGCCCGAAGCACCGACGGAACCCTTTTCGGGAATGACGGGGACGACGCCCTTTTCGAGCATGCCTTCGATCAGCCGCACCAACTCCAGCCGCACGCCGGAGGCACCGCGCCCGAGCGAAATGAGCTTCAGCGCCATGATGAGGCGAACGACGTTTTCAGGCAGCGGCTGACCGACGCCGCAGCAATGCGAGAGGATGAGATTGCGCTGGAGCGTCGCGACATCGGCGCTGTCGATCTTGATCGATGCCAGTTTGCCGAAGCCAGTGTTGATGCCGTAAACCGGCGCATTGCCGGCAGCGATTTCGGCAATACGGGCGGCCGCCTTGGCGATGCCGGCATCGAAGGACGCATCGAGCTTAGCCGGCTCACCGCTCCAATAGATCGTCGCCAGCTGCTGCAGCGAGACGGAACCCGGATGGAGAACGACAGTCATCGGTTGAACCTCTTTCCCTTAAAGACATGTGCATGGAGGGGATTGAAGCCGATGCGGTAGACCAGCTCCGCCAGGCTTTCGACATCCCAGATGGCAAAATCGGCCGACTTGCCGGCCTCGAGCGTCCCCGTTTCGCTCAGAAGACCAAGGGCACGCGCGCCTTCGCGGGTGGCGCCGGCGATGCATTCCTCGACCGTCAGGCGGAAAAGGGTGGCCGCCATGTTCATGGTCAGCAGCAGCGAGGTCAGCGGCGAAGTGCCGGGATTGGAGTCGGTCGCAATGGCGATCGAGACGCCCGCTTCACGCAGGGCCTGAACCGGCGGCTTCTGTTTCTCGTTGATGGCATAGAAGGCGCCGGGCAGCAGCACGGCAACCGTACCCGCCGCAGCCATCGCCTTGACGCCATCCTCATCGAGATATTCGACGTGATCGGCTGATAAAGCACCATAGGAGGCGGCAAGCTTGGCACCGCCGAGATTGGAAAGCTGTTCGGCATGCAGCTTCACCGGAATACCGAGCGACTTGGCAAGATCGAAGACGCGCGCGATTTCCGCCGTCGAAAAGGCGATGCCTTCGCAGAAGCCGTCGACGGCATCGACAAGACCTTCGGCATGGGCCTGGCTGAGGCCCGGCAGCACGACGTCAGTGATATAGTCGCCATTACGACCTTTATACTCCGCTGGCGCCGCATGCGCGCCGAGATACGAGGTGACGACGCGAACCGGGCGGACTGTCTCCAGCTTGCGCGCGGCCCGCAGCATCTTCAGTTCGGATTCAATGTTGAGGCCGTAACCTGACTTTACTTCGATTGTCGTTAGGCCTTCGGATAGCAGCGTGTCGAGGCGCGGCAAGGCCACAGCGACAAGCTCATCCACCGACAGCGCCCGCGTTGCATTGACGGAGGAGACGATACCGCCGCCGGCACGGGCGATTTCTTCGTAGCTCGCGCCTTCCAACCGCATTTCGAATTCGCGGGCGCGATTGCCGCCATAAACGATATGCGTATGGCAATCCACGAGCCCGGGTGTCACCCAGCGCCCTTCGAGGTCGATGCTTTCGGCGCCCGATGTATCGGGCAGATCGGCTTCGCTGCCGGCAAAGACGATACGGCCGCCCTTGGTCAGGATCGCGCCCTTCTCGATAGTACCGAGCCGGGCCTCGCCCTCTTTCAAGGTTGCAAGGCGAGCGTTGCGCCAGACGCGGCTTGCCGTATCGCCGTCCTTGCCATCTTCGGAAAAATTATTCCCACCCATCAGCTTTACGCCTTTCCTCGTTGGCTCATAATGTATATACATAATCGAAAGGCTGACAAGAGGGATTTTGGACTCCATGTCCGAAAGGAAAGGGTGAGACCATGACGAGACTTCATGCACGCTCGGCACTGCTTGGCGACGGATGGCACGAGAATGTAAGGCTGACCCTCGAAGGCGGCCGCATCGCCGAGATCGCGACCGATGTCGCTCCCGAAGCCGGCGACGACAGGCAGGATGTTCTGGTTCCGGCGATGCCGAACCTGCACAGCCACGCCTTCCAGCGCGCCATGGCCGGCCTTGCCGAAGTCCGCGGCCCGGCCAATGACAGCTTCTGGAGCTGGCGCACCGTCATGTACAAATTCGCTTTGTCGATGACGCCGGACCATGTCGAGGCCGTCGCCGCACAGCTCTATATGGAAATGCTCGAAGCCGGCTTCTCCCGCGTCGGTGAATTCCACTATTTGCATCATGACAAGGATGGCAGCCATTATGCCAATATCGCCGAGCTGGCCGAGCGCATTGGCGCCGCCAGCTCCGAAACCGGCATTGCGCTGACGCTGCTGCCCGTCTTCTACGCTCATTCCGGCTTCGGCGGTGCCGCTCCCATCGACGGCCAGCGCCGCTTTATCAATTCGATCGAGAGCTTCGAAGCTCTTATGGCCGGCTGCCGCCCGGTCACGAGCCGCCTGCCTGGCGCCGAACTCGGCATCGCGCCGCACAGCCTGCGGGCCGTGACACCGGAAGAGCTGGCAAAGCTCGTGCCGATCGCCGGCGATGGGCCGATCCACATCCATGTCGCCGAGCAGGTGAAAGAAGTGGAGGATTGCATCGCCTGGTCGGGTGCCCGGCCGGTGCAATGGCTGCTCGACAATGCGCCCGTCAATGAGCGCTGGTGCCTGATCCATGCCACGCACATGACCGAGGATGAGACGCGGCGCATGGCTAGAAGCGGCGCGATCGCCGGCCTTTGCCCGATCACCGAAGCCAATCTCGGCGATGGCGTGTTCCCGGCACCGCTATTCTTGGAGGAAGGCGGCCACTACGGCGTCGGTTCCGATTCCAATATTCTCATCTCCGTGCCGGAGGAGTTGCGGCAGCTCGAATATTCGCAGCGCCTGGCGCTACGCGCCCGCAACGTCATTGCCACGACGGGCGGTTCGACCGCCCGCATGCTGTTCGACGGCACTCTGGCGGGCGGTGGCGCGGCTCTCAAGGCACCGGCCGGCCTCGCCGTCGGTAATCACGCCGATATCGTTTCGCTCGATGTAAGTGCGGTACCCTATCTCTCCGGCGACCGTATTCTCGATCACTGGACCTTCGCCGGCGGCGTCACCGTGGACGGCGTGTGGGCCCTGGGTAAAAAGCAGGTGGACGGGGGCCGACATCTGAGGAGAGAGGCAATCACCACGCGATTCCGCAAGGCGATGGCTGAACTTATCGGTTAAAAACCGCTTTTCCTCCCATCGATTGACCCCTAAATAACTTGCGGGAAATCCCATGTCTCACACGGAACAGATGGGTGGCATGACCACGAGCAAAGAGGCGACCCTCCATCAGCGCATCTTGAGCGATATCGAAGGCCGGATCGTTTCCGGCGCCTGGCCTCCAGGGCATCGCATCCCGTTCGAGATGGACCTGGCGGAGCAGTATGACTGCTCGCGCATGACGGTAAACAAGGTGCTGACCCAGCTTGCGCGTGCCGGCTTGATCGAGCGGCGAAAGCGCTCGGGCAGCTTCGTCACGCATCCGCAGGCACAATCCGCCGTGCTTGAGATTCACGACATCAAGTCCGAGGTCCTGTCACTCAATCTGCCCTACTCGCACAGGCTGATAAAGCGTGCCGAGCGGCGTGGGCGGCCGGAGGACGCGCGCAGGCTGCAGTTCGTCGGCTCTATCCCGGTGATAGAGATCACCTGCATCCACTATGCCGGTCCGCGCCCCTTCTGCCTGGAAAATCGCGTCATCAATCTCGACGCGGTGCCGGAAGCGGCGAAGGCAGACTTCGAAACGCTGCCGCCAGGCCCCTGGCTCCTCAACCAGGTGCCGTGGAGCACCGCCGAACATCAGATCCGTGCCATATCGGCCGAAGGCGACGCCGCCGCCAATCTCGATATCCAGAAGGGTGCGGCATGCCTCGTCGTCGAACGGCGCACCTGGAGCGCCGCCGGTCCGATAACCCATGTCCGCCTCACCTATCCCGGTGATCGTCACAGCCTTGTGGCGCGCTTTACGCCCGCAAGCTGACCATTCCCGGCGCCAACTTAGGGGCGCTGCGGCGACTCTGTCGGCGGCGGAATGAGGCTATCGGATTGCCGGACAGGCTGGGCAGGATCGACCAGCAGGATACTGAGCGCAATCAGAACCAGTGCCAGAATCAGGAGGATTCCGATCAAAAGCGGACGAATCGCGGTCATTTCGTTCTCCAATCTCCCCAGCCCAGCGACAAGCGCGATAGGGAATTCGAGATAACCAGCGCAGTCTAACGGTAAACGTTAAGCAATGCTTGATGTTCTGCGAAAAAATGGGCTTTTTCCAGGAATTTCTGCCCGCGCCGAACGGGATAGCAATCTCACGCTTGTTTGAATGGCGGGTGATGGAAGCGGCGCATAGGATCGCGATGTAGATGGCTTCGAAGCCGCCCCGCGGCTTCCGTCGACCAATTCCAACCTTCTTACCAAGCACGACCGGCGCATCGCGCGGCCGATATTTCAAGGGAGACCCCACCCATGGATCGCAAACGTCTGATCGCGGCTGCGCTGATGCTCTCCGTCCCCATGCTTGCCGCGTTGCAAAGCGCCGAGGCTGCCGAGCGTGTAAGGGTGCGTGGCACCGTGGAAAGCCTCGATGGCGACACGCTCAAGGTCAAGTCCCGCGACGGCAAGGACGTGACAGTCGCGCTGAGATCCGGCTGGAACGTCGGCGGCGTCGTCAAGGCCGCCGTCAGCGACATCAAGCCCGGCGACTTCGTCGGCATCGCCTCGCAGCCGACCGACAGCGGCATCAATGGCGCGATCGAAGTCGTCATCTTCCCGGCCTCGATGAAGGGAACCGGCGAAGGCGATCGCCCCTGGGATTCAGCGCCGAACAGCTCGATGACCAACGCCACGGTCGCCAATGCCGTGACGTCCGTCAGCGGCCCGACATTGACCCTCACCTACAAGGGCGGCGAACGCAAGATCAAGATTCCGGATGGCACGCCCGTAGTAACACTGACATCGGCAACGAAAGCAGATCTGAAGCCCGGTGCCGGCGTCTTCATCACCGGCGAGCAAACCGGCGAAACCACCGTCTCCGCCGACCGGGTTGCCGTCGGCCTCAACGGCACCGTGCCGCCGATGTGATCGCTCCGATCCAGTAACTCCTTTTCCCTTGTCGATGTCGGCGAACGACTGATACGCCGTGTCGTCGGCTCGACGCCATATGACGACGGCCGATAGTTATTCGCCGACATGCAGCATGGCCTCGGCCAACGAAATGTCCGACTTGATCTCCCGCGTCGACATCGACGTCACGGTATGCCGGACGCCCGGCAGCCGGTTGAGCTCCTGCCGAAGCAACCGGTCGAGCGCCGCCATATCGGTCGCCAGAATATGCAGGAGATAATCCGCCTCGCCCGTTGTCGCATGACAGCGCCAGATCAGCGGATGGCGGCGTACGGCGGCTTCGAAGGCATCGAAGCGCTCGACATCGATCGACACCTGCACGAAAGCCTCCAGCCCGAAGCCGAGCTTGGCCGGGTCGAGAAGCGTCCTGTATCCCCGGATCATACCCGCTTCCTCCAGCGCTTTTACGCGCTTCCAGCATGGCGTCTTGCTGAGACCGGCCAGATCGGCAAGCGCAGCAAAGGAGAGGCGGGCATCAGCCTCCAGCGCGGTAATGATCTTACGATCTACGGCATCCAACTCCATCGTTCTCTCCATAGCCACAAAGATGATCGATCGTACTCTATTTTTTCCAAAATGGATGACAAATAGGAACAATGTTCAAGCTGAATTTCGTATCCTTGAAAGCGAGCAAATATGCTGGACGGCCGAAGGCCGGAACAAAGGGGACGAAGATGCAGAAGAAAGACTATTACGCGCGCATCGAGGCGCCCGAAATGCGCGACTACGGCGTCTACCTACAGTGCGACAAGCTGCTCGCCTGTCAAAAGCCGTTGAACGGCATGGTCAACGGCGACGAACTGCAGTTCCAGATCGTCCATCAGGTCGAAGAACTCTGGATGAAGCTGATGGCCTATACGCTGGTCGATGTCATCGGCTTCATGGAGGAGCGCAACACGCATCGCGTCGTGACCCTTATGGGCCGCGTGCACCGGATCATGCGCATGATGACGACCCAGCTCGATCTTCTGGAAACCATGTCCCCGAAGGAATATCAGCAGATCCGCCTGCAGCTCGGCAATGGCAGCGGCCAGGAATCGCCCGGCTTCGGGTTTCTGCTGCGCATGCCACCGGATCTCTGGCACGCCTTCAAGGCGAACTATCTCGATGCCGCCGGCCTGACGGTCGCGGATATCTATGACGATAAATACGATCACGGCGACAGCTACGTGGTGGCCGAAGCGCTGGTCGAGTATGACGAACTGTTCCAGAAATTCCGCGCCAATCACATCTATCTGATTCAGCGCTCCATCGGCCTCGGCTCTAAATCGTTGAAAGGTCGTCCCGTGGAGCTGCTACAGGCCGGCACGCGCCATCGCTTCTTCCCCGATCTGTGGGATATTCGCCACGAAATGACCGATCGCTGGGGTGGCCAATATGGCGTCGTCCGCGATTCCATTTCCAAGCACGACGCGGCCGAATAGGTTCTGACCGGCGACCGTCTTCCGCCGCTTCGGTGGCGGAGGGCCGCCCGGACAAGATTAAGCGAGCTGCGCCAAGCCTCAGCACTCACGCTCTAAGACGCATCGGCCCGCCATGGGCAAAAGACACCGTCTCGCCGCTCGCAACCTCCTGGTTGATCCAACCTTCCCTTCACAGACGCAGGCATTACCAGCGCCGCCCACCCCGACACCCGTCTCCTAAAGCGCGTCGCGATCTTTCAGAGTCGTTTCCCGCGCTTTAGGTCTTTGATTTTGTGCATGTCGTTGTCGCAAAACCGCTGCACACTTTTGCGCGACATGCTTTAGGACCGGCAGGCCACAGCCTCGGCCGGAAGCGATGCAATGACCATTGAAATATAGCCTATTGCATAATTTTGTTATCGGTCATATTTATTTAGTAGTCTCATAGCACGATCCTCCCGGAGCCCCGCATGACGCAAGTTCAAGAAGCTGCAGTACAGGGGCGCGCATGGCAGTTTGCCAGCCGCGACGAGGACGATCGTCCGAGCCTTCCCGAAGTCAATGCCACGGTTAAGGTTCCTCACGGCGGCAGCTGGATTCGGCGCCTGATTGCTTTCGTCGGCCCCGGCTACATGATCTCCGTCGGCTATATGGACCCCGGCAATTGGGCGACCGATCTCGCCGGCGGCGCGCAGTTCGGCTATACGCTTCTCACCGTCATCATGCTGTCGAACCTGATGGCGATCCTGCTGCAGGCGCTTTCCGCAAGGCTCGGCATCGCCACCGGCCGTGATCTCGCCCAAGCCTGTCGCGATCACTATCCACGGCCGGTCAATCTGGCACTGTGGTTCGCCTGCGAGCTCGCCATCATTGCCTGCGATCTTGCCGAAGTCATCGGTACGGCGATCGCATTGCAGCTGCTCTTCGGAATTCCGCTGATCGGCGGCGCGCTGATCACCGCGCTCGACGCATTTTTGTTGCTGCTGCTGATGAGCAAGGGCTTCCGCTACCTCGAAGCTTTCGTCATCGCGCTGCTGACCGTCATCGCCATCTGTTTTGCCATCCAGATCGCCGCGGCCGCACCGCCGGTGACCGCGATCCTCCAAGGCTTCATCCCCTCGCCCGAAATCGTCACCAACCACGAGATGCTCTATATCGCCATGGGCATCATCGGCGCGACGGTCATGCCGCACAATCTCTATCTGCATTCCTCCATCGTCCAGACCCGCGCCTACAAACGCACTGAAGAGGGCCGTCGCGATGCGATCAAATGGGCAACCATCGACAGCACTGTCGCCCTCATGCTGGCGCTCTTCGTCAATGCCGCGATCCTGATCGTCGCAGCTGCCGCCTTCCACACCAGCGGCCATTCCGACGTCGCCGGGATCGGTCAGGCCTACGAGCTGTTGTCACCGCTGCTCGGCCTCGGTATCGCCTCCACCCTTTTTGCGATCGCGTTGCTCGCATCCGGCCTCAACTCGACGGTAACGGCGACGCTTGCCGGCCAGATCGTGATGGAAGGTTTTCTCCGGCTCAGGATTCCGCACTGGGCAAGGCGACTTTTGACCCGCGGCCTCGCAATTATTCCGGTTGTGTGCGTGACCGCCATTTATGGTGAAAAGGGCACTGCGAACCTGCTCGTGCTGAGCCAGGTCGTGCTATCAATGCAATTGCCCTTTGCCGTCATTCCACTGGTCCAATTTGTCACGAATCGCGAGAAAATGGGCAGTTTCGTCATCCCCAGAAGCATCGCGGTTCTCTCGTGGATAGTTGCGGCGATCATCCTGGCGCTGAACTTCAAACTGCTCTACGACACCATCTTCGGTTGACGAATCATCTTGAACGCGCAAATCTCGCCCTGTGGATGATCACGGCAGTTAACCGACTCGTAATATTTGCCTAGATTTTGCCATGATTTGCCCTAGTTTGGGCCCACCGCAATCTGCAGGGTTCCTCACTTCATGGCCGAAAGTCCATTGCGCGTTCAATTTCCTGCAGAGGCTGCGATCCAGGCGCGGCCGCATCACGATTTTCATATTCCCTTTCTGCCGCGCTCTGCCCATCTTCGCCACCTGATCGTCATCGGTCTCGCAGGCACTGCCTCCTTCGGCCTGCTCGCCACCGTGCTCTATCCCCTGCTGGCGCGTCACACGATCGAACGGGCGACGCCGGTGCGCACGGCCCAGCTCGCGCGCTCTCAACCAGCCATGCGCAAAGCCAGCCGGCTGGCTGCAAAACAGCGCTTCGACGGCGCCCGCTTTGCGCAGGTGGCCGAAAAATTATCCAGCGGCGAAACCCGCATTTTCACCTATCATCGCACGACGCTGGTCTTCAAATCCGACGAAACCGCCCTGGCGCGTGACGGCGGGGGCGCCATCAATGCCTTCTATGGCGACGAGCGCGCCGACAATGTGGCATTTTCGCCGCCTTCGCTTTCCGATATCCGCCACGGCATCTATCCGCAGACCACGCATTACGATGCCGTGCGCCGCTCTCGCTTTCCGGTTCGCGGCGTGCCGCTGAACGTCAGCGTAGCGCGCGCGACGACCGGCGAAGCCGGGCGCGAGTTCCACAGGCTCGTATCCATGCCGAAGGACAAGCAGGATCTTCAGGATATCCTGGCGTCTGCCGGCCTCGGCAGCGACGCCGGCGACGAACTGCAGCGCGCCCTGGAGACCGATACCGTTTCTCCCGGCGACAGCCTGGAACTGCTGCTAGAGAAAAAAGGCCCCAATGCCCGCCCGAAGCTGATCATGGCGCGCCTTAGCGGCGACAAGACGCCGGAGCGCGTCGTTGCCCGCGATGATGCCAATGGCTTTGTTCCGATGGCCAATGACAGGCTGTTTTCCACGCTCTACAGCGAAAGCCAGGCCGACGCTCCATCCTCGACGGAGGTCGCCGCCGTCGATTTGAAGGGTGTCGACGAGAGCGACGAGCGGGCAGTCAGCGACAAGCTCGAAAGAGCCGGCCTGACCAAGGAATATGCCTCGCAGCTCATCAAGCTCGCCAAGGCCAAGGGCATTTCGCTCACCAGCATCGACGATGCTCCCGACAGCGTCGACCTGCTCTTCCGCAAGGCGGAAGACGGCCGCACCGAACTGATGTTCATCGAATTCCATGCCGACGGCGACACGCATCGTTTCTATCTGCATAAGAATGAAGGCGAAGGCCCCTCGGAATTCTACGATGAGAGCGGCCACTCGATCGCAAAGTCGCTTGTGCACCGGCCCGTTCCGAATGGCACGCTTGGTGACGGCTTTGCCTGGCGCATCCATCCCATTCTCGGCGTGAAGAAATTCCACAACGGCGTCGATTTCCGTGCGCCGATGGGAAGCCCCATCCAGGCCGCCGGCGACGGCGTCGTCGAAAAGATCTCCTGGGAAACCGGCTACGGCAAATATGTCCGCATCCGCCACGACGGCGGCTACGAGACCACCTATGCCCATATTTCGGCAACGCCGTCGGATCTTCGTGTCGGCCAGCGCGTCACCCAGGGCCAGGTCATCGCCTATGTCGGCTCGACGGGCTACTCCACCGGCCCGCATCTCTATTACGAACTGCGCGTCAACGGCCGTTACGAAAATCCGCTGACAGCGCAATTGCCCGCCGGCACCAATCTGACCGGCAAGTCGCTCGACAGCCTGCGCTCACAGGTCAACCACGTCGAGAACATCATGAGCTACCTCGACGTTCCGCCGGCTCGCGGCAATCCCTCCGCCCCCTTCGCCAACTTCGAGCAGGGGCCGAGCTTCGGGCCGAATTCAGGATCGGACTTCGGACCGAATTTGGGACCGGGCTTTGGGCCGAGCCATTTCGGCGCGCCGTCTCCATAAGCCAGCCAGAAATCCGCACGAACGTCCTTCCCGATCCTTGCAAACCCGATTCCCGCGGGCGGCAATGGCGCCTCGATGACGAATGCGATAACAATCCTTCTGTATTTCGCCATGGAGAAGATATCGCCGCGCACTATCTGACGCGATGCCGGATATCCTCACATGGTAACCTGCAAGGAGCAGAAATTGGCGCGCAAGCCGTTGCCGGAACCAAAACCCATGCTGCCGAATGAAAGCAGGCGTCTGCGCGCCGATGCGCGACGCAACTATGACAAGTTGATCGAAGTTGCAGCACAAGCTTTTGCCAGCCACGGCACCGCCGCCTCCCTGGAAGACATAGCTCGCCGCGCGGATGTCGGCATTGGCACGCTCTATCGCCATTTTCCGAGCCGGGAACACCTGGTGGAAGCGGTTTATCATCACGAAGTCGAAGCACTATGCGATGCCGCCGAAGAACTTTCACGCGAACGCCCACCGGATCAAGCTCTGGAGGAATGGATGCATCGCTTCGTCGGTTACATCGCGACGAAGCGGGGCATGGCCGACAGTCTGCGCATCCTTTTCAACAGCAATTCCAAGCTCTTCGCCGACAGTTACGGTAAGGTGCCGGTCGCGCTCGCAAGTCTCATCGACCGCGCAGTCGCCGCCGGCGCGATCCGCACCGACGTCGACAGTACCGACGTGCTGCAGGCACTTTCCGGCACCTATTCCATGCCCGATTCACCGGAATGGTATGACCGATCCCGCCGCCTCGTACGCCTCCTCATGGATGGCCTACGCTGGGGGGCTTTGAAAACGCCGGGGTCGCAAGGGACCTGATAATCGGCAGGATGCTTCCTATATCCCTTTGAACTGAGATCGTCAGGCGAGTTTGGTTCTGCCGCAGTTTCGTGCATGGCCCCGCATCGCGGAGAGAGGGCTAGAGCTTTTCAGGTTTTGACGGAAGCGTATCCGGCGTTGGCGAAGTAGTTGCTGCATTCGCTAGGCTCGATGGTTGTGACGAGGTGTCCGATG
>NZ_VITM01000010.1:0-217633 GCF_007828675.1 Rhizobium sp. ERR 1071 | reverse complement strand
TGGCCGGATTTTGATTGGAATGGTGGCCGGCTTCAAATCGGAATGGTGGCCGGTCTTTGGTCGGATTGGCGGCCGGCTTCACGTCGGAATCCGCAGGCTGGGAAAATTATCGCAAGAAACTGTTGGGTATAGTTGCCGCGCAGGGAACAGAGGCCAATTATCAAGCCGCCGCCCGGCAGGCCTATATCGGCTTGGGCGTCGCCGTCATCGCGGCAGCCTTCGAACAGGTGGACTCGACACCTATGGAAGGCTTCGACCCGGCCGCGGTCGACGAGATATTGGACCTGCGGTCGAAGGGGCTGCGCAGCGTCGTCATGCTGCCGATTGGATACCGAGCCCCAGAGGGCGATTGGCTCGTGCATCTGAAGAAGGTCCGTCGAAGCCGCCATGAGTTTGTCACCGATATCGTGTGATCCAGGCATCCGCAATTGTCGTGGTGGTCTATGCTTCGGGGTGCGGCTCGATCTCGCCGCTCCTCTCATTCCCCCCGCGCAAATACCAGGTGATCAGTGCTTGCGGACATTGATAACAGAATTGTGCATCCTGCCGCTCGAGAGGTGAGGCCGCGGGCTCCAGCCGGCATACTCCGTATGAAGCGGAGCGAGGCGCCCATGGCATCCTGATGCCGTCCCGCAAGGAGCCTGGAGCCGGTGATTGAGCATGCATAGGTAAGCTGGACGAATGCCGGCGGCGCGTTGAATTGAACGCTAATGAGGCAACCGAGCGCGGATTACGTCTATGCCGGCAGGAGCCCCGTGGCTCGGTAGCTTTCGATTAAGGCGTCGAACAATGATATGTCGCAGCGGCTTCTCGCCATCAGCTGAGCTCCGGCGACCGCCGCAAAGATCGCACGTGCCCGCGCCTCGCTGTCTTCTGGGCGCGTCACGCCGGCGGCGGCGAGCGCCTTTCTGATCCAGGCCACATTGACGTCGGAGAAGGTCTGAACCTCCGCCGTCACCTCATCTGGAAGGTCATCATATTCCGCCGACATGAAGCTGCAGAGGCAAAGTCGGTTGTCGCTCTCCAGCGACCTTCGAAAGATTTTCGGATATTCCCGTAGCGCGCTGATTGGATCGGCCGCGTTTATAAGGAGGGTATCGAGCTCCCGTTCGGTATCCTCCCAGTAGCGCCGAGCAACCGCCGCACCGAGCCCCGCCTTGCTTGGGAAGTGATGATAGATGCTCGCTGCCTTGATCCCGACCTGGGCCGCGAGATCGCGGAAGTTCAGCCCGCTGTAGCCATGTGATTGAGCGATCTGCCTGGCAGCGGCCAGGATCGCTTCCTTTGAATTCGTCATCGTCATCTCAGCGGCGAGGATTGAATGGTTATTGCCCTACCAAATGTTAGATAGGGGTTGACGCACAAAAAGGAAAGGGTTTATCTATCCCTAACGAACGTTAGGTTGGCTACGTCCGGAGCGGACGTAGCCGGAAGAGAGAGAAAGCCATGAGTGAGAACATCATCTATTCAGACGCGACCAAGCTCGCTGAGATGATCCGCAGCCGCGAGGTTTCAGCGGTCGAGGTCGTCAAGGCCCATCTGGATCGCATCCAGGCGGTTGACCCGAAGATCAATGCGATCGTCACACTCGCCGAAGACGCCCTGGAAAAGGCCGAGGCGGCGGACGCCGCGGTCCGCGCGGGTGATGAGCTCGGTGCCCTTCATGGCGTCCCCTTCACGGTCAAGGACTCGATCGATACCGCCGGCGTGGCGACGCAGCGCGGCTCGCCGATCTTCAAGGGACGCATGCCCGATGCCGACGCCACCAGCGTCGCACGCATGAAGAGGGCTGGCGGTATCCTGCTCGCCAAGACCAATCTTCCCGAATTCTCCTACTGGATCGAAAGCGACAATCTGCTTACCGGCCGCACCAACAATCCCTGGGATCTCTCGCGGACGCCGGGCGGTTCGAGCGGTGGCGAGTCGGCCGCGATTGCGGCGGGCATGTCGCCGATCGGCCTCGGCACCGATCTCGCCATCTCGGTGCGTGGACCGGCCGCCCAGACCGGTATCTCGTCCATCAAGGCAACGCACGGCCGTGTGCCGATGACCGGCATTTATCCGCGCGCGCCGCGCCGCTTCTGGCACGTAGGTCCAATGGCCCGCAGCATCCGCGACCTGGCGCTCGCCTTCTCGCAGCTTGCCGGTCCTGACGGCCATGACGCTTTCGCGACGAGCACTGTTCAATTCGACGCCGGTATCGGCCGTCAGCCCTATCGGCAGCTCCGGGTGGGTTGGCTGGTCGAACCGGGCTTCGGGCCGATCGACCCTGAAGTAGCCAAGGTGGTCGAGGCGGCCGCCGAGGCGCTCAAAGGTCTCGGGCTACATGTCGAGCCGGTGCGCATTCCCGCGCTCGAAAGGGATTTTGCGCTCGATGTCTTCAATCGTATCCACGTGATGGAGATGAAGCAGGCCTTCGCGGAGGCGACCGCCGGGCACGAAGACCAGATGTACAAGATGTCCAAGACGATGCTGTCGCTACCGGACACCTCCATGGCAGATTTCATCGAGGCCGAGCAGGCGGCCGAGCGTCTGCGCGATGGCTTCGCCGAGTATTTCCAGAAGTTCGATGCGCTGATCACGCCGGTGCTGCCCTTGCCGGCCCACAAGCACGGCCAGGAGGAGTTCGTCATCAATGGCCGGGCGGTCGACGCCACATATCTGCAGGGTGCGACCGTGCCGCTCAACGTCACCGGCTTGCCGGGAATTTCAATGCGGTTCGGCACGAGCAGGGAAGGTCTTCCGATCAACGTCCAGATCGTCGGCAGCTGGCTGGCGGAGTCGACGATCCTGGCGGTCGCGTCCCAGCTCGAGAGCGTGAGCACCGTCAGGGATCTGCATCCAGATCTTTGATGGGTGGCGCCGGGAGCGATCAAGTTCGTGCGGCAGCGCATGTGTCGCGATATTATTTTGTCGAGGGGACGCTGCCCGCAGTCATGCCGGTGGTAAGCACCTCTGGCAACTAACCTCCGCCAGTGCCTCGAATACGGCCGGCGTGCGTTCCAGGCGTGCGATCGTTCGCGCGCCTTCGAGCGCGGCTACCAAAGCGGCCGCGGTGGAGGATGCGCGCGCGGGAGCGAAGCCACACCGCCTGAAATGCTCTGCAATAATCTCGGTCGAATCGACAAATCCGCGCGCGACCCTTTTGGTCAGCTCAGCGTCGAGCGCGGGCAGTTCATTCGCCAGATTTTGCATCAGACAGCCATATTGAAAGTCGGAGGCGACCATTTCGGCGGCGAATGTTCCGAAAATCTGGCGAACGAAATTTTCCGCATCGCCGGCCGTGTTCGCGGAGATATTTCGCAAAACCGCAATTCGGCTCGCGACGTATTGATCGATTGCTTCTTCTGCGAGCTGTGCCTTGCCGCGTGGAAAGTGAAAGTAGAACGATCCTTTAGGGGCACCGCTTTCTTCAATGATCTGGGTCAATCCAGTCGCGGTATAGCCTTGGATGCGAAACAGTCTTTGGGCGGTTGCAATCGCGTTGGCGCGGGCGTCAGTCTTGCGTGGCATGCAACAAACATAACACGGTTCGCTTGACGCCGCTATGGCGATCGCCATACTATGGTGATCGCCATAGAAAGAGGCCCGCGGATGAATCATCCCGTTCATTTCAAACCATCGATGTCCCGACGAGCCGTTTTGGCGATGGGCGCGGCCAGTCTGGTTGCCGCGTCCCTTCGATCGGCTCGCTCAAACCCCATGGGAGGAAGTGCTTTGACTACACCACCTTACGGCGGGGGAACGCTTCCCAAGGGGGGCCGCTCGCGCATGATCCACGGGGTCAACGGCCTTGATGTCCATATTCTCGAGGCCGGTTACGAAAACCCCGGCCGGCCCCTCGCGCTGCTTCTGCACGGCTTTCCAGATCTGGCTTACGGCTGGCGACATCTGATTCCGGTTCTGGCTGACGCGGGGTACCATGTCGTGGCGCCCGATCAGCGGGGTTTTGGCCGCACCACAGGTTGGATGAACGGCTATGAAACCCCGCTCGCGCCCTTCAGCCTCTTGAACATGACGCGCGACGCGCTCGGGCTGGTTTCGGCGCTGGGGTATCGGCGCACGACGATGCTTGTCGGGCACGACTTCGGTTCGCCCGTGGCCGCCTATTGTGCGCTCGCTCGACCTGACGTTTTTCCATCGGTGGTGCTGATGAGCGCGCCGTTCCCTGGCCCGCCGGCATTTCCGTTCAACACCGCGGAAAGCGAGGCATCGTCGCCGGTCCAATCGAACACTGACAATCAAAGGTTGGCGGCCGCGCTGGCCGCGCTCGATCCGCCCAGAGAGTATTATCAGCAATATTTGAGCACGCGGAAGGCCAATGATGACATGTGGCGTCCCCCTCAAGGTCTGCACGCGTTTCTTCGCGCATTTTTCTACGTCAAGAGCGCCGACTGGCCGGGAAACAAGCCGCATCCGCTGCAGGCGCGAACCGCCATGGAGCTTGCAAAAATGCCCACCTACTATGTCATGGATCTCGGCAAGACGATGCCCGAGACTGTCGCTCCATTCCAGCCTTCCGCCGCCGAGGTCCAAACCTGCAAATGGCTCACCGAGCCGGAACTTGACATATACACGGAGGAATATGGCCGCACCGGATTTCAGGGCGCGCTGCAGACTTATCGCGTCTATTCCGATCCTGACCTGAATGCCGAGTTGCGCCTGTTTTCGGGCAGGACGATCGATGTCCCGTCACTCTTCGTGGGCGGGAAGAGCGATTGGGGCACCTACGCAGCGCCGGGCGCGCTCGATATCATGAGGACAATGGCAGCGACGAAGATGGCTGGCATCGAGCTGATCGACGGCGCCGGTCACTGGATCCAGCAGGAGCAGCCGGGCCGGTTGAGCGAGCTGCTGCTCGCCTTCATGAAGGAGGCGGGTGGGGCGGATCACCCCAGTGATTTCGGACTTGGCGGTCATTAGTCTGCCCCCCCAATTGACGGGAAGATCACAGAGCGGTTTTATGGCCGGCGAGAAGCGATCCGCAGGCCTAGCAGCGGCCATCCGGATCATAGTCGGCGAGGCTCGGAGATCAGGGACGGACCTTACCGATTGGAAGAGCACCGTCCAATGGTCTCATATGGGCTGTCGTTGTGACGCATGCGCCGGAGGTCAACTAAAAGGATCTCACAGTCCACTCACAAGATTTTTATAAATTAGGCTACGCTAATTCGGCGCTCGCTATTTTCTTCCCGTTTCCAGTTCCTATCTCGCGCTTGCGAGATGATCGCGCATTCCAACCCGCCGGGCATGGGTACGCCCCCTGCCTGCCGTCCGGCCCATTACAAGGACTCGACAATGGGTGATTTGCTTAAAGGGATCTCCAGCTTTCGCGGTGCCGTCTTTCCCGACCATCAGGCACTTTATCGCAAGCTGGCGGAGGAGGGGCAGCAGCCGCAAGCGCTGATGATTTCCTGCGCCGACAGCCGGGTCATGCCTGAAACGATCACGCAATCCGGCCCCGGCGAACTCTTCGTTTGCCGCAATGCCGGAAACATCGTTCCTCCCTTTTCCACGGCGAATGGCGGTGTGTCCTCGGCAATAGAATATGCGGTCGTAGCACTCGGCGTTCGTGATATCATCGTCTGCGGGCATTCCGATTGCGGTGCGATGAAAGGGCTTTGCCATCCTGATCTTTTGAAACCGATGCCGAATGTCGCCGCCTGGCTGAAGCACAGTCATGCCGCCCATTCGATCGTCTGCGAAGCCTACCCCGCCGACCTGTCCGAGCGTCAAAGGGTTCGCGCCATCGCGATGGAAAACGTCGTCGTTCAGCTCGACCACTTGCGCACGCATCCTTCCGTCGCCGCCAAGCTTGCGATCAACGACATCACACTGCATGGATGGTTCTTCGATATCGAGACGGGGGAGGTGCTCGTCTATGACGGTACGGCCGCTCGCTTCACGGAAATCCTTGAGGACAGGCCTTTGCCTGTCGCGGTTAAGGGTCGTGGTCGTCCGCATGTGATCCCGCAAGCCGCGGAGTAGGCCGATGATGTCAAGCTCTGCTCTTTCACGCGACCTCGCGTCCTCGCTCGTCGTATTCCTCGTCGCCATACCGCTCTGCCTCGGCATTGCCGTGGCTTCAGGCGTTCCGGTGGCGATGGGCCTCATTTCAGGCATTGTCGGCGGCATCGTCGTCGGCCTTTTGGCGGGATCTCCGCTTCAGGTATCAGGGCCGGCCGCTGGCCTTGCCGTGATCGTCTTCGGTTTCGTCGAGCAATATGGCATCGACATGCTCGGGCCGGTTCTCATCGTTGCGGGTTTACTGCAGGTCCTTGCCGGATTCCTGAAGATCGGCTCGTGGTTCCGGGCGATTTCACCCGCGGTCGTCCACGGCATGCTCGCCGGGATCGGCATCCTCATCATTCTTGGCCAGATCCATGTGCTGATGGGGGCAAGACCGGCTGCCGGAGGCATCGAGAACGTCACCGCCATGGAGCAAACCTTTGCTCGCGTATGGGGCGCGGGGCTGACGCGTGAAGCAGTCGCTCTCCTCGTGGGGCTGATTTCCTTGCTGGCCATGATCGCCTGGGAGAAATTCAGGCCGAAGCAACTGATGCTGATACCCGGTGCCCTGGTGGGGGTTGCGGCCGGTACGATATTGACGGTTGGCATGCAGCTGCCAATCGCAAGAGTGGAGGTGCCGTCCTCCCTTATCGAAAGCATTACACTGCCGACGCTGGATGGCTTTGCCAGGATGGTTGAGCCCGGCATCATCGTGACGACGCTGGTCATCGCGGTGATCGCCAGTGCGGAAACGCTGCTCTCATCCGCCGCCGTCGATCGCATGCATGATGGCGTGCGGACCCGCTTCAACAAGGAGCTGTTTGCGCAGGGTATCGGCAACGGGCTTTGCGGTCTGCTTGGTGCGCTGCCCATCACCGGTGTCATCGTCAGGTCGTCCGCCAATATTCAGGCGGGCGCACGCTCGCGGGCGTCGGCCGTGCTGCATGGCGTTTGGATCCTCGGACTGGTGGCGTTTCTGCCGGAGCTGCTCGCGATGGTGCCGCTGACGGCGCTTGCCGCGGTGCTGCTGGTGACAGGATGGCGGCTGATCAGTCTTCATCATGTCCGGCATCTCTTCGATCATCACGGCTGGGTCCCTGTCGGGATCTGGACCGCGACGGTCGCGATGGTGGTGCTTCAGGACCTGCTTGTGGGCGTGGCACTCGGTCTTGCGCTGTCCATATTGGAAATCCTTCCATATCTGCGTCGCAAGCTCGCCATCGACAGATTGGAAGAGGATGAAACCATCCATCTCGACCTCGTGGGCGTGGCGACATGCAAGGACGTTCCCGCCCTGCTCAACATGCTGGAAACGCTTCCCGAGGGTCGCAAGATCAGGATTGCCGGCACGCGCCTGCACTACCTTGATCATACAAGCGCCGAAACCCTGCGCGAATGGCTGAAACGGCAGAAGAAATCCGGGCGTCTGGTGGAAATCGAGCATCCACCGGTCGGCCGCCATCGGCGGCTGACGCCAATCTTTGAAACGCTAGCGCGGGAGGTTGCCTGATCGGTGAAGAACTCACCGGCTACCTCGCGATAATATGCTTGCCCCGCTTGTCGGGGCAAGACCAACAGCAAAACATACAAATGCCCGTCGAGGGAGGTGCGAGAAAGAGCTAAATCTAGTATCGGTAGTGATTTGAAATATACAATCTTAAATTGCATCAGATAGATTCATTGTGGAACATAAGCTGAGGTGGCGAGCCCTGTCTTTTGGGGCAAGACGCATTTCATCAAGCCGCGGCTTTCGAGAAAGGCGTGACTTTGCCCATCGAAGCTAGGGATCAAACACCCAATCCTCAGTAGGCGGCGAGCAAGTTCGATCCGAAATCGGGCTCGACGCCGAGCAGCGGCGCGGCGTGGCTGATGATATCGTGGACCATGGGGGCCGCCGTTTCTGCAGCGAGGTTCAGGTTGTGAACACCCGTCAGCGGCTGGTCGATGAAGGCCAGCACCACATATTTCGGATTATCCATGGGAAATGCCGCCAGGAACGAATTGAAGCTGAGTTTGTGCGAGTAAACGCCGTGAATGACCTTGTTTGCGGTGCCCGTCTTCCCGCCGACATGATAGCCGGGGACGTCGGCGGCTCTGCCGGTGCCCTGTTCGCCGTTCAGACGGAAAAGGTAGCGGATCGTGTCGCTGGTGCTCTTCTTGACGATCATCGTCTCGGTCTTTTCCGCTTCTTCCTGCGTGCGCGGAAGGAAGGAAGGCTCGATCAGCTTGCCGCCATCAATGAGGGCTGCGCCAGCGACGGCCGTCTGCATCGGCGTAGTGGCGACGCCGTGGCCGAAGGCGATGGTGATAGAATTGAGCTTCTTCCAAACCTTTGGCTGGCTGGGCGCCTTCACCTCGGGCAGTTCGGTCTGCATCTTCGTCAACAGCCCGAAGCGGGTCAGATAGCTCTTCTGGATGGTCATGCCCACCTTATCCATCATCTTGGCCGTGCCGATGTTGGACGAATAGCGGAAGATTTCCGGGATCGACAGGACACGCCGCGGCACGTCGCGGTCGTCATGGATGGTAAAGCCGCCATAATGCAGGGGAGAGCTGGCGTCGAAGGTATCCGTCAGCTTGACCATGCCCGTGTCGATGGCCATTGCGATCGAGAAGGTCTTGAACACCGAGCCCATCTCGTCGGTGCCGTTCGACATGCGGTTCAGCCAGCCTTTGACATCAGCCTGCGGATCGTTCGGATCGAAATCGGGAGCCGAGGCCATGGCCAGCACTTCGCCGGTATGGATGTCGAGGATGACGGCGCCAGCCGCCTGACTCTGATATCGGCCGATTGCATCCGACACCACGTCATGCACAACGTTCTGAACACGAAGATCGATCGAAAGCCGTACCGGCTCCAATTGGTCGCGGCTCGTCAGGCCCGTGGAAGCGAGATCCGACAGGCCCTGCATGTCGAGATATTTCTCCATGCCGGCGACGCCGTGATTGTCGATATCGACATAGCCGAGAATATGTGCGGCTGTTCGCCCGCCCGGATAGAAACGCTTGACCTCAGGCCGAAAGCCGATCGCCGGAATGCCGAGCGCCAGGATCTCGCTCTGTTCCTTCGGCGTCAGCTGCCGGCGCAGCCAGGCAAAATGCGAGCGGCGGTCGGAAAGCTTTTTATAAAGTGATTTTCGGTCGATATCGGGAAAGATCGAGGCGATTTTTTCCACTGCCTCGTCCGGATCGATCACGCGGTTGGGCTCGGCAAACATCGAGACTGTGCGAATATCGGTTGCGAGCAATTCGCCGTTTCTGTCGACGATATCCGGGCGCGCGGCGCTGACATGATCCGGCGGAATCGCCGACGTGTCGGTCCGCGGCTCCATATCGAAATAGGTAAGCCTGGCAAAGATCGCCACATAACAGACGAACAGCCCACCCGCCAGCATCATGATGCGAGCTTTGGCGAGTTTGGCTTTGCCCGTTGCGCGTACAGGCGGGCGCTCTCGTCCGCCCGGACCAAAGGTGATTCTGATGAGGCGACCGCTATTTGCGCCGAGGGCGTGGATGATCGACATGAACGATTTATTCGCAAAACAGGGGAAGGCGGACGTGCCTCTGGATCAACAATCTCTAAGCTCAAGATGGTTAACAGGGACCTAATTATAAGTTTTTCTTACTAACGTTGTGTTTGAGGCGCGCCTCGCGCTCTGCGCGTATTGCGGTTGCGGGCGAGATAGCCCTGCCCGACCATGTCCGCGCCAGAGATGTGGTTCAGAGCGCGAGCTGCTCGGCATCCTGAGATCGAACCAGAGCTTCGAGTTCCTCATAAAGCGATTCCGCAAAACTGCGCAGCACAGTCAGCTCGAAATCGTTCATGCCGATGCGCGCAAGCTGCACAGAGATATGACCGAAAAGCGTCATGGCACTGCGCCCCTCGGGGAAGCTCGATGGATGCAGATCGACGGCCGTACCTTTGTTGAGTATCCGGGGCGCGTCCTGGCCCGAAACCAGGATGCGGATACGGCCGTGGCTTTGGTCGCAGATGAAGGCGCGGCCGGCCAGGACATCGGCGATAGCCTGCCTTTGAGATTGAACGAGCTGCTCGTTACCGGCGATGAACCATTGCCGGTATCCCGCCGGGCGTACGGAACTCCGCTTGAGGCCGGCCACAGGAAGATGGGCCAAAAGCTCTTCGCTCGTGGTTGCGCCCAGCACATGCAGGAGATGCCCCTCGGGCAGGGCTTCAAGCCGGATGGTCTCGCTTTGCAGGACGGTCTTTCCGGCAAGGACCGGCTTTGATATCGGCAAATCAGGCATGGAGTTTCTCATTCTGCGGGTCGAGGAAGACCGGGCTGCAGATCATTGCATCCGTGTATTCGTTTCTAAGCCCGTTCCAGACGACGACCTTCTCGCCGATGCGCTCCGCTCCATTCTTGATGAGAGCGAGCCCGATCGTATGGCCGAGGCTGGGGGAAAAGGCGCTCGATGTCACATAGCCTTGGTCGTTTTCGAGTGTCGCCGCCGCACCGTCCGCAAGGATATGGGCGCCGGTACGGAAGCTTGTTGCCGGGTCCACCGGTTTGACACCGACGAGGCGAAGCCGATCGGCGGCCTGGAGACCCTCGCGCGCGAGCATCGCCTTGCCGATGAAATCAGGCTTCGCCGCCGAAACCATGCGGGCAAAGCCAAGATCGCCTGGCGTTACCGTGCCGTTGATCTCGGCATGGGTGACATGACCCTTCTCGATACGCATGACGCCAAGCGCCTCGGCGCCATAGGCGCAAATTTCATGTTTTTGACCCGCCTCCATGATGGCGTCGGCGACGAATTCGCCATAGGCCGCCGGCACGGCGAGCTCGTAGGCGAGCTCCCCGGAAAAAGATATGCGGAAGAGGCGACCCTCAAGCTTGCCGCCGAACAATGAGACCGCGCGCGCGCTCATGAACGGGAAGGCGGTGTTGGAAATATCCTCGTCGACGATTTCGGAGAGGATCAACCGCGACTTGGGTCCGGCGACCGCCATCTGCGCCCATTGATCGGTTGACGACGCGAAACAGACCTCCAGCTCGGGCCAGAGCGTCTGGGCACAGAACTCCAGGTGGGTGAGCACGCCGGCGGCAAGCGCTGTCGTTGTGGTCATGAAAAAATGGTCTTCGCTCAACCGGCTGGTGGTGCCGTCATCATAGATCATGCCGTCTTCGCGCAGCATGATGCCGTAGCGCGCCTTGCCGACGGAAAGCTTGGCGAAACCGTTGCAATAGATACGGTCGAGGAAAGTGGCGGCATCCTTGCCGAAGATCTCGATCTTGCCGAGTGTGGAGACATCGCAGATGCCGGCATTTTTTCGGATGTTCAGCACTTCGCGATCGACGCTTTCGCGCCAGGTTTTTTCACCCTCGCGCGGAAACCAGGAGGAGCGATACCAAAGGCCAGTCTCCACGAAGATCGCGCCATTCTTCTTTGCCCACTGGTGTAAAGGGGATTTGCGCGCGGGCTGGAAGTGCTTGCCGCGCGAGGCGCCCGTCAGCGCCCCGAAAGTGACCGGCGTATAGAAGGGACGAAACGTCGTGGTGCCGACCGCGGCCGGCGATACACCGCGGGCCTCGGCGAGTATGCCAATGGCGTTGACATTGGAGAGCTTGCCCTGATCGGTCGCCATGCCGTTGGTCGTATAGCGCTTGGCAAGCTCGACATCGCCATAGCCTTCACGAACGGCAAGGCCGAGATCCTTGAGGTGCACGTCGTTTTGATAGTCGACGAAGGCCTTGCCCTTGCCACCTTTGACAAACCAGAGCGGCTTGGCAGCAGGCGGTACTTCCTCCATTGACGCAAAGGCCGGGACGATCTTGCCAAGGCCGATTGCTTCCAGCGCCTCGGCGGCTTTCATTGCCCCGTCGCCAAGGCAGCTATCGGTGGAGGCAAGGCCGGCTGCGGAGCCGGCAATCAGCAAGCCATCCTGTCTTTCAGGGGCCAGGAAGGCTGCACACTTTTCCGACCAGGTCGGCTTTGCACCGCGATGGCAGGCGAGGTGAATGATCGGGCTCCAGCCGCCGGACATGGCAAGCGCGTCGGCTTCGATTTCCCGGCTACCGGAGGAGCTCGCCACGGTCACACGGCGCAGCTGCTTGCCGCCATGCGCGTCAATGACGCGAGCGCCGGTCAAGACTTGTGCCTTGCCGTTCCAGAGATCGTTGCCATCGGCGCGACTATCGACGATGGCGGCAACCTCGACGCCCGCTGCCTCGAGCTCGGCGGCGGTGCGGTAGCCGGAACTGTTGGTCGTGAAGACTATCATGCGCTTGCCAGGCGCAACCGCCTGCCGATTCAGATAGCTGCGCATTGCGCCTGATATCATCACGCCCGGAATGTCGTTGCCGCCGAAGACGATTGGGCGCTCTTCCGCTCCGGTCGCGAGGATCGCCTGCTTGGCGATGATGCGCCACAGGCGCTCGACCGGCCGTCGCGGATCAGACGTCGCCACATGCTTCTGAACGCGTTCGACCGCCCCGAAGACATTGTCGTCGTACCAGCCGATAACTGTCGTTCGCGGCAGGCACTGCACGTTCGACAGGCTTTCGAGCTCATTGATCATGCTTTCGAACGTCGGATTCTTCTCTGCGAGCAAACTGCCGCCGAGGGCGAAGCCTTCGTCTGCAAGAACCACCCGCGCTCCGGCGCGTCCCGCCGTCAGCGCCGCGGCAAGACCTGTGGGTCCGGCGCCGATCACGAGCAGATCGCAATGCGCCCAGCATTTTTCATAGGAATCGGGATCCAGCTCATAGGATGCCTTGCCGAGACCGGCGGCCTTGCGGATCAGCGGTTCGTAGACCTTCTCCCAGAAGGCGGCGGGCCACATGAAGGTCTTGTAGTAGAAGCCGGCGCTGAGGAAAGGCGACAACAAGCCGTTGACGGCGCCGATATCGAAGCCGAGCGACGGCCAGCGATTCTGACTGCGCGCCGTGAGCCCATCGTAAAGCTCGATCATCGTGGCACGGGTATTGGCTTCAGTTCGTCCGCCCGTGCCGGTCGTGACAAGGGCATTGGGTTCGGCGGCACCCGCCGTCAAGATGCCGCGCGGGCGATGATATTTGAAGCTGCGGCCGACAAGCTGGATACCATTGGCGAGCAGGGCGGAGGCAAGCGTGTCGCCGGGATGGCCCGTCAGATCCCGGCCGTCGAAGCTGAAGGCGAGGGTCTTCGAACGATCGATCAGGCCGCCGGAGGAAAGACGATAGCTGCTCATGCGCCGCCCCCAAGCTTGGCAAGTGCCGCGTCGCTGACGCCATGGACCTTGTGGGTAACAGTGTCGCGCTCGACGATCAGCCAGCGGCGGCAACCGGATGAGTGATGCCAATACTCCTTGTGAAGCCCCTTCGGATTGTCGCGCAGATAGACGTAATCGTACCAGTCTTCCGCGCCGGCGTCGGCTTTCGGGCGGCTGAGGTTCGCATCGCCCTTGATGGTGAACTCTTCCTTGGGCCGGGCGCCGCAGTGAGGGCAGGAAATCAGGCTTGCCATGTCGTCATGTCCTCAATGCAGGTTCGGCTGGGCGCCGACGCCTTTTTCATCGATCTGATAGCCGCGCCGAAAGCGATCGAGGCGCAACTGCATTGCTGTCTCATGCGGCTCGTTGCGGGCGATCAGATGCGCGTAGCAATAGCCCGACGCCGGCGTGGCCTTGAAACCACCGTAGCACCAGCCGGCGTTCAGATAGAGGTTGTCGATATGCGTCCGGTCGATGATTGGAGAGCCATCCATGCTCATGTCCATGACGCCACCCCATGTGCGCAGGTAGCGCACGCGCGTCAGCGCCGGGATCATCGCCACACCGGCTTCGGCGACATGTTCGACGGTCGCGAGATTGCCGCGCTGGGCGTAGGAATTGTATCCGTCGATATCGCCGCCGAAGACGAGACCGCCCTTGTCGGACTGCGAGACATAGAAATGGCCGGCGCCGAAGGTGACGACGCAATCGATGAACGGCTTCAGGCCTTCCGAGACGAAGGCCTGCAGCACATGGCTCTCGATCGGCAAGCGCAAACCCGCCATGTCGGCGACCACCGTGGAATTGCCCGCGGCCGCGAGCGCCAGCTTGCCGCAACCGATGTAGCCCTTCGTGGTCTCGACGCCAAGGACCCGGCCATTGTCGGAACGAATACCAGTCACTTCGCAGCCGGTGATGATGTCGACGCCACGGCTGTCGGCGCCGCGGGCATAGCCCCAGGCGACTGCGTCATGGCGCACCGTGCCGCCGCGCGCCTGCAACAGGCCACCCATGATCGGGAAGCGGGCGTTTTCGAAATCCAGGAAGGGCAGCTTTTTGCGAACAGCTTCGCGATCGAGCAATTCCGCGTCGACGCCGTGCAGGCGCATGGCGTTGCCGCGACGGGTATAGGCGTCGCGTTGAGCATCCGAATGAAATAGATTGAGAACGCCGCGCTGCGAGACCATGGCGTTGAAATTGAAATCCTGCTCCAGCCCTTCCCAGAGCTTCATCGAGAGCTCGTAGAACGGATTGTTGCCGGGCAGCAGGTAGTTCGAGCGGATGATCGTCGTATTGCGGCCGATATTACCCGAGCCGAGATAGCCCTTTTCCAGAACGGCGACGTTGGTGATGCCGAAGGTCTTGGCCAGATAATAGGCGGTTGCCAGCCCATGACCGCCGCCACCGACGATGATGACGTCATAATGCGGTTTCGGTTGTGGCTGGCGCCAGGCGGGCGCCCAGCCGGTGTTGCCGCGAAGACCGTTGAGGAAAACAGAGAAAGCCGAATAGCGCATGGTTCGATCCGCTGTGAATGCGCTCATGATGACAGAGTGGCAAATGCCGACTTGCCCAATTAGGACCTCTTTCGATAGAAAAGGGACATGGCGCCAATCGATGCAAGAAATAGTCAGTCCATCGGCTTCGTCCTGATCCCGGGATTCGCGCTGATGTCCTATGCTTCCGCGAGCGAGCCGTTGCGCGCCGCGAATCTTTTGGCCGGACGTGAAATCTATCGATTGTCGATTTTTTCGCCGGATGGCATCCCGGCGGTATCCTCTGGTGGTGTACCGGTGCCGGCCGACCCTCTCCCGGGTCGCGGATCCGAGCTCGGCACGGTCTTCGTCTGCGCCGGCGGCTCGCCGCGCGATTGGCACTACCCTTCGGTTCTCGCCTGCCTCCGCCAGCTCGCACGCGAGGGCGTGCGCATCGGTGGCATCTCCGGTGGCCCCTATCTGCTTGCCGCCGCCGGGCTTTTGGCCGAGCGCGATTTCACCATTCATTGGGAGCATGCGCCGGCCCTGCTCGAAGCCTTTCCAGCACTTGCGCCGCGCCAGGCACGCTTCGTCATCGATGGCAATCGCATCACATGCGGCGGTGGCATCGCGCCGCTAGACATGATGCATGTGCTAATATCTGAGCACATGGGCGCCGATTTCGCCCGGCGCGTCAGCGACTGGTATCTGCACACCGAAGTCGGCGAGCCAGCGGCGCCGCAACGTGGTTCGCTCGCAGAACGCTACGGCGTTCACCATCCGGGCCTGCTCAGCGTTCTTGCAAAAATGGAGGAAACGATCGAGATGCCGCTCGACCGTACGGCCATGGCGCGCATTGCAGGTGTCACGCCGCGTCATCTTGACCGGCTGTTTGCTAGTCATCTCGGCTCGACATTCCTAGATCAATATCGGCTGATACGCCTGCGGCATGCCCGGCGGCTTCTGGAGCAAAGTCCGCTTTCGATTTCCGAAATCGCCATCGCCACCGGCTTTTCCAGCGGCGCGCATTTCTCCAGAGCCTATCGCTCGCTTTATGGCATGGCACCCAGCGAAACCCGCCGCGTTTGATTTTCGTCGCAGTTGAGAAAATTTCACTGGGAAGATAGAGTTCTTCCCAGCAGGCCCTGCCGACAAAAAAGGATACAGAATGAAAACCAAGGCAGACACGATATCGGCCGACGACCAATCCCATGCTGGACGCTCGGCCTTCTCCCAAAACCCGCATGCGGTTCGCGAGCCGAAGGAAAACAATCTCGAAATGGCGATCGGCCACGAAGTTCGCGCCTATCGCAAGAAGCTCGGCATCACCGTGACGGATCTCGCCGCCGCGACGGGGATCTCGCTCGGCATGCTGTCGAAGATCGAGAACGGCAATATCTCGCCGTCGTTGACGACGCTGCAATCGCTGTCGCGTGCGCTCGGCGTGCCCTTGACCGCCTTCTTCCGTCGCTATGAGGAGCCGCGCAACGCCGTCTTCGTCAAGGCGGGCCAGGGTGTCGAGCTGGAACGCCGTGGCACGCGCGCGGGCCATCAATATAATCTCCTTGGCCATATCGACAACAATTCCAGCGGCGTCATCGTCGAGCCCTATCTCATCACGCTGACGGCGGATTCCGACGTCTTCCCGACGTTCCAGCATGAGGGAATGGAGTTCCTCTATATGCTCGAGGGCGAGGTCATGTACCGCCATGGGGACCAGCTTTACCCCATGCAGCCCGGCGATAGCCTCTTCTTCGATGCGGATGCTCCGCATGGCCCGGAGGTGCTGGTGAAACTGCCGGCAAAATACCTTTCGATCATTAGTTACCCACAGCGAGGCAAGACCGACTGACTTGCCTTAAAAGAAAAAATTATTCTTTTGAGTTGAAAAATCGCAACGGACCTGATAGCCATTTTTGCAGATGCGAAAACGGAGGCTTTGGGCATGTGCGGAATTGTCGGTCTTTTCTTGAAGGATAAGGCGCTGGAGCCGAAACTCGGCGCGCTTCTGTCTTCCATGTTGATCACGATGACCGATCGCGGACCTGACAGTGCGGGTATCGCGATCTACGGCAACGATAATGGCAGCTCGGCCAAGATTACCGTTCAGTCACCTGATCCGGTCAAGGATTTCGACGGATTGGAATATGAGCTGAGGCGGGCGCTCGACATTCCCGTGGCCGTGGCGGTCAAGAGCACGCATGCCGTCATCACCCTTGCCAAGGACAAGCTTGAAGAGGGCAGGGTGGCTCTGGCGGGTCTGCGCCCGAATATCCGGGTCATGAGCAGCGGCGATACCGTCGAGATCTACAAGGAGGTCGGCCTGCCGAAGGATGTGGTCTCGCGCTTCGGCGTCACCGCCATGTCAGGCACGCACGGCATCGGCCATACGCGCATGGCGACGGAATCGGCCGTCACGACGCTCGGCGCTCATCCCTTCTCCACCGGCTCGGACCAGTGCCTGGTTCACAACGGTTCGCTATCGAACCACAACAACCTGCGGCGCGAGCTGAAGCGCGAGGGCATGACCTTCGAGACGGAAAACGATACCGAGGTCGCGGCCGCCTATCTGACGGCCGAGATGGCCAAGGGCAAGGATCTCGGGGCGGCGCTCGAAAGCGCGGTCGACGATCTCGACGGCTTCTTCACCTTCGTCGTCGGCACCAAGTCCGGCTTCGGCGTCGTTCGCGACCCCATCGCCTGCAAGCCGGCAGTTATGGCCGAGACGGACCAGTATGTCGCCTTCGGCTCCGAATATCGCGCGCTCGTCAGTCTTCCGGGCATCGAGGATGCCCGCATTTGGGAGCCGGAGCCGGCGACCGTCTATTTCTGGGATCACGAAAAGGCTGCCTGATCAGAAGCGCCGCAATCGAGAGAGATCTTACATGCCAGTTTTCGACCTATCCGTCACGCCGCTGCGCGAACTCAATAGCGCCCTTCATGGCCTCGCAGCCGGCACCAACGATACAGCTTTCGAAGTCGTCAATCCGCGCGGCCATCATGCTGTTGCCGCAGGTATCGACGCGCCCGTTACTGTCGATATCAAGGGCTCCGTCGGCTATTACTGCGCCGGCATGAATGATGGCGGCAACGTCACCATCCACGGTTCGGCCGGCCCAGGCGTTGCGGAAAACATGATGTCCGGCACCGTCGTCATCGAAGGCGATGCCAGCCAGTATGCCGGGGCGACCGGGCAGGGTGGCCTGCTTGTCATCAAGGGCAATGCCGCCTCGCGCTGCGGCATCTCGATGAAGGGCATTGATATCGTCGTCTACGGCAATATCGGCCATATGTCGGCCTTCATGGGACAGTCAGGCCATCTGGTCGTGCTCGGTGACGCCGGCGATGCGCTGGGGGACAGCCTCTACGAGGCCAAGCTCTTCGTCCGCGGTTCGGTGAAAAGCCTCGGCTCCGATTGCATCGAAAAGGAGATGCGCCCGGAACACCTGCAGAAGCTCTCCGAGCTTCTGGAAAAGGCCGGCGTGCGCGGCGTCAGGCCGGAGGAATTCAAGCGCTATGGATCGGCGCGCAAGCTCTATAATTTCAATATCGACAATGCCGACGCGTACTAAGGCGAAGGGGACCTCATGAGCTACCACAATCCGCACACGCCGCCTCGCAAGTCCGCTACCTTCGACGATCATACGCTCGCCGAAATCCGCCGCGCGGCGGCGACAGGCATTTACGATATTCGCGGCGCCGGCACCAAGCGCAAGGTGCCGCATTTCGATGATCTACTGTTCCTCGGCGCGTCGATATCGCGCTATCCGCTCGAAGGCTATCGCGAGAAGTGCGATACGACCGTCGTCCTCGGCAGCCGTTTCGCCAAGAAGCCGATCACGCTGAAGACCCCGATCACTATTGCCGGCATGAGCTTCGGCGCGCTTTCCGGCAATGCCAAGGAAGCACTTGGCCGCGGCGCTACGATCGCAGGCACGTCGACGACGACAGGCGACGGCGGCATGACGGACGAGGAGCGCGGCCATTCGCAGACGCTGGTCTATCAGTACCTCCCGTCGCGCTACGGTATGAACCCTAGGGATCTGCGCCGCGCCGATGCGATCGAAGTCGTTGTGGGCCAAGGCGCCAAGCCCGGCGGCGGCGGCATGCTGCTCGGCCAGAAGATTTCCGATCGCGTCGCCAATATGCGCAATCTTCCGAAGGGCATCGATCAGCGTTCGGCCTGCCGCCATCCGGATTGGACCGGTCCGGACGATCTCGAAATCAAGATCATGGAGCTGCGCGAGATCACCGATTGGGAAAAGCCGATCTACGTGAAGGTCGGCGGTGCGCGCCCCTATTACGATACGGCTCTTGCGGTCAAGGCCGGTGCCGACGTCGTCGTGCTTGACGGCATGCAGGGCGGCACCGCTGCGACGCAGGATGTCTTCATCGAGAATGTCGGCATGCCGACGCTTGCCTGTATCCGCCCCGCAGTCCAGGCACTGCAGGATCTCGGCATGCATCGCAAGGTGCAGCTGATCATTTCAGGCGGCATTCGTTCTGGTGCCGATGTGGCCAAGGCCTTGGCGCTTGGTGCGGATGCAGTTGCCATCGGTACGGCGGCGCTGGTTGCGATCGGCGACAACGATCCCAAATGGGAAGAAGAATATCAGAAGCTCGGCACGACGGCCGGCGCCTATGACGACTGGCACGAGGGCAAGGACCCAGCCGGTATCACGACCCAGGATCCTGAGCTCGCAAGCCGGCTCGACCCCATTGCAGCCGGCCGGCGCCTTGCCAATTATCTCAACGTGATGACGCTGGAAGCGCAGACGATCGCGCGTGCTTGCGGCAAGAATCACCTGCACAACCTGGAGCCGGAGGATCTCTGTGCGCTGACGATGGAGGCCGCCGCCATGGCGCAGATTCCGCTCGCCGGCACCAATTGGTACCCGGGCAAGGGAGGCTTTTAAAATACCGGCCGGACCGAGAGGTCCGGCCGCTGCATGCATCATCGAAGTGTCTCGAAGAAATCCAAAGGGGAACGAGAATGACACTGGATCTTGCTGCCTTTGCAAAGGACAAAGGCATCAAATATTTCATGATCAGTTATACGGATCTTTTTTCCGGCCAGCGTGCCAAGCTGGTGCCGGCGCAGGCGATTGCCGGGATGCAGGAGGAGGGTGCCGGCTTTGCCGGTTTTGCCACCTGGCTCGACATGACGCCCGCCCATCCCGATCTTTTTGCCGTACCCGATGCCTCCTCCGTTATCCAGCTCCCGTGGAAGAAGGATGTTGCCTGGGTCGCGGCCGATTGCATGATGGAGGGTGAGCTGGTCGCCCAGGCGCCGCGCAACGTGCTGAAGAAGCTCGTGAAGGAAGCGGAAGCCGCGGGCAAGCGCGTCAAGACCGGCGTCGAGGCCGAATTCTTCCTGATCACCGCCGATGGCGCCAAGATATCGGATGAATACGACACGGCTGAAAAGCCTTGCTATGACCAGCAGGCTGTCATGCGGCGATATGACGTCATCTCCGAGATCTGCGACTATATGCTGGAGCTTGGCTGGGGCGCCTATCAGAACGACCATGAGGATGCCAACGGCCAGTTCGAGATGAACTGGGAATTCGACGACGCCCTGAAGACGGCGGACAAGCACTCCTTCTTCAAATTCATGGTCAAATCGATCGCCGAAAAGCATGGCCTCAGGGCGACATTCATGCCGAAGCCTTTCAAGGGGCTGACGGGCAACGGCTGCCATTGCCATATTTCCGTATGGAGTAATGATGGCAGGACCAATGTCTTTGCCGACAGGGAGGCCGCATTCGGCTTGTCGGCCGAGGGCAAGCATTTCCTCGGTGGCATCATGAAGCATGCCTCGTCGCTGGCGGCCATCACCAATCCCACCGTTAATTCCTACAAGCGCATCAATGCGCCGCGCACCACGTCGGGTGCCACCTGGTCTCCCAATACCGTGACATGGACCGGCAACAACCGCACCCATATGGTGCGCGTGCCTGGTCCCGGCCGCTTTGAGCTGCGCCTGCCCGATGGTGCCGTCAATCCCTACCTGCTGCAGGCCGTCATCATCGCTGCCGGCCTCGATGGCCTACGCAGCATGGCCGATCCCGGGCCTCATCACGATATCGACATGTATGCGGAGGGTCATCTCGTGAAGAATGCGCCGCGACTGCCGCTCAATCTGCTCGATGCGCTGCGTGCCTATGACGAGGACGAGGGGCTGAAGCAGGCGATCGGTTCGGAATTCTCCGAAGCCTATCTGAAGCTCAAGCATCAGGAGTGGAACGCCTACTGCTCGCACTTCACGCAGTGGGAGCGCGACAGCACGCTCGATATCTGAGTGCGTGGCGGCAAGATGCCCTTCAGGGCTCAGGCGCCGGGGTGCATTCCCCCGGCGCGAGGGCGGAATTTTGGCCGCGGACGGCGGAGGAAGATCAGCATGACGAGCTATGTATTGACAGTGACGTGCCAATCGACGCGTGGGATCGTTGCGGCGATCTCGAACTATCTGGCCGGGCAGGGCTGCAACATCGTCGATTCCAGCCAGTTCGACGATCTCGATACCGGCAAGTTCTTCATGCGCGTCTCCTTCATCTCGGAAGAAGGCGTGGGCCAGGCAGCGCTCGTCGAAGGCTTCAAGCCGATCGCCGAGAAGTTCGTCATGGATGCGGAGATCCATGACGAGAAGAAGCGCATGAAGGTGCTGCTCATGGTCTCGCGCTTCGGCCATTGCCTGAACGACCTGCTCTATCGCTGGAAGATCGGCGCGCTGCCGATCGACATCGTCGGCGTCGTCTCCAACCATTTCGACTACCAGAAGGTGGTCGTCAATCACGACATCCCCTTCCACCACATCAAGGTGACGAAGGACAACAAGCCGCAGGCCGAAGCCCAGCTGCTCGAGATCGTCGAGCAGACCGGCACCGAGCTGGTGGTGCTGGCCCGCTACATGCAGGTTCTGTCGGATGCGCTCTGCCGAAAGATGTCGGGCCGCATCATCAACATCCACCATTCCTTCCTGCCATCCTTCAAGGGGGCGAACCCCTACAAGCAGGCCTATGAGCGCGGGGTGAAGCTGATCGGGGCGACGGCGCATTATGTGACGGCCGATCTCGACGAAGGTCCGATCATCGAGCAGGACACGGCGCGCATCACGCATGCGCAGTCGGCCGAGGACTATGTCTCGATCGGCCGCGATGTGGAAAGCCAGGTACTGGCGCGCGCCATTCATGCCCATATCCACTATCGCACCTTCTTGAACGGCAACCGCACCGTCGTCTTCCCGGCAAGCCCAGGCTCCTATGCCTCCGAGCGCATGGGGTGAGTGATGGCGCTCGCGACAGTGATCGACGGTAAGAAAGCGGCGGCTTCGGTGATCGAGGCCGTGAAGGCTGCGGCGGCGGAACTTGAGGCGGAGGCTGGGGTGAAGACCGGGCTCGCGGTCGTCATCGTCGGCGACGATCCGGCCAGCCACGCCTATGTGAACTCCAAGAGCAAGATGGCCAAGGAGTGCGGCTTCAAGTCCATCCAGCACACGCTGCCGGCGGAGACGACGCAGGAAGAGCTGGCAAGGCTCGTCCAGTCACTGAACGACGATCCTTCCATCCACGGCATTCTCGTACAGCTGCCGCTGCCGAAGCATCTGAATTCGGATGACATCATTCAGTCGATCAAGCCGGAGAAGGATGTCGATGGCCTGCATGTGGTCAATGCCGGCAAGCTTGCGACCGGCGATCTCGAAACCGGGCTGATCTCGTGTACGCCAGCCGGCGCCATGCTTTTGGTACGCTCCATCCATGGCGAGGACCTGTCGGGTCTCAATGCCGTTGTCATCGGCCGTTCCAACCTGTTCGGCAAGCCGGTGGCGCAATTGCTGCTTTCCGCCAATGCGACGGTCACGACGGCGCATTCGCGCACGAAGGATCTCTCCTCCGTCGCAAAGGGTGCCGATATTCTGGTGGCAGCCGTCGGCCGTCCCAAGATGGTCAAGGCCGATTGGGTGAAGCCGGGTGCCACCGTTATCGATGTCGGCATCAACCGGATCGATGCACCCGAGCGCGGCGAGGGCAAGAGCCGGCTGGTGGGCGATGTCGCCTATGGTGAAGCATCCGAAGTCGCCGCCGCGATCACGCCGGTTCCAGGCGGTGTCGGACCGATGACGATCGCCATGCTGATGGCCAATACCGTCATCGCTGCCCATCGCGCCGCGGGTCAGAAGCCGCCGAGGTTTTGAGAGCGAAATACCATCCGGACGGCCAAGAAAAACCCTCCGGATCGGCTTGCCAAGGCGCGAAAGACGATTATAGTCAGGAAATAAATATTCCATAGAAGAAAAAGAGGGAACGAAATGGCATTATCATGGCGTTTCTCCGCCTTGGCGGACCGGCACCGTGCTCTCGGATCGAAACTCGAGGATTGGAGCGGCATGGGAACCGCCTGGACCTACGAGAAGGACATGTCGCAGGAGCATGTCGCGATCCGCACCAAGGCCGGCATCATGGACGTTTCCGGCCTCAAGAAAGTGCATCTGGTTGGACCGCACGCCATTGCCGTGCTCGACTATATCACCACCCGCGACATGTCGAAGATCTATCCCGGCCGCTCGGTCTATGCCGCGATGCTCAACGATCGCGGCTACTTCACCGACGACTGCATCGTCTACCGCACCGGTCCGAATTCCTGGATGCTGGTGCATGGTTCGGGCTCAGGCCACGAGGAAGTGCTCAAGCAGGCGGCCGGCCGCAACTGCGCTGTCCTCTTTGACGACGATCTGCACGATCTGTCGCTGCAGGGTCCCATCGCTGTTGACTACCTTGCCAAATACGTCCCTGGCATCCGAGATCTCAAATACTTCCATCACATGCAGACGACGCTCTTCGGTGCGCCCGTGATGATCTCGCGCACGGGCTATACCGGCGAGCGCGGTTATGAGATCTTCGTGCGCGGCCAGGATGCGCCGATGGTCTGGGATCGTATCGTCGCGGAAGGCGAGGAGATGGGGATCATCCCCTGCTGCTTCAGCGTCCTCGACATGCTGCGCGTCGAAAGCTATTTGCTCTTCTATCCCTACGATAACTCGCAGATGTACCCCTTCGCGGACCAGCCGCCCGGCGATAGTCTTTGGGAGCTCGGCCTCGACTTCACGGTCAGCCCGGGAAAGACGGGTTTCCGCGGCGCCGAAGAACATGCGCGCCTCAAGGGCAAGGAACGCTTCAAGATCTTCGGTATGCTGATCGATGCGGACGGTCCGGCCGATCTCGGCGACGAGGTCTATGCCGAGGGTAAAAAGGTCGGTGTCATCACCTGCCCCTGCTATTCGACCCTGACAAAGAAATCGATGGCGATCGCCCGCCTCGATGTCGACAAGGCCGTGCAGGGCACGAAGCTGGAAGTACGCGGCAAGAGCCTGAACGCAAGCGCGATTGCCCATACGCTGCCGTTTGACGACCCTGAAAAGAAGAAGAGGACGGCCATCGGTTAAGGAGGCGCTCATGCTTGTCGAAGGCATCAAGAGCCGACCGGTCTACAAGGGCCTCTCCATCCAGCCGCATGCCCGGCGGCATCTGTTCGCGCTGGAAGGCGAGGGGGCCAATGCTCTCCTCGACCAGGCGACCGGGCTTGACGATACCATCCTGTCGCGCAGCGAAATCCTCTATGTCGCGCGCGGCTCGCAAGGTAGGGGTCATGATGAAGCCCTGCGTGTGCTCGGCGCCGATATGTTCTTCACGGCGCCGACGATCGCGACATTGCTTTTCCGCCTGAAGGGCTCCCTTGCAACGGCGCATATGGGCACGCGGCTCTATATCGCCGGCACCGAGGGCTTTATCGGCCAGGCGATGATGGTGGCGCTCGACTACGGCATGGATCATGCCTCGATCATCACGGAGCATCGCGGTTCGCTGGCTCGCCGCGTGCAATGCGTCCACTGCAAGGGCATCACCGACGATGTCACGCACAGTCCCTTTACCTGCAGCCATTGCGGGCTTCCGCTATTAGTGCGCGACCACTATTCGCGCCGCCTCGGCGCCTTTCAGGGCGTCAACATCGATGCGGAAGAGCCCGGCACTGCGCCTGATCCCGAGGAGTTGTTCCTGTGAGCGGTGGTACGGAAATTCCGGTTCGTGTCGCGAAGGTGACGCCGGTCGCCGATCGTATCAAGCGTTTCCGCTTCGAGCGTCTCGATGGCGCGCCGATGCCTTATTTTTCCGGTGGCGCCCATGTCATCGTCTCGATGAACGATGAGGGTCATGTTCGTCGCAACGCCTATTCGCTGATGTCGCCGCCGCATGATTGCTCGGCCTATGAGATCAGCGTGCTGCGCGTCGAGGACTCGCGTGGCGGTTCCGCCTTCATGCATGAGAAAGTGAGGGAGGGTGACGAGCTCAAGGTCAGCTATCCCGTCAATCTCTTTCAGCCGGACTGGCGCGGGCGCAAGCACCTTTTGATCGCCGGCGGCATTGGCATTACGCCCTTCATCGCGATGATGCGGCAGTTCTCGCGCGAGGGCGCGAATTTCGAGCTGCATTATGCCGTGCGTTCGCTCGATCGCGGCGCCTATTGCCGAGAGCTCGTCGAGCAATACGGCTCGCAGCGGGTGAAGATCTATTGCGACGCTGATCGCAATTTCATCCCCGTCGCCCGTCTGCTCGAAAGTCAGCCGCTCGGCACGCATCTCTACGTATGCGGTCCGGCCGGCATGATCGACGGCGTATTGAAAACGGGCATCGAGGCCGGTTGGCCGGAACAGAACTTGCATTCCGAACGCTTCCTGTCGTCGCAGCCTGGCAAGCCCTTTTCCATCAAGCTGACGCGGTCGGGTAAGACCGTTCACGTCGGCCATCACGAAAGCATGCTGGAAGCAATCGAGGCTGCCGGCATCGATGCGCCCTTCCTCTGTCGCGGCGGCGCCTGCGGACAGTGTGAGACGGCTGTTGCCGTCTGCGACGGCAAGCTTCTGCATAATGACGTCTATCTGAGCGATGAAGAAAAGGCCTCTGGCCGAAAGGTGATGATCTGCGTCTCCCGGTTCGAGGGAAGCGCGCTGCATCTCGACCTCTAAGCATTCGGCCGATATCCAGGAGAATGGGCATGGCAATCGCCTTCAAGCAGGAAACGTTTCGGGACGACTTTACCTACCGCAACAGTCCGGAAAATATCCGGCGTTTTCCGTTCCCCTTCGATCGCGACGAATACATGTATTCGGTCAACATGGAACCGCATGTGAAGGGGAGGAAGAATACGGTCTTTGAAAACCTCATCGACGTCGATGAGCATTATGTCGCCGAGATGCATGACCGGGCTCTGGTGCTGAAGGAAGATCCCCTACGCTATCAGGCGCTGCCGCACATGATGACGGCGCAATGGGACACGTTGGAACTGCTAATGGAAGAGCAGGCTGCCGGCTATCCCGAACATTTCACGCTCACCAGGAATGGCGATCAATGGCGCTGGATCAATAGGCCGCTCGGCATAGACGACACCTTCACCTTCGGCGATGCGTCCACGTTGCCTTACGAACCCTTCGAATACATCAGCCGCCAGGCGCAGGGTGATTTCTGCATCATCGACCAGCGTGACGGCAATCTCTGGATGGATGCGGGTATGGTCACAACCCAGGCCGACTGGTCGCTTGATTTCGATATCGGCATGAATTTCATGGAATGGCATGGGCCGGTGCCGCTCGCCCACCAGATCGGCGTCTTCGACCGCGCGCTCAAATTCCTCTTGAACCTGCAGCAGGGCAAGCCGACGCGCCGGTTCAACTGGACGATGACAATCAATCCGCGCCTCGATACCAGCCCCGAAAACTACCCGAAATGGGGTCCGGATCGCACAACGGTGACGCCCGAGAATGTCGGCGAGAAGGTGCACCTGCGCGTAGAATTGCAAAGCCTGTGGCGCCTGCCGCGCTCGAATGCCATTCTCTTCGTCATCCGCTGCTATCTGATGAACATGAATGAACTGGTGACAGTGCCGAAATGGGCGCGCCGCTTCCCGCGCGTGCTGAAAACCCTGCCGCCGGAGCTCATCGACTACAAGGGCCTGACGCGCTTCCGCCAGACCACGATCGACTGGCTATCGAAATATGACGACGGCGCCCCGACCAGTCCCGGCATTTTTCCGGATTGATGCCGACACGGCGCGAAACGACTGCATGCGATAAGAACTTCGACATAATCGAGAAGGGGAATGCCACATGACACGAGTTGCCGTTATCGGTGCCGGCCCTTCGGGCCTTGCCCAGCTAAGGGCCTTTCAATCGGCCGCGAAGAAGGGTGCTGATATCCCGGAAGTCGTCTGCTTTGAAAAGCAGGCGGATTGGGGCGGCCTTTGGAACTATACCTGGCGCACGGGCCTCGATGAATATGGCGAGCCGGTGCATGGCAGCATGTATCGCTATCTGTGGTCGAACGGCCCGAAGGAATGCCTGGAATTTGCCGATTATTCCTTCGAGGAGCATTTCGGAAAACCGATCGCCTCCTATCCGCCGCGCGCCGTGCTTTGGGACTATATCAAAGGCCGCGTTGAGAAGGCTGACGTGCGCAAATGGGTGCGCTTCAGCACGCCGGTGCGCATGGTGCGCTTCGATGAAGAGACGAAGAAGTTCACGGTAACCGCGCATGATCGCCCTCAGGACCGGATGTATGACGAGGTGTTCGACTATGTCGTCGTTGCCTCTGGTCATTTCTCGACGCCGAACGTGCCCTATTTCGAAGGGGTGAAGACCTTCAACGGCCGCGTGCTGCATGCCCACGATTTTCGCGATGCGCTCGAGTTCAAGGGTAAGGACGTGTTGCTCGTCGGCCGCAGCTATTCGGCCGAGGATATCGGCTCGCAATGCTGGAAATACGGGGCAAAGTCGGTGACGACGAGCTATCGCTCCAAGCCGATGGGCTTCAAATGGCCTGAGAATTTCGAGGAGCGGCCGCTGTTGACGCGTCTTGAAAACAAGACGGCCTATTTCCTCGATGGCTCATCGAAGGATGTCGACGCGCTAATCCTCTGCACAGGCTATCAACACCATTTCCCCTTCCTGCCGGATGATCTTCGGCTGAAGACGGCAAATCGCCTCTGGGCTGACCACCTCTACAAGGGTGTGATCTTCGATAAGAATCCGCAGCTCTTCTATATCGGCATGCAGGATCAGTTCTACACCTTCAACATGTTCGACGTGCAGGCTTGGTGGGCGCGCGATGTCATGATGGGCCGCATCAAGCTGCCGCCCGAAGCGGAACTGCAGGCGAACTTCGACAAGTGGCGCGCCCGCGAGGAAACGCTTGAGGATGCCGAGCAGATGATTTGGTATCAGGGCGACTATGTGAAGGAGTTGCTCGCCGAGACCGATTATCCGAGCTTCGATATCGAAGGCACGAACAGGACCTTCATGGAATGGGAGCATCACAAGGCGGAAAACATCATGGGCTTCCGCGACCACGCCTACCGCTCACTGATGACCGGCACCATGTCGCCGACACATCATACGCCCTGGGTTGACGCGCTCGACGATTCCATGGAGGAATATCTGCGCAATTGATCCATGCTCACTTCCCCACCTGACCGGCAAGGGAGGCGTCGAGCAGCCCTTGCCGGATTTTTATGTGATGAGACGAAACGAGTTCATCCGCAACTTTCTTTTCGGGCATGGCTTCCATGGATTTCCAGACAAGCGTTCTCGGCCGTATGGCCGGTTTCCTTTATCGCTGTAGGGCGGACGAAAGCTATACGATGCTTGAGATGACCGACGGCATCGAGCGCATCTTCGGCTATCCCGCTGACGAGATTATCGGCAACCGTTCGCGAACCTTCACTTCGATCATGTGCGAAGAGGATATCCCGCTCATGGATGAGCTTGTCGGCAAGGCTTTGGAAAGTCACACCGACTGGACGATGGAGTATCGCATACGTCATCGCGACGGCCATTTCCTCTGGGTAACGGAAACGGGCGGCGGCGTATGGGACGAGGCCGGGGAGCTTCTTTATCTCGAAGGCAGTATCCTGAATATCGAATCGCTCTACCGTCGCCTCGACGAGCAGACCGCGGGCATGCGGGTCACGGCATCGAAGACCAACGAAATTCTGCAGTCGCTGCGCTACTTGAAGCTGCTTGCCGTCAATGCCGGCATCGAGGCTGCAAGAGCAGGCACGGCCGGATCTGGTTTTGCGGTGCTGGCGGCAGAGATGCGCACGCTTGCCAACTCCTCGGAAGAGGCGGCGCGTGCGATCTCGGCCGCGCAGAAGAAGTCGGATTAAGATCGCGGCCGCGTCTTCTGCGGATCGTAGTGAGAAAGCGGCACGATGACAGCCGGAAGCCGCTTCTGCTGGCCATCCAACTTCCCGATCTCGACCTTGGTTTCGACAGCGGCATGCGTGACGTCGACGCGGGCAAGCGCGATGGTCTTGCCGAGGATTGGCGACCGCGTGGCGCTGGTGATCACGCCGATCTGCGCGCGGCCGATATGGATGCAATCGCCGTGTCCGACGGCTTCATTGGCCTCGATGTCCAGACCGACCATCAGATGGCGAGGATTTTCCTTTCGCCGCACCAGTGCTTCGCGCCCGATGAAATCATCCTGCTTGGATTTTAACGGCACGGTGAAGCCGATACCGGCCTCGAAGGGATCAGTCTGGTCGTCGAATTCGTGATGGGCAAAGACCAGACCGGCCTCGATACGCACCATGTCGAGCGCCTCGAGTCCCATCGGCTTCAGACCATGGGGTTCACCGGCTTTCCAGACAGCGTCAAAGACTGTTACTGCATCCTTCGGATGGCAGAAGATTTCGTAGCCGAGCTCGCCGGTATAGCCGGTACGCGAGACGACGACCGGTGCTCCCTCGAAATGGCCGATGCGGCCGACGGTGAAGCGGAACCATTCCAGCTCGCCGATCGTTGGTTGGCGCGGTGCCGTCCAGATGATCTCCTTAAGGATGTCGCGGCTCTTCGGGCCTTGCAGGGCGATGTTGTGCATCTGATCGGTAGATGAGCGGACCCAGGCTTTGAAGCCTTTCTTCTCCGACTGCTCGCGCAGCCAGATGCCGCTATAGTCATCGCCGCCGATCCAGCGGAAGTTCTTGTCGCCAAGACGGAACAGCGTGCCATCGTCGATCATGCCGCCATGTTCGTAGCACATGGCGGAATAGACGACCTGGCCCGTCGAAAGCTTGCGCACGTCGCGCGTCAGGCAATATTGCAGCAATTCCTCGGCATCCGGCCCTGTCACCTCGAACTTGCGCAGCGGCGAAAGGTCGATGACGACGGCGCGTTCGCGGCAGGCCCAGTATTCCTCGACCGGGCCTTCCGAGGAGAAGCGGTTCGGCAGCCAGAAGCCGCGATATTCGGTGTAGTCGCGCGTCATCGCGGAAAGGCGCGGGTGGAACGCGGTTTCCCGCGTCAGTTCGGGGTCGGCGTCTGGGGTCATACGATAGGCCACCGCTCGTGTGAATTTCTCTTTGCCGGAAAAGGTGCGCACATGGATATCAGTCGGATCCCAGCCATTGGCCGCGTCGATGTCATCGGGACAGGATGAGGAGACACAGACAAGATCCGTTAGAGCCCGCATCAGGACGTAATCGCCGGGCCTGGACCAGGGCTCGTCGAGATAGAGCTGGTTATTGTGATCGACATTGGTGTTGTAGAAGTAATTGAGCGCCTCCCAGCCCTTTCGGCCGGCAATACCATAGGGCGCGAGCGCCGCGTTGAAATTGTCGGTGCAGTTCACGTGGCCGGGATAGCCCATGTCGTCGTAGTAGCGGGAATTACAGGCCGTCGCGAAGGCATCGTGGCGGCCAACCGTGTCCTGCACGATTTCCACCAACGGCTCGAAATCACGGTCGAAGGCCTTGGAGGGAAGGCCAGGAGCCGGATAGCTGCGGCCAAGCAGGGTACGGGTCACTGTAGAATCGAGCGCAAGGTCGAGGCCTTTGTCGACCTTGCGGGCGGAAAAGGCCTGGAAGTCGGTGCATTGCCGGCCATAGACATCGATGATCTGAATATATTCACCGGCGCGGACGAAATAGGCCGAAGCGGTTGCCGCCTTGATGCGGATGTCCTCGATCGGATCGGCAAGCGGTTCGGGCAGCGCGGAGGCATAGTCTCGCAGGATCGTCGTGCGGCGTATTGTGAGCTCGATGGGCGTTGCCGTATCCTGCGCCTCCGGCGACATGGTCGTTCCCGGTGCGCAGGCGATCAGCAGACCTTTGGTCGCGATGGTGAATTCCGCCGTGCTGCCGGCAGGAGATGACCCGCCGAAAAGGTGCAATGCTGTCGCGGACGCCATGTCTGCTCCGCGCCGTTCCAGCGCTGTCCTGACGCGAGCCGCACTTTCATTTCCCGAGGAAAGAATGGCTTTCAGACCTGTCGCTTCGCCGGTGAATGCCGACCCCAATCCCGCGGATTGAAAGCGGCCCTTCTCATCGAGGAAGGTGAGCTCGCAGACCTGCCCACCTTCGCTATCCGTCACCAAAACCCGATCGCCGGGCTCGACGCGCACGACCAGCGACCCACCACCCTTGCAGCGATAGCGTTCTGTATCTTGCGGCAAGGCCGGAATGCCCGGATAGCGGATGATGCTCGCCGAGATCGGCCGTATTCCGGCGGTCGGCGGATGGAGTTCTCGCATTAAACCCTCTCGGGAAATGAGGCGTGTCAAACACGGGGATCATGCTGACAAAATGCCATCCGAAAGTAAAGGGATATTGACTAAAAAGAAAATATCTTCACTATACATAAAGGGCATGTATCTGGAAACCGCGCGCAGACTCGGCTCATGAAAACCTCCAGCAAGCCCCGCAATGCCATGGGAGGCACGTTCAGGGAGACGTACGAGAGATACGTCCGGAACAAAATGGGGAATATCACCAATGACTGACATCGTGGACGCCGGCGCTCCCGCCGGCACCGAAGGTAAGCTTATACGCGCGCTGGACTGGAAGGGCGCGTTCTGGGTGGCTGCGGGCGTGCCGCCACTTGTTCTCTTCTCCATCGGCGGCATCGCCGGCACCACGGGCAAGCTTGCCTTCGTCGTGTGGATCATCTCGATGATCATGGGTTTCCTGCAATCCTTCACCTATGCCGAGATTGCCGGCATGTTCGGCAACAAGTCCGGAGGCGCCTCGGTCTATGGTGCGACCGCCTGGCTGCGCTATTCGAAATTCATCGCGCCGCTCTCGGTCTGGTGCAACTGGTTTGCCTGGTCACCGGTGCTGTCCCTCGGCTGCGCCATTGCGGCCGGTTATATCCTCAATGCCTTCTTCCCCATTCCGGCGGCGGATTCGCAGGCTGTGCTGAGCTGGATCAGCGCCCATGCGACATCGATCACCGCCGACAGCCCGCGTGTCGCCGAATACATCGCGGCCCATGCCGGTACATCTCCCGACGATGCGGTAAAAGCGCTGCTCAGCGCCGATGGCGTTGCAGCTTTTACGCCGGCCATCCGCAACTGGTCTCTCGTCAGCTTCAACATTCCCTTCCTCGCAACCGCCAATATCAATGCCACCTTCTTCATCGGCGGCATCCTGATGCTGATCATTTTCGCGATCCAGCATCGCGGCATTTCCGAGACGGCGAGCGTGCAGAAGTGGCTGGCGATCATCGTGCTGGTGCCGCTGCTCATCATCGGAGTCTATCCGATCGTCAGCGGCCAGATCCTCTCCGCCAATGTGACCGGCCTGCTGCCGCCGACGGCTGCCTATGCCGCGACCGACGGTACCTGGAGCAATGGCGGCTGGACGCTTTTCCTCGGCGGCCTCTATATCGCCGCCTGGTCGACCTATGGCTTCGAAACGGCGGTGTGCTACACGCGCGAACTGAAGAACCCGAAGACGGATACGTTCAAGGCGATCTTCTACTCGGGCCTTGCCTGCTGCATCTTCTTCTTCCTAGTGCCCTTCGCCTTCCAGGGCGTGCTCGGGCATACCGGGATGCTGGCACCTGGCATCGTTGATGGCACCGGCGTTGCTGAAGCGCTCGGGGGCCTGATCGGCGCTGGCCGGATCGTAACGCAATTGCTCGTCATCCTGATGATCTTGGCACTGTTCCTGGCGATCATGACGGCGATGGCCGGCTCCTCGCGCACCCTCTATCAGGGCTCGAAGGACGGCTGGCTGCCGAAATATCTCGACCATGTGAACGAGAACGGCGCGCCGACGAGAGCGATGTGGACGGACTTTGCCTTCAATCTCTTTCTTCTCGCCATTGCGTCGGACACGAGCGGTTATTTCTTCGTGCTCGCCGTCTCCAACGTCGGATATATCATCTTCAATTTCCTCAACCTCAATTCGGGCTGGATCCACCGCATGGACTCCGGCCATGTCGAGCGTCCGTGGAAGGCGCCGTCCTGGCTCATCGGCCTTAATACCGCCCTCGCCTTCGTCAATGCGCTCTTCCTTGGCGCCGGCGCCAAGGTTTGGGGTTATGCCAATGCGCTCTGGATCGGCTTTGCCTTTGCGGCTCTCATCCTGCCGGTCTTTGCCTACAGGCATTATGTTCGCGATGGCGGCAAGTTCCCGGTCGGCGCCATGGATGATCTTGGTCTGGTCGGCCAGGATCTGGGTGTCAGGAAGGCGGGTATTCTACCCTATCTGGCGCTTGCCGGCGGTCTTGCCATCGTGCTGATCGCCAATTGGTTCTTCCAGCTGCCGGCATAACGGCTCTGGTCGAAGACGAGATTCATGCTCGAAAGTCCGGCCTGGTCACAGGCCGGACTTTGCTATGGGATCGACTGATCCGGACCTTCCGATCATTCGGGCGCCACGATGAGCGCGTCGTCGATCTCCGCGTCCTCGTCGGGTCGGCTACGCTGCCGTGCCAGCCGCAGAAGCGTGGCCGCCAGCAGGATGGCCATCAGCCCGAGCTCGACGGCGATCGCCGTGACTCCAGCGGAGAGATAGGCACTGGAATATTGCAGCACCTGGGCAAATACGGCTCCGAGGATCGCCGGCCCAAGACCCAACGACACCTGCTGCATGGTTGCGAGCATCGCGCTGCCGGCGCCGGCATGTTCATGCGGCACGTCCGCCAGCCCCAGCCGATAAAAGGTGTTGACGATCAGTGCCTGACCGAAGCCGATCAAGATCGTGGATGGGATAAGGTTGATGACTCCCGGCCGCGGCCAGACCGTTTCGAGCGTCACGATGAGGAGCGTAAGCCCGCTCATCTGAATCACGCAGCCCATCGCCAACATGAGTTCCCGGCGTATATTCGCTAGGCGAGGTGTGACGAAAGCGGCCGAGACGAAATAGGAGCCGCCGAGCGCGATCAAGGCATTGCCTGACTGCAGCGGCGTCAGCCCGGCGCCCGCCTGCAAGGTAAGGGCGAAGACGAACATGAAGCCGCTCCAGCACGTGAAGAAGAGTATGGCGATCAGCCCTCCGAAGCGCATGCTGGAGATGCGCGTGAGCGACGGCGGCAGGATTGGGAAGGCGCCACGCGCCTCCTTGCCGCGCTCGATGCGCCAAAGAAGTGCCACCAGTGGCAGGATCGGCACGAAGCCGAGCAGGCAAAGCCAATTCCAGTGGAGCGACGGACCGAGCGCGGTCGGCAGCAGGACCGAGAGCGTCAGCAGCGCCAGCGTGATCATGCCTGACCAGTCGACCGGAACCCTGCCTTGCCCACGCGTTTCTGGAACATGTCGCCACACGCAGAGCAGGATCAGGATGCAAACAGGCAGATTGATGAGGAAGATGCTACGCCAGCCGGAGCCGGCAATATCCGCCGAGATCAGGAAGCCGCCGAGAACCTGGCCGACGATGAAAGCGATGCCGCCGATCGCGCTATAGAGCGAGACGGCGCGGGCGTGATCGCGTCCGGTCAGGCTGACATGGATGGTCGCCAGTACCTGCGGGACCATGAGTGCGGCCGCAATTCCCTGCAGCGCGCGCGCAACGATGAGGAAGGCGACTGATGTCGCCACCCCGCAGAGCAGAGAGGCGAGGCAGAACAATAGGACAGCCAGGCCGAACATGCGCCGGCGGCCGAAATTGTCGCCAAGGCGCGCACCCATTGCCAGGCAGACGGCAAAGGCGACGCCATAGGCGGCGACGAAAAGTTCAAGTTCCGTTTCGCCGGCGTGCAGCGAGGCGGAGATGGCGGCGAGGCCGACATTGATGATGGAAAAATCGAGCTGCAGCAGCAATTGCCCGGCCAGCAGGATCAGCAGGCCGAACTGGCCAAGCCGGATTGGTGCGGATGACATGGGGGACCTCAAAGCATTTCCAAAACTGAGTCCACAGCGTTCTACACCTATGTTAAACTGGTACAAGATACCTGATTAGACTGGTATAAGAAGTGTCAGGCTGGAGAATGGAAATGCACGGCACGCTCGATATCGTCCCCAATCCAATGCTTTCGCGGGCACAGGAACTCGGCGAGATGTTGCGAAGACGGCGGGAATCCCTTGACCCGCAAAGATTGGGACTCGGTCGGGCAGGGCGGATTCGTACACCCGGATTGCGGCGGGAAGAAGTGGCGTCACGTGCCGATATCGGCATCACCTGGTACACCAAGCTGGAGCAGGGCCGCCCCATCCGCGTGTCGCCGCGCGTGCTTCTCTCCGTCGCGCATGCTTTGGAATTCAACGAAGTGGAGACGGAGCACCTTTTCAGACTGGCTAATCTGCCGGTCCCGCCTCGCCTCGAAAATCCGCGCGTTTGCGAGCCGCTCACCGAGGCAAGCCAGCGCATTCTCGATCATCTCTGTCCCTATCCGGCTCTTATCCAGACGAAACGCTACAATATACGCGGCTTCAACGAGGCCTATCGCCGCCTCGTCGGCGTCGATCTCGATGCCGTCCCGCCCGAGGACCGGAACTGCATCTATCTGTCCCTCGTCAATCCTGCCTGGCGCGCGAGCCAGGCCGATCCTGATGAGATGCTGGCCAACATGGCCGCGCTGTTTCGTGCCTCCATGGCGGAGCATCTCGACGATCCGAGCTGGGAGCGGCAATTGGAACGCTATATGAGCGCTTCGGACCAATTCCGCATCGTGTGGGATCGCTACCAGCTCAAAGGAATCGAGAATACCGTCAAGCGTTTCCGGCTGGCGGATGGCACTATTCTGGCGCTGCAATCCAACAATTGGTGGGCAAGCCCCAGCAATGACGACCGCATGATCGTCTATACACCCGTCGACGAAGCCGGGGCGGAGAAGCTGAACGCGATGATGAAGCGCAGGCGGACTTGCTGAGCGGTAAAGCCGGCAGAACCCCATGGGATCGATCACCACGAATGAACTGGCGGCAGTTTCCGCCCGTTCGTTGGGCATTGCGCGTCCCCACACTATCAAAAATGGACGTAGGCTTTAAACGGCAGCCTGCCTAACGTGCCGGCAGCAGACATAAGCAATGGCCGGTTTGGCTGGCGGCTTGCCGTCAAGGATCGCCCGTCGCGCAGAGCTGAAGTAACGGACTGCATAGTATCAGAGTAGTTTCACTTGCAAGAGCGAGTCCATCTGTGGTGTCGCAGTAGCAGTGGTCCTCGAAGGAGGCATGATGGAACGCTTTCGCCACCTTATAGGAGGCAGCCTATCGCCGAAGCAAGTCGCCACACTCCAAAAGGTGCTGGACAACGTCACCAGTCAGCCCTGGTTCGATAACAGCGAGCATTGCCGTAACGCGCTGGCCGGGCGGCTGACCTTTCTCATAAAAATTGGAATAGAAAACACCGCGCATCTCCAAACCATCGGTGTTTGCTGGGCGGTTAATGATTTCAACCGCGATGTGATGAAAACGAATCGAAGGAAGCCGGCCGAGATGATCGGGATAGGGAAGGCCGAACAGCTTCGACTTGAGGATTACCGGTAATGTTTGCATCCCGAGTCCGGCCTCAACGGACATCTCGCTAAAATTTCGACGTGCTGCCGCAGAGCGCGATTTCATTTGTATAGCGAGCTTAAACAGCGTGCGCTTCGCGCCTAAAGCACGGATTCCGCATCCGATTCCGAAAGGGGTAGGATCTGCTCGCCCCGCTGCCTGACCGATACGCAGGCGATCCGCGGCAATCGGACCGGCCTGATCTTCCAGGACTCGTCCGAAAGCCTCAATCCACGCCTGCGTATCGGTCAGGCATCGCCGAATCGATTATTGCCCACGGGCTAGCAAGCGCTTCGCAGGCAAAGGATCGCGGCGGCGATCTTCTCGAACGGGTCGGCCTTTCGGCCTCGGTGGCGGATCGCTTTCCGCGCGGCGCGACGTATCTCCAACGAGGAGATAGGGAGCTGTTCCGCGCAACCGATTATCGGCCGCCAAAGCGGACATGCGAGCAGGCCGGCGATGGTCATTTTACCAGGTACCTTCAGAGAGACGTCGCGGCATGACGATGATGGCTTGGTTTCGGATTAGCGGTCGTTGTATACCGTGAAATATAATGATAGCGGTTGGAACCTTTCCAGGAGAATTCCATGTTTCAGCTCCGCCATCTGCTTGTCGCCGTTAAAATCCTTATCATTTTCAGTAGCTTGTTATTTTCCGCCCCCGCCTGGGCTGACAGGGTCATCACCGATCAGATCGGCCGGCAGGTGCATATTCCCGAAGTCGTCAATCGGGTCGTGATCCTGCAGCATCAGACGCTCAACATCACCGTTCAGCTCGATGCGATGGACAAGGTGGTCGGCGTTCTCGACGAGTGGAAGAAACAGCTCGGCGCCAATTATGTGCGGCTTGTGCCGCAGCTGCCGAATCTACCGACGCCGGGCGGTCTGACGAAAGTAAATATCGAAGAGCTTTTGACGCTGAAGCCGGATGTGGTCTTCGTGACCAATTATGCACCGGCCGACATGGTGAAGCAGATCGAGGGTGCCGGCCTTCCCGTCGTGGCGATCTCGCTGCTCGACGTGCCACCGGAAGAGGCCGTCAAGCTCAACCCTTCCGTCAAGGATGAGCCTGCCGCGATCGACGCCGGTTTTGCGACGGGCGTGCGCCTCATTGCCGATGTGCTTGGGCGCAAGGAAAAGGGCGAGGAAATGATTGCGGCAACGAAGAAGACGCGCAAGTTCGTCGCCGATCGTCTTTCCGATATTCCCACGGACAAGCGCGTGCCTGTTTACATGGCCAATCCAGACCTTACGACCTATGGCCGCGGCAAATATACTGGCCTGATGATGGAGCGCGCGGGCGCCCGCAATGTCGCCAATTCCATCAGCGGCTTCAAGCAGGTGACGATGGAGGATGTGCTGACGTGGAACCCCGCGGTCATCCTCGTTCAGGAGCGTTATCCCGCCGTTGTCGATGAGATCAGGAAGAACCCCTCCTGGCAAACGATCGACGCCGTCAAGAACGGCCGCATCTACTTGATGCCGGAATATGCGAAGGCATGGGGCTATCCGATGCCGGAGGCCATGGCGCTCGGCGAACTGTGGATGGCGAAGGAGCTTTATCCCGAGCGGTTCAAGGATATCGATATGCAGAAGGAAGCGGATGCCTATTACAAGGAATTCTACCGCACCGATTATCGCGTCGCGCAATGAGCGCGGCCCCTTTCAGCCGACACGGGCCTAGTGCGACGATCGCCACATTGGCGATCCTGCTCGTGATCGTCGCTGTTGTCTCTCTGGGCGTCGGCCGCTACGACATTCCATTCCCGCGGGTCGTGGAAATACTCTGGTCGCCGATTTCATCGCCGGCGGTGCCCGTCACGGCGACCGAGGCGACCGTCGTCTTCACGGTGCGCATGCCGCGTATCTTGCTGGCGCTGCTCACCGGTGCCGGTCTGGCCCTCTCAGGTGCGACGCTGCAGGGCGTGTTCCGTAATCCTTTGGTAGGGCCGCAGGTGATGGGCGTTTCCTCGGGGGCGGCTTTCGGCGGCACGCTTGCCATCCTTATGGGTTTCTCGCGCTATGGTCTGCTCGGCTCCGCCTTTGCGTTCGGTCTTTCCGCCCTCGTCATCGTCTACGCGCTGAACGGCATTGTCGCCCGGCGAAATATCCTTGCGCTTGTTCTTGCCGGTGTCGTGGTGAGCGGCTTCTTTGGAGCACTGGTGAGCCTCGTGCAGTATCTCGCCGATACCGAAGACAAGCTGCCGGCCATGGTCTTCTGGCTGCTTGGCAGCTTTGCCACCGCAAATTGGGAAAAGTTCTGGCTGATCGCTGGGCCTGTCGTCATCGGCAGCCTGTTGTTGCTGGGACTGCGCTGGCGCGTCAACCTTCTTTCGATTGGCGACGAGGATGCACGCGGGCTCGGCGTCAATGTCGAGCCTTTGCGCTGGCTGATCCTTGTGTTGGTCTCCTGCATCGTAGCGGCGCAGGTTGCCGTCAGCGGTATCATCGGCTGGGTCGGTCTCGTCGTGCCGCATATGGCGCGCATGCTCGTCGGTCCGGATCATCGCTTGGTGATGCCGGCATCGCTGCTGATCGGCGCGCTTTACCTGCTTGTGATCGACACGGTCGCCCGGACCACAACCAGTTCGGAAATCCCGCTCGGTATTCTCACGGCCCTGATCGGCACCCCGGTCTTCGCCCTGGTGCTCAGGCAAACCCAGCGAGGCGCGCGTGGGTTCTGATCCGATCAAACTGCGTATCGAAGGGGCGAGCCAATCCTATGATGGCGAACGCTGGCAGTTCCGCGATCTTCATCTCGATTTCCACGCCGGGGAGATCACGGCCATTCTCGGGCTGAACGGTCGCGGCAAGTCCACTTTGCTGCGCGTGCTGGCCGGACTTTTGAAGCCGAGCGCCGGTAAGGTCGCGCTGAACCCGCACACAGGCTTCGTGCCGCAGGAGTTTTCGGGTTCCTTCCCTTATTCCGTGCTCGATGTCGTGATGATGGGGCGTGCCCGCCATATCGGCCTGTTCCAGACGCCGCGCAAGGTCGATGTCGAGAAGGCGATGGAAGCACTCGATCTCACCGGCATGGCCGGCTACGCGCGACGCAACATCGAAGCGCTCTCCGGCGGTGAGCGGCAATTGGTGCTGATCGCAAGGGCGTTGGCAGGCGAAAACACCGTGCTGCTGCTCGACGAACCGGCCTCGGCGCTCGATCTCAAGAACCAGGATATCGTGCTGTCGCTGCTTGCAACCCTCGCCGATCGTCAAGGGTTGGCGATTGTCTTCACCACGCATCAGCCGAACCATGCCGTCGCCGTCGCCGACAAGGTACTGCTCATGCTCGATCAGGCAAGAACCGTATTTGGTGCCACAGATGATGTGATGACCGAAGATAATCTCGAGTTGCTTTATGGTCTTGCCATTCGCTCGGCAAAGCTCGCCGATGGCGAACTCATGGAGACCGCGTTTGTGCCGCTATTCCGGCAAAGAGACAGAAAAGGAAATCGCCCGTGAGCAATGCGGTTCATGTCTTGGCGGCCGGCAGTCTGCGCCATGCCTTTCCGGCGATCATCGATGCCTTTGGACGAGAGTTTGGCATCGGTATCTCGCTGACGCTCGGACCCGCGGGGCTGCTGCGGCAAACGATCGAGGCAGGCACCCGTTTCGATCTCTTTGCCTCCGCCAATATGGCGCATCCGCTGCGTCTCGCCTTGATTGGTTTTGTGGAGGGTGCGATCTGTTTTGCCCGCAATCGGCTCTGTGTGCTGGCGCGCGCCGATCTCGGTTTGACGACGCAGAATTTTCTCACGGTCCTGGCCGATCCGGCCGTTAGGATTGGTACCTCCACGCCGGGCGACGATCCGGGCGGCGACTATGCTTTCGAGGTCTTCGACAAGATCGAAGCACGGTATCCGGGCAAGGGCGCGGCGATCAGGTCTCGGTCGCGGCAGTTGGTAGGTGGCCGTCATTCGCTGCCAACCCCAGCGGGCAAGCGCGGCGGCTATCTGATTACTGACGGCGTCGTTGATCTGATGATGAGCTATTCTTCGAACGCGCGTCTTTTGGCAGGGGATCCGGCTTTCAGCGTCATCGACATACCCGACGAGTTTCAGCCGCTTATCGAATATGGTATGGCAATTCGTAAGGGCGCTGATGATGAAACAAGGTCTCTGCAGGACTTCCTGCTATCGGAGACCGGGCAGGAGATTCTCAACAAGGCCGGGTTTTCTCCGGTCGATTAGTCTCCAAGGCAGATGGTGGCCAAGGTCTTTTCAAGCATCAGCCAGTCGGCGGCGTGCTGGAGCGCGTGTAGACCTCCGCCTCATTCTGCAGCCATTCGCAGAAGAGAACGGATTTTCGGTTCCGACGGGCGCGGCGCAGTGCTACATATTCGTGGCCGCTTTCCAGAAAGCCATATGGCGCCATCAGCCGGCCGAAACGGATGTCGTCACTGACATAGGGCCAGGGGGCGACGCAGACACCGAGGCCGGCGCTCGCAGCCTCCAGCATGAAGTAGAAATGCTCGTATTCGACGCGCGGTCCCGTGGCGACCGATCTCTCCGATCGGGCAAGCCAGTCGCCCCATGCGCGCAGCCTTGTGCGCGTATGAAGCTGGGGCAGGCCATCGAACTCTGGCGTTGACGCGGCAAACAGCGATGGCGCGAGCACCGCGCCGGTTTGCTCCGGAAACAGGAAAATCACATCGGCGCCGGAAGGCCATGGCGCGCTTCCGACGCGGATCGCCACATCGAAGCCGTCGCGGCTGAAATCGACGGGCTTTGAAGAGGCCGACAGGCGCACTTCTATGTTGGGGTATTTCGCCTGAAACCGATAGAGGCGGGGAATGAGCCAGCGCATCGTAAAGGTGCCGGGGCAGGAGACGTCGAGCTGACCGTCTTCCGTATCGGCTACGGCTCGCACCGACAGATCCATCTGGTCGAATGCGCCCGTCAGCCCGGTCAAGAGGGTCATCCCGCCTTCAGTCAATCTCAGCCGGTTTTTCGGTCCTTCGAACAAGGGAACGCCAAGTACCTCCTCCAGATGCTGAATCTGCCTGCTGACGGCGCTGTGCGTCACATTAAGCTCGTCTGCCGCAAGCGTCATGCGGCCGAGCCGGCCGGCCGCTTCGAAGGCGCGTAGCGCATTCAGGGAGGGCAATCGTCTAGTCATGTGCATTTTCCGAACATTGACTGTTCGAACATATCGTTTTTCTTCCGTAAAAATAACGTGTTTTTTGATGCCGAGAGAAATGGACAGCGTATTCATCGAACAATGACGCGACGATGCAATGGCATTTTCACGTCCGGCGAAGCTTTGTCCGACGAAGCAACGGAGACATGAAGTGCAAGGCAGATATCAGGACGGCAGTGCGGGCGATGCGAATTACGGCGTGATCGGATCGGGCTATACCAATTATCGTCAGCCGGACCCCCATATAGCCGAATTCATCCGCGCCGCTCTCGGCGATGCGAAAACCGTGTTGAATGTCGGTGCCGGCGCAGGCTCCTATGAGCCGGTCGACCGGCAGGTGACGGCCGTCGAGCCGTCTGCGTCCATGCGCGCCCAACGACCGGCGCATCTCCCGGTCGCAATTGACGGAACGGCGGAACATCTTCCTTTTTCCGACTGGAGTTTCGATGCGGCAATGGCGACCTTCACGGTGCATCAATGGTCTGATCTCGACCGAGGGCTTGCCGAGATGCGGCGCGTTACCCGCGGCCCCGTCCTGGTATTGAGCTGCGATCCGCATCTGCTGGAACGGTCGTGGCTACACACCTATGCGCCTGAAATGATTGCGGTCGAGGGACGACGTTATCCGGAGATGGATAGGATCGCGACCGCACTCGGCGGCAATGTGGAGATCAAGGCGGTGCCGATCCCGCTGAATTGCGTCGATGGTTTCGGCGAGGCCTATTATGGCAGACCGGAGCGAATGCTTGATCCCGGCGCGCGGCTTGCCAATTCGGCATGGAGCTTTGTCGATGCCTCCGTTGGCGAGCGTTTTGTCGCCGAGCTCGGCCGCGATCTCACCGACGGATCCTGGGATCGTCGTTATGGCGCGCTTCGCACGCAGCCCTTCTTCGAAGGCTCGCTGCGTCTCATTATCGCCAGACCATGAGGAGACCGTGAGAGACGAATTGCGCATACTCAAGTCCTTGGCCGGGCCGTTTCCCTCGTTCGAGGCGGATCTGACACCTGACAATCCGCGAGACTTGTTTTCCGACTGGCTGCGCGATGCCATCGAGGGTGATATCAAGGAGCCGCATGCCATGGTGCTTTCCACGATCGACGAGGATGGCGCACCGGATGCTCGTGTTCTCATCCTGAAGAACCTCGACCAGCGTGGCTGGCACTTCGCAACACCAGGCAGGGGGCCGAAGGGCCGACAGATTGCCGCCAATCCCTCTGTGTCACTCACCTTCTATTGGCCGCAGCTCGGACGGCAGGTGCGATTGCGCGGAATGGCGTTTCAGGCTGAGGCGCATGAGCGCCATGCCGATTTCCGTGCACGCGCGCCGGGCGCCAAGGCGATTGCCCTGACCAAGCGGCAGAGCGAGGTTCTGGGTTCGTCGCAGGAGCTCGATGATGCATTGGCACTGCAGCATCGGCGGTTGCGGGACGAGCCCGATCTTGTTTCTGCAAATTGGGCGCTTTTCATCGTCATGCCGCATGAGGTCGAATTCTGGCAGGGCGATTCAGAGCGCCGCCACCATCGCTTGCGATATCGGCGTGAAAAGGCGGGCTGGCTGAAGGAGCGGCTCTGGCCTTGATGATTTTCGCTATGATGGCCGGGCTTCCGGTTCCCTTAGCTGGCACTATTGCCGTTTCCATACTAGCGGTTCGCCCGTATGTTTCCTCCATCGGACGAACAGCGGGCTTTCCGTCTTCGCCTGTTTGTTGCTCCGGGTGGAGAGGTTAGTCAGCCATCTTGACCGGTGGAATGGCAGATTATCATCCCTCAGATGCCGAGATCGAGCTGCGGCTGTGATCTCCCACTATCTGTCTCTTCGTTCGTCAAAGACGAAAGCGTGATGCCGAGCAGCCGGATTGGCCGCGTGAACGGGTGGACGGTTGCCAGAAGCGCCGACGCTGTTTCGAGGACAGCGCCGACGCCGGCGACCGGCAGGGAGCTTGTCCGACTACGTGTCGCCTGGGTAAAGTCCGAATATTTGATCTTCACGGTCACCGTCTTGGCGCTGAAACCGCCTGTTTCGCAGTAGCGCCAAACCTTCTGCGCAAGCGGCCGCAGTTCCGCCGTCGCCAGCTCTAGATCGTCGATATCCTCAACGAATGTGTCTTCTGCGCCTATGGATTTGCGAACCCGGTCCGGCTTTACCTGGCGCTCGTCGATGCCGCGGGCGATACCGTAGAAATAAGGGCCTGCCTTTCCAAAATGCTCCTGCAGGAAGGCGAGCGATTTCGATTTCAGATCTAGTCCGGTTTCGATCCCATATTTGTGCATCCGCTCGGCTGTCGCCGGCCCGACGCCATGGAATTTCTTGACGGGAAGCGTTTCGACGAAGGCCGGGCCATTCCTTGGCGTAATGACTGCCTGGCCGTTCGGCTTGTTGAGGTCGCTTGCCATTTTGGCGAGGAATTTGTTGTAGGAAATGCCGGCCGGAGCATTGAGGCCGGTGACCTGCTTGATCTTGGTCCGGATCTCCAGCGCGATCTCGGTGGCGATTTCCATCCCCTTGTGGTTCTGGGTGACGTCGAGATAGGCTTCGTCGAGCGACAGCGGCTCGATCATCGAAGTATATTCGGCAAAGATCTCGCGGATCTGCTGCGACACCGCCCTGTAGACGTCAAAGCGCGGCGGCACGAAAATCAGGTCCGGACATTTGCGTTTTGCGGTAACCGAAGGCATCGCCGAGTGAACGCCGAAGGCACGGGCCTCGTAGCTTGCGGCCGCCACGACGCCGCGTGCAGCCGACCCGCCGACCGCAAGCGGCTTGCCGCGCAGCTCCGGATTGTCCCGCTGCTCGACCGATGCATAGAATGCATCCATATCGACATGGATGATCTTCCGGACAGTGGTCGAGCTGGTGTCGTTCATGGCGGTCTCGGTCATTACACAGTAGGTTCAGCGCGGTCCGTTATTGCGGAAGCTGAAACAAATGCGGAACATATCATCCTCGATGACGATATCAAACCGGCTCGGTTGTCTTGCTAGGGAGAGGCGAGGAAATTGCCGCAGGCCAGCCATGCCGCAAACGGTACCTTGAGATGCGCGCAAGGCTTCTTATCTCTTGTCCGTCCCCCAATACGGAGCCTTGAGATGGGCCAAATCGCTACCGATCCACTTTCCGACTTGCTTATGGAGATCCTCCCGCCCGAGCGTGACGAGGAATCCCGAGCCGACGGCACCGCGTGTCTGTGCTGCCGCAGGCTGCGGTCGGCGAGGAAGATGGACGAAGACGGCTGCGGCATATGTGACGAATGCCTGGCTCCATGATCGACGGCGCGCCGCAGCTGCTGCCCGCCGAATTGTCGGGCTTCGAACATGCGCTTGCGAAGCTGCCTGACGGCTATTCGGAGGGGCATTTTCAAGGTCGCCCCTGGGGTGTGACGGTCAAGCGATCGGCCGACGGCAAACGGATCTGGCTCTATGGCGAGGAGCTTGGCGGGACCGATGTCGTCAGTTTCAATCTCTATATGCTCTCCGCAGCAAGCCTCACCCTCAAGCCCTGCGAAATGTCCTCGTCGAAGGTCATAGATTTTGTTTTGGGCTTCCTGCCGGCCCCGATGCGGCATCCAGTCTAAGCACGGAGTTGTGTTACGGCCGACAACAGGTCCTTCTGCTTCAGCGGGTGGAGAGCGGCGGCGGAGGCGGCTGCGTGGTTGAGCCGGGACCGAGCGAGCGCTGGACCATCACGGTATCGGCCCAGCGGCCGTAGCGATAGGCAACAGCCGGCAGCAGGCCGACGCGAACGAAGCCGAAGCGTTCGTGCAGGGCGAGCGAAGCGACGTTGTCCGCGTCGATATAGCCGATCATCTGTCGGAAGCCGGCCGCCGCGCAGGCGTCGATCAGTCCGCGCATGAGCAGGCTTCCGACACCCTGGCCGACATGGTCGTGATGCACATAGATCGAATGCTTGACGGTATAGCGATAGGCCGGGCGCTTGCGGAACAGCACCACATAGGCATAGCCGACGACCTTCTCACCCTCGATCGCGACGACATGCGGAAAGCGGCGGTCCTTCAAATTCTTGCGCCGTTCGCGCAGATCGTCCGGCTGCGGCGTGTCGCTATCATCGACCCCGGCTTCGACCCCGCGGTGAATATGACGGCGATAGATAGCCAGCATGGCATCGACGTCGCTCTCCCGGGATGGGCGAACGATGATTGTTTTATCCTGCTTCATGTCCGAACCTGAATTTCCAAGCCTATTCCGCGACAACGTAGGTATAGAGCCGGATTTTGCCGGATGCATCGATCTCGCGATAGAGGCCCTGGATCTCCACCTCGAAGCCGGGGAAGGTGTTGAAGCAGGTTTCGAACATTTTGAGATAGTCGATCATGGGCTTTGCCTGTTCCGTCAGGCGCTCGCCGGGCACGATGGTTGCAATCCCCGGGGGATAGACGACGAAGGGTGTCGTCGCGATGCGGCCGGCAATGGCGTCGATCGGCAGATAGTCGACATCGTTGCGCACCAGGCAGCGCGCGGCATCGTGCGGCGACATGGCGATCGGCGGCAGGTGTTCTGCGGAAAATTGCTTCGTCTGCAGGGCGCTGACATCGGCCTGACGAAAGAAATTGTGCATGTCAGCGCAAAGATCGCGCAGGCGCACGCCCGCATAACGGCCGGGACGGCGGCGGTAGAATTCCGGAATGGCCTCTTCCAGCAGCGCGTTGTCGTCATGAAGCTTTTTAAAGGCGACAAGGCCGCTGATCAGGGTGCCGGCCTTGCTGGCTTCGACACCGGGTGTGAGCAGGAAGAGCAGCGAATTGAGGTCGTTCTTTTCCGCGACGATACGGTTTTCGCGCAGATATTGCGCAACGACAGGCGCTGGAATGCCGTGTTCCGTATATTTTCCAGTCGCTCGATCAAAGCCGGGGGTAAGCAGGGTGAGCTTGTTCGGATCCGTCATGGCGAAACCCGGCTCCATGCTGGAAAAGCCGTGCCATGCCGCATCGGGTGTCAGGTGCCAGAAGGCGGGATTGGTGGCGAGCTGATCGGTCGCGACGCTCTCCCAAGGCACATCGTGCACAGCACCGGGGCTTGCCACATCAGGAATCGCGACCCGATCCGGCACGAAGGGCTCGAAGAACCAGCGGCGTTCGGGACGATGTTCCTTCTCCTCGAATTCGCGCCGTACGGCGCGGATTTTCTTGCGCAGTTCGATGCCGAGGCGGATCGTGTCGTCCCAAAGCACTTCGCCCGAACGGCCCTTCATCATCTGCGCGCCGACGTCGAGCGAGGCAAACAACGGATAGAAGGGCGAGGTCGAGGCGTGCTGCATGAAGCTTTCGTTGAAGCGACGGTGTTCCACGCGGCGTTTCTGGCCCGTGATGTGCCTATCCTTCATGTGGATCTGCGAGGCCTGCGAAAAGCTTGCGAGTTGCTTGTGGGTCGACTGCGTGGCGATGATCCCGGGTGCATCGGGGCCGAGGTCCGAAAGGCCCATGGCAAAGCGCCCGGCATAAAGCGGGTGAAACTTCATGAAGCCCGCCCATGCCTCGTCGAAAAGGATGTAGTCGCACAGATGTCCGATGCGCTTTAGGATCATCTCGGCATTGTGGATGGTGCCGTCATAGGTGCATTGCTCCACGACCGCGACGCGGAACGGACGCGGCTTCTTGTAGGCTTCCGGATCTTTTACCAGCGGATGGGTGCGAATGCGCTCGCGCAGCGCGTCCTCGTCCATGGTGGCGAAATCCATCGGACCGATCAGGCCATAGAGATTGCGTCTGGTCGGCAGGTAGATCGGAATGCCGCCCGAGATCATTAGCGCGCCGTGATGGGCGGCCTTGTGGTTGTTGCGATCGAACAGCACGAGATCGCCGTCGGTGACGAGGGCCGAGAGCGCGACTTTGTTGGACGTGGAGGTGCCGTTCAGCACGAAATAGGTCTTTTCGGCGCCGAAGATCTTGGCCGCCTCCTTCTGCGCGGCGAGAGCCGGTCCCTCGTGGGTCAGAAGGTCGCCGAGATCGAGCACGGAGTTGTCGAGGTCGTCGCGGAACACCGCTTCGCCGAGATGCTCCATGAAGACCCGGCCGATGGGGCTGCGGCTGTAGAAGATGCCGCCATTGTGCCCGGGGCAGGTCCAGAGATGATTGCCCTCTTCGGCATAATCGACCAGCGCGCCGAAGAACGGCGTCTTCAGCGTCTCGGCATATTGCTTCAGCCGGCTGATGAGGCTTTTCGCGATGAAGGCGGGCGTTTCCTCGGAGAGGAAGACGTAGCCGTCGATGAAATCGAGGACTTCGACCGGCACATCCTCGAAGCGCTTGCGGCGGATCAGGAGGATGATCGGGAATTCCAGGCCGCGCCGGCGCATGAGGTTGATGAGGGCGGCCGTCTTGCCTTCGAGGCCCTTCTTGCCCCAGTCCACCAGCATGCAGCCGATGGCCGCGTCGGTCTGCACGGCGATCTCGGCATCTTCGAGATTGCGCGCGCGCACCACCTCGAAACCTGAGCGTTCGATCTCCTCGACGATCTGATTATAGCGGGCGCCTTCCAGGTCCTCATTGTCGAAGGTTGGCGTTGCGAACAGAAAGTTGAAACGTCTGAAATAATCCATGTCGATACCCGCTCTTGATCTGGGATGAGGTGTCGGCGCATTTCATGACATGGATGTGACAGAATAGAGGACGTCCCAAACCGTATTGATGGCCACCGCCGGTCACGTCGCCAGCCCGCCGTTTCATGCCGGATCGCGGGTGCACAACTTATGGATTTGTGGCCGCTCAGTGAGCGGCCACGGTCCAGAAATAATAGGCAAGCGGGATGGCGAGAAGATACATGCCGATAGACACCTGCCTTGCTTCTCCCGATAAGACCTTGACGATGACGTAGAACAGCAGTCCTCCGGCGATGCCGGTTCCAAAGCTGTTGGAGACCAGGGTCAGAAGGACCATCATCAGGGCAGAGAGACCGTCGGAGAAATTCTCCAGGTCGACACGCTTCAGCGCGCTGAACATCGACATGCCGACGAGGATCAGGGCGGGTGCCGTGGCGGCTGCCGGGATCATCAGCGCGATCGGCGTAAAAAGCAAAGTGAGCGCGAAAAGGGCTGCGGTTGCAAGTGAAGCAAAACCGGTACGTCCGCCGGCTTCCGCGCCTGTCGCGCTCTCGACCAGCGCCGTGGCGGAGGGAATGCCGAGCAGCGGACTGATCGTGGCGGCAATCGAATCGACGAGGAACGGCTTGCCCAGGTCCGCCATGTTGCCTTCCTCATCGACCAGGCCGGCCTTGGCGCCAACGGCGAGCGTCGTGCCCAGGGTCGAGAAGAATTCGGATGCGAAGAAGGCGAAGAGATAGGGGAAATATTCGATCTTCAGCGCACCAAGGAAATCGAGCTGAAGGCCGATCTCAGAGATGCCGTGCGGCACTCCGAAGAATGCGGCGGGCACCTTGGTCACGCCGAGCGGAATGCCGAGCAGCGTGCTGCCCAGGATCGCCCAGAGGATCGGCCCCGGCACTTTGCGCCCGCGCAGGAAGACGGCGAGGAAGATGCCGAAGACGGCAATGATCGCCTGTCCCGAGTTGAACGAACCGAGCATGAGCGCGTGGCTCTTGGCGTTGACATCGACGAGACCTGCATTCTTGAAGCCGAGAAGCGCGATGAACAATCCGATCGCCGCACCCAGTCCGAGCTTGATCTGGGCTGGAACCATGCGGGCAATGACCTGGCGTACACCGAGGACGGTCAGCAGAACGAAGACGACACTCGACCAGAAGGAGATGGCAAGGCCAGTCTGCCAGGGAATATGCTCCACGGCTGCCATCGTCGGCCCCACCAGAACCGAGCCGCCGATGCCCGGCCCCACCACGAAGGGCATATTGGCATAAAGCGCCATGAACAGGGTCGCGCCGATGATGACGAGAATGGTTGCCGTCGTTGCGGCGGCGCGGTCGATGCCACCGGCGGAAGCAGAGAAGGGATCACGACGAGGAGATAGGCCGCTGCCAGGAAGGACGTCATCCCGGCAATGATTTCCGTCTTCGTATTGGCTTTACGCTCGCCCATGCGAAAATAGGTCTTCCACCGCGGCTCTGACGTATCACCCGGCTGCCCAACATTCCTAGTTGAGGTCATTGTCTATATCTCCTAAGTCGGCAAATGCCGCCGTCTGGCTGGTGACCTCAATTTTGGCTTGAAGCCAGAAGCGGTCTGATGTCCTGGGTGGTTCCGTCGGTCAGCCCGAGATCGGTGACGTGCGGGCCGGGGTTACAGGCAAGGCTTGCTCCGACGACCGCCTTGAAGGTGCGAATGGGCGGCATCCAGTCGGCGCCTGCATCGGCCGCGGCACGCAGCCTGGCGAAGTCGTCGGCCACCTCCTTTGCGGGCGCATCCGACAGCAGGCCGCAGACAGGCAGGGGAAGCACCGCCGTCACCTCGCCATCGGCCGCCGTCGCCATGCCGCCGCCGGCGTCGATGACGGCATTGGCCGCCGCAGCCATATCCGTGGGGTCACGGCCGAAGACGGTGAGATTATGGCTGTCATGCGATATCGTCGTCGCAAGCGCGCCGATCCAGTGACCCCAGTCTTCGAGGATGCCGATGACGGGTGTCGGCTCTTTTCTTCCGTGACGGTGAATAACAGCCATCAGCAGCATATTGTCAGGCAAGACGAGCTTGTCATTTTCGACTTTGACGGTTGCCTCTCCCCATTTCGTGAATCGTGGGCTGACAATCGTGTTGACGCGAGCTTCGGTCATACCAGACAGCTTGATCTCGAAATCGGTAGCAGAAAGCCTTCCGACCTTCACGGTGTCGCGATAGGCATCCGAGGGCGTGCACTCGCTGGCTCCAATGAGGCTGCCGCCTCTTGCGATCTCACGTCCAGATGCGAAGACGCGGTCGACCGCAATCTTTTCGAGATCGGAAAGGATGATGATGTCTGCGCGGCGGCCAGGTGCCACCAGTCCCAGATCATGGCGGTTCAGCCACATGGCGGCGTTGAGCGTGGCGGCGCGGATGGCATCGATCGGCTTCATTCCATAGCCGATCAGGCGTCTGAGAACGGATGACATTGCTCCCTCATTCACGAGGTCGTCGGGGAAGACGTCATCGGTGCAGATCGTCAGCGTTTGCGGCAGATGCGGCAGTTTTTTCAGCACGTCGACGACGCCGGGCAGAACATAGTCATGGGAGCCGCGCAACTCGATGGTAAGGCCCGCCCGCAATTTCGCCAGCAAGTCCTCGGCCGAGGTGAGCTCGTGATCGGATTGAATCCCCGCGGAGGCAAAGGCCTGCAATTCCGCACCTTCCAGTCCGCGGGCATGGCCGCAGACGCGCTTGCCGCTCGCAAGTCCGGCCTCAAGGATGCCGCGCATCGGCTCGCTGCGCTCAAGGACCCCTCGCATGTTCATCACTTCGGCGACACCGGAAATCTCCGGCCAGCTGAGCATGGTTGTCATTTCGCCTGAGCGGAATTCCTCACCGGCAAGCTCAAGGCCGGGTGCCGAGGGGACGCAGGATGGCGCCAGGGTCAAGAAGCGCAGCGGCAATTGCCGTGTTTCTTCGAGCGCCCACCGAATACCGTCGAGGCCAGCGACGTTGCCGATTTCATGCGGGTCCCAGCAGACCGTCGTCGTGCCCTGGGGAACAACCGTTTCGGCGTATCGCCTTGGCGTCACCATCGAGCTTTCGACGTGCATATGCGTGTCGATAAATCCGGGCGCGATGAAGCGTCCTAAAGCGTCGATGGTCTGCTTGGCGTCCTTCCTCGTCCCCAAGGCATGGACGCTTGCGATCAAGGGGCCGACAAGGCCGATATCGGCCGGCCTCATTTCCGAGGTCGCGACATCGACGAGCGTTCCGCCGGCAATCAGCACATCGAACGGCTCAAGGCCCAATGCCGCCCGGACGGCGCGGTCGCGCAGCTCGGATGAATGGAGGTCGTGGGGTTCATTCGGCATGTCTGCCTCCCTTGGCAAAGGCGGACGGGCGCGCGGTGGATTGCCGCAAGACGAGTTCCGTCGGGAATATTCCGCTGATGTCGATTTCTCCGGCGACGAAGGCGAGGGCATGGTTTGCCACGGCTTCCAGATCCTGCCGGACGGTCGTGAGTGGTGGAGAGACGATTTGAGCCCACATCAGATCATCAAAGCCGGTGAGCGATATGTCTTCCGGAATGCTGAAGCCCCTGTCCTTGACGGTTATGGCAAAGCCGACGGCGAGCGCATCATAGGCGGCGGCACAGGCCGTAAAATGCCGCAGATCGAGCTCGCGGCCGAGAGCGCTGCCGGCCTCGAACGTCGCATCGCTGTGTCGCAATGCGGGTTCGACGCCGGCCTGGCGGAAGACTTCGCGCATTCCTTCGACGCGCTCGCGCGCCACCAGCGAATTTTCCGGGCCGGCGAGGATAAGGATGCTGTCATGACCGAGATCGACCAAGTGGCGTGCGATCAGGCGCCCGCCTTGACGATGATCGCTGGCAGCGATGTTGCCAACCGTGGCGGCGCTGTCGATGACGGCGACCGGCACCGGGACATCCGTGGGCGCAATGGTCGTGCCGCGCGTCGGTATCACGATCAGTGCATCGACGCCGCGGGCGATCATGGTCCTGATTTCGAATTCCTGCTGCTGCGGGTCGCCCTGACTATCGCCGATGAGAACGGCAAGACCGCGCCGCTTGGCGGCTCGCTCGATGGCCTGGGCAAAAGCGGGAAACAAGGGTTGGCCGATATTCGGAACCAGCAGGCCGACCGTATTGCTCTTGCCGGTGCGCAGAGCGCGGGCCGCATGGTCAGGCACATAGCCGAGCCTGTCCGCTTCCAGGCGAATCTGCTCCGCAAGGGCTGATGACACCCGGCCCGTACCGCGCAGGGCATTCGAGACCGTTGCCGTGGAGACACCCAGCTTGGTTGCGATTTCCCGAATCGAGGTAGGGCGTGTCTGACTCTCCAAGAGCGCGCTCCGGTTTCCTTGATTAATCGTTTAATCAACACGGCGCGCTTTTGCAAGAGCGTCTTTAACTGCGCGGGGATGAAACGCGGTTTCGCCGATGGTGGCGCCTGTTGGTGATGACGAAGGACCTTCCGGTCGACCGGCTTGCTGTATCAGACGGCAACCAGATGGCCGGAAGAGACGGTTCGATACGCGCGCGGCTTGACCAGATAATCGACGGGCCGGATGGGGCTTTTCAACTCCTCACTGGCTGCCATGCGTTTTTCGCGTCGGCGATCGGGGTCCGGCACAGGAACGGCTGCCATCAGCTTCTTCGTGTAGTCGTGCTGCGGATTGCCGAAAACGGCCGCGCGCGGGCCGATCTCGACGATTTCGCCGAGATACATGACGGCGACGCGATGGCTGACGCGCTCGACCACGGCCATGTCGTGGGAGATGAACAGGAAGGAAAGATCGAGGCCCTGCTGCAGGTCGAGCATCAGGTTGATGACCTGCGCCTTGATCGATACATCGAGCGCGGACACGCTTTCGTCGGCGACGATCACCTTCGGCTGCAGTGCCAGGGCGCGGGCGATGCAGATGCGCTGGCGCTGGCCGCCGGAGAATTCGTGCGGATAGCGGCTTGCCATGTCAGGGGTCAGGCCCACCTTACGCAGCATATCGGCGACGATCTCTTTCGCTTCCCGTGCTGTTCCCATCTTGTGCTCGAGAAAGGGTTCGGCGATCGCCTGGCCGACCGTCATGCGCGGATTTAGGGAGGCAAAGGGATCCTGGAAGATCATCTGTACCGATTTACGCATCTCGCGCATGTCACGTTTGCCAAGCGAGAGCACGTCGCGGCCATCGACGATGACGGAACCGGATTGCGGTTCGATCAGCCGCATGATGGCGCGTCCGGTGGTCGACTTGCCGCAACCGGATTCGCCGACAAGCGACAATGTTTCGCCGGCAAAGAGATCGAACGAGACGTTTTCCACCGCATGCACCCGGCCTTTGAGCTTTCCGAAGAGGCCCGAATGAATGTCGAAGCGCTTGGTGAGGTTTTTGACCTGCAGCACCGGTTTTTCCTTTGCGACCGTATCGGGCACTTCGGCTGGCGTGTCGGATTCTCCCGTCGCAGTATTGACGACGGGGAAGCGCAGCGGTCGTTCATAGGATTGCATCGAACCGAGCACCGGCACGGCCGACAGCAGCGCGCGGGTATAGGGATGCTGGCCGCGATGGAAGATGTCGGCCGTCGCGCCCGTCTCCACCTGCTCGCCGCGATACATGACGACCGTGCGGTCGGCGATTTCCGCCACCACACCCATGTCATGCGTGATGAACAGGACGGAAGTTCCTTCCTCGTCCTGCAGCATCTTGATGAGGTCGAGGATCTGGCCCTGGATCGTGACGTCGAGAGCGGTGGTCGGCTCGTCGGCGATCAGCAGCCTCGGCTTCGAGGCGAGCGCCATGGCGATCATGACGCGCTGGCGCATGCCGCCGGAAAAGCGGTGCGGATATTCGTCGAAGCGCGAGGCGGCCGAGGGAATGCGGACCTTTTCGAGCAGCCGGATCGTCTCGGCCTTGGCGTCCGCAGCCGACATGTCCCTGTGGCAGAGCAAGGCCTCTGAGATCTGGTCACCGATGGTGAAGAGCGGATTGAGCGACGTCATCGGCTCCTGGAAGATCATCGACACGTCGTTGCCGCGCACCTTGCGCATCTCATGTTCGGGAAGAGAAAGCAGGTCGCGGCCGCCAAGCAGGATCTTGCCTTCGATGCGGCTTGAATCGCTCTGCAGCAGTCGCATGATCGAGAGCGAGGTGACGCTCTTGCCCGAGCCGCTCTCGCCGACGATCGCCACCGTCTCGCCCGGCGCGACCGAGAAGGAAACATTGCGCACGACGGGTTTCCATGCACCGTCCACCAGGAATGAGGTGGTGAGGTTTTCGACGGAGAGGATGGGTTCGGGGGCCTTTGCCTGCGACGTGCTCATGCTTGTTCCCTTCTTGCGATCCCTGCCACAGCTCAGTCCGGCCAGTTCAGCACGCCGTCGAAGCGATGCCGGCTGCGGTTCTCGATCGGTGTCGCGATGATCTCGTTGGAGGCGCGCGCCTTGTCGAGTTCCTCGGCAAGCCGGGTCGCGACAATGGCCTCCTGGCCGGGATGCAGGTTGCATGGATCGAGATAGAAATAGTGATGCTCCACCTCATGGTCGCGGACGATTACCGGCGGGTTGCCGCGGGCAAGCGCTGCCGCAAGATCCCAGGCGCTGATATGCGCCTCCGGCGCAGAGATGATGACCCGCATGCGGTCGAGCGGGTTGTTGGTAGGATCGGGCTCGATCAGGGCGGTGACGCCGGGGCGGCTGTCGAGAGTTCGCTTCCACAGGTTCAGATAGCCCGTCTCGCGTTCGCGGATGCCGGCATGGTCGCGCTTTTCCCAGGCTTCCAGTGCCGCCATCACGCCATAGATGCTTTCCTTGCCGACCTTCATGCCGCGGCCGATGCCCATGTTCTGCAGGAAGGCGTTGCGCACCAGCTCCTTCTTGCCGGCGACGATGCCGGAGGTGGGGCCGCCGAGGAACTTATGGCCGGAATAGAGCACGATGTCGGCGCCCTGCGCCAGGAAGAGCCTGAGGTCGTACTCCGAAGCGGCATCGACGATGACGGGCACGCCCTTGGCGTGCGCGATCTCGACGAACTCGGTCAGGTGCAGCAAGCCGTAATCGACCACATGATGGGATACGACATAGACGGCTGCCGCCGTCTTCTCGCTTATGGCATTTTCCATGTGAAAGCGGTGTGTCGAGGTCGCTTGACCGATCAGAACGACCTTGCCGCCGGCAAGGCGGATCGCCTGATCGACGGGGGCGCCATAGCTCACCACATGGCCCATCTGCACGATGACTTCGTTCTTGTCCGGTGCGGCATCGGGTAGCTTCTCTATGGCGAGCAGGTTGTTGCCGGTGATGGCGCCTGCGACGGCGAGGCTGATGCCGGAGGAGCAGGATGCCGTCACGAAGCCCGCCTCGCCGCCCGTCAGCCGGGCGATAACGGCGCTGGCCTTGCGCTGGAGGTCGTTGATCTCGACGAATTGCGGCAGGATCGCCGTCATAGCCGCAATGGCTTCAGGCACGACGATCGATGCGCCGAGGCTCGTCATGGTACCTGATACGTTGATGACGGGCCTCAGGCCGATCTTGCTACGGATATCATCGGACATTCTATCTCTCCAAAGTGACGACTGCCGATTGTCATCGACAGCTATGCCATAGTAATGTAATAGCTTCTCGAAATCTCACGAGGAGCGTTGACTTGGACGCCAAGACCCTACCCGCCGCACCCTCTGAAGACGCCGATTCCATCGGGGAAGGGGAAACCAAAGGCGCGCGCCGTTCGCGCGTCAGCGGCATCGACCGCGCGCTGCAGGTCATTGATTATCTGTATGAAACCGGCGCGCCGGCTGGCGCCTACGCGATCGCCAAGGCGATCAAGGCACCGCTTTCGACCGTCTATGTGATCATCGACGATCTGGTCGAAAAGAACATGCTTGGCCGCGATGCCGACGGTTCCGTCTGGCTCGGCGCCCGTCTTTACCACTATGGTCTCGCCTATGCCCGGTCGCTCGATTTCATGAGCGTCGCCACCCGAGAAATGCACGATCTTTGCCGGCAGGCGAGCGAGACGGTGCAAGTCTGCGGCCGCGACGGCGATGCCATGCTGGTACTGGCGATGGCGGACGGACCGAGCCATTTTCAGGTCGCCTCTCGCGTCGGAACGCGCGTGCCGCTCAACTGGACTGCCTCGGGTCGGCTGCTGGTGGGGCATTTGCCGGAAGGCGAAAGGATCGAGCTTTTCAAGCGCTGTGCCCGCACCTCGCCGACCGGTCGGGCCGAGGTCGATGCCGCCGTGCTTTCCGAGGCCGCGGGCAAGGCCTTTAAGGAGCGCTTGTCGATCCAGGTGGCGGAGTCCGATTATGCGGTTGCCTGCATCGCATCGCCGGTCGTGGACCGGGATGGTCAATGTGTCGCGACCATTTCGATCGTGCTTCCCGAACAGAAAGCCGTGTCCGACGGCAGCCATTATGGCGAACAGGTGCGCGCGGCCGCCGAGCGAATCGAAAAGCTGATGGGCTGGCGCAACCACTGAATTCGTCCTCCTTAAAGCAATTCCAGCAAAAGCGCGACGCGGTTTTGCGTCCGGAATTGCGTAAAAACTAATCGTTAAGTGATACGATCGCTTCGATTTCGACCGTGATGTTGCCGGGAAGCGAGCCGAAGCCGACGGCCGAACGGGCATGTTGGCCCGCTTCGCCAAAGACTTCGATGAAGAGGTCCGAGCAGCCGTTGATGACGCTCGGATGATCCTCGAAATGCGGCACGGCATTGACCATGCCGAGCAGCTTGACCACTCGCTTCACCCGGGAGAGATCGCCGAGCGCGCCGTGCATGACAGCAAGCAGGTTGATGCCAGTTAGCCGCGCATGCTGATAGGCCTGGTCGACGCCCACGTCACCACCGACCTTGCCGGAATGGAGGTGGCCGTCTGCTTCCCGCGGCCCTTGACCTGAAAGATAGAGCACATTGCCTTCGCGGACATGGGTCACGAAATTAGCGATCGGCGGCGGCGGCGGCGGCAGCGCGATGCCGAGCGCAGCCAGTCGCTGGTAGGGTGTTTGCGCTGCTGAAGCGGCCTGTGTTGGGGACGTGTTCACGTATGCTCCTGCCATTCGATCTTAATGTTTCGACTACCGCCACGAATAGCCGTGGCTATGACGGACGAGCTTGCGCGCGCGGGGCACGTAGCGGCTGGCGGCGATCGCCTCCGCGCCGATGACAGCGTAGCGCGGCTCAAACAGCTTCCGCAGGCGTGAAACGTCGCCGTTTGAATCGGTCGCTTCGAGGTCCGCATCCACGAGATCGAATATGGTGAAATCGGCGCGCTCGCCGACCGACAGCCGGTTTTCCATCGAAAGCTTGATGACCGAGGCTGGCGCATGGGTGACGGCGTCGACCACCTTGTCGAATGGCATGCCGACCGAGAGCAGCTTGGACATGGTGGTCGCCAGATCCCAGACCGGGAAGTTCATGGAATGGCCGTGCAGGTCGGTCGAGATCGAGTAGGGCAGCAGGCCGCGCTTGATCGCCGCTTCCGCGACCTTGAACGAGAAGGAGGCGCCTCCATGGCCGATATCGAGCCGGATGCCTTCGCCGGCGCAGCGCTCGGCGAGATTGTAGAGGTCCTCGTCCTCCATGATGCTCGATCCGGCCTTGCCGTTGAAGCAGTGGGTGACGACATCGCCCGGTCCGAGAATTTCGAGCACTTCGTCATAGAGCGCGGGCGGCTCGCCCACATGCACCATCATCGGCACCTTCAGGATCTTGGCGATCTTCTTGCCGAGCTTGACGGGTGTGACCCCCCAGGAGCCGGTGATGACGTGGCTGGCACGCACTTTGATGCCGACGATATGCTCGCTGTTCTCGGCATAGCATTCGAGGATGCGGTCGAGGTCGATATCCTTGATATCACGCAGTTCGGGGACGCGATTGCAAGCAACGAGGCCGATCGAACCGAGATTGAGGAAGGCCTTGATGCGTTCTCTGGATGGTTCGATGATATATTCGCGGAAGCCATGAAAATTGGCTTCGCCGGCCGAGCCCGCATCGACCAACGTCGTGACGCCGCGCTCGGCGCCGCATTCGGATGGGCGGATCGAGATGTCGGTGCCGCCATGCCAGATGTGGACGTGCAGATCGATCCAGCCGGGAGAAATCCAGGCGCGCTTGCCGTCGACGCGCTCGATATCGCCGGGAGCGGCAAGTTGCGGGCCAAAAGCAGCGATCTTGCCGTCGGCGCCGACGAGGATGTCGATGACGCCGGCGGCGGTATCGCCACCGAAAGCCATGGGCTTCACATTGGTGAGGAGGAGCGGCTTGCCCGCTTTTTCACCGGTCATTTACAAGTCCTTTCGAAGTCTTGGATCGAGCATGTCCCGCAGGCCGTCGCCGACCATCTGCAGCGAGAGCACGGAGAGAATGATGGCAAAGCCCGGGAAATAGGTCATCCAATCAGCCTGGCCGATATATTGGCGGCCGGCGGCGATCATGGTTCCCCAGGTCGGGATTTCGGGGCTGACGCCGAGGCCGAGAAACGAAAGCCCGGCTTCGGCGAGCATGGCACTGGCGAAGAGAAACGAACCCTGCACCAGGATCGGCGACAGGAGGTTTCTAAGCACATGCCGCGTCATGATGTGAAATGTCGAGATGCCGAGAGCCCTGGCCGCCTCCACATAAGGAAGTTCGCGGATGACAAGCGTCGAGGCGCGGACGATGCGGGCCAGCCGCGGCGAATAGACGATCGATAGCGCGACAATGACCGTCGTCAGCGACGGGCCGAGGGCGGCGACAAGCGCGATGGCAAGCAGGATGTCGGGAAACGCCATCATCGCATCGATCAGGCGGGCGATTGGGGTATCCAGCTTCTGGAAAAAGCCGGCGAGCAGGCCGAGAGTGACGCCGATCGCCGCCGACAGCGCCACGACGGCGGCTCCGACGAGCAGCGATAGCCGTCCTGCATAGATGGTGCGGGAGAAGATATCTCGGCCGAATTCGTCGGTGCCGAACCAGTAAACCCCGCTTGGCGGCTTCAGTCTGTTGACGATCGAGAGTTTCGAAGGCGAATAGGGCGCGATCCATGGCGCAAGCACGGCGAGCAGGACGAAGATCGTCAGCACGATGAGACCGGCGGCGACGGTCTTGCGCTTCAGAAGCCGGCGAAGGAACTTGCTTCGCTCGCTTGGCACCTGCTTTGGTGTATCGGTTGCGATATCGGCCATCAGTAGCGTACCCTCGGATCAACCAGCAGGTAGAGCATGTCGATTGCAAAATTGATCAGGACGTAAAGGCCTGCGACGACGAGTAAGGCCCCCTGGATCACCGGATAATCGCGGCGCAGCACCGCCGAGACGACAAGGCTTCCGACACCGGGCAGGCCAAAGACGGTTTCGGTGACGACAGCGCCGGAAATCAGGACCGCAGCTGTCAGCCCCAGAACGGTCAGGATTGGTATGAGCGCATTCTTCAGCGCGTGTTTCAGGACGACGCGGCGTTCGATCAGTCCTTTGGCGCGGGCGGTGCGAATATAGTCGTCTCCAAGCACGTCGAGCATCGATGCGCGGGTGAAGCGCAGGATCAGCGCCGAGGAGACAAGACCGAGTGCGACGGCCGGCAATGTCAGATGATACATGCGATCAAGGAAGCTTGTGCCTGGTCCGCCATAGCCGGAAACAGGAAACATCCCCAGGCGAACCGCGAAGATCTGCATCAGAATAAGGCCAAGCCAGAAGCTTGGAATGCTTGCCGCCAGCATGCCGAGCGCCATTGAAGCCTGATCGACGAGCGATCCTCGCCGATAGGCGGCATAGATGCCGATCGGCAACGCAATCACGCCAGCGATCAGGAGTGAGAACAGGGTCAGGAAAAAGGTCGGCTCGGCACGCTCGAGAAGCGCTGAGGAAACCGGGATATTCAGGAAGATCGATTGGCCCAGGTCGCCCTTGAGCAATTGCCCGACATAGAACAGGTATTGGACGAATATGGATTGGTCGAGGCCCAGCCGGGTCCGCAGTTCGGCAATATCCTGCGCGGTCGCATCCGGGCCGAGCATGACGGCGGCCGGATCGCCGGGAGTCACGCGCACGATCACGAAAACGATGGTGACGACAAGAAACATCACGACGATCATGCCTGCAAGACGCTGAAGGATGTAGCGTATCATTGGGTCGGTTCCCCGGAGTGATTCCGCCTTCTTCGAATCGCGGAACCACTCCATTTCTTTGCTCTCTCGCAACTCCGAACGGAAAACTGCTGCGCATCTTTCCTGGAGTTGCTCTAAGTCCGCAAACGGACGGTACCGGGCGCCGGCCGCAACCGACGCCCCAGCGCCTTGGGAGGCTTATTTTTTGATCGACGCGTTCCAGAAGTAGGGCCATGGCGCGGGCTCGACGCCTTGAAGCTTCGTGGAGATCGCCGCGACGGCGTTGAAATCGCCGATCTTCATCATGGGAGCTTCGTCATAGATGGTTTTTTGAACGTTCGCCCAAAGCGAGATGCGCTTCTTGGGATCGACCTCCGTGTTGAAGGCGTCGATGGCAGCCTTGCTTGTCGGCGTGGCCCACCAGCCGGGCGAGCTCGGCGACAGCGTGCCGATCAGCGCCGGTTCCGGGAGGAAGGGACTGTGACTGATGTAGATGTCCCACAGCGCCTTGTCGGCACGGCGTTGGGTCAGCGTCGCCCAGTCGACCACCTGAAGGTCTACCGTGAAGCCCGCCTGTTTCAGATATTCGGCTGCGACCTGTGCCATCTTGTAATGGAACTCGTACTGGCGGCTGGTCAGGATACGGATCGGTTCGCCCTTATAGCCGGCCGCCTTGGCGGCTGTGGCCGCGCCTTCCGGATCGGCGACATTGTAATTCCCTTTGACGCCGGCATCCGTGCTCCAGGTAAAGGGGGCAGGGTACATGTTGCCGTCGACCGTATAGAAATTCGTGCTGCCGAAGGCTGCCGCCAGCATGTCCTCCATGCTGAGTGCCTGTCGGATCGCCTTGCGGATCGCGACATTCTTCGTGATACCGTCGGCGGTGTTGAAGACGAAAACCGGATAGCCGAACGGTTTGAGGAGCAGCGGCTGGGTCGCCGAAGCGGATTTCAGCTTGTCGAAGGATTCGACTGGAAGACTGTCGATATAGTCATACTGGCCGGAAATGGCCGCTTCGACGCGCGTGTTGGCATCGGGCACCGGAACGAAGCGGATTTCGTCGAGATATTGATGCCGGGCGCCCCCGTAACCATTGCTTTCGCCATCGCGTGGCTTGTAGCCGTCGAAACGCACCAGCTGAATATATTGGTCGGGCTTGCGCTCCTTCAGCATATAGGGACCGGTGCCGATGAAGTCGGTCATCGTGTCCGCCTGCTTGCTGGCTGGAATGATGATGGCGGCGGAGTTGTTGAAGGCAAGCAGCGAGGTGAGGGGGGCGTAGGGCTGCTTCAGCTTGATGACGACGGTCGCCGGATCCTGGGCGGTAATGGATTCGATGAAGCCGCCCGCCTGTTTGCCGCGCGACGCCAGCTTGGTCCAGCGGTTGAGCGAGGCGACCACATCGTTGGAGGTCATGACGCTGCCGTCATGGAACTTGATGCCGGTCCTGAGCTTGATCGTGTAGGTTTTGCCGTCAGCGCTGATCTCGGGCATGCTCTCCGCAAGCAGTGGCGTGACGTTCCAGGCCTTGTCGAAGGTGTAGAGCGTTTCGAAGATATGTTGGGTGACAATACCGACGAGATCGGCGGTGGAGGTCATGGGATCGAGCGTTGGCGGCTCCCCGATCGTCGCGACATTGATGACGCCACCTTTTTCCTGAGCCATCAGCAGCGAGGGCGCCGCAACCAAAGCAGCCGCAATCAGGAATCCGAGTCCTAACTTCATCGATACACTCCCAATTATGTTCCACAATTATGTTATATAGAATTTTATAACAGAATACAGGACGAGTGGAGGCTGTCAATGGCAGTAAAACCTGGGCGTATTGGCTTGAATGCGCATAGGTTCCGTCTTGCCGAAACATTTTGGCGGGAGCAGATTGCAGCGACAGAGGAGATAGTGCATGGCGCCTTACGATGCTTCCGGCCCCAGCGTGAACGGTATCGAACCTCGCTGGACGTCCAGTGCAAAGAGCGGAGTTGGCACAGCCCTTTCGCCAGCCTGCCGCATCTGGTTCACTCTCAGCCACGGCATCCTCAACGAAATCTATTATCCCCGCGTCGACAGTGCTTGCACCCGCGACATCGGATTGATCGTCACAGGTCCTGAAGGTTATTTTTCGGAGGAAAAGCGCGATACGGAGAGCGTCGTCACCACGGTCGAGGATGGCGTTCCGGCCTATCGGTTGATCAACACGGCGATCGACGGCCGTTATCGGATCATCAAGCGCATCATCGTCGATCCCATGCGCAGCAGCTTGCTACAGCAGATATCATTCGAGCCGCTGGAAGGCACGATCCGCGATTATCGTCTCTATCTGCTGGCCGCTCCACATCTGGTCAATGCCGGTTACGGCAATACGGGCTGGGTGGAGGACTACAAGGGCACACCGATGCTTTTTGCGACGGGCACGGGCGGTGTCTCGATGGCTCTTGCCGTCAGCGGTGGTTGGCGGACGGCATCCGCTGGCTATGTCGGTATTTCCGACGGATGGCAGCAATTGCAGAAAGAGGCCCGATTGGACCCGGCCTTTACGCGTGCCGCCGATGGCAACGTCGCGCTGACCGGTGAGATCGATCTGATCGGCGGCAGCGACACCGTCACCCTATCGCTCGGTTTTGGAAGTCACGCCAAGGAAGCCGGCTACAATGCCCTTGCCAGCTTGCAAGCCGGCTATGACAACGCCGAGCGCAGCTATGTTGCCGATTGGCGGACATGGCAAGACGGATTGCTGGCTTTGGACGAACCGAGAGCGCCGCCGCCCGAAGTCAATCGTTATCGGATCTCGACAGCCGTGCTGGCGACGCATCGGCCTCTTTCTTTCGAAGGACCGGCTGTTGCATCTCTTTCCATTCCATGGGGCTTTGCCAAGGGCGACGAAGACCTCGGCGGCTATCATCTGGTATGGCCGCGTGATCTGGTCGAGACGGCCGGTGGCTTTCTGGCTGCGGGCGCCGCGCAGGATGCGCTGCGCATTCTGGCCTATCTGCGCGTTATCCAGGAAGAGGATGGACATTGGCCGCAGAACTGCTGGCTGGACGGAGAGCCCTATTGGACCGGGATACAGATGGACGAGTGCGCCTTTCCGATCCTGCTCGCCGATGCCCTGCGTCGCGAGGGAGCCCTCACTGGCGATCTGTTACTGTCTTACGTGCCGATGGTCGAAAGCGCGGCACGCTACGTCGTCGTCAACGGTCCCGTTACCGGCGAGGACCGTTGGGAAGAGGATGGCGGCTTTTCTCCCTTCACTTTGGCGGTCGAGATCGCCGCCCTGCTTGCGGCAGCCGATATTCTGGAAATTGCCGGTCAAACGCACAATGCGGATTATCTGCGGCAGACCGCCGACGCCTGGAACGACCAGATCGAGCGCTGGACCTATGTCAGCAGCGATGCGGAGAGCGCTGCTCTCGGGATCAAGGGTTATTATGTCCGTATCGCGCCGCCTGAGATCGCCGACGGAAGCTCGCCCGCCGACGGTTTCGTGCCGATCAAGAACAGACCGCCCGCTGAATCCTTCTTGCCGACCGCCCGCGTCGTCAGTCCCGATGCTTTGGCGCTGGTGCGCTTCGGATTGCGGGCCGCCGACGATCCTCGCATCCTCGACACCGTCAGGGTGATTGATTCCCAGCTCAAATGCGACCTGCCGCAAGGGCCGCTATGGTATCGCTATACCGGCGACGGCTATGGTGAGCATGAAGATGGCGGCCCGTTCGACGGCACGGGCATTGGGCGGCCATGGCCGTTGCTTGCGGGCGAACGCGCCCATTATGAGCTTGCGGCCGGCCGTCCGGAGGTGGCTCTTCAGTTGCTCAAGACACTCGAGCAGTCCGCCGGTCAGGGCGGATTGCTCCCGGAACAGGTGTGGGACCAGCCCGATGTGCCGGAGCTGGGGCTTATGCTCGGAAAACCCTCCGGCAGCGCCATGCCGCTCGTCTGGGCTCACGCCGAGCATATCAAACTCCTGCGCTCGCTGAGAGATGGGGCTGTTTTCGACATGCCGCCGCAGGGTGTCGAGCGTTACGTGACCAACAAGGTGACGGCACCCTTCGTGCCGTGGCGTTTCAATAACAAGCTGTCGCAGCTTGCCGTCGGCAAACGCCTGCGGATCGAGGTCATGGCGCGCGCGATCATTCGCTGGAGTTTTGATGGTTGGGTCGGCGCCACCGATACCGAAACGAGCCAGAACGGCTTCGGCATACATGTTGCCGAGCTTTCATGCGAATACCTGCCTGAAGGCGGGTCGGTTGCCTTTACCTTTTACTGGCCTGACACCGATCATTGGGAGGGAGAGGATTTCTCCGTCTCGGTCGTTGAAGCGCCCTAGTAGGATTTGCGCCAGTGCGGATAGAAAGTGGACGAATATGAGTCAGGCATTAGAGAGCCGCAAAACGAACGTAAAACTGAAGAAAGCCGCCGCACCAGCTGCGACAGAAGAGCTTATCGTCTTGGCGATTGATCTCGGCGGTTCGCATGTCAAAATGCGTCTCAGCTCCGGTAGCGACCGCCGGGCAGCCGTCTCGGGGCCTGCAATGTCGGCGAAGCAGATGGTCCAGGCCGTCAAGGACCTGACGAGCGATTGGCGATATGATGTTATCGGCATGGGATACCCAGGCCCGGTTTCGAACAACAGACCCGCCATGGAACCGCACAATCTGGGCAGCGGCTGGCAGGATTTCGACTTTTCCACCGCTTTCGGCAAGCCGGTCAGGCTTGTCAATGACGCCGTGATGCAGGCAATCGGCAACTACAAGGACGGCAATATGCTGTTTCTCGGCCTCGGTACCGGATTGGGTTCGGCGATGATTGCCAATCACGTTTGCCTGCCCATGGAACTCGCCCATCTGCCTTACAAGAAGCGGGGCACGTTCGAAGACTTCATCGGAGAACGGGGCCTTGAAAAATACGGCAAGAAAAAATGGCGGCAGTCGGTCGAGGATATCGTCGAAAGATTGAGGGCGGCCTTGCTGCCGCATGAAATCGTAATTGGTGGTGGCAATGCCGAAAAGCTCAAGGAACTGCCCCCCGGCTGCCGTATCGGCGAGAACGAAAATGCGTTTCTCGGAGGATTTCGCCTTTGGAAGGATGCGACTTTGAGCTTCTAGGCTGCATCGGTGTGGTCGAATGGTGTGACATGAGGATCAGGCACAAGTCTGTCGGTCTTTCCTGACAGGAGGATAGCCGGCTTAGCGTCCCTATTTCATCGAGGCTTTCTCGTGCTGAACGATGTCGGCGAATAGCTGCAGCGCGCCACTTGGCTGCTCATCCTTTCGCGCGAGATAAAGGGGAGCCACGAGATTGTCTCCTGGATCAAGCCTCAGATAGGCGATGCCGCTCGTCTCCAGCCCTGCGATCGATCCTGGAATGATGGAGATTCCGAGACCAGCGGCGACCAGACTGAGCGTCGACAGCAACCGGGGAGCTTCATGACGTATTTTTGGGCTGAAGCCCGCGGCAAGGCAGGCCGCTATGATACTGTCATATAGCCCCGGCCCCGAGGGACGGCGGTAAAGTATGAAAGCTTCGTTTGCTAGCTCCGACAATCGAGCGCGGCGAGGCTTCTCTCCTTTCGCTATCACCAGGGGATGACGATCTGGAAGAGCGACCAGCATCTCTTCATCGAGAATTCGGGAAATTATCAGCCCGCTCGACTGTGCAACGGGAGAGCGCACGAGTGCGACGTCGAGAAGACCGGAATGCAGCATGGCGATCAGATCGGGCGTACTGGCTTCCTCAAGCTTGAGCGCGACATCCGGTGACGCCTCGCCGAGCGAGCGGACGGCCGAGCTGACCAGCGGATGAAAGGCCGCCGAACTGGTAAAGCCGATGGCGAGGCTTCCCTCCTCGCCGCGGGCATTGCGTCTCGTCGCCTCTATCGCAAGATCGACATCGTTGAGGATGGTTCTCGCCCTCTCTATGAACGTCCGCCCCGCATCCGTCAGCTCGACACCTCTCGGCAGGCGCTTGAACAGCGATGCACCGACGATTGCCTCCAGCTTGGCTATCTGCTGGCTGAGCGGTGGCTGCTGGATGCCGAGCCTTTCGGCAGCGCGGGTCATATGGCCCTCATCGGCAACGGTTACGGCATAACGGAGGTGTCGAAGTTCGATCATGACATATCTCAAACATATGGATACTGTTCAATCCATATATTGGACGCATGACCGGTAAAAGCCTATTTTGACCGCCTGTTCGGCATAAACACACAGGCCATGACATGGACGCTATTTCTCATTCCAATGCTGATCAACGCGAAGGACCAGCGGTCGCGGAGCTCTTCTTCGGCTTTTTCAAACTCGGCCTCATTGGTTTTGGCGGGGTTCTGCCGCTCGCACGCCGCATGGTGGTCGAGGATCGCAAGTGGTTGACTGGGGAGGAGTTCACCGAACTGCTCGGGCTGTGTCAGTTCCTGCCCGGCGGCAATATCATCAATATGGCGGTTGCGATCGGCTCCAAGTTTCAGGGCGTGGCGGGGGCATTTTCGGCGCTCCTTGGCCTCATTGTCGCGCCGACGGCGATCGTGATCAGCCTTGGCGTCGTGTATGATCAGTTCAACAGCGATCCACGCATCCAGCACATGTTTGCAGGCCTTGCCGCCGCCGCGGCCGGTCTGCTGATCTCGATGGCCGTCAAGATCATCCTGCCGCTGCGCCGCAGGCCTGTCGCCCTGGTCATTGCCGCCATTTGCTTTGCCGCCATCGCCGTGGTCGGGCTGCCCTTGTTGCCGACCATGCTGGTTCTGGCACCTCTCGGTATCATCGCCATTTGGAAGCTTGAAGCATGACCACGACCCTGCTTTCTCTCGCAATCATTTTCACCCAGCTGTCGCTGCTCGCCTTCGGCGGCGGCAATTCCATTCTCCCCGAAATGCATCGTCAGATCGTCGATGTGCAGCATTGGATGACGGCGCAGGAATTCGGTGCGCTGTTCGCCTTGGCGCAGGCAGCTCCCGGTCCGAACCTAATGGTCGTGCCCCTGGTCGGCTGGCACGTTGCCGGATGGGCTGGAGTGCTGGTGACTTCGGTGGCAAAGTTTGGGCCTTCTTCGGTGCTGACCTATCTGGTGCTCCATCTCTGGAACCGTTTCAAGGACAGGCCGTGGCGAAGGATCGTCCAGGCCGGGCTGGTGCCGATGACCGCCGGGCTCGTCACCGCCAGCGCGGTCGTCATCACCGAGGCATCAACTCAGGGCTGGATTCTGGCGGCCATAGCGGCAGCCGGCGCATTTGTTCTTTCGACGACGCGCGTCCATCCGCTCATCGTTCTGGGCATTGGCGCGTTGATCGGGCTAAGCGGCATTGGCCAGGTCTGAGCCGGAGGTTTCCGGATCGCGCCACCGACATGGTCTGCATACAACGCTGCTCTTTAGATCAAGCCTGCCAATCGCTCACCAATCCAGGCATTGAATAGCGGATTGCGGGCAAGCGACAGGAAAAATATTTCTCCATAGAGTATATAGACATTATGCGTTTACTTTTCGAATAGCATTCCTGCCCCTAGCCTGATCGGCGGTCTCATTCGTCCGGAGCTGGCATGACAAGGCATATTCGATTCAACGCGTTCGACATGAATTGCGTCGCGCATCAGTCCCCGGGGCTATGGAGGCATCCGCGCGATAAGTCGTGGAAATACAAGGATTTGGACTATTGGCAGGATCTGGCGCGGACGCTGGAGCGCGGCATTTTCGACGGCATATTCATCGCCGACGTCATCGGCTATTACGATGTCTACAAGGGCTCGAATTACCATGCAATCGAGCAGGCCGCGCAGATACCGGTCAATGATCCGATTCAGCTCGCGGCGCCGATCGCGCTTGCGACCCAACATCTCGGCATAGGAATAACCGCCTCCACCTCTTTCGAGCATCCTTACACGTTTGCCCGCCGGCTCGCCACCGCTGATCATCACACCAAGGGCCGTGTCGGCTGGAATATCGTGACCTCCTATCTGGAGAGCGGCGCGAAGAACGTCGGTCAGGGCGGCCTGAAGACCCATGACAACCGCTATGAGGTCGCCGCCGAATATGTGGAGGTCCTCTACAAGCTTTTCGAAGGAAGCTGGGAGGAGGGCGCCGTGCTGCGCGATGCCGAGCGCGGCATTTTCACCGATCCTACCAAGGTCCACGAGATCGGCCACAAAGGCAAGTATTTCGATGTTCCAGGCTACCATCTCTGCGAGCCATCGCCGCAGCGGACGCCCGTGCTTTATCAGGCAGGCGCATCGGGGCCTGGTAAGGCCTTCGCGGCCGGCCATGCTGAATGCGTGTTCGTCGCGGCTCCGACCAAGAGCCTTCTGCGCGCCTATGTCGCCGATATCAGGCAGAGGGCTGCGGCTGCTGGCCGCGATCCACGGAAGGTGCTGATCTATAATCTCACGACACTGATCATCGCGGAGACCGACGCAAAGGCCCAGCAGCTCTTCGAGGAATATCAGAGCTATGCCTCCTATGACGGCTCGCTCGTATTCATGTCTGGCTGGAGCGGCATCGATTTCGGCCAATATGCGCCGACCGACGAATTGAAGAAGGTCGAGACCAATGCGATCGTCTCGATGATCGAGAACTTCGGCGGCAAGGACCGGGCCTGGACGGTCGAGGAACTCGCCAAATGGGGTGGGATCGGCGGAACAGGTCCCGTATTCGTCGGATCGCCCTCGACTATCGCCGACATCCTGCAGGAATGGGCCGAAGAGACGGACATCGATGGCTTCAATCTCGCTTATGCGGTAACACCCGACAGCTTCGAGGCGGCGGTCGATCTGCTTGTTCCGGAACTACAGAAGCGCGGAGTGTATCCGACCGCCTATCGTCCGGGCACCTTGCGCGAAAAGCTCTTCGGCGAGGGACCTTATCTGCCGGTGACCCATCCGGCCAATGCCTATCGCGATATCGAGGCCGTCAAGCGTCGGGATGCGGAAGTGGCCACACCGTTACGCCAGTCGGCCGGCGTCTAGGTTTTGCCATATCACCGATCCGGTTGAAGCATGCGCATATTCGGCCCACTTTGACGATGCTCTGAGGGCCGACGAGCCGGATGGATCTCTGAGATATTCCGTGCAATCCAGCTATTTAAGGTAGCAATGCGTTAACGTTCTGTTCACCTTAAGATTACTAAGGTTTCCTGATGAAAAGGAAGGAAGCCCAATGAAAAAGATCTTTGTTCTCGCCATGGCTGCCGTAACGCTGGCAGCGCCCTTCGCCAACGCGCAGGAATGGCCCCGTCATCATCGCGATCGTCCCGACGAAGTTCATCGCAAGATGCCGCCTCGGGGACCGGGACGCCCTGGATGGGGGCCCTATCGGGGTAAGGACCGTTCGGGTTACTATCATGGCTACAGAGGTTACCGTGATCGCCGCCCGGGCTACCGCCGTCACAGCGATGGTCTTTGGTATCCCGCCGCGGCCTTCGCGCTCGGCGCCATTATCGGCGGCGCTTTGAACAACTAGCTCTTCCGCCTTTCCAGGAATTGCTCTTAAGCTTTCGATGATTATTGAAGCGGTTTGGGGGAATGCGATCCGTCATTCCCCCAAACCGCACAGGCGGATCGAAGTTCGCCCCAAGCCGGAACACCGCCCAATTGCATGCTTTCCGGTTGGAAAATATCGGGCCGGCAGTCCGTCACGTGTTGTGGATTGCCTCCATCGGCCGAGTGCATTTCCGCTTTTCGCGAATCTCGGAAACGCTCTATCTTCTTGTTTCCAAACGCATTCCGGACGGAAAATGGCTGCGCGTTTTTCCTGGAAATGCTCTATCGTTAGGTGTCGTCCGGCATTTTCTGGAGTCGACCGTTGGGCGGTCGCGGTCATTCTGGCCGCTGGAAAGAGCCGCGTTTAAAATCGCTCCATCTCGCGGCCGACCTTCGTCAGAAACTGGCTGCGGGAACCTTCCGTCGAGCGGTTCATGTCGTAGTGGGCGAGGAAGATCACCGGGGCGAAAGGCTTGATCTGCGCGCGCAGCACGCGCTTGACGATCTTCTTCGGCGGGTTGCCCGCAATGAAGGCACGGAATGGATCGGCGCCATAGGTCAAGACCGCGCCGAGTTTGCGGATATGCTGCAGCTTCGAGCGCACCTTGCCGTTGACGAGTTCGAAGGAAACGCCCGGAAGCCAGACTCGGTCGAAATAACCCTTGAGGATAGCCGGAAAGCCGAAGTTCCAGACCGGAGTGACGATCACAAGCGCCTCGGTGCGTTCCAGCCGCTCGACATAGGGTTTGAGCGTCTCGGTATTTTCGGGATGGTCGTGATAGATCAGCCGGTCGTGGCGCGAGAGCACGGGATCGAAGCCCTCGGCATAGAGGTTGCAGTCGTCGACGTCGTGTCCAGCACGTTTCAGGCTCTCGACGGTCTGGCGATGCAGCGCGCCACCAAAACTTTCCTCGACCGGATGGGAATGAAGGACGAGAACCTTCATGAGGCCTCCATCAGCGCGGCAAGGCCGGGGAAGAGGTAGTTCTTGCCGGATTTGAAGTCGAAATTCGGATCGTCCCAGGCAATCATCTTGCCGGGATTGAGCAGGCCCTTAGGGTCGGTTTCCTTCTTGAAGGCAAGCTGGACGGCATCGGTCTGCTTCATGCCGCCTTCCTCCAGCGTATAGCGGTGCGGATTGAAGATCGGGCAGCCGTGATCCTGGTGAATCCTAATGATCTCTTCGAGCCGTGCCTCGGAAGTGTAGCGCACGAGGGGCAGTCCGGAGCATTGGATCTGCCCGTCGAACTTGATGAATTCGAGATGACCGGGCACCTCGTCACCAAAGATCTCCACCATCTTCTGAACTTTGGCGACATGATCCGGCCCCGGATACTGCACCTGCAGATACGTGATGTTGGGATCGACCTTGATGGCACGCAGCGTCGTGTGGTTCCAGGCGAGCTCATAGGCGTGCGGAATGCCCTTCATGCTCTCCACCTTGTCGGAGCGGAAGGTGATCTCGCCCTTCTGCTGCATGGTGAAGGCGACGAATGGGTCCATCGAATGCGGTGCGATCATCAATGCCACGATCGACTGCCCTTGGCGGATATAGGGCTTGTGGCGGCTGAAATATTCGTACGGAATGGGGGCGGCGATCGGGGCGATTTCCTTGACCAGAATGCCGTTGCATTTGGCAAGCGCGTCTGAAAAGCGCACTGCATCCATGAAGTCGTCATAGCCGACCAGCACGTCGATCCAATCATAGGCCGGCGCCAAGGGCATTTCGATTTCGGTGATGATGCCGTTGGTGCCGTAGGCATGGCTGACCTTGGTCAGGTCCCAGCCGGTGAGATCGAGCGTGCGGGGCTCCGCCTCCATCGTCACGACGCGAAGGCGCAAGATGTTGCCGAGATCGCGCAGCCCGCCCCAGGTGATCGAGCCGACACCGCCGGAGCCGCCGGCAATGAAGCCGCCGATCGTCGCAGTTTGTGCCGTCGAGGGATGGAAGCGCAGCTCCTGGCCCGAATGGGCCTTGGTCTGGCGATCGAGCTCGGCAATGACGATGCCGGGCTCGCAAACAACGCGGCCGGGATGGATCTCCTTGATCGTGTTCATGGCGGCGAGATTGAGCACGATGCCGCCGGAAAGCGGCATGGCCTGGCCGTAATTGCCGGTGCCGGCGCCGCGCGGCGTGACGGGAGCGTCATGCGCATAGGCGACCTTCAACGTGCGGATCACCTCTTCCTCGGTCTTCGGAGTGACGACGAGATCGGCCGTGACATTGTCGAGCTGGGCCTTCAGGATCGGCGAATACCAGTAGAAGTCACGGCTTTTCTGGCGCACCAGCGCCGGGTTGTCTTCGACGGCGATGCCTTCGAGTTCTTTCTTGATGCGCTGATAATCCGGCATGTCAGGCTCCAATGACGCTGTCGAGTTCGCGATAATCCGGCAGGCTGCGATCGATCACCTTGCCCTTGCGAAGGACGACGCGATCGGACTGCGGACGGGAAAGGAATTCGCTCCAGCGCCTTGCGCTGAAAAGCACGAGGTCGGCCGGGCTGCCGACGGCTATGTGCCCGATATCCGGGCGGCCAAGTATCTCCGCGGGCGAGGTGGTGATGACCCTCGCAGCCGTATCCAGCGGATGGTCGAGATGCAGGATGCGCACGGCCTCGCGGAACACCTCGACCGGATCGAGATCGCCATAGGCGTAGAATGGGTCGCGGGTATTGTCGGACGCGACGGCGGTTGGCACGCCGGCCGCGGCAAGTTCGTGCAGCAGGGTGACGCCGCGCCAGCGCGGCGTGCGCCCGGCGTGACGGTCCTGCAGATACATGTTGCACATCGGCAGCGAAACGATGGAGATCCCGGCCTTGGCGACGAGATCGATTGTGGCGCGGGCAATATTCTCATCCTGTCGGGCAAGCGAGCAGCAATGGCCGGCGGTCACCTTTCCGGTAAAACCGTTGCGAAGCACGGCCTCGGCGATGGCCTTCAGCGTCAGCACCTCCTTGTCCTCGGTTTCGTCGACATGCAGATCGATGTCGAGGCCATTATCGGCGGCTGCGCGGAAAAGCTTGTTCAGCTGCGCGTCGAGTTCCGGGTTCAACTGCGTCACCCCGCCCATCAGGCCGCCGGTGTCGCGAACGACACGGAGCAGATCGGCAAAGAAGGCATCGTCTACCATGCTGTCGAGCGGAAAGAGGGCGACGGCCTGTAGCGCGATCTTGTCCTTCCACGCCTCGCGGACCGAGGCGAAGACCTCGAAGGAGATGCGATGCTGCGGCGCCAAGGAATCGAGGTGGGTGCGGATCAGACCGGTGCCGTGGGCATAAGCCGAGCGCAGCGAGAATTCCATGCGCTTGCGCACGTCGTCGGCCGACCAGTTAGCCTCGCGGTCGGTCCGCACTGCATCGAGCGCACCTATGAAACTGCCGTCCGGGTTCGGCCGCCGTTCCCAGATGTGCCCCTTGTCGAGATGGGTGTGCATGTCGACGAATGTCGGCCAGACCATGCCATCGCGCATATCCACTCGGGGATACTCGGCCGGCGCGGTTCCAGGCGCGACGATGTCGCTGACAAGGCCATCGGCGACGACGATATCGACCTTGACCAGGCCCTCACTCGAGGGCGCCGCAAGGCCGGAGAGCGTCAAGGCTGGGATGGTAGCATTGCTCAGCACAAAGCGGGCTGCGTTCGGTGGCGACATGAAGGCGTGGGACATCAGTTCTCCCGCTTGAGGCTGCTCTCATGCCAGCGATGCAGGCTCAGCCATGAGATGAAGGAGGTGAAGGCGAAGATCGCGACGCCGAGCGCCGACAGGAGAAGCAAGGCTGCGAAGAGCCGCGGCATGTTCTGTCGGTATTGCGCTTCCAGCAGTCGAAAGGCGAGACCGGAGTTCGGACCTCCCGAGCCAGCGGCGAATTCCGCGACCACCGATGCGATCAGCGATAGGCCGCCGCCGATCCTCAAGCCCGTCATGAAATAAGGCTGAGCGGCGGGCAGTTTCAGATGCAGCAAGGCCTGCCAGCGCGAGGCGCCGTAGAGATCGAAAAGGTTGAGCAGATTATGGTCGACGCTCTTCAATCCCTGCACCATGTTGGAGAGGATCGGAAAGAAGGCGACGAGGAAGCCGCAAATTAAGAGCGCTGCTTCGCGTGTCGGCGCATAGATCAGGATCAGCGGCGCGATCGCGACGATCGGCGTCACCTGCAAGATGACGGCCAGCGGATAGAAGGCGAGTTCGATCCAGCGGGACTGCACGAGAAAGATGGCGAAGCCGACGCCGCCAATCAGCGCCAGGACGAGGGATATGAAGGTGATCTCGGTCGTCACCCATAGAGCCGGCCAAAGGATGCCCCAGTCGGAAACGAGCGCCTTTGCGACGGCGATCGGGCTTGGCAGAATATATTGCGGAATGCCGGTGCCAACGACCAGAAGCTGCCAGAGGACAAGAAGCGCAAGAACGGTCAGGATGGGCACGAAGATACCAAGCGCGCGTTCCACACTGCGCTTTTTGGCTGCAGAGGCCGCGGGTGCGTCGGCAGATTCAACGGACAGAGTGGCGGGCAGACTGGTACTGTCACTCATCAATGGGCCTCCGGCCAGCCGATGGCCTCGATCAGGGAACGGGATACTTTTTCGCATACCTGCCGATATTCTTCAGATGAACGATAAAGCGGATCGCGCTCGCCGCTGGTTTTCAGCGGAAAATCGCTATGGACGCGGCCCGGCCGCGCCTTCATGACGACAATACGATTGGAGAGATAGGCGGATTCATAGACGGAATGCGTGACGAAAATGACGGTAATCCCTGTTGTCTGCCAGAGGCGCAAAACGTCGTCGTTCAGCTTCTGGCGCGTGATTTCGTCGAGTGCCGCAAAGGGCTCGTCCATCAACAGCAGCTTTGGCTTCGTCACCAAAGCGCGGGCGATCGAAACCCGCATCTTCATGCCGCCGGACAATTCGCGCGGATAGGCTTGCGCAAAATCCTGAAGGCCGACGGTTGCCAGCGTCTCCATGATCTGATCGTGCGCCGTCGCTTTCGACACGCCCCGCAGCTTCAGCGGCAGATGGACATTGCCAAACACAGTCTTCCAGGGAAGTAGCGTCGGCTCCTGGAAGACGAAGCTGATATCTCCTTCCGGCAGACCCTTGGCGTTGATGCGCGAGCTGGGCCAATCGATCCTGCCATTGGAGGCGCCGCCAAGGCCTGCGATGATACGCAACGCCGTCGACTTGCCGCAACCGGAAGGGCCGAGCAGGCTGATGAACTCCCCGCTTTCCACATGGAGCGACATGCCCGATAGCGCCAGCGTGCCGTTGGAAAAGACCTTGGAGACCTGTTCCATGACGACGAGCGGCCGTTTGCGTGTCTCGGTTTGGGTGAGTTTGGTAGATTCGGACACTAGCATGGTTCAGCTCTTTGTTGATCCACCCTCCCCTTGAGGGGGAGGGGCGGAGCCAAGCTCCGGGGCGGGGTGGATCCGGTGCTATCTCGGGTTCTCACCCCCAATCCGCCGCTTTGCGGCGACCTCCCCCGCGCGGGGGAGGTGCCTAGGCTTACTTCTTCAGCGACATGCCGACGCCCTTGCAGACGAACTGGGTATCGAACGCCTTCTTGTAGTCGATATCGGCATCGAAGAGCTTGATCTGCACCATCTCGTCGAAGAACTTCTTGTAATGAGCTTCCGTGATGCAGCCGATGCCCTTGTCGAGCGCATCGCCGGATTCCACGATGCCATATTCCTTCATCTTGGCGATGGAATAAGCGATCTGTCCATCCGTCATATCGGGATTGTCCTTCTTAATCAGCTCGTTGGCCGCCTTGTTGTCGCCGTAGAGGTAATTATACCAGCCCTCGATCGAGGCATTGACGAAGCGCTGTACGAGATCGGGGTTCTTGTCGACCAGTGCCTTTTGCGCGGTGATCATCGTCGAATAAGGCGAGTAGCCGGCATCCGCGATCAGGAAGACTTTCGGCTTCCAGCCGGCCTGCTTCTCGATCTCATAGGGTTCGGAGGTCACGTAGCCCTGCTGCGCGGACTGCTTGTCTGCCAGGAATGGCGCCGGGCTGAAATTGTAAGGCTTGAACTGTTCGTCCTTGAAGCCTGGGAAGTTCGCCTTCATCCACTCGAAATAGGTGATGTAGCCGTCCTTACTCAGGAAAAGCGTCGGCAGCTTGGCCAGATCCTCGAATTTTTCCACGCCGGCATCCGGATGGGCGATCAGCACCTGCGGGTCCTTCTGAAAGATAGCCGCGACATCCACAATCGGAATGCCCTGCTTGACCGCATCGATCTCCTGTTGCGGGCCGCCCATGTAGAAATCCAGCTTGCCGGAGATCAGCAATGCCGAATTGGCCGCGTTGGGACCGCCCTGTACGATGGTGACGTCGAGGCCGTATTTCTTATAGGTGCCATCGGCGAGCGCCTGGTAGAAACCGCCGTGCTCGGCCTGGGCAAGCCAGTTGGTGCCGTAGGTGACTTTATCGAGCGCATTGGCCGGCTCGGCCGCCATGATCGCGGCCACGAGCCCCATAGCGGCGAGGAATGCTTTTGTCTTCAAGGCTTTATACATGGCTGACTGTTCCCTTTATCTGCCATGGGACGTCGTGGTTGGCGCCCATTTCCTGCATTTGAGCGGTTGCGTTGCTCTTTGAAAAGCATCAAAATTCGTGCGCATTGATGCCTTTTCGGCATCTGTTGCCGGGTCTGTGCCTAAATTGTGCGGCCTGGGCAAAAAATAAGCAATGGGAACGCGCATGCTGCACTCAAGACGACTTCTCTACATCAATGAAATCGCCCGCTGCGGCTCGATCCGTAAGGCCGCCGCGCGCCTCAACGTGGCCTCATCGGCGGTCAATCGTCAGATTCTGGCACTGGAGGAGGAAATGGGAGCGCCGCTCTTCGAGCGCCTACCGCGTGGCCTGCGGCTGACGGCGGCCGGTGAGCTCTGCATCGAGCACATCCGCGAGGTATTGAAAAATTACGAGCGGCTGGAGGGGCGCATTCGCAGCCTCAAGATGCAGCAGGCGGGTAAGGTTCGTATCGTCGCCACCGTGGGTCTGGCGTCAGGGCCGCTGCCCGAGATCATCGCGCGTTTTCTCTCCGAGCATCCCAGGGTCTTCGTCCAGCTGCGCAATGACGCCGGATCGACGACGATGGCGCCGGTCGTCTCGGGGGAAGTTGATCTCGGACTTGGCTTCAACATTCCGGCCATGCCGGGCATTCGCTCCCTTGCCAATTTCGACATACCGATCGGCGTCGTCCTGCCGCCCGGCCATCCACTGATCGGGCCTGGCCCCATCAATCTCGCCGATGTCGTGGAGGAGCGGCTATTGCTTGCCCAGCCCGGCACGAGCCTGCGCGAGGTCATCAATCTGATGCTGGCGCGCCTTTCCGTGCAGGTCGAGCCGGTGTTGGAGAGCAATGCGTCGGAAATGTTGAAGCAGCTGGTAAAATGTGGGGCAGGGCTGACATTGCTCAATCCGCTCGATGTGCTGACGGAGTGTCGCCGGGGAGAGCTGGTATTCCGCCCGATCGCCGAGCCGCATTCGCGGCCTCAACCGATGAAGCTGATCGCCCGCGCGCGAGCACCGCTGGACGCCGCCACCAGCCTCTTCGTCGAATACCTGCTTGCTGAATTGGCCGGGATCGTCGAGGAGCTGCAGGCGAAGGGACATATCATCCCGCCCTCCGAGCGACGCCGCGCGGATCCCTATTTCGAATAGAGGTTGGCAAGCGGATAGTCCCGCAGATCGCGCAGCATTTCTATGAAGCCGGCGACCTCATGTCGGCAGATGAGCGCGCCTTTTTCCGCCGTGCCATTGGCCGCGTTACCGACCACGCCGTTCGGATTGAGATCATGCGCGATCCAGGCGAGCGAATGCGGCGGCAAGGGTTGCAGATACTTGGAATGTTCCTTCATCCATTCCGCCTTGGAGGCAAAATTCTGCGCCTTGTCCATCCGGACCAGATCAGGCCGGAAATGCAGCATGAGCGAGGTCTCGACGTCGCCGCCGTGAATGCCGAAGCGCTGCTCATGCTCGTCGATCATACCATCAGGCGTACCGAAGCGGGTCCATTGCGTGGCGACGACGGCCATCTGGTAACGCACGCGCAGTTCGCGCGCGACGATGCTCATGATATCGACATTGCCGCCATGAGAGTTGACGATCGCCATCTTGCGGATGCCTGCTTCAGCGACCTTCGCGCCGATTGCGGTCCAGACCGGGATCAGTAACTCCGCGCTGAGCGACAGCGTGCCGGGGCCGTAGACGTGTTCGTTGGCCTTGCCGATCTCCTGCAGCGGCAGGACCAGGAAATCGAGATCGTCCGGGCGCTGGACCTTCAACTCGGCAAGCATGCCCTCGGCGATTGCGACATCCGTCGCAATCGGCAGGTGTGGGCCGTGTTGCTCCGTCGAGGCGATCGGTAGGATCGCGATGGTGGTGTCGGGTGAAAGACCGGCGAAATCATAGGTGTTGAGTTCATTCCAATAGAAGGGCTTCGTCATTGCCATGTCCTCTAGTCAGCGCCTGGTCACTCAACGGATACGGCAAGGATGGTAACGGTGGAAAGCATCAATTTGCGCCCGTGCCGCTGCCTTTTTGCGTACGCCTGGAACGACAGCGGCATTTGCCAATCGAGAGACTCGGCTGAAGAGCGGCGGTGTCGGCCTAGGCGGGCCGTGCCTCTTGTTTTTTTCCCGCTTTGCCTTGTTGAGGCGCTGATATTGCAGCAACGCATACTGGCGCGAAGAACCTCTCGTGATCCATAACTTCACTCCATATTTGGGGTAAAAATTGCACCATGTATATTTACATAGTGCATAAGATGCCCCATGTTTTCACTCATTGAAGTGAGGGGCGCATGGGCAAACTGGCTCAAATCGGAAACATCATCATTCGGATTTATGCGAACGATCATCTGCCCCCGCACTTCCACATTTTCACCCCGGATGGGGATGCTCTGGTAGAAATCGCGACACTGGAAATCTTGCGTGGTAAGCTCGCAAGCAAGGCACAAGACACCGCCCTCGAATGGGCGGCGAAGAACAAGGCGACGATTGCCGCCGAATGGAACCGGACCAATCCCCGCTTTCCAATCGCTTGAGGAAAGGAAACAGAAATGGATCTGCCGCGAATTGAAAGCGTAACGCCAACGTCAAACATGACGCTGGCAATCAAGTGGAAGGGCGGCGCTGAGGCTTCCGCAAACCTCGTTGGCTGGATTGCGACCGGCGGCGAATTGCTCGCCCCCCTCAAGTCTCCTGATGTCTGGAAAACCGCCGAAGTCACGGACTATGGCGCAACGGTCGAATGGGCCGGCGAAGATTTGGCGATCGATGCCTATCACCTTTTCCAAATTGCCGAGGATCAGCGCGATTTTGATGTCGAGGACCTGCGGAAATGGCAGGAAGAGATTGGGCTTTCGAATAACGAGGCTGCGGACTTTCTTGGAGTTAGCCTGCGCACGTGGAAGAACTATCGTGCCGGCGCTCCCGTCAGCCATGCCGTTAAGATGCTGCTGCGCGCTAGCCAGCGCGACCCTCTCTTGATGCATGCGCATTACCGGCCGCGTCAGAACGGCAGGCCGAAAGCCGCATAGCCGACGCCCGAAATTCGTTACACCTAGAGCCCATCGGGGACCTAAATGGAGCTAGAGAAAGAACTGCACATTGCCGAAATAGGCGCCGCCCTCCATCCAAAACGCCGAATGGTTGTTTTACGGAGGGAAGATGGCTTTTATACATATGCGGAGCAGTACCATTATGTTTCGCACTATGAGGGAAAGATCATAGCCGAAGGCTGGGTAACGCTTCCCAGTGACGGTATGCATACTACTTCCAAAATAGCCGAGATCGAGGGGCGAGCAGCGTTTTCACGGCGCTACGGGGTAGCTTATTGATCAAACAATAGAACCTTTCTTGGTTCTATTTGTCAGCCGACCCAATTTCCGGAATGCAAGGCATGAACGATTTCAATCCATCCCAAGACTTCGCTGGCTTTGTCTTTCTTGCCATCGACCACGGATTCACGAGCATTGAAGATGGTGGAGGCCCGCTTGTTCCGTTCACGATGACTGTGGACCCAGCGGGACAAAAAAAGTTCGCTCGGTTTGCAATGGAGAAGCTCGAAGACGGTGTTGGAGCCGCCAAGAATAGTGTCGCATCGACCGGAGCGATAGCGATGTACGCGATAGCTTTGAAAGCGAGTTCGTTATCGGCTCCAAATCTCCAGACGCATCATGGAGCTCCGCTCAGTAGGAAATTCTCCTGCCTGCGCGTTGCAGATGGGGATTGACCTCACGGCCGATGTAGGACATGCGCGGCCTTCACTGCCGCAGATGCACGGTTCTCGACACCGAGCTTCACATAGATTTGTTCCAGATGCTTGTTCACCGTGCGGGCCGAAAGGCCGAGGATCTCGCCGATGTCGCGGTTCGACTTACCCTTGGCAAGCCATAGCAGGACCTCGGATTCGCGCTGCGTCAACGCGAAGCTCTGACGCAATGTCTCGTCATCGGCGCTCTGATTGCTGGCCGTCAGGCGGAAGAGATATTCGTCGGCGCCGATAGCGCCGAGGAAGGTGAATTGCAATGCGGCCTGACGGCCATTGCTGATGGAAAGAAGATTGTCACGTGCCGAGCCGAGTCGTTCGCGCTCGAGCATGAAGGCGGCGATGTGTTTGGATGCCAGTTCGAGGCCGTCATCGCTGCCGGTGGCGGCGTTGATGAGGCGGGTTGCCTGCGGCGTCGACCAATGGATGGCGCCGTTGCCCTTCACGGCGAGGAGATGGCGCCCCGCCGCATCGAGCGCCACCCTGGCGCTCTGGGCGGAGCGGGCATTGCGCAGGTGAACGCGGATACGGGCGTGCAGCTCGTCGACATTGATCGGTTTTGTCAGATAATCGACGCCGCCCGATTCGAGCGCATGCACAACATGCTCGGTTTCGGTGAGCCCGGTCATGAAGACGACGGGAATCTGTGCAATGCCTGCATTGGATTTCAGCCGGCGGCAGGTCTCAAAACCGTCCATTGCCGGCATGACGGCATCGAGCAGGATAAGATCGGGCGTGATGCGCTCGACGATGTTAAGCGCCGCGGATCCCGAGGTGGCGATCAGCACGGAGAAGCCGGACTGCTCGAGCGCATCCGTCAGGAAGCCGAGCGCCTCCGGTGAATCATCCACCAGCAAGACTATGTCGCGGGGAAGGGCGGGCTCAGCCAATCTGTTCTACCTTTTCGATGTCGAAGCTGCGCAGCACGTTTAGAAAACCATCGAGATCGAAAGCCTGGACATGCGCGCGCAAGGCGTCGGTGAAGGGTTTGTTTTCCTCAAGCTTGGCGAGATCCGCAAGCTTCGCCTCGATGCCTCTGATATAACCGATTTCGCCGAGCCGTCTGAGCTCGCGGACATGCTCGATGCCAGGGCTTTTCAACGGCAGCGGCGGCTTTGGTGCGACCGGGGCGGAGGCGTCGGCATAGAGCCATTTCAGCCCGAGATGCAGCGCAAGCTTGTCGCGAAGCTGGCGGATATCGACCGGCTTGGAGATGGCGTCGTTGTGGCTGTCGTCACTGTCGGTCGCGGCGGCTGCATCGCCGATATTGGCCGACAGCATGAGGATAGGCGCGGTCTGGCCGTTTTCCCTAAGCCGCGAAACGAGCTGCCAGCCGTTCATGCCGGGCATGGAGATATCGACCAGGAAAATATCCGGCTTGATGCCCTCGATCAGCGCCAGGCAGTCCGGGCCGCCGGCGGCGGTGAGCACGATGAAATCGAGCGGCGATAGGATCTCGCGCATCAGTTCGCGGTGATCCTCGTTGTCGTCGACGACGACGACGGTACGTCGCGGCCCTTCGTAACCTGTAATACGCTGTTCCTGCGCCGGCGGCTTCATCGGACGGATCACGGCCGACAGCATCAGACGCACCCGAAAGGTCGAGCCGACGTCCTTCTCGCTCGTAACGGAAATCTCGCCACCGAGCGTATTCGTCAGAAGCTGAGTGATTGTCAAACCAAGGCCAAGCCCCGGCATGGGTCTGACGCTGTCGGCTTCGCCGCGCTGGAAAGGCTCGTAGATACGGGTAATATCCTTTGTCGCGATGCCGCGACCGGTATCGGAAACCGTGAAGGTGGCGACCTGGTTGCGGTAGCTAACTTCGAAGCGGACGCTGCCTGCATCTGTGAATTTGATGGCATTTGAAAGCAGGTTGACGAGGATCTGGCGCAGCCGCTTTTCGTCGGTGCGGACATAGTCGGGCAGCGCGGCGGAGCGCTCATGGATGAAGCTCAGCCCCTTGGCCTGCGCCTGAGGCTGGAACATGTCGACGATCTGGTCGAGGAAATCCTGGATATTGATCTCGTTGGAATAGACCTGCAGGCGGCCCGCCTCGATCTTCGAAATATCGAGCAGGCCGTCGATCAGGCCGGAAAGATGCTCCGCACTGCGGCGGATGACTTTTAGGGAAGATTGCCTGGGGGCCGGAATGGTCTCGTCACGCTCCAGGATCTGCGCGTAACCGAGCACGGCGTTGAGCGGCGTGCGCAATTCGTGGCTTAAGCCGACCACATAGCGGCTCTTGGCGCGGTTTGCCGCCTCCGCCGCCTCCTTGGCGCCCTGCAGAGCGGCGTCCGTCTTCTTGTGGGCGGCGATTTCCTTCAAGAGCAGCGTATTCTGGCGCGAGGATTCCTCCTCGGCGACCACGCGGCTGTCATGGGCAAGCACATAGAACCAGCATGCGACGCCGGCGATGACGGCAAAGACAAAGAAGACGATGAGGATCGTGCGGTCGACCACAGCGGCGGTCTCGGGAGAGGCTGCGCCCACCTGATGCGCGATCATTGCAAGAATAGCGCCCATGGCGGTCAGTGCCACGGCGACGGCAATGCCGTAGCGGCCGAGGCGCGTGGCGAGCTTGGCGACGATACTTTCCGGCAGCAAGGTCTTCGCGACCGTGCCGACCTGCGTATTGAGCCGAGCCTTCGGCTTGCACATGTCATGGCAGCGGCTGTCGAGCGAACAGCAGAGCGAGCAGATCGGCGCGGCATAGGCCGGACACCAGGCCATGTCCTCCGGCTCGAAGGGATGCTCGCAGACGGAGCAGGTGATGGTACTTAGATTCTTCCAGCTCTGGCGCGGCTTGCGGGCGAGATAATATTTACCCCCGGTGATCCAGGCGATGGCAGGTGACGCGCTGAACGCCACGCTCAGCGTGACATAGGGTGCAAGCGAGGCGGCGATTGAGCCGAAGGCACCGAAATGCGCGATGAGAGCGATGGTTGCCGAAAGCGCCATGGCGCCAAGGCCGACCGGATTGATGTCATAGAGATGCGCGCGCTTGAACTCGATGCCAGGAGGCGCAAGCCCCAGCGGCTTGTTGATGAAAAGATCGGCGGAGACGGTGCAAAGCCAGGCCATGGCGATGATCGAGAAGATGCCAAGCGTCTCCTCCAGCAGCCGGTAGATGCCAAGCTCCATCAACAAGAGGGCGATGGCGACGTTGAAGACCAGCCAGATCACGCGGCCGGGATGGCTGTGTGTCAGCCGCGAAAAGAAGTTCGACCAAGCCAGAGAGCCGGCATAGGCATTCATGACGTTGATCTTCAGCTGCGAAATCATGACGAACGCCGCCATCAGGAGCAGCGCGGCATTGTGCCATGGGATCATGTAGCCGAAGGCGGTCAGATACATCTGCGCGGGATCGGCGGCACGATCGGCCGGCACGCCCGACGTCAGCGTCAGGACGACAAGAAAGGAGCCGGCGAGCAGCTTCGGCGCCCCGATAATCACCCATCCGGGTCCGGCCAGGAAGATGGCGAGGCGATGACGCCATTTGCGATGGCCGTCCGGCGGCAGGAAGCGCAGGAAATCGGCCTGTTCGCCGATCTGCGACATCAGCGCCAGGATGACGGCGGAAGCGGCGCCAAACTCGATCAGGTCGAAAGGAGCGGCGGTGCCCGGCGGGCTCGCGGGATGATGGATGCCGGCAAAGGCCCGCCAGAGATCGAATTTTTCCCAGTCGGCAAAGGCGATGAAGACGAAGGGCAGGATGTTGAGAACGATCCAGAAGGGCTGCGTCAGCAACTGGAACCGGCTGATGAGACGCACGCCGTGGGTGACAAGAGGGATCACCATGACGGCGCTGATGATATAGCCGATCCACACGGGTATGCCGAGCGTCAACTCCAGTGCTCCCGACATGATCGAGGCTTCGATCGCGAACAGCATGAAGGTGAAGCTGGCATAGATGAGCGAGGTGATGGTCGAACCGATGTAGCCGAAGCTTGCGCCGCGCGTCAGAAGATCGATGTCGACACCGTGACGGATGGCATAGCGGCTGATGGGCAGGCCGACGGCGAGCATGGCGAGGCTAGCGACAATGATGGCGTAGAAGGCGTTGGTGGTGCCGTAGGAGAGCGTGATCGTACCGCCGATCGCCTCCAGCGCCAGGAAGGAAATGGCGCCGATCGCGGTTTGCGAGATGCGTTGCGAGGAAAATTGCCGGGCGCTCTTGGCGGTGAAACGCAGGGCGTAGTCTTCCAGCGTCTGGTTCGCGACCCAGCGGTTATATTCGCGTCTTACTGGAATGATGCGTTGCCGCGCAGCCATGCTTACCCTTCAGCAGTCCCGCCATCGTCACTCCGGCAGTTCAGAGATGTCGTAACATGGATCGAGGTGGTGCTTAAGGGCATGAGTGTGCCTAAAGCTGCACATTTCGCCCCGGCGCCTACGTCATTTTACGTATGTGGTTTCCCGAAGGAGCGCCGGATAGTCGCTGAAGGCAACGGTTAATCCTTGTTTACCGGCCGTTGCGGCAGACAAAAGAGGGGAACCATAGATGAAATTCAAGACTCTCGTCTCCGGCGCGCTGCTCGGCGCCATCATGTCCACGACAGCATTCCACGGCGCTTTCGCGGCCGACGACACCATCAAGGTCGGCGTCCTGCATTCGCTGTCCGGTACCATGGCGATCTCGGAAACGACGCTCAAGGATGCCATGCTGATGCTCATCGACGAGCAGAACAAGAAGGGCGGCGTTCTCGGCAAGAAGCTCGAGCCCGTCGTCGTCGACCCGGCGTCCGACTGGCCGCTCTTTGCCGAAAAGGCCCGCGAACTCATTCAGAAAGACAAGGTCTCCGCCGTATTCGGCTGCTGGACCTCCGTGTCGCGCAAGTCGGTACTGCCGGTCTTCAAGGAACTGAATTCGATCCTGTTCTATCCGGTGCAGTTCGAGGGCGAAGAGTCCGAACGCAACGTTTTCTATACAGGTGCGGCTCCGAACCAGCAGGCGATCCCGGCCGTCGACTATCTCATGAAGAACGAAGGCGTGCAGCGCTGGGTGCTTGAAGGCACCGACTATGTCTATCCGCGCACGACCAACAAGATCCTCGAGGCCTATCTGAAGTCCAAGGGTGTCAAGGACGAGGACATCATCATCAACTACACGCCGTTCGGCTTCTCCGACTGGCAGACGGAAGTCTCCAAGATCAAGGCCTTCGGCGCGGCCGGCAAGAAGACGGCCGTCGTTTCCACCATCAACGGCGACGCCAATGTTCCCTTCTACAAGGAACTCGGCAACCAGGGTGTCAAGGCGGAAGATATTCCGGTCGTCGCCTTCTCGGTCGGCGAAGAAGAGCTTGCCGGCGTCGACACCAAGCCGCTCGTCGGACATCTGGCTGCCTGGAACTACTTCCAGTCGGTCGATACTCCAGCCAATGCCGCCTTCATCAAGGAGTGGCATGCCTACACCAAGAACGACAAACGCGTGACCAACGACCCGATGGAAGCCGCCTATATTGGCTTCAACATGTGGGTGAAGGCCGTCGAAAAGGCCGGCACGACCGATCCAGACAAGGTGATCGATGCGCTCGTTGGCGTCTCGGTGCCGAATTTGACGGGTGGCTATGCCACCATGATGCCGAACCATTACATCACCAAGCCGGTCCTGATCGGCGAAGTGCAGGAAAACGGTCAGTTCGACGTCGTTTCGCAGACCCCCGCGGTTGTCGGCAAGGAATGGTCCGACTACCTGCCTGATAGCAAGGATCTGATCTCGGATTGGCGCATGCCGCTGAACTGCGGCAACTTCAACGTCACCACCGGCAAGTGCGGCGGCAAGGGCTCCTGATAGCAGCCGACGCAAGATCGCCGCGGGCAGGATTTTCTGGCCGCGGCAGCTTGAGGGGACTAGCGCAATGTTCGACAAATTCGTTTACCGCATCGCCCTGGCGCTGGTCGCCGGCTTCTGTGTGGTGCTGGCGCTGACGGCCACGGGTCTGCGCGCCCAGGAAGACGCCCACGGCCTCATCAATTCGCTCGGCCAGGCCAATTTCCAGAAGGCCGGGGATATCGTCCAGAGCTTGGCGAAGTCAGGTGACCCCAAGGTCGTGCCGGCATTGCAGGCCTTTTCCGACGGTGATCTCTATATCAGGAAATCCGACAATCAGGTTTTTATCGCCAAATCCTCCGGCGACATGATGGATCTGATGGATCCTTTGACCGGGCAAGTGGTCGGCCAGGAAGCCAAGGACAATCTCGGAAAGATCAAGATCAACAACAATCTGCGCCGTGCGGTTCGCGCGGCTCTCGGCGGTCTGACGCTGATGAGCCCGGATCGCGCCACGAGGCTCGAAGCGGCGCAATCCATTTTGAAGGCGCCGAGTGCGGATTCGCTCGACGCCGTCGAGACGGCGCTGCAGAGCGAGAAGGACGCGGACATCCGCGGTGTGCTCGAACGCGCAAAGGCGGTTGCGGTGCTTGGTTCGGACCGCCCGATCGCAGAGAAAAAGGCGGCGATCGAGACGATCAAGAACGAAGGCGGCCGCGATGCCATCGGCATTCTCTCGTCGGTTTCCGTTGATGATAGCCTGAAGCCCGATGTTGCCGCCGCCATTGCCGGCATCCAGGATCAATTGAAGTTCTGGGATGCGGTGCAGAATATCTGGTACGGCCTTTCCCTCGGCTCGGTGCTACTGCTGGCCGCCATCGGCCTTGCGATTACGTTCGGTGTCATGGGCATCATCAACATGGCCCATGGCGAGATGGTGATGCTCGGCGCCTACTCGACCTTCGTGGTTCAAAGCATCATCCGCACCTCCTATCCCGAACTCTTCGACTGGTCGCTGGCTATCGCCCTGCCGGTCGCCTTCATCGTCACCGGCGCCGTCGGCCTCATCATCGAGCGTGGCGTCATCCGCTTCCTTTACGGCCGGCCGCTGGAAACGCTGCTCGCCACCTGGGGCATTTCGCTGATCCTGCAGCAGGCGGTGCGCTCGATCTTCGGGCCGACTAATCAGGAAGTCGGCAACCCCTCTTGGATGTCCGGCTCCTTCGACCTTGGCTATCTCTCCATCACCTGGAACCGGCTCTGGATCATCGTCTTTGCGCTCGGCGTGTTCGTTGCGCTGCTGCTTCTCCTCAAGCGCTCGGCCTTCGGGTTGCAGATGCGGGCGGTTACGCAGAACCGGCGCATGGCGTCGTCCATGGGCATTCGCACATCGTGGGTCGACGCCTTCACCTTCGCGTTGGGATCCGGCATCGCCGGCATGGCGGGTGTCGCACTCTCGCAGATCGACAATGTCTCGCCAAACCTCGGCCAGAGCTACATCATCGACAGTTTCATGGTCGTGGTGTTCGGCGGTGTCGGCAATCTCTGGGGAACGCTCGTCGGCGCCTTCTCGCTCGGCATTCTCAACAAGTTCCTTGAGCCCTATGCGGGGGCGGTGCTCGGCAAGATCCTCGTCCTCGTCCTCATCATCCTCTTTATCCAGAAACGTCCGCGCGGGCTCTTCGCCCTCAAGGGAAGGGCGGTGGAAGCATGATCACGACCTTTCTTCTTCGCTCGCTCGACCGCCGTATCAGCATTGCCATCGCGATCCTGCTTGCCGTCGCGGTACTCGTGCCGCTGTCGAACCTGCTGTTGCCCGAAACGAGCGTGCTACATGTGCCGACCTATCTGATGTCGCTGTTCGGCAAGTATCTGACCTATGCGCTGCTCGCCCTGGCGCTCGATCTGGTCTGGGGTTATTGCGGCATTCTCTCGCTCGGCCACGGTGCCTTCTTCGCGCTCGGTGGCTATGCGATGGGCATGTATCTGATGCGGCAGATTGGTTCGCGCGGTACCTATGGCAATCCGATCCTGCCCGATTTCATGGTTTTCCTGAATTGGAAGGAACTGCCCTGGTTCTGGTATGGCTTCGACCAGTTCTGGTTCGCCATGCTTATCGTGCTTGCGGCACCCGGCCTGCTGGCCTTCGTCTTCGGCTGGTTTGCCTTTCGCTCGCGCGTCAACGGCGTCTATCTGTCGATCATCACGCAAGCCATGACCTATGCTCTGCTGCTTGCCTTCTTCCGCAACGACATGGGTTTCGGCGGCAATAACGGCCTGACCGATTTCAAGGACATTCTCGGCTTCAACATTCAGGCCGATGGGACGCGCGCGCTGCTGTTCGCCATCACGGCCGTGTTCCTGGCGCTGGCATTGATGCTGTCCTCGGCCATCGTCCGCTCGAAGTTCGGCAAGGTGCTTGTGGGCGTGCGCGACGCGGAAAGCCGCACGCGTTTCCTCGGCTATCGTGTCGAACATATCAAGCTCTTCGTCTTCGTCGTATCGGCCATGATGGCGGGCATTGCCGGCGCGCTTTACGTGCCGCAGATCGGCATCATCAATCCCGGCGAGTTCGCCCCCGCGAATTCGATCGAAGTCGTCATCTGGACGGCCGTCGGCGGGAGAGCGACCCTGATCGGGCCGATCATCGGCGCGGTGCTCGTCAACGGCGGCAAGACCATCTTCACCGGCTTGTTTCCCGATTTCTGGCTGTTTGCGCTTGGTGGCTTGTTCGTCGCGGTGACGTTGTTCCTGCCGAAGGGCATCGTCGGAACGATAGCGCACCATTTCGGCAAGACGCGCAAGCCGACAAGCCCGCCGCCCAAGGCTGCGAAGGATGAAGCCGACCCGTCCGTGCAGGCTGCGGAGTAGGACCATGATCCCCGATATCAAACCCAACAGCATGCTCTACCTCAACAACGTTTCGGTCTCCTTCGATGGCTTCAAGGCTTTGAACTCACTGTCGATCGTCATCGAGCCTGGCGAACTTCGCGCCATCATCGGCCCGAATGGTGCGGGCAAGACCACGATGATGGACATCATCACCGGCAAGACGCGGCCCGACGAGGGCGAGGTGTTCTTCAACGGCCAGGTCGACTTGACGAAGAAGGATGAGGCCGATATCGCGCAGCTCGGCATCGGGCGGAAGTTCCAGAAGCCGACCGTTTTCGAAAGCCATACCGTCTGGGACAATCTCGAACTGGCGCTCAACCGCAATCGCGGCGTCTTTGCGACGCTATTCTATAGGCTGACGCCCGCGGATCGCGATCGTATCGAGGAAATCCTGGAGACGGTGCGGCTGTCGCACCGGCGCGACGAGCTGGCGGCCAATCTCTCGCATGGCCAGAAGCAGTGGCTGGAAATCGGCATGCTGCTGGCGCAGGAGCCAAAGCTACTCTTGGTCGACGAACCGGTGGCGGGCATGACGGATGCCGAGACGGCGGAAACCGCTGTGCTCTTGAAGGAGATCGCCAAGACGCGTTCGGTCGTCGTGGTCGAACACGACATGGGCTTTATCCGGGATCTCGGCGTCAAGGTGACATGTCTGGCGGAAGGATCGGTTCTGGCGGAAGGCTCGATCGATTTCGTCAGCAGTGATCCGAAGGTGATCGAGAATTATCTGGGGCGATGAAATGCTGACAGTCGAAAACGCGAACCTGCATTATGGCGCCGCTCAAGCGCTGCGAGGCATCTCCATCAAGGCGGAGATGGGCAAGATCACCTGCGTTCTCGGGCGCAACGGCGTCGGCAAAAGCTCGCTATTGCGTGCGGTTACCGGACAGCATGCCTTGTCGGCCGGCACGGTTGCTTTCAACGGTGTCACGTTGAACGGCATGGCGCCATTCGCGCGCGCCAAGCAAGGCATCGGCTACGTGCCGCAAGGACGCGAGATCTTTCCGCTCTTGACCGTGAAGGAAAATCTCGAGACCGGATATGCGCCGCTTTCCCGCCGCGACCGCAGCATTCCCGATGATATCTACAACCTGTTTCCAGTGCTGAAGTCCATGCTCTCGCGCCGCGGCGGCGATCTTTCCGGCGGCCAGCAGCAGCAACTGGCGATCGGCCGGGCGATGGTGACGCGGCCGAAGATCCTGGTTTTGGACGAGCCGACCGAGGGCATTCAGCCGTCGATCATCAAGGATATCGGCAGGGCGATCCGCTACCTCAGGGATTCCACCGGCATGGCGATCCTGCTGGTCGAGCAATATCTCGATTTCTGCCGCGAGCTTGCCGACTACGTCTACATCATGGATCGCGGCGAGATCGTGCATGAGGGGCTGGCCGAGACGCTGGATACGCCAGAGGCCCGCCGCCATCTGACTGTCTGAGCAGGAGAGATTGCTCATAGCCAGGGTCCGGATTGCCGCCGCTTTCGCCGGAGCCTCAGGCGTCCGAGGGGCTCCCACCCTTTGGTCTTACAGACCATCTTACTGCGGACAATATGGGCTATTCGTACGATGATATCTGCTCTCGTGGAAGCAGCACTCACGCATTTGTGACAGTTTCCCGAATTCCTGGGATATCTTTGCGACAAATCGCGGCTAAAGTGCTGAACATTATTCTATCTCTTGAGGGCGCCACGACTTTTGAAAGAGAATCCCATGCAGCAACGTAAAAGCGTATCGGTCGAAGAGCTCCCGGAAAATACAGCACTTGCGATATATGAGCTAATCGGCGGAACGTTCCGCAACTATTCCGAGATCCTTTACATACGTGTACCGGATGTGACTGATGATGGCAGGTCCATGGGTGGCATCGAAATCACCATTCGTAAGACAGCCTCCGCCGCATCACTGCAATGAGCGCGGCTGAACGCTTGTAACAAGCCTTTCTTCTCAGGTGATATTTAGGCATGTGTCAGCGGTAATCCAGCGGTCATGCACAACCGATCTTCGATCTCATTGCAATATGCCTGATCGTTAAATAGCGGTCGTCAACCGGTGATCGCGCATGCAGAAATGCCGATACACATTGTGATAATGCCAACGGATAACATTAAGTAGAGGACCGTATCCAAGCCATATATCGCGACATGATTTGGCCGCGTCGACACCAATTGACACACTTTGACCATTTTCCGGCAAAGCTATGTGACAAATCGAGAGTAATCCTCCTGTAAGAGCATGTTAGATAGGGCTTAAGGTGGTGATCATCAGCTTCAAATCACGCAATTGGATGGACAGGAAGTCAGGTTCAATTAGAAGGTATGATATCTCCGTGCCATCGGTTTATCAATCCACTCCATGGAATACCCATACCAGCATGACGGTGGAGATCGTTGATGTGGACCCTAATATGCTTATCCATCCGTTTGATCTACGTACGGATTCTTGCACAGATCAATCGGATCTTCGTTAGAATATGTTCATTCAGTGAGAGCGGTGAATAACATGAACGATCCGATGTCTGCACCATCATCAACGGATTGAGCACGTGCGGTACCATGGCGATAGTCGCGCTGCAATTCGCAACTCAAGCGGAGCGCGGGCAGGAAGCTACCTGGTCGCGCCAGACAAGCTGCCTTATGCCCTCTGCAGGCAGACGTGACGATGATGCCCAGAGGCGAAGGATTGGTTGCGAGTTCGCGCGGAGCCGTGCTGCCGGAAACCAGCCTTTCCGTTCCCTCCTTTCCTTCAGATTTTGATCCGCACGCAACGAGGAATATATGAAACGACATCTAACGCGGACCGTGGCTTCGGGAATCGTGGTCATATTGTTGGCTGGCTGCAGCCAACAGCCGGCAGCACAGAATAGTGGAAGAACTGTGAAATCCGAGGTTAGCGCGATGACATTGCATCCGCAATCGGTCGCGATCACCGCCGATCTACCCGGTCGCATCAGCGCCAATCTCGTCGCCGAGGTTCGGCCGCAAGTCGGCGGCATCATCCGCAGCCGCAATTTCAAGGAAGGAAGCGAGGTCAAGGAAGGCGATGTGCTTTATGAGATCGATCCGTCTTCTTACCAGGCATCCTATGACAGTGCGGTCGCCGCCTTGCAGAAGGCGGAAGGTGCCGTGCCGAATGCCCAGGCCAAATTGGACCGCTATGCGGGCCTGAGTGCGCAGAGCGCCGTCAGCCAGCAGAATTTCGACGATGCGAAGTCAACCCTGGTACAGGCACAGGCCGATGTCGCCTCTGCCAAGGCGGCGCTCGAGACCGCACGGATCAATCTTGATTATACAAAGATCCGTGCGCCGATTTCCGGCCGCGTCGATGCCTCCACCGTGACGGTCGGCGCACTCGTGACTGCCGAACAAACGACCGCGCTGACCACCATTCGCCAGCTCGATCCGATCAATGTCGACGTCACGCAGTCGAGTACGAACCTCCTGCGATTCCGACGTGCCGTGGAGGAGGGGCGCCTGAAGACAAGCGGCGAGAATGTTTCGGTCCGTCTGACCTTGGAGGACGGCACGCAGTATAAGGAAAGCGGCACGCTGGAATTTGCGGAGGCGGCTGTAGCCGAGACCGTCGGAACACTCAATGTCCGCGCCAGCTTCCCCAACCCGGAGCGGGTTCTGCTGCCGGGCATGTATGTGCGCGCCACCATTCAGGAAGGCGTTGCCGAAAGCAGCTTCCTCGTGCCGCAGCGTGCCGTGACCCGCAACACGAAGGGCGAACCGATCGCTTTCTTCGTCAGCGCGGACGGCAAAATCCAGCAGCGCGTGCTGACCGTTCAGCGCAGCATCGGCAACAGCTGGCTCGTCGGCAAAGGAGTAGAGGAGGGAGATCGAGTCGTTGTCGAAGGCATACAGCGCGTGCGTGACGGCCAGGAGGTGAACGTCGCGCTGGTGACAGTCGACGATGCCAGCGGAAATCTTGAACAGGCATCGGCGGCCGGCACAGCCCAAGCCGGTCAGCAGGCCAAGGCCGACGGCGCGGACAAGAGCACCGTCACCGGTTCGACGAATTGAGGGTAAAACATGTCTCGCTTCTTCATTGACCGGCCCGTCTTTGCCTGGGTGATCGCCATCGTCATCATGCTGGCGGGCGCACTTTCGATCCTCACACTGTCGGTCGCGCAATATCCGCAGATCGCGCCGACGACGGTGCGCATCACCGCCACCTATTCCGGCGCCGACGCCGCAACCGTCGAAAACTCGGTGACCAAGGTCATCGAGCAGGGCATGACCGGTATCGACAATCTCGATTACATGGCGTCGACCTCGACGGCGACGGGCCAAGCCTCGATCTCATTGACTTTCACCAACAAGGCCAATCCCGACGTCGCGCAGATGCAGGTGCAGAACAAGCTGCAGCTCGTCACCGCGCAATTGCCGCAAGTCGTCCAGAATACCGGCATCACCGTTTCGAAATCGACCAGCAGCTTCTTCCTCGTTGCGGCGTTTGTGTCGACGGATCGCAAACTTATGCCGACCGACCTAGCCGACTATGTCGACAGTACCCTGAACGATACTTTGAAGCGGGTTCCAGGCGTTGGCGACACCACGCTCTTCGGTGCGCGCTATGCTATGCGCATCTGGGTCGATCCGGACAAGCTCGTCAAATACCAGCTGATGACATCGGACGTCGTCTCCGCCATTCAAGCGCAAAACGTACAGGTCTCGTCCGGTCAACTGGGTGGTCTGCCGCAGCTTGGCGGCCAGCAGCTCAATGCGACGGTCACGGCTGGCAGCCGTTTCCAGACGCCGGAGGAATTCGAGAACATCATCCTCAAGAGCCTGCCTGATGGTTCCATGGTTCGCGTCAACGATGTCGCTACAGTGAAGCTGGGCGCCGATAGCTACGTCACGTCGGGTGTCTATAACGGCATGCCTGCCGCGGGCCTTGGCATCAGCCTGGCGACGGATGCAAATGCGATCGATACGGCGGCCAGGGTCCAGTCGACGATCGATGGTTTGCGCAGCACGTTGCCGCCGAACGTGGAGATCGTCTATCCCTACGATACGACGCCCTTCGTGAAGCTTTCTATCGAGGACGTGGTCAAGACGCTGTTCGAAGCCATCGTGCTCGTCTTCATCGTCATGTTCGTCTTCCTGCAGAACCTGCGCGCCACGCTGATCCCGACGCTCGCCGTCCCTGTCGTCCTGCTCGGCACCTTCGGCGTGCTGGCGATGTTCGGCTATTCCATCAACACATTGACCATGTTCGGCATGGTGCTGGCGATCGGCCTTCTGGTCGACGACGCCATCGTCGTCGTCGAAAATGTCGAGCGCGTGATGGAGGAAGAGGGATTGTCGCCACGCGAGGCGACGATCAAGTCGATGCAGGAAATCACCGGCGCGCTGATCGGCATCGCCACGGTCTTGTCGGCCGTGTTCATCCCGATGGCCTTCTTCTCCGGTTCGGTCGGCGTCATCTACCGGCAGTTCTCGGTGACGATCGTCTCGGCGATGGTGCTCTCCGTCATCGTCGCTCTTATCCTCACGCCAGCTCTTTGCGCCACCATTCTCAAGAAGCCGGCGCATGGGGCACGTGAGCGCGGCCTGTTCGGCTGGTTCAACCGCAATTTCGAGCGGGGAACGAGAGGTTATCAGCGCACCATTCATGGCATGATCCGCCGCGGTGCCGTGTTCCTCGTCATCTTCGTGCTGATCGGCGTCGGTGTCGGTTATTTGTTCAATCGTCTCCCTAGCTCCTTCCTTCCGGAAGAGGATCAGGGACGTCTTCTGACCAGCATTCAGCTGCCCCCCGGTGCGACCGCTGAACGCACCCGTAAAGTGCTCGATCAGGTCATGAATTATTATCTCAACAATGAGAAGGACTATGTCGACGGTGTCTTTGGCAGCGTTGGCTTCAATTTCAGCGGCCAGGGCCAGAACGTTGCCGTCGCCTTCGTGGATCTGAAGGACTTCGATCAGCGCAGGACGCCGCAAGCCTCCGCCCAGGCGATCGCCAGACGCGCGATGGCCGCCTTTGCCAAGATCAAGGACGGCAATGTCTTCGCGCTGGCACCGCCGGCAATCCCCGGTTTCGGCAATAACAGCGGCTTCGATTTCTACATCAAGGATATCAACGGCGCGGGTCACACCGCATTGATCGCCGCCCGCAACCAGTTCTTGGGTGCGGCGTCGGGGAGCGCGAAGCTGAGCGGCACGCGCCCGAACGGACTGGACGATACGCCGCAATATTCGATCCATATCGATCAGGAAAAGGCTCGCGCCTTGAACGTCAATCTGGCGGATATCAATGCGACGTTGTCGACGGCCTGGGGCGGCACCTACGTCAACGACTTCATCGACCGCGGCCGCGTCAAGAGAGTCTATGTGCAGGCCGACAGCAAGTTCCGCATGCAGCCGGAGGATTTCGATCGCTGGTATGTGCGCAATTCCGGCGGCGACATGGTGCCGTTCTCGGCCTTCGCCTCAGGTATCTGGACCTATGGTTCGCCACGCCTGGAGCGCTATAATGGTGCTTCTGCCGTCGAAATCCAGGGTACCGCGGCGCCTGGCGTCTCCTCGGGCGACGCCATGAACGAGATCGACAGGATCATGGCGAGCCTGCCGCCGGGGTTCAGCCACGATTGGACCAGCCTGTCCGCTCAGGAAAAGCTTTCGGGTAACCAGGCAAGCCAGCTCTACGCGATTTCGATCCTGGTCGTCTTCCTGGCGCTCGCCGCCCTTTACGAGAGCTGGTCGATCCCGTTCGCCGTCATGCTGTCGGTCCCGATCGGCATCTTCGGCGCACTGCTGGCCGCAACCATCTTCGGGCAGTCGAACGACGTCTACTTCAAGGTGGGCCTGCTGACAACAATCGGTCTGGCGGCAAAGAACGCCATCCTGATCGTCGAATTCGCCATCGAGCAGCAGAGTAAGGGCAAGAACCTGATCGATGCGACGCTCGAGGCGGCAAGGCAACGTCTGCGACCGATCCTGATGACCTCATTCGCCTTCATCCTCGGCGTGCTGCCGCTGGCGATTGCCAACGGGGCCGGTTCCGGCAGCCAGAACTCGATCGGTATCGGCGTCATGGGCGGTATGATCTCGGCGACCGTGCTCGGCATCTTCTTCATCCCGCTGCTCTTCGTCTCCGTCCGCCGTGTCTTCAAGGGCAAGAGATCGACCGATGCGGAGGGGCAGGAGCCGAACGTTGCCACGGCGACGCCGGATACGCCATAGTCATCATGCATACAGGCCCAGCGTCAAAGCTGGGCCTGCCGTAAAAGATGGCCGTTGGCAATTGACCCGGAGCCACGATTAGTGGCTCGGACTACCTCCATCGGCGATACGCTGCCCATTTTCGTCGAAGAGATGGACGGCGTTATGAGCCGGAGCGATGCGCAAGGTATCGCCTGGCGCGGCCCTGATCCGCTCACGGAACACGCAGGTGACTGTCTGCGTGCCGAGGCGGGCAATCACCATCGTTTCGGATCCCGTCGGTTCGACGACGATTGTCTCCACCTCGATACCGTCTGCCACCAGCTTGATATCCTCGGGGCGAATGCCATAGGTTACGGCAGTCGGCGGATATTGTTCGCTCGGCAGGATAAGCCCGTCGGTGGTGCGGAAACCGGTGTTCGTCATGCTGCCCTTGATGAAATTCATCGCGGGAGAACCGATGAAGCCTGCGACGAAGAGATTGACCGGCCGGTCATAAAGCTCAAGCGGCGATCCGGATTGCTCGATCAGGCCGTCCTTCATGACGACGATCTTGTCGGCCATGGTCATCGCTTCGATCTGATCGTGGGTGACGTATATGGTGGTGGTCTGTAGTCGCTGGTGCATTTCCTTGATTTCGGATCGCATCTGAACGCGAAGCTTCGCATCGAGATTCGATAGAGGCTCGTCGAAGAGGAAGACGGCGGGGTCGCGCACGATCGCGCGGCCCATGGCAACGCGCTGCCTCTGGCCGCCGGAAAGTTGCTTCGGATACCGTTCGAGAAGATTTTCAAGCCCGAGGATTTTCGCGGCATTGCCGACGCGCTGATCGATTTCCGCCTTCGGCATTCGCTTCAGCCGCAAGGAGAAACCCAAGTTCTTCGCGACCGTCATATGCGGATAAAGCGCGTAGTTCTGGAAGACCATCGCGATATCGCGATCCTTCGGCGCGAGGTCGTTGACGATGTGCTTGCCAATCTGGATATCGCCCGAGGTGATCCCCTCCAGGCCGGCGATCATTCTGAGCAGCGTGGATTTTCCGCAGCCCGAGGGGCCGACGAGCACGACGAACTCGCCGTCGCGGATATCGACCGATACGCCCTTGATCGCTTTGAACGCGCCATAATCCTTGCGCGCATTGTTCACTCTGACATGTGCCATTTTCCATCCTCCCGGATAGCTTCAAAGCCCGTTCAAGACCTTTCGGAGATAGGCAAGGCCGAGGCGCTCGCCTTCCTTGCGTTGAGCAAGATCCTTGCCCGGCCAACCGAAAGCCGCATCCTCGTGCTCGATCGAAAGCGTGCCGTCAAAGCCATTGGCGCGCGCCTGACGCAGGAAGCGCGGCCAGTTGAGAAGTCCATGGCCCGGCAACTTGTATTGCCACCACCCCTTGCCATGATAGCCGACCGCCTGCTGAACGGCCGCATCGATCGCGGTATCCTTGGCATGAAGGATGGCGATGCGATCCTTGACCGCATCCATGGCGACATAGGGATCGACGCCGATGCGGATGAGATGGGAAGGGTCGAATTCAAGGCCGAAGCGTTTGTCGGGAATTCGTTTGAAGAGCTCTTGCCAGCCTTTCGGCGTGGTGCCGATGAAATTGTCCTTGGGGCCGGGCCAGTTCTCGATCGCAAAGATCAACCCGCTCGACGTCGTCCTGGCGATCAGCCGGTTGGCGAAGTCGGCGAAATCTTCATAGTTGGCATCCTCGTCGGCGCTGTCGTCGCGACCGGGAAAGATAATGAAGATCGGCACGTCCGCTTCGCCGATCGCGTCGGCGAATTCCTCGGTGATGGTTCGAAGTTCGCCGCGTTTGCCGCGATCGGCATCGAGCTGATTGCCGAAAAAGGCGATCGAGGAGACGAAGAGGTTGCGGTCGCGGGCAAGAGCGACCGCCGCTCGTACCTTGTCCGGCGTCTTGATATGGCCGCGGACATCGATCTCGATCGCATCGAAACCGGCGGAGGCGGCGAAATCCACCACCTCCTCGAAGGGCCTGTCGTTGAATGTCGACGTATAAAAACCGATCCTCATCAAAATCCTCCCTGCGGCCGCGGGGGCCAATTCAATTGTTCAGGCGGTCCATGAATTTGAGTGGTGAACGCGTGCGCTGGACCTCGTCGGCCGAGGCGAGCATGAGGGCTGCCGCCATCGGCATTGCCGCGGCGCCGATCGCGCAGGCGTCCTCTCCGAGCGAGGCACGGTGGATCGATGGCAGCGCCGTATCCTCCATATCGAGGTGCTCGTGGACATAGCGCAGCAGTTCATCGATCATGCGGATGGGCAAGCGGCCGCCCAGGATGATGGCATCGGGATCGACGATCATGCCGATGTGCTTGACCGCGACGGCCAGATGCGCGCTCATCCCCTTCAGCCATTGGGAGGCCAATTTTCTGCCACGGGCATCCAGCGTGAGGAGGTCCGAGGGCACGCTTGCCTTGATGCCGTGTTCGCCCAAGAATTTGTAGAGGAAGAAGAGCGAGAATATTTCGCCGAGAAGCTCGACTTTCTGGCCTCCCCTGTGGCGCGGATCGGCGATTGGCAGCCAGCCGATCTCGCCGCTCAGGCCCATGGCGCCGCGATGGCCGGCGCCGTCGAGCACGAGCCCGCCGCCGGGGCACGCATTGATCGCGATATAGAAGAAGCTACGGCTTTCCGCTCCAAGCCCGTAGTCCAGCTCCGCAAGCGCTCCCGCATTCGTTTCATTCTCGATGAAGACGGGATGCTGCGTCAGGTTCTCCAATGCGGCGCGCACGTCGAATTCCATCCACTCCCCATAATTATCGGGCTTGCCCAGGAAGTCGATCTCGCCGAGCCAGTCCGGCATCGCGAGTCCGATACCCGCCAGATGGGCATCGTCGATCAGGCGGCTGCGCTGGAAATGCGAGATCGCATCGGCGGTCAGCTGCATGAATTCGCCCGGCAGGATGTAGCGCTTTTCGTGGTGGACGCGGGCGCGCACGTTGCCGACGGCATCGACGGCAAGGATCGTCAAATGGTCGCGATCGATGTTGATGCCGATCGCGAAGAAGGCGTCGGGGTTGATCTCAAGCTCGATCGCCGGCTGTCCCCTCAGACCATGGCGCCGCCGGGCTTCTATGATCAGGCCTTCGTCGAGCAGGCGATCGACGATGCGGGCGATCGCCGGCTTGGTGAAGCCGGTCTGCCGGGCGATTTCGGCGCGCGAAATCGGCGCTTGCCGATGGATGCAACGCAGAACGACGCCTCGATTGTGCTCGCCCGCATCCTCGACATTGGCTCCCGTCAGGTCGGGAGACAGTTTGACACCGGTCGGTTGGTTCATCCTCGGGATTCCTTATCAGTCTGGCACGCGCAAACCGGCCTCACCCCTTCACCGAGCCGCTGGTCATGGAGCCAAGGATCAGCCGTTGCAGCGACAGGAATGCCACGATCGCCGGTACGACGGAGATGAGGCAGGCGGCCGCCAGCAGCTGGATGGACGAGTCGGTTTGCATGCCACGGAAATTAAAGATCCCGACGCCGATCGGCATCAAATTGTTTTGCGTGAGCAGCAGAAAAGGCACCAGAAATTGCGACCAGCCGGCAATGACTGTGATGATGAAGACGGAGGCGATGCCCGGTGCCGACAGCGGCAGCACGATCCGCCAGAACACGGAGAAACGGTTGCATCCGTCGATCATCGCGGCTTCGTCGAGGCTGCGCGGAATGCCGTCCACCGTGCTCTTCAGAAGCCATGTCGCGAGCGGCACGCCGAGCGCGATATAGACCATCGTCACGGCGAAATGCGTATCGAGCAGGCCAAGGCGGTTCATATAGCGATAGAGCGGCACCATGATGACCAGCGGCGAGATCATCTGAAAGAGCAGAAGCCCCATCATCGACAGGCCCTTGCCCCGGAACTGGAAGCGCGAGAAGGCGTAGGCCGCGGGCATGGCGACGATCAGAACGCCGAAGCCGCTCAGAGCCGCGAGCTTCAAGCCGTTCCAGAGATAGAGCGGGAAGTAGCTGTTATTAAGCACGGTGATGAAATTGTCGATCGTTGGGTTGTGCGGGATATAGCGCGCCACGCCGCGATAGATTTCGCGTTTGTCGCGCAGCGCCATCGACAGCAGGTAGGTGAGGGGGCCGGCGAAGAAGACGAACATCGCCAGCATGAAGAGATAGCTCAGAAAATCGCCGAAGCGCGTGCCGGTGCGCCTGCTCATCGTTCATCCTCCTTCGGCAGGAACGATGCATAGATGACGGCTAGCCCGAGGCTGATGATGAGCATCAGCACGGAAAGCACGCTGCCCCCGGACAGGTCATAATTGCGGAAGACGATATTGAAGACATAGAGCGATATGACTTCGGTGGCGCGGCCAGGGCCGCCGCCCGTCAGCGTGATGATCGCGTCGAAAGTGTTCAGCGTCATGATGGTAATAAGGATCATGTTGACGAGGATGGCCGCGCGCAGCTGCGGGATGGTGATGAAGAAGAACTGCTGCGGGCCCGTCGCGCCATCCACTTCCGCCGCTTCGTAGAGCGAGGGATCGATTGCCTTCAACGCGGCATACATGACGACCATCGAGAAGGCCGTTCCGCGCCAGATGTTCGAGATCAGGGCTGACCAGGGCGCGATGGCGGGATCGGAAAGCCAGGCGACCGTCGGCAGGTGCATGAGCCGTAAGATGCTGTTCAGCGCGCCGTAGGGTGCTTCCGAAAATAGCATCTGCCAGATGATGCCGCCGGCGATGCCGGGCACGACCCAGGCGATGAGCGCCGTGGTTCTGAGTATCGTCGTGCCGAACAGACCGCGCTTTTCGCCGCGAACGACAACGACGGCGACGGCAAGGCCGAGGATCTGCTGGCCGATGACGCTGCCGCCGACGAAGACGAGGGTCGCCCAGAGAATGTCGGGCAGCTGCGGCGAACTCAGCATGTTCGCGATAGAAGCGAGCGTATAATCCTGATTGTCGCCGATCAGCGTCGCATTGGTGAAGGACAGACGGAACACGTCGATGACCGGATAGAGATAGAAGATGCCGATGACGATGATCACGGGCATGATCCAGGGTAGCGGCGCCCCGGCGAAACGGCGCATGAACGATCTGCTGTGCGGCCGGCTGGCAGCCTCGATGGCGATTGGGGTCATTGGGCTTCTCTGTCCGGGTTTGACACTGTCGGCAACGCCCGCGCGGGCGTTGCCGCGATCACAATCGTTAGAGACGCTTGTAAGCCTCCATCGTCGCCTTGAATGCCGCGTTAAGGGCTTCTTCCGGCTGCTTGGTTCCCGACAGGACGTCGCCCATCATGATCTGGATCTGGTTGGAGATCTCCGGATAGATCGGCGCGCCCGGACGGGCCTGGCCGTTGGCGAGCGCGTCGGCGAAGGTCTTGTTGGCTTCGGTCGCGAAAACCTCATATTTGTCGAAGAGCGATTTGCGCGTCGGCAATTGCTGCTGAAGCGCGTTGCCCGGCCCCATATAGATGTCGCGCGCGAGGTTGGCGCACATCTCGACCTTGTCTTTATCCTTGCTGAAGGAGGCGATCGTCCAGCCGCCCGTGCCGGTCGAGCGCTTATCTGCCGTCGGGCCGGGGATCGGAGAGAAGGTCCAGTTGGCGAATTCGTCCGGATCCAGCGTTGCCTTCAACTGGGCGAGCTGCCAATTGCCGCCGATGAAAAGCGCGGTCGTTCCGGCAGCCGCGGCCGCGTTCAGATCATCATAGTTGCCGATCGTCGTCACCCGTTTGGGCGCGGCACCGGAATCGACGAGATCCTTGTAATAGGTCAGCGCCTTGAGGAACTTCTCCTTGTTTTCACCCTCACCGAAAACCGGCTTGCCGGTATCGTCGACGAGCTTGCCGCCGAGCGCCCAGTAATTGGCGAGCCAGTCGAAGGTCGAACCCTCATAGCGGGCGGCGTTGAAGAGGATGCCCTCCATGCCTTCCTTGACGGAGGCGATACCGGCCTTCTTCAGGTCGTCCCAGGTCTGTGGTGCATCGGGGACAATGGACTTGTTGCGGTAGAGGACGCGAAGGTCGGTATCCCACCACCAGGCACGGATCGTCTGATCCTTGTCGGTGATGCCGTTGCGGATGAAGGGGAAGAGATCCGCGACTTCGTCCTTCGAGAAATAGGGGGTGAAGTCGGCGAGCACATGGTTGACCATGAATTGCGAGAGGACGAAGGAATCGACGGCGGCGCAATCCGGAGCATTGCCAGCCTTTGCCTGTTCGAGCATTTTTGCCTGCTCCGTGCCGATATCGGCTGACATGAACTGCATCTGCAGCTTCCAGTCGGGATGCTTCTTGATGAAGTCGATGAAGAGTTTCCGATAGCCCTCGGCGATCGCCGGATCGGCATTGTTCGGACTATCGTTCGTGAGCCGGACAGTGAGTGTTTTCGGCGCGTCGGCAAGGCCTATCCTGTCCTTTGTCGCCAGTTCTTGGGCAAATGCGGCAGGCACTGAAAACAACATCGTGCTCAGCGCTAGCGCGCTGACGAACGCTCTCTTCATGATGGGTCTCCTCCCCATTTTGAACGGATACAACATGGTGGCCAGTTGACCGCTCCTCATTTCCATGCTGCATTAATTAGATTAAGTTACTTTGGTTTGATGTCAAGTCGCAGCTCGGGAGGATTGAGATGCTGGTGACATTCGACAGCAGCTAGCGGCCTCAGGCCGCATTTCCCGATCTCGAAACAGTCGAGCCATCGCGGATATCCGCGGTGGGCAGTGAGGTTTTTCCCCGGCTATGAAAATAGCCAAACCTGACATCTATGGAGGATCAGATGCGCCTACTCATTCTCGGCACTGGCGGAATGGCCAACAAACATGCGGCAAGTTTCAAGGAGATCGAAGGCGTCAGCGTCGTGGGCGGCGTTGACGTCGTTCCCGAGCGGCTGGCTGCCTTTTGCTCGGAACACGCCATCCCCAATCGTTTCGGCTCGCTTGAGGAAGCGCTCGCCTGGGGCGAGTTCGATGCCGTCGCCAACGTAACGCCTGACGCTGTTCACCACCCGACGACGCTGCAGGCGATTGCTGCCGGCAAGCATGTCTTCTGCGAAAAGCCTCTTGCGACAGACGCGACCAAGGCGATGGAAATGACCGAGGCTATCGAGAAAGCCGGCAAGGTGGGCATGGTGAATTTCACCTATCGCAATTCGCCTGCCTTGCAGAAGGGCCGGCAGATGGTGCTCGCCGGCGAGATCGGCGAGGTGAGGCATGTCGAAGCCTCTCATCTGCAGAGTTGGCTCGTTGGCCGGCATTGGGGAGATTGGAAATCGGAGAGCAAGTGGCTGTGGCGCCTCAGCAGGAAGCATGGCTCGAACGGCGCGCTCGGCGACATCGGCATCCATATCGTCGACTTCGCGTCCTATGGGTCCGGACTTGACGTCGCTCATGTTTTCGCGCGGCTGAAGACCTTCAGCAAGGCGCCGGGCGACAAGATCGGCGAATATGATCTCGATGCGAATGACAGCTTCACGATGAATGTCGACTTCACGACCGGAGCGATCGGCACGATTCAGGCGACGCGCACCGCCGCCGGGCAGATGGACCAACTGCGCTTGAGAGTTTACGGCGAGACCGGTTCGATCGAGATGATCTACGACACAGGAAAATCGACGCTCCGCGCCTGTCTCGGCGAAGACGTTCACACGGCGACCTGGCGTGATATCCACTTTGATGACGTTGAGACGAACTACCAGCGCTTCGTTCAGGCCGTCAGAATGGGTAAGACCCAGGAACCCTCCTTCCGCCGCGCGGCAAACATACAGAAGGTCCTGGACAAGGCACTTGCCTCGGACATCAGCCATAAAGACGAGGCGCTTGCCTGAATCCAGAAGCGAGATTCAGCCGGAGACCGGCGGCAGAAGAGTGTTGAGGAAAGGCAGGAGTGCCGCCCCCAGCGCCACGCCGCCACCGCTGAAACTTGCCGGCTTCATCGGCGAAATCCAGGGCGTCAGGAATGGCCGTTTCGACGTGTCGCGGCGCTCGACGGAAAGCTGATGGATCAGTGCCTCGATAACGTCGCGCGGCAGGTCGCCGCCGATCATGATCACGCTCGGCGCGATGAAGCCGGCAATCGCGATGATCGGGTCGAGCAGATGGCTTGCCGCCTCGCGTATCCACTGCGTTATCAGTGGGGAATATGGCTCCTCGCCCGCCAGAAGGCGCCGGAATTCGTCCTCGCCCAACAATCCGTGCAGCGCATCGAAGCCCACGACCGTATTCAGGCGGATATTGTCGGGGCCGGTGCGCATGTCGCCGATATTGCCCGCGCGCCCATGAACGCCCGAATAGGGAACGCCACGAACGAGGAACCCGGCCTGGACATCCTCATCGATGATGATCATCGCGAGCCCGCCTTTCGGTGCCGGTGTGCCGATCGTGCGCTCGGCGAGCAGGCTTGCCGTGCATTCGTTCTCGACATGGCTGCGCGGAAATTTCAATGCGGCATCCAGCTGCTCGCTTTCTTCCGGGCTCCAGTCATTCGAGCCGATACCCAGGCCGATGATCGGCAAGTCGGCATGATGGCCGATCATGTCCTCGATCGCCGAAAGGATCGATGCGACCCTCGTTGCCCGGGCGAGGGGAAAATAAACGCGGTCGTGAACCTGGCCGCTCAGATCGACGAGAACCGCTTCGCCTCGATTTTGACGGGCACGAACGCCGATCGAGAAGGCTCCTTCTGGCCGCAGGGCAAATTCGGTGGAGGTCGCCCCACCGCCCGCGCCATTGCGCCGATGCGATGTCACCAACCCTTCATCGCCAAGCCGGCGCAGAATGTTGGTGATTCCCGGCCCGGTCAGTCCGGAATGTTTTCCGAGCTCCATGCGGGTCAAAGGGCCGTGGCGGCGGATCGCCTCCAGGATGACGCGAATATTTCTGTCGGCGATTTCTCCCGACCGCAGACCGAGTGTCTTGCCCCGCGTAACGTCCGTCTCCTCCGGCTGGCGCCACCGTGGCCCGGATCGAAGATACCGCATGACCGATTTCCTTGCGTACCTTGCCGCTGGTATATCGCGGACAAATGACAATGCCCCTGACTATTTTCCAACCGGTCCGTACAAATTCTTGATTTTATTAGGGCCGCAACCGCCCTTGTTTCAAGTGACTTTCGGAATGCAAGCATCCCTAAAAAGAGTCATGAGGTTCGTGGTTCGACCCCGGCGGCCGCTATTTTTCGTGCGCGTAAAATCGCATCCACTGCGATTAGCGTCAACAAAACCGCAGCCAATAGGAGAAGGTGGCCACCGATGGCTCGGTAGGCGAACACTCCCAGGACGCCGCCGAGAAGAAACGAGACGATCGTGTAAAGATGCAATTGTAGTTTGCTCAGATTGCGCCGCGCCTCCGGAGCCTGCTCACGTCCTCGCAAGGCGTCCAGGGCAATGGCTAGCTCTATGCCCAGATCCGTGGCCATGCCGGAAACATGCGTGGTGCGAACCCTGGCGTCCGAGATGCGGGTGACGACCGCGTTCTGGAGCCCCATCAGGAATGCAAGCCCGAGAACGAGAACCGGCGTGCGCCAAGCAGCGAGAAGCCATAGATCCGCGCAGCCGAGCGCGGCAAGCAAGATGGCCTCGGTCAAAATACTATAAGCATAGATCGCATGTACGTTGCGCCGCTGTCCCGCGTTGACAATCAGCGTCGAAGTCGCGGCCCCGAGGATGAAGGCGATGACAATCCCGCCGTAAAGCAGGCTCGACAGCCACTGTCCCACGGCAAGATGATCGGACAGGGTCGATACATTTCCCGTCATGTTGGCTGAGAAGAAGCCGACAGCGTAGAAGGCGGACGCATTCAATGCGCCCGCAATTGCCGCAAGGGACGCAGCCAGATGGCGGTCAATTTTCTCGTTGCGATGGGTGCCTTGTCTTACAAGCATGGAAGCCACTGTTGGCGGTTGCGGATTGAAGGCATCGAAAGTCTTTGCTCCTTTCTGGATTTCAGGCCGACATCTTTCCAAACCGGACTGGGAACCATCATGCCTCCTTGCCTCCGGGTATTGCGGGATCGGGTATGACGATTCCACGCGGGCCAACATATCCGAAACGATGACGATTTACCCTACTACTCGACGCAGCGCTCTCACAAGCGGGCTTTTGGCTTTGCGTGAAGATGCCACATGGACCAAGCCGCCACATCCTCGCCTCAGTGTGGCTGCTCTCATCGGCGGCATTGGATTGCCTTCCAGAACCGCAATTCTTTCGGTTGTATGGGTGGTCCATCAAGAGAGCTTGCTTTCGTTCAGACGGTTTAGAATGTCAAGCGGTATCAGATGCCTGGATGTGCAGCGTCGAGAGGAGGCCCCCTCCCGCAATCGATGCATATAAACCGAACGCTCAGGTTGAGATTGGGCGCGTAAGAAGGAATTGTTAGCGCGGAAGGCGCACATGATTTAGTACTATTTGACAACTGGAAAATTGTCGCATCGGTCGTAGACTTCTGATTGTAGCCAGCAAGCCAAGCGAGATGCGGCTAAGAGCGCCGGTGCGCTCGTCGGTGCAAATAAGCCGAAACAGGCGGTTCGACTCCGCGGCCGCAACCACGCCCTTCAACAGCATCACAGTTGATGGATGAAAAGCTGCAATTGCAACTAATTCGAAGGGGCACACGCCCACCAAATTCCGCCTCACACGTTGTGCCGGAAAAGAAGCTTACTCGCCATCAGACTAAGGTCCGTGTTCAACGCAGCTCTATTCGGATAGTGCATGACTGCCCCCGGTCGCCGACACCACTGCCACCCGTCGGCGGTCTGCCCTGTCATCGGACCAACCTCCGGTGACAGGGCGAATAATCAGGCGTTGGATCGGCGTTCGCTCGATGCCGCATGGACAGTGACCTCCCGCCGGAGAGGCGCTTCATCCCTTGCTGTCAAGGCCAGCCGCTAGCGAGACCCCGAAGGCGGCCCGAGGTCATGCGTTGAGTATCAGCGCGTTCCTGACAAAGGATCACAACCATTCCTCTTCGCCGACCGCCCATTATCTTTCCGCAAGTCGGTATGCGTCGGCTGCGACGATTGAAAGCCGTCCGTCGTCAACACCTGACCCGCGACGGTGTGACTATCCGGTCGCCTTCGTTGCCATCATCTGCTGCTTCGAGCACTCGGCACCCACGCGATGCTGAACAACTCCACGAATAGGAGTTGATAGCACCGAGCGCATTACCTGGACGCAGCCACATCTTTTCGATGAAGTGCGAAGCCTGATGCCCTCTGACCGCCCAGTTCCGACCGGAGTTGCATGGTCGGAATATGGTAATCCCCGCCATTTTGGCTCCTGTAAGGAATGGGGCTTGTTGTTTCGAGCGTTCGCATCCGATCGCGCAGATGTTTCGCAGCGGCTTCGAAGCGGGCGTCGTCGAAGCGATCGGTACTATAGGTCACGAAGGGCGGCAGCACATCGTAGCCAGGATAGTAGAGAATGCCGTGATTGATCGGAAACAGAAGATCGTCGATGGGACCGTTGATTCCCCGAGGAGCGTAGTGTTCTTCCCACCCCCCTGCGGTTACGATCAACATGGCTCGCTTGCCGACCAAGGTTCCCTCTCCATAGCGATCACCCCAGCGCTTGTCGCTGTGTTCGCCAACGCCATAGGCGAACCCATAAGCAAACACGCGGTCGACCCAACCTTTCAGGATGGCCGGCATGGCGAACCACCAGAGCGGAAACTGCAGGATCAATGCATCAGCCCAGAGAAGCTTTTCGATCTCCCCTTTGACATCGTCCGTCAGCGTATCGCCGCTGAAGGCATGTTTGGAAGCGGCGACCGGCATAAGCCGCTCGTCGGGAGCCAAAGACGGGAAATCCGCGCGGTCGATCTCCGATTTCCAGCGCATGGCATGTAGGTCGGAAACCTCTACCGTGTGGCCGGCTGCTTCCAGCTCCTGGACCGCAACATCACGTAACGATGCCGATAAGGATTTAGGTTCGGGGTGAGCGAAGGCGATGAGCACATTCATGGTGACACCTGCTTGTTGAAGAAAACTCTCCCTAAGCTAGGCCATGTTCCGCTAATGCGTTATATAGCAGGGATGGATAGGATAATGCCGAATAATGGATAGATCGGACATCACGCTCGAACGCATTCGCACCTTTGTCCGCGTCGCCGAACGCGGCAATTTGTCGGCTGTGGCGCGTGAGTTGAACATTGGCCAGTCCAGTGTCACGCGGCATGTGCGTGAGCTTGAAGAAGCCCTTGGCGTGGCACTGTTGAGCCGCACGACCCGTCGTGTCACGCTCACCGAGGAAGGGGGACTTTATTATGCCAATGCCATCCAAATCCTGCGCCTGCTGGAACAGGCGACCGATGAAGCGCGAAGCGCGCGGAGCGTCTCCGCCGGCTCGGTTCGCATTTCTTGTACGGCAGCGCTCGGCGTCCGGCATGTCAGCCGTCTGGTCTTCGCCTTTCAGGATCGCTACCCGGACATCGCAGTCGACCTCAGCCTGACGGATGAACGCGTTGATCTCATCCGCGAAGGCGTGGACATCGCACTGCGCCTCGGTCCGCTCGCCGACAGTTCGATGAAGCTGCGGGCGATCGGTCAAAGCCGGCGCGTTCTCGTCGCCTCTCCCGCCTATCTGGCAAGCCGTGGCCGGCCGGCGACACCCGAGGAGCTCAAGGACCATGAGGGCGTTCGCATGTCGAACGTTGCCGGAAGCGAATCTCTCGCGCTTGAGCGGGCGGGAGGCACGCGCCACCTCGTGCCTTTCAGCGGGCATCTGCGCGTTGATCACGGGCTCGCCGCGCGCGAAGCCTTTATCGCGGGTCGCGGCCTGGGCCCCGCTCATATCTGGCTGGTGGACGACCTTCTCGCGGACGGCCGGCTCGAAACGGTGCTGCCTGACTACGCTCCACCGGCCGTGCCGTTGAATATGCTTATCGCGCCCGAACGAACCGGCATCGCGCGTGTCCGGCTGCTGGTCGAGTTTCTGGCAGAGGGAATGCTCCGGGTCCCTGGTATAGAGCGGTAAGGGGCAAGAAGTTAAAACGCTGCCTGAAGCAGGGCGCGCAAAATGGCGCAACGGTTTGCCGATTCCGAAGACTCCGCCATATGGCGTGGAGCGTAATTTGAATCTGGCGCCGCGGCGGAGATGGCATAGAGGCAGCGGTCTTCATCAAGAGGAAATCTGGACAAGCCTTTCGCGATCTCGACATCCGTCGTTATGCGGTCGACGGCCAGCCGAGACTCGGGGCCACCGTCTGAGCGGGATTTGGTCATAGCCGCACATTCTCTGCAGGACCGAAAGTGGGCGGCAGGAGGAAAACAATCTCGTCGGCTGCCGCCAAGCCAGACCCGCGTCCCGAGCCGGAGCGCCTAGGGCGCACCCAATATTTCCCCCGCAATGCCACCATCACATGTTGGATCGGAAATCATCTGCCCTAGATCAGTGAAAGGGAGATATCGGTAATTGTCTTGCCTCTGTTCGAAAGCGGAAAAGGCCAGCGATGATCTATGATGCCGTTGTCGTGGGTTCTGGTTTTTCCGCCATTTCCACCGTTTGCAATCTCGTAGAGCTGCTCCCTGAAACGGCATCGATCGCCATTGTCGGCGACGATCCTGGCTTTGGTCGCGGGACCGCCTATCGGACAGAACTCTACTTGCATCGGCTGAACGTGCCGGCCGGTCGCATGAGCTTGTTTCCGGATCGTCCGAATGCCTTTGTCGAATGGCTGCGGGAACGCAAGCGGCCGCTGGACGCGGGAGATTTCGCCTCCAGGCAGGACTATGGCCTGTATATTCGAGACAGTTTGGCCGCTTTGCTGCGCAACAGGAAACAGCGTTGTCGAGTCGACTTCATCAAGGCCAAGGCGACGGGATGCGTTGAGCGATACGGTTCCGCGCTCGGCTTTATTTTGGACAACGGCAATGAGATCGCCGGGCGAAGCGTCGTGCTCTGTCTCGGCGTTGGCAATGCACCATTGCCGTTTGATGTTTCCCGACTATCCGCGGACGTGCGCTCCCATATCATCGAAAATCCATGGCGGCTGTCATGGTTGAGACGGGTCGGTAAGGCCGATACGGTCTGTATCTTGGGTTCGGGACTGACGATGATCGATCAGGTTTTGGCACTGTTTGCCCACGGTTTCACCGGCAAGATAATCGTATTGTCACGGCGCGGCCTCGTTCCGCACGATCATGTCAGCCATCCCAAGTCGGCGGTCGATATCGACGTCGAAGCCTTGCCCACGCGGATGAGTGAACTCCTGCATGTTCTCCGTCGCGAGAGCAAAGATGCGGGGGACTGGCGCAGGGTCATGGATGGCTTACGCCCGAAGACGCAAGCTCTCTGGTCGAGATTGCCGGAGATCGAGCGCCGTCGCTTTTTACGCCATGCCTTGCCGTGGTGGAACATTCATCGTCATCGTGTTGCTCCGGATGTGTTCCGGCGGTTTGAAAGGATGCTGCAAAACGGCCAGGTTTCGATCCGAGCCGGCCATCTGCGGAATGTCGAGAAAACCAAGGCTTTAACCGTACATTACCGGCCTCGCGGCGAGAGCTTTACAGCATCCATCGAGGCGGACTGGATCGTGAATTGCACTGGCATGGAACGAGCAGGCATCGCGCATTCCCCATTGCTGCAGGAGATGCAGCGCAAAGGCCTGATCGAGGCGGATCCGCTTGGTCTCGGATTGGTGGTCGATGCTCGCTCACGCATCCCTGGCTCGAGCGGCAAGGAAGCAATCATCTATGCCGTTGGCGCGCTGACCGCTGGCCAATTCTGGGAAATTACCGCCGTGCCGGATATCCGCGTGCAGGCAAGAAAGGTTGCCGAGGCGATTGCGGATAGATTGTCGTGAAGGATCGATATCCGCCGACTTGAGAGCTGGCGGTCAGCTCTGTGCGACACGCACGATCAGCTTACCGAAGTTCCGTCCTTCCAGCAGCCCGAGAAAAGCTTCCGGAGCGTTTTCGAGCCCATCCACGATGTCCTCCTTATATTTGAGGCGCCCCTCGGCAATCCATTTTCCGGCTTCTCGATAGAAATCGGGGCGTTGATCGGCAAATTCGCGTTGTATGAAACCCCGGATGGTCAGGCTCTTTCTCAGGATGGCGCGCATTACAGCAGGCAATTGGTCCGATCCACTCGAAGTGGACGGGTCTTCGTTGTAATGCGCGATCAGTCCGCAGACCGGAACGCGCGCGAAATCGTTCAGCAATGGAAACACCGCGTTCCAGACATGTCCGCCGACATTTTCGAAATAAATGTCGATGCCGTTCCGGCAAGCAGACGCGAGCCGGGCTTGAAAATCGTCGGCCCGGTGATCGATCGCGGCATCGAAGCCGAGTTCGTCGCGGATATAACGGCATTTGTCCGGGCCGCCTGCAATACCAACTACTCGCGCACCAAAGATCTTGCTGATCTGCCCGACGGCCGAGCCGACCGCGCCGCTGGCGGCGGCCACGACCAATGTCTCTCCCGCCTTGGGCCGCCCGATATTGCGCAGCCCCGCATAGGCGGTGAAGCCCGGCATTCCGAGAATGCCGAGTGCCGTCGAGATCGGCGCCGCATTCGGGTCAAGCCTGCGTAATCCCGCGCCGTTTGAGATCGCATGGCTCTGCCAGCCGGAATGGGAGAGGACGATGTCTCCCGGCGTGAACTCCGTATTGCGTGATTTGACCACGCGCGCAACGGTTCCTCCTTCCATCACGCCGCCAATCTCGACCGGCGTGGCATAGGATTTCGCGTCGTCCATCCGGCCTCGCATATAGGGGTCGAGGGAAAGATAAAGGATCTGCAGAAGAACCTCGCCTTCGTCGAGATCCCGCAAGGTTTCCCGTTCAAGCCGGAAGTTCGCCGCGACCGGTTTTCCAACGGGACGGGAGGCAAGCACGATGCGGGTGGTGACGGGCTGATTGGCCATGTGGAATTCCTTATCTCAAGTTCTGCTTCCGGACGCGATGCAGGATTTCGTAATCTCAGTTGCAGCCGTCCGAAGTTCGTGTCGTATCACCGTGTGTGAGCGTCGGTCTTCCAACTCATTCCTTGAACCATAGTGCGACTCCATTGGCGGCATCGGCATCAACAAGCAGGCCGCCCTCGAAGGCGCGAGGCGAAAAGCCTCCTTGCGCCAGCACATCTGCGGTTGCTTCAACCGATCGTACCTTCAGTCCGAGCGCCACTTTTCTTTCGTTACCGTCAAAGCTTGCCGGAATGGCGGAGCCGAACCGGGAGGCGGCGTCAACCTCGGACAGGATATGAAGTGTGACGATGCCGGCGTGAATTACAATGCCGTCCCTGCTGATTTCAGGCGCGGCGGTATCGGCAAATCCGCCTAGCAGTTCGGTTAGCGCTTCGGGAGCGCGGCTGACGATGAAGACATCGACGATATCGAGAACACCGTTGGGGTGGCTCTGATCTCTCTGCCGCCACACCAGCTCCGGCGTATTGTGCTGGCAGAAAAAGAAGCGGCCATTGGAGATCGCCTCCTTGCCGATCTGGAAGGTGCGGAAACTGGCTGACTTCTCTATGCCTCCCACGTTGACAGGGCGCGAGAAGTCCCGCCATTCGGTGACGGATTTGCCGGCATCGCCCAATTCGCGTTGCAGGCTGGCTGCGTCCGTGGTTCGAAAGGCAAGTCCGTTCAAACCGATCGGATAAGACCAGAGATCGGTGCGTTTGTCATCACTGTCAGGCGGAAATCCGAGTAGCTCCAGATAGTTCTCGCCGAACACGGCAAGATGATTGATGGAGCCCAGGGTATGGTAACCTCGTGGCGTCAGCGCGAAGCCGAGTTTGCGATAGATCGCAGCGGCCTCGTCCAGCCGATCAAGGACGCCAATGACGGCGTGATCGAGGATGAGGGGTTGGGCAGTAACAGCCATTGGGGGCTCCCGACATAGAGGTATGTTAAATTGCGGTCTTTGCGCCGCATTCGGCATGCCGCGGCTTTGGTGATCACATCAGCAACCGTGTTCGCGGGCCGAACGGGAGCGGCTGCTGAAATGCGTCGAACAGGATTGGCTATCCACGGTAAGGCTGACGTCGATGCGAACCGATCTCATGAGATAGTTCGACGGATTTCGATTGCAGCTCATGGCTAGTACCGTCATCGACAAGATCATCGAGAATGAGCGCCCGATATTCTTGCGCCAGCAGCCTTGTCTCGATCTCGTCGCGTTGTGCCGAGAGGCGAAAGAAACGACGCAGCCTGCTCATGATATGCCTCCTTTACGCGGCTCGGTTGAGATTGCCAGACGTTGTGGATACCAACTTGTGGATTGCTTGCAGCACGTCGGAGGCGGCGGCAAAATGTTGGCCGTCAAGGTCATAGACGTGAAACTTGACCGCGATGAACCTTAGCGCGCCCTTGTCCGGACCGACGATACCCACCGGAATGCCGGCATATTCAATCACCTGTCTGGTCATTTTCATCACCCCTTGAAATGGATTCTTCCGAACGAACGATCGGCGGCGTTCTAAGTTCGATTAGTCCATTAATTTAGTGGATTATATATGTAAAAGATGCGGTGAGCTATTCGCGGCGGTGCCAAATAGTCGGGCGATAGGGGAAAACAATTCTAGTAGAAGAGGTTGAAGGGTATTGAGGAACGTGCATTGGAGATTGCGAAATTGTTTCTAAACGTCCGAATATCGCGCCGCTCGCTTCAAGCGGATGCCAACCCCATCAAGGAGCCATCGCCTATTCAACCTCGTGATATACCCGCGCGTTCGTTTCCTGACTTGCGACCAAATTAGAATATTAATTCTATAGATAGCTTGGTGTTTGCCGTAGTTTGATGCGCGTTTTCATACAGAGGCTTACACAATGGGCATCAAAGCCAAATTCAAGGCGGCAAGTTTACTAAGCGTGTGGCTATTGGTGGCGCCGTCGGCATTCGCCGATGACCAGCCGGTCAAGGGCGGCACGCTGATTTATCTTGAACAGCAGGCGCATACGAACCTTTACCCGCCGGCGGGCGGCTTCTATCCGAATGGTGGCATTCTCAACCAGATCACCGACAAGCTCACCTATCAGAACCCGAAGACGCTCGATATCGAGCCGTGGATCGCCGAATCCTGGACAGTCAACGACAAGGCGACGGAATATACGTTCAAGATCCGCAAGGGCGTGACATTTTCCGACGGTTCTCCGCTCGACGCCAATGCCGTGGCGAAGAATTATGATACGTTCGGCCTTGGCAATAAGGAGCTGAAGCAGCCGGTTTCCGAGGTCATCAACAACTACGATCATAGCGAAGTCGTCGATCCCTATACGGTCAAGTTCTACTTCAAGAAGCCGTCTCCGGGTTTCCTGCAGGGAACCGCCGTGATCGGATCGGGCTTGGTTTCCCTAAAGACGCTGGCATTGCCTTTCGACCAGCTCGGCGATGCGACGAAGATCATCGGGTCCGGCCCCTTTGTCGTCGAAAGCGAGACGCTCGGCAAGCAGCTCTCGCTGAAAGCGCGGACAGACTATAACTGGGGTCCAAACAAGTTGGCGCATCAGGGCCGGGCCTATCTGGACGGGATCAAGTACATCATCACCGGCGAGGACAGCGTGCGCATCGGCGCATTGCTTTCCGGCCAGGCCGATTTCATCCGTCAGCTGCAGGCCTATGACGAGAAGCAGGTGTCCGATCAGGGTTTCGCGATCTATGCGGCGCCGACCCGCGGCGTGAACGACAGCGTCGCCTTCCGTCCGGACAATCCGCTCGTCGCCGATATTAGGGTTCGCCAGGCGCTCCTGCATGCGACCAACAACAAGGAAATCGTCGATACGCTGTTTTCGGCAAATTATCCGCAGGCGAAATCGGTCATTTCGTCGGCCGCGGCCGGCTACACGGATTTGTCGTCGAAGCTGACCTACGATCCGGCTCTTGCTGAAAAGCTTCTGGATGAGGCAGGCTGGAAGAAGCGCGCGAGCGGTGTTCGCGAGAAGGATGGCAAGCCACTTTCGCTTGCCGTCTATGAATCCTTGCCCCAGCCGCAGAACAAGGCCGTGCTGCAGCTCGTCGCGCAGCAATGGGCCAAGCTCGGTGTCAAGCTGCAGGTTCTTGCCGGAACCTCGGGAAATCTGGTGACCGACAATGTCGATCCAGCAAGGACGCCGCTGGTCGTCGCCGAGGTCGGCCGCGCCGATCCCGATGTCATCAAGAGCCAGTTCTATCCCAAGAATCGCGATGCCCTGCTGCAAAAGGGCGGCCTCAATCCCAAGGCGACCTTCTCGGATGACAAGCTGAACGGCATCCTGGAAACCGTCGCCTCCGAGACGGATCGCGACAAGCGACTGGCGGCGGCCAAGGCCGCGCAGGAATATCTGCTCGATCAGGCCTATGTCATCCCCTTCTTCGAGGAGCCGCAGGTCTTCGCTGGCGCGCCTTACGTGAAGGGGGTTGCATTCGAGGCCGTGGGACGTCCGTCCTTCTACAGCACCTGGCTCGCTGAACATTGATGAAAAGGGGCTGGCCCGGCGTGGTGCCGGGCCTTCCTTCATGCGAAGACATGGTAGTGGCATGGCAAGATACATATTATCGAGGTTCGGGCAGGCGCTGTTCGTCTTATGGGCGGCCTTCACCGTTTCGTTCGTTTTGCTGCAGTCGCTGCCTGGCGACGCGGTGCTGATCAAGTTCCAGAACCCGGATTACGGACTAAGCCCCGAACAGCTTGCCGATATCAGGGCGGCTTATGGCGCCGACGGATCCTTCCTGCATCAATATGCCCACGCAATCTGGAATTTTTTGACGGGGGATTTCGGCTATTCACTGCAGGCAGGCGTTCCGGTGAGCTCGCTGCTTGCCACCAACCTGCCGCCATCGCTATTGCTGGCAGGTTTGGGTTTTGCGGGTGCGACGCTTCTTGCCGTTCTGATCGCGATTGCCTGCAATCTCTCCGGCTTTGCCTGGCTGCGTGGCCTGATCCAGTCCATTCCGTCGCTGTTCATATCGGTGCCGACTTTTTGGCTCGGCATCATGCTCATTCAGATATTCTCCTTCCGGCTTCGCCTCGTGCCGGTCATCAATCCCGGACCCTGGGAGGGTCTTTTCCTGCCTATCCTGACGGTCGCGGTGCCGATTTCGGCGCCGCTCGCGCAGATATTGCTGAAGAACATCGACGAAGTCCTGACGAAGCCTTTCGTGCCCGTGGCTCGGGCCAAGGGACTTTCGCATGCCAAGGTCCTATGGCGACACGTCGCCAAGAATACGCTCCTGCCGGTTCTGACCGTTGCCGGATTGCTGTTCGGGGAGCTGATCGCCAGCGCGGTCATCACCGAAACGGTGTTTGGCCTCAATGGTATCGGCGGGCTGACGAAACAGGCCGTGGACAGTCAGGATGTCGCCGTTCTTCAAGCGATCGTCGTCATCGCCGCGACCGCTTTCGTCGTCATCAACCTTGTGGTCGATCTTCTCTATCCCGTGCTCGATCCGCGTCTGAAAACCAAGCTGGGAGCTGTGTGATGGCAACGATCGAAACCGCCCGACATCATCCAGACCTCGATTCGTCCGACCGGAACATCAGTATATCGCCCGTGACGCTCAAGACCGATGTTCGTGAGAACGCCGGAGCTGGCAGGCGTTTTTCGCGCATCCGGCCTGGTCTCTTCCTTGCCTGCCTCATTCTCGCGCTGGCCGTCCTTTGGGCACTCGTCCCTAGTCTCTTTACGATCTACGACCCTGTCCAAGGCCTACCTGGGCAACATCTACGACCGCCCAGCGCCACCCATCTCCTGGGGACGGATTCGCTCGGGCGGGATCTCTATGCCCGCATCGTCTATGGCGCGATTCACTCGCTATCGGGCGCGCTCGCGGCCGTTGGCATCGCGCTTGTAGCCGGCACGACGCTCGGCGTCCTTGCCGGATCATTTGGCGGCAGGATCGAGACGGTCATCATGAGGCTGGTCGATGTCATGCTGTCGATACCGGATCTTCTCTTGTCGCTCAGCATCATCGTCCTGCTCGGTTTCGGCACCGTCAACGCCGCGATCGCGGTCGGCTGCACGCTGATCGCCAAGTTTGCCAGATTGGTTCGCTCCGAAGTCGTGACGGTGCGCCGAAGCGAATATGTCGAAGCCGCCTTCGGCAGCGGCGGGACATTCCTCAAGGTGCTCTGGCGCCATATCCTGCCGAATTCGCTGACCTCGGTGATCGCCTTTGCTGCGCTTCAGGCCGGCTGGGCGATCCTGCAGCTCGCGACGCTCGGCTTTCTCGGCTATGGCGCGCCGCCACCGACACCGGAATGGGGCCTGCTGATCGCCGAAGGACGCAATTATATCGCAACCGCCTGGTGGCTGACGGCCGCACCCGGTCTTGTCGTCGTCCTGGTCGTTATTTCCATCAATCGCATCAGCCGGGCAATCGGGAGCATCGGGAAATGACGGCTCCGATCATTGAAACCACTAAGGAAGAGGGTGTGCCGATCCTCGATGTGGCGGGCCTCAGGGTCGCCTATCGCGACAAGAGCGGCCAGCGCACGGTCGTTCACGATATTGGCTTTGAGGTTCGCGCCGGCGAAGTGGTCGCCCTCGTCGGCGAATCCGGTTCAGGCAAGAGCTCCACCGCACAGGCGTTGATCGGCCTTCTGCCCGAAGGCGGCATTCTCCAGCAGGGAACCATCCGCCTGAACGGCCAGGATATTGCCGGCTGGCCGCAAAGGCGGCTGGATGGCATTCGTGGTTCCATCATCAGCCTCGTGCCGCAGGATCCGGGCAATTCGCTCAATCCAGTGAGGACGATCGGCGAACAGGTCGCCGAAATCCTGACGGTGCATGGCCGGGCGTCTGGAGCGGCTGCTCGCGTTCAAGCGATCGAATTGCTGGAACGTGTCGGCCTCAGCCAGCCTCAATTGCGCGCCAGGCAGTATCCCCATGAGCTCTCCGGCGGCATGCGTCAGCGCGTGTTGATCGCCATTGCCATTGCGCTGAAACCTTCGCTGATCATCGCCGACGAACCCACCAGTGCCCTGGATGTGACGGTGCAGAGGCACATTCTCGATCTGATCGACGATTTGAGACGGGAATATGGCACGGCGGTCCTCTTGGTGACCCATGACCTCGGGGTCGCCGCCGATCGATCCGACAGGTTGATCGTCCTGCAGCACGGCCGCATCCAGGAGCAGGGGCGCACGGCCGACATTCTCGCAAACCCGCGAAGCAACTATACGCGCCGCCTGCTTGCCGACGCGCCATCGTTGAATGCGCGGCCGAAGGCCGCCCCCGCACACCCGGTCGCATCTGTCGTGGCGGCCGACGACATCGTCGTGGTCGATCGGCTGGTGCAGGATTTTGGTGCTGGTCGCGGCGGCAGTTTCCGGGCGGTCGACGATGTCTCTTTTCGCGTTCGCCGCGGCAGCACCCATGCAATCGTCGGTGAATCCGGCTCCGGCAAGACGACGACGATAAGGATCGTTTCCGCGTTTCAGAAGCCGACTTCGGGTCAGGTACTGATCGACGGGCTCGACCTGGATTCGTTGCGCGGTGAAGCGCTGAGGCAGCTGCGCAAGAAGGTCCAGCTCGTCTATCAAAATCCCTATGGTTCGCTCGACCCACGCCAGACAATTACGGGGATCGTGGAGGAGCCGTTGCTGAATTTCGAACGGCTGCCCCGCCGTGAGCGATTGGCGAAGGTGGCGGCCACTCTCGACAAGGTCAGACTGCCAGCCGACATATCGCAACGTCGGCCGCATTCGCTTTCGGGAGGGCAGCGCCAGCGCGTCGCGATCGCCCGTGCGCTGGTGCTCGATCCGCAGATCCTGGTGCTCGACGAGGCTGTCTCCGCGCTTGACGTGACGGTGCAGGCGCAGATCCTCGATCTCTTGGGCGAGTTGCAGCGCGAGCTTGGGCTGACCTATCTGTTCGTCTCCCACGATCTCGCCGTCGTGCGACAGATCGCGGACACTGTCTCGGTGCTGAACGCCGGGCAGCTGGTCGAGACGGGTCGCGTCGAAGACGTCTTTTCCAATCCAAGCAGCCCGTACACACGCGAGCTGATCGATGCGGTCCCAGGCAAGAAGTTTCCGCGGGCGACCGCGCCCGTCCTTATCAATGCAGGATGATCCCATGAGTACGCCAACATTACCGAAGCGACTGGGCTTCTTCAGCCGGGTCCTGGACCAGGTGGATGCCGGAACCCGCTACAGGCTGGTTGCCGAACAGATCCTCCATGCCGAAAAACATGGCTTCGACACGGCCTGGGTGGCGCAGCATCACTTCAACGGAGACGAAGGCGGCCTGCCTGCACCATTGGTGTTTCTCGCCACCCTGGCCCCGCAGACCTCGCATATTCGTTTGGGCACGGGTGTCATCACGTTGCCGATGGAGAACGCGGTGCGGGTCGCCGAAGATACGGCCGTGCTCGACAAGCTGCTCGGCGGACGGATGGAGGTCGGCTTCGGAACGGGCGGCACCCCGCAGGCCTTCCTTCCCTTCGGCCTGGAAAGCAGCCAGCGCACGGAGGTCTATGGCAATCATCTTGCTCTCGTGCGCGATGCCTGGGCGGGCGGAGAGCTTGCGGGCGGCAACCGCCTCTATCCGGCGGCACCGCATTTGCGCGACCATGTGTGGCAGGCGACATTTTCCGTTGGCGGCGGCTTGCGTGCCGGCCGCGATGGGGACGGGCTGATGTTGTCGCGCACACAGCCGCGGCCGGTCGAGACGCCACACGCCAAGCTTTGCGACCTGCAGAACCCGATTATCGATGCCTACCTGTCTGCGTTGCCGGCAGGGCGTCAGCCGCGGATATTGGGTTCCCGGAGCCTCTTTGTCGCCGATAGCAGGAAAGAGGCCCTTCATTTCGCCGATATCGGCTTGAGGCGGATCGTCGAACACTTCAAGGCGGCGGGCTTCGTGATCCCGGGCGAAACCACGGCTGATTTGATTGGAGCCTTCGATGTTCACGTCGGCACCCCCGACGACGTTATCGCGTCACTTCAGGCAGACACGGCATTGGCGCGGGTCACGGATCTGGTCTTTCAAGTGCATTCCGTCGATCCGCCGCATGAACATATCCTGCGCTCGCTGGAACTGACGGCTGCTCATGTCGCCCCAGCGCTTGGTTGGGTGCGGCAGAACCTAACCGGAAAAGAGCGCCGCTTGGCGGCGCAAATCCAATAGCGGTATCCGAAGAGAAGGCATCGACCATGACTTTGCAGACCAGAGACGTCATCGATTTCCTCGCGGGAATAGATCCTGGGTCCGATCTTGACGGCCTTCGGGCACAACGGCCCGAGACGCGCCTCAATGCTCAAAAGAGCTATGAAGCTCTTTTCGAGCCCGAGCATTGGGGAAGCGTGACCCCGGCGGAGCGCCTTGCCGTCGCCGCCTTTGTCGCTGGCCTCCACAAGGCGCCGGAGATCGCTGATTTTTATTCTTCCAAGTTGCGGGATGAGGCGCACGGCCCGGAGCTCGTCGCCATCATCTCCGCGGAGCTGGAGGTCGGCGATACAACCGGACCTTACGGCCATTATCTGGCTGGCCCGCTTTCCCGTGAGGACCGGCCGGGCTTCGTTTATGAGGTATCGGGCGAAAGCCGGCAACTTCTGGACCTGAAGCTCAGCACGGCGCTCGAACACAGCCACCTTCTGGTCTTCCGTCCGAGGGATGCGAGTGCCGCGGCGCTGCAGAAGCTACTAGATGCCGGCTGGACGACCACAGGCATCGTTACCTTGTCACAGCTGGTCGCATTTCTCGCGTTTCAGATCAGGGTCGTTACAGGCTTGAGGGCCTTGGCTGCCAATCCAGCCGATGTCGGACGGGTCGCGCAAGCCTGATCGCACGAACAAGGAATCCTTTCATGACCGAAACTGTAATTCATCCCGAAATCGCAGACCGACCAAACGCCTTCACTCAAGCTGAAATCGGCTGGACACCCTGGCTGCGGCCCCTTGATGAAGCGGACTTGACCGAGCGCCACTGGGCAGGCCTTGTGGATGCATCCCGCGCGAAGTCGCCGTATTTCATGCTGCTGGTACGCGATCCCGACATTCTCCAGGCCCGTACCAAGACGGACAAGGATATCTTCTACAATGTCTCGGCCGGCCTTCCTCGTGCTGAGCGTGAACTGGCTGCCACGGCCGCATCGCGGGTGAATGGCTGTGTTTTTTGCGCATCGGTCCATTCTCGCTTCGCCGCCCATCATTCCAAGCGGACGGATGACGTGCAGCGTCTGCTGGATGATGGGCTTCAGGCTGATCTTGGCAGTCGCTGGAATGCGGTTGTCGAGGCTTCAGCCGCGCTCACCGCGACGCCATCGCAATTTGGAGCCAACGAGATCGTCAGATTGCGCGAGGAAGGCCTGGATGATCTGGAAATCGCCGACGTGATCTATGGAGCTGCCTTCTTCAATTGGGCAAACCGATTGATGCTTTCGCTCGGCGAACCGACGCCGGCAGCCTGAAGCAGACGTTGTCGTGATTGAGCGGCGGAAGCTCGTCTGGAGGGCGGCTATGTCGATGGCAAGCGCTACAATACGGCGCGATCGAAACTGAAACGACGGACGAGATGGTCACGCAAAGAAAAAAGATACTGCTCAACGCATTCAACATGAACTGCGTCGGGCACGTCAATCACGGGCTATGGACCCATCCGCGAGATCAGTCCGATCGCTATAAGACGCTGAGCTATTGGACATCGCTTGCGGCGACGCTGGAACGCGGCCTTTTCGATGGCATTTTCCTGGCCGATATTCTCGGCGTCTATGACGTCTACCAGAACTCGGTCGATCTAACCTTGCGGGAATCCATTCAGTTGCCGCTCAATGATCCCTTGTTGCTGGTGTCCGCTATGGCGGCCGTGACGCGGCATCTTGGCTTTGGTGTAACGGTCAATGCCAGTACGGATGCGCCCTATGTTTTTGCGCGGCGCATGTCGACGCTCGATCATCTGACCGATGGGCGCATTGGCTGGAATATCGTAACCGGCTATCTCGACAGTGCCGCGCGCGGCTTGGGACTCGATATGCAGATCGAGCACGATACCCGCTACGATCGCGCAGACGAATATCTCGAACTCCTGTACAAATTCTGGGAGGGAAGCTGGGAAGACGACGCGGTTTTGGCGGACAAGAAAAAGCGCATCTATGCCGATCCGTCAAAAGTCCATCAGATAGATCATGAGGGGCAATTCTATCGTTCGCGCGGCTATCATCTTGCCGAACCGTCCATACAGCGTACACCGGTTCTTTATCAGGCGGGTACATCCGGCCGCGGCAGGCAATTTGCTGCCCGTCATGCCGAATGCATCTTCATTGCAGCCGCCGACAAGAGCGCAGCACGCGCCGCTGGCCGGGCGCTGCGCCAGGCGGCTGTTGCCGCAGGCCGAAAGCCCGATGACGTGAAAATCTTTGTCGGCATAACTGTCGTAACGGATCGCTCGGCCGCCGCAGCGCGGGAAAAATATACGGACTACCTCCACCATGCTAATCCTGAAGCCGGGTTGGCGCATTTTTCGGCGAGCACGGGCATCGATTTTTCGCGTTACGAGCTCGACGAGACTATCGTCTATGGACCGTCCAACGCCAGCCAATCAGCAACGCAAACTGCGCAGCAACGAGGCTGGACCAAGCGGCAATTGCTAGGGGAACTGTCCATTGGCGGCCGCTATCCGGTCATTGTCGGCGATGCCGCAACGGTCGCGGATGAGCTTTCCGCGTGGATCGATGAGGGGGAGATCGACGGCTTTAACCTAACCTGTACGGTAGCGCCGGAGGGCTTTGAGGATTTCGTTGATATTGTAGTGCCAGCCTTGCAGGATCGGGGTCTCTATAAGACTGCGTACGCGGAAGGTTCACTGCGGCAAAAGATCTTCGGGGAAACCGCTCGCCTGCCGGAACGTCACTGCGGGGCGTCTTATAGACGGCGATAGTCAAGCTTGTGGATTTGAAAGGTAGAAACACGTGACGCCCGGAATTCTCTGGACGTGTCGTTTCGGCGGATCGGACCAGATTACGGCGAAGGAGAGTATGCTGGCTTAGTGTTCTTTCGAGTCCCGAATGCTTCCCGTGCGCGCTCCAATAGATTTTTAAAGATCTAAAAGACCGACGGTGAATTATTTCGGCAAAGTCACGCCCGAGATCTCCTCGCAGATTGCGATGAGGCTGTCTTGAAGCGCTGGATCATGAGCCTGCGGGTTCGCGGTCCGACGCTTCAGATGATAGAAGTATTCTCCCGTGACATCCGCCTTCGGGTCGTCGCCGGCTGCCAGCCAGGCTTGAGTCAGATGGGCCTGTGCCATGTCATCAGGTGCGCCAGGGCCGCCCATCTTGGTTGGAACCCATCCGGGCTCCAATGAATTCGAGAACACGTCCTTCCAACGTCGCGCGATCGCGAATGCGAGCATTGCGTCGTGCAGCTTGCTTTCGGCATAGGCCTCTGATCCGTTCCACCTGCGACGTTTCCAGAGAATATCATCGAGATTGGCATCTGCATGATGGTGCATGCCGGACGACAGGTAGACTAGCCGCTTCGGTGGTTCGAGGAGTGCGGTCAGAATGTAGGCCGATAGTGTGTTTATGGCGAAGACATGCGGCAGCCCGTCGGAGGTGAGGCGATGAGCTTCGCGATAGCCGACGGCGGCATTGTGGATCACAGCATCGAACCGTCCGAGCCTGTTGACTTCGGCGGCGAGAATTTTTGCACCGGCGATGGTCTCGAGATCACCGATCACGACTGCCTCCGCCTTCGGAAGAGCGCGGCGGGCATCATTGGCGCGAGCCGGATTGCGCGCATGAAGCACGACCCGGTGGCTTTGTTCGGTTAGACGTTCAGCCACCATGAGGCCGAGACCGGTCGACGAGCCGGAAATGAAGATGCGGGACATGAAAATCTCCTTTGATAGCCGGCGAGCAAGTCTCACAGGCAATGTGGAATAATGGTCAGGATTGCGAAGAGCGGGCGGTCTGGACAAGTGCGGCACCGGCGAGGGCGCAGGCGGCGCCAAAGAGGTAGACGGCCGCATATCCGAACTGTCCGGCGATGATGCCAGCGACCGGACCGGAAATGCCGTAGGCGATATCGAGAAAAGCCACGAAGCCGCCCATGGCGCTGCCACGATTGGCCGGAGGCACTCGCTTCAGCGCTTCGACGCCGAGAGCGGGAAAGATCAGCGCACAACCGAGGCCGGTGACCAGGGCGCCGGCAAGCGCCATCCATTCATTAAGCGTCACCCAGATCAGCGCCTGGCCGGCTGCAACTATCACCGAGGACCAGAATGCGATGCTATAGCCGCTCATTCTGTCGGGCAGCGAGCCGAATACGACGCGCACGAAGATGAAGCCGATGCCGAAGGCCGTCATGACCAAGCCGGCATTGTTCCAATGGTGGGCTGCGAAGTAGAGCGATGCGAAGGCGGTAAGACCCGACAGTCCCACTCCTTGCAGCATCAGCCCGGCCCCTTCGCGCCAGATTTGGCCGATGACCTTATGGAAGGGCAGACGCGGGCCTGCCGGGCTCGTATAAGAGGTCGAACGAAATGCGATAGCGACTGCGAGTAGCGGGGCAAGGATGCAGGCGATCATTGCGGTCTCCAGGCCATAAGACTGATACAGAGCCATGCCGACCGGCGCGCCGATGGCCAGTGCCGCGAACATGGCAATGCCGGTCCACGACATCGACATGCCTGCGCGCTGTGGTCCGACCGAGGCGATCGACCAGGAGACACAGCCGGTGACGAAGAGGCTCTCCCCGAGACCGGCAATCAATCGCCCGATAACAAGAATTGCAAGGCTGACATCGGGCGAGAGAATGGGCATGGCCGCCGCCAGATAGAGCAGCCCTGCGGTCATGCTGATCGCGGCACCTTGCAGGGCGGAACGCTGACCGCCTTTGAGATCGGTCAAGCGTCCCGCATAGCCACGACTGAGCACGGTAGCGAGAAATTGGATGCCAATCACCAGGCCGACGACCAGATTGTTGAAGCCGAGCTTGTCGTGGATGAAGAGCGGTATAACCGGAAGCGGAAGTCCGACCGCGAGATAGCCACAAAAGAGCGCGGCGATGATCCCCGGGGCAGGGCGGGAAAGATATGCGGGAGCGGCTTTCGCTTCCGTCGTCTCATTGATGAGAGATGCTGACATGACAGCCTCCATTCTGAAAAATCTGTGGGGTAGCAGCGTCGCCGAAAAGCGGCGGCACCGATTCAGGCCGCTTCTTCGGGGGCGGGTGCGCCGAGGCGGTCCAGGCGATAGCCGCTCTTTTCCAGCAGGTAATCGCGCGACGCGGCGATCTCCGATGATAGCTTGATGAGATCGGTGCCGACCAGCTTTCCGCCGCGTTTGCGGATCTCGCCGGCGACCATGACCGTATCAACATCCGAGCGCTCGACGGCCTGGACGATCGTGCCGACGGCGTTATTGACCGGTATGACGGCGACGCCGTCGGCACGTACCATGATGATATCGGCCTGCTTGCCGGGCGCCAGCGAACCGACCTCGCTCTCAAGACCCGCGGCGCGTGCACCGTTTACGGTTGCCGCTTCAAGGACGCGCTCGACGGTGATCGGCAAGGGCACATTATCTTCGCCTCGGAATTTGCGGTAACGCATGGCCGAGCGCTGCTGCAGGAATAGGGCGTGCATCTCGCCGAACATGTCGCTGCCGAAGGCCGTGTCGAGATCGATGCCGATAGCCGGCGTCAGGCCATGGTCGATCGCTTGCTGATACGCGAAACTCTCGTCATCGAAACCGAACAGTGCATCGGAACGCGGGTTGACGGTAATGTTCACGCCGGCATTGGCAAAGAGGCGCCACGTCTCCCGCGGAATGCGGGTGCAATGATTGAAGATGCTGTGCGGGCCGAGCACGCCCTCTTCGGCAAATTCCGGGCCGAGCTTGGCTAGATCGCCGATGAACTCGGTCAGAATGCGCATATTCAGGCTGCGGGCGACCTTCCACCAATCGAGATTGAGCTGGCCGAACAGGCCGACACGCACAAGGCCATCGCCTTGGTTCCAGTTGTCCGCCAGCCGCTTCAGATCGCCCGGTAGGTGTGCGGAGGACGCCTTCTTGTCCATGGCGGCGCCGACCATGTGCAGGGCGCGGATACCGCTGCCATCGAGAGCGTCGAGCGCTGCGTCGGTATGTTCCGGGCTGCGGGAGGAATGGCAAGCGTCGATGACGGTCGTGATGCCGGCATCGAGACAGGCGAGCGCGGTGAGCCGGGTGCTGAGATACATATCCAGCGGTCGATAATGGCAGCCCAGTGTTTCCGCCACCATATCGATATAGGCAAAGAGATCGTGCACATCGGGCATCATACGGCGCATTGCGCCCAGCCACATGTGATGATGGGCGTCGATCAGACCTGGCATGACGATGCTGTCAGAAGCATCGATAACCGTTGCATCGGCAATGGCGAGGTTCTGCCCGATGGCCGCTATTCTGCCGCGTTCCACGAGCAGGTCGCCGATGGGGAGATTGCCGACCGTCTTGTCCATTGTCAGTATGGTGCCGCCTTTGAAAAGCGTGCGGGGATGGTTGAGATTGCTCATGATTGGGTCCTCTCAGGTTTAAAGCACGGGACCGTTATCGCTCTGGAATGATCTTGAATTAAGTGCGTTTATGTCAGATGATTCCTGACCAAAAGTCAGGAGTCGGCACATGTCTTTTGATGGACGGATTCTCTCGGGGGTGAGCGTGTTTGCGGCCGTCGTTGAAGGTGGGAGCTTCGTCAAAGGCGCTGAACTGATCGGCATCACCGATTCCGGTGTAAGCCGGGCCATTGGCCGTCTTGAGACACGCCTCGGCGTGCGCCTGCTCGATCGAACGACGCGCTCGGTGACGCTGACCGACGAGGGCCGGCGGTTTTATGAAGAGGTGAAGCCGCACTTGAATGCGATCGAAGACGCTGCCGTGGTCGTGTCCGGCTCGGCAACAGCGGTGCGCGGTCGTTTGAAAGTGGATATCGATCCATTCTTTCTGCCCCTCGTGCTCGCAGGCCGGCTTGGTGGATTCTGCGAACGCTATCCGGATCTATCTATCGAGTTCGTGACCAGAGAGCATGTCGGAGATCTTGTTGCAGACGGTATCGATCTTGCGATCCGGTTTGGCCAGCCTCGCTTTGCCAACCTGATTGCGCGAAAGCTAATTGAAGCACCAATTCTGACCGTGGCGTCGCCTCGCTATCTGGAGCGCCATGGTCGTCCGGCGCATCCTCGCGACCTCTCCGTTCATCGCTGTCTGCAGTTTATCGATCCCTATACCGGGAGGCCATTCGAATGGGAATTCATCCGGGGAGGCGAGACAATCGATGTTCCGACGAGCGGACCGTTGACGTTCACCGACCCCAAGACCATGCTCGATGAATGCCTTGCTGGAACCGGCATTGCTCAGGTAATCGGCTGGGGGGTTGGGCAGGCATTGGCGACAGGATCGCTGATCGACCTCTTCCCCGACTGGCATGGCGAGCGTTTCCCGCTCTTTGCTTTCCAACCATCACGCAAGCAGCCGCCAGCCAAGGTACGCGCATTTGTCGATTTCTGCGCCGACATTACTGAGGAACTCGAACGTTAGGGGTTGAGGGATGCCGTATACCGCCGATTGATAGTGTGGGCGCTCTTTTTTGAGCGCCTGCGCTAGTCGGCGGAGGGCGGCACCACTTTCCAGCCATTAAAGGCAAATCCATTGGCGCTCGCTGCAACGCGATCGGCATCGTCTGCCGCTGCGTCCGCATGCCGTCGCTGATTCTATCGCGCTATCATCGGCCGCCTTAAGGGGGATGATCATTGCTCATCGAGCCAAGGAAAGGGCAGTCTCAAGCAGTACCTTCGCGCCTGTCTCGATGTTCTCCGAGGTGACAAATTCAGCCTCGTTATGGCTGATGCCGTCTCGGCACGGAACAAATATCATCGCTGTCGGTGCAACACGACTGATGAAAAGTGCATCGTGAAAGGCGCCGGAAACCAATTTCATGTTGGAAACGCCAAGCCTTTCGCAAGCCTTGTCGATCACATCGACGATTGCCGTGTCGAATTGTCCGGGTGCCAAGTCGAAACGTTTTTTGATGAGCACATCGACCATATGGCGCATAGCCGACGCGCGGCATTCCGCGTCGATTTGAGCTTCTATGGAAGAAAGCACGTCTTCTCGCGGATGGCGGATGTCGATGGTGAATGTGACCCTGCTTGGAATGACGTTGACGGAGCTGGGTTCGACGCTCATTCGACCAACGGTCAGCCGCGCCATCGGATCGGCCGGCATGACGAGGAGCTGCAGTTGCGCGATCGCCGCGACGGCCGCCGCCATGGGATCTTTGCGGAATTCCAGCGGAGTCGTGCCAGCATGAGCCGCCTCGCCGCTGAAGGAAACTTCGAGCCATCTGGTTCCTTGTACGCCGGTGACGAGGCCGATCGGGATGCCCGCGCGCTCGAGAACGGGTCCCTGCTCGATATGCATCTCAACGAAAGCGGACACCACATGGCCGACCGGCTGCATCTTGGCTTCCGGCAGTGCCTTCAATGTCGCCTCCAATTCATCGCCAAGCCTGACCCCGTCGGTGCCGCGCGCATCCTGCCACACAGCCATGTCGCCCGCGCCAATAAAGGCCATGGATCCCATGCAGCCGGGAGAGAAGCGGCTACCTTCCTCGTTGGTCCAAGACACAACTTCGACGGATCGTTCCGTAACGGCTCCGGCATCCTCAAGGGCTTCCAGTACCTCGAAGGCGGATAGCGTGCCAAGCGCACCATCAAACCTGCCTCCCGTGGGCTGGCTGTCAAGATGGCTGCCAATCAAAACGGGTGGCAATGAAGGATCATGTCCCTCACGCCGGATGAACAGATTGGCAATCGCATCCTGGTTGGCTTTGAAACCGCGGGCAACGGCCAGTTCCGCAAGCTGGCGCCGGGCCGTCCTATCTCCGATGCTCAACGCTTGACGGTTCACCCCTCCCGCTGGCGTTGCTCCTATCGTTGCAAAATCGGCAATGCGCCGCAGCAGACGCTGCGCATTGATTTGTGGGTATGACGTCATCGATGGATGCCTGTCACGAAGTCTTTTACCCTTTGCGGATCGACTGCGTTCCACCAGACGCCATCATACTTCAGTGAGCTTGCAATGATCACACCATCGGCTACTGACAGAATGTCGTTACCATTTTCCGGCGTCACACCGCTACCGACGAGGGTCGGCAGCCCCGCCGCCCGCTTGATCATTTTGATATAATCGAGATCGGCTGCATGCCCTGTCCTTTGCCCTGTGGCGATAATGGCATCTGCGTCAAAGAAGACGAGATCCTTGACCTGTTCCTCGATCGGTCGGTCCGCAACGATGGCATGCGCTCCATGTTTGACATGGGCATCGGCGAAGATGCGGATGCCATGGGCATTGAGCCGTGCGCGATAGCGCATTGCGCGGGCAGCTTCTCCCTCGATGAAGCCTTCATTGGCGACATAGGCGTTCGCCCATTGATTGACGCGCACGAAGCCCGCGCCTGCCGCACTGGCGATTGCAAGCGCCGGAATGGCGGCATTCGCAAGAACATTGATGCCGATCGGACCGCCGAGTTCGCGACGGATGCGATCGGAGATGACGGCCATGTAGGCCGAGGTTTCGGGGCCGATGTCATCGGGCTTGGAAAAAGGAATATCGCCGTGGTTCTCGATGATCACGGCGTCGCAGCCGCCGGCAAGGTAGGCGCGGGCATCGTCAAGTCCGCGCTGGTAGACGGTCTCGATCTCCTCGCCGGAGTAGCGCGGCGCACCGGGAAGCGGCGCCAGGTGAACGACGCCTATGATCGCCTTTTCGCGCCCGAAAAGATCGATGAGCGCGTTGCCAGCTATCTGCCCGATGGGTTTCATTGTCCCACTCATGTGTTTTCCAGTTCTGATCTCTTGATGATGTCCGAAATTTCCACCCGCGAGGGGTAGGAGGCGAGCGTTCCAAGACGACCGACGGAGATGCCGGCGGCCTTGGTTGCCACGTTCGCGGCTGCGGTCAGGGGTTTTCCTTGTGCGAGCATGCCGACGAGGACGCCCGCAAAGCAGTCACCGGCGCCGCTGGTATCAACGACCGCGCTCTTGGGCGCTGCGAGGAAAACTGGTGTTTGATCCGCCTGATCCCATATGAGGCTGCCTTGGCTTCCAAGCGTCACGACGACGCTTCTCGCTCCTTTCTCCAAAAGCAGGTTTGCCGCTGCCCTTGGGCTTTCCATGCCCGTCAGCGCCGCGGCTTCGCCTTGATTGACGATGACAAGATCCACGTCGGCAAGATCCTCGACCGTCATGTCCGACAGAGGACTGGCATTGAGCACCGTCTTCAGGCCTGACCTCCCGGCAAGCTTCAGACAGCTGGCGGTGACCTCCCTGAACAGGTTGCCCTGCATCAGAAGGATGTCGCCCTTGCTCCAGGTCCGCGTCAGGGCCGATTGCCGGATCGGATCGAAGGCTCGCGCGCAGGCGACGGCGCTGACGATGGCGTTTTCGCCGGCTTCTTCCAGCAGGATCGTCGAACGGTCGGTGGAAAGAGGCAGGCGGATCAGTCGATCGACCTCGAGGTCGCTCTTCAACGTCTCGCTCACGCCATCCGCCATGTCGTCGTCGCCAAGCGCGCTCCAGAAGCACACCGCTGCCCCGCTTCGCGCCGCCGCCACGGCTTGATTGGCACCCTTGCCTCCTATGCCTTCAACGATCGAGGTCGCATTGAGCGTTTCCCCCGGACGCGGCAGGCGTGGCAGGCGGAAGCTCGTATCGACGCAGACATTGCCGACGACGTGGAGGCGCATGGGCGTCAGTCCTTGAGCGTTGCCCAGGCCAGCATCTGCTCGAAGAGCGTCTTGTAGCCGTTCCAGGCAATGAACTCCGGCGGCAGCCAGTGTGGACCGACATCCGAAGTCCAGACGAGTGTCCTGCCGGCGCCATAGGTGCCGGTTACCAAAAGTGGCTGCGAACCATATTCGCCTGAAACCGTCGCAAGCACGTCAGCTCCTGGCTTCGCCTTCACCTCATTGAAACCGAGAAGGTAGGGCCAATCTTTGCCGAGGCCTTTGAGAACCGGGTGGGTGTCATTGCCTGTCACGACGGGCGAAAACCCCTCGGGAACTTCAACGCGGTCATCGATGGCAAGGCAGGTTACCGGCAGCACCTCCTCCACTGGCGTTTTATGATAGCGCGCGCCGCCATTGATGCCTTGGAAGCTGTAATAGCCGCCGAACATCAGCAACGCGCCGCCATTTGTAACGTAATCGCGCAGCAGCTTCAGCCGGTTTGGCGTCCTCTTGGAATGAATCCAGGTATCAGGGTGCAATAGCAGCGTGTTTGCGCCGATATCGGACAGAACGACCGCGTCATATTCCGCGAGTGCTTCGGCTGTCAGCGGGAAATCACGCTGCGCCTCATGGGCCGGCATGAAGGTGACATCAAAGGCGCTGTCCTTCAATGCCTTCAGCAATTCGTCGGCACCGGTGTGATAGGTCACCGTCGGAAACTGATCGAAACCCTTGATATGGGTGGCGGTCGAAACCCATGATTCACCCGCCAGAAGAACCTTTTTCTTGCTCATGTCTGCTCCTTGGATGCACCCGACCTTCAGGCCGAGGCGGAAAATACCGATTGGGGATTGGTGATCAGCATTTGGTCGATCGCCTGCTGATCGACACCGTGACGCTTCAGTCGCGGCAGGAAATGCTTGAGAATGTAGCCGTAGCCGAAGCCGCCATAGCGGGTCAGCATGATCTTGAGAAAGACGTCCTGAGACAGAAGCAGCCGATCGGCGAAGCCCAGGTCTATGAGCGCCCTGATCGCCCTCGCGTTCTCCTCGTCCGATGGCGATTGCGCATTCTGATCGGCGTAATAATAATCCATGCCGATCATGTCGTATTCCAGGAAGGCACCGCGTTCCGCGAGGCTCTTTTGATAATGAAGATCATTATGGCTGGGATTCATGTGGCAGAGCACGGTGTGACGCAGGTCCGCGCCTTCATCCTCGACCACATCAAGGACGCGATGGGCAAGGCGTTCCCATCCCGGCAAATGGATGGATAGAGGCAGGCCAGTCAACCGCGAGGCTCGCGCCGATGCCCTCAAGGATTTTTGCTCCTCGGCTGTAAAGTCCTTGCTGACGCCGACCTCACCGATGATGCCTGCCATGATATCTGGCTGGGTTTCGCCACCGCCGACGTCGTTGACGATGAAGGCGGTGACCTCATCCAGATCCATGCCCTTCAGCCACTCCGGATGCGTATGCTCCAGGTAGAAACCGGTTCCCATGATGATCTTCAGACCGGACATGCGGGCGATGCGGGCCAATTGTTCGGCATCGCGCCCTATGCCAAAGTTGGTGGTTTCAACCACGGTATGGCCGCCAAGCTTCTGGAAGCGGGAAAGTTCGGCTAGCGCCAGATCCCGATCATCCAGCGAGACATTGTCGCGGTTCATATAGGGGTTCATCCGCAACTCGCCGATGATCTCTATTCCAACCGGCTGTTCGGCGATCGCCTTTTCGTCGGGATGGCAAGGGCACTTCCATGAGGTCGCTCCGTCAAGGAAGATGTGCTCATGCATGAGTGTCACACCCATGTCCGCGACCGGAATTGGGCCGAGCACGGTCATCGCGCATCCGGTATGAACGCCAATGGCGTGCCGCGTTCTGGCCCCCTCGGCAAAGAGATGATCCATCATGCTCAGCGGCCTCTTATCGCGCCTTTGAAAAGGCGGAAGTTCAACCAGATTGCCACGAGGATGATGACCCCGGTGACGATCGGCGTGAAGAAGGGCGACATGTGCGAGAGGATCAGGCCGTTGGCGATGACGGCAACCGTCAGTGCGCCGAGCACCGTTCCGACCACTGAACCGCGCCCGCCGAACAGGCTCGTACCGCCCAGTACAACCGCGGCGATGACATCGAGCTCGAAGCCTTGCCCGGCATTTGAGGAGCCGGACCCCAGGCGCGCGGCAAGAATGATGCCGGCGACGGAGGCTGCCACGCCCGATATCACATAGACGAATAGGGTGACTCGCCGCGTGTTGACGCCTGAGCGGCGCACCGCCTCGGCATTGGCGCCGATGCCGGTGACGTATCGCCCGAATGGCGTTTCGTTGAAGGCGATATAGGCCGCGATGAGGGCAACGATCGCGATCATCGCGGGGGCAGGGATGCCAACGAACCAGGCCTGGCCAATCGCGGTGAACGGGCTCTGCGGATCGACCGGAATCGAATAGCCACCGGTGATAAGCAGCGCCAGCCCCCTGATGACCGATAGTCCGGCCAGCGTGACGATGAAGGCGGGGATCCGCTCATAGGCGATGAAATATCCTTGGATTAATCCGGTCGCCGCGCCAAGAAGCATCATCAAAACAACGACAATCGGCCACGCGATTCCTGCCTGCAGGCAGGCGGCCGAAAGCGTTGCTGCAAGGGCCAATACGGATCCAACCGAAAGATCGATACCGCCTGTCGTGATGACGAAGGTCATGGCCGCCGCCACGATCAATAAGGGGGCGGATTGTCTGACCACGTTCAAGAGATTGGGAGCGGTCAGAAAGACATTTGTAAAGAGGGAGAAGAAAATGCAGACCGCGATGAAAAACAGGGCGATTGAAACAATGCCGCCATTGGCTATCGCCTTGTCGTAGAGGCGAGCCTTCCGCAGCCGAGACGACGTGCCGGTTTGGGCGTGAGAGGATGTCATGGTCATATGGAAGCGCCTCGCTCGGTATGTTGGCCGGCCGAGCGCGCGGAAAACTTGCGGCCGACGATCAGGTTGACGACTTCTTCGATATTCGTTTCGGCGATAAGGCGCTCGGCGACATTTTGTCCTTCATACATCACCTGGATGCGATCGCAGACGAGGAAGAGATCCTGCAGCCGATGCGTGATCAGAATGACGCTGACGCCGCGGGCGCTGACCGTGCGGATGAGCTCCAGCACCGCCTCGACTTCGGCAACAGCCAGGGCCGCCGTCGGCTCGTCCATGATCAGGACCGAAGGATTGAATGACGCCGCACGTCCGATCGCGATGGACTGGCGTTGCCCGCCTGAGAGATTCTCGACCTTTAGATGCGTGTCCGGAATGACGATGCCGAGCCCCTCCAGCATATGGCGCGCCCGTTCATGCATGGTCTTCTTGTCGAGGATTGGAATGCCCGCAAGCTTCCACCTCGGTTCACGCCCCAGAAAAAGATTTCCAGCCACGTCGACCGTGTCGCAAAGGGACAGATCCTGGTAGACCATCTCGACATGCGCGGCGCGTGCGTCAGCGGGCGAGGCAAAGGAAATTGGTTTGCCGTCGATCTCGATCGTTCCTGAATCCGGGATGACCGCGCCCGAAAGCACTTTGCTCAGGGTCGATTTGCCGGCGCCGTTGTCACCGACGAGGCCGAGGACCTCGCCCGGTTTCAAGGTCAACGACACATTGTCCAATGACTGCATCGTGCCATAGCGTTTGGAGATACCGGTCATCCTGACGCGGTAGGTATCAGCGTTTGTCATATCAATGCTGCCTTGCGGAAATGGCCTTAGCCATGATGCCACAACGTCACGGCCGATGCGATCGGCCATGACGTGACGAGATGCGGGGAGTTATTTGAACATGCCCCGGAACTTGTCGACATTTTCCTTGGTGACGATGGTGACAGGCACATTGATGATCGGATCGATCTTCTCGCCCTTTTTCACCTTGACGAGCGCTTCGACGGCCGCCTTGCCTTCGCCGGCCGGATCCTGCTGGATAACGGCCGTCACCCAACCCTGATCGATGCCCTCGATCGCTTGCTTGGTCAGATCCCAGCCGAAGACCTTCACGTTACCTGTTTTGCCCTGGCTGGTGACAGCCGCAACGGCGCCGAGGAGTGCCGGCTCGCCGGTCGCATACAGCGTCGTCATGTCGGGATTGGCGGTAATGAGATTTTCCGCCGCGCTGAGGGCGACATCCTGGACGTTCTGACCGTCCACGGTATCGAGGAAATCGACCTTCTGGCCGCCAGCCTTTACCGCCGCCTTGAATCCATCAAGACGCTGGTTCTGGATGAAGGAATTGAGCGCGCCGACCACGCCGACCTTGGCGCTGCCGCCCATCTTGTCCTTGACGTAATCGGAATAGAACTTGCCGATCTGCTCACCCGCCTTGGTATTGTCGACACCCACGAAGGCGATGTTGTCGCCGTTCGGGATCTGGGCATCGATAGCGATGACCGGAATGCCGGCCTTCTTGGCGGCGGTGATTGCAGGCTTCACTCCGTTGACGTCGATGGCGACCAATATGATGCCGTCGACCTTCTGGGTGATGTAGTTCTCGATGGCGTCATTTTGCGCGCTGGGCACGTTGTTGGCGTTGAATATGACGAGATCGGCGCCGGCTTTCTTTGCCGCCTCCTTGGCGCCGTCATTGATCTGGTTGAAGAAGAGAGCCTGCTGGTTGATCGTCACGAGAGCCAGCGTATTCGCCATCGCGGCGCCGGCACCGCAGGCAAGTGCCACGGTCGCGCCAATCGCGCAACCGAACAGGTATTTCTTGAGATGCATGATCGTTCCCCATGTTTTTGGATTGCAAGGGGAGTATTCAAGTAACTTGAATGATTGTCAAGTGACTTGAATTTGTGGCTTTGAAGATGATCGCAGGTTCGCTTTGAGGACGGTGGCGGCGCTAGAAGGTCGCCGGTGTGTTGACCCAAAAGATGCTTGCGCGATCCGCGCCCACATTGCGATACCAATGGGGCAGCTCGGAGTTGAAGACGAAGCTGTCGCCGACGGAAAGCCGGAATGTCCGTTCGCCAACCATCAGTTCGATCTCGCCGGCGAGAACGTATCCAACCTCCTCGCCGACATGCTGGATCGGCCCGGCGCTTTGGCCACCAGCCTCAATGTGGTGGATGTTGCATTGAAGCAGATGGCCTTGCGAATAGGGGATTATCCGTTCGAGAGATATGCCTTCCCCCCTGCGCAATGGGTCGAGCCCAATCAAAGGTCTTGTCCCGGAACGAAAGACGATGCCCTCTTCACCGTCGGCCTCCTCGAACATCCAGCCAATATTCGTACCCAGAACACCGACAAGCCTATGCAACATCGGTAACGAGGGCGAAGCCTTGCCGTTTTCAATTTTCGACAAAAGGCTTTCAGAGCAATCCGCGGCCAGGGCGAGAGCCTTAAGGGTCAAGCCCCGGGTTTGCCTGGCGAGCCTTAGACGGCCTCCAAGCCGCGCCGGATTGGTCAGTATCTTTTCCTCGTTGTCTTCTCCCGATTTGCCGGGGGATCCAATCATGTTCATGTTTCTGGTGTCGCCGTTACAAAGCCAAAGCTTAACGCCACCCCTCCGCATCTGTCTAGCTATCACGAGCGCCGGTGACATGGGCGCCAGGGCGACTTCTCCACCAGCGCCTGTTTCACAGGGAAAGCTGATTGTCGTCCTGAATTCCGTTATGCGGTCCTCTCGTCGACCTGCGGCGACGTTGCCGGAGATTATTCGCGGAGTTCGCGCGGATTGGTCCGCAACATTCAGCGTCCGCCGATCGATGGGCTGAACACCATGAGGCTCAGAATCTCGAAGAGCACCTGGGCTCCGGCATGTGCTGTGTTGGTCGTTGCGTCATATTGCGGTGCGACCTCGACGACGTCGCCGCCCACGAGGTTCACGCCCTTCAGCCCGCGGATCAGCTCTAGAACTTCGCGCGTCGTCAATCCGCCGATCTCGGGCGTGCCCGTGCCCGGCGCGAAGCTCGGATCGAGGCTGTCGATGTCGAAGGAGAGATAGGTCGGGCCGTCGCCGACGATGGATTTGGCCTTGGCGATGACGGCCTCCATCCCCTTTCCGCTGAGGTCCTCGGCGTGGATCACGGTCATTCCCGATTTATAGGAGAATTCCCATAGGTATTCCGCTGAACCGCGTATGCCGATCTGGATTGTCCTTGTCGGATCGAGCACGCCGTCCAGCACGGCATTGCGGAACGGTCCCCCGTGATGAAATTTCGTTTGATCGAAGGCACCGCTGGTGTCGCAATGCGCATCGATATGAATGAGACCGACCGGCTCCTTCCGGCCGACAGCCTTCAAGATCGGGTGGCTGATGGAATGATCGCCACCCACCGACAGCGGTGCGACGCCGGCATCGACGATCTGGCCGATACGCTTCTCGATGTCGTCGTGGCTGAGTTCCAGCCGGTAGCGGCTCTGGAACGGCACGTCGCCAATGTCGGCGACCCGAAGATCGAAGACCGGCGCCGTTCCCAGAACGTGGTTGTAAGGACCGATCCTTTCGATGGCGCGAAGAGCACGCGGTCCGAAGCGGGAGCCGGGGCGATTGGTGACGCCAAGATCCATCGGGATTCCCGTTATCGCGACCTGAAGATTGCCGAAGTCAGGCTCGTCGGCCGCGACCTGCATGTAGGGCGCGCTGAGGAAAGTCGGCACACCGGCATATGGCGCCAGTCTCGTACCGCTCTTGGAGATGATTTTCTCCGCCACTTTGCGAAACTTCTCGTCGAATATCTCGCCGCCATTGGCGTCTGAAAATTCCGCGCGCAGCTGTTCGAGCCGCGTCTTGTCCCACACCATGCGCATGCGTCTCCGCTTGAGGTTCGTCCCGCTCAACAAAGAGGTTGAGAAAACAATTGGTATCGTTGTAGCAATCGGTATCAAAGAGAAATCGATATGACCGCTGCAAAATCCAATTCGCTCGTTGCCCGCCTCTCGCCTCCGCCCATTCCTTCCGTCGTCGCCTGGGGACGCGAATACAAGGGATCGAAGGGGCCACTCATCGATCTGTCGCAGGCTGTGCCCGGCTATCCCGCACACCCGGAGATGCTGCGGCTTCTCGGCGAGACGGCGGCACAACAGGCGATGACAGGATACGGGCCGATCGAGGGCGAGCCTTTGCTGCGCCAGGCCTATGCCGCCCATGTCGCGGAGCTCTATGGCGCTGACATATCTGCCGGCAATATCCATATCACGGCCGGCTGCAATCAGGCGTTCATGTGCACGGCGATTGCGCTTGCGGGCGCGGGCGATACGGTAGCGCTCACCAATCCTTTCTATTTCAATCACGACACGACGTTGTCGATGTTGGGGATCGGGCGCCGACTGGTCGAGTGCGATCCTGCAACCGGCTTTCTTCCCGATCTCGGCTCTGCCGAAGCCGCGCTTGCGGCCGGCGCGAAGATGCTTGCCGTCGTTACGCCCAACAATCCGACCGGAGCAGTCTATCCGCCTCAGCTGCTTCACGAGCTTTTCTCGCTGTGCCGAAAATACGGCGCCTGGCTGGTCGTCGACGAAACCTATCGCGACTTCCTGGCCGAAGGTTACGGCCGGCCGCACGCCCTGCTTTCGGAGCCGGGCTGGGAGGATACGCTTGTCCTTCTCTACAGCTTCTCGAAATCCTTCTGCATTCCCGGCCATCGGCTAGGCGCCGTCACGGCGGGCCTCGGGCTTGTCGCTGAGATCGCGAAAGTCATGGACAATATGCAAATCTGCGCCCCGCGTTCGGCTCAGATCGCGGTTGCATCGGCTTTGCCTGTCCTTGCCGATTGGCGGGCCGGCAATAGGCTGGAAATCGCTCGCCGGGCCGATGCCTTGAGATCGGCGTTTTCCGGGCTGGTGGGTTGGGAGATTGCGGCGATCGGCGCCTATTTCGCCTTTGTTCGCCATCCCTTCGAGGGCCGATCGTCGTCCGAGGTTGCCGAGGAACTCGCGAGGGAACGCGGTGTCGTCTGCATACCAGGCGCATATTTCGGCGAGGGCCAGGAGCGCTACCTTAGGCTTGCCTTTGCCAATGCCGATGTCACTTCCATCGAACTACTGCCGGATCGGCTCCGCTAGGGGGCGATCAGCAGCAGCCGGCAGGTCATGATAGCCGCCTTGCCAGTAGAGCAGCGGTCTTGCGTCCCGCCGGATCTCCATCGCACGGATGTGCCCGATCAGAATGGCATGGGAGTGATGATGGAATGTGGTTTCGAGCTTGCAGTCGAGGACCGTCAGGGCATTTTCAAGAGCGGCTGCGCCTGTCCTGAGGCGATACCACTCGGCACCCTCGTAGCGGTCGGCGCCCTTGCGTCCGCCAATGCCGGAAAAGGATTGCGCGACGTGCTGCTGGTCGGCCGCAAGCACGTTAACGCAGAAACAGCCGTATCGCTGCAGCGCCGGCCAAGAGGAAGAAGTCCTGTTGACGCTGACGATGACGGAAGGCCGATCCGCCGAAAATGAGGAAACCGACGTCGCGGTGAAACCGGTACGGTCCTGGCCGTCACCGACCGTGATCACGCTGACCGCGCCGGCCAAATGACGCATCGATAGCCTGAATTCCGTGTCGCTGATCAGAGCGTCGTTACCCATCGGCCTCGCCCTCACGTCCTGGCAAAGCGGTTTGCCGGCATCGAAATGCCGAGGTTTTCGCGCAGGGTCTTGCCCTCATATTCCTCGCGGAACAGCCCGCGGCGGCGAAGCTCCGGCAGCACGAGCCGCACGAAATCGTCGAGGCTGGACGGCAGGGTCGGAAACATCAGGATAAAGCCGTCGGCCGCACGCGTTTCGAACCATTCCTCCATGTAGTCGGCGATCCGGGCAGGCGTGCCCGTTATGCCATTCCCGGTGTGCTTCTCGGCATAGTGTCGGATCAGCTCGCCAACCGTATGGCCGCTCTTGACGAAATCCACCAGCTCGTCGAACAGGGCACGCGATCCCTTTGGCGCCGCCGGCAGACGGTCCATCGGGAAGGGCCCGTCGAGGGCCACGCCGCGCAGGTCCGCCTCCAGGAACTCGGAGAGCATCAGCCGCCCGACATCGGGATGCATCTTGTCGATCAGATAATCCACCTTCGCCTTTGCTTCGGCCTCGGTTTCGCCGACGTTGATGACGATGCCCGGCATGATTTTCAGGTCGTCGCGATCACGCCCATAGGCAGCCATCCGGCCTTTGACATTCTCGTAAAAGGCCTGGTTCCGCTCGATGTTCGAGGCCAGGCTGAAGACGATCTCGGCCGTGCGTGCCGCCATGTCCATACCGGGTTCGGAACCGCCCGCCTGGGCGATGACAGGACGGCCCTGCGGCGTTCGGGCGATATTGAGGGGGCCGCGAACCTGAAAATGCTTGCCCTTGTGGTTGAGCGTGTGGTGCTTGTCCTTGTCATAGTAGACGCCGTTTTCGCGATCGAGAAGGAGCGCGCCCTCCTCGAAGCTGTCCCAAAGGCCGAAGACGACGTCGACGAACTCGTTGCCGCGCTCGTAGCGCAGCGCGTGCGGATCGAGCCCTTCGCGATTGAAGTTGTAGCCGGTTTCGTCGTGGTCAGAGGTGACGACATTCCAGCAGGCGCGACCCTTGCTCAGATGGTCGATCGAGGAAAACAGACGCGCCACATTGTAGGGCTCATAGTAGCTTGTCGAGACGGTTGCCACGAGCCCGAGATCGTTGGTCGTCACCGCCAGTGCCGAAAGCAGCGAGAGCGGCTCGAAGCGGTTCATCTTGGTCGGGAAGCGGGCGAGTGCATTGGGATCGCCGACGGCGGCCGCCGGAGAATCAGCCATGAACATGAAGTCGAATTTGGCCGCTTCGGATCGCTTGGCGACATCGAGCAGATGCGCGAAGTCGTTGGCGCCGTTGACATCGCTTGCCGGATGTAGCCAGGAGGCCGGATGAAAGCCGAACGTATAGACGAAAGTTCCGAGTTTCATCTTATCGGTCCGCGCCATCGAATTTTCCCTTTATATCGGCCACGCCGTCCCGTTGACGGCGAATGTACAAATTATCGCCAGGCGCAAAATTTCATCAATATCGCGGAGCTGAGTTCCGTTTTAGTTTTTCTAAAATGTCGATGTCGGTGCCGACATGAGGGCTTGCTGGCGAGAAATGGTGAGAAGCCAATCGCGGAACTGGCGTCCGTGGGGTTTTTCCAAGGCCGCCCTATCCCAGGCGAGAAAATAGCTTTCGCGCAAGGGAATGCGTATGTCGATGGGAATGACCAGCGTCTGCGCCTCGAGTTCATCAGCAATCATCGACATCTGCGCGAGAACCACGCCGCGCTTGTTGACGGCGGCGTCAATTGCGCTGCTCGACAGGGTGAAGGAAAGGCCCGCGGCGGTTTCCTCGAGCGCCGCCCCGGTCTTCGCGGCGAATTCAAGCCAGCTCGGATAGCGCGTGAAATGCCTCTCCCATTCGACATGCAGGAGCGGATATTGAAGAAGTTGCGCCGCGGAAGGCGCCTTGCCCTTGATCAATGCCGGTGAGCAGGCGGGTACCACCCAGTCGCGGAACAGCTCCGTATAATGTTCATGCTGCAATACGTCCGATCCGTAGCTGATGCGGAAATCGATGTCGTCGAAGCCCATGCGCGGTTCCTTGTCGCGACCGACGATCCTCACATGCGCGTTTGGATGAAGGGCCTGCCAATCGAAGATTCGCCGCCCAATCCATTTGTTGACGACCGAAGATAGCGCGCTCAGCACAAGCGCATTTTCGTTGCGTGCCCGTTCCAGGACCTGTTCAGCAACCGCGAATTGCTCGAATCCCTTCGATATTTCCTGATGGTAGAGCCTTCCCCATTGGGTGAGTTCCACCGTGCGACCATTGCGCTCGAGCAAGGTGACGCCGAGAAAGCTCTCGATCTTGCGGATTTGCTGACTGATCGCTCCGGGCGAAACCTTCAGCTCCAAAGCTGCCGCGTTCACGCTGCCGCAACGGCCGACAGCTTCGAAGGCCTGCAAGCCTTTGAGCGGAGCAGTCCTGCCGATGTGTTTCTCGTTCAAGAGGCATCTCCCCGCGACGGTTGATCGGTGACAGCTCTCTCATTCGGATAAAAGTCGCCGGCGAACTGGAAGCGATCGCCGGGGTGGATGAACTCGACATAGGTGACCGTGCGACTGCTCTGCCATGTCTGACGGATGAGCATCAGACAGGCTTCGCCGCGTTCGGTTTCAAGCAGGCGCGCCGTCGCGGCATCGGCCGAGACGGCGCGAATGACATGCCGAGCCTTCGACCAGGGCACCTTTTCCAGCAACCATTTGCCGGGTGGGACCGAAGCGAAACTCTCTGTTCTTGCAGATGGCACTACGTCCAGCATGACGATGCGCCGCTCCAATGTATTCGCCTTGCCGTCGACCGCGTGCAGGCAGTGGAGCCGCAGGATTTCCGCCCCCATGGTTTCGCCGAGCCGCATCGCGGTGGCTGCATCGAGCCTCTCGATCTTCCGCATCAGCATCGTATGGCTATGCTCGTGTCCCGCCAGTTCCGCTTCCGTGGAAATATCTTGAATGTCCATCACCGTGCGGTCGATTTGCCGCGAGGCGACGAAGGAACCGAGCTTGCGGCGGCGTATGATCATGCCACGCTCGGCCAGGGTCGAAAGCGCCTTGTTCACGGTCATCCGGGAGCATCGATACTCTTTCAGCAGCTCATGCTCGACGGGTATTCGGTGCCCCGGCGGCCAAATGCCGCTCATGATCCTGCTTTCTATATCCTTCAGAATTCTCTGATGAATTGGGGCCAACGCTCGCCTTGCTCCGGCAATGAATTCAGTGTCCGTGGAAACCGCGTCTGTCAAATCCATCGGGCATCATGCGGCATAATTCTTGCGTTCGTTATGTTTTGTATTTGACAGTGTAGGCGAGGCTGTATCTATTTGTATAGACAAAAGGTCATAAAAATCGGCCGGACGGGACAACGTTTGGGGAACCTGAACCTTCCAAAGGAAGGGCACAAAACTGGAGAGAAAGACATGAGGAAGAATTCGCTTCTGAAGGGATTGGTGGGCGCCGCACTTTTGTTTGGCGCAACGATTTCGGCCCATGCGGCTGACACGCTTGCCGCCGTCAAGGCCGCCGGCACCCTGAAAGTCGGCACCGAGACGGCCTTTGCCCCCTTCGATTTCATCGATGCAGGCAAGCATGTCGGCTTGAACGTCGACCTCTTCGACGAGATCGGCAAGGAACTGGGCGTGAAGATCGAATGGGTCACGCTGCCATGGGACGGCGTTTTCCCGGCGCTTGAAGCTGGAAAGTTCGACGTCGTTGCCGGCCCGGCGACGATCACCAAGAAGCGCATGGAGCGTTATCGTTTCACACCGCCTCTGGCCGAAGCAACCATCGCGATCCTGAAAAAGGCCGGTGACAAGACGATCAGCAAGCCGGAAGATATCGCCGGCAAGAAGATCGGCGTTGGCAAGGCAACCGCGCAGCTCGACCAGCTGAAGGAGTTTTCTGACACACTGCCGACGAAAGCCGATATCCGCGAATACCCGGCCTTTACCGAATCCTATGCCGACCTCGCAGCCGGCCGTATCGCCGGCGTTGCCAACTCGCTGCCGAATATTGCATTCGTCGCCAAACAGCGTGAAGGCACGTTCGAAGTCGTGCTGCCGCCCTTCGGCAAGAAGTCCTATTTCGGCTTCATCGGCTTGAAGGATGCTGATCACGCACCGTTGATGGACGCCATCGATGCAGCCATGTTGAAGATCAAGGCTGACGGCCGCATGGCGACGCTGCAGAAGAAGTGGTTCGGCGCAAGCTTCGACACGCCTGACGCCGTCAAGGACCCGGCATTCTGATCAGCCCTCGGAAATTGGCCGTGCCCGCTTTGCTGCCGGGCTCGGCTGATGAGCGAGATCCCAGCTTCCTGGTCACCACGCGGGCGAACACTCAACAATGTCCATCGAGCTCTTTGGATTGCTTCTGCAGGCATCCATCTACACGGTGACGATCAGCTTTGCTTCGATCTTTATCGGTTTCGCAATTGCGATCCTGATTTCGGGAATGTTGCTGACGGGGCGTAGCCTTTTCGTGCGACCTGCCCAGTTTTTCATCAGCTTTTTCCGCGGCGTGCCGCTGCTGGTGCAATTGCTGCTGATCTATAATCTGCTTCCGGCTATCGGCCTCAACGTGCCGAGCATCGTTGCCGCAATCATCGGCCTGTCGCTCTGCACGGCCGCATACCAGGCAGAGAACCTGCGGGGCGGCTTTGCCAGCGTGCCGCTGGGCCTAGTGGAGTCGGCGGAAATGGTCGGGCTGACACCACGCCAGATATTCCGCCGCATCAAGGTTCCGATCGCGCTGCGTCTCACATTCCCAGCTCTCGTCAATGAGGCGATCCTTATCCTGAAGGCGTCGTCGCTGGTCTCCGTTGTCGGCATCGTCGAACTCACCCGCATGGCCCAGGATCTTGCCGGCAGCACCTTCCTGCCGCTGCAGATCTTCGCGGCCGCTGGCCTCATCTATCTCGTGATCAACTGGGTGGTCGCACTTGCCGGCGGCTTGATCGAAAGCAGATTGCCGGGGGTAGCGCGATGACCTTTGATATCAACGTCCTCATCGGCCAATGGCCTGCCATCCTCAGCGGCGCCGGCGTCACGATCATGATCTGGATTATCGGCACCATTGCCGCAGCCATTATCGGCTTCCTGATGGCGGTTGCCCGGCAATATGGCGGCGTGGTCGTCGACAAGGTGCTTGGTGCCGTCGTGGCGGTGCTGCGCGGCACGCCGTTTCTCATCCAGATTTTCCTCGTCTATTATGGCGGCCCTTTCGTTGGCCTCGAGCTCGATCCTGTGCCGGCGGGACTGATCGGCATTTCGATCTATGGCGCGGCCTATTTCAGCGAAATCTTCCGTTCCGGATTTCGCGCCGTGCCGAAAGGCCATATCGAGGCTGGCGAATGCGTCGGCTTGACGCGCGGGCAGATCATAAGGCGCATTCTCCTGCCGGAGATGACGATGCTAGTGCTGCCGCCCTGCGTGAACATGACCGTCATCCTGATGAAGGAGACGGCGGTCCTCTCCATCATCACCGTGCCGGAATTGACGGCGACGCTCAGTGCGATCGGATCGCAGCAATATGCCTTCGTCGAGGCGCTGTCGGCCCTGGCGCTCTTCTACTGGGTGCTCGTCGAAGTCACCGGCTGGCTTGGCAACCTTGCCGAAACGAAACTTTCCAGATTCAGGTTTTTCAACGCATGAGCGTCCCCGCTATAGAAGTCAGGAATCTCATCAAGACGTTCGGAGAGACCACGGTCCTCCATGGTATCGATCTTGCCATCGAGCCGGGGCAGGTCTCCTGCCTCATCGGTCCATCCGGCTCGGGCAAAAGCACGCTTTTACGATGCATGGCTTTCCTTGAAGAGGCGACGCGCGGAACGATCTCCATCAACGGCGAGGTCCTCGGCTTCACCGAGGATGCTCAAGGACGGCGTGAACGTGTCTCGGCGACTACCAATCGTTCGATCCGCGCCCAGATCGGCATGGTGTTCCAGCAATTCAATCTCTGGCCGCATATGACGGCGCTCGGCAATGTCAGCGAGGCCTTGAAGACGGTTCACAAGATGAGCCGTAAGCAGGCCGAGGATGCGGCCATGGCGCAACTCGTCAAGGTCGGGCTCGAGGCGAGAGCAGGGCATTATCCCTCGCAGCTTTCCGGCGGACAACAGCAACGCGTGGCGATCGCCCGCGCTCTCGCTTTGAAGCCGAAGATCATGCTGTTCGATGAACCGACCTCATCCCTCGATCCGGAACTGACCGGCGAAGTCCTGAACGTCATGCGCGACCTGGCGGCCGAGGGCATGACCATGGTTGTCGTTTCGCACGAAATCGGCTTCGCCGCGACCGTCGGCCAGCAGATCATCTTTCTCGATCACGGCAAGGTGCTGTTTAGCGGGCCACCTCAGGAGGTCTTCAGGAAGCCGAGAAATCCTCGCCTTGAACAATTCCTCGATACCTATCTCGACCGGGGCGCGTCGATGTTGCTCTGATGTTGCCTCGAGCACGGCTTGAGTCGGGCCGGATTATTGCTCCGGCGGACGTGTTTGGGGCCGGCGGCTCGCAGCAGATCATGAAGTATTCACCAAGCCGAAATCAATTCGGCTTGGTGAATGGTGCATGTGATCATAGCTTCTCCCATCCTATAAGCCGCGGATATGTTGCGTGGATTCGGACCCTGCCGCTGCGTTGTCATCCTCGAAGTGTCGTGCGCCATTTCCTCAGCAAGCCCTGATATGGGCGTGAGTGCCTTCCGCCTGCTGACATTATCTTCCCCAGGACCATTGTTGGCATGAAAGGAGGAAGAAACTCCGCTGAACGATGTTCCAGGGACCCAACCAGGAAAAAATCCGGCTGCGGTGCGGTCTGGAGCGCGCCTTCGAAGACGTCTGTGAGGCCCTGACTTCTAGAAAATGAATGGCCGCTGGGGAACCGGGAACCTTCTGTATCCTGATCGGTTGGTGTCACCGCGCAGTTGAGGAGATGCGGTTGTGGAGGCGCAACGTCGTTTCGAACGACAATGGCCAGTGAGGGGTGCTGTGTCGACAGTAGACAGCGCTGGGGAATGTGTGGCGACGAACTGCCCGAGGAAGAAACGAGCGAGCGCTTTTTGCCAATCTATTGCGAACGGAAGTGAAAGCATCTTCGTCTGAAGGGCGAGCGATGCTCCTTCATGAGTGGGTTGTTTAAATGAAAGTTGCTCGATTGGAGGGAACAAGCAAGTCGTTCGATGGTTGGTCTTGGTATCGCCGGGAGGGACAATTTATTTCCGCCTGATGCGTGGAGAACAAATTGATGACGTTTGCAGCCGAGCCGGCCGACGCGTTTAGCCATCCCCGGATTTACTATATAAATCCGTTGCTCCTAACTGGACGAGACCAATGGAATGAAGCCTTTGATCATGCAAGCGCTCTCGGTTTCGATATTGTACTTTCCGCTCCGCCCTTCCTCGACGGGAGGCGTGCCGGTCTTCGTTCCATGGAGAATTACACGCGATCGGACGCAGAGGCCAAACTTGAAGATGAAGTGAAGGAGGGTCTTTTCGCCCTGGCAAAAGATGCGCGCGAGCGGGGTGTGGCATTTATGCTCGATCTCGCGATAAAGCCGTGCAACGCAGAAACAGGCGTCTCGACCCCTCTCGACCCACGGCGGTCGCCGAGCTCTCCATCTCAGCCCCGCGCGCCATATTCGAGCGAGGTGACCGGCGAATGGGAAACCCGCCTCGTAGACTTCGCGTCCTGCGGGATCATGGGGTATCGGGTCATTGGCCTTGACAGCCTGCCCGCTGATGGTTGGCGACGATTGATGGCAAGCGCGAGGATCGCGGATCCGGAAACGAGATTCTTTGCCTATACCCCGGGAACTGACTTCGCTTTTCGATTAGAATTGCAAGACTGTGGGTTCGACGGAGCCTTTTCGTCGCTTGCTTGGTGGGATCTGCGCGAAGGCTGGTTCCTTGAAGAGTATCGCCTGCAGCTGCCTTTCGGGCCACAGATCACCTTTCCGGAAGCGCCGTTTGGAAGGCGCATCGCGCATGGCAGCGAAAGCAGGGAAATCCGCGAGCGAAAATCACGCCGCGCTCTCCATCTCGCGGCCGAGCTCGGCGATGGATTGCTTGTGCCCATGGGATTCGAATTCGGCGCCACCTTGCCGCTTGATCCCACATATGGGCATGGAGAGGGTTTGCGTGTCCTCAAGGCCGAGGGAGCTTACGATATCTCGGCCGATATACGCGACCTGAATTCCGTTCCACGCGCGTCCACTCGATGGATGTTTCTTCAATGTGAAACAGCGAGCCAAGTCACGGTGATCGCGCAGGCTGATCGATCCACATTGCGGGATGCAACGCGTACGCGGCTACTCGCGGTCAACAGAGATCTGCGTCGTACCGCGGAACTGCCTGACGACATCATGCATCGCTTGGCCTTGCCTTTCCTGCCCGTCGAGGCGGTGGCTGGTAGCCGGAGAATCGCTCCAGGCGAGGTGCGCGCCGTCACAACGGAGATCCGCCCTCTGGTTTCGGCTGACGAAGGGGAACTGTCCCTCGCTGAAGCGACGGCCTCTCCGCGCATCGCCATCGAACTTGTTACCCCGCAGGTCGATGATGGACGTTTCGCGGTCAAGCGCATCGTCGGCGACACGCTGATCGCCGAGGCGGACATCTTTGCCGATGGCCACGATCTGCTGTCGGCCGCCCTCCTTTATCGCGCCCGCGACGAGCTTGAGTGGCGTCGAACGAGAATGGTCCTTTCCGAAAACGATCGATGGCGGGGCTCCTTCCTGCTCGATCGCATCGGGCGCTTCGAATTCATGGTCGAGGCGTGGAAAAATCCCTTCGCCATCTTCCGCCACGAGCTTCTCAAGAAGAGTGAAGCGCGGCTCGATCTGCGGCTGGAACTGATCGAAGGTGAGGAGTTGATCCGCGATGCTGCTGCCGATGATGGCATATCGATGAGGGACGAGGACAGGGCGGAACTCGCGACGTTGCTTGCCGAGCTCGAAAGGCGTGACGGGCCAGGCAGGCTCGAATTGCTGCTTGCCACACGAACAAACGACCTCATGGCGCTCGCCGACCGCCGCCCCTTTACCTCGCACTCGCGAACTTATGGTGTGGAAGCGGAGCGCCGCGAAGCGGCCTTTGCGAGCTGGTATCAGATCTTTCCACGTTCGCAGAGCGGTGACCCCAATCGCCACGGCACTTTTGAGGACGTCATCGCACGCTTGCCGGCCATCCGAGATATGGGCTTTGACGTGCTCTATTTCCCGCCGATCCACCCGATCGGCCACACCAACCGCAAGGGCCGCAACAATTCTCTCATCGCCGCTCCAACCGACCCAGGCAGTCCTTACGCGATTGGTTCGGAGGACGGCGGGCATGAGGCGATCCATCCCCTCCTTGGCGGATTCGATGACTTCGAGCATCTGATTACGGAAGCCAGGCGGCTCGGATTGGAGATCGCACTCGACTTAGCGATTCAAGCCTCCCCCGACCACCCGTGGCTAAAGGAACATCCGGGCTGGTTCGACTGGCGGCCCGACGGCACGATCCGTTATGCGGAAAATCCGCCGAAGAAATACGAAGATATCGTCAATGTCGATTTCTACGCGCCGGAGGCAGTGCCGGCGCTTTGGGCCGAACTGCGCGACATCGTCGAAATGTGGATCGAGGAAGGCGTGGAAATTTTCCGCGTCGACAATCCTCATACCAAGCCCTTTCCCTTCTGGGAGTGGATGATCGGCGATATCCGCGCGCGTCATCCGCAGGTTGTGTTCCTTTCGGAAGCCTTCACAAGGCCGAAGGTGATGTACCGGCTGGCGAAGGTCGGCTTCTCCCAGTCCTACACCTACTTCACCTGGCGCAACATAAGAGCGGAGCTGGAGGAATATCTGACCGAACTTACTCAAAGTGAGGTGAGGGAATTCTTTCGCCCGCATTTCTTTGTCAACACGCATGATATCAACCCAGATTTCCTCCAGAACGCGCCGCGCTCCGCCTATCTCATCCGAGCGGCACTCGCTGCTACGCTGTCAGGCCTTTGGGGCGTCTATAACGGCTTCGAGCTTTGCGAAGGACGTCCGGATGCCAAGCGCAAGGAATATGCCGATAGTGAAAAATACGAGATCCGCGCCTGGGATTATGACCGCCCGGGTAACATCAAGGCGGAGATCTCGATGCTCAACCGAATTCGCAGGGATAATTCAGCGCTGCATTCGCATCTCGGCCTGACTTTCCTGCCCTCGTCGAACCCCAACGTCATGTTTTTCGAGAAGGCAAGCATCGGGCGCCACAACGTTCTGCTTGTGGCCGTGACGCTCAATCCGCACGCGATAGAGGAAAGCAATGTCGAATTTCCGCTCTGGCGGTTCGGCCTGGCAGACGATGGCACACTCGCTTTCGAGGATCTCGTCAGTGGCCAAAGATTCAGCCGTACGGGCAAGTGGCAGATGATTAGGCTCGATCCCGCCCATTTGCCATTTGCCATCTGGCGCGTCAGGGCAGGGGAGGTCTGAGATGGACACTGTTCACATGGCCGAGGGCGACAAACTTGCCGACGACCCGCTATGGTATAAGGATGCGATCATCTACCAGCTGCACATCAAGTCGTTTTACGATGCCAATGGCGATGGCATCGGCGACTTCGAGGGCCTGTACCAGAAGCTCGACTATATAGCCGCACTCGGCGTCAATGCCATTTGGCTCCTGCCGTTCTTTCCCTCCCCCCGGCGCGATGACGGCTATGATATTGCCGATTATCGCAACGTCAGCCCGGACTACGGGACGCTCGAGGATTTCCGGAAGTTCGTGGCGGCGGCGCATGAACATAATATCCGCGTCATCATCGAGCTTGTCATCAACCACACGTCGGACCAACATCCCTGGTTCCAGCGCGCGCGGCAATCGCCTGCCGGAAGCCACGAGCGTGACTTCTACGTCTGGTCGGACACCGACCTGAAATTTCCCGAGACCCGCATCATTTTTCTCGATACGGAAAAGTCGAACTGGACATTCGATCCCGTGGCGGGCGCCTATTATTGGCATCGCTTCTATTCGCACCAGCCCGATCTCAATTTCGATAATCCGCTGGTCATGAAGGAAATTATCGATGTCATGCGCTTCTGGCTTGAGACCGGCATCGACGGCTTCCGGCTCGATGCGATCCCCTATCTTGTCGAGCGCGAGGGCACCAACAACGAAAACCTGCCGGAAACACATCTGATCCTCAAGCAGATCCGCGCGGCGCTTGATGCGACACATTCCGGCGTGCTGCTCCTTGCCGAGGCAAACCAGTGGCCGGAAGACACGCGAGAATATTTTGGCGACGGCGACGAATGCCACATGGCGTTCCATTTCCCCTTGATGCCGCGCATGTACATGGCGATTGCCAAGGAGGATCGCTTCCCGATCACCGATATCATACGTCAAACGCCGGAAATTCCCGAAATCTGCCAATGGGCGATCTTCCTCCGAAATCACGACGAGTTGACGCTCGAAATGGTCACCGATGCTGAACGCGATTATCTGTGGGAGACCTACGCCTCCGACAAGCGCGCCCGCATCAACCTTGGCATCCGACGGCGGCTGGCGCCATTGATGGAACGCGACCGCCGCCGTATCGAGCTCATGAATGCGTTGCTGCTGTCCATGCCGGGAACGCCCATCGTCTATTATGGGGACGAGATAGGCATGGGAGACAATATATATCTCGGCGACCGGGACGGCGTGCGCACCCCGATGCAATGGTCTCCCGATCGCAATGGCGGCTTTTCGCGCGCAGATCCAGCGCGCCTCGTATTGCCGCCGGTTGCCGATCCGCTCTATGGCTTCGAGGCATTGAACGTCGAGGCACAGGTGTCGGACGCGCATTCGCTGTTGAACTGGACACGGCGAATGCTGGCGCTGCGCGGTCGCCACAGCGCCTTTGGGCGGGGTTCGATGCGCTTCCTGGCACCGGCCAACCGACGGATTCTCGCCTATTTGCGCGAATATGGTGACGAGGTCATTCTTTGCGTCGCAAACCTGTCGCGCGTTCCTCAAGCCGTGGAGCTCGATCTGCAGCAGTTCGAAGGGCGGGTTCCCGTGGAGTTGACGGGCATGTCGCCATTCCCGCCGATCGGACAGCTCACCTACCTGCTCACACTGCCGCCCTATGGTTTTTTCTGGTTCCAGCTCGCTGTCGAGGCCGACGGACCAGCCTGGCGCACGGCACCGCCCGAGCAACTTGTCGATCTGGTGACGATCGTTATCCGGCGCAGCCTCACGGAACTTGCCGAGCTGCCGCATCACGCGGCGGTGTTGAGCAGGGATATCCTGCCGGCCTATCTTGCGAAGCGCCGTTGGTTCGGCGCCAAGGACCAGGCTCTGCAGGAGGCAAGGCTCGTTTCCGCGACGCCGATACCCTTTGCCGACGGTGTCGTGCTCGGAGAGATCGAGGTCGTGCTGCCGGATCACGTGGAAAGCTACCAACTGCCGCTCGCAGCCGAATGGGACGATACGGCGACCAACGTGCTCGCCCAGCAGCTTTCCCTTGCCCGTATCCGGCAGGGCAGGCGGGTGGGATTCCTGACTGATGGATTTGCCATCGAACTAATGGCGCGTGGCATCCTACAGGGCCTGTGCGACCGCTCGACGGTCAGCGGACGCACCGGCATGATCGAATTCATCGGCACCGACCGGCTCGATTGCCTGGCCCTGACGGAGGACATGCCGATCCGTTGGCTTTCGGCCGAACAATCCAATAGCTCGTTGCTCGTGGGCGACTTGGCGATGATCAAGCTGATCCGCCATGTCTTCGTCGGCGTCCATCCGGAAGTCGAAATGACGCGCTATCTGACGGAACATGGTTACGAGCATACTGCCCCTCTTCTGGGCGAGGTGGCTCGGACCGACGGCGAAGGTCGCCGATCGACGCTTATCATCGTTCAAGGAGCGATCCGCAATCAGGGCGATGCCTGGAATTGGATGCTGTCCAACCTCCGACGCACTGCCGACGAGATTGTTATCACGGAGTCCGCCGTCGAGGCGGCCGATGAGCAGCTGCAGCCGCTTCTGCATTTCGTTTCCATGGTCGGAGAAAGGCTCGGAGAATTGCATGTCTTATTGGCGCAACCGACCGACAACGAAGCCTTCGCGCCACGTCGGGCGGAAGCACGCGATATCGCCGGCATTTGTAAAACCGTAACGGGCGAGATCACCTATGCCTTTTCCAAGCTGACCGGCCTCGAAGACAGTGTCGAGCCCGAGATCGCGGAACAGATATCCCTGCTGCTTGCCGAACGCGACAGGATCCTCGAGCTTGCCGGTGCGCTGGCGGACGAGGCGAAAGGCACGTTGTTGACGCGTGCGCATGGCGATTTCCATCTTGGCCAGATCCTGGTGACGGAGGGCGATGCCGTCATTATCGATTTCGAAGGCGAGCCGGCGCGCAATCTCGCGGAGCGTCGCGCCAAGACGAGCCCATTGCGCGACGCTGCCGGCCTGCTGCGGTCGCTCGACTATCTCTCGGCGACCGCCATGCTCGAAAACGACGCTATTTCGGATCATCATGATGCCCGCCGCCGAGAGGTGATCCGCCGCTTCGCGGAAAATGCGGAACGCATTTTTCTGACATCCTATATCGAGGCATTGGCGGCTTCGCCCGATTTGCCGAAAACGCCCGCCGAGGTGCGGCGGATCATCGATATCTTTCTTCTGGAGAAGGCTGCCTATGAGATCGCTTATGAGGCCCGGAACCGTCCTAAGTGGCTTCCGATCCCGCTGAACGGACTTGCCGCCATCATAGCCCGACTTTCGGAGAGCCGCTCATGAGCGACATCGCCGACATTCTCAGCGGAGTGGATGCGGGTTCGATACATGCCGTGGTGGAGGGACGGCATGGAGATCCTTTTTCGATCCTCGGCATGCACAAAGGTGTGGACGGCCGCTACAGCGTCAGGGCCTATCTTCCGGGAGCCTTGCGTGTTGAAATCCTCGATCGAGACAGTGATCGCGTTCTGGCATTGGCCGATCTCATCCATCCGGCCGGCCTGTTCGGCGCGATGCTTGCCGAACGCAACGCCTATTATCTGAGAATTCAATGGCCCGACGCGGTCCAGGTGACGGCCGATCCCTATAGCTTCGCGCCGCTGCTCGGCGATCTTGATCTCCATCTGATCTCGCAAGGGACGCATTACAACCTGAGCAAGGCTCTCGGCGCAAATCCGATGACAATCGACGATGTCGCGGGCGTGCGTTTTGCGGTCTGGGCGCCGAATGCAAGCCGCGTGTCCGTGGTCGGCGACTTCAACGCCTGGGACGGACGCCGCCATCCGATGAGGCTCCGGCCGCAGGCAGGTGTCTGGGAGATCTTCATTCCGCATATCACGGACGGCGAGCGCTATAAGTTCGAGATTCTCGATCGCTTCGGCAATCCGCTTCCGCAGAAGGCCGATCCCGTCGCACGGGCCGCGGAGCCGGCGCCATCGACGGCGTCCGTGGTGGCTTCGTCCGAGCCTTTCCGCTGGAATGATCATGACTGGATGGACAAGTGCCGAAGCACCGATCATTTCGCCAAGGCGCTTTCGATTTATGAGGTCCATGCCGGCTCTTGGCTGCGCAACATGGAAGATGGCGGCCGCGCGCTGGATTGGATCGAACTCTCGCAGCGGCTCGTTCCCTACGTCCGCGAAATGGGTTTCACCCATATCGAGCTGATGCCGATCATGGAGCATCCTTTCGGAGGATCATGGGGCTATCAGCCACTCGGTCTGTTTGCGCCGACCGGGCGCCATGGCACGCCCGAAGATTTCGCATATTTCGTCGATCGCTGCCACCAGGAAGGGCTCCGTGTCATTCTGGACTGGGTGCCGGCGCATTTTCCGACGGATGTCTGGGGATTGGCGCGTTTTGACGGCACCGCCCTTTATGAGCACGAAGATCCGCGAGAGGGCTTCCATCGCGACTGGAACACGCTGATCTATAATCTTGGCCGTAACGAGGTCAAAGGCTTCCTGATCGCGAGCGCGCTCGAATGGCTTGAGCGCTATCATGTGGACGGATTGCGCGTCGATGCCGTCGCCTCCATGCTCTATCGCGACTATAGCCGCCCGGAAGGCGAATGGATCCCGAACCGTTACGGCGGGCGCGAAAACCTGGAAGCCATCGAATTCTTCAAGCATTTGAATAGCATCGTTCACGAACGCCACCCGCACGCGCTGATGATCGCGGAGGAGTCGACCGCTTTTCCGAACATCACAAAACCCGCCGCGGAAGGCGGGCTCGGCTTCGACATGAAGTGGAATATGGGATGGATGCATGACACGCTCCATTACATGTCCGACGATCCGGTCTATCGAAAGTATCATCATGGCTCGATGACCTTCGGTATGATCTACGCCTACAGCGAACGCTTCATCCTGCCGTTTTCACATGACGAAGTCGTGCATGGAAAGGGTTCCCTGCTCGCCAAGATGCCTGGCGATCCCTCGCAGAAGATGGCCAATCTTCGCGCTCTTTTCGGCTTCATGTGGGGGCACCCGGGTAAGAAGCTTCTCTTTATGGGCGGTGAGATCGGTCAATGGTCGGAATGGAGCCATGACGGTTCCGTCGAATGGGATCTCCTGGATGAACCCTCTCATGCTGGCCTGCAGCGGCTGGTGCGCGATCTCAACCGAACCTACGGGCATTTTCCATGCCTGCAGCATGGAGATACCATGCCGGACGCTTTTGAGTGGGCGGTTGCGGATGATGCCGAACAGTCGGTTTTCGGGATGCTGCGCTTTGATGCTGGGCGGCGGTCGGCCATTCTGGTCATTTCGAATTTCACTCCGATTTTCCGGAGCGGATATAGGGTAGGTGTTCCTTTTGCCGGCCTCTGGCGGCGGATACTCGATACCGATGATTTAGTTTATGGCGGAGCAGGTATGGGCTCTGGTGATCGTCTTAGCGACGATTTTCCCGCGCATGGGCGCCGCCAGTCTCTTCTCGTCGATCTTGCCCCTCTTTCGACAGCGATGTTTCTCTTTGAGGATGGAGAAGCGATGACGGGAGGTGAGCAATCCTGAAGTTCCGCGTCGTGGGAAGTAGTCGATGCCGTCGTGGTTGCGCGGAACGGTCCGGTAGCGAACATCGTCTTTCTTCCAATTTGATCCATCTTTTATTGCATGAGGAGGTTGCTAATGAAAATCATGATCGTCGAAGACGAGCCCTTGGTGGCACTGGAATTGGAGCGCATCGCTATCGAAGCTGGCCACGAAGTCGTGGGCTCCTTCATGACCGCGGAACAGGCCCTGGCCTACGCGTCAAAGGCAGAGGTGGCTTTCGTGGATCTCGGCTTGGCCGATGGCCATAGCGGAGCGGGGCTTGCTCGCCGATTGACGGATCGGTTCAGGATAAAAGTGATCTTTGTGACCGGCAGCCCGGAGCGGGTTGGTTATGGCCTTGAAGGCGCGGTTGGAATAATCGACAAGCCATTCACCGACAAAGCAATCATCGATGCCTTGGAAAAGGCGCGGCGCCTATAAGGTTAAGTAGGCTTGGCCTCTGAGGGGATCGGGTTGCCTGAAGGGCAGTAGAAGCTCGTCCCTCAGATTTGCGAAATAGCTCACGACAGGCTCCAGACAATTCCCCATGGTCCGATCGAGTTGTCTGTCATGCCGTGCGACGAAAAAAATGCTTGTCCCTCGATCGGACTTTTCAAAATAACAGGCGTGTTCGACAAATTGGCTGCCAAATGAAGATTTGTAGACCCGAGTTTCCAGCGCACTCGGATTGGCGAGGCGTCTGGATCGTAGGTCGCCAAGCAACTATGCGCTTGGACGAGGAGCGGCACGACCATTTGATGTCTGAGCTCTAGCAACTGCCGGTAATAGCGTCCCGTTGCCGGGTTCTCATCCATTTTATCCCAGCGCAATTTTGCGCGGAGGAAGGTGGCTTCGGCCGTCGGGTCGCATGCATCCTCCGCTTCGAAGCCGGGCAGGCGCTTCAGTTCCTCCTTGCGGCCAAGCCTTATCTTGGCGTTGAGCTCCTCATCGAAATCGCAAAAGAAGGGAAAGGGATCGGTAGCGCCCCATTCCTCACCCATGAACAGCATGGGGATCTGGGGCGAGAGAAGATAGATGGCTGCGATAGCCTTTATCGCCTCGATGGGGTGGGAGGAAATCATACGATCGCCGCGCGCCCGATTGCCGATCTGGTCATGGTTTTGGATGAAGGAGATAAAGGCCGATGGCGGCAAGCCAACGCTTGGCGATCCCCTTGGCCGCCCTCGATATTCCATGTGCTCCCCCTGAAACGCGAAGCCCTCGGCAAGCGCGCGGCTCAGGCGCGGTGTCCAATCGGCATAATCTTCGTAGTAGCCGAAGGTCTCGCCTGTGGCCGCCACGTGGAGAGCGTGGTGGATGTCATCATTCCACTGTGCCGTAAAGTGGCGCGGCTTGCCGTCGTCATCGCGCGCGAGGAGAGCCGCTTCATTATCCTCGTTTTCGACGATCAGGTGCACATGGCGTTCAGGGAAGGCGCTTCTGACGCGACCGGCAAGTTCGAGAAGGATATGCGGATCGCTATCGTCCTTCATCGCGTGAACGGCATCGAGCCGCAAACCATCCATCCGAAACTCGCTCAGCCAATAGATAGCGTTTTCTATGACGAAATCGCGGACGAAGCGGCTGCTGTCGCCATCGTAGTTCAGGCCCTTGCCCCAGACGCTTTCGTGCCGGTCGCCGAAGATCGGCGCGTAGCGGGACAGATAGTTTCCGTCCGGCCCGAAATGATTATAGACCACATCGAGAAAGACGCAGATGCCGCGCTCGTGGGCTGCATCGACGAGCATTTTGAGATGTTCGGGGCGGCCGTAGCTGCCATCCGGTGCATAGGGCAAAACACCGTCGTAACCCCACCCATACCGACCGCGAAAATCCGAAAGCGGCATGATTTGAATGGCCGTTATGCCGAGGCGCTGCAAGTGGTCGAGCTTTTCGATGGCGGCCAGAAATGTGCCAGCTTCCGTGAAGGCGCCGACATGCAGTTCGTAGATGACGATCTCCTCCCAGCGGCGTCCCTTCCATCTCTGCGTTTTCCACGTGAACGTTGGATCGATCAGCTCGCTCGGGCCGTGAACGTCTTCGGGCTGAAAGCGCGAGGCAGGATCCGGCACGGCAAACCCATCGGCCAGCACGAACGTATAGCGATCGCCGATCTGCGCGTCGTTGACTTCGACGACATGCCAGCCGTCCTGGCTCCGCCGCATGGCCCATTCTCCGCGCTGCTCGATGCGGACGAGCGCGCTCTCCGCCAAGGGCGCCCACAAGCGGAACAAGACCGCATTCTCATTGATTTGTGGTCCAAATGCGAAGCCGTGCTGCATGACACCCTATCCGTCAATAACGCTGAAATTTTCCTGCATCCAACGCATCTTGACGGGAACGGTTCCTGGGGTGGGAACAGATCTCTTTCAGTTCCGTTCTTAAGAGCCCCCGACGCAGCGAGGAAGCCATGACCGTCTTAACCTCTACCTATCGCCTGCAGTTTCGCGGAAATGTCACCTTTGACAGGGCAACGGAGCTGGTTCCCTGTCTGAAGGGTCTCGGCATTAGCCACGTCTATGCCTCGCCGATCTTTGCGGCCAAGAAGGGATCGACGCATGGCTATGATGTCACGGATGCGAACGAGATCGACCCGGTGCTTGGCGGTCGCGCTGGCTTCGATGCTTTCTGTGCGGTCTTGCAACAGGCGAAGCTGGGCCTGATCCTCGACATCGTGCCCAACCATATGGCCGCTTCCGTGGAAAACGTGTGGTGGCGTGACGTGTTGCGGCGTGGATCGGGCAGTGTCTATGCCGGCCATTTCGATATCGACTGGCAACGCAAGCTCACCTTGCCACTTCTGGGACGCCCGTTGGAGGAAAGCCTGGCCGCGGCGGACTTTCGTCTTCGCTACGAGCCTGCGGATGGTTGCATCTATCTGGCCTACTTCGACAATCTGCTTCCCCTCTCGATCGCAAGTGCCGACCGGCTGGCAGCGGACATAGGAACGGATGCGGAGCGGTTGCTCGCATTTTCGAGGGATGCGGCCGCCATGAGAAAACTTCTCGCGGAACAGCATTGGCAATTGCTCTATTGGAAAGATGCCGCCGAAAATCTCAGCTACAGGCGCTTCTTCGAGGTGGCAGGCCTGGTCGGGATGCGGGTGGAGGACCCACGGGTCTTCGACGACACGCATCGGCTGATCATCGAATTGGTTCGTTCCGGACAGGTCCAAGGATTACGCGTCGACCATATCGATGGACTGGCCGATCCGAAGGGCTATCTCGAGCATTTGCGGCAAGCCGTTGGCCCGGACACGTTCATCGTAGTCGAGAAAATCCTTGCCCGTGGTGAGAAGCTGCCGGCGGATTGGCCGGTGGCGGGAACGACCGGCTACGAATTCATCGCCGCCATGGCCGATCTCTTCGTGAACGAGGAGGGATTGCGCAAGCTGGACGAAGCCTACAGGCCCGTTAGCGAGGAAGATGCCGACTTTGCCATAGGTTTGCGCAAGGCGAAGCTGCTGATGGTCGAGCGCAATTTCGCCGGTGAGACGAGGCGTCTGACGAGGCTGGCATGCTCGATTTTTGCGGATTTCGACGAGGAGGAAATAGCGTCGGCGCTTCGCGAGCTGCTGGTCGCCTTCCCGGTTTACCGTACCTATGCCTGTCAGGGAGCTTCATCGTCCGATGATGTGACGGTCGTCGAGATTGCCTGTGGGAAGGCAAGAAGGCGATTGTCGACCGTTGATGCCCTCGATGCACTCGCCCGTCTTTTGAAAGAGGAGGTTTCTGCAGCCGAAGCTCTGGAGTTTCGAGCCAGATTCCAGCAGCTCAGCGGTCCGATCATGGCAAAGGCGGTCGAGGACACCCTGTTTTATCGGTATAACCGCCTCATCGCATTGAACGAGGTCGGAGGCGAGCCACACGCGCCACCGGGCTCGGTGGCGGCCTTTCATCAATTCATGAACGACCGGTTTCAGCGGCAACGCTGCGGCCTTTCCACGACCTCGACGCATGATACCAAGCGGGGAGAAGACACTCGCGCCCGCCTATACGGCCTTACGCAGGATCCTGATGCCTGGATTGCAGGCGTCGAGCGATGGCGCAACATGAATTCTCCTTTTCGCTCCAGCCTTGCCGATGGACCCGCGCCCGAGCCCAATATCGAATGGATGCTTTACCAGGCGCTTGCCGGCATCTGGCCTCAGGACATCGAAGGAGCCGATCGGAACGCACTGAAGGAACGGTTTTGCGCCTATGTGCTGAAGGCGATCCGAGAAGCCAAGCTCCGGACGGATTGGATGGATGAAAACCCTTCCTATGAGCATGCGGTAGAGGCCTATGCCGCCGCCTTGTTTTCGGAGGATAATCGGGAGTTCATCCGTGATTTCGACCGGACGCTGCGTCCTTTCATGGAGCTTGGTTTCCGCAACAGCCTGTCGCAGTTGCTGATCAAGCTCACGGCTCCCGGTGTTCCCGACATCTATCAGGGTAGCGAGCGTCTCGATTTCAGCCTTGTCGATCCGGACAATCGACGACCGGTCGACCATCCGTGGACTGACACGGAAGCGGCCGGTGCCCTCGCGATGGATCCCGCTTTCTTGAAACGGCATGTCATCCGCACGGTGCTGCGCTATCGCAATCAGCACCCCTTTCTTTTCCTCGAGGGCGAATATGTGCCTTTGGAAACCAGCGGCGCACGAGCGTCCAATCTCGTGGCTTTCGCTCGCGTTCACGAGCGGGAAACAGCGGTTACGATCGTGCCGCGTCTGGTCGATATGCCTTCATCGGATTTCTGGAAAGACACCGCTGTGATGATGCCGCGAGAGCTCAAGGCGCCGCTATACGATCTCTTGACGGATAAGCCTTCGTCAGCTGGCGATCTTCTGGCAGCACAGCTGTTTACCGATCATTCCCTATCCTTTCTCGTGGGGAACCGGTGACGATCCTGGCGCCGATGCATGCGTAGTCCGACCTCAAAGCCGGAACAAAGCGCTTCACAGGGTGTTTCTGCTGCGCAGCAACGATCACGAGGATTTCATGACGGAAGGCGGCAAGAGGCATGCGATCGAGCCTGGAGATTACACGCGCCTGGGAGCGAATTATGACGGAGAGGGTGTCAATTTCGCACTTTTCAGCGCCTATGCGGAAAAGGTGGAACTCTGCCTTTTCGACGAAAGCGGAAAGGAGGTCGAGCGGATCGCTCTGCCGGAATATACCCATGAAATCTGGCATGGCTATGTGCCTGGACTGAAGCCAGGTGCCTTGTATGGCTACCGCGTGCACGGCCCGTTCGATCCCGAAAAAGGGCATCGTTTCAATGCGCACAAATTGCTCGTCGACCCCTATGCCCGCGAGCTTGTGGGCAACATCGAATGGTCGCAAGCCCAGTTCGCCTATCGTCTGGACGACGAGCAAAAGGATCTTTCCTTCGACGAGACCGATAGCGCCGGACAGGTGCCCAAATGCCGTGTGGTCGACCTCAAGAATGAAACATCGGATAACAAGCCGTCGGTCGCGTGGCCTGAGACCATTTTCTATGAGGCGCACGTCAAGGGAATGACGATGCTGAATCCGGCAATTCCGGAGCCGTTGCGTGGCACCTTTGACGGTCTGGGGCACGGGGCGGTCGTCGATTACATCAAGAGCCTCGGCGTCACCTCCATCGAACTCCTTCCCATCCATTTCTTTCCCGATGACAGTCACTTGCTCGACAAGGGCTTGCACAACTATTGGGGCTACAACAGCCTTGCCTTCTTCGCGCCGGCAACTCGTTATTACGGGCCTAAGGGCCTTTCAGGCTTTCGCGACATGGTGCGTGCCTTCCACGATGCCGGTATCGAGGTCATCCTCGATGTCGTCTATAATCATACCGCGGAGGGCAATGAACTCGGTCCGACCCTTTCCTTCAAGGGTATCGACAATTTCTCCTATTACCGCACCCTGCCGGACCAGCCCCGCTACTACATCAACGACACCGGCACCGGCAACACGATCAACACGTCGCATCCGCGCGTGCTGCAAATGGTGACGGACTCGCTGCGCTATTGGGTCGAAGAAATGCATGTCGATGGCTTTCGTTTCGATCTCGGCACCATTCTTGGCCGCGAACCCCAGGGTTTCGATCAGCGCAGCGGCTTCTTCGACGCGGTCGGCCAGGATCCGGTGCTTGCCAAAGTCAAACTTGTCGGCGAGCCGTGGGACATTGGCCCCGGCGGTTATCAGGTGGGGGGATTTCCGCCGGGCTGGGCGGAGTGGAATGACAAATATCGCGATACGGTCCGGGATTACTGGAAGGGCACACCTGGCATGACAAGGGATTTTGCCGCCCGCATCTTAGGGTCGGGCGACGTTTATGATCTTCGTGGCCGCCGCCCGTGGGCCACTGTCAATTTCATCGCCGCCCACGATGGCTTCACGCTTAATGATCTCGTCTCCTATAACGAGAAGCATAATGAGGCCAATGGCGAAGACAACAATGACGGCCACAACGACAACCGCAGCTACAATTACGGCGCTGAAGGTCCGACGGATGATGAAGCCATCAATACCGTTCGAGAGCGCCAGAAACGCAATTTTCTCGCGACCCTCTTTCTGTCGCATGGTACGCCGATGCTGCTGGCGGGTGATGAGGCCGGCCGCAGCCAGATGGGCAACAACAATGGCTACTGTCAGGACAACGAACTCAGCTGGCTGCATTGGGACGATCGATATGGCAGCGCCGAGGCGCTTTATACCTTCGTCAAACGGCTGATCGCCTTGCGTCAGGCACATTCCATCCTCAGACGAGAAAATTGGCGCGATGGTCTGATTGTCACCTGGCTCAATCCGACCGGCGGAGAGCAGACGGACGAGCAATGGGACGATGAAGCAAACACGGCGATCGGCCTGCGCCTGTCGCGTGAGCAACCCTTCGAAGAGGGCTGGGATGATATTCTAGTCCTTTTCAACCCTCGTGATGGAGATGTCGACTTTACCTTGCCGGATGACAAACGCTGGGCGCTGGAACTATCGACATCCGATCCTGATGGGCAGGATCGGGGCGGGGTCGACAAGAAATTCTTGAAACTTGAAGCCCGCAGTCTCTCGCTTTTGAGGCCCGCCTGAAACAAGCGTGAGTGAAATGAAAATGCACGTCGTGGGTCTTTAAGAGCGTGGAAGCTCGGACAAGCGACGGAAATCTCGATCCCGTCCAGTCGAAGGTACCGTCGATATTAGGTTATTCCGGCGGTATGCGGCTTTAGTTATCTCACTGCCCCGGCCGCCGATGAAACGAATATTGGCACTTGGTTGTCGTTTTGTAGCTCATATGATTTCTTGTGCTATGCCGCGAACAATACGGGTTGCCCATCCCATTAGCTCTCGCGGTATGTAAAACTGCCATTCACCGGAATTTTGGTCTGGAATCCAGGCCGGTCGGCTCCGTTTTGTTTCTTGCAAACCTAAATATCTGTTGCTGTTTGGAAACTTTTCCTGGTCTCCGAACTTTGATGGGAGGCCGTGAGATAATGCATGAGTGTATGCATGGGTGTTCCTCCTGTAAGGGATCGACCCTTGTCGCACCGTTTCCAAATTCCACGAGTGCTCGGCCGAGCCGGAGGAACTAATGCCGTTAACATATCACGTTGGTATCCATGACGAGGGTTTTGCCTATCGCGTCGGTGATGTTTGGTCGGAGACGTTTCCCGATCACGGGAGTGCGCTTGCCGCCGCCAAATCTGCGGCGGCCCGCCAACAGCAGGGCGGCGAAGATACCGAAATCAGCTACCAGCTGTCCGATGGACGCTGGCGGACCGAACAGGTCAGTCGCGGGGAAGGCCCAATCACGAATGTAAGCGATGACGCGGACAATCCCATGAAGGAATTAACCGGATCATGCCGTTGCGGGCAAGTGCGTCTAACGGTGCGCGGAAAACCGCTACGTATCGGCATTTGTCATTGCACGGATTGCCGGCAGGAAAGCGGATCCGCCTTCACTTATTTCGGCCTATGGCCCGCAAGTGAATTTCACTATGAAGGCGCGACGAGCGAGTTTGCTGGACGCGAGTTTTGCCCGCGTTGCGGTTCGCGCGTGTTTGCCGTGGGCGATAGCGAGGTCGAGATCAAGCTTGGAGTCCTGAGCGCGGCACCCACGCATCTCAGACCCAGCTATGAGGTTTGGACCAAACGGCGGGAACCCTGGCTTTCATCGATCGAAGGCGCGGAGCAGCACGAGGAGGATAGACGATGAGGCGCGCATGATGGCGGGCTAGCCGCCGTCAAAAACAGGAAAAGCGGACCAAATGGTACGCGTGACTGGAATGCTTCTCCGCTTACTCGGCCTTCCCACGCAATGAAGGTCTGATCGACAAAGTTATTGGCGAAAGCCGTGAGCAGGACTGATGGAGATATCGGCCCGTCGATGCTGACATTCTTCGCATGCAATAAATAATCACGAGGGCGTTACGAGGATGACGCGCCCCCGTTCCTGATGAACCTAAAAGACCAGCAAGGATTCAAATCCTTCCAGCCGATAATCTTCTCCGCCCGGCAGGAGCTGAGCCTTAGCCTCCCCGGCCTGTCGAGGGTTGGCAAGGGAGAACGACCGAGCTCATCAAGCCTTGATTATCGAAGACTGGGGAAGGAAAGTTTCCGTTCGGGTCCTAATGGAGCTTGAACTCGCCTTCGACACGACGCCATTCGTTTGGACCGATCAGGCGCCGATGGCTGTAGCGGACGGAATGCAGCGGCCCGTCGAGATTGGTTTGCCAGAAATCGAGGAACCTATGCATTTCGGGAAAATCGGGCGCCAGGTCGTAATCCTGCCAGACGTAGGTCTGCAGGACGGATTCGAAATCGGGAATGTGATAGAGGATATGCGCGGTGGTCAGCCCATAGCCGTTTAGTTGACCTTCCAGTTCCGACGAAAATCGCATGCTTCATCTCCGTTTCGTGACAGTCGGATGGTGGCGCAAATTTTTGCGGCCATCAATGGGTTTTCAACGCAGAGTGCCATTTTCTTGTTCCATTCCAGCATGTTAGCAGCCGCCTGAGGCGAGTGCTAATTTTTTTGTCCATCCCTCTTGAAATCGAAAAATCCCAAAACCAGATCATTTCGCGCAAAAGGCTCGAACGAGGTTTTGCACCCGCCCGGACTGGTCATCCGGTCCGGTGAGGGGATCAACGTCATCTTTTTTGCTCAACGGAGGAAAACATGTCGTTCCGACCGCTTCATGATCGCATTCTTGTCCGCCGCGTCGATTCCGAGGAAAAGACCAAGGGCGGCATCATCATTCCCGACACCGCCAAGGAAAAGCCGCAGGAAGGCGAGGTTATCGCCGTGGGGCCGGGCGCGCGCAACGACGCCGGCCAGATCCAGGCCCTCGACGTCAAGGCTGGCGATCGCATCTTGTTCGGAAAATGGTCCGGCACTGAGATCAAGATCAACGGCGAAGACCTGCTCATCATGAAGGAAAGCGATGTCATGGGCATTATTGAAGCCCAGGCCGAGCGGAAACAGGCTGCCTGAGCCTCCACGCCACGAACCATCAGTCTGATAGCTGCCTATTGAGGAGTTAAAGAAATGGCTGCGAAAGAAGTCAAGTTTCACACCGATGCCCGTGAACGCATGCTGCGAGGGGTCGATGTGCTCGCCAATGCGGTGAAGGTCACGCTCGGCCCGAAGGGTCGTAACGTCGTCATCGACAAGTCCTTCGGCGCTCCGCGCATCACCAAGGACGGTGTTACCGTCGCCAAGGAAATCGAACTCGAAGACAAGTTCGAGAACATGGGCGCCCAGATGCTGCGCGAAGTCGCCTCCAAGACCAACGATCTTGCCGGCGATGGCACCACGACAGCGACGGTTCTCGCTCAAGCGATTGTCAAGGAAGGCGCCAAGGCGGTCGCGTCCGGAATGAACCCGATGGATCTGAAGCGCGGCATAGACCTCGGCGTCGACGCTGTCGTGGCGGAACTGAAGACCAACGCCCGCAAGATCTCCAATAATGCGGAGATCGCCCAGGTCGGCACCATTTCGGCTAACGGCGATGCCGAGATCGGCCGTTATCTCGCCGAAGCCATGCAGAAGGTCGGCAACGAAGGCGTCATCACGGTTGAAGAAGCCAAGACCGCCGAAACCGAACTCGAAGTCGTCGAAGGCATGCAGTTCGACCGCGGCTACCTCAGCCCCTATTTCGTCACCAATGCCGACAAGATGCGGGTGGAGTTCGAGGATCCCTATATCCTCATCCATGAAAAGAAGCTCTCGAACCTGCAATCGCTACTTCCAATCCTGGAGGCCGTCGTTCAGACCGGCAAGCCGCTCCTCATCATCGCTGAGGACGTCGAAGGCGAAGCGCTTGCGACCCTCGTCGTTAACAAGCTGCGTGGCGGCCTGAAGATCGCTGCCGTCAAGGCTCCGGGCTTCGGCGATCGCCGCAAGGCCATGCTGGAAGACATCGCCATCCTGACGGGCGGCACTGTCATCTCCGAAGACCTCGGCATCAAGCTCGAGAACGTTACCCTCGACATGCTCGGCCGGGCGAAGAAGGTGGCGATTGAGAAGGAAAACACCACGATCGTCGACGGCGCTGGCGCCAAGTCCGACATCGAAGGCCGCGTTGCCCAGATCAAGGCCCAGATCGAAGAAACCACCTCTGATTACGACCGCGAAAAGCTGCAGGAACGCCTTGCCAAGCTCGCTGGCGGCGTTGCCGTTATCCGCGTTGGCGGTTCGACCGAAGTCGAAGTGAAGGAAAAGAAGGACCGTGTCGATGACGCGCTGCATGCGACCCGAGCCGCGGTCGAGGAAGGCATCCTGCCGGGCGGCGGCGTTGCTCTGCTGAGAGCCGTCAAGGCGCTTGACAGTCTCAAGACGGAAAACGACGACCAGCGCGTCGGCGTCGATATTGTTCGCCGGGCAATCGAGGCGCCGGTTCGCCAAATAGCAGAGAATGCCGGCGCGGAAGGTTCGATCATCGTCGGCAAGCTGCGCGAGAAGACCGACTTCTCCTATGGCTGGAATGCCCAGACGAATGAATACGGCGATCTCTATGCTCAAGGCGTCATCGATCCAGCCAAGGTCGTGCGCACCGCACTTCAGGATGCAGCTTCGGTCGCGGGCTTGCTGGTGACGACGGAAGCCATGATTGCCGAAAAGCCGAAGAAGGAGGCACCTCCCGCATTGCCTGCTGGAGCTGGAATGGACTTCTAACGGTCAAGCCCGCTCCACCTTCTGGTGGAGCGGGCTCCGCAATGGAGATCACGAATGGTTCAGACGATCATCAAGAGATCAGATGCGCCGCTCGATTCGCGCGACCTGGACCTTTGTCAGCGCGTTTTTGATGAGATCCGGGCAGCGGCGGATATTCCGCGCAAATCGGAAGAGGGCGAGCGGATCGCTGCTATAGTAATAGAACTATACCGCCAGGGAGTACGAAATCCGCGGCAGTTGAAAATACTGGTGCAGGGTGCGCGCGGCACCTTTCCGGAGGTGGCGGAAGGATGAACAGCCATCTTTCTCTTTCGCGGGAAGATCTGCGGATCTGCATGGACGTTGTCAAATCGATAGCGCGTGGAAAAGGGGTCTCACGTGATCCTACTGCCGTTGCGCAGATCATGACGACGGTCGCAAGATATTATAGCAGAGCCCTGCACGAACCGTCAGCCTTGCGCGCGGCGGCACTCTCCGAGCTCGAAGGCAATTCATTTGCTGAGGGGGCGCCATGGAGGGTAACGGACCAAGCTGAAGCTTCCTAACGTGGCCAGAACTCAGCGATCAGACATCGATGGAGCCAGATATGAGAAAGGAAACCGACAGTATCACAATGAGCGACCCATCCACCGCTGCGGTCACCTCGGCGCATTTGTTGTATCCTGCCCGACATTTTGCCCATCCGCGCGATGTTCTGTCGGCGGAGCATATCACGAAGGATCACAAGCGCGCCATTCTTGCATCCTGGGCCTCGGATATATTCGCAATCGAATCGATGCCCGGCTTTCGGCGCTTTCCAGGCGCGGACCATGTCGTCTCCTATGACGACATCATCGCCGCTTTAAAGTCCTTGGATGACGGCCAAGACATGATCTCGTCGCGGCCTGCGGAGGCCGATAAACTTCGTCGCCAGAGATCGCGGCTGCGCCGTTTTACCGGCCGTTTTGTTTCTAGCAGCCTTAGAAAGGGAGGTCGCCGCCGCCAGATATCAGAAGCCTAGACATCGCCTTGTAAACGCGTGCCTTTTTAGGACGCTACCCGATTTTTGCCGTCCATTCTTTGCTCTTATGAGGAGGTTTTGCCGATGAAGATCGCCCAGATTGCGCCGCTTGCCGAAAGCGTTCCGCCGAAGCTTTATGGGGGAACCGAGCGCATCGTTTCCTATCTTACCGAAGAACTTGTCGCTCAGGGTCACGACGTCACGCTGTTTGCTAGCGGTGACTCCGTTACCGATGCAACCTTGGTGGCGTGCTCGGAGGTCGCGCTCAGGCTCAATCCGGCCGTCAAGGATCATCTTCCGCATCAAGTCGTCCTGCTGGAGGAGATCCGCCGGCGGGCGCATGAATTCGATGTCCTACATTTCCATATTGATCTCTTGCATTTCCCGCTGATCCGGGATTTTTCGGATCGTACAGTCACGACGCTACATGGACGTCTCGACCTGCCGGATCTCAAGCCTTTCTACAAGGCTTTTCCTGATATCCCGCTTGTATCGATCTCCAATGATCAGCGTCGCCCGATGCCACCGGTCAACTGGTCCGGAACTGTGTATCACGGTCTTCCGACCAATCTTCTTTCCTTCACGGCAAAGCCCAAAGGCAACTATCTTGCCTTCCTGGGACGAATCTCCCCCGAGAAACGTCCGGATCGCGCGATCCGCATCGCAACCAAGGTTGGTATGCCGCTGAAGATCGCCGCCAAGATCGACAATGCGGACAAGGCCTATTGGGACACGGTGATCGCGCCGATGGTCAAGAGCCATCCGAACGTCGAGTTCATCGGCGAAATCAACGAGCACCAGAAGGCCGATTTCCTTGGTAATGCCGGCGCGTTGCTTTTCCCGATCGACTGGCCCGAACCGTTCGGGCTGGTGATGATCGAGGCAATGGCATGCGGCACCCCGGTAGTCGCGTTCGGATGCGGTTCGGTTCCGGAAGTGATTGACAACGGTGTTTCAGGCATCGTCGTCGATAGTGTTACGGAGGCGGCCGAGAATGTCGAATGGGCGCTGCGCATGGATCGCCACAAGGTACGCGCGACTTTCGAACGGCGTTTCAGCGCGGAACGGATGGCGCGAGACTATCTCGCTATCTATCGTAACCTGCCCGGCGTTCGCACGAAGGCGGCGTCACTGCGCCGAGCCAATGGCCAGGATCTGGATCTCCAGGTCGTGGCGTAGGAGACATGGCAGCATGTCGACCGCTTCTGTGGACAGCAAGCCATCCGTCGCGTCGGCAGAGCCGGCCGCCCCGGTGGCGCAATTCTTCATACCGGCAACCGCATCCCTGCAGGAGCGGCGACCGCGCACCTTGAAGCACGGCGATACCTTCGCCGTCTTCGACCACAATGGCGATGCGCTTTCCGGGCCTGGTAGCCCGGAGGGCCTTTTCCATCGTGATACGCGTTATCTCTCGCATTTCTATCTGACGATCAACGGCAAGCGGCCAATGCTGTTGTCGTCGACGCTGCGTGAGGATAACGCGACGCTCACCTGCGATCTCACCAACCCCGATCTTTTCGACGAAAAAGGTAAGCTCACGCTCGGCCATGATCTCATTCATCTTCGCAGATCCCGCTTCTTGTGGAATGGCGGTTGCTACGAGCGGCTGGCCATCCGGAATTATGACGATCGGCGGCAGCATGTTCGTGTCGAAATCGTATTTGCGGCCGATTTCGCCGACCTGTTCGAGGTTCGCGGAACTGTGAGAGTGCGTAAAGGCCGCCATCTTACCCCCGTGGTGGAGCAGGATTCGATCTTGCTTTCTTATATCGGGCTTGATGAGCGAAAGCGGTCGACCCGCATTTGCTTTGATCCAAGGCCGGATCAAATTTGCAGCGATCAGGTTATTTATGATCTCCATCTTGAGCCGCATGAGGCGCGATCGTTTTTCGTCGAGATAGGTTGCGATCGGGTCGCTGACCGGCGACCGAGCCACCGTTCCTTTTTCCTTGCTCTAAGGGATGCGCGCCGAGCCTTGCGTTCGTCTTCCTCACGCGCGGCATCGATCGTTACGTCCAACGAGATCTTCAACGAGGTGGTTCGCCGCAGCGTCTCCGACCTCTACATGCTGATGACCGACAAGCCGGAAGGACCTTATCCCTATGCCGGCATTCCCTGGTTCAGCACCGTCTTCGGCCGCGACGCCCTGATCACCGCGCTGGAAACGCTCTGGCTCGATCCGCAGATCGCCCGCGGGGTGCTCGGCCACCTGGCGGCCAACCAGGCGGCGGAGATCGACCCTATCGCGGACGCGGAACCAGGCAAGATTTTGCACGAGGTCCGCTATGGAGAGATGGCCGAACTCGGTGAAGTGCCTTTCCGCCGCTATTATGGCAGTATCGACTCCACGCTCCTCTTCGTGCTGCTGGCTGGCGAATACCTCAAACGTACGGCAGATTTTGCCACGATCCAGTCGCTGCTCCCTGCCATCGAGGCGGCTCTTGCCTGGATCGACGAACATGGCGATCGAGACGGCGACGGTTTCGTCGAATATGGACGACGGACAGAAGAGGGCCTAATCAATCAGGCTTGGAAAGACAGCCACGATTCCATCTTTCACATCGACGGCACGCTTGCGAAGGGACCGATCGCGATTGTCGAGGTGCAGGCCTATCTCTACGGCGCCTGGCAGGGGGCCGCCGAGATCTTTCGCAGGCTCGGCAAGGCGGAACGAGCCGCGAAATTCCTGGCGAGGGCGGAGGCCTTGCGCCGGGCTTTCGACACGAGCTTTTTCGACGAGGAACTCGGCACTTATGTACTTGCTTTGGACGGAAATAAGCGCCCTTGCAGGGTTCGATCGTCCAATGCTGGATATGCCCTCTTCACCGGCATAGCCTATCCCGGAAGGGCACGCGTCGTTGCCCGAACGCTGATGGGTGCTTCGTCCTTCTGCGGCTGGGGTATCCGCACCATCGCCTCGACCGAGGCGCGTTACAATCCCATGAGCTATCACAACGGCTCGATCTGGCCGCATGACAATGCCCTGATTGCCGCCGGCCTTGCCCGCTACGGCTATCGCGCTGAAGCAGCGCGGATTTTCGAAGGCCTGTTTACGGCCTCGACCTATATCGACCTGCGCCGGCTTCCTGAACTCTTCTGCGGGCTGCCGCGCCAGCAGGCGCAGGGACCGACCTTCTATCCAGTCGCCTGTTCTCCGCAGGCATGGGCGGCTGCCGCGCCGCTCTTCCTGCTGCAATCGTGCCTAGGCCTTGATTTTGATCCGAACGCGCAGCACGTCAGCTTCAACGAGCCGCAGCTGCCCCCTTTCCTCGATGAGGTGTCGCTGCGACGCCTGCAGATCGGCAATGGGTCGGCCGACGTCACCATCCGCCGATCCGATCGCCAGGTCGTGGTCGACGTCATTGATCGTCGAGGCGATATCAGGGTGCTGACAACGGCATAGGCGGGCGGCGAAGAAGGCAGTGTCGTCGCCTTGCCTATTCTCTCTATCGGAGCCAGTACGTCAACCAGGGCGATAACTCTGCCGCTCGGCATCTGCCGCATTACCCGAATCTGGTCACGCGAAAATCAATTTTTTTGTCGGGGAGTTGCGCTACTCTTGAAACTGTAAGCCACGGAATTATATTAATATTGTTCGATTGCCCAATGGGAATCGAACGAAGTCCAGGAGACGTCATGCTCTTGGCGTCTCCTTGTATCCATGTTGCTTATAAGGAGGATATGGCTATGAGGACAAACCTCGATTTCTCACCCCTGTTCCGGTCGAGCATCGGCTTCGATCGAATGTTGAATGCGCTCGAAGCGGCAAGTCGCGTCGACACGATCGACAACTGGCCCCCGTACGACATCGTCAAGTCCGGCGAGGATAGCTATCGCATCGCCATGGCAGTGGCGGGCTTCTCGCAGGACGAATTGACGATTACCCAGGAGCAGAACATGCTCGTCGTCTCGGGCCAGAAGGCAAATGCTGAAGATGTGCAGTATCTGCATCGCGGCATCGCCGGCCGCTCGTTCCAGCGCCGGTTCGAGCTTGCCGATCACGTCAAGGTGGTAGGTGCCGGTCTCGTCAATGGTCTGCTGACGATCGATCTCAAGCGCGAAATTCCCGAAGAAATGAAGCCGCGCCAGATCGCGATTACGACAGACATGGCTCTATCAAAGCCTGAGACGAAGCAAATAGAGGCCGAAAAGCAGGCGGCTTAAGCTTCCACACAAGCGCAATTCGCACAAAGGCGCCGAGCATGGCTCGGCGCCTCCAGGCGAACTTTGCCAAGTGCGCAAACGGAAAGGAGAAAAACATGAGTGTTCGCGATTTGATTCCCTGGAATCGCAACAATGGCAATCAGATTCCGACTATCCTGCGCGATGACGACCGTGATCCCTTCCTGTCGCTTCATCGCGAGGTAAACCGTCTATTTGATAATGTCTTCCGCGGCTTCGGCACCGGCCTGTCATCCTTCGGAAACGGCTCCGTCTTCAGTGCCGGCTGGCCGAACGTCGAGATCTCCGACACTGCCAAGGAGATCAAGGTGACCGCCGAAGTGCCCGGGCTTGAGGAAAACGACATCGAGGTCCTGCTCAACGATGGTGTGCTGACGCTGAAGGGCGAAAAGCGTTCCGAGAACGAGGACAAGGATCGCCAGTTCTCCGAGCGCTATTACGGCCGCTTCGAGCGCCGCATCCCGCTTGACGTCGAGGTCAACGAAGAGCAGGTCGATGCCCGCTTCAAGAATGGCGTGCTGACCGTGACCTTGCCGAAGAGTGAGAAGGCGCAGTCGCAAGTCAAACGCATCGCCATCAAGAGCTGATCGATTCAATCCAGCCGGCGGCTGCCCCGGCGGCCGCCAATAAGGTCCTAATGGATCGAAGCAGCACCACCTACCGAATTCTCGCCGAGCATCTAACCGATGTCGCGCGTGCTCGTGAGACGTGGCTTTTGATCTTTCGATCTCGCACCCGGAAGGTCTCGCCTCATCGTCATATGATAAACTGCCGACAATCATAAGAAGTGTGAGTGATCCGTCCGTAGAAGGAAATCAAACAGGTGACCGTCTGGCTCGACAGCGAGGTCAAGTAAGGAGGATTCCCAATGCACCACGTTTTAGCCGAAATACGTTACGGTGTGCTCGTCCTGAGTTCGTCGACGGTACATCGGAGTTTAAGTTGACCAGAATTCCCTACATCGAGCTTATCCCATGGAACGATATAGCCAGTCGACCGCTGTTCGAATCCGAAGAGCCGTAACATGACGTTGCCAATCGTCGTTGCCGATACTCTTTCCAGAAAGCCAAGAGCTCCAAGGTGATATTCAACAACAAAGAAATCTTCGTCCGCAGCTTCCGCTTTGATCTCTTCCAAGCGTGCGATCGGTTGACCATTTAAGTCGTGAACCTTCATTCCAAGCAGGAGCTCCAGATGTATCTCCGTCATAACAACCCTCCCGGAATGTGCCTGAGAATATGTTGTCTCAACCATTCCTGCTTCTGTTCTAGCGGCGTTTCGCTGTTGTCGATATCAATTTCAATGTCGATGCCCACATCAGTGACCTTCGACCAAGGAATCCGATAGGGGCATTGATCGCGCTCTGCCCGCACCCGTTGGGAAAAGGCAAGCAGCCAGCGATATAGGCGCTGGCTCAGCCTTCGCAGCAATGTCAAATGGCCCATTTCGACAAAGCTGATCTTGAGCCGGTCGTCGTTTTCGGTCGTAAGCACGATACCGTCGACCTTTCCGATACGAGCCTGTCTGCGATCGACCACCTGCTTATCCAGAACGTCGCGCACAAGATACATGTCAGCCTCCCAGGATCTCCAGAGGTGTAGTTACAATCGAAAGCACGAAAGCCATCGCGACGATAAAGATGACCGCGGCATTGCTGATCCACCCGTTTCTGTGCTTCCCTACATAGGTCGGATCGTTCATCAGGATAAGGAAGGGAACCACGCCGAACGGCAGGCTGAGAGCTGAGAGGGCCATCGAAAAGATGGTGATCCGAAGCGGATCCAAGCCGATGACGATTGGGATCATGGCAATCAGAAGGCAGGCTGTGTAGACAAGGCAGAAGGCGGGATTTTCTTTCGGCTTCATGTTTTCCGACCAATTCCATCCGAAGCCTTGTGCGATTAGATAGGCTTGTGCCAGGCTCACCTCGAGGGTCGCGCCCAAACATGTAATCCCGAGCGAGATCGCAAAGAGGCAAAGTCCCCATTTTCCAAAGGCGGGCGTGAGGATCATGGCAATCTGCTCATATCCTTCAATATCCTCAATCCCGTTGGAGGGATAAATCATTGCAGCCAGAACCATCACTGCGGCGGTAATGATCGCGCCGAAACTCATGCCAAGGATCGCGATCGCGCGATTGGCGCCAAAGTAGGTCTTGTCCCATTCGTCTTCGATGGCACCCGAGGAATAGAAGTAAAAGAGATAGGGCGAAATGACAGCGCCCAATATTCCGACGACGATGAAGCTATAATGTAGCGGATCTTTACTCGGCAGCGTCGGCACAAGTCCTTTCGCGATTTCGCCCCAGTGCGGATCCATGACAAGCGCGGCGACGACGAAAGAGAGCGCCAGAAGCCCCAAAGACGATATGCCATTCTCGATAAGGCCGAATGTGCCCCGCCAGAGCAGCAGCCAAGCGGTAAATGTCACCGGCAATGACCACCACGGAAATTTCACGCCAGTCAGGAATTGCAGCGCAAGCGAGATGCCGCCGATTTCGGCGGCAAGAACGAGAAGATTGACGATAAAGACCACGGATGCAGTGAGAAGAAAAATATTGGAGCCGAAGCGATCCCGAATTCCGTCGACGATCGTATAATGGCTCGCGATTGCGAAGCGCCCCGACATTTCAACGAGGAAAATCACACAGATCGTGCCGAGAACAATAGCCCAAAGGGGAGTATAACCATAGGCTGCTCCTGCTTGGGCGGAGGTCGCGATATTTCCCGTTTCAAGAAAACCGCCGATGCTGGTGATGACGCCAAGCGATACCTGCAGCAATTTCTTCAATCTGCTGCTCCTGATTTAGCTCTCAACTCGCTTTCGAAGCTTCGCAAATCGCGAACATATTGGGAAAGCCCATCCGTCCGGCCATTGATGAGCTCGCGATGCGCTGAACCGGTGACCATATTCAACCGGCCGGCGAGGGCAGCCAAATTCTCCGGGAATGTCGGAAGCTCCTTCGATAGGGAGCCGATTTCCTTTGCGCACCGCTCTATCGTTAGGATGGCAAAACTATTCGATACGCGCATTTCCGTTCGCGCGTCCAAGACCATCTCCGCCGTCGCGCTCCATGAGAGCACATCACGAATTTTTCGGTCGCGCTGTTGCTGTTCATCCGAGCAGGACGTTAAGCAGACTAGGAAAAGGGCGACAATAAACAGTTTCACGACCGAGTCCTCGTGGCGTCCCGCGCAGCTCCTTTTCCTCATATAATCGAATAGAGCCGGGTGAGTTCCAACGCAGTGAGGGTTGGTACCGTCATAGAAGCCTTAATCGGGGCGGACGGCTTAGCACCTCGACCACCGCGATGCGTTTGCAAGGACAAGCAGTTCGCGAATACCCCTTACTGATGATCTGTTGTCCGTGCGCTCAGTGGCGGATCAACATCGGTCTTAAATGGGCAATGGAACAACCGCCCGTCGACGGTGTGACTGGCTGATGGACGAGCTACTCGACCGTTTAAGCGCTCAGCGTGACCTGCCTTTGCCACAGACGAAGATATGCCGCGGCCGGATGTATTCTCGTGTTGATTTTGAAATTGACGTGAAGGAATGGGGCTTCGCCGACGTAAGCGGCGACGGCGAATGGCGCGACGAAGAGGAGAGTTGACGATGGCCAATGATCAACGACGGAAATTGAGAGTCGCTGCCGTCGCAGACCTTCATGTCAAGGAAGATCGGGAGCAATCCTATAAGGCGCTTTTTGCCGACATTTGTTCGGTCGCCGATGTCTTGGTCATCGCCGGCGATCTGACCGACCTCGGCAAGCCGAAAGAGGCCGAATTGCTTGCTGCCGACCTGCGCAACTGCACGGTTCCGGTGGTGGCGGTGCTCGGAAATCATGATTATGAAAGCGGTGCCGTCGAGGAGGTAACGTCCATTCTCACGGGCGTTGGCGTGAAGCTTTTGAACGGCCGAGCAGTGGAGATCGACGGAGTTGGCTTCGTCGGCGTGAAAGGTTTTGCCGGAGGGTTTGGACGCTACATGCTGAGTTCCTTCGGAGAGCCCGCCATCAAGGCGATGGTTGCTGAAAGCGTCGATGAAACCATGCGGCTGGAAAACGCCATGCGTCAGGTTCGGGCCAGCCGCTCCATGGTGGTTCTGCACTATGCGCCGATCACGGATACAGTCGTCGGCGAACCGCCGGAAATCTTTCCCTTTCTCGGCTCATCGCGTCTTGCCGAAACGATCGATCGCTTCAAAGTCGATGCAGTCGTCCATGGACACGCGCACCGGGGCAGCTATGAGGGCCGGACCCCCGCAGGAGCACCAGTTTTCAATGTCGCCGCCCACATCGAGAAACCCACGGGCAAGCCTTACGCACTCATCGATCTCTAGAGTGATGCCGAAAAGTGTATGCGGTTTTCGGACGACATCACGCTCTACTTTTTTGATTCTAGAGCGAATTCAGGTTTTAGGTCGACTCGACCTAAAATCATTCGGCTCTAGCGGCAATGCCAGCTGACGCCATGGCCGTCGTCGCCGGCACGGGCGCTAGGGAACAGAAAAGCTTGTCGTTGGTTCTTTGTGGGAAATCGAGGATCTTCATCATGGCTACCCACCCGAGAAACGAACCATCGAAAACAGCCGGCAAACCCGCAGCAGGTGGATGGGGTTCTGCGAAGTCGGTGGGTGGCATTCTCCTTCGGGAGCATATTCCGCTCGCGGGTCCATCCCTTCTGGCGCATCAGAACAAGTCCGACGGCTACATGTGTGTCAGTTGCGCTTGGGGCAAGCCTGCCAAGCCTCATCCGTTGGAATTCTGCGAAAATGGTGCCAAGGCTACCAGTTGGGAATTTACCAACCGGCGCGCCGATCGTGCCTTCTTCGCGGCACATACGCTCACCGAACTTGAAACCTGGCCCGACCATGATCTCGAGGAACAAGGGCGTTTGACGCATCCCATGCGCTGGGATGCGGAAAAGGACAAATACGTACCCATAGCCTGGCATGTGGCTTTTGAGGAGATCGGCCGCGAGTTGAGGGCGCTGTCCCCAGAGCAGGTTGATTTCTATACGTCTGGGCGGGCGTCGCTTGAAACGGCTTACATGTATCAGTTGTTCGCGCGCATATACGGCAGCAATCATTTGCCGGATTCGTCAAACATGTGCCACGAAAGCACATCCGTCGCCCTGCCGGAAAGCATCGGCGCTTCGATCGGTACGGCCATTCTGTCCGATTTCCAAAATTGCGACTGCATCTTCTATCTTGCGCAGAACGTTGGTACGTCCTCGCCGAGAATGCTTCACGACCTGCAGGATGCGGTCAACCGAGGCGTCAAGATCGTCACCTTCAACCCACTTCCCGAGCCGGGGCTGCAGGCGTTTCATCAATCCTCAGATGCCCGGTCAGATGCTCACCGGCAAGGAAACGCCGATTTCCTCGGAATACTACCAGGTCAAGAACGGCGGCGATATCGCCGCGCTTTTCGGAGTGTGCAAGGCGCTGATCGAGGCCGACGATGCTCTGAAAGCATCCGGTACCAGCAAGGTCGCGGGAAGCGATGCGATACCGGACGATCCCTCCGATGCCGGAACGGTCGCCTTTGCCGCAGCGATGGCCGCCGCCGACAAGAAGCATGTCCTTGACCACGATTTCATCCGCCAACATACCGCGGGCTTCGAGGAGTTCGCAGCCGCGACGCGAAACTACGATTGGGCCGAGCTGGAGCGTGTCTCGGGCCTGACGCGGGCCCAGATGCAGCAGGCTGCTTCGACCTATGCCAACTCGAATGCGGTTCTCATGGTCTATGGCATGGGCCTTACGCAGCATGTCATGGGTGTCCAAAACGTACATATGGTCGTTAATCTCGCGCTTCTGCGCGGCAATATCGGTAAGCCGGGGGCCAATATCTGCGCAGTCCGTGGCCATTCGAATGTTCAGGGTCAGCGCACGGTGGGGATCACGGAAAAGCCAGGCCTCGTGCCGCTGGACAAGCTGGCCGCACTTTATCAGTTCGAACCGCCGGAATGGATCGGCCACACCACGGTCGAAACATGCAAAGCGATTCTTGAGGGCGAGACGCGGGCGTTCGTCAGCCTCGGCGGAAATTTTCTGCGAGCCATTCCTGAAACCGTCGCGATGGAGAATGCATGGCGGAAGCTGCGCCTGACCGTCCAGATCGCCACCAAGCTTAATCGAAGCCACGTCATTCATGGCGAAATCGGCTATCTCCTACCGTGCCTCGGCCGCATCGAAATCGATGAACAGGCGAGCGGCCCGCAGGCCGTTTCGATGGAAAGCTCGGTCGCGCATTTTCACGGCTCGCGTGGAAGGGCCAAGCCCGCCAGTCCGGAATTGCTTTCCGAGCCCGCAATCATCGCCGGAATGGCAAAGGCGACGCTTGCCAAGGGCGTCGTGCCATGGGACCGCTGGGTTGCTGACTATTCGACCATCCGCGACGCCATCGAGCAAACCTATCCGGAGACGTTCAAGGACTTCAACGAGCGCATGTTCCATCCTGGCGGCATTCCAAGACCGTTGCCCGCGCGGGAACGTAAATGGGTGACCCCCAACGGCAAGGCCAATTTCATTACGCCTGACCGCCTGTTTCCGGAGTTTTCGCTCGATGCGCAAAGCGACGATGTCCTTCATCTCGCGACGTTGCGCTCCAACGATCAGTTCAACACGACGATTTATGGCTTTAGCGACCGCTATCGCGGTATAGAAGGAACCAGGCGGGTCGTCTTCGTCAGCACAAACGATATAGGGCGCCTAGGCTTCAGTAACGGCGAGGCCGTCGATCTGGTGACCGCGATCGATCGGGAAACGGAGCGGCGGGTTACAGGGTTCACCATTGTTGCCTATGACATGCCGGAAGGATGTTGCTGCGCCTACTACCCGGAAGCCAACCCGCTGTTCCCGTTGAGCCATCATGACGCCAAGGCGAAGACGCCGTCTTACAAGCTGCTGCCCGTGCGCCTTGTCCGCTCTGGCGCGGCTCCGGTTCATTGAATCCCGAACAGGTTGGAATATCAGCCATGCCGTGGGAGGTAAGTAGAGAATTCCTTGATCGCACATTCGTAGCCGTTGTTTTTCTGGTGACCCTCGGCGCGGCCGCGCTCATCGGCGATGCACGAGAAGGGCGACAATATCGAACCGATCCCGCCGTCGGAGCAGCCTTGGCCGAGCTGCGCCTGATGCCAAACGGTATCAGCGGCACTCCGCCGGAAATCTATTTTGCCCTCGGCAAACCCTATGAGACCACCGCTTACGATCTTAGCCAGGGCAAACGGCTCTATTCCTGGTTCGGTTGCGGGGCATGCCATGGCGACGGGCGTGGCGGGATCGGTCCATCTTTCCTGGATGGCTGGTGGCTCTATGGTCCGGAGATGGTGTCGATAGCCGCCTCCATCCGCGATGGCCGGCCGCATGGAATGCCGGCTTTTCGCGACAAGATGACGATTGACGAGATCTGGCAACTCGCAGGCTACGTCCAGACGATCGGCGCATATAAGGCCAAGACCACCGCGCCGAGCCGCAATGACGATAAGCAGACCCGCCCGGCGGAAAACCGCGCGCCGGCGGCAATTCTGTTCGACGAGGGCCCTGCCGGACCGAACGCTGTACAGGAGCCACCCCATTGAAAGCGGGCGCTGCCGTTTTCCTGCTCCTGTCCGCCATCCTAATTGCAGGATGCAACGGCGCTCAGTCCGCCCTGAATGCCGAGGGGGCCGCGGCCGTTCAGCTCAAGCATCTCATCATCGGGATTGTGGTGGTCTGCTGTGCCGTGTGGACGCTCATCATGATCGTCCTGGTCCTCGCATTGCTGCGCGCCAGGACCCCGCGGGAAAGTCCAAACTCCCAGACTGAGCGGCGGATGGGTAAGCTGGTGACGGCGGCCGTCGCGGCGACTGTTGTCATCATCGCGGGTTTGACGATTGCGAGCTTCCATGCAACGCGCGGCCTCGGCATGTCCGAGGATGCCGGTCTTACGATCAAGGTTCGCGGCCAGCAATGGTGGTGGCAATTCATCTATGATGATGTCGATCCGACCAAGTCCTTTCAGACGGCCAATGAGATGCATATCCCGGTTGGTGTCGATATTCGCATCGAGCTTGAAAGCCTGGATGTCATTCATTCCTTCTGGGTACCGAGCCTCGCCGGTAAGCGCGACCTCATTCCCGGCCGGCAGAACGTCATATCCATACGAGCGGAACGGCCAGGTGTCTATCGCGGTCAATGCGCGGAATTCTGCGGGCTTCAGCACAGCCATATGGCGCTGTTCGTCATCGCGGAGGACATGGCCGCCTATCAGCGCTGGGCCGCCGCCCAGAAGGCCAATAGCGTATCGCCGGCCCATCCAGAGGCTGCGGCCGGCAAGGCTCTCTTCATGCGCAAGCCTTGCGCGGCTTGCCATACCATACGCGGAACCGAGGCATCGGGATCGACGGGGCCGGACCTGACCCATGTCGGCAGTCGCCAGACGATCGCGGCAGGGTTGCTCGATAATACCCGCGGTTCACTTGCCGCCTGGATCGCCGATCCGCAGACCTTGAAACCGGGAAACAACATGCCGATGGTTCCACTTTCCAGTGACGAGCTGCGGCAGCTTTCCGCCTATATGGAAAGTCTGCGATGACGGCGGACGACAAACCGACACAACCGACGGATTTGATGTTCGAGGACGGCGAGCTCGAACGGCGGCTTGCGCGGACCTGGATGACGCCGACTGGTGTCTGGGGTGCCCTCACGACAGTCGATCACAAGATCGTCGGCCGCCGTTACATCGTTACCGCATTCGTTTTTCTCGCCTTGGGCGGGCTGCTCGCGCTCGCAATGCGGCTGCAGTTGGCGCAGCCGGAGGCGCGTTTCATCGGCCCGGACCGCTACAATCAGATTTTCACCATGCATGGCTCAAACATGATGTTCCTGTTTGCCGTGCCGGTCATGGAAGCCATGGCGGTCTATCTCGTGCCGCTCATGGTCGGCACCCGCAATATCGCTTTTCCGCGCCTGAATGCCTTTTCCTATTGGATCTATCTCGCCGGCGGTCTGTTGTTGTGGATCTCGTTTGCGCTCGATACCGCGCCCGATGTCGGATGGTTTGCCTATGTGCCCTTGTCCGGTCCGCAATATGGCGCGGGCAAGCGCGCCGACCTCTGGGCGCAGATGATCACTTTCACGGAAGTCGCGGCCTTAGCCGTCGCGGTGGAAATCGTCGTCACCGTCTTCAAGCAGCGTGCGCCGGGCATGTCGCTCGACCGCATTCCGCTGTTCGTCTGGTCGATGCTCGTCACGGCCTTCCTCGTTATCATGGCCATGCCGGCAATCATGCTCGCCAGCTCGACGCTGATCCTCGATCGTCTGGTGGGGACGCATTTCTACAATCCCGCGGAGGGCGGCGATGCGCTGCTATGGCAGCATCTGTTCTGGTTCTTCGGCCATCCCGAGGTCTATATCATCTTCCTGCCAGCCGTCGGCATGGTGTCGACGATAACGGCAACCTTCTCGCGCCGCCCCGTATTCGGCTATCTTCCGCTTGTCATGGCCCTGATCGCAACCGGAATCCTGGCTTTCGGCCTTTGGGTGCATCATATGTTCGTTGTCGGCCTGCCGAAGCTCGGCGAGAGCTTCTTCACCGCCTCCAGCATGGCGATTGCCATTCCCGCCGGCATCCAGATATTTTGCTGGCTGGCGACGCTATGGAGCGGACGACCTGTCTTCAAGACACCACTGTTGTTCGTCATCGGTTTTATCGTGACCTTCGTCGTCGGTGGGCTGACCGGGGTGATGGTCGCCTCGGTTCCGTTCGATACCCAGGTGCACGACACCTATTTCGTCGTCGCACACTTCCATTACGTCCTGGTCGGCGGCGCCGTTTTTCCCTTGCTCGGCGCCATCTATTACTGGTTTCCCAAGATGACTGGACGGATGATGAGCGAGACGCTCGGCCGCTGGGCGTTCGGGCTGATCTTTGCCGGCTTCAACCTGACCTTCTTTCCAATGCATATTCTCGGGCTCGAGGGCATGCCGCGGCGCATCTACACCTATCAGCCGGAAATGCCCTGGGCCGGCATGAACATGTTCGTGAGCTTCAGCTCCCTTATCCTTTCACTGGGATTCCTCGTCTTCTTCATCGATGTCATCCGTAGCGCTCGGTCCGGGCAGATTGCCGGTGAGAATCCATGGAATGCCTCGACGCTTGAATGGGCGACATCGTCACCGCCGCCATGCTTCAATTTCCGCCATATCCCGGTCGTCGACGCTTGTGATCCCCTGTGGTCGCAGCCGGATGAACTCGCGGTTGCCGGCGGGTTGCGCACCGACCGGCGCGAATTGATCGTCAGCAGCGTCGTCGAAGCGCGGCCGGAAGCAAGCGAGTCCTCGCCACGAAATTCGATCTGGCCGCTCCTGGCGGCTCTCGCCACCACGGTGATGCTGATCTGGTCGATCTTCTCGCCTTGGGCGGTCATTTGGGGATCAATTCCGATCGGGATCGCCTTGACTGGCTGGTTCTGGCCGAAGCAGACGCCGGAGGATGAATCATGAAGGAGCGTGTCGTCCTCGATGTTTCAAGGCTGCCGCCTCATGGCATGGGGAGGGCAAGCCCGACCTGGTGGGGAACCTGTGCCTTCATGCTCATAGAAGGGTCCGGCTTCGCATTGGCGATCGCGATCTATTTCTACTTGATGAGCCTCGCCCCGCACTGGCCAATCGACGCGCCGGCGCCGGGCCTCGTTCCTGGAACGACCCTGACCGCGATATTGCTGGCAAGCGTCGTGCCGAACATTCTCGTGTCTCGCTGGGCACGGCAACGAGATCTACACAAGGTGCGGATCGGGCTTATCGTCATGTCGGTGCTCGGGGCGGTGCCGCTGATCCTGCGCGGATTCGAATTCGCCGTCCTCAACATACGCTGGGACGATAATGCGTATGGCTCGATCATTTGGACCATGCTGGGGCTGCATACGACCCACATCGTCACGGATCTCATCGATACGCTGGTACTGACCGGCCTGATGTTTTCGAGGCATGCCGATAATCCGCGCCGCTTCGGCGATGTCGAAGATAATGCAATGTACTGGAACTTTGTCGTGGTGGCGTGGATTCCCTTGTACGCATGCATTTACTGGGTGCCACGTCTATGATGGCCACGGCGGCAAAATATGGGGGTTTGATCCTTGCCCCGCTTGTATGGGCCGGCAATACCCAGCTTGGCCAGATGCTCCCCTATGTCGATTGCAGCCGGCATTCGCATTGGTCCGTCCTGACATCTTCCGTCTCAATTCTACTTGCGTTGGCGAGCGCGGCGATAGCGCGGGCCGGTTCTACGCCCGAGGAGGCGCGAACGGGGCTGTTCCTCCGCCATCTCAGTGTCCTCGTCGGGCTCGCCATCGCCTTCGCGCTTTTCCTGCAGGGAGGAGCCGCGTGGCTCTTGAACGTATGCGAGCATTAGCCGCCCTCATGATCCTGCTGATGACGGGGCGGGAGGCTGCCGCCCATGGCGCGGAAGCGCATCTCTTTCATTCGGTCTGGACGATCGACCCGTGGATCGTGACACCGTTAGCGGTCGCGGCTTTTCTTTACGGCCGAGGTTGGTGGAGGCTGAGGCGACGCGCTCGAACGAGCAGACCCCTCGTGGCGAAGCGTGCCCTTTGTTATTGGGCCGGCTGGGTGACGCTTGCCGTTGCGCTGCTGTCTCCGTTGCGCTGGCTCGGAGAGCAGCTTTTTACCTTTCACATGATCGAGCACGAAATCATCATGGCGATCTCCGCTCCGGTGATCGTCATCGCGCGAGCGGCAGGCATGCTTCTCTGGGGACTGCCGGATCGGCTGAGGCGCTGGACGGGGAGGGCGATGAGGCGGAGCTCCGTGCGGATCGTCTGGCGCTGGCTCAGCGGAGGAACCAATGCCACCCTATTGCATGCTGTCGCCATATGGGCGTGGCATGCGCCGATCCTGTTCGATGCCGCCGTTGGCGATGTCACGCTGCATCGCCTCCAGCATCTGAGCTTCTTCGGCACCGCTATCCTATTCTGGTGGTCGATCTTCTGGCGCAGCAATCACGGCGTCGCGGCGTGGCACCTGTTCCTGACCATGCTGCACACTGGAGCACTCGGTGCGCTGATGGCACTTGCGCCGCGCGTCCTTTATGTCGCGCAGACGCATGCTGCGGAAACATGGGGGCTTACGCCGCTCGAGGATCAGCAGCTCGCGGGAATGGTCATGTGGATTCCAGCCGGGACGATTTATGCCGGCGCCGCACTCGCGATGGCAGCCCTATGGATCGCGAATGCCGGCAAGGGAGCGGGTCATGTCCCACGCATCCGCCCTTTATAGATCTCGCGGCATCTGGCTGGGTGCGGCAGCCATTGCAGTGCTTTGCGCTCTGATTGGCGCGAACATGGCGAAGACTTCGCGGCAGCGCCTGCAGGTGGCACGCGTACTGACCGAAGGCGGGGATCCCTCCCGCGCACCGCCGATCTTTCGTCGATATGGGTGCACCGGATGCCATCAAATCCCCGGCATAGCCGGTGCCGATGGTCAGGTGGGCGGGACTTTGGAGGGTCTTCAAAAACGGGTCTATATCGGCGGCGTCGTCAACAATACGGGGGATAACCTCGTTCATTGGATCGTGTCGCCGCAGGATTTTTCGCCCAATTCCGCGATGCCAAAAACAGGGATCTCGCAAGCCGAGGCCCGGGATGTCGCCGCCTATCTCTACACCCATTGATCCCATTTAAGGATGCGGTGTCGGCCGAGGAGGCAGGGTCTTGATGTAGCGCCCGATGGCATCGCGATCGCTTTGCGGCAATATCGCCATGTTGGTGACGACCTCGGCCATAGACGAGCCGACGCGGCCATGGTTTGGCGTGTTGCCGCTCTTCAGCATTTCCGCGATGTCGGCTTCGGACCAATTTCCGATCCGGCTCGGCGTGATATTGGGAACGAAGCCGGTGTCTTCAGGGTCGGTACCGCCGGCAAACCGTGTTTCTGGCTTTATCGCACCGAACATATTGCGCGACGAGTGGCATTCCGCGCAGTGGCCCAGGGTCTCGACCAGATAGCGGCCACGAGCCAGGACAGGATCGGTGCTGGCGGGTCCTTGCGTCTGCCCTTCACGGAAGAACAGCAATTTCCAAAAGCCCAGCAGGCGGCGCATGCGGAATGGGAAGAACAGATCATGCGCGGGCGGGCGGCCGGAAACCGGAGCCAACGTCCTCAGATAGGCCCTTAGATCGCTGATGTCCTCGAGCCGCATACCCGTATAGCTTGGATAGGGAAATACCGGATAGTAGTGCTGATATCGCGGCGAAACACCGCCAATCAACGCGTTGGCGAGATCGACGGTGCTCCATTTTCCGATGCCATCAACGGGATCGGATGAAATATTGGGTGCACGAAATGTGCCGAAAGGCGATGCAAGTGCGAGACCGCCGCCTAATTTCAGACGATCCTTCTGGCCTGTGGTGGCGTGGCAGGACGCGCAGTCGCCGGCGGCGAATATAAGCTGGCCCCGCGCCGGATCGCCGTTGTCTTGAAGGCGAGGACCACCCGTCGCAAAAGGCATGGCAGGTTCCGTCACGAACCAGATCACGGGGGCGGCCAGCAGGGCGGCCAGGCACAGCCAAGTCAGAATGCGCATGCGTTTTATCGACCGATTCGGTGGAGCGCGAAAGATCGCGCTCTCATAGAACTGCCCATTGGGCTATCCGTTCCGTTTATGGGCGGCCGGCTCTAAAGATTATCGATAGTCAATCGCGCATGTCCCTTCCATTGGTTCCGTGCCTAAGTGGTGATCTTCAGAAGGTTTCCTCGCGCAAGGGCAAGCAGCAGGGCGGAAGTGTGAATGGCTTGGCAGATTCCACCCGTCAGGGCTTTGTTTACCGCTTCCATCAAAGGCAGCTGACGCAGTACGACACGCTCTGAAGGATCGTTCATCTGCGCTTGGCTCTCCGTCAGCCCGGTCGCTAAAACGATGTGGCTGTAGTTGGTTTGCATCGCCGGATTGGGTGCAAGGCGCCCACAATATTGCCAATGGCGAGCCTCGAAGCCCGTCTCTTCAAGAAGTTCACGCTTAGCCGCTTCCAAAGGCGTTTCGCCCGCGTCTATTCCTCCACCGGGAACTTCGAGCGATATGATATTCAGTCCGTGGCGGTATTGCTCCAGCAACAAGACTGAACTGTCGTCACCAATTGCGACGACGTGCACCCAGTCAGGGTATGAAAGCACGTAGTAGGGAGAGATCAGGTGACCTTCACTGGTTACGCAGTCGTCGGCTCTCACGTCGATCCACCGATCCTTTAGGATCTGCCGCGATGATTGGATCGTCCATGGCTTCAGTTCCATTGTCATTTCCCTCCGTTGACGCCATTTGGCCAGAAATTGGCAAAAGAATGTGCCGATCCCACTACCTGACGTCAATTTTGCACTCACTCAACGCGCGTCGGCGATAAAGGTGCCGCGGATGGTGGGAAAATGTCTTGCGCTGAGATTGGTCACGTCGAGATTCCTTGGGGTTGGAGTGACCGGAACGTGAAATCAGATAACGTGAAATCAGATGAAGTGGAGCTTTTGTCGAAAAAGCAACCACGGAGTGAATCATGCATCGTTTCCTTTCGGGTTCATTGCTGAGCGTGATGGTCGAGGCGCGGCACTGGAAAGGCGGGAACCAATTCGATTGCAAGGCGGTTAGGGAACACGGATGCAGGAACTAACGAGGAATGTCATGTCGAATGTTTCGAGAACAGGCACCGACGACGTCAATAATGCAACCAGTAGAACAACCTTCGGGCGATCGGTCGAGAGCCAGAGTCAGCTTCGGGATGCGGCAACCATTGCTTCAGCAACCGATGTCGGCGAGGTTCTGAATATCTACCGGTTGGAACCCATCGCCGCTCCGGAAGATCCGCATTGGGACAACGCCCGCGATCATGGCGCGGTTGTCGTGGCGGCTAGGACTGCAGGCGACGCGCGCATCGTGGCGGCGGGCAATGAGCTTGACTTTATGGAAGTCGATGCGGCCCCTGCCGAAGATGTGACGACCAGCAATGCGAGCGCATTTCGCGATGACAAGCTTTATACCGTGATCGAGATTGCTCGCGGCCGAACCGACCTCAAACGCGGCGTGCTGGAAGGCGAGGTGTCTGTCGATACGATTCTTCCCACGCAAATCGATCGCTGATCATTTGACCTGAAAGGAATCGCAGCGCTACGAAAACGGCGGCGCGCTGAACTCCGCAAGACGACATTTTGGATGGAACAATGCCTGACGTTGTAAGTTCGGTGAGCCGCAACGGAGAGGACGATCCAGAATGCGCGGCTTGGAAAATCCAAAATCGGCGTCCGCTCGCGGATGGCACGGCGCGACTTTTTGCCTATTGAGTTTTGGCCTCTCCTCATGTTCCGTGGCGGTACTGAACCCGGTCGGCCCCGTAGGCGCCGGTGATGCCTCGATTCTGATCAACGCCACAGTGATCATGCTCGCCATAGTGGTTCCGACCATCCTGCTGGCGTTCTGGATGGCATGGCGTTATCGCGCCTCTAATCCCCGAGCGGAATATCTCCCTTATTGGTCCTATTCCGGACGCATCGAGGCGGTCGTCTGGTCGATTCCAATCCTGACGATCATGTTTATTGGCGGTCTGATCTGGATCGGGTCGCACAGGCTCGACCCGTTCAGGCCGCTATCATCGAGCAAGCCACCTCTCGAGGTGCAGGTCGTATCGCTCGATTGGAAATGGCTTTTCATCTATCCAAAAAACGGGATTGCCACCGTCAATCAAGTCGTGATCCCGACTGGCACGCCGGTACACTTTTCGATCACGTCGGCGAGCGTCTTCAACGCGTTTTTCGTGCCTCGGCTTGGGTCGATGATCTACGCCATGCCTGGCATGATTTCGCAACTGCACCTTCAGTCGGATGAATCCGCTCGCCTGCGGGGCATATCCGCTCAGTTTTCCGGCGACGGTTTCTCGGACATGGAGTTCGAGGTCAGAAGCGTTCCGGATGCAGAGTTTGAAACCTGGATGAAGAGCACTCAGGCGACCGATCTTCCTCTCGATCGGGATGAGTATGGCAAGCTCTTACAGCAGAGCGAGCGCGTTCAGCCTGTGGCCTATCGGCTGGCGGATCCCGGGCTTTTCGATGCCATTGTTCAACAGACGATTCCGCCAGGTCCCGGTCCCGAGGCCGAGTCCCCACAACATGCGGGTCGCGAGACTTCTACTGGCGGAAAGGATTGAACATGTTGGGAAAACTCGGGCTCTCGGCGATTCCCCTGTCTCAGCCGATCCCGCTGATCACCTCCATCGCCGTCATCCTCATCGCCATTGTGGTCTTGATTCTGGTCACCGTAAGAGGATGGTGGCCCTATTTATGGCGAGAGTGGATCACAAGCGTCGATCACAAGCGCATCGGCATTATGTATTGTCTGCTCGGTGTCGTCATGCTCATCCGTGGCTTCGCCGATGCGATCATGATGCGCACCCAGCAGGCGGTCGCGATCGATGCCCCCGGTTACCTGCCGCCCGAACATTATAATCAGATATTCACTGCGCATGGAACGATCATGATCCTGTTCGGTGCCATGCCCCTCGTCTTGGGATTTATGAATTTCCTCGTGCCGCTGCAGCTCGGCGTCCGTGACGTTGCCTTCCCGACATTCAACTCGGTTGGGTTCTGGCTGACGGCCAGCGGTGCGCTGCTGGTCAATGTGTCGCTCTTCATCGGCGAGTTCGCCCGCACCGGATGGCTGCCATACCCGCCTCTCAGCGAGACGAGCTATACGCCAGGCGTAGGCGTCGATTACTATCTTTGGGCCGTGCAGATTTCCGGCATAGGGACCCTGATGACCGGCATCAATATCGTCACGACGATATTGAAGATGCGGTGCCAGGGGATGAGCTATCTCAGAATGCCGGTCTTCTGCTGGACCGCGCTGGCTTCCTGTCTGCTGATCGTGGCAGCCTTTCCGATCCTAACGGCGACGCTCGCCATGTTGACGCTCGATCGCTATGTGGGATGGCATTATTTCACAAATACGGCGGGCGGAAATCCGATGATGTTTGTGAACCTGATATGGGCGTGGGGTCATCCGGAAGTCTACATCCTCGTCCTGCCCGCCTTCGGCATCTTTTCCGAAGTCTTTTCGACCTTTTCCGGCAAGCCGCTATTTGGCTACCGCTCGATGGTGGCGGCGACGATGTTCATTTGCATCGTTTCGATGCTGGTATGGCTGCACCACTTCTTCACGATGGGGGCTGGCGCCGCGGTCAACACCTTCTTCGGCATCTCCTCCAGCATCATCGCCGTCGGCACCGGCGTCAAAATCTACAACTGGATCTTTACGATGTATGGCGGAAGGGTTCGTTTCGAAGTGCCGATGCTTTGGTCGATGGGCTTCATCTTCACTTTCACCATAGGCGGGTTGACGGGTGTCCTGCTCGCCATACCGCCAGCGGATTTCCTGACGCATAATTCCATGTTTCTGGTGGCGCATTTTCACAACGTCATCATTGGCGGTGTCGTGTTCGGCGTTTTCGCGGGGATGGAATTCTGGTTTCCGAAAGCATTCGGTTTCCGGCTCCATGCAGGTTGGGGCAAAGCAGCTTTCTGGCTGGCTTTCGCGGGGTTTTGGGTGACCTTTACGCCCCTTTACGTTCTCGGACTCGATGGAATGACACGGCGGCTGCAGCACATCGACGTTCCCGAATGGGCGCCCTGGCTTTACGTCTCCGTCGTCGGTGTCGGCATTCTTGTCCTGGGGGTCATCGCACAGGTCATTCAATTGATCGTCAGCATTCGCCAGCGGGAAAAGCTGCGGGATATCACCGGAGATCCGTGGGATGGTCGTTCTCTTGAATGGGCAACCCCGTCGCCGCCGCCGTTCTTCAACTTCGCCGTCATGCCGAATGTCGAGGGGGAGGAGGCCTATTGGGGTATCAAACTTCGCGCCGTGGAATCACAGCAACTATCGCCCGAACCGGATTATGAGCCTATCGAGATGCCGGTAAACAGTCCCGTTGGAATCTATACAGCCTTTTTCGCCACGATCTTCGGTTTCGCGATGATCTGGTACATCTGGTGGCTTGCCATCGTGGCGCTCGTGGCGGCCTTCATTGGCTTCGTGGTCTTCGCATGGCGCGACGTTCATGAATTCGAGGTTTCGGCCGACGAGGTCGCGCGCGTCGACCGTGTCCGGCGCTCCGCTCGCGAGGCGATGCTCGCGCGAATCTCAGAACAGGGAGTATTGCCATGACGGATACCGGGCTGCCGGCGAGCGTCGAAGCCATCCGGCGCCTTCGCGAAGATCCGCATCGTCTGGGCCACCGTGCTCATGGCCCGGGGGAGCCCGCGGTGGGAACTGGCCAGGGCGCTACCGGCCCCGCGGACAAGCGAATTCTTGTCGGCTACGGATTCTGGATCTATCTGCTGAGCGACATCATCATTTTCGCGTGTTTCTTCGCCGCATTCGCCGTGCAAAGGGGGGCGACGGCCGGCGGGCCGGTGATTACCGATATCGTCGATGTGCAACGCGTGGGATTCGAAACCGCGGCGCTGCTATTGTCGAGTTACACCTGCATGCTGTCGTTTGCGGCGACAAATGCGCGCAATAAGCTGTGGACGCTTATATTTCTGCTTCTGACAGGCCTGCTGGGATTGATGTTCGTTCTTCTTGAGCTATGGGAATTCATCGAACTATCCGATCGCGGCTTCACGCCGCAACGCAGCGCAATGCTCACTTCCTTCTATGGGCTGGTCGGACTGCATGGACTGCACGTCACGCTCGGCGGCGTGTGGCTGGCCACGATGATGGCCCAGGTCTTTATAAAAGGATTTCGCCGCGAGATCATTCATCGATTGATCTGCTTCAATCTCTTCTGGCATGCACTTGATATCGTCTGGATCGGCATTTTCACGATCGTCTATCTGATGGGAGTTCGCTAATGAGTACCTCCGACACCGACACGGACATATATGATAATAGGCGGAATTTGCGGGACGACCATGCGCCCGGTGACGAGCCACCGGAAGAAAGCGGCCACTGGGTGTTGAACGCAAACTTGGGCCTGGGATTTTCTATCATTCTGACGGCTGCTTCCTTCTTGCTGGCCACTTCCAACATTGTTTACGGGCCGGCAATTCCGGTAGCGCTTATCGTACTCGCAATTGCGCAAATGGGCGTGCATCTGGTGTTCTTTCTGCATATCACCACTGGCCCCGACAACACAAACAACGTCCTCGCACTGGCATTCGGCATATTGGTCGTCGTGCTGATCGTTCTCGGTTCAATCTGGATCATGGACCATCTGAAGCAAAACATGATGCCCATGCCCATGGATCAAATGATGAATATGCAGCCATGAGTATTTGGATCATGCAACCGAAAGCTGCGTGATGCCGCATCACAATGCTTGCCAAGTAGGGACAGGCAGTGAAGGAGCTTCAATATGTCACCGAAGTGCTTCGCTCTTCTATTTGCGATCTGCATTTCGCTGACGGCCGGATATATGCTCAGCTTCATATGGCTTTCCGCTGCGACAGCCTACTAGATTTTCGTCGGTTCATGCGGAAGCCTGTCTTATTCCTTTGTGCCTGGCTTACTCCGATCGTTCTTGGAAATGCGCACGCCCGATTTACCAATCGGCGTCACCAGATCTTTTTCAAGGACGGTTGGGGCCATACCCTCTTGCTCACTCGATTGCTGGATCGGAGCGGGATTGTCCGATGTCGCTTTCCGGGAAGGAATGTTCGGACCGCCGAACTTTGTTTCTTTGCCTGTCATGATGCAGCCTTTCCTTGGAAATGAACCTTACTGCGAAAGAGCCGCAAAGTTCCACGAGATCGGAGGGACGAGAGGTATTTGCCGGTCGCACGGAACTTCCGCCGATTTCGCCGCTTAGACGGAAATGATATCTTTCATGCGATTGTTTCGTAACGAACTGACAACCCTTAGACGCTCCCCGGTCATGACCGCGCGGGTCCGGGCGGTTTCGCAATGAAGCACCAGGAGAGCGATGGATCCCCAACTAGGCAACGTCATGAAGGAATGAGCCTGCTCGGCCGCGGTCTCATTTCTGGAGCGGCCGACGACGATCCCTCGGCAATCGGCACCTATGCCAGCGCCGGAGCACGCTTCGGTCTCGGGATGCTCTGGACCGCGCCCGTTACGCTGCCGATGATGTTCACGGTCGTGTACCTTTCATCGAAGCTCGGGCAGGTAACCGGACGTGGACTATTTCAAGTCATCCATGACAATTATCCCCGATGGTTTCTTTATCTGGCGCTGGCCGGAGTCGTTATCGGCAATACGATCGAGGCTGCCGCCGACCTGGGCGGAATGGCGGCGGCCGTCAACCTTTTCGTGCCGCTTTCCGTTCCCCTTATCGTTGCCGTGATGGCAGTCATTCTGCTCTGTCTACAAGTGATGGGCTCCTACATTCTCATTCGCCGAATTTTTCGCTGGCTGGCCCTCAGTTTGCTGGCCTATACAGGCGCGGCTATATTAGCGAAACCGGACTGGATGGCCGTTCTTAAGGGCTCGCTCATTCCATCCATCGAATTTAACGAGGAATTTCTTTCGATCATCGTGGCGATCATCGGCACTACGCTGTCGGCGTATCTCTACACCTGGCAATCCAATGAAGAGGTCGAGGAAAAAATCGCCGAGGGAAAGACTTCGGTGAAAGCCAGACGAGGCGTCAGCAGCTCGAAACTGGCTCGTTCCCGCAACGAAATCCTTGTCGGAATGACGTTCTCCAACCTGGTCATGTACTTCATCATTATGGCGACCGGCGCGACGCTGCATGTTCAGGGGCACATGGATATCCAAACGGCCGCGCAGGCGGCCGAAGCGCTAAAGCCAATCGCCGGACAGGCCGCCGGATATTTGTTTGCGGCTGGAATCATATCGGTCGGATTTCTGGCGGTTCCCGTCATGACGACGGGAGCGGCCTATGACCTCGCCCAGTCAATGGGCATCAAGGGCAGCCTGAACGCCAGTGCCCGCGAGGCGCCGGGATTTTACGTCATCATCACAGCGGTAACGTTGATCGCGGTCGCGATGAACTTCATTGGCATAAATCCGATGAAAGCCTTGGTATGGTCCGGCGTGGTTCAGGGATTTTCTACTCCGCCTCTCTTGCTATTGCTGCTGTTCATGACGAACAACAAGTTGATCATGGGCGAGCATGTGAATTCACGTCTTATGAATGTCGCCGGCTGGCTGACAGTCCTGGCCATTTTCTCGGCCAGTGCCGGGCTCGTGGTGACATGGATCATATAGGATGGGCGATGGAGCAGGCATCCGCCTGCCAATGGAAAGAATAAGCTCCTCACATCCGGCAGAAGATCTGACCTTGAAGGCTCAGATTGGCGCGCATGGATGCAACGCGACGCTCCGCGTCGGCCAGATCATAGGCCCAGAAACTGATGCCGAACGTCCGTCCATCGATATGGTAATCGGCCAGGAAACGGAACATGGTACGCCCGTTACGATCACTTGTACGGAATTCGGGTTCAGGGTCGCGATCCAATCGACGGACCTGCGGAAGCTGGATCACGTTCATTATCGAAACTCCTGTGGCTCATGCGCTTTCTCCGGCGATCCCGTGGTGATATCCAGCGGCCCTCGTCGGTCCATTTTCAAACTTCCGGAGACAATCGTTGTTCCCGCGGCGAGCGGCAGTTTGTAGAGGGCATCGGTAGAATGGTCGGAGGTACGATCTGCTCCTTTCAAGCGATCCTTGGTTCTTGCAGGCTCTTGCAAAGGTGGAGAAAGCGAAAGCGCGGCCGGTCTTGCAGCGTGGCAAATCATCAGGGCCGGCAATAGGCCGTGCCGTCGGTGGCTCTTGCCGGATGATCGACATATCGGCCGTCCGCTGGCGCGGCAATATCCCAGAAATTGGTCGCCAGCGTATCGAGGGCTGCGCGCAAGCCGGCCCCGCCCAGCGCCGGGCCATGACCGCTGATCAATCGTTCCGGCTTGAGACTAGCAATCTGCTTTGCTGATTGTTCCGATGCCTGCCAGTCGATCGTCAGATAACGAGGCGGACCATGCAGTCTGGGAGCCTGCGTCACTACATCGTAGACGGATTCCTGGCCGGTCGTGATGACGGCATCACCGGCGACGAGGGTGCGATCTCTTTCGCGCCAAAGGGAGATATGTCCCGGTGTATGGCCGGGTGTATGCAGCCATGACCATTGGGAAGCGAAAGGTACGGTGCCGTCGGCAGGCAGGCTTTGAAGCATGCCGCCGAGGTTGGAGGGGCCGCGCGGCAGCAGGGGCGACATGAGCGCAAAGCTTCCGCCACCAACCCATGGGTCTGCAGGCGGATAAGACGCACGTCCATCCAGGTAAGGATGCTCGAGCGGATGGGCGTAGACCGGCACATCCCAAAAAGCGGCCAAGCGTTCGACAGATCCGGCGTGGTCAATATGTCCGTGAGTCATGATAATGGCAGCGGGCCGGGAGGTCGCACCGAAGCGGCGCGCCGCAGCTGCCAAGATCCGATCCTGTGACGATGGCAAACCGGTATCGATGAGGAGCCAGTTGCTATCCGGCACAGGCTTGCCCAGAAAAACCGCATTGACGATGGAGAGCTTCAGGTAGGCCACATCATCGCAGATTTTCCGCGTTCCATCCTCGTTTTCGACTTCGATGACATCGCTATCGCTGAGATGCAGTTGGTCATCCATATCCCGCACTCCGTTGCGAGCCAAATCGTCTCCGAACCACCCATCAATCACTTCGAGATCGATTGTGTTTCACCTTCGGATGAGCGGATGAAAATACAGCCATGCCGTAGCCATCCACTCATCCCGGTAGCCTTTTTACTTTGGAAGTTCCTTGGCCATTTGCAGATGCTGCTCGAGTTTCGGCCTCGTATTGGCGGCCCAGGTCTTCAGACTTGCATCCTCGCCGCCGTTTCCATAGCGTTTGAAAAGATCAACCGCATTCGCATGAGCTGAACGCTGGTCCGCGTCGTAGCGTTTGACAAAGTCATTTCCCTGCATTTTCTGCAGCCGCGCCAGCATCTTCTTCTGGCTTGAACTCATCTCCGTTGGCAGTGTCGCCTTGACCTTTCCACTGTTGACGAGATCTTTCAGCTCATTCGTTGTCTTTTGGTGATCATCAATCATTTGCTGAGCGAATTTTTTCGTTTGATCATTGCCTCGCTGCAGCGCGAGCTTGCTCGATTCAATTTCAAACATATCGCTGCTGGCGGCTTCATTGACAAAGTCTTGGGTATTTGGCGCCGCCCCCACGAGCGAATTAACACCTGTCTTTTCCGCTGTTGATTGAGAATATGCTGGCGCCGCTGCCAGCGCTACCGCAATAGTGACGATCGCGAGCTTCATGCTGGTCTCCTTTTCAGATCTACCTTTATGGAATCCAAGTATCTTCCGTTTCACTGGGTTTCCTGCTGTTTGAAGTCACGCGGCGGCTACCGCGCGTTGGAAAAGATGATGGTACCGTTCAGTATCCATTCGGCGAGTGTCAGCAACGCGATGATCAAAAGCGCAAGTACGATCAGGTATCCCGCCCGCCGTTTTCTGCTCTTCTGTTGAGGACTGTCGTTTGCGGACACAATCGGATCCGTTTCGAGAGAATTTTTCTCATCATCATTCCGCATCTCTTCTCCTTCAAGATGTTGCAACGCAACTATCGCAGGCAAGGAATGTTCCCGGGTCGGAACAATAAATCTGTGCCGTGTGTCGATGCCGGTTCCGCAGCCCAGAGGGAACAATCGACAGAAATGGAAGTTGGATGTTCCAAAGGTGCTTTCGCCGCGGTCCACCCTCATCGGATGGTCAAGGTAAAGCACTGCCGTCCTGGCAAATTGATGGAGATGCATGATGGCTCACGCAGGAAAAAAGCACTTCTCCCGCGGATCGAAAGGCAAAGGTGACGCGTCAGGCGCTGCTACGACACTTGAGGAAGGGAAGGTCGGGAAAAATGCCGTTCTGTCCAACCGTGACAAGGCACAACATTCGAGGGAACGAGGTCTCGACAGCCGCGGCGTTCAGACAGAACAATATCGCGATCACGTCAGCAATCGCCGCTGAGCAATAGCGAACGAGCAAAACGACGATCAAAACAGATTGTCGTATCCGCGGTATCGAGTTTCGAAAATTCCACCGATTGGCATCCCTGCAAAGATGACATCAAGCAGGGGATGCTCAGGGCGATTGATGAGGGTATGGCAAGATAACGATCCCCGGTACCGGTCATCAAGCGATAGCGAGTGTCGACGCAAAAGCCGGTTATTGCTTTGAATCAATCACAACGATTGCAGATTTCAGCCACGATGCAGCAAAGTGCTAAGCCATTATTGTCGGGGACCGCGGAGAAAGTGAGTTTTCTCATCAATGGCAAGAATTATTTTTCGTGCCTTGCCGGGACGCTGAACGAGGCTAAACGGCAGATCTGGATTATTGGTTGGAACTTTAATCCGACAATATTGCTGGAGCCGCAAAAATCGGACGCAACCTTGGGAGACGCCCTCGAACAAGCAACCCTTTCCAATCCGGATTTACAGATCCGCATTCTGGTTTGGGCACTTGGGCCAATCTATTCGGATAAATCCCTGAGAATATTTTTTCAAAAAACCTTTCCGAAGAGTGATCGTATCCAGCTACGCTTTGCGATCCAACCCGTCTTGCTCGGCTGCCATCATCAAAAGCTTGTTTGCGTTGACGACAATGTCGCGTTCCTCGGCGGCATCGATCTGGCATCGCGCAGGTGGGACACACGTGGCCATCGTGCCGGAGATCAGCGCAGACGAGATTCGGAGGGCGTGCCCTACGAAGCGGTGCATGACCTCCAGGTCATGGTAACTGGGCAGGCAGCAAGGATCGTCTCTGACATTGCCAGACAGCGGTGGGCGGCGGCAACTGGCGAGCGGCATGAACCCTTGGCACGTACTTGCGAGCATGACTCGCAATGCGAAGGATCGCTTTCTCTTTCCAACATGCCAATCAGGCTTGCCGTCTCAAATCCCACGAGAGGATCACGGATGCGCGATAATCTCGGAAGCGTCACAGCCAAACAAATGATCGATGCAGCGAGGCGCCATCTCTACATCGAAACGCAATATCTCGCCTCGTTCAATATCGCCGAAGCATTGGTTGCGCGTTTGAAGGAGAAAGAAGGACCCGAGATCGTGATCGTCTGTGCGTACCGCTCGCATGGTCTGATCGAAAAGATGATCATGGACAGGAATAGGGATAGGATCATTGCGAAACTCAAACATGCGGACGAGTTCGATCGTTTGCGCGTTTTCTATCCGGTCATTCCGGATGGAACGCGGCAGGTGCCTCTTTTTGTTCATTCAAAGTTGTTGATCGCAGATGACATCCTGGTACGAATTGGCTCATCGAACCTCAATCATCGCTCGGAGAGTTTGGATACGGAGTGCGACATTCTATTTGAGGCGCAAGGCGCCGAACATAGGAGGGTCATCCGCAGCCTGCGTCACAGCCTTCTTTCGGAATTTCTCGGCTGTTCTTCCGAAACGCTCGATCAGGTCTTTGAGCAAAATGGCTCTCTTATCCATGCGATCGCGGCGCTCGATCTTGGCGCAAGGGGCTTGAGACCGCTTCACTCGAAAAGCCGAAAGACCACACCTGTTTTGGGGACCGCCCTGTTTGACCCCGCACGGCCCTGGCCGCCATCACGCCTCCGTCGTGTCGCGGCTCGATTGTATCGCATGCTTCGGTTTGGCTGATTGCTGACTGAAGATCAGTTCGGTAATCATCATCGTGATGCCACCGAACAGAAGCGGAATGAGATAGTAGATCAAGCGAAAAGCGATCAAGGCTCCGATCGAGGCGGCATTCGGAACAGCATATGCCAGGGTTGTCTCCAGGATACCGAGACCTCCGGGGACGTGGGTGGTCAGGACGAGAGTGTTGGCAAGCACGAATGCAGTGACGGTGCGGAAATAGGATACCTCGGCATAAGCCGAAAACAAAGCGTAAAGGCATGCGGACACGAAGGCAAAATTCACAGTGCCAATCGTAATCTGTGCCAGAGCTATCCTTGCTTGAGGCAATTCAAATGACCAATGCCATAAGGTCAGCCGCCTTCGCAGGTATTTAGCCAGAATACTATAGATCACAGGAATGCAAAGAAGAGCGCCACCCAATATACGCAGAGCTGGAGCATCGACGTGCAGCAGCGTAACGATATCTTCCGAAGCGACAAGCAAGGCGATACCGCCGATGGTTAGCAGGCCGAGGGCGACCGTCACACCGGAAAATAGGATGATCTTCGCGACATCTTCCATGCTAAGGCCCCAGCGAGCATAATAGCGATAACGAAATGCACCGCTGCTGAGCCCTGCAAATCCGATATTGTGACCCATCGACAGGCTGATGAGGGATGCCAGCGCAATTTTTGAATATGGCAAGGACTTTCGAAGCGACAGAATGGCCAGATAATCGAAGCCGGTCAGGCTGATATAGGAACCCGCCGCGAAGAGGATCGCTGCCGCAAGGCACAGGAAGGGGAGTTTGCGCAGCGATGCTTCAATCTCTTCCAAACTGTAGTGCGAAAGGATCCGATAAAGAAGAAAGAGCGCCAGGCAAAGCGCGCCAAGCATTGCCGCATTCCATATCAAGCCTTTCCGGGTCATCGGGTCTGCCTTTGTTCACGCCGGCTATTCTGCGGAACGACTGGGCGGCTTCGGTGTTCCCCACATATGACCAACGAGAAGCGAATTAGAATACTCACCTATAATGTGCACAGCTGCATTGGCACCGATCGCAAGGTCGACCCGACTCGGATCGCATCCGTTATCGCCCAAACACAGGCTGATATCGTGGCGCTGCAGGAAATCGACGTTCGTCGTTTGCGGACAGGGCGTATCGACCAAGCAAGCATGATCGCGTCGCTTTTGAAGATGGAAGCTCATTTCAATGCGACGCTGACATTCGCGGAGGAGCAATATGGAGATGCGATCATAACCAACTGGCCGACAAGGGCGGTCAAGGCTGGTCCGTTGCCGTCAAGAGGCGAGCCTCGCGGCGCTCTTGCAGTCGAGATTGTCATCGGCGATGTCATATTAAACGTCGTGAATACACACCTCGGACTTCGTGGGCGGGACCGTATCCAGCAAATGACGACATTGCTGGGTCCCCCATGGCTGCATGGTTCCGTGCAGCCGGGTGCTACGATCCTATGCGGCGATTTGAACGCCGTTCCCGCATCCGCTACCTATCGGCTGATCGGTCGGCTCTTTAAAGATGTCCAGCTTCAGGGAAAAGACCCGGCGCGTCCGACCTTCCCCTCCAGATACCCTCTGATGCGCCTCGATCATATATTTGTCAGCGAGGGCATTCATGTCATGGGTTCTGCTGTTCTACAAAACAAACTGACGAAGGTTGCTTCCGATCATCTTCCGCTCATCGCCGATCTGATCCTCGCGAGCTAGCGATTACACCTGATGACTGGATCATCCCGCGCGAATAAGCTTGGCAAATCCTGACAGACACGTCGGCGCCGACGGGGAACATTCAATCACCCGCGGGGTTCGAAGGCGAAGCAGACGTGTAAGCCTGTCGCTGCAGGCAACGTGCGCTCGAGACGAGCCGCGATCATGGCCGTTTGCAGGCAAAGGGGAGATCAGATGTCGGATGGGATCGGCCTTGCCAGTTATGGACGTGCGCGCAGTGTCGACGCGAATAGCTTAGTCGCCGGCAGCGGCGGGCGCCGCGCGGGCGTGCTGACATTTCATGGCTGCATCAACTACGGCTCCTATTGGCAGGCACGCTGCCTCATCGAAGGATTGCGATCGATGAACGTCGATGCGTTGCTGCTGAACCACAGATCGAGACGCGTGGATATGGCCGAATGGCGTTGCGCGTTTCGGCCACAGCTACCTGTTGCGACCGCCAGGGAAGATTATCCGCTTTACCGTATAAAGATCCGCAAATCCCTCGACGCAGTTTCCCGGCTGCCACTATCCGCACCGTTCGCGCTAGAGGATCCATCGGCTATCGAAGATCTGCCGCTCGTCATTGTCGGCAGCGACGAGGTCTGGAATTTGCATCATCCCTGGTACGGCGGCAGCGGCCTCTTCTTTGGCGAAGGCTTGCGGAAGCCTCTCCTTTCCTCCTACGCCGCCAGCTTTGGAAATTTCAATTCAGCGCGGCGGCTGAACGGCCACTGGGCCGAGAAACTGCGTCACTTTTCATGGATTTCAGTGCGCGACTTGAATTCGAAGCGCCTTCTTGGTGAGACCTTAGGGATGGAGGCCGAATTGGTGCTCGATCCGTGCCTTCAGTTCCCGCAAGCGATCTTCGATGCTGGTAAAGAACAGCCGTTACACCCTTACGCGGCTGTTTACGGGCACAGCTTTCCGGCCTGGTTTCAGCGAATGGTTCGAAATTGGGCGGATGCGCATAATATCCGGCTGGTCAGCATCGGATACAGGAACAATTGGGCTCATGAACACCGCATCGACGCGGGACCGGAAGAATTCGCCCGCTTGATCGGCGGCGCCAATGCGGTGGTGACGAATTTCTTCCATGGCTGCGTTTTTGCTCTCGTCAATGAAAAGCCCTTGGCCTGCGTTCTCTCCGATTATCGATCGAACAAGCTTCGCGATCTGACGGCAATGGTCGGCATTGAGGGAAGTGTCATATCTGAATTCAGCCACGCATCTCGATTGCATCTGGCCTTGACGGAAGCGCCAGGGCCGGATGTCGCCCGGCATATCGAAAGTCTTCGTCATAACTCCAGCACCTTTCTCAATCATGTCATCGAGCAGGCATTCTGATCCCTTGGGAAATACCGGCCGGGTGAGCCCGGCTGATGTCATTCGTTCCGGGCTCTGTATCGGATGCGGTGCCTGTGTGGCGCGTGCGCAAGAGAATGACGTCCATATGGGTTTCGATCGCTTCGGACAATGGAAGCCGCGTGCGGGTAGCGGATGGATGAGAGATCGAACTGCGGATTTTTCGCGGATATGCCCATTTTCTCCAGACGGCAAGAACGAAGATGTGCTCGCCGAAGAGCTCTTCCCGAATGCCGTCAAAACCGACCCCCAGCTCGGCCGATTGGAAGCGACATTCGTCGGACATGTCGCGGAAGGCGCCTTTCGCGCCGGCGGCAGCTCGGGAGGTATGGTCACATGGGTCGCAACCGAGCTTCTTCGCAAGGGACTTCTCGATGCTGTCGCGCATGTTGTCGAAAGAAGCGGGTCGGCAAGCAGCGACGAGCGCTTGTTTTCCTATACGATTTCACGTGATCCGCGAGCACTGCAGACAGGCGCCAAGTCGCGCTACTATCCGGTCGAAATGTCGGGGGTGATCGAGGAGATCAGGAGGACACCCGGTCGATATGCCGTGGTCGGCATTCCCTGCTTCATAAAGGCATTGAGATTGTTGAGCAGCGCCGATCCGATCCTGAAAGAGCGCATTGCCTTCACGCTCGGGCTCGTTTGCGGGCATATGAAAAGCGCTCGCATGACCGAGAGCTTCAGCTGGCAGATGGGGCAGCGGATTCAGGATGTCGAGCGGATCGACTACCGGTCAAAATCTCCGGATCGCCCGGCCAGCTGGTATCGCGCGAGCCTGGGGCTGCGAAATGGCGAGCTTCGGGCTCGCGACTGGTGGAACCTTGTGGACGGCGATTGGGGCGCCGGCTTTTTCCAGAATTCCGCCTGCAACTATTGTGACGACGTGGTTGCGGAGACAGCGGATATTTCGTTCGGCGACGCCTGGCAGGAACCTTATTCATCAGACTGGCGGGGAACCAATGTCGTGATCGTGCGATCGCGGGCGCTTCTCGAGCTCATTGGTGCGGGGATGGAATCCGGACGCATTTGCCTCTCGCCGGCCGACGAAGCCTTCGTTGTCAGTACCCAAGCCGCAGGCTTTCGGCAAAGACGGGAAGGTTTGGCCTTCCGCATGAGTCTGCCGCGATTTGGCATTCGCCCCGGCAAGCGCGTCGCTGCGGTGAGACACGGGTTGGGTGCCCGGCGCAAGATGATATACGGCATGCGCCTGGCCATCAGTTTTTGGAGCCATCGGGTCTTTTGGCTCGCCCGTGAAATGCATTGGCCAGGTCTCTATCTGGGTTGGGCTCGCCTGATGCTGAGCTGCTATCATGCGCTGGCCTATTCGCGTGGACCCATGGGTCGGCTGCTCGATCGCTTCTGTCCGGACAGGAAACTGTGAGGACGGATGATTAGAAAGCCGTCATGGCGGAAGACGGCCGATCGAAGCGATCAGCGGTCCGATGCGGGGCATAGCGTTCGACCATTTCGCGGCAGAATTCGGCAAATTCTTCCGGCATCAGCGGTGCACTCGTATGATGAGGGGCGATGCCGCGATGTTCCGGCGTGAAGCAGAAGGTGACCGTGACATCGAAGTCCTCAAGGCTGCGCATTTGCCGATCGAACCAGTCCAGCGCATTGGGACGGAAACGATCCGCCCAGGAAAGGCCTGTCCTGATCGATTTCACCCCGAGCCGCTTCATCCAGGCGACCGCCTCGTCAAGTCGCGGATCTTCGAAATGAAACCATTGAACCAGGCCGAGTTCCGGTGCATGCCGGGCGAAGGCGTCAAGGGCCGGCTTCGGCGTACCGTCCTCCCGCAGAAGACCCATGTAGTAGTGCCGATAATAAGAGGAACCCTCGGCTTCCTTATGGCGCGTGGTCGCTTCCCATGACCTCGGAAGGTCGAAGAGACTGTACCACTGGAATTGCGGCACCTTCCCCTTGAGCAGCTCGATCGTGCGGTTCAAGCCCCAAAGCTGCACGTATTCAGCGCCAAAACTCGATACGCCGACCTCGCTGACCCAGACGGGAAGATCGGTGACATCAGCGATTTCGGCGATTCTCCGCGGCCATTCGTCGATTTGCCATAGATTCCAGTCCAGCGGAAAGCCGTGAACCGCGACGGCGTCGAGATGATCCAGGACCCCATAATTTTTCATCCGATCCATGAAGGCGGGATCAATCGGAGAGATGCCACCCAGCACCTTGACCAAGTCGGGATTCGCAAGCGCGATCGCGTCGGCGGCCAGTATCGCCATTTCGGCAAACCGGCTCCAGTCGGGATCTATCTCCGGATCCCAGTGCGACTTGTTGTTTGGCTCGTTCCAAATCATAGCTGCTTTGATCATGCTGATCTCCCGCGACAAGCTCATGGATTCATTTCATTGAGGGTGATGATTTTCGCTCCCCAATCTCCGACGACCAAGTGGGTCACGGATGCTGGTTCCACGTCGAACCTCAGCCAAGCGTCGATCGGCAGACCGAGAACATGGCTGACCGCCGCTTTGATGACATCGCCGTGGGATACGAGCGCCAGCCTCTTGCCGTCGGCTTTGCTCGCGAGATCTGCAATCAATTTCCAAACGCGGCTCTGAACGTCGAGCATGGTTTCGCCGTTCGGCGCCCGTACAAGGCTGCGCATGGTGTTCCAACGTCGCCATTGGGCGTCTTGTTCGAGCGTCGAAAAGGTCTTGCCGCTCCAATCGCCGAAATCGACTTCATCCAGTGCCTCTTCGATCCGCGGGGAACCCAGCCCGCATGCGGAGACGATTGCTTCGGCCGTCTGCCGGGTGCGTTCGCGCGGGCTGCTGTAAACCGCATCCAGATGGTAGCGCGCCATGCGCGGTCCAAGGCGATTCGCCTGCGACAAGCCCGCATCGCCGAGAACGATCCCATGTGTGCGACCTGCAAGAAAAGCGCCGAGATTGTCGTGGGCTGCGTGACGAACAAGGAAGAAGGTCGTCGTCATTCCGCCGCTCCGGGCAAGGCATCCTCCTGGTCCTCGATGAAAGCTTGCGTACGCCTGCGGGCTTCCTGATCGGTGAATTGGCGCGGCGGTGATTTCATGAAGTAGCTCGATGGACCGACCAGAGGTCCGCCGATGCCGCGATCGAGCGCCAGTTTGGCGCAGCGTATCGCGTCGATGACCACACCGGCCGAATTGGGCGAATCCCACACTTCCAGCTTCAGTTCCGCATTGAGCGGCACGCCGCCGAACGTCGTACCCTCCAGCCTGATATAAGCCCATTTGCGGTCCGCGAGCCATGGAACATGATCGCTCGGTCCGACATGGATGTCCGTCGGGGCGAGCGGTACATCGAGCTGGCTCGTCACCGACTGCGTCTTTGAGATCTTCTTCGATTCAAGCCGCTCGCGTTCCAACATGTTGAGGAAGTCCGTATTGCCGCCGAAATTTAGCTGATAGGTGCGATCGACCCTTACGCCGCGCTCGCGGAAAAGGTTGACGAGCATACGGTGGACGATCGTCGCGCCCACCTGGCTTTTTATATCGTCCCCGATGAGGGGCAGGCGGCTCTCGGCAAAACGGCGCTGCCATTCAGGCTTCGAGGCGATGAAAACGGGGATGCAGTTGACGAAGGCGCACCCTGCGGCGAGCGCCTGTTCGGCATACCATTGCGTGGCTTCCTCGGACCCGACCGGAAGATAGGAGACAAGCACTTCTGTCTGCGTCTGGCGCAAAATTTCGACGACATCGGCAACCGGCTCTTCCGATTGTGGAATCTCGTCCTTCAAGTATCGGCCCAGGCCATCGAGGGTCTTGCCGCGATTGACCTTGATGCCAGTCGGCGCGACCTCGGCAAAACGCTGGGTATTGTTGGGTTCGGCGTAAATGGCCTCGGCGACATCCTTCCCGACCTTGGAAGCGGCGATATCGAAAGCCGCCGAAATCTCGACGTCGCGAACATGATATCCTCCGAGGTCCACATGCATGAGGCCAGGGACGGGCTCGTTGCTTTCAGCATCGCGATAGTAGGTCAGCCCCTGCACAAGCGAGGACGCGCAATTGCCGACACCGACGATAGCTACTCGAATGGAATGGGAACGCATGTCTTTCTCCAGCATCTACAAAGCCATCCCCGAACAAGGAGGGGAGGCATCTGTTCCCGAAAAAATCTTTCAATGGATCGCAAGCCGGTTTCGCGCGTTCGAATGTTTCGGATTGAAGAGGTGCGGCGATGCTGGTCTACGGAGATATGGAGCGTGTCGAGGAAGCCGCATCGATATGCCGCCGGATCGCAGATGGCATGATGACTTGCTTAAGTATGAAGCCAGATCGCCATCGGCACGAGCTCCTGGTGCAGACCTTCATTATGGCCGGCGAACTCGTCCAGGGGCTTGCCGATCGTGAATTTCAGCAAAGAGGCTGCGATGAGATTTCCGACACGCAGACTGCCGGTGCGGAGCTGCTGTTGCTGCAAGCCGGAATGATTCTGCAGTCGTGGCAAGGAAATTTCACCGGGCCTCTGGCGCATTCAGCCGATTGGAAGGCGTTGCTGGAGCGCCTCGGGCTTGAGGAACCCATCCGGATCAGACGGCCCGAAGGTTATGCCCATTATGCGCTCTATCCCGAGAGCTTTCTGGAGGCGGCCTTGCGTTCAGGCCTCACCTCCGAGACCGTGGTGATCGGCGTGCGCAGTATCGGCGTCGGCCTTGGCGCGCTTGTCGCGGCCGCGCTCGGCTCTGGGCCTGCCTATTCCTTGCGGCCGACGGGCGATCCTTTCCGCCGGCACGTGCTGCCAGGGGAAACCTTGCAAAATTACATTCTGAGCCGATCCGATACGGATTTCGCCATTGTCGATGAAGGCCCCGGATTGTCGGGCAGTTCATTCGGCTGCATAGCTGATTGGCTGGAGACGAATGGGGTCCCTGCCGAGCGCCTTCATTTTTTTCCAAGTCACAAGGGCGACCCAGGTGGGCAGGTCAGCAAGACGCATCTTCACCGGTGGAGGCAGCGGCCGCCGCATGTCGTCGATGTTCACGAGCTGATCCTGGATGCGCCGGAAAAGAAACATAACCTCAAGTCGTGGGCTTGCGAGCTCCTGGGCGTGAGCGGAGATTCCTGGCAGGACCTGTCGGGGGGCGAGTGGCGAAGGCTTCGCTATGGGGATCCGCACAATTGGCCGCCGAGCTACAGGCGGCAGGAGAAGCTGAAATTTCTGCTGTCGAACGGCGAGGCGCGCCATCTGGTGAAATTTGCAGGGCTTTGCGATACGGCAACCAAGCAGGCAAGAGGCAGGGTGTTGAGCGAGGCCGGCTTCACGCCATCGGTATTGGGGACCTGTCACGGCTTCATTGTCGAACCATGGGTAGAGGGCTCTCCAATGACGGCGGGGCCGGCATCAAAGGAAATGGTTGAGCAGATCGGCCAGTATCTTGGTTTCCGGGCAGGTCACCTTCCTGCTGCACATGGAGGAGCATCGCTGTGCGATCTATGCCATATGGCCGTCGTCAATATCAGGGAAGCCGTCGGAAGCGAAATCGCCGATCACGTCGAGCGGCTGATCGGCCGGCCGCATCGTCTGACGAAATATTTGCGGCGGACGGATACGGATAATCGGCTTCACCGATGGGAATGGGTGAGGCGGCAAGACGGCCGTTTGATGAAGACCGATGCGCTGGATCACAATGCCTCTCATGATCTCATCGGATGCCAGGACGTCGCCTGGGATGTCGCGGGCGCCTGCGTGGAATTCGATCTGTCGAAAGCGCAGCGGCTACATTTGGCTCAGATTGTTGCGGCAGAAGCCGGTCGCGATGTGCGCGAGGATGTGCTTGACGTATTCGAGGCATGCTATCTAAGCTTTCAGATCGGCCTTTGGTCTTTGGCGGCACAAAGCCAAGATACTGCTGAGCGAGGACGCCTGACGAATGCCGTGGTGCGCTATGAAGGGCGCATCCGCGCCTTATTGGCGGACCGTCCCGCCATCTTCAATGGCTGATGGCTCCTCGGCGGACTCGGATTTGTCCGAAGTCATGTCAGGTCGATATCCCAAGGCCGTTCTGATGAGTTTGATGGATTGAATGCCGACACCTCTCAGCATCAACAATTGGTCGTCCGTCATGCCCGCAGCCTCGTGACAGCGGGTAATGCCGTTGTCGGCCAAGGAACGAACCACCCAGCGCGGAAGTGTCGTTTCGGAAAGAACATCCGAGCTCTGTGTCGGAGCTCCTGAACCGCGGCTTTCACCCGATTGCATCGTGGCGATCCATAAGTTGATGCATTGAGATCGCATCGAACTCGCCTGAGGGGCACGGGTTCCAGCTGCTTGCATAAAATCGCTATTCGCCGATGCCGTTGCTCCCGGCGGCATATATCGCGTCAATAACCGCGGCGGAATTGATGAGGCCTTCGCAGGCTGGGTCATAGCTGTTGTCTCTGGCCAAGCGCGTTGCCCAGGCCGCCGCTGCCCGCCCGCCCCAATCATCCGGCGGCTCGACAAGGAGATCGGTGCGTGTTCCGCTATGTCGTTCCGCGGCAAAATCATAGAAAGAACCGTTGAGGTTCCGCATGACGACCCCTCCCTGCGTTCCGTGGAAGCTTGCGCCGATAACGGCATCGCAACCAGCGTTGAGGCCCCAGGAGCAGGCCAATCGGAGAGTTACGCCATTCGACAAGGTTATAGTGGCGAAGGCGAAATCTTCCACATCGTTGCTGTTGGGAGGGATTGGAACCCCCTTTCGAAGAAGACAGCTTTGAACCCCGGCGATGGCCGGGAAGTCGAGTGTCCATAATGCCAGGTCGACAAGATGGATCCCCAGATCCATGACGCAGCCCCCGCCCGAGCGTTGCCTGTCGTAGAACCAGGGCTTGTCAGGCCCATAGGCGTTGTGAAAGACCATATCGACGGCGAAGATCCGGCCGAGTTCTCCTTTGCGAACTAGGTCACGGATGAGGCTCATGGCCTTCGTGTGCCTGTAGGAAAGGTCCACCTGCATCAAGCGGTCCGCCTTCCGGGCCGCCGCAATCGCCTGTTCGACTTCGGTTCGGGTGCGGCCCAGCGGCTTCTGGCAAAAGACGGCAATGCCTTGTTCAAGAGCAGCAACGGTCTGCTCTGCGTGCAAGGCGCTGGGGGTGGCAATGACGATCCCATCGAGCGGTTCGGCGAGCAGATCATCGAAGCGAGGTACGATCTTGCCCTGCCCGGCAAGTTCTGCAGCTGTTCGCGACATCTCCGCCGATGGGTCGCAGATGAACGTCTTTCCGACCAACCCGGTGTCCAGGATAGCCTTCATGCGGTGCCTGCCAATCCAGCCGACACCCAGAAAGCCAAGCCGAAGGCTGCCGTTGACACGGCCACGGCTAGCGTGTTCGTCGCGAACGCTCATCGGTATATAACCAGGGCTTTGAGGAAGCCGTCGGGGCGGTCCCGTGTCATGTTCAAGGCATCATCGAGCCGCTCAAGCGGAAAACGGTGGGTCAGGAAAGACCACGGATCGAGCCGACCGGCTTCGATTGCCGCGATCGCATCGCGAATGCCTTGCACATAAACGGCCGAGTCCCGTTCGTGAGCATTGACGACATCGAGCCCTCGCCAGTTCCACAACTGCATATTGACCTGCCTTGGGCCATCTTGATGATAGCCCGCAATGACCAGGCGTCCGCGCTCGCGCGTCAGTTCGGCTGCGAGGTCAAGCGGCCATTGCTTGCCAACGGCCTCGATCACACGATCGCAGAATTGTCCTCGCGTCGCTTGCTTCACCCTCTCGATAATCTGCCAATGGTCCGTCATCTCTATGGTTTCGAGCGCCCCCGCGCGTCTGGCGACCTCCAGAGAAAATGGCCTTCGGGAAATCGCGATGACATGCGCGCCGGCGGCCACGCACAGCTGGGTCAGCAAGGCGCCGAGGAAGCCAATTCCAACGATGGCGACGAACTGCCGCGGTTGAACGTCGCATCGCTTGAAAATATTCATGGCGCAACCTAACGGCTCTCCCGGAAACGGCCGATTATCGAGCCAGGCGGGTAGCCGGACAATGTCGCTCTGATCGGCGAGATCGTAGGTGGCATAAGCATGCTGACTTAAAGTCGCGACGCGATCACCAACAGCAAAACCGGCGACATCATCTCCGATCGCATCGATAGTCCCCCAGCCTTCATGTCCCAGTCCTCCGGGCTCCGTCGGAAACCGCATCCATTCCGGGCCTGACCATGGCGTCAGGTTCGAGGCGCATACTCCGCAACCTTCCAATTTCACACGCAGTTGACCGGCGGCAGGTTCGGGCATAGCCAAGCGTTCTACGTGCAGCTGCCCGGGTCCCGTCACGACGGCCGCTTTCATATCGACTGCCTGCACTGATGTGATCGCGTTCATTCATACTCTCCTGGGGTTCTAGCCTTCCGATCGTCGAATTGGATCGAAGAGGCGTGCCTAACTGGCATGCGCATGGCTTGTTCCAGAAGATGATGAAGATGCTTGGTGGCAGGTACAAGGATGTAGCCAGACGAGCGAAATCGAAGCGCATCATGGAAGAAGTCTACAAAGATAATGATGTCATAGCGTCAGGAACATTCCTTGGGGATCACTGTTAGGGGCGATCAAAAGCCTCTCAACTCAACAGCCCAGGGTGTTCAATGTCACATGTTCTAGTTACTGGTGGATGCGGTTTTATTGGTCGGCATGTCACGGAGGAACTGCTTGAAAATGGATATCAGGTACGCGTTCTCGATGCCCTGATCGATCAGGTGCATGGTCCTTCCGGCTTCCAGCAAGTGGTGGATGTGGCGGATGTTGTTCGTGCTGACGTGCGCGACAAGGGAGCGGTCCGGGAGGCTTTGCAAGGCATTGATGCCGTCATCCACCTAGCGGCGGAGGTCGGTGTCGGCCAGTCCATGTATGAGATTGCCCGTTATGTCGGTACCAACGATCTCGGTACCGCCGTTCTTCTGGAAGCCATGATCGGCCTTCCGATCAGACGAATTGTCGTCGCATCCTCGATGAGCGTCTATGGCGAGGGCATGTATGTCTCGCCGGTAGGTCATCGCCTCGGCTATATAAGGCGCGATATCGGTCGTCTCGCCGAGGGACTGTGGGATCCGCTGAGCCCCAATGGTGAGCAGCTTCTTCCCGCGCCGACGGATGAGGAGAAACCCGTCGATCTCGTCTCGATCTATGCGCTGACAAAATATGCGCAAGAGCGCCAGACGCTCATCTTCGGCCGCGCCTATGGCATCGAGGCAGTGGCATTGCGCTTGTTCAACGTCTTTGGTGCCGGTCAAGCGCTTTCCAATCCCTATACAGGCGTGCTCGCAAATTTCGCTTCGCGCCTTGCCAACGGCCAGCCGCCGATGATTTTCGAAGACGGCAATCAGCGCCGCGACTTTGTTCATGTGCGCGATGTCGCGCGCGCCTTTCGGCTGGCACTGGAGCGCAAGCCGGCGGCGGGTCACGTCATCAATATCGGCAGCGGCCAAGCCTATACCATAGCGCAGGTCGCGATGCTGCTTGCCGCCGCCATGGGAACCCCGGAATTGGCGCCCGAAATTACTGGCAAATCCCGCAGCGGCGATATCCGTCATTGCTTCGCCGATATTTCAAAAGCGAGGGAATTGCTCGGCTTCGAGCCGCGTTACCATCTCGATGGATCCCTCGAGTCCTTTGCGGACTGGGTTCTGACGACCGAAGCTATCGACAGGAATGCCGAGATGACCCGGCATCTCAAGGAACGAGGGCTCATGTCATGAGATTACCCGAAGGCCCCATCATCATCGTTGGCGGCAGTGGCTTCATCGGAAGCAATCTCGCCGACAGCTATCTTAGAGACGGTGAGGATGTGATCGTCCTCGACAATCTTAGCCGGCCCGGCGTCGAGCAGAATCTTCGCTGGCTGAAAAACAATCACGGAGATCGCGTTCAATCGGCAATCGCCGATATCCGCGACTTCGATGCCATCGCTCCATATTTCATAGGGGCACGAGCCGTCTTTCACCTGGCGGCTCAAACGGCGGTGACAACCAGCCTCGACCATCCCCTGCATGATTTCGAGACGAATGCCCGCGGAACGCTCAATGTGCTGGAAGCGGTGCGCAAGGCGGGCAACACGGCGCCGATCATTTTTTCCAGCACGAACAAGGTATACGGCGACATTCACGACATCGCGATGGCCGGATTGGAAGATCGCTATATACCCGCCGACGAATTGCTGCGCGAGCATGGCTTCGACGAGGATCGCAGGCTGAATTTCTGCACGCCATATGGCTGCTCCAAGGGAGTCGCTGATCAATATGTTCTCGACTACGCCAAGTCCTTTGGTTCGCTCACCGCCGTTTTACGAATGAGCTGCATCTATGGTCCGCGGCAGTTTGGCACCGAAGATCAAGGCTGGGTCGCTCATTTCTTGATCCGCGCGCTGAACGATGAAGCCATTTCGATTTATGGCGACGGCCGGCAAGTGCGCGATATCTTACATGTCGATGATGCCGTGCGCGCCTATCGGGGCCTGCTGAGCTCGATCGATGAAGCAAAGGGCAAGGCCTTCAATCTGGGAGGAGGGCCTGATAACGCCGTGAGCATTCGCATCGTGCTCAGGGAAATCGAAAGGATCATCGGCAGGCCGATCGCGACAATGCATTCCGACTGGCGCGTTGGAGATCAGCTTTACTTCGTCACGAACACCGGCGCATTGCGCGAAGCCATCGGCTGGGCGCCTGAAATATCATGGCGTGACGGCGTGCGTGACCTTTGCGATTGGCTCGTGAGCAACCGCCTAGGCGATTCATATCGTGCTCGGAGGGCCTCGGCATGAATGGAGAGGTTGATGTCCGCCAATCCAATTTGATGCCTTCGCCGGTCTATGCGCTTGATGCTCGCAAGCCGCGGACTGTTCTCATGACGCTGGATGCCGTCGGCGGCGTATGGCGATACGCCATGGATCTCGCCAGGGGATTACATTGGTTCGGGATTAACACCGTATTCGCCGGATTTGGACCATCGCCTTCCTCCGAGCAGGAGCAGGAAGCAATCGCAGTCGGGCCATTGGTTTGGCTGGATGCTCCCCTGGATTGGATGGCGGGAAATGAAGAGGAGCTCGACATTATTCCCGATCTTCTGAGGCAGCTTATTGATCGGTATTCGATAGACTTGCTTCATCTGAATCTCCCCTCGCAGGCTGTCGGTCTCGACATCGATCTGCCTGTGGTCGCTGTTTCGCATTCATGCGTCGTGACATGGTTTCAATCCGTGCGCGGCGCCGATGTGCCCGAGCCATGGAGATGGCAATTCTCGCGCAACCGGCGAGGTTTCGACCGGGCCGATATCGTCGTTGCGCCGAGCCATAGCCATGCGCATGCGCTTCGAACATGTTACGGGCCGATTTCCCATTTGGAGGTCGTCCATAATTCGAGCGAGCTCCCTGCTCGGTCAAACCTCAAGGAGAATTTTGCCCTGGCGGTTGGCCGATGGTGGGATGATGGCAAGAATGGTGCGGTATTGGATGAGGCCGCACGCCTGTCTCGCTCGAAGATATTTATGGCGGGGGCTGCGGATGGGCCATCCGGCCAGCATTTTTCCATCAAGCATGCCGTTCAGCTAGGAGAGTTGCATCATCATCAGCTTGCCGCCGTCATGGCTCAGGCCGGTATCGTCGTGTCGCCCTCTTTGTACGAGCCCTTCGGGCTAGCCGTGCTTGAGGGAGCCCGTGCCGGAGCTGCCCTCGTTTTGGCGGATATTCCGACCTATCGCGAGCTTTGGGATGGGGCAGCACTTTTTGCAGATCCGCACGACGCCGCCGGCTTTGCCGATGCGATCGATTTGCTGGCGCAGAACGAAAGGCTGCGGAAAGAGCAGGCTATGTCAGCACAGAAACGATCGCGGGCCTATTCGCTCGACCATCAGTGCCGGTCGCTTCTGAATGTTTACGCAAGCGCCATGCAGCATGCCGAGGAGAGAGAGGCGGTGCATCCATGAAATTCGTATTCTACACGCACTCTCTCGTTTCGGATTGGAACCATGGCAATGCGCATTTCCTGCGCGGAATCATGCGCGAGCTCCTGAAGCGCGGGCATGATGCGATCGCCCTGGAACCTTCCGATTCCTGGAGCCGCCGCAATCTCCTCATGGATCAAGGGCCGCGGGCACTGGAAGCTTTCCGTCGTACTTTCCCGCAGCTGACGTCACTCACCTACGACAGCGCCTTCGACCATGAGGAGGCGATCGGCGACGCTGACGTCGTCGTCGTCCACGAGTGGACGGATCCCGCGCTCATCAAGCGCCTCGGTAGGGCCAGGCGCATCGGGGGGCGCTTCACACTTATCTTCCATGACACGCACCATCGCGCCGTCTCCGCGCGGAGTGAAATCGCAGGTCTTGATCTTGAGAATTATGATCTCATTCTCGCCTTTGGTGAGACGTTGCGCCAGCGCTACCTCAAGGCAGGGTGGGGGAACTATGTCTTCACGTGGCACGAAGCCGCCGACGAGGCGTTGTTCAGGCCGATGCCCGATGTGGAAAAGAAAGGCGACCTCATATGGATCGGTAATTGGGGCGATGATGAACGCAGCGCCGAGATCGGCCGTTTTCTCATCGAGCCTGCCAGCCGCATCGGGAAAGACGCACTGAGGACCACGGTGCGAGGTGTGCGCTATCCTCCGATAGCGCTCGACGCTCTGCGCAAAGCCGGTATCGATTACGGCGGCTGGATCGCAAATGCCGACGTGCCGCGGGCCTTCGCCGAAAACCGCGTGACCGTGCATATCCCGAGGCGCCCCTATGTTGAATCCCTGCCGGGCATTCCGACGATACGTGTCTTCGAGGCGCTCGCCTGCGGAATTCCGCTGATATCCGCTCCATGGGATGATTGCGAAGAGCTTTTCCGACCCGACAGGGATTTTCTCGTCGCCAGAACGGGCGGTGAAATGACCCGCCTCATTCGTGATGTCCTTTCGGACCCGGCGCTCGCCAATGCGCTGATTGCTTCCGGCCTGGAGCGGATACGCACCCGGCACACCTGCGGCCATCGCGTGGACGAACTCCTGAACATTCTGGAGCGGCACAATGCAGTGAATAAGCGGGAGGTTGCGGAATGAAGATCGCTTTCTATGGCTCGAGCCTTCTGTCGGCCTATTGGAACGGTGCGGCCACCTATTATCGCGGTCTGCTGAAAGCCTTGGCGGCCAGAGGTTATCGTATCACCTTCTACGAGCCGGACGTCTATCAGCGCCAGGAGCATCGCGATATCGATCCGCCCGATTGGTGCGAGGTGGTCGTTTACGATGGAACGATTGCCGCCTTGAAGGAGGTTGCGGTCGACGCGGCCCTTGCCGATGTTGTCATCAAGACGAGCGGCGTCGGCTTCGAGGACGACCTGCTTTTGCAGGAGGTCATGACGGCTGCCCGGCCGGGGGCTCTCAAAATTTTCTGGGATGTGGATGCGCCGGCGACGCTTGCCGAAATGCAGACATCCGCGGATCATCCGCTTCGCAAGGCACTTGCCGACCTGGATCTGATTCTGACCTATGGCGGCGGGGAGCCTGTCATAAAAAAATACCGGCAGCTTGGCGCGCTCGCATGCATTCCGATCTACAACGCGCTTGATCCGCAGACACATCATCCCGTCACCAACGATCCTCGCTTCGAGGCGACCCTTGGCTTTCTTGGCAATCGCCTGCCCGATCGAGAGGCGCGCGTCGAGGCCTTTTTTCTAGAGCCGGCCGCAGCCATGCCTTCGCAGCGCTTTCTTTTGGGCGGTGCGGGGTGGGACGACAAACCGATGTCGAGCAACGTCCGTTATATCGGGCACGTGCCGACCCGCGATCATAATGCCTTTAACGCGACGCCGAAGGCTGTGCTCAACATCTCGCGCGAGAGCATGGCCGAGAACGGCTTTTCACCCGCCACGCGCGTGTTCGAAGCGGCCGGGGCCGGCGCCTGCCTGATCACAGACTATTGGGAAGGAATTGACCATTTTCTGACGCCGAACGAGGAGGTGTTCGTCGCGCGCGATGGCCGGGATGTGCGTGAAATCCTGGCCGGACTGACCCCCGAACGTGCGGCCCAGACGGGTAAAAGAGCGCTCGCGAGGGTACTCGGCGAGCACACGTATCGGCATCGTGCCGTCGAAGTCGATCAACTCTTACGGTCTCGTTTCGCCAGCAAGGAGGCCGCCGAATGAGCCGTGCACTCGATATCGTGATATTGGGCCTCTCCTTGTCTTCCTCCTGGGGAAACGGTCATGCGACCACGTTCCGTTCCTTGATCAGAGGTCTCCATGCCGAAGGGCATCATGTGCTTTTCCTCGAACGGGATGTTCCCTGGTATGCCACGCATAGAGACCTTTCCGATGCGGATTTCTGTGAGCTTTCCTATTACGACAGTATGGATGAACTCAGGAGCCGATTTGAGCGGCGATTGACCGCTGCCGATGCCGTCATCATCGGTTCCTATGTGCCGGATGGCGTAGCGGTGATCGATATGGTTGCCGCGCTGAAGCCTCGGCTCTTATGCTTCTATGATATCGACACACCGGTCACGCTTGCGAAACTCGGACAGGGCGATCAGGAATATATCGCCGCACGTCAAATGCCGCTGTTCGATCTCTATCTATCTTTTTCGGGCGGAGGCGTCCTCGACCGGCTGGTGGCGGAGTTCGGCGTCTCGCGTGCGGAGGCTCTCTATTGCTCCGTCGATGAGCGGCTTTACAGGAATACGGGCGAGGAAACCTTTTGGGATCTTGGCTATCTTGGCACCTACAGCCCCGACAGACAGGAAAAATTACAGAAGCTTCTGATAGAGCCGGCACGGCAGCTGCCGCATATGCGGTTTATCGTTGCCGGGCCGCAATTTCCCGCTGATATCGACTGGCCCGAGAATGTAACTCGCATCGAACATCTCGCGCCCGCCGATCATGCGTCCTTCTACAGCCGGCAAAGATTTACCCTCAATATTACCCGATCCGACATGATCGAAGCGGGCTGGTCGCCGAGCGTGCGCTTGTTTGAGGCGGCGGCTTGCGGCACGCCGATCATCAGCGATTTCTGGCGCGGCCTCAATGAGCTTTTCCCACAAGATCGTTCCATCTTGATCGCGCATGACACGGCAGATGTGGTCGGTGCGCTGGCCGATCTTTCGGAGGAGGAGCGGCGCGGAATGGCGGATCTCGCGCAGCGCATCGTCCATGGTGATCACATCGGCCGTGCTCGCGCCAGGCAGTTGGCGAGCATTCTGGCGGAAGGCCCGCAGCAAAATCAAGTAGGCCAACGTGCGTTAGCGTAGCAATCCAAAGGAGAAATTGCATGCGGCAGGTAATCAAAAAGAACATTCTCGTCGCTGGAGGCGCAGGCTTTGTCGGCTCTCACCTTTGCGATGCGCTCATGGCCGGCGGCCATCGGGTCATTTGTGTCGACAGCTTTTTGACAAGTTCGCCCGATAATATCAAGTCATTGCAAAACCATCCTAATTTCACACTCATCGAGCATGACATATGCGAAGAGCTCGAGATCGCCGAGCCGCTTCATCAAATCTACAATCTGGCGTGCCCGGCCTCTCCGCCATTCTATCAAGCCGACCCTATCCACACGATGATGACCAGCGTGGCCGGAACGGGGAATCTCCTCAAACTGGCAGAGCGTCACGGCGCATCCTTCCTGCAGGCCTCCACGAGCGAGGTCTATGGCGATCCGGAGGAGCATCCGCAGCAGGAAGATTATTGGGGTCACGTCAATTGCATCGGACCGCGCGCATGCTACGACGAGGGAAAACGTGCCGCGGAGGCCCTTTGCTTCGATAGCCTGCGTGCGGGCTCCGTCGACGCGCGCGTCGTGCGCATCTTCAATACATATGGCCCTCGCATGCAGCCCAATGATGGGCGTATCGTCTCCAACTTCATCGTCCAGGCGCTACAGCATGAGCCGCTGACGATTTACGGGGATGGCAGCCAGACGAGATCCTTCTGCTACGTGTCCGATCTGGTCGAGGGCCTGATCCGCTCAATGAATGTGCAGCCAAACGCCGGCTTGCCCATCAATCTCGGCAATCCCGGCGAGTTCACCGTCAAGGAACTTGCGCATATGATCCTGGAGATGGTGCCGACAAACTCGAGCATCGCCTACCGGCCGCTGCCAACTGACGATCCACAGCGTCGGCGGCCTGACATAGCTCGGGCAAAGCAGCTCTTGTCCTGGGAGCCGAAGGTCCCTCTCGCCGAAGGCCTGGACTATACCATTACATGGTTTCGGCAGGCGCTTCACGAACCGCAATTTATTCAACGAGCACGTCGCAAGACTTTGCCTATCCGGCGTCCGACCGGTCTTTCAATCGGAGCGTGATCATGCAGAGCCAAGAGGAGTTGCGGCGCCAGATTATCGAACTGGCGCCATGGTTTCACAACCTGCGGATAAGGGGCATCGAAACGGCGCCCGATCATTTTCTCGGGGATTATCCGAGCTTTAAATGGCGGCGCTTCAAGGACGTCATTCCCGCGGATTTGACGGGCAAGACCGTTCTCGATATCGGCTGCAACGCGGGATTTTATTCGCTTGAGATGAAACGACGCAATGCAGACCGCGTGGTGGCGATCGATACGGATCCGCATTATTTGCGGCAGGCCGCGTTCGTGGCAAAGCAGGCGGAGGTTGATATCGACTTCCGGCAAATGTCCGTTTATGAGGTCGCGCAGCTAGGCGAGAAGTTTGATCTCGTTATTTTCATGGGCGTCCTTTACCATCTGCGTCATCCTCTCCTGGCGCTTGACCTTCTTCGCGAGCATGTCGTCAAGGATCTGATGCTGTTTCAATGCATGCAGCGCGGAGTGGACGATACACCGGAACTGAAGGACGATTACGACTTCGAGGACAAAGAGATTTTCAGTCGTCCTGATTACCCGAAGCTGTTCTTCGTCGAAAATCGCTATGCTGGGGATCCGACAAACTGGTTCATACCGAACAAGGCGGCGACGGAGGCGATGCTGCGCAGCGCGGGTTTTACAATGCTGCAAAATCCGGAACCGGAGGTATATCTCCTGCGGTGCAGCACGCATCGCTTCATGGTTGAAAAGCCGCCTCGAATTTGCCCGCAGGAGGGTAGGTAAGGGGGAGGCGTCTGGTGGCATGAACTCTGCGTTTGCTTTCGCCTCGCGGATCCCGACGGATTTGGATACCGAACATCGCCGAGGTCTCCTGTGCCGTCTTTAGACGGGCCGCATAGGATGCGCAGCCATCCGAAAGATTCTCCTTATTTCATGGAACATGCTGGGCATGGAGCCGTTCCTTCGAAGTGTGAAAGCGTTGAGTGGACCTCAGAATTTGCTCTGGGTCATTTCCCTAATGCGGCGAATGTCACCACGCGAAGTAAACTTCATTTGAAATCAACTAGAGCATGCAACTGGCGTCGCTCAAGATGTCAGGTCTGCATCCAGACCAGAGCTGTTGAATGAGCGATACGGCAAAGGAGAATACCGTGATCCACTTGTCCCGTTCCAATCGTTTGCAGGCTGAAGTCGTGGAGCTCATTCCAGCCCTGCGCGCTTTCGCCAGAACATTCCACCGAAATTCGACGGATGCCGATGACTTGGTTCAAGAGACGCTGACGAAAGCTCTGGCCAATATCGACCAATTCGATCCCGATACTCGTAAGCGCGATTTCCGCTGCACGTTGACGCCAACCCGTTGATTGGCATCGGATCAACGTTTGGAACCGTATTGTGTCAGGCGGCTTCGGTTCTGG
>NZ_VITM01000009.1:0-227746 GCF_007828675.1 Rhizobium sp. ERR 1071 | reverse complement strand
CATTGACCCGCATCGCTCAAGGCTGGCCAGTATCCGAGCTCGAGGCGCTTATGCCATGGAACTTCAGGCCTGACGCCATCAGCTAACCGCTTACGCTGTTCTTAACGGGCGTTGTACTTCGCATCGACCTCGTTGATGGCCTTGACGTTGCCGGCCGAGCGGCCGTTCTCGTCGAAGGTCTGGGCGAGGAAGGCGTCTGCAATTGCCTTGGCGAGTTCGGTACCGATGACCCGAGCGCCCATGGTGATGATCTGGGCGTTGTTCGACAGAGCGGCGCGCTCCGCCGAATAGGTGTCATGCGTCAGTGCCGCACGGATGCCCGGAACCTTGTTGGCCGAGATGCAGACGCCGATACCGGTGCCGCAGACAAGGATCGCCTTGTCATAGGTGCCGTCGATGACGCCGGAGGCCACGCGGTCCGCAAGATTGGCATAAAACGCATCGGGGCCTTCATCAGTGCGCGAGACTTCGCTCACCTCGAAACGGTCCTTCAGGTGGTCGGCAAGAACCTTGGCGAGGCCTTCGCCGGCGCTGTCTCCAGCAATAGCAAGCTTCATTGTATGCTCCTCAGAGTTTGGCGGCGCACTTGGCGAGGATGTCGAGATAGCCTTCGACGTTCCAGGCCGAGCGGCCAATGAAAAGCCCGTCTACGTTCGGGCAGGATATGAGTTCTTCACAGTTTTGCGGATTGACCGATCCGCCGTAGAGGCACGGAATCTTTCGGCCGAGCACGTCTTGCGCGACCGCAATGATCTCGGCCTGGCGTGCATCGGCATAGGAGGGCTCGGCGGGAATCCCCTTTTCGCCGATCGCCCAGACCGGCTCGTAGGCCAGCAGGATTTCAGCCCGCTTCTGGGCGTCGGAGAGCTTCGATAGCGCACCGATGACCTGCTCGCTCAGAATCTCGGTTGCACGGCCGCTCTCGCGATCTTGCAGCGTTTCGCCGATGCAGATAAGCGGGATCAAACCATGACGGACGGCTGCCTCGGTCTTCAATCCGACGGTTTCGTTGGTCTCGCCAAAGTGTTCGCGACGCTCCGAATGGCCAAGCTCGACGATGTCGAGATTGCAATCCTTCAGCATCAACGGGGAGATTTCCCCTGTCCAGGCACCCTGGTCGGCCCAATGCATGTTCTGGGCACCGACCCTGACGGAGCTTTCCGACAGGATCGACTTGACCTCGCGCACGGCCGTGAACGGCGGAATGATGAACCGCTGAATACGGTCGTCACGCAGGGTATCGGCGGCGCGCAGGGCCTCGGCGAAAGCGCGCGCCTCCGCGAGCGTCTTGTTCATCTTCCAGCTCGTGCCGATCCAATAGCGAGGCTTTTCAGTCATGTCATATCCTGGTTCGAGGCGATGGTAAGGGCGATGCCGTCGCGACGAAATTGCTTGACAATGGCGGCATCAGGCGCGTGATCGGTAATCACGGCATCAAAATCGGTAAGATCGGCCATCACATGCAGAGCCGTATGGCCGATGCGCTGATGGCTGACGAGCAGGCAGCTCCTGGCCGCCGACGCAATCATCGCCCGCTTCGTGCGCACGACGTTATCGTCCATATGATAGGCGAGCCTGCCGGAAACAGCCGGCGTCGACAGGAAGGCAATATCAGCCCGCAGGCGCGATAGTGCTTCCTCGGTAACGACGCCCAGAAAGGCGTTGAACTTGGCGGAATAGACGCCACCGAGCGCGATCAGTGTAATGCCGCTTTCGTTCCTCATGCGGTCTATGATTGCGGCATTGTTGGTGATCAGCGTCAGCGGCCGCTTCTGCAGCAGCATCTCGCCTAAAACGGCGGCCATGGATCCGTCATTAATCATGACGGTCATGCCGGGCTCGACCAGATCGAGTGCTGCGCGCGCCATCGCCAGCTTCTCGTCATGGCCCTGACGCTCGCGGAAACGAAAATCGCTTTCAAACTGGGTGCCGGCATCGATGGTCGCGCCGCCGCGAACCTTGCGCAGCACGCCGGCCTGCTCGAGATCATCGAGATCGCGGTGGATCGTCATCTTGGACACAACGAAACGATCCGCCAGATCGTCGAGATCGACGGTCTTATGCTCGATGAGCAGATTGATGATCGATTGCTGGCGCTCTTCCCGTTTCACCTTTTACTCCGGCCATCGGCCCGAAATGGAACTCCGAGAAATATAACATTAAAATCTCACAATTCAACATTTCTGTTGTTACATTGAGATAAATTCGTGTTTAGAAGCCAGCATCATTCTTAGATCTTCAACAGTGCCTGCGCTGTTTTCTCATCCGTGATTAGCCCATAGAGACAGCGGCTCTTAAGGACCGCGCGGATGGCTTCGACCTTTGGCAACCCGCCTGACAGTGCCACCAGCCGCTCGCCCTTCATGCGCGGCAGGGAGGCAGACAATGTGCGAGAGGTCAGCGTGGTCTCAAGGATATTGCCGTCGGCATCAAAGAAATGGCCGAGAATTTCGCCGACGCCACCGGCCGCGGTGATTTCCCTGATCTCCTTAGGCTCCACCATCCCCGACAAGACGAGCTGCGCGTCGGTATCGACCGTGCCGAGACCGACCAGCTTGAGATCGGCGCCGTTTGCAAGATCGAAGACTTCTTTCACGCCGCGCTGGGCAAGCAGCACGTCGCGGTCTTCGCGCGTATTGGCGAAGAACGGCACCGGCATCACATGCGACTGCATGCCGGTCTTTTCGGCAATGCGATGCATGACGTCATAGGGATTGGCAGCATAATTTCTCGTCAGGCCACCGAGCAGCGACACAAAGCGCAAATCCTTGGCGCTGACGCGCGACAGGTGATGGACGGCGGAAGAAAGCGTTCGCCCGTGGCCGAGACCGATGACCTTATTGTTGCCGCTCTCGATTTCTCGCCTCAGGAAACCCGCGCCCGCCTGGCCGAGCGCGCGAAACTCGAAGCCGTCTTCGCCGAGATCGGGCGCGACCTCACAATATTGCAGGCCGAAGCGTGCCGAAAGCTGCATCTCAAGCTCGACGCATTCGACGATATCGCCGTCGATCGTCACCTTGACGACGCCTTCGGCGACCGCGCGCGCAATCAGGCGATGCGCCTTCACCGAGGGAACGCCGAGACGTTTTGCCACTTCGGATTGCGTCAACCCGCCGGCATAGTGCAACCAGGCCGCCCGCACGGCGAGCGAAGCATCTGCATCCGTCATCGTCCGTTCCCTTTCATTTTGCTCTGCATCGTCCTCGCCTGTTCTCTCCGGCCATAGCGCCCCGATCCGGCTACCTCCTCGAAAGGATTGGCGTTCAGGGAATCGGGACTCGTCCGCCCCACCGGCTAGATATGCAAGTCGCCAGCGCCCGTGTCGATATGGGGCGCCCAGAAGGCGATGCTTTCGGCAATCTGCGCGATGACCTGACGATCGTTCGGTTCGCGCTCCTTGAACGACAGTTCCAGGCAGATTTCGTTGTCCTTGGCGCCTCCTTCGGCAAAAGCCTTGAGCAAAGGTTCGGGCTGGATACGGCCCTTGGCATTGAACTCCACCGTGAAGGGGCGATGCCCACCCTTATCCATCAGGCTCTGCTTGATGTGAATGATCGGAGACACCTTCGGCACGGCACGCGCCCACGCATATGGATCATAATCGTCGGGATTGGACGAGGTGACATCGCCATGATCGATATCGGCCATCATCCACATCGGAATGGCGAAGGGCGCCTTCGTCAGTCTGTCCTGCAGGGAAAGGCAGGCATCGATCGTCTCGCCGAATTCGCGGCCGATGCTCATCGGCTCCCAGAAGATGTAGGAGAGGCCGGCAGCCCGAGCATGTTCGGCCACCTCGCCCCAGCAATCGATCGCAATCTCAATCAATTCCTCGCGCCGGGCCGGATCGTCATAGTCCTTGTAAGTGAAGATTGCGAACTGCGTTCCTACGGAATGACCACCGAGATCCGCGGTGATATCGGCAAAGGTCTTGAACCAGTCGACGTAATAGCGGCGGACATCCTTGTCGGGATGTCCGAAATGGTTGAGACGGCCATAGGGACCGGTCATTCCTGAGGTTACGCGAACGCCGGTGCGCTTCAATGCCTCCTGCATGTCGCGCGTCAGGCGGCGAATGACCGGCGCCTGCCAGCTCGGATTGATGAATTCGTGCGTCAGCTGCAGATCGCGGATACGCAGATCGCGCGCCACCGTTTCGATCAGGTCGGCCGGCTCGGCAAAGCGATTGACAAGCGGATTGGTGTTGAGTGAAAGCGTCAAGGGCATTTTAGGTCTCCCGGCAAGGTCTGTTGGTTCAGGCGGCGAGCGCCAGCTCGGCGTCGAACCAGGCCGCGAAATCCGCCTTCTCTTCAGCGGTCATACGCAGACCTTCCTTGGTGCGTCGCATCAGCACGTCTTCGGCCGCCTGCGCCCATTCGGAAGCCACGAGATAGCGAACCTCGGCCTCATAGAGATTGCCGCCGAAATGGCGGCCGAGTTCAGCAAGCGACATCGCATTGCCGACGATCTGTCTGGTGCGGGCGCCATAGAGATGGCCGTAGTGATTGACGAGCGCACGCGGCATCCAGGGATAGGCCGCTCGCAGGGTATCGGCAAAGGCAACGTAGTCGGCATTCGGAATCTCGCCGCCCGGAAGCGTGGCGCCCCGCGTCCAGTCGCCGCCCATCTTCGGGAAGAATTTTGCAAGCCGCTGCATGGCGTGTTCGGAAAGCTTGCGGAAGGTCGTGATCTTGCCACCGAAGACGCTCAGGAGCGGCACACCACCGGTCTCGTCGAGATCGAAGACATAGTCGCGCGTGACGGCCGAGGGATTGCCCTTGCCGTCGTCGAACAGCGGGCGGACGCCGGAGAAACTCTCGAGCACGTCGGATCTGCGCAGCTTCTCCTTGAAGTAGCGATTGACCGCCGTGATCAGATAATCGATTTCCTTCTCGTCGGCCTTCACCTCCTCCGGCTTGCCCTCGTAGGGAATGTCGGTCGTGCCGATCAGCGCCTTGTCGCCTTCATAAGGGTTGATGAAGATCACGCGCTTGTCGTGGTTCTGGACGAGATAGGCCTGCTGGCCTGCCCAGAATTTCGGAACGATGATATGGCTACCTTTGACGAGCCGGACGCTGCGCTGGCTGTTCGAGCCGACGACACGGCCGATAATGTCGTTGACCCAGGGGCCGGCGGCATTGACCAGCACGCGGGCGCGCACGGTCCGCACCTCGCCGGAACGCTCGTCGCGCATCTGGACAACCCAGCTCCCCTGATCGCGGCGCGCGCTGACACAGGCCGTGCGCGTCAGGATCTGCGCGCCCTTGGCGGAAGCATCGAGAGCGTTGAGGACAACGAGCCGGGCGTCGTCAACCCAACAGTCGGAATATTCGAAACCTTTCGAATATTGGTCGAGGATCGGCGCCCCTTCCGGATCGCGATGAAGATCAAGCGAGCGCGTGCCCGGCAGCTTCTTGCGGCCACCGAGATGATCGTAGAGGAAGAGGCCGAGACGCACCAACCATGCGGGACGATCGGTCGGACTGTGCGGCAGTACGAAGCGCATAGGCCAGATGATGTGGCTTGCCGAATTCAGCAGCACTTCACGCTCGATCAGGGCTTCACGTACCAGGCGGAACTCGTAGTATTCAAGATAGCGCAGGCCGCCATGCACCAGCTTGCCGGAGCGCGAGGACGTACCCTCCGCGAGATCGCCCTTCTCGCACATGATAACCGAAAGGCCGCGGCCGGCTGCATCGCGCGCAATGCCGGCACCATTGATGCCTCCGCCGATCACGAAAAGATCATAGATTTCCGGTTCCATCATGTCATGCTCCTAAGGATGCCCGTGGCATCATCAATTCAATCTTCTAAGGCCAAGCTCCTCGCCGGCTTCGTCATTGGCTAGTGCTGGGCCAATTTGTCCCAAGCCGGCGCAATCGCCTGACGCACGTCCTTGTAGGCATCGAACAGACGATCATAGCGCTCGATATTTGCCGGATCGGGCGCCTCGGCCTCGCCAAGCAAGGGCGTCACCCAGTCGGCAATGCAGCTGTCCATGTCCTGATAGGCGCCGATCGCGACGGCAGCCATCATCGCGACACCGGCAGCCCCCGCCTCTTCGCGATCCGAAATCCGCACCGGCGCCTTGACGGCGGCAGATAGCGAACCTCGTAGAGCGCGCGAACGGGCGGCCCCTCCGGTGATGCGCAGCTCCGAAGGCATGTCGCCCATGGCCGCGTAGCAATCCCGCGTTGCCATGCCCAGCCCTTCGACCACGGCCCTCAGCATGTCGGCAAAGCCATGCCGCGTCGAAAGTCCGGTAAAGCCGGCACGCGCATGTGCGTTGACGAAGGGACCGCGCTCGCCGGCCTCGGAAATATAGGGGTGATAGAGAAGGTTCGTCGGACGCGCTTCGGCAAACCACGCATCGATGCGCGGAATAAGGTCGGAATAGGAAATCTCGCTACCGCCAGCTGACATCAGATCCGCCGCAACCTCGAGAATCCAATCAATATTGATGGTCGCGCCCATATTGGTCTGGACCTGCGTGACGATACCGGGGATCGGCAGTGCGATAACATATCCCGTCCCCTCTTCGTTGAGCTGGACATCGGGCACGGCCTTGGCTCGCATATGCACGCCCGTCGATCCGATCGTCGAGCAGGCGGCGTTCCGACCGCCAGTGCGGACGCCTGCACCAAGCGCGGTCATGACCATATCGACGTAACCCAGGCAGACTGGCGTTCCCGCACGTAAGCCGGCGGCCTTGGCGGCGGCCTCCGTCAGGGGATGGCTGATCTCCGTTCCGTCGACAATCTCGGGCAGAAGCGAGCGCCGGCGGGCAAGGCCGAGCGCATCGATGACAACCGGATCATATTGGCGGTTGCGGAAATTGCCGAAGGTGAAGCTCGCCTCCGATGGATCGGTCGCCCGTATGCCGGTGAGGTTCAGGTAGAGCCAGTCCTTGCAATGCAGCGCTGTCTCCGCCCGATCGAGAATCTCGGGCATGAAGCGGTCCATATGGGCGAGCTGAGCACCCTGCTGGCAGGTGTTGAGCCCTGTACCCGTCGCCTCGAACCGGGCGCGGTTGTCGGCCGAGGCGCTCAGGCGCGTGACGGTGGATGCCGCGCGGGCGTCAAGCCACAGCCAGGCATCACCGACCGGAGCATTACCGGAGCCGACAAGCCAGGTGCCGTCGCCTTGTCCGGTAATCGCGATCGCAGCCGTTCGGGCGGCAAGGTTGCCCACCTTCTCACTAAGGCCGCGCAATGCGCTGAGACAATCCGACCACGTCTGGCCGAGTGATTGGGTGACCGACCCATCCTCTCCCGTCTCATAGCGATTGCGCGCTGAAGCCGAAGCGATCTGCCGTCCGGATAGCTCGAAGGCAACTGCCTTCAAAACCGAGGTACCCGCATCGATCCCGATGATGATCCCGTCGCTTTTAGACATTGCAAGCCAGCTCCACCACGCGACACCCTCCGGCAAGAGCATCGGTAACCATCACAAACATTTTCATTCCTCCCCACGCGGCCAAGGGCATAATCTACGCCAGGTCGCATCTATCGTCGCCATCGTACTCTCCGCCCCAAAGGGAGGATCGCGAACGAAGCACCAGCGCGCACCCGACACCAGCCACGCAATGGATCCGACGCACAGCCGCGACCCATCAAGCAGCTCGCGGCTTTATAACATAATCATATCGTTGTTACAGTAATATTTTTCTGGCATTGTAATTTTTTTCATATAAAATGGATGTGGTTGATAGGCAAGCCGCAGCAGGGAAAGACTGCGGCAACGCCTTGGAGGAACACGGATCAACGACCTGAATCTCTCGGATCGAATCGGGAAGACTATTGAAAAGCGTCGGGCGATCACCTTATAATTTTGAGGTATATCAAGTTATTATCAGGAAGCTTTGATATCATGTCGGCCAAAACGACGCCGATCGGCGAACCTCGGAAGAAGGCCGACAAAGCGAAAGCTTCGACTGTGAAAAGGCGGGAAGCACTGAGATCCAAAGATACCGACCGGATACAGGACCTGTTAAATCGCGGTTGACACGCCCAAAGATTTATAACATATGAAATGCAGAAGTTAACATACTTATATCGCAATTGTCGCATAGATGCGGCGATTGCGAAACCAAGGTGGGCGACTGGAGGAGACAGCCGTCCGCACGCTGAGGAGGCTTCCTGATGTTGAATTTCCTTTCCGGTGACGGCGCCGCCCGAAGCCAAGCGGAGCGCTCCACGGTGCGAACGCGCGAGCCGTGCTTCCGTTAAGCCGGAACCATCGGACTTTTCTCCCTTTCTCCATCAGGTAATCCGGCTGACATGCCCAAGGTCGTTCGAACATGAATACGCAAGCTCAATATGCAACTGCCAAGCCGACTGGCTCCAAGCTCAAGATCGTCGCCGGCATCGCCGCGGTGGTGATCGTAATCGGCGCCATCGCTGCCGATACCAAGGTGGTCAAGATCGGCTCGGAACACGACGTGCGCGAGCAGGGCTTCCAGCCGGAGACCTTTGGCGCTACCGAATTCCCGAAAGTCCAAGCCGATGTCGAAAAGCGCGCCGTCGATGCAGTAACGCTCGCCAGTGCGGTTCTGGCCGACAAGAAGGCGGCGGGCGAGAAATATGGCGTCGCCACCACAACCGGCCCCGTCCTCCCTGTCTCTTTGACGGGCACGTTCGGCGAGCGCAAGGCCAACCTCAACGAATTCAAGGTCGACGGCGTGCCCGAAGGCATCACCGTCCGCGTCCAAACAGGTCCAGCAATCAACGGTACAGATCTTCGCGATGCCACGGGTAAGATCGAATTCGGCCAGTTCACCAACCAGATCGAATATCAGGACGCGGGCTCCGCCATCAACAATGAGATGAAGAAGGCGACGCTTGGCAGTCTGGATCCGGAGAAGCTGACGGGCAAGACGGCGACGGTCGTCGGCGTTTTCAAGCTCATTAATCCGAAGAACTGGCTCGTCACCCCGGTAAAGGTCGATGTGAAATGAGCCAGGTTCAGCACAATGGCGCCACCACGGGCGAAGTTGTTCTCGCCGCGCGCAATGTTGCCAAATCCTATGGCAGCGTCCATGCGCTGAAGGGCGTCAATTTCGATATTCGTCGCGGCGAAGTCACCACCCTCTTCGGCGAGAACGGTGCCGGCAAATCGACGCTGATGAAGATCCTCTCCGGCGTCATCCAGCCGACATCGGGTGAGATCATTCTCGATGGCGCTCCGATCTCCTTTGCCTCCTCCACGCATGCGCGCGCCTGCGGCATTTCCATCATCCACCAGGAATTGAGCCTGGCACCGAATCTCAGCGTCCGCGACAACATCTTCATGGGTCGCGAGATCATGAAGGGTGGCGTAGTCGATTTTGCCGAGGAAGAGCGCCAGACCCGTGCGCTGATGGAAGAGCTCGAGGAAAATATCGATCCGCTCACACCCGTCGAGGATCTTCGCCTCGGCCAGCAGCAGATCGTCGAGATCGCTCGCGCGCTTTCCGTTAATTCCCGCATCCTGATCATGGACGAGCCGACTTCGGCGCTCAGCGCCAGCGAAGTCGAAGTTCTCTTCAAGGTCATTCGCGATCTGACGAACCGCGGCGTGTCGATCGTCTATATCTCGCATCATCTGGAAGAGGCGCTGCAAATCACCCATCACGCCGTCGTTCTGCGCGACGGCAACATGACCGCCTATGCCGAACGCAAGGACATCGATCTCGAATGGATCGTGCGCAACATGGTCGGCGACAATTTCGACCTCGGCAGCCCGCCGGCAGGCCATAAAATGGGCGATGTGGCGCTGACGATCGATAATCTCACCGTCCCCGGCCCGTCGGGCGCCGCCTATAACGCTGTCGACCGCCTGTCGCTTCAAGTCCGCGCCGGCGAGATCGTCTGCATCTACGGCCTGATGGGCGCCGGTCGTACTGAGCTGCTCGAATGTGTGGCGGGGCGGCTTCGGTCGAGCGGCGGCCGCGTGCTCCTAGGCAACACCGATGTCGGCGGTCTTTCCATTGCCGGCCGGATCGCGCAGGGGCTGGTGCTGGTGCCGGAAGATCGTCAGCGCGACGGTCTCGTTCAGACGATGACCGTCGGCTCGAACCTGTCGCTTGCGAGCATCGGTGCCTTTACCAAGGGTCTTTTCACATCGAGCGGCCGTGAGCGGTCGTTGGTGAACGACTCGATCCGCAAAGTTCACATCAAGACCGATGGCGGCGAGGCCGCAATCGGCTCTCTGTCCGGCGGCAATCAGCAGAAGGTCGTTATCGGCAAAATGCTGGCAACGGCGCCTCGCGTGATCCTGCTCGACGAACCAAGCCGCGGTATCGACATCGGCGCGAAGGCTGAAGTCTTCAAGCTGCTCGCCGAGCGCGCCAAAGAGGGTCTGGCGGTGATCTATTCGACCTCGGAAGTCGCCGAATGCCTGAGCATCGCCCATCGCATCATCGTCATGCACCGCGGCAAGATTTCTGCCGAATTCGGTCCTGATGTCACCAAGGAAAAGATCATGGCCGCCTCGGGCGAAGCAGTGGTCGCGCACTAGCCGCATTCATGGAGCACTGATTATGTCAGTCACGAACATTACAGATAAGAAACCAGTATCCAACGGACAGCGGCGGAATTTCAGTCTCGTGCGGCTGATCCTGGAAGGACGCGCCTTCTTTGCGCTGATCGTCATCATCGCGGTCTTCTCCTTCCTGTCGCCCTACTACTTCTCGCTCAGCAACTTCCTGACTATGGCCTCGCATGTTGCGATCTTCGGCATCCTCGCCATCGGCATGTTGCTCGTCATCTTGAATGGCGGCATTGACCTGTCGGTCGGCTCGACGCTTGGCCTTGCCGGCTGTATCGCCGGCTTCCTGATGCAGGGCGTCACGCTGTCGAGTTTCGGCGTCATCCTCTATCCGCCGGTCTGGGCAGTCGTCGTGCTGACCTGCATCCTCGGTGGCGTGGTCGGTGCGGTCAACGGCGTGCTCATCGCCTACCTGCGCGTCCCGGCCTTCGTCGCTTCGTTGGGCGTCCTCTATGTTGCCCGGGGTATCGCCTTGCTGATGACGAACGGGCTTACCTACAACAATCTCGGTGGCCGCCCCGAACTCGGCAATACCGGCTTCAACTGGCTGGGCTTCAACCGCCTCGCCGGCGTCCCGATCGGCGTCATCGTCCTTGCGGTGCTTGCGATCATTTGCGGTATCGTTCTCAGCCGCACCGCCTTCGGCCGCTGGCTCTACGCCTCGGGCGGCAACGAGCGCGCTGCCGATCTTTCCGGCGTTCCGGTCAAGCAGGTCAAGATCGCTGTCTACGTGCTTTCAGGTATTTGCGCTGCCATTGCCGGCCTCGTCCTGTCCTCGCAGCTGACCTCGGCCGGTCCGAATGCCGGCACCAGCTATGAGCTGACCGCAATTGCCGCCGTCGTCATTGGCGGCGCCGCATTGACGGGCGGCCGCGGTACGGTGCGCGGCACCATGCTGGGCGCCTTCGTCATCGGCTTCCTGGCGGACGGCCTCGTCATCATCGGTGTCTCGGCCTATTGGCAGACGGTTTTTACCGGCGCGGTCATCGTGCTCGCCGTGCTCATGAACAGCATCCAGTACGGGCGCCGGACCAAATCCGGCTGACACTGCATCAAGACTTGTCCCCGGTCGGTGAGATGCCGATCGGAGAAAGGACCGCCGGTTCGCCGGCATTACCAGAGCTCATCAAAGGGAGAGAGACTAATGTTCAAAAAAGGTTTGCGCATCGTCATGGCAGCAGTTGCTGTGGCACCGCTTCTAACGGGGGCCGCCTGGGCCGCCGGTCAGATCACCGTCATCGTTAACGATCCGTCCAACCCCTACTGGCTGACGGAAGGCAATATCGCCAAGGCAACCGCCGAGAAGCTCGGCTATACCGCCACAGTCGGTGCGCATAAGGGCGATACCAACACCGAAAGCAACCTGATCGATACGGCGATCACCAACAAGTCGGTCGCCATCATCCTCGATCCGGCCAATGCTGACGGCTCTGTTGGTGCAGTCAAGAAGGCCGTTGCAGCCGGAATCCCGGTTTTCCTCGTCAACGCTGAAATCAACCAGGAAGGCCTTGCCAAGGCTCAGCTCGTTTCCAACAACGCCCAGGGTGCGGCGATCGGCGCTCAGCAGTGGGTCGAAGCCGTTGGCGACAAGGGCAATTATGCCGAACTCTTCGGCTCGCCTTCCGATAACAATGCCGCTACCCGCTCGAACGGCTACGAAACCGTGCTGACGCAATATCCCGACCTGAAGAAGGTTGCCAAGGAGGTTGCCAACTGGGACCGCACCCAGGGCCACAACAAGATGCAGTCGATTCTGCAGGCGCATCCGGACATCACCGGCGTGATCTCCGGCAATGACGAAATGGCCCTTGGCGCGATTGCCGCTCTCAAGGAAGCCGGCAAGCTCGCCAACGTCAAGGTCGGCGGCTTCGACGGTTCGCCGGACGCTGTTGCCGCCATCAAGGCCGGTGAGCTTCAGTACACCGTCCTGCAGCCGGTTGCCGTCTTCTCCGAAGAAGCCGTCAAGCAGGCCGACAGCTTCATCAAGACCGGCAAGACCGGTGCCAAGAGCGAAAAGCAACTTTTCGATTGCATCCTGATCACAAAGGATAATGTCGACAAGTACACGGCACCTTTCGTTCTGTCCGAGTAATGATATCGGGGGCGCCGGAACTCGGCGCCCCTATCCCTAGACCGCGGCGGGCGGCACCCTGGCTCAACATTAGACAGAACTTGCAGAAACTCTGATAGCGAACTGTTCTTTATATCTTTTTCTATAACGTGACGTTCGCCGCAGCAAGTTAATCTCCGCAAGGTTCAGCGTCAGAGGCCAAAGTGACAGACAAGACAAGCCCCGTATCATTCCTGCAAGACGAGCTGCCGAGCGACAGCCGGCATTCGCGCCAGATTGCCAGGCGCCAGATGATCGCCGAAGCCGTCATGGCGGAAGGCTCGATGCGCATCGAGGATCTGACTGAGCGCTTCGGCATCAGCCTGATGACGGCTCATCGCGATGTCGACGAACTGGTCAGCCGAGGCCTGTTTCGCAAGACGCGCGGCATCGTATCGGCCGCAGCGACCAGCCTGATCGAATCGAGCGACGTCTATCGCGCCAACCGGCAGGCAAGCGAAAAGAAGATGATCGCCGCGGCTGCCATGCAGTTCATCGAGCCTGGCCAGGCAATTTTCCTCGACGATTCCACCACCGTCCTGCAGATGGCTTCGCAGCTGCCGGCCAAGGTTCCTCTGACGGCGATCACCAATTCGCTGACGCTGATGAATGCGCTGAAGGATATGCATGACGTGACGCTTCTGGCGCTCGGCGGGCAATATTATAATTGGTGCAATGCCTTCATGGGGCGGATGACGATCAACGAAATCAATCGCTTACGGGCCGATGTCACCTTCATCTCGATGTCGGCCATCATCGACGATGTCGTTTTCCATCAGTCGCCCGAGATCGTCGATATCAAGCGCGCGATGTTCGATAGTGCCGCCAAGCGCATCTTGCTGATGGATCATACGAAGTTCGAACGGCGGGCGCTGCATAGTTTCGCGCATCTGAGCGAATTCGATGTCGTCATCGTCGACGAGAAGACACCCGCCGCCCATCTGGAGCGTATGCGCAACAAGAATATCAACGTGGTCGTCGCCAAAGGCGACAAGGAGCGATCATGAGGCTGAAGCCCGCAACGGCCACCTCTTTTCGTTCATGATCAGGAGTCACGGGAATGCCGAGTCTGCTCGGAATTGACAGCGGTTTGACCGTCACCAAAGCCGTCATCTTCGACATTGACGGAACGCCGCTCGCCGTTGCGCGCCGTCGGGTGACCCAGTTCATGCCGAAGGCACGCCATGTCGAGCGGAACATGGACGAACTCTGGAACCAGACGGCCGACGCCATTGCCGAGGCGATCAGGCTCAGCAACCGCCCGGCAAGCGACATCCAGGCAATTGCCGCAACCGCACACGGCGACGGCATCTATCTGCTCGACAAGGCAAAGAAGCCGCTCGGACGCGCCATTCTTTCGCTCGACAGCCGCGCCGGATCGATCGTCGAACAATGGTTGAAGACTCCTGTTGCCGAAGCGTCTTTGAAGCTGACCGGTCAATTGCCGCATGTCTCGGCCCCATCGGCGCTCCTTGCCTGGATCAAGGTCAATGAGCCCGAGCGCTTTGCTGAAATCGGCCACATTTTGAGCTGCAAGGACTGGCTGCGATTCTGCCTGACTGGCGTTGCCGGTACCGACCGTACCGAAGCAAGCACCTCCTTCACCAATGTTTCGACGCAGGATTATTCTGCAGATGCCCTGGAGCTTTTCGGCATTGCCGAGGTGACGGGTGCCTTGCCACCTGTCTCGCGATCCGACGAAATCGTAGGATACGTGACAGAAGCCGTCGCGAAGCGAACCGGCCTTGCCGAAGATACGCCCGTCGTTGCCGGCCTGCACGACGTGACCGCCTCAGCCCTCGGAGCCGGCGGCTATGCGTCCGGCGTCGTCGCCGTTATTGCCGGCACCTATTCGATCAACGAGACGCTCTCCTCGGAACCGCGCGTCGACGGCCGCTGGTTCTGCCGCAATGCCATTGCACCGGGCCAATGGAACAACATGTCAATCTCGCCGGCGTCGTCGGCGAACTACGAATGGTTCCTCGACAAGCTCTGCGCCAGAGAAATTGCAAGCGCGGAAGCAGCGGGCAAGTCGATCCATGCCGTGCTCGGCCCCGAGATCGAGGCGGCGTTCAACCGGCCATCGAGCGCGCTCTTCCACCCCTATCTGTTCGGCTCCCCCTATGGCGCTGAGGCAAGCGCCAGCTTTTTCGGGCTTGGCGGCTGGCATGATCGCGGCGATATGCTGCGCGCCGTCCTCGAAGGCATCGCCTTCAACCATAAGATTCACGTCGATGCCCTAAGCGACGGTTTTTCTTTCGATCAGGCAAGGCTGGCAGGCGGCGTCTCGCGCAGTCCGATCGTCGTGCAGATGTTTGCCGACGTGCTCGGCATGCCGGTCACCGTCACCGAAACCGACGAAGCCGCGGCCTGGGGGGCCGCGCTTTGCGCCGGTGTCGGGATCGGTGTCTATGCCAGCCCGCAAAGCGATCCGCGCGATGTCGGCAAGATCGCCAGAACCTATCATCCGGATTCCGCCCGCAGCGCCGATTATCGCGTCCGCTACGACCTCTTCCGCGACATCGCTGAAGCAATGACGCCGCTCTGGCCGCGGATCGGCAATCTCGCGACCCAGCACTCCCAAGCCTAAACCAAAATTGCGCCGCGCGAGAAGACTCTGTCGCGGCAGTTCACCAGGACAATGATGTTATGACCGATAGGACCGCCGATCTGAAACAACGCTTCTCGCAGCTTCAAGACGGAGATGTCGATGTTGTCATCCTCGGCGCAGGCGTCAATGGCGCGGGGCTGTTTCGCGATCTGTCGCTGCAGGGCATCAACTGCCTGATCGTCGATAAATCAGATTTCGGCTCGGGAACGAGTGCTGCGCCATCCAGGCTGATCCATGGTGGCCTGAAATATCTGGAAACAGGCGAATTCGGCCTGGTCGCGCAATCGGCGCTTGAGCGAAACCTTCTGCTCAGGAACGCGCCGCATTGCGTCGAAGCACTGCCGACCTTCGTGCCGATCTTCTCATGGACACGCGGCATCTGGGCAGCCCTACGCACGCTGACGGGCTCGACCACCGCCCCACGCAGCCGTGGCGCCTTGCTTATCAAGATCGGGCTTGCACTCTACGACTTCTTCGGTTCGCGCAACCGTGTCATGCCGCGCCACCGGTTCCTTTTGAAGCGCCGTGCGCTGAAGGAAATGCCGCATGTCACGCCTGAGATCGTCGCCGGCGGTATCTATTACGATGCCAAGATCAGCCGGCCGGAACGGCTGGTCTATGAGCTCGTCAATGACGGACTGGAGGCGAACAAGGGCTCGCTCGCCGCAAATGCGACAAGGCTTGTTTCGTCAGCCGACGGCCTGCTGACCTTCCAGCGCGCCGACGGCTATGCCTTTTCGGCCAAGCCGAAGCTCGTGATCAATGCCGCCGGTCCATGGATCGATCACGTCAACGCCGCTCTCGGTGCGCCGGCCCATCTGATCGGCGGCACCAAGGGATCGCATATCTTGCTCGATCATCCCGAACTGGTGCGCAGCCTGAACGGCCACATGATCTATTTCGAAGCCGATGACGGGCGCATCTGCCTAGTCTACGGCTATCTCGGCCAGGCGCTTGTAGGATCGACCGATATCCCTTGCGACGATCCAGACAATGTGCGTTGCGAGGAAGACGAGATCGACTACTTCCTCGACAGCGTCAGATCACTCCTTCCGAGCCTGCGCTTCGATCGCGATCAGGTGACCTACAGCTATAGCGGCATTCGCCCCCTGCCCGCCTCGGACGCCTCGTCGCCGGGCCTGATCAGCCGCGATCACTCCGCACCCGTTTTCGAGCCGCAGGCCGGACGCCCCTTTCCGATCATTTCTCTGGTCGGCGGCAAATGGACCACATTCCGCGGCTTTGCCGAAGAGGTTGCCGATACTGTGCTGGCGCGCCTTCAACGCGGCCGCAAGATGTCCACGGAGCGGCTTGCGATCGGCGGCGGCCGGGATTTCCCGGTCAATTTCGATGAGCGGGCGAGCTGGATCCGATCGGTCGCCGCAAAGACCGGAGCCGAGGCAAGCAGAGTGGATGAGTTGCTCGGCCGATACGGCACGACTGCCGCAGCTATTCTCACTCGCCCTTCGGACTATAAAGACGGCCAACGCATCAGCGGCGCACCTCGCCACAGCGCGCTCGAGATCGATTGGATCGCGCGGCAGGAGATGGTCGTGCATCTCTCCGACATTGTCTTCCGGCGTACGACCATGGCGATCGAGGGCCTGCTGACGATCCAGGGATTACGCGAAATCGGTGCAATCGCCGCAGCAGCCCTGCAGTGGGATGCGCAGCGACTGGCCAAGGAGATCGACGATGTCGTTGTATCGCTATCGAAATTTCACGGCCAGACGCTGAGCGAAGAAAGCGTGCGCCAGGCGGCAGGCCCGGCTGCACGCTGATCATCTGGCTCAGGAGAAAACCGGGTCGAGCGAACCGGATTTGTAACGCCTGGCCATTTCGGCAACGGAAAGCGGCTGGAGACGCGAAGCGTGGCCGGCCGTGCCGAACTGTTCGAAGCGCTCCTTGCAGAGCTTCGTCAGTGCAGCCATAGCGGGCTTCATATATTTACGAGGATCGAACTCGCTCGGATCCTCCTGCAGCACGCGGCGGATCTGGCCCGTCATCGCCATGCGGCCATCGGTATCGATGTTGATCTTGCGTACGCCGTTCTTGATGCCGCGCTGGATCTCTTCGACCGGCACGCCCCAAGTCGGCTTCATCTTGCCGCCGTATCTGTTGATGATCTCCTGCAACTCCTCGGGCACCGAGGAGGAGCCATGCATGACAAGGTGGGTATTGGGCAGCTTGCGATGGATCTCCTCGATCACGCTCATCGCCAGCACCGAACCATCCGGTTTGCGCGTGAACTTATAGGCGCCATGCGAGGTGCCCATGGCAATCGCCAGCGCGTCGACCTTGGTCTCGCGCACGAATTTAACCGCCTCGTCCGGATTGGTGAGCAACTGATCATGAGACAGCTTGCCTTCCGCCCCATGACCATCCTCAGCTTCGCCCATGCCGGTTTCCAGCGAGCCGAGCACGCCAAGCTCACCCTCGACGGAAATGCCGCCGAGATGTGCCATGTCGGTCACCGTCTTGGTCACGCCGACATTGTAGTCCCAATCTGCCGGCGTCTTGGCATCCGCCTTCAGAGATCCATCCATCATGACCGAGGTGAAGCCGGCCTGGATCGCCGTCATGCAGCTCGAGGGATCGTTGCCATGATCCAGATGCACGCAGACGGGAATATGCGGGTAGATTTCCACGACTGCGTCCATCATGTGTTTCAGCATGATGTCGTTGGCATAAGCCCTGGCCCCCCTCGACGCCTGCATGATCACGGGCGCGTTGACCGCATCGGCCGCTTCCATGATGGCGAGCGCCTGTTCCATATTGTTGATATTGAAAGCTGGAACGCCGTAGCCGTTTTCAGCGGCGTGATCGAGCAATTGCCTTAAGGTGATACGTGCCATTCAACTCTCCCCTGGGTCATGATGGGCGGCTAAGATCGCGTGGATGTTGCTATTTGCCCGACCTCGTTATGGAGATGTGCGCCGTCAGTATGTGACTACGCTACAATCCGGCAAACAGGGCATGCAGACAGCAAGGCATCCTCCAGTACAAACATAACGGCAAAATATGACAAAATCACAGTTTTTGTGAGATTTTCTTCGATTTTCACAAGGAGATCAGTCTCGAATGTGGGGAATAGAGGTTACTGTAGCTGCGGGAGAGATCCGATCGCGCCGCGGCTCCATTATTGATCGTCATTTTGCCGGCAACGGCGAGGCATGACGGGTCACTGAATAAACAATCGAAGAATACGCGATCGAGTCCGTGCTCCTCGAGCTGCTGCGGCAGCCCAACCTGCATTCACTTCCATAAAAACATTGACTGCTCATGGTTTCGCTGTTTTCTATAGATAAAAAACAGAAGCCGGCCGGACTGCATGAAAGTTGCATGTTGCCTCAGCCGGACGGTCCTATTCATCAACATCGAATATGGGAGGAAAGTGGCGTGAGCTCGCGGATCATCCAGCTCGGCACCAGCCGGTTCTTGCAGGCGCATGCGGCATTCTTCGTGCACGAGGCACGACAATCCGGCCAGGATGCTGGTCCCATTGCTGTCGTTCAGGTTTCAGGCGCCAGCAGCCGCAGCGGGCGCGTCGCTGCCTTCGGCAATCCGGCTGGCTATCCCGTCATCATACGCGGCATGTCGGATGGGCAACCCGTCGATCGCAGCGTCCAGGTCATGAGCGTCGATCGCGGCCTCTCTGCAGTCGAACACTGGGGGGAGCTGTCAAGGCTCTTTGCCGAGGATGCGGAATTCGTCATCTCCAACACCGGCGAAACCGGCTACCAGACATGGCCGGAGGAAGACCGCTTCGTCACAAACGGCCAGGTTCCGCGATCTTTCCCCGCCAAGCTTGCCGCGCTCCTCGTCAGACGCTGGCAGGCCTCCGGGCGCCCCCTGGTCATCCTTCCTTGCGAACTGATGACGGGCAACGGCCGCGTTCTGAAACAGACGGTCATCGATTGCGCCCGGCTCAACGATGTGCCGGCTGAATTCTATACCTGGCTCGACGGCCACGCTGCCTTCGCCGACACCCTGGTCGATCGCATCGTTTCCGAGCCGATCGAGCCGATCGGCGCTGTTGCCGAACCCTATGCCCTGTGGGCGATCAAACGCGCGCCCGGTGTCCGCGCGCCATGCCACCATCCAAGCATCGTACTGACCGACGATCTCGCCCCTTATGAGCGCCTGAAACTGCATATCCTCAATCTCGGCCACACCTTCCTTGCCGAAATCTGGCAGCGCGAAAGTCGTCCGGCGGACGAAACCGTGCGCGCCATACTGGCCGACAAGGGCGTAAGGGCGAGACTCGATACTCTCTACGAAAACGAAGTGCTGCCCGGCTTTGCCGCAAACGGCATGGGCGACGAGGCGAAGGCCTATGTCGCTACGACACTCGACCGCTTCCTCAATCCTTTTCTAGACCATCGCATCGCCGACATCAGCCAGCACCACCCCGAAAAGGTGGCCCGCCGCATCCATGCTTTTCTGGATTGGGCGGATAAGGCCGGCAGTAAATCGGGAATGCCCGAGCTGCGACAGATCGCGGCGCGCTATTCTTGAGTGCGCCGATGAGAGGTCTGCTTGAGCCTAAACGAAGATCTGGGGGTGAAGTGGTAATAGGGTTGGACAAGTTAAGCCTTCCATCGGCCCTTAAGGCAGCGCAGGCCTGATCTGGGCCGCTTTCCAATTCAATTGCTCAGCCAAAAGTTTCGGAGTTCACTAAAGTGTCAGCGGGTGGAGGCGCGTTCCCGATCCACCGGCGCGTAGGCTACCTGCGAAATATGGAGATTGATTCACTACTCTCAGTTACAGCCGATTATCGACAAAATACCATTGCTCCATGTGCGAGCGCACTATGGGTTCTACTACCGTATTCAAATGTGCGACATCATGAACAAGATATTTCCTAACGTCTGATCCTTCAGGGAGCACGAAAGGCTTCAGGGCCGTCAGCGCAAATCGCACCCCCGTCTCCCGGACGATATAAATCGGATAGATTAAGGCATTCGTCCTTCGAGCCATTCGCGCGATGAGCGCATAATTGCCCTCAAGATGCACGGGCCTTCCGAAGAACGGCGCTCGGATATGCCCGTTGAAGCCCTCGTCACAGAACATCAGCAGATTGCCGCCGTTCTCCAGGATTCTCAGGGCCGGGCGCACGAAGCTGCGGCCGGGTTTCAAGATTCCAAGTCCCGCCCTCTTGCGCAAGCGGTTGACGATATAGTGGCGTGAGCGGCGTTTGGGCGGGTCGTAATTCATGGTGACGTCGAGTCCCATGTCGAGAAGGCAATGCCAGAGTACCTCCCAATTGCTGATATGGGGCGCGATGAAGATCACCGGCCCTTTACTGCAACGCTCGACCAGTCCTTCGGTGCCAATCATGCGAACGTGCCGTCGTGCCAGTCTCGGCACGACTGAATATTCCGCCATCTGCCGCCCTTGAGAATCGGCATAAGCCCTGAAGAGCTTATCGAGCTCTGCATCGCCAAGCTCGGGCCTGATCATCTTGAGATTAGCTGCGGCGCGCGCATAAGCGCTTTTATGAAAGCGCGGAGCCAGAACTCGTCCGAGCCAACCGCCAAGGTCGGAGCAGACGCTCGCCGGCAATAGCATGAAGGCAAAATAGAGGAAGAGATCGATAGCGTTGTCGATATTCTCATAAAGCCAATAGCGCAGAAATGCCTTGCGCCGGTCGCCGCCAGCCACGAAATCGGCAAGGGGCGGAGCTTTCGGCGGCTCATAGGTCCACGCCTTGCGCTTACCGGCGGTGACTTCTTTATCGGTCTTGGTCGTCATCCCCGGCGCCTATGCAGTGTCACGGGCATGCCGTCACGCGGACGCAATGTCAGGCGGCATTGTGGCTGAACCTTATGTCCATCTCTGACCCGAACGCGAAAACGTTGAGCCAAGATCGCCAGGCAGAGGATCGCCTCGGTGAGGCCGAATTGCAGGCCCGGACATACACGCGGGCCGGCCGCGAAGGGAATATAGCTGTAAGGCGCTGGCCGCGCCTCGCCGAGGAAACGCTCCGGATAAAAGCGATGCGGCTCGGGAAAGAGAGAATCCGTGCGATGCAGGATCCATGGCACGATCAGCACCAGTGCCGCCTTGCGTATCTTCACGTCGCCGATCTGGTCGGGCTCGGCCGCCTGCCGTGCCAGGATCGGTACCGGGGGATAGAGGCGCAGCGTCTCCTCGATCACCGCGCGGCACCAGTCGAGCTTCGCGACATCGTCGATCGAGGGGACCCGATCACCGCAGACAGCCTCGATTTCCGCATGAACCGCCTCCTCCACCCAGGGTGCCCCTGCGAGCAGATACCAGGCCCAGGTCAGGGTTGCCGCCGTGGTTTCGTGGCCTGCCATGAAGATGGTGGCGGCCTCGTTGCGAAGCGCCACGACATCGAGTTTCAGCTCGGGATTGCGCTGCTGCCGGCGGATCAGCAGTTCGACCATGGAACTATTGTCGCCCTTGCCAGCCAGATGATCTTCAATCACCTGATCGATGATCCGGTGAATGCGTTTCACCGACCGGCTCAAGCTCGGCGTCCTGATGATCGGCAGCCCCTCATCGAAGCCGAGAAAATAGCCGAAATTGACGGAATCGACCAGCGACTGGTAGTTCGCAAAGCCTTCGGTGACCGCATTGGCGCTCTCCTCGCCGAGATCATTGCCGAAGACGCTGCGCGAGATGATCTCCGCCGTCAGCCCGGCCATCTCGAACAAGGCATTGACCTCCGCGCCCTCGCCCAAGCTTTGCCAGCGGTCGGCAAGCTCGCTTGCGGTACTTTGCATGATCGAACCGAAGGCCGGGACGCGGTTTTTATGCACGATATCGGAGACCAGCGGCCGGCGCTGCTTCCAGGTCTCTTTGTCGGAAATGAACAAGCCGTCACCCAGCAGATATTCCAGCGCGCGTCGCATCTGCGGCGTCTTGCGCTCGAAGTTCTCATGGCGCTTGGCAACCACATAGCGGATAGCCTCGGGCGAATTGACGATGACGAGCTGCCGGCCCAGAAGCTTGAACTCCGCCACATGCTCGCGATAATCCGCGCGACGCCAGATCGACAGAAAGTCGCTGCGCGCCTGCAGCATAAGCTTCAGCGGCTGGCCGGGCTTGCCGCCATAATAGGCGGCGTGGGCCGGCTCGAAATATTGCGCGGATTGATCGGCGTGTTCGACGATTTCGGTTTTCTGATCGAGCCAGGCCAGCATAGCGGTGCAGAACTTTCGCGCCTTGCGGCCGGTAACGATGTGAGAACGGCCGAGCGCCACGACGCACGGTCGTGGTCACTATATTCATTTCGCAACCGCAGAAAAGCCCTCGCTTGGCCAAAGTAGAGGCTCTTCTTTCGCCTTGCGATCGACCGTGCCTAAAGCGCCTCCAGCATAAGCAGCTCATCCAAAGTCTGGCGCCTGCGGATCAAGCGATGGGTTTCGCCGTCGATCAGGACCTCCGGTGCATAAAGACGGCTGTTATAATTCGACGACATGGTTGCCCCGTAAGCGCCGGCGCCATGAAACACGAGATAATCGCCGACATGGGTCTCGGGCAAATCGCGCGTTTCTACGGTGCCATTGTCCGTCTGCGTGAAAACATCACCCGATTCGCAAAGGGGGCCTGCCACGACTGACGGGAAGGTAGTTCCGGCGGTATCGCGAGGCGCTGTGCCTGGAATGACTGAGATATGGTGATAACTGCCGTACATAGCCGGTCTGGCAAGATCGCTGAAGCCGGCATCGACGAGCACGAAGCGGTTGCGGCCCATCATCTTGACGGCTCTGACTTCAGCAAGCAATACGCCGGAATCGGCAGTCAGGAAGCGCCCCGGTTCGATCTCCAGCCGGATTGTATGGCCAAAGTGCGCCTCGATCTCGCGCCGGGCCTTGTCCCAGAGCGAAAAGTAATGGGCAGGATCGATCTCTTCTTCACCCTCCCTATAGGGCACAGACAGGCCGCCGCCAGCCGAGATGGCCTCGATATCGGCATCCAGCGCGCGGCAGAATCCGATCATCGCTCCGCAGACGCGCTGCAGATGCCCATAATCGACGCCGGAGCCGATATGCATGTGCAGTCCTACGAGCTTCAAAGAATATTGACGCGTCAGCGCCACGGCCTCCTGTAACTGCTCGAACCAGATGCCATGCTTGCTGGTCTCGCCGCCGGTATTGGTCTTTTTGCTATGGCCATGCCCGAAACCGGGATTGATGCGCAGCCAGACCCGATGACCCGGCGAGCGCTCACCCAATTGATGCAGCATATCGATGGAACCGATATTCACCTCGATCTTGTCGGCAATGACACGTTCCAATGTCGGCCGGTCGAAGACGTCGGCAGTGAACACGATCTCCGCAGCTCCCGACGGATTCCCAGCGGAAAAACCTGCCCGCATCGCCCGCTCGATCTCGCCGAGCGAGACGGCATCGACCCGCACGCCCGCTTTGCGCATCTCTTTCAGAATATGAATGTTCGATGAGGCCTTCTGCGCATAGCGAATGACGTCGAAGGCGGAGAGTTGCGCGATGCGGCGGCGGATCGCAGCGACATCATAGATCCAGAGCGGCGTTCCATATTCGGCGGCAAGCGCGCTCAACGTTTCATTGGAAGGGATGGTCATCTTGTCTCGATCGGGTCAGGGCGGGAATGGATCAACAATGAATAATAATATGGGCGGAGCGACCGTGTCACTCCGCCCCTTTGTGGATACAAGAGTGCTGCAGCCGGTTAGCGCCTGGCGGCGGCAAGTGCCTGCTCGAGATCGGCAATGATCTCCTTGGCAGCGTGCAGCCCGACGTTCAGGCGGATCGTGCGGTCACTGACACCAAAGCGCGCGAAGACGTTGGTCTCCGGCGAAATGCTGAGTGCTGCCTTTGCCGGCACCACCAGGCTTTCCGGCCCGCCCCAGCTCACTCCGATGCGAATGAGGCGCAATGCATCGACGAAATCGGCCACATCGATGCGGTCCGAAACCTCGAAGGAAAACAGCCCGCCAAAGCCGCTGAAGGTGCTCTTTCCGGCATGGTCGCCAAGTGCGGGATGCATGACGTTGGTCACATCCGCATGGGCATCGAGCCAGGACGCCACTTCGAGCCCGGCTTCGTGATGATGGCGCATGCGAAATGGCAGTGTCTCTAAATTACGCAGGACGAGCCATGCTTCGAACGGCGCGAGCTTTGCACCCGTATAGGGGTAGATTTCGCTGTTGATCCGGTCGATATGCGCCTTCGAGCCGGTAACAAGTCCCGCCACCGTGTCGCTCTGTCCACCAAGATATTTCGAGGCGGCGTGAATGACGATATCGATACCGGCGGAGAGCGGCTTCTGAAAGAGCGGCGTTGCCCAGGAATTGTCGACCATTGTTACGACGCCATGGCGGCGAGCTGCCTCAGCGATCGCAGTCAGGTCCTGCAGCTCGAAAACCATCGAGGTCGGGTTTTCGAGATAGGCAAGCTTGGCACCCGGAAGCGCGGCAAGCATGGCTTGCGTATCGGTGCCGTCGATATAGTCGACGACGACGCCGAAGCGCTTCAGGACTTTTTCGAAGAAGCGGAAGGCATCGCTATAGACGTGCCGGACGGTGACGATACGATCGCCGGGTCCGACGAAGGCGAGAACTGCAGCAGCAATCGCGCCCATGCCGCTCGAAAAGGCACGTGCCTCTTCCGCGCCTTCCATTTCGGCGATCTTGCGCTCCAGAAGCCGCACGGTCGGGTTGTCGCCGCGCGAATAGATCGGCTTCTTCGAGCGGCCGGCGAAGACGTCCTCCAGTTCCTTGTAGCTATCGAACAGGAAGAGCGATGTCTGGTAGATCGGCGGCACGGCCGCGTCGAACGGATCGTCGCGCGGCGGCATCAGCGCATCTGGAATAGCGTGGCGGTAGGCATCGAATCTCGGCGTCTCGTTCATGGCGTTCCTCTTGGGTCAGGAGTGAAGTGTCGATTGGCCAACAAGGCGGCCCGGTGCATCGGTCGGCAGAATGGCGAGCCATTCCCTCCATCCGACAAAGCCGCCGAGGACGGCAGCGAGAATGGCTGCGGCAGCGGCAGCAGCAGAGATGCCGGCAAAGCCCATCCAAAGCGGCAGCAGGAGCAGAAGCGGGATCAGCAGATATCCCTGCGGTGCAAGCCCCACGAGCGCGGACAAGCCGGCCCGGCCCCGCGATTGCAGCATGACAAGCAGGACGGATTGAAAAGCTGCAAGCGGAAAGATCGGAAAGAGGTGCCGCAACCAGGCGACTGCCTCATCCACGACGTCCTGGTTATCCGTGAACAGGCGTGTGATCGGCTCGGCAGCCAGGAACAGCAAGATGGAATAGAGCAATGCGACCGGCATCGTCACAGCGAGCATGAACCGGATCACGGCTTTCAGACGCTCGGCATCGCCAGCGCCGAAGGCATGACTGACGACGCTCTGGGCGCCGAGGCAAAAACCGAACAACGGAAGCTGTCCCAAAGTCATCAGCCGGATGGCAATCGCCGTTGCGGCGACGCCGGTATCGCCGCCATGGACAGCGGCCTCCCGCATCAGGACCAGAAAGCCGAGACCCGTGACTATGCTTGTTGCGGCAGCGGGAAGGCCGATCCGCGCGATCGGCCAAAGCAGTTGCCAGCAAATCGCCCCGCCGGTCACGCTCACTGTTCCCCATCGGCGCAGGAAGTAGACGGCATAGCATGCAAGGGCTGCAAGGGACGACACAATGGTCGCCAGTGCCGCGCCGGACGCACCGAGCTTGAAGAGAAAGATGAAGGCAGGGTCGAGAACCGCGTTCAATGCGAAGCTCGCGATCAGCACGATCATCGAGAAACGTGAATTGCCTTCGGCGATCGCGATAAAATCGCAGATAGCCTGCAAAAGCCCGAGCGTCACCCCGAAAGCAAGCAGCCGCCCATAATCGAGCCCTGGGGCAAGGAGATTGTCGCTGGCGTCAAGCGCGCCGACAAAATCCGGCAGGCCGAGATAGATCAGGATTGACAAGAGGATGCCGAGCGGGATCGTCGCCGCGAGCGCTGTCGTGGCGACCGACGCTGCGGCTTTGATATCCCCTTCGCCAAGGTAGCGCGCAAGCAGTGTCGCAAGCCCGATACCCAGCCCCTGACCGGCGGCCGCGACAAGCAGAAATAGCGGCATGACCAGGCTGATGCCCGCCAGCACGTCCGGACCGAGCGTTCCCAGGAAGATCGCGTTGATCGCATGATGGCCGGCACTGGCGGCCAATCCTGCCACGGCCGGAAGCGCGACCGCCAGAACGAGCCGCTTGACGCGCGGATCGTTCATATCGACGGCTGCTTTCATCAGGCGCCTCGCGCCAGCGAGCCAAGGACAGGCTGCCCATCCTCTGTAGGTAAGCCGGTGAGATCCGGCAGCAGCAGCCGGTCCATGAAGAAGCGCTCGCGCAGAAGCATGACCAGCAGCGCCTTTTTGTGCGGGAACTGAATATGCTTGACCTTGGCGAAGCCGGAACGATCGAGATTGCGGATTTGCTGGGCGTGATGATGGATCGGCTCGCCGACGATACGGCGGGTGCGCGGATCAGCCAGGAACATGTAGTGCATCAGCGATGGCAGCCAGGCGCTGACGAAGGCTTTTCCGCGGAAATCATCCTCACCGATCGCCACATGCCAGCCGCGGTCGTAGCCGTCGGCGTCGTAATGCGGGCCGATCCTATCTTCCTTTGCCCAATAGAGTTCGAAGTAACCGAAGGGCACACCGCCGAAGGTTCCGATCAGCGGCAGCGTGCGCGAATCGGCAAGGCGGCCTGCGATGAAATCACGATGATAGGAAAGATCGCCGCTGTCTTCCCATATGGCGGCAACCCTCGGATCGTTCATCCAGCGATGGAAATGCGCAAGATCGGCCTCGATATCGGCGACATGGAAGCCAAGCTGAGTATTCAGCCAGGGAATGAAGCGGCTGTAGACGCGGCCGGTAGGCTTCGGAGGCCGCTGCGGATGAAGGGCGCCATTCGTCAGGATCGGCAATTCCGGATAGGCCTTGGGCGCACTTCCGAGCCAGGATCCCGCCTGCTGGAAAAAGGATTCGGGCCGCACGATGAGGCGCTCGCCGCTACGTTCAATCGCGCCGGTCTCCAGCAGTCGCCTTGCAAGATCATCATCCGCAAGCGCGATCTCGAAGCAAATCAGATGCGGATTGCATGCCAGAATGGCTTCTGACACGGCGTTGACGATATCCGCGCCGGAAGGCAGCGGAACCGCCGCCGAGATTGTATCGAAGACCAGAACATTGGTGGCCGGCCCCGATAGATGACCTGAGGCCACTTTCACTTCATGATGCTCGACGCGGAAACTTCCTGGTGTAGACCCTGCCGATATGATGAGCGGCTGGCCGCAGGCAAGCGCACTGCTCTCAAAGCCCGAAGCCGGCAGTCGCAGATCAAAGGATCTCTCCGCCGCCCTATCGCTCCTGATCGCCAGGGAAGCATCCATATTTCATCTCCATATCTTCAGAAACACGCCGGCTGAGATCGGCAGGCCAAGCACAGCGCTAATTCTGCGGTGACGAACGACATCGGCAGAAATTCAAAATATTTTCCGAAAATATTTTTTGAAAATCTCCTGAATTTTCCAAAACTCCATTCGTCATGCAGCTGCATCGATGTAATTTTCGGAGTAACCGAGTTTATCGACGCCAGAAGTCAGAGATATCAATCGATTAAACTTAATATCTACAATAGATATTGAGATGTATACGCTATTTTATTTCGACTGATTAGATATGTATTTCAGTACACCCGGGGAGAATGGCGAAGAAATGACTGTCCACGATCGGAACGCCAAGGCAGCAAACGATACGGATTACCTCGCCAAATGCTCGCTATCGCCAGCACAGTCACGTATCTGGCTCCTATCGGAGACGGGTAACGAAGTCGTCTACGGGCGACAAATACTCGGGATCGTCTTCTCTTCGATCTCTCTTGACCTCGCGCGCGAGGGCCTATCAGAACTTTCTCGACAACATCCCCTCATCACCTCGGAATTCGAGACGCGGGCGGGCGGCGCCGTCCAGCAGATCCTGAAGAACGACCGTTTCGTCGAGATCATCGAGACGACGCTGACTGCAGGCGAAAACCCGGACGAGGCGTTGACCGCGGCGGCTACGGCGGAACAGGCCCGCCCGATCGACCTTACCGATGGCAATCCGGCCCGTTTCATTCTCCTGGCGCAAGAAGGGCGGGCGGTGGGTGCCCTATTTTCCCTCCACGCCATCCTCGCCGACGCTGCGGCGCTCGACCTGCTTGCAACGGATTTCCTTCGCAACATCGACGGTCATGACCCAGCGGATATCGTAGAGACGGCGTTGCCCGACGCCGCTTCGTGGATGATTGCCAATGGTGCACCACGCCTTGCGGCACCGGAGCTAATCGACTTCTGGTTCCAGCGGCTGACGGGTCAGGAGAATATTGCGTCGCTCCTGCCGCAAACATCGGCAGGAAAGAACACGGCCGACGAGGCATGGTTCGAGCATACGCTCGACGTGCCGATACAATCGTCCGCTGACATCTCCGAGGACATGCTTGCCTCCCTCGGGATCGCCCTGCGGCGCCATACCGGATACGGCACTCAGAGGATCGGCCTGGTCACGCGTTCGAAAAGGCAAAGAGTTGCCGCCCGCAACGAGGACGTGTTGATCCTGACGCCGGAACTCGACGGTGCCATGACGCTCAAGGACGTTCGCAATGCATTCGTCAAGGAAATCGAGACCGTAAATCGGCAATTCCTGCCATTCGAGGCCCTTGCCGACGCGTTGATAAGACGGGAAGAATCCTTCGACACCACCGGCCTCGTCAAGACGCTCCTCGATGTGCGTCCGCCCCTGCGTCTCCTGGAAGCAACCTCGAGCGACGTCGCGTTGCGCAGCCCCATCGAACCGCAGCCGCGCCGCGATGCCGATCTGGTCGTTACCGTTTCCCCGGCATCCGCAGGCAAACTGCGCATCAGCATCGGCTTCGACCCGCAGAAGCATGATCGAAAGCAGATCATCCGCTTCGCCGATGATCTTGCCATTGCGCTTGCGCAATTGAATGCCAATCCCGTTGCACAGGTCAAACACATCCCCTTCGTGTCGCCAGAGGAATTGGAGAGACTTTCCGCACCCTATCCCGACGCACCGGAAGCGGACGACGGCACACCGATCCACGAGGTCATCTCCGCGCAGGCGAAAAGGCGGCCGAACGCCTTTGCCGTCGCACAGGGCGAGAAATCCGTGACACATGGCGAACTCGAAGCTGCCGCCAACCGGCTGGCCCATCGGCTGATCGCGATGGGGATCGGCCCGGAAAAACGCGTGGCTATCGCCCTTGAGAAATCGATCGACGCGATCATCGCCATTCTTGCTGTATTGAAGGCCGGCGGCGCATTCACGCCGGTGGAACCGGATCATCCTGAGGCCCGCAATCGTCACATCCTGACCGCTCCGGGCCTCTCGCTCGTCATCTCCCGGGCAAAGCATATCGCCAACCTGCCGAGCAATATCGCAACACCCTATCTTAATCTCGATGCCATCGACCTGTCCGCGGAGAGCGTCGACGCACCGGCAACGATCATTGCCCCGCAGCAACTTGCCTATGTGATCTACACGTCAGGCTCGACGGGCGTGCCGAAAGGCGTCGCCGTCGAGCACGGCCCGCTCGCCCACCATTGCAAGGCGACCCTGCGCATCTATGAAATGAGCGAGGAGTCCTGCGAATATCCGGTACTGCCCTTCACTTCGGACGGCGGCCATGAGCGCTGGATGGTGCCACTGATGGCAGGCGGCGGTGTGGTGCTGACGCAAGACAAGCTTGCCACGCCTGAAGATGCCTTTGCAGCCATGAAGCGGCACGGCGTCAACAATGCCAGCCTGCCCACAAGCTATGTGCGCGGCCTTGCCGAATATGCGGGCGAGAACAACGAAATCCCGCGGCTGCGGCTCTATTCCTTCGGCGGCGAGGCGCTGTCGCAGGCGGTGTTTGACATGATCACCGAGAACCTGAAGGCGCAGCTGCTGATCAACGGCTATGGTCCGACCGAAACGATCATGACGCCGATGATCTGGAAGATCCCGGCGGGAACTCGCTTCGAAGGGACCGTCGCGCCGATCGGCCGCGGAGTTGGCGATCGACGCATCTATGTGCTCGATGCCGACCTCGCGCCCGTCCCGGTCGGTGTAATCGGCGAAATCTATATCGGCGGCAGCGGCCTGGCCCGCGGCTATCTCGGCCAGCCGGAGCTGACGGCTGATCGCTTCATTCCGGATCCCTTCACACCGGGCGGACGACTGTACAAGTCGGGCGATCTCGGCCGCTGGCGTGAAGACGGCATTGTCGAATTCGCCGGCCGCGTCGATCACCAGATCAAATTGCGCGGCTTCCGCATCGAGCCGGGCGAAATCGAAGCTGTGCTGCGCTCGGACCAACGTGTCGCGGAGGCTGTCATCCTCCTGCACAATGACGGCGGACGTAGTTCTCTGGTCGCCTATGTGGTGCCGCGCGAGGGCGAAAGCTTGAGCGTGACAGAACTGCGCCGCACCGCCATGACCGCCCTGCCCGATTACATGGTGCCACAAACGATCATGCTGATCGACAGGCTGCCGATGGGGCCGAACAGCAAACTGGACCGCGCCGCCCTGCCGGCACCGCGCATCGAACGGGAAATGGCGGCGCCCGTCAATGACAAGGAAAAAGCAATCTTGGATGTCTGGAAAGACATCCTCGACATCGGCGATATCGGTGTCACGGAGAATTTCTTCGATATTGGCGGGCAATCGCTGATGGCCGTGCGCATCGTCTCGCGCCTGAAGATGCGCCATCCCGAATGGCCGCTGTCGATCGCCGACATGTTCAACCATCCGACAGTGCGCGATCTGGCACTGGCGATAGACGGCAGTCGCGATGAAACCGGCGTCGACGTCGTCTACCTCAGACGCAATGGCGACCGGCCGGTGCTCTATTGCTTCCCGGGCCTGCTCGTCAGCACGCGCGAATATATGCGGCTTGTCGACTATCTCGGGCCGGAACAGCCGGCGACCGGCTTCATCTGCTATTCACTGACCGAGACCAAGACGCTGAGTACCCGCGTCGAAGATATCACGGCGCGCTATGCGGAAGCCGTGCGCAGACAAGCCAAGGGCCGGCCATGCGCCTTCCTCGGCTGGTCGTGGGGCGGGCTGCTCGCCTATGAAGCCGCCCGTCAGCTCGGCAATGACATCGATCTGCGCATGATCGGCATGGTCGATGTCTGCGACATGGACGAGGAATTTACCGTCGGCATCATGCCGCGCTTCGAAGACGGCATCCGAGATCGTACCCATGCTGCCGTGCAGAGCTGGCTTGCCACCACGCCGATGCGCGAGGATTGGAAAAGGCTGTTCGCAGCTATGAACGAGGAGGTTTACGAACAGTTCCTCCACCATGTCGTCAAGCATAATGTCAAACTGCCGACGGATGGCCCCGATATCGGCTCGGAAGAGCACACGTTCTGGATTCTCATCGACAACGCGATGATCTTCCGTAACTACCGCCTGGAACAATCCGATTTCCGCATCCATGCCTTTGCGGCCGAGGATTCCCTCACGCGCGCCCTCAACGTCATCGACTGGCGGCGCTATTCGCCAAATGCCACGGCATCGGAGATCGTCACCGGCACCAACCATTTGACGATCATCGGCAAGACGCCCTTCCATCAGCGTTTCGCCCGGCGGCTCGATCATGCCTTTGCGCCGGCGCCGCTGTCCAAAGACGCCGTCAAGTAACCCCCTCTTCGACATAATTCTGGAGCTGCATCATGACATCGCACGTGCTCGACCTCGCCGGGGCCGGTATCGGTCCCTTCAACCTCAGCCTTGCCGCTCAGCTCGATTCCATACCGCAACTTTCCGTCCGCTTCTTCGAGCGGCGCCCATCCTTCGCATGGCATCCAGGAATGATGCTGCCGGGCGCAGAGATGCAGACCTCCATTCTAAAAGATCTGGTAACCGCCACCAACCCGACAAGTCCGTGGAGCTTCCTCTCCTATCTTGTTGCGCATAAACGCTTTTATCAATTTCTCAATGCGGAATATGAAGCCGTTCCGCGCAAAGAATTCGCCGACTATCTCGGATGGGTCGCGCGCGGCCTGACGTCGCTGCGCTTCGGCGCCAGCGTCCGGGAGGTCCACGCCAACGACGGCTTCTTCTCCATTGCCACCGAGGATGGCGCGATCAGCGCCCGCAATCTCTCCGTCGGCGTCGGCAAGATCGCGTCTCGTCCAGCCTGGGCCGAACAACTACCCAAATCCATGACCTTCCACAGCAGCGAAGCGACGCAGCGTATGGGTGATGTCAAAGCGCCCCGTGTTGCCGTCATCGGCGGCGGCCAAAGCGGGGCGGAGATCGTCGATGCGCTTATGGATCTGAACAGGGTTTCGTCCATCCATTGGATCAGCCGCCGGCCGAATTTCGAGCCGCTCGACGCGACGCCATTCACCAACGAGCTCTTCACGCCAGGCTATATGGAGCGTTTCCACGGACTTCCCGAAGAGCTGCGGCTCACGCACACACGCCGGCAGGTGCTGGCGAGCGACGGCGTTTCCGCCTCCACCTTGAAAAAGCTCTATCGCCGCCTCTACGAACGAAAGCTCGATGCAGGCGGCCACCCCGATCACGGCATATCGCTGCGCCCGTTCCGCAATGTCATCGCAGCCGAGCAGGATGGTCCCGAAATCACGCTGACCATGCGCAACGGTTTCGATGACAGCGTCGAGACGCTTGTTGTCGACATGGTCGTCTTTGCAACCGGCTATCGCTTTGTCCTTCCGCAATTCCTGCATTCGCTTGAAAATCGCATCGAACTCAACTCCATCGGTGAACCGGTGCTGGAAAGCGACTTCTCGCTGGCATGGGACGGGCCGCGCGAAAACCGCATCTTCGTTCTCAATGCCGGGCGCCATAGCCACGGCATCGCCGAACCGCAGCTCAGCCTCGCCGCATGGCGCAGCGCCGTGATTGCCAATGCATTGCTCGGTCGCCCGCATTTCGATCTCGATCAGCTCGATCCCATCGTACAGTGGGAAACGCACGGGCAGCCGTCGAACCTTCCCTCTCACATGGGACAGGCAGCGGAATAGGTGAAGACGGCCCAACCGGGGGAAGAGACAGCGCAGGTAGAGCTTCATAGCCTGTACCTGTCTGACGAGCTTCCCGTACCGGACTCGATTTTGAGCGAGGCAGAAAAAAGCCGTGCCGCAGCATTCAGATCATGCCCGGCGCGGCGCCTTTTCGTTGCCGGACGGGTGCTGTGCCGAAGCATTATCGCCAATCTGCTTGGCTGCGCCCCGCAAGCACTTTGTCTCGCGATTACCCCTTCCGGCAGGCCCTACCTGCGTGATTACCCCGACATTGACTTCAATCTCTCGCACACCAAAGACCACATAGCGCTCGCGATCTGTCGCGGCGGCCGCATCGGTATCGATATCGAGCGCCTCGACGCATTTTCGGAGAAGGAAGCCTTCGAGATCATGCCGATGATCCTTTCCGAACAAGAGCTCAATCAGGTGCATCAATTGGATGAGCGATATCGCCACGATGTTTTTCTCGCCTGCTGGGTTCAGAAAGAGGCTGCGTTGAAATGCTTCGGCCAGGGTTTTCTGGCCGACCCGCAAGGCGTGATGCTGGCGCCGGGAAATACAACCTTTGAAAGCAAAAGCCAGATATCGGACGAAGCGATTTTCATCCATTCCGGCAGGATCAGCAATGGAGAAAGCGGGGATTTTCAATGGGCTATCGCGACCTCAAGAGCTGTGGCACGGCCGCAATGGCAGCATCACAAAAGCGGGATTTTCTTCTAGATTGCTAAAAAAATTAAAATAAAATCAGGTGGATAAACCTTGATTTAGGAGATGCTTCACTTTTCGACTCCGCTATCTTGACTATCATTGTCATGTTTTATAGGTTCCCTCTCAAAAAGAGGGGCACACAGAAATGCAACTTTGGATTTCAGCGAGAGCCCGACATGATTGCCAACCATTCGCAGTCGACTTCCAATGAGCAACTCCAAACAGCACTTCACGCCTATCCGAAGCTCCTCTCCGTCGCACGCAGGATCACAGGCTGCATGAGCTTGGCCGAGGATGTCGTGCAGGAAGTTCTCCTGCAACTGGTCTCCAAGCCACTGAAGGAGGATATAGCGGCTCCGACGCCCTATGTGATGCGCATGGTGCGCAATCTGGCAACCGATCATATGCGGCGCCGGCAATATGAGCGCGGCCTGTTCGTCGAAGAGGAAGTCGGCGGCAATACCTCGGCCTATGGAAGCCCCGAGGAGCATCTTCACGAGGCCGAGGCCTACAAGGCCTTCCGCTGCACGGTCGAATCCATGCCCGCCAGAACCCGGAAGTTCTACGAAGAGCACTATTTCGACGATATCCCCCAAAACATCATTGCCAAAGAGGCGGGCGTATCCTGCGCCCTTGTTTGCGGCCTTCTGCGGGAGGCGCATTCGCGATGCCTCGCCGCCATCTCGCTCGAGGCCGACCATGCTTGCGCTGCCGGCGGCAATCACAAACGAAACCGAACAACACGGGTGCGCGAGATGCGGGCCTGATGGTGGTTCGCCACCATCGCCTGCGAACCGCGCTCCACCGCCAGGAAAGGGAAGAACAGATGCAGGAAGCCATCGAGATAACCAAATCTAAAGGCGCCATCTGTCGTGACATCATGTCGGAATTGACCGACTGGTTTACCGACCCCGATGTCATCGAAGCCTGTGCGGGTGCCGTGGAGACCCTGCCGATGTTCGGCTGCGTCGAGGCGGATACCGTTGCCGGCTTCGTTGCGCTGCGCGCCCATCCGCCAGCCGCCATGGAGATTCTCGTGATAGCAACCAGGCGCCGACACCATCGCAGCGGCGTCGGCAAGCGATTGCTGGCCGCAGCCGAGACCTTCGCCCGCTCTTCCGATTGCAAGCTCCTGACGGTCAAGACGCTCGCGCCGCGCGGCAGGGACGAACCGCAATATGAAAAGACCCGCGCCTTCTACGATAGAAACGGCTTCATCCGCGCCGAGATATTCCCGACCCTCTGGCGTGAAAGCGATCCGTGCCTCTTCTTCGTCAAGCCATTGACCTCGATAAACTAAGCCGGCCACCCGCCGGCCATCGGAATTTCACGAAGCCAGCACGCTTCAGCAGGAATGATAATGACCATGAACGACAAAACGATCACCGGATACGATCAGAATCACGCAACCGTCTTCACGACGGAGGGCCTGCGTTTCGAGGTCGACGGCAAGACCATTCTTCACCCGCTCGATATCAGCTTCAAGGCGGGCGAGATTTCCGGTCTGATCGGCCATAACGGCTCCGGCAAATCCACGCTGATCAAACTGCTGGCTCGACAGATTCAGCCGACCGGCGGGCGCATCCTGTTCGATGGCGTAGCCGCCAGCTCCTATGACATGCGCGCCTTTGCCCGCGCCGTCGCCTATCTGCCGCAGGATACCAGTTCGGCCGCTGGCATGACCGTCGAGGAGCTTGTCGCCTGCGGGCGTTATCCCTGGCATGGCGCGCTCGGGCGGTTCACCGATATCGATCGGGAAAAAGTCGAGACCGCGATGAAGCTCACGCATGTCGATACGCTGGCAGGCCGGATGGTGGATACGCTCTCCGGCGGCGAACGCCAGCGTGTCTGGATCGCGATGCTGGTTGCCCAGGACAGCCGCTGCCTGTTGCTCGACGAGCCGACATCGGCACTCGACATCGCCCACCAGATGGAAATCCTCGGGCTCGTGCGCGAGCTTTGCCGGACGAAGGATCTGAGCGTCATTCTCGTCCTGCACGATATCAATGTCGCGGCACATTTCTGCGATCATCTGCATGCGCTGAAGCAAGGGCGCCTCATTGCAGCAGGCCCGTCGCCAAGCCTCATGAAGGCCGAAACGCTCAATACGATCTACGGCACCAACATGGGCGTCACCGCCCATCCCGTGCATGGAACGCCGCTTGCCTATGTCATTTGAAAGCAGCTTCGAGAACCTGATGCTCTCCCGCCGCACGCTGCTTGCTGCTGCGGCACTTTTTGCCGTTCCGCAAGCGGATGTGGCTGCAGAAACCATGTCCGGCCCGATCGTTTCCCTCGATTACGGCCTGGCGTCGACACTGCTCGCGCTCGGCGTCACGCCCGCCGCCATCGCCTCGCTTGCTGATTGGGACACATGGGTCGTCGAACCGAAAATGCCTGGAGGTGTCATCGATCTCGGCACCACCAGCGAGATCAATTTCGAGGTCCTGGCAAGCGTCAAGCCGGCTCTGATCCTGACGACGCCTTATCTCACGCCTTTGAAGCCGCAACTGGAGGCAATTTCGCCGGTCCTGGAACTGACGATCTATGCCGAAGGCGGCGAAGCTTTGCCACGCTCCATCGAGGCGACGCGTCAGTTGGCCGACGCCATCGGCCGGCGGCAACAGGCGGAAGAATTCCTTGCCCGGTCGGAACAATTCTTCGACGACTGCGCAAACCGCGTCAAAAAGCTCAACCCTCCACCATTGGCGCTCATCAATTTTGTCGACCCGCGCCATGCCCGCATCTATTGCGGCGCTGGCCTCTACCAGAACGTCATGACCAGGATTGGGCTCAAAAACGCCTGGGCCAGACCGGGCGATTACTGGGGCTTCGAGACGATCGGGCTGGAGCAATTGGCGACGCTCGATCAAAGCCTGCGCCTCATCGCATTCGAACCATTGCTACCGCCGAACGTTCTCGACAATCTGCAGGATAGTCCGCTGTGGACCAGCCTCCCTTTCGTTAGAGACGGACGCGTCTCCGTGCTGCCGGGCACATTGATGTTCGGCATGGTGCAGGAAGCGGAGCGCTTCGCGCGCATATTGCTTGACCATTTGGAAACAGTCGCATGATCCGCACCGAAGCAAATAACCTCCTCGGTGCTCCAACCGTGGCGCTGACGCTGTTCGTGCTCGCCAGCCTGCTTGCCTGGCATCAACTGGCGCCTGACCTTTCACGCTTGTTCGAGCAGGAAGCAGGTTACGATCCGCAGCGCTTGCTGCTCGTCTATTCAACCCTGCCGAGGATCGTTACCGCATTGCTGGCCGGCGCCGCACTTTCGCTCTCTGGAAGCCTGCTGCAGCAAGCACTGCGCAATCCGCTCGCCTCGCCATCCACACTTGGTATTTCCGCAGGCGCCAATCTTGCGCTCGTCGCCGTCATGCTCGCCTTTCCGGCCCTTCAGGGCCTCAGCCGCGACGCCGTTGCCCTGTTCGGCAGCGCCGCCGCTGCGGCAGTCGTTTTCCTGATCGGTGCAAGGCGGGGCTTCTCGCCCTTGGCACTCGTGCTCGCCGGCCTGATCGTCGGCGTCTGGAGCGGAGCGCTTGCCGCCATTCTCGTCCTAATGAACGATCGCTATCTCTCCGGCCTCTTCATCTGGGGGGCTGGATCGCTGGCGCAGCAAAGCTGGACCATTCCGCTTTCCCTTCTTCCGAAAATCCTCATCCTGTCTTCCGCGGCCTTGCTCATGGCGCGGCCTTTGGGACTCATGGAGTTAGGCGATAACGGCGCGAGCGGACTTGGTCTGTCGGTCAAGCGCACGCGCATTGCTGCCGTTTGCATCGCGATTGCGCTTGCCGCGATCGTCACCAGCGCGGTCGGCGTCATCGGCTTCATCGGTCTCATCGCGCCACGCATCGCTCAGCTTGCCGGCGCCCGACAGATGAAAAGCCAGCTCGTCTGGTCGCCCCTCATCGGCGCAGGATTGCTGCTGCTGACCGATGAGGCCGTGATGCTGCTTTCTGGGGCCTCTTCGACCTTCCTGCCGACGGGTGCCATCACCGCTTTGCTGGGCGCGCCATTGCTGCTCCTGATGCTGCCGCGCCTGAAGGCCGTGCAACGCAGCACGCCGTCTCCCTCTCGGAATGCGAACAGCGCCTTACATACGCCGCGCGTACTCTTGCTTGCATCAGTTCCGGCACTCGTGCTTCTGCTGGCCGGCGCGGTCTTCTTCGGGCGCGCACCGGATGGAACATGGACGCTGCTTGCCTATCCCCATTGGCCCGACGTGCTGCCTTATCGCCTTCCACGCGTCGCCGGTGCCTTTGCTGCGGGCGCGATGCTTGGCGTCGTCGGCGCCATCCTGCAACGGCTCAGCGGCAACGAAATGGCAAGTCCGGAGGTTCTAGGCATTTCGGCAGGCGCTACCCTTGGCGTCACCGTCGCACTTTTCCTTCTGCCCGCTCCCGGCATGGCCGCCCAACTAAGCTTCGGTGGTATCGGTGCCTTCGCCGTCCTCATCGCCATCTTCCTGTTCGGCATCCGGTCCGGCTTCGCGCCGGAACGGGTACTTCTGACCGGCATTGCGCTCGGAGCCATGCTGGATGCCTTCATCAGCGTGCTGGCCGCGAGCGGCGATCCGCGTGCAATGATCGTGATGCAATGGATGAGCGGATCAGCCTATCTCGTTGATACAACGAAGGCAATCTCTGCAACGACAGCAGCAACGACAGGCCTTGCGCTTGCCTTTCTGACCCGTCGCTGGCTCGATCTGCTGCCGCTTGGGACCCAGGCGGCCCAGGCAATCGGCGTTCGCGTCAACTTTGCCCGGGCCTGCCTCTTTGCTCTTGCCGCAGCCATGACCGCAGCCGCCACCCTCGTTGTCGGCCCCTTAAGCTTCATCGGCCTCATGGGGCCGCATCTGGCACGCGAGCTCGGCCTGCGTCGCGCCGCACCCCAGCTTACTGGCGCGGCACTCGCCGGCGGCGGCCTCATGGTGCTCGCGGACTGGTTCGGCCGAATGATCGCCTTTCCCTACCAGATGCCCGCCGGCCTGGTTTCCGCCCTCGTCGGCGCTCCGCTGCTGCTGATATTGCTGATGAAGCGGCGCAGAGCGGCATAGTCTGACGTAGCAGACGCTCCCCGAGCGCGCATATATGCAAACGGGATGCCTGTAGCCGAAGACGGGCAGTGTGCGTGTGTTGCTACACTGGCTTCGATCAGACACGATCCAGGAACTCAAGCACTCGGCTCGTCAGTAGTGCGGTTGCATCCGCATCATACGACGGGAGGGAACTGTCGGCGAAATAGTGCTGATTGCCGGGATAAAGAAAAAGCTTCGCGTCCTCGGCCCTTGCCACGATCTCACGGGCGGCATCGATATCACCTTCGCTTACGAAGATTGGGTCGTTTTCCATCCCATGAATCTGGACCGGGACGCCATGCGGCCAAGGTCCGAAGGCCCATTCGCCACTGATCGGCAGCCAGGAATGGAAGAAGAGAGCTCCTCGGGCTCCGGGCCGTGTCTGGGCCAGATTCTGGGCAGGTAGCACACCGAACGAGAACCCGGCGTAGACAAGTGCAGCAGGCAGCTCGTCGGCGACGCGGGCACCGCGCTCCCGCATATGGTCGAATCCAATCCCCTCGATATAAGCGAGCCCGTCTTCGATGCTCTGGAAAGTGCGCCCGTCGAATAGGTCAGGCGTGTGCACGATGTGACCGGCGCCCCGCAACACATCAGCGAACGCGCACACACCCGGGGTCAATCCTTGTGCGTGGTGGAACAAAAGGACCTCCGCCATACGGAACCTCCCCCTGGAATGGTCGGGCACATTTTCTGCCAGGCTACAGCCTCATCGCCGCATCGGCAAGAATGCGGATATCTTGCGCGATAGACTCAGGCGGGAAGGTAGCCTTGCTTACAATAAGGTCGAGTTCGGCCGACGAGGAGACTATCAGGGCGGAGCGGGCGCCGCACAGAATACGGCGCCCCGATAAATTTACCAGCGATACTTCAATGAAGCCGTGACGTTGCGGCCCTGTCCGAGGTAGCAATAGCCCTCGTTGCAGACCGTCAGGCGGCGGTTGGCAATGTTGCGGACGTCAACAGAAGCGGTGAGGCCCTTGTATTTCTGGTCGATCGCGCCGAAGTCGTAAGAAAGCGCAGCGTCGAGATAGAAGCTCGCGTCGTTCTTGGCGGTATTGGCCGTGCTGGTGTAGGTCTCGCCAGTATAGCGAATGCCGGCGCCGACGGTCAGACCCTTGGCAGCCGAATCCTCCTGGAAGGTATAATTCGACCATAGGCTGACGATGTTCTTTGGCGTCACCGCAGGCGCGTTGCCTTGATCGTCGCCCCGCGTAATTTCGGAATGGTTGTAAGAGTAGGCGGCAATCACGTCCCAGCCATCGGTGATATTAGCCCTGGCTTCCAGCTCAATCCCCTTGTTGGTGACCTCACCCAGCGACTCATAGACGAGCGTCAGCGGGTCGACCAGGACCGGCTTGTTCTTCTCGACGAGGTGATAGGCAACGGCTGAGAGCAGGATGTCGGTGCCCGGCGGCTGATATTTCACGCCAAGCTCATACTGCTCGCCTTTAGCCGGATCGAGGATGCTGCCGGATGCAGACCGCTCCGTGACCGGATTGAAGGAGGTCGAATAGCTGGTGAAAGGCGCAATGCCATTGTCGAAAAGATAGACTGCACCGAGCTGGTAGGAAAACGCATTCTTGTTGAGGCTGTCGTTCGTGGTCGTATCGGTGGAGACAATGGTGGTGTCAGTCGACTGCTTCACCCAGGTCTGACGGCCGCCAAGCGTGAAGCGCCACTTGTCGAGTTCGATCTGATCCATGGCATAGGCGCCGAACTGCTGCAGGCGGCCATCAACCCGGCTGACATTATAGGCGGGCGTCGGACCCGATACTCCGTAGGTCGGGTTGTCGATATCGAAGTCATAAGCGGTGCTGGTCGTTGCATCCATCCCATAGGCGAATGAATCGCTCATACGGGTATAGTCGAGACCGAACAGCATGGTATGGGCTGCCGGGCCGGTATCAAATTTGGATTCTAGCTGGTTGTCGACCTGGAAGACATTCATCCTGTCGCCGATCGCAGTCACACCGCGCTGGGCGACGTCTCCGACCCAGCTGTAGGTGCTAAGATAGCGTGCTTTCAGATCAAGATGCGAAAAGCGAAGGTTCTGACGGAAGGTGAAGCCGCCGTCGAACTCGTGTTCGAACTGATAGCCGACCTGCTGCTGCTTGGTCCTCTGATAATCGTAATCCGGGTCGCTGTCGCGATAATCGAGAACATTGCCATCGGGGCCGATCATTGCGCCGGGATTTGCGTCCGTCTCGGTGGATTGCGCCGAGCCATAGATGGTGATTTTCGTCGTGTCGTCCGGCTTCCAGGTGAAGGACGGCTGGATCAGATAACGATCGTCGGCGATATCGAAATTGGTGTCGCCCTTTCGCGCCAGACCGACGATGCGATACAGCATGCTGTCATCGTCTTGATTGACCCGACCGCCGAAGTCGAACATCGTCTGCGCGCGGTCCGATGTCCCGTAGAGAACACCGACCTCCCTGATCGTCTCGTCTGTCGGCAGCTTCGATATCTTGTTGACGATGCCGCCCGGAGAACCGGCACCGTAAAGAACGGAAACAGGCCCCTTGATGATCTCGACACGGTCGAGTGCATAGGGATCAGTCCGGAACATGGCGTAGTTCATATAGGGCTGACGCAACCCATCGCGATAGTCGCCGTCGGTGGTGATGTCATTACCGCGAACATAGATCTGGTCGAAGCGCGGATCGAAGCCATAGGAGCCGGTCTGGACGCCGGCAGAATAACGCACAGCCTCGACGATGTCCTGCGCGCCGCGCTCTTCCATTTCCTTCTTGGTGATGACCGAGACGGAGCGAGGGGTTTCGACCAGGGGCGTATTGATCTTAGTGGCACCCTGGCTCTTCTTTGCCGCTACGGTCGTATTATCGCTTGCGTCGCCCGACTGTCCGCTGACGACGATCGGCGCGAGTTGGGTGGCACCTCCATCATTCGCATTGACCGCAGCGTCCTGCGCAAAGGCATTTCCACTGAAAGCAAATAGTGTTGCAAGTGCGGTGGCGCTGCTCGCAAGCTGGAATCTCTTACGTGCCAAATTACTGATATAATTATGGGATTTCTGCCTCATAAGCCCTTTGCGCCTGCCCGTTTCTGAAAAAGATGGCGCAAATTAGTTCGCAGGCACCGCCGGCGTCAAGAATACATGAGTGCAAGAGTCATATTTTTTATTGGTTTCCACCCTCATGTTGCAGAATGGCTCCGGCGGCCGAATACCGGATTGCGGAAGACACCTAAAAATTACGCTTAGCGAAGCATTTGGCCCGCTTGCCAGATCGCACCACTCATAATATGAGAAATTTCATCATCTTTCAAACATCGGCGCCCGTTGCTCCTGCGCCTTACATGATCGGTCAGCCGGAGAGGCCATGTCCCATACCTCGTCACATACTGCCGCTGCCATTCTGGCGCCGGTCACCCTTCCCGGCTGCACATTCATTGACCTGAAGTTCGACAATGCCGATCATCCGCACAGGATCTTTTTTTATCGCCCGGACAAGCCGGCACCGCGGGAGGGTTGGCCGATCCTATACCTGACCGACGGGAACGCCTGTTTTGCGACCGCTGTCGACGCAGTCAAAGTACAGGCGAGCTATCCGAACGGAACCAATGTCGCGGAAGGTGTCATCGTTGCCATCGGCTATCCCACGGACGAGCCATATGACCCGTTGCGCCGCTCCTGGGATTTGAGCCCACCGCCCGGACGCGTCTATCCGCCATTCTTCCCCGATACGCCGGATGTGAAGACCGGCGGCGGCGAACGTTTTCTGGCGCTCATCGAGGATGAGCTTAAGCCTTGGATAGAGCAGCAGGTCCCGGTCGACCGTTCACGCCAGACACTTTTCGGCCATTCGTTCGGCGGCCTGTTCACGCTCTACGCGCTGTTTTGTAAACCCGATGCCTTCAGTCGCTGGATTTCCGCAAGCCCGGCGATCTACTGGGAAGATGCCGCTATTCTTTCGATGGAGAGAGAATTCCTCGACAGGCACAAAGAGCCGCTCGATATGGAACTGCATCTTTCCGCCGGTCAGTATGAAGGCGAGACCTTGGCGCCCTTCCATAAAGGCACCGCCGAGGAGCAAAAACGACAAGAACGGGCAAGAGAAACACGCACGATAGAACTCGCCCGCGACATGGCTGAGAGATGGGCCAAACTGGCGTCATCCACAGAAACGATTACCTTTGAGGAATATGCGGGAGAGAACCATATGTCGGTCCTCCCGGTCGCGCTGAACCGAGCCGTCCAGATCGCATTTCAAAGAAAGAAATCGACCTGAAATTCATAGGCTTGCGGCCTAAAGTTGTAGCTTAATCTCCGACTCTGCATCGCTCTTCGTGCATTCGGCGCGAGAGGGCGTATTCGGCGTGCATTTCAGGCCTCTTGCGGTACACCAATCGGCTAAAATTAACCCTTGGTTAACCATAATCACCTTTATTTGCTATAGTGAATACAAGCACTTGATTCCAAAGACCGTCGCGCAATTTGCCGATGAATGTGATCACACAGGATTGCCGCGATCTAAGAGATGCATTTTTCAAAGACGATAGTGTTGATGATACTGGCCTGCATCGGCGCTGGTTGCACCACAACCGGCCAGGTTCGTCAGTCGATCGGCGTGGAAACGGTCTCGAGTGACAAGGCACTGGCATTTCCGCCGCCAGGCGGACCGGCGATCATAAACGTGGTCGAGCGCAGGCATGGCAAGGATGTCGAGCAGACGATCGCGCTTTCCACCTCATCTTCCGTCTCAGGCCAGAATTTCCTGAAGGTTCAGTTTCTTGGGCTGACAGGCTCCAATCCGGGACTCGGAAGCCGGCCTTACAATACGATCAGCGACGGCGCGATTGCACGTGAGATGGCGGCTGCCGTGCCCGGCGTTCGGCTCGCCCGCTCAGCAACCTTCGTTCAAAACAACTATGGCCCCTTCGGTTACGCCTCCGGCCAGAGCCGCGCCGGCGATACCTGTCTTTATGCCTGGCAGCAGGTGAAGGCCGGCTTTGCGCCGCCCCAGGAGCAACGCAATTTCGGCATGGTACAGGTGCGCATCCGGCTCTGCGACGCCCATGCGAGCGAAGGCCAGCTGTTGAGCACGGTCTATGGTTATACGATCGCAGGCCATTTTGCCGGCGCCGCACTCAACCCTTTCGGCGCGCCCCGCGGCGCGGATGCCGTTCTGGGCAAGCCCGGCGAACCGGTCTATCCCGACGCCACCCCTTATCGCACGGCACCCATCAGCATCGGCTACCAGAACCGCCCCGCCGCACCGCGTCCTACGGTCGTGCGCCGACCGATCATGATGAAGCCCCAGCCGCAGGCGGCGCCAGCTCTGCCGCCGATGATCGGCCCGCGCGTACCGCTGCCGGATGGGCAGAACGATCAACCGCAGACGAATGGCGCGAATGGTGCAAGTTCGATGGCGGCGCCGCCACCTGCAAATACTGCAAGCAATATCGTCGTGCCTTTACCGGACTGTAACGGGGCAACTGGCATATCTCAGGGGTGCCGCTAGCAGGCGGCGCTGCTTGGGGGCGCCAGGATGGCGTCTGGCAATACCTTTGAAGGGACACCGATGCAGACTGCACGCAGCATCTTGATATGGGCCGTGATAGCACTATGCGGAATCGTGCTGATCACGTTGCCGGTCAACCTTCAAACGCAGCTGATTGCCAGCACCGTGGTTGTCACCCTGATGGCGATCATCAAGATCCTCAAGCGTCAGGGAACATGGCGGCTCGTGGCGCTCGCTTTCGGCACGGCCATCGTTCTGCGCTATGTCTATTGGCGCACGTCCTATACGATACCGCCCGTAAACCAGCTGGAAAACTTCATTCCCGGGCTGCTGCTCTATCTCGCCGAAATGTACAACGTGGCGATGCTGATGCTCAGCCTCTTCATCGTTGCTACTCCGCTGCCGCCACGAACCAAGCGCGCTTCCGAAACCAAGAATTTCCCGAGCGTCGATGTTTTCGTTCCGTCCTATAACGAAGATACCAATCTTCTGGCCAACACGCTCGCCTCCGCCAAGGCGATGGATTATCCGGCCGACAAGCTCAAAGTGTGGCTGCTCGACGATGGCGGCACATTGCAGAAGCGCAATTCGACCAAAATCCTGGAATCGCAGGCCGCAATCGCGCGCCATGACGAGCTCAAGCGGCTGTGCGCCGATCTGGATGTCGAATATCTGACGCGCGACCGCAACGAACATGCCAAAGCCGGCAACCTCAACAACGGGCTGGAGCATTCGAACGGCGACCTGATCGCCGTTTTCGATGCCGACCATGCTCCTGCGCGTGATTTCCTGCGCGAAACCGTCGGCTACTTCGAGGACGATCCGAAGCTTTTTCTCGTTCAGACCCCTCATTTCTTCATCAATCCGGACCCGCTGGAGCGCAATCTGCGCACCTTCGACAGCATGCCGAGCGAGAACGAGATGTTCTACGGCATCATCCAGCGCGGCCTCGATAAATGGAATGCCGCGTTCTTCTGCGGTTCGGCCGCCGTGCTCAGCCGCAAGGCGCTGCAATCGCAAAATGGCTTTAGCGGCATCAGCATCACGGAAGACTGCGAAACCGCGCTTGCGCTTCATGGCGCCGGCTGGAATAGCATCTATGTCGACAAACCGCTGATTGCCGGCCTGCAGCCGGCGACCTTCGCAAGCTTCATCGGTCAGCGTAGCCGCTGGGCGCAAGGCATGATGCAAATCCTGCGTTTCCGCTTCCCGCTCCTGAAGCGCGGCCTGACGCTGCCGCAACGGCTCTGCTACATGTCGTCGACGCTGTTCTGGCTGTTTCCGTTTCCGCGCGTCATCTTCCTGTTTGCGCCGCTCTTCTACCTCTTCTTCGATCTCGAGATCTTCACGGCATCGGGCAGCGAGTTCCTCGCCTATACCCTTGCCTATATGCTCGTGAACCTGATGATGCAGAACTATCTCTACGGGTCGTTCCGCTGGCCGTGGATTTCCGAACTCTATGAATATGTACAGACGGTGCACCTGTTGCCGGCCGTCGTCTCGGTCATGCTCAATCCCCGCAAGCCGACTTTCAAGGTCACGGCCAAGGACGAATCGATCGCCGTCAGCCGGCTTTCGGAAATCAGCCGCCCGTTCTTCGTTATTTTCGCCGTTCAGATCATCGCACTGGCGGTCACAATCTACCGCGTCTATGCGGAGCCCTATAAGGCCGACGTTACGCTTGTCGTCGGCGGCTGGAACATCATCAACCTCGTCCTTTCCGGCTGCGCTCTCGGCGTCGTCTCCGAACGTGGCGAGCGTGCATCTTCGCGGCGCGTCAGAGTCGACCGCCGCAGCGAGTTCGGGATCGACGGCCGCTGGAATTCCGCTTCCATCGAGGACGTCTCCGTCCATGGCGCCAGGTTGAACGTCTTCAACAAGGATCTGGAACCGGTCGCGGTCGGCTCGGAAGCCATCATCCGCTTCCAGCCCTATAGTGGCGCCGACATGGTGACCCTGTCGGTCGTCGTTCGTAATATCGAGCAGATGGGCGATATTACCGCCATCGGCTGCCAATATGTTCCGAGGGGTGCTGCCGACCATCGCCTGATTGCCGACCTCGTCTTTGCCAATTCCGATCAATGGACGAAGTTCCAGCAGGCGCGGCGGCGCAATCCGGGCATCATCCGCGGAACCTTCTGGTTTCTGAGCATGTCGCTCTATCAGACCAGCCGGGGTCTGATCTACCTGTTCAGGGGTGTTGGCTCGGATCGCACACAGCAGCGGCAGGATGCGAAGGCCAGAAGCTGATGAACCGCGCCCTCCCCGCTCTCTTGCTTATCCTTGGCGCCGTTACGGCGCAGGCCCAGACGATGCCTTTCGACATGTCCGGCGAGCGGCCGAAAGGCGAAGCGCCGACAGTGCCTCAGATCATAACTCCGCAAACTGCCGTGCCGCAGACAGAGCCACCGAAGGCAGCGGTGCCTCCGGTCACGGTTCCTCAGACCGTAGCACCGCAGACCGTAGCTCCTCAAGCTGTTCCGCCCCTGGTCATGACGCCGCCGACCGTTACTCCACAGACGGCAACGCCGCAGGTCACAACCCCTGTCACTCCCGCCCAGACGACACCGCAAGTGGCGCCAAAGGCGAAACAGGCAACCGCCAGCACCGACCCGTCGGCATTCCGCCGCTATGTCGTTCCCTACGCAAAGCTGCGATTGGAGGGTGAAGCCGACCGCAAATCCTGGTCGATCTATCTGACGCCGGAGCAGGCGGCGGCGCCCGCGAAACTTACCTTTGCCTACCAGAACGCGGTGGTCGTCGCCCCGGAGGCATCGCAGCTTACGGTCCTCGTGAATGACCGCGCCGTCCATCAGCAGCAGATCGGCTCCTCGGACAACGAGTCGGATATCAGCTTCGATATCCCGCGCGGGCTGCTGCAGCCCGGCGCCAATCTGTTGACCTTCGAGGCGACGCAGCGCCACCGCGTCGACTGCGACATTCCGTCGACGTACGAGCTCTGGTCCGATATCGATCCCGCAAGAACTTATCTCAGCTTCGCCAGTCGCGAAGCGGAGAAACTCACCACCACCGACGCCATCCGCGCGATCGGTGTCGACGGTACCGGCAAGACACAGTTCAATCTGGTCGTGCCGGCATTGGCTCAACCGGGAACGACCAAGCCGATCCTGCGTCTGGCACAGGGACTGGCGCTTTTGAGCGGAATGCCGAACGAAGCCTTTTCGTTCGGCACGGATGCCCTACCTCCAGCAGGCCCCGGCAAGATGACCGTCGTCGTCGGCACGCCGGCGGAGCTGCAGCCCGTCTTTGCCGTTCCAGCCGCGGCCCAAAATGGGGCCTTGGCGACCTTTGCGACGGACCCACGCAGCGGTCAGCAGCTTCTCCTTATCAGCGGCCCGTCCTGGCAGGCGATCGCATCCGCGATCGACATGGTTGTTTCGCCGACTGACCGCGACCCCAATACCCGCCGCGATCTGCTGTTAACGCAACGATGGTCCGCACCCGACGCCCCGCTCATCTACTCGGGCACTAGCCTTTCCTTCGAACAGCTGGGTGTCAGGACGACGGAATTTTCCGGACGGCGTTTCCATACAAGCTTCAACGTGGCGATCCCGTCCGACTTCTATGCGAATGCCTATGGCGAGGCCACCATCCTGCTCGATGCGGCCTATGCCAAGGATGTGCGTCCGGGCAGTCATATCGACGTGTACGTCAACGGCAGCATCGCCACGACCAAGCCGATCACGGCAACCGGGGGCGGCATTTTCCGGCAATTGCCCATCCGTATCACCATGCGCCATTTCAAGCCGGGTCTGAACACGATCACGCTAGAAGCCATGTTGCTGGCAGAAGAGGATACCGCCTGCGCGCCCGCAGCGACCTCAAGCACGACGCCCCGCTTCGCGTTGTTCGATACCAGCCAGTTCACCGTCCCGGATTTTGCAAGGATCGCTCAGCGGCCGAACCTTGCAGCCCTTGCCGGCACTGGCTATCCCTACAACCGCCAAACCGAGCCAACCGCGCTTTTCATCGACCGCGCAGACACCGACACGCTGTCTGCGACCGCGACGCTCCTCGGCCAGATGGCGCTTGTCGCCGGCCATCCCATCGCGCTCGAACCGACCGCCTCGCCGAGTACGGTCGGGAGCCGCAATGCGCTGTTCATCGGTTCCGTCTCGCAGCTGCCGTCGACGATCCTCACACAAATGAATATCTCCGCCTCGAGCCAGGTGGCCTGGCGCCCGCCTGCCCCGGGCCAAGGCAGCATACCTGAAGCGTCCGTGACGATCGCCGATTGGCGCTCCCGCATCAGCGGCGGGTTGCTGCAGGGGCAGATGCAGAGCTTCCAGCAATGGATGCACCGCAATTTCGATATCACCTTGAGCTCGCTTCGCTTCATCCCCAGTTCAGAGCAGGTGTTCACCCCATCGAATGCCAACAGCTTCCTGATCGCTCAGGAGGCCAATCCAACCAATGACGCGACCTGGACCGTTGTCACCGCGCCCAGTGCCGGAGACCTGCGAGCGGGTGCCGAGGCGATGAGTGCGCAGCATACCTGGTCGCAGATCAGCGGCCGCATCACCGTCTATTCCGGCAAGACGGGAAAGATCGATACCGTGCCGGTCAGCCGGTTCACCTTTGTCGTCTCCCAACCCTGGTCGCTGACGAATTATCGGCTGATCGCCGCAAATTGGCTTTCCAGCAACATATTGTCCTACGCCTTCCTGTTCGTGGTGGGTTCCTTCCTGCTCGGGGTGAGCACGGCAAGCGTTCTTTCCAAGATCGGCAGGCGCGAATGAAACTCCGGCACCTTGTTCTTGCCATCTGCAGCGCGGCCATGATGACAGCAGCGCAACCGGCTGCCGCCCAGCGGCCGGCAATCGATCCGCAGGCCTGGGCTGCCTATAAGGCGAAATTCCTCGATGTGAACGGGCGCATCATCGACAACGGCAATGGCGGCATCAGCCACAGCGAGGGCCAAGGCTACGGCATGCTGCTTGCCTATCTCGCCAACAATCCCGCCGATTTCGAACAGATCTGGTATTTTACCCGCACGGAGCTACTGCTGCGCGACGACGGCCTTGCCGTCTGGAAATGGGATCCGACTGCTGTTCCACATGTGGCGGACACGAACAACGCTTCGGATGGCGATCTGCTGATTGCCTACGCACTGGCCCTGGCGGGTTCGGCCTGGAACAACAGGGATTATCTGCAGGCGGCTGCGAGCATGGCCAAGTCCATCCTGTCCCATGTCGTCATCAGTTCCGCAGGGCGGACACTGCTCATTCCCGGTGTAGAGGGCTATCGCCCGCCCGGGCGCAAGGATGGACCCGTCATCAATCCATCCTATTGGGTCTTCGAGGCAATTCCCGTCATGGCACTGCTGGTGCCTTCCGATCGCTGGCAGAAGCTCAGCGATGATGGCCTTGCCCTGCTGCGCGCCCTGCAATTTGGTCCGCGCAAGCTTCCCGCCGATTGGGTTAGCGTGAAGGCGAAGCCGGAACCGGCAGACGGCTTCGAGGCGGAATTCGGTTATAATAGCGTCAGGATCCCGCTTTACCTGGCGCGCGCAGGCATCGGCGACAAGGCGCTGCTTTCGCGTCTGCAGCAGGGCATGACCGTCGAGGAGGACGAACCTGCAACGATCGATCTGACGACCGGGAAGCCGAAGGACCTGCTTCCAGATCCGGGTTATAGAATTGTTAACGATGTTGTGGCGTGTGTGGTGAGCGGAGCGAAACTGCCTGCTTCGGTTCGGCAGTTCACCCCATCGCTTTACTATCCAGCCACCTTGCAGCTGTTGAGCCTGGCTTTCGTCACGGAGAGACATCCGGAGTGTTTATAAAGTCCACCTTGATCATGGCTTTCCTGGCCGTCGCCGTGGCGGGATTTACGCTCGCGACGAAGGATCACGATTCGCCGGAAGACAAGATCAAGCTGGCAAAGTCGGCACGCCTCGAGCCGCAGGCGATACTCGTCGCTGATAGTAGCTCGGGAAAGCCGATCGACTTGCAAGCACTCGCCGACCATATACAAGCGGCTGCACCATCGGCGGTTCTCTCCGACCCACCCTCCAAGCCGGCAAACGGAACCGCCCCCGACGCAATCGCCCAAACTTCACAACAGCAGGCGCAGCCGCAATCAATGCAGCCGTCGGCTCAGCAGACCAATCCGGCACAAGCTGCCGATAATCAACCGAAGGTCGATGAAAGCGCATTGCGCTATTTTGCAAGCCGTGGCGACAAGGCGCGGCTCCAGGCAGAAATATCCCGATTGCAGACGCTCTACCCGAACTGGACGCCGCCTGCCGATCCGCTGGCCATTCCGCGAAACAGCGACAAGCAGCTCGAGGCCATGTGGCAGCTCTATTCAGAGGGCCGTTATGCCGAGGTGCGCAAGGCCATTGCCGACCGCCAGACAACCGAATCCGGATGGCAACCGCCCGCCGATCTGCTGGAGCGTCTGGATATCGCGGAAGCACGCACGCGGCTCGTCAACGCCTCCGATCTGAAGCAATATCAGACTGTGATCGACATCGGCGCCAGAACGCCGAGCCTCCTGACCTGCAGCGATATCGACGTTCTCTGGCGCGTCGCCGAAGCTTTCATCCGCACCGATCGTGCAGCCCGCGGCCAGGACGCCTACAAATATATTCTGAAGACCTGCACCAATCCGCAGGAGAGACTTGCGACCATCCAGAAGGCGGCGGCCCTGCTGCCCTATCAGCCGATGCAGGATCTCTTGTCTCTGGAAAAACCAGACGGCAACGGCGGGCGCGAATTCGATAGCATAAGGACCGATCTGGCTCGCCGCTTCGTTGCCCAGGGCAATGACGATCCCAAACTGACTGTATCGCAAGACTATCTGTCTCAAGTGGAGCGTGTCGCGCGCAGTCAGGGCCTTGCATCCGATGATGCGCTCCTCGGCTGGTACGATTTGCGCCGCGGCAATTATCCCGACGCCGAGCAATGGTTCAAAGCCGCGCATGAGAAGGAAGATTCTGCCACAATCTCGCAGGGGCTGGCTCTGGTGCTGATTGCCGACCGCAAGCCGCAGGAAGCCGAAGACGCCATGTATAAATGGCGCAATGAATCCAAGGACGCGATGGCGACCTACCTTGCGGCAACCGCCAATCTGATGGCGCTCCAACCGCCGGCCAGCCTTAGCGAAGATGTTCTGGGCCGTATCGCCGCGGAAGTCGTGAAGCAGAAATATGTCCCGACGGCTCAGCAGTTCGGATGGTTTGCTCGCTCGATGAACCAGCCGCAGGCCGCTGCTCGCTGGTTCGAGACGGCTTTGCGCTGGAAACCCGACGACGAGCCTTCCGCCTACGGCCTTGCGATTACGCGCAACCAGTTGAACGATCGTGTGGGCGTCGCCGAAGTCCAGAGACTGTGGGCCGATCGCTCCCAACGTATCGCCGTACTCGGCGAGCCGGCGCCGCGCACGCCGACGTCAGAACCGCTGCCGTCTCCCAATCAGACACTGCAGCCTGCCCCACAAACCTTGCCCCAGACAACGATGCAGCAAGGCGAACCGCAGAACCTGCAACCGATGGCCTCTCAGGTCGCGCCCCAGCCTCCTGTAACGCAGCCCTACGTCAACGCTGAGCCCCCGGTGCAACGAGTAGCCCCTGTGCGCCGTGCGCCGTCCCCGAATTATGCCGAACCGGAGACGCGTGCCCGGGTGGCGACCCGCTCGACACGGCACGCGGCGGGATGCAATACCACCGTCAATGCGCGGCTGCTGACGCCTGCTAGTGCTCTTTCTCGCGGCTGGTGCCTGATGAACCTCAATCGGCCAATGGAAGCGGTAGAAGCCTTTGATGTTGCCTTGAGCAACACGGATCCGAAATCGCGCGAAGAAGCAGCCTACGGACAGAGCCTTGCCTATCTGCGGGCCGGCCTTGCCAATAATGCCGCCGTCGCTGCGACCAAGGCGCCGATGAACCACCAGCGCGCTGCCGAATTGCAGGTCGCCATACTGGCCGACCGCGCACTCTCGGCCTTCGAGGGCAAGCGCTATCACGAGACATTGCTCTATCTCGACCAGCGCGCGCAGTTGCAGCAGGAGCGCGTCGATCTGATGGTGCTGCGCGGATACTGCTACCTCAATCTGAAAATGTACGACGACGCCGAACGCATCTTCACCGCCGTCGCCGCAACCGGCAGCCGCGACGGCAGCCGTGGCTTGCGCGACCTCCAGCTTACGCTACATCCGCCGCGGGGAGAGTATTGAGGTCGTCGCCTCAACTGTGGCCACTGGAGGATTGGTCGCCAACAACTTCAGCAAATACTTCGTAAAAATGATCGTTGCCCGCATCGTTATAGTATGATGCAAAATCTTTGCTGCTCAACGAAGCTGCGAGAGGATTCTTTATCGCAAGATGCAGATCGTTAACGGAAATCGGCTTGCATAATTCATAGTGAAGCCTGTTTCCGGTATCGTACTGGATGCAACGGCGACCCAACACAGCACCGTCAAGCAACAAGGTCGAAAGAGAAGACACAACTGTTGCGATTCCGCCCAACAGCCTCGACACCGATAAATCGAGACAGCCCAGTAGGATGTCGTCCAGTACAAGTGTGTTATCTGCTCTCAATTCAGCATATTCAGAATGCCGTTCAGACGGATGAGGTTTTACGATGAATAACTTTTCCGGATTGCTTTGAATCATCCGGCGTATGCCCGCTAATATATGCAACCTCTCATCATGATGTTGCGCCCATTTCAAGTTCGTTCCTAGAAGGACGTGTTCGCTGTAGTTTGATATATCGATACCCAACCGCCATCGGAGGACATCCGAGTTCGTTTGCAGCAACGAGTCATGAAATTTTGGCGAGCCTGCCGCTTTAAAGCGACCATTGTTCAACGCGCTATAAGATCTGGAAATCCCGGCTGCAGAATGCTTACCGCTGCTAAACCGCTCATGTTCCGCGCCCCATGCTAAAATAGTGTCGGAGGCAAAATTGATTTCGCGATCTTGCATGGGTTCAATCCATATCCCATGCTGTAGCAACACCGTTTTGACGCCCCACAACTTTGCAGCTTCGATAACCTGCGCGTTTAATGCATGACTGACTGCCGCCGTTGATTCGGAGCCGGAAACAAGGGTGCGGACGGACAGTCCTCGCCAATCGATCTCGGCAACTGTCCGATAGATTATTATCGGAATCCCATTGCGCTCGAAGTGGCCCACGATCATTGACATTTCGTCGGATTGAAGCTCGTCGCCCCGAATTAGCGCGGAGCACTGCCCCCTTGGAATAATGTCTAACAGAGGACGAAGAGTTAGAAAGTCCTGAAAATGACCGATATTTAAAGCAATAGCTTGTAAACGTCGCTCATGAAAAGCAAGTCGTTTTTCCTTTCTATAGGCAATATCGAGCACTGCGTCTATTTTTATCAGGCGGCTTTCTTTGTCGGTTGGTCGCTTTGCTTTCCGCAATAGAAGATAGGTCGGCTCACCATCAAGCCGATCCTTGAAAATATCAGCCTGGGCCCAATGAGAGACAAGTCCTAGCAGCGGATCATTGCTAGTGGGCGGCAGAATTCTGCGACCTTCGGAACAAAAATGCGGATCGACAATCTCAAACCCCGAAAGCTCGAATAAATATTTCCACGTTGATAAAGGCAAAACTGTCGAGTGATACTTATTTCCGCGGCTGCTTGGTCGTGTGGACACGGATACGACAGCCAGGTTTCCTATTATCGTGTGCAGGTTCCAGAGAGCGTTACTGACATCCTCGATGTCAATATGCTCCAAAACGTCGAGACATGTAGTAATATACTCTGCTGAACCAACCCGATCGCCTATTTGATTATATAGTGTGGCTGCGGCTTCTGCATCTTCAAGCGAGAGATCAAAATGAAAAGCATCTTTATCTACGGGATCAAAATCACATGAGAAGACCGTCATCCCTGCTGATACGGCCGACTGCTTAAGCTTTCCACTTCCAGAGCCAACATCGACCAATGAATCAATATTATTGGCCTTGCAGAGATTGAAAAAAACGCGTTCAAAATCGCTGCCATTGTAGCTGGCACTCCCGGAGGACTTTCCAAAGTACTCAGGCGAGTAAAGTTTGGCATAGTCCGTTTTAGAAGCCCACATACTTTTATCCATCTGCTTGGCCGGAAATCAGCCCATCATTAATTATTTTAATAGAACCGTTCAAGCTTTAGAATATGCACAGGCAAACAGGTGAGCGGAACCTTAAGCTGCGCGATCTGTTCCGAAGTTTAGTTATTTCGGCAAGACGCGCCCCTGGTATCCAATAGTAGCAACCGCTTTCTGCCAAGCCAGGCATCTAAAGCCGCCTGCACTACATGGTCAAGAACCGTTGATCATGCACTGAGAGAGCCGGTTCCTTGGACATCTTTGCCTGCCCTCAATCCATTGTGCAGCATCAAACAGTGACAATAGTCCTCCACCTTGCGCAAGGCGCCGGCGTAACACAAGGCACCAGGAGTTAGAGTTTCAAGGCATCTGCGCCCCAGTTGCAGTAGTAAAGACCCGATAAAGCGACCGCGTTGCCGCAACAAAAAGCTGGTTCCGCTTCGGACCACCAAATGTAAGATTAGCGACCGTCTGTGGTATCTTAATCTTGCCAATCAAAGTCCCATCAGCTGCAAAACAATGAACGCCGTCGCCAGCGCTGGTCCAGATGTTGCCGTCGATGTCGGCACGGAATCCGTCCGGAATACCTGTGTCGATGTTGCAGAAGACTTGGCCGTTTGCGAGTCTCTTACCGTCCACGACATCGAAGACGCGAATGTGGCGGGGGGCGCTGATGTCGTGGCTTGCGGCGGAGTCGGCAACATACAGTTTCGTCTCGTCCGGTGAAAAAGCCAAGCCATTCGGCTGGCGGAAATCATCCGCCACGACATCCAATTCCCCTGTCGACGGATCGAGGCGGTAGACATTGCGGGTCGGCTGCTCCGGCTCCGCCTTATAACCCTCGTAATTCGAGAGAATGCCGTAGGTCGGGTCGGTAAACCAGACCGTTCCGTCTGAGCGGACGATCACGTCGTTAGGCGAGTTCAAGCGCTTGCCCTTATAGCTGTCGGCAAGCACGGTAATCGAGCCGTCGATCTCCGTGCGCGTCACACGGCGGCCGCCATGTTCGCAGGATATCAACCGCCCTTGGCGATCGCGCGTATTGCCGTTGGCGAAATTCGAGGGTGAGCGAAAGATCGAGACATTGCCGCCCGGCACCCAGCGCAGCATGCGCTCGTTGGGAATGTCGCTCCAGATCAGGCATCCGGCATCAGCAAACCAGACCGGCCCCTCCGCCCAGCGGCAATCGGAATAAAGCTCCTCCAGGCCGGCGCTCGGGACAATCAGATGGCGGAAGCGCGTGTCGTAGATTTCGTAAATGGAAGGAGCGTCGTTGGACATCACAGTTTTCCTGGGGTCTTTTGGGAGAGAATTCAGCGCCCGCCAATCGGACGGCCGCCAGCCACGAGAATGACGGCAATAATGATCAGGCCGGTGAGAACGAGCCTCGGGCCTGCGCCGAAGCCATAGGTGTTCAGCATCGAGACGACCAGAAACATGAACAGCGAGGCGCCCCAGATGCCCGGCACGTTGGAATCGCCGCCGGCAACCGCCGTCCCGCCGATGATGACGACGGCGATCGACATCAACAGATATTCCGCGCCCATGTTAAGGGCCGCGCCGCCGGAGAAGCTCGCCAGCAGATAGCCGCAGATCGAGGCGAGGATGGCGCAGAGCACATAGGTCGCAAGCCGCGTTCCGTCGACGGGGATGCCTGCCATGCGCGCCGCAAACATGCTTTGACCGATCGCCGAGATCCAGCGGCCATAGATCGTCTTTTCCAGAAGAATCCAGGCAAGCGCCGAGAGCAACAAGGCGACAATGGCGACATTTGGTATGCCGAATACCCCCGATGTCGTGAACTCGGCCAGATATTCGGGCGGCTTGATGCGAAGGCCGCGATTGCTCCAGATGGCGGTCGACTGAATGATGAAGCTCATGGAGAGCGTCGCGATGATCGGCGGAATGCGCAAGAGCTTGATCAGGGCGTAATTGCCGAGACCGATGCCGAGGCCGATGACGACCGACACCAGCAAACCCGGCACGATCATACTGTCCTCGACATTCATGAGTTTCAGCGCGATGGTGCCAGCAAGCGTCATGGTCGCCGGCACGGAGAGATCGATGTTTCCTGGCCCGAGCGTGATGACGAACATCTGGCCGATGCCGACGATGACAGAGAATGCCGCAAAGGTGAGTGCCGCCTGCGACAGGCCGATGGAACTCGCGCCGCCGGTGAAGAGAACGGTGATGATCCACACCGCGATTGCGGCGATGAAGGACCAAATCCAGGGTTTACGGCCGAGCGTGGCAAGCGCGATCATGATTGTTTCTCCCGCTTTTCGACGCGATTGAGCAAGAGCCTGAGGGCAAGCACGATGATCAGGATCGCGCCCTGCGCACCGATCTGCCAGTCGGGCGATATCCGCAGAAACGACAGGAAGGAGCCCGCCAGGGTCAATGTCAGGGCGCCGATGACGGCGCCCATAGGCGAGACGCGGCCGCCGGTAAACTCCCCGCCGCCGAGGATGACGCCTGCGATCGACAGCAAGGTATAGCGCAGCGCGATATTCGCATCAGCCGAGGTGGTAAGCCCAACCAGGGCAATGCCGGCCAATACGGCGAAGAAGCCCGCCAGCGCATAGGCGGCGGCACGCAGACCAACAACGGACCAGCCAGCCCGCTGCAGCGACCGCTGATTACCGCCCACACCGCGGATCAATACTCCAAAGGAAGAGCGCATGACGATCAGATGGGCAAGCAGCGCGATGACGATGCTGGCTATGATCGCAATCGGGATGAACGGCGGCTTCGAAGTCATCAGCCAGCGCGCCCAATCGGGCGCGGTGCCGCCCGGTGCCGGCAGCAGCAGAACTGCTAGGCCACCCCAGACGAAGCTCATGCCGAGCGTCACGACGATCGATGGCAGATCCCTGATATAGATGACGATGCCGATCGCGGCATAGACGGCAATTGCGGCCGTCAGAATGAGGATACCGATGAGCGGGGCAGATTGCAGATAGGTCGCCGCCACGCAGGCCGTGAAGCTGACGAAGGTGCCCATCGACAAATCGAGATCGTTGACCGCCATGATCATCATCTGCGCGATCGTGGCCAGCGCAATCGGCACGGCGAGATTGAAGAGCAGATTGAGGCCGATATAGCTCATGGCGCGTGGCTGCAGATAAAAGACCGCGGCGAGCAGGACGGCAAGCGACAGCGCCGGAATGAGCAGGCGCAGGGTAGCAGATGACGGGCGGCTCATGCGCCCTCCCCGGCAAAGGAAGCCGCCAACACATTTTCCTCCGTGATGTCCTCTCCAATCAGCTCCGACACGATGGCGCCGTCGCGAAAGACGTAGGCGCGATCGCAGAGGCGAATCTCGTCCATCTCGGTCGAATACCAGATGAACGTCCGACCGGACGAAGCCTCGTCGCTCAAGATCCTGTAGACCTCCTGCTTGGTACCAATATCGACACCGCGCATGGGATCGTCCATCAGCACGATCGGCGCAGTCGTGGCCAGAGCGCGAGCAAACAGAACCTTCTGCTGATTGCCGCCCGACAAGGACAAAATGCCGTTTGCCATCGTCGGCGTCCGGATTTCGATGCGACCCTTCCAGTCTGCACCGAGACGATCCTCGCGGCCGCGATCAACGACCGACAGACGCGATAAATCGCTGAGCGAGGCAATGCTGAGGTTTTTCAGTATGCTCCAAAGCGGAAACGTGCCGTTCAAGCTGCGGTCGCCGGCAACAAAAGCGATATTGTCTTGCCTGCCCGGCAGCCAGTTGTGAGAAAGCGAGCGATGGAGATCGAGCAACATGTCGGTCTGGCCATGGCCGGCGAGCCCGGCAAGCCCTATCACTTCGCCCCGGCGGGCGTTGAAGCCAAGGCCCCTTCCCCCTCGCGCCGACAGCGCAAGCAGAGGAGACGATGCGATGTTCCCTCCGCTCCTGCCCCTGCAATCCTGTTCCTTGACGACACTGCCCATCGCCTGGACCAGGCTGTGGACGGTGAAATCCTGAGCAATGCGATCGGCAACGACGCGACCGTCCTTCATGACCAGAATTCGGCTTGCGGTCGAAAGGATCTCACCGAGAATATGCGAGATCAGCATGACCGCTCCGCCGGCCTGCACAAAACTGCGCACATAGGCCATCAGCTGAGCGGCAAGCCCGGCGTCGAGCGATGAGGTCGGTTCATCCAGGATGACCAGCTTCGGCGTTTCACCGACCGCACAAAAGGTGATCGCGATCTCCACCATCTGCCGCTCGGCGATCGAGAGTTCGCCGACGGTCCGCATGACGTCGATCCTGTGGCCAGCGAAAATCTCGTCGAGCTTGGCGCGAACGATTGCCGCCGCCTGTCGCCGCCAATTCCAGCCGGCAAGGCCGCGATGGACCACCCGCATGTTCTCGACGACGGTGAGATTGGGCGCAAGTGACAATTCCTGAAAAACGCAACGTATTCCGTGAGCGCGCGCTGCGTTGATGCCGTGCACGCTGTCGTCTCCCTCATAGGTGACACTGCCCTCGTGTGGGCTGAGACCGCCGTTGATGACGTTGACGATCGTCGACTTGCCAGCGCCATTATGACCGACGAGCCCGATGCACTCGCCGGCATGAACCGTCAGGTCGGCGCCATCGAGCGCCTTCACAGCACCGAAATGCACCTTGATGCCATGAGCAGAGACGACGGCCTGCGGGCCGGCATCCTGTCTCTTCAAAACATTGTCTTTCGCTGCAATCATGGATCGTCCGGATCGGGCGTTGCATCAGCAGGCGCCACCTTTTATCGGCGGCGCCCGTCTCTACGGTTCGCAGATATCGGTTACTTCGCCGCCGCGATGACTTTCTTGGCGTCGTCGAGCGTATACTCGACGTTCGCAACACCGCCTGCCTGCGTGTTGGCAAGGTTGGTTTCGAGATTGTCCTGATCGATGCGCAGGAATGGTACGACCAGATCCTTCTTCACCTCTTGACCGTCGAGAATCTGCTGGGCAACCCAGAAGGCCAGCGTGGAGACGCCTGGCGCGATCGAGACCGACATGGTCTCGTAGCCACTGGCATCCTTCTCCTTCTTCCACCAGGCAAGCTCGTCCTGGCGGTTGCCCATGACGATGGTTGGCATCGGACGCTTGGCGGCGGCAAAGGCCTGAGCGGCACCGTAGCCGTCGCCGCCCTGGGTCACGACCGCGGCAATATCGGGAAGGCTGGGCAGAATGCCGGCAACCGCTCGCTGGGCGACATCCTGAGCCCAATCGCCATGAACCGAACCGACGATCTTGAACTGCGGGTATTTGGCGGCAGCTTCATGGATGCCGGCCGAGATCTCATCATCGACGGAAACGCCTGCAAGCCCGCGGATTTCGAGCACATTGCCGCCCTTCGGCATCTTCTTGGCGAGATATTCGATCTGGCTGGCACCCATGCCCTTGAAATCGACTGCGATGCGCCACGCGCAGGGTTCGGTGACGATGCCATCGAAGGAAACGACGACGATCTTGGCATCGCAGGCTTCCTTGATCGCGCCGTTCAGCGCCGTCGGCGAGGCAGCATCGATGACGATCGCATCATAACCCTGCAGGATCATGTTCTGGATCTGGGCGGCCTGTTCGGTCGCCTGGTTTTCAGCCGTCGTGAACGGGTCGGCCGCGGCGACGACACCGGCCTTGACCGCTTCGCCCGTAACCTTCTGCCAGCTGGTCAACATGGCCTGACGCCAGGAATTGCCGGCATAATTGTTCGATAATGCAATTTTCTTGGATGACGTATCGGCAAAGGCAGCTCCCGGCGCGGCAACGCAAGCGATGACGGCGGACGCCATAAGCATCTTGGCAATATTCATTTTTTCCTCCCAAAGCGCCTGTACTTCATCTTCCAGGCCAAGATTTTCGAGCGCGCTCCTCAACGAACGATCGAAAATAATATTTGCACTGAAGGTTACCCTGTCAGTAGAAACAGGATGTCCGAGATTGTGACGCTTGTACAGGCGCTTAAAGGGCGGGACCTTGCGGGATCCCGCAGAAAAGATGCGCAAATCCGCAAGACGGATCTCTCGGATCGGCGCTTAATAGTGCCGGAAATTTGCATGCTGCGAGCGACCGGAGGAGCATAGGTCGGCGCATTGCCTGGGAGGGCGTATCTTGCGCGATCTGGCGCCGCAATCGGTCTTCGACCATTATCTCAACATATCGAGGCTTCTCGCCGGCCAGCTCGACTTTCACTCGGTCATCCAGGCGGTCGCCGCCGAGATCAGCCACGTCATCCCGCATGACCATCTGGATGTCTGCATCATCCTGATGGACGAGCAATTTCATACCGCCTACGAGAGCGGCTTGGAAACGGATTGGGGTCGCCGTTTTCCCGCACCCGTGAGCAATAGCCCCATCCGCACGCTTCTATGGGGCGAGACGGACTACCTCTTGACCGACGACGCCTGGAATGATCCCCAATTCCATTTCCAGGGCGCGTTTTCACATCCGATCTTTCATCAATCGCTGCATAGCCGTCTGCACGTGCCTCTGAAAGTCCAGGGGCATGTCATCGGTGCGCTTTCCTGCTCGAGCCACCAGACCGGCTTCTACACCATGCGAGATATCGAAAGTGCCCGCGTCATTGCCGATCTGCTGGCACCCCATTTCTTTGCAATCCGCGCCGCCGACCAAGCGAAACGCTCGGCAATCGTGGAAGCCGAAGCTCGTGCCCGCGAAGAGGGTCTGCGCCTCGGCGCCCTGAAATTGACTGAGGCCCTGGAAGCCGAGCGGCAGCGCATCGGCATGGACCTCCACGACCAGATTCTGGCCGACCTGACCCGTCTCTCAAGACGGCTGGAGCGGCTCGCGCGACAGCCCGATGTCACCGGCGAAGCACTTGAGCCGCTCTTTCGCGGGCTGCAGCACAGCATGCACGATCTTCGCCAGATCATCGAGGAGGCCAAGCCCTCCGTCCTTCAACTGTTCGGTTTCGCGCAGGCGATCGAGAACCATCTCGAACGATCGATCCAGGAGAGCGGCGCGACTTTGACCTGGACACTGAACGACGAGACCGGCGGCGCGATCGATTGCCTTGAACAATCGGTGTCCATTGCCCTATTCCGCATTGCGCAGGAGGCCATCAACAACGCCATTCGCCATGCCCAGGCCGGCAACATTGCGGTTCATCTGAAAGCACCCGAGGGTGCGGTCACCATTGATGTCGTGGATGACGGTGTCGGACTTGGAAATACCCGCAGATTATCGGGCGGCGGTATCGAAAATATGCGGACCCGAGCGCGCCTGATTTCAGCCCGCTTCGCAATTAAGGCCGCAGCAGCCTCCGGTGGAACGATCGTCAGTGTCAACCTGCCTGCCAAGGCGCAGACGGTCGGAGGAGCCGCCGCATGAAGGTTCTGATCATCGAAGACGATCCGCTCCATCGCTCCTATCTCAATGAAGCGATCCGCGCCGCACTTCCCGAATGCGATGGCGTGCTGGAGGCAGAAAATGGCAATACGGGCGAACGGCTGGCGCGGGATTTGAGGTCGTCTCATATCGTCATGGATCTGCAGATGAGCCAGCGCAACGGCATCGAAGCGGCCCGCACGATCTGGAAGGAGCGACCGGAGACACGCATCCTTTTCTGGTCAAACTATTCAGACGAGGCCTATGTTCGCGGCGTTTCGCGCATCGTGCCTGCCGGCGCCGTCTACGGATATGTTCTGAAATCCGCCTCGGACGACCGCCTGAAGCTGGCGCTTCGCAGCATCTTCATCGAAAGCCAGTGCGTTATCGACCGTGAGGTGCGCGGCATGCAGCAAAAGAGCCTCGGCAACGTCAACGGTTTCACCGAGGCCGAATACGAGATCCTGATCGATATCGCTCTTGGGTTGACCGATCGCGCGATTGCCCAGCGGCGCAATCTTTCGGTCCGCAGCGTTCAGAACCGATTGCAGCAGCTCTATGTGAAACTCGGCGTCTATCAGCCGCTTGGCGGTCAGGATGATGATGGTCGTTTCAATCTGAGAGCGCGCGCGGTTGCCGTGGCGTTCTTAAGGAAACCTCTCAATCACAGCGCGCTCGAACGTGCGGAAGCCGATCTTTCCGCCTGGCTGGCGCGCCAACCACGCAACTGAAAGCAAGCCCTGAACTAAAGTCGATCGTGCTTGACGTCTTCCCTCGAATAATTGTCTATTGCTAGCAATAGACATTAATCCAACCATATGGAACTTCCTATGTCCGCCGTTTCGCCTGTCATCCTGCTGAACCCCATCGACGATGTCGCGGTCGCTCGCGCGATGATCCGCGCCGGCAGCCCGACCGGCATCGACGGCTTGATCGCGGCAGACCAGATCCCGCGCGGTCACAAGGTGGCAGTCCGCGATATCCAGGTCGGCCAGGAGATCCGCAAATTCGGTCAGCCGATCGGCGTCGCGACACAGTTCATTCCGTCCGGCGGCCACGTCCATCTACAGAACCTGGCCGTGATCGAATCCGACCATCCCTACCAGTTCAGCGTCGATATCGAAGAGACGGGCATGTTGCCGCAAGAGGACTGTCGGACCTTCATGGGCTTCGACCGCGGCGCCGGCGGCGTCGGCACGCGCAATTTCATCGGCATCATCACGACGGTCAATTGCTCGGCAACCGTCTCGAAATATATTGCCGAACATTTCAATCGCACCGGCGGGCTTGAGGGCTTCGACAATGTCGATGGTGTCGTGGCGCTGACCCACGGCGGCGGCTGCGCCATCAACACTCAGTCGGAGGGCTACCGCTATCTGGCCCGCACTCTTCAGGGCTATGCGCGGCACCCGAATTTCGGCGGCATCCTGATGATCGGCCTTGGCTGCGAAACCAATCAGATCGCACCCATCCTGGAGCATTACAAGCTTGAGGAAGGAAACCGCCTGCGCACCATGACGATCCAGGATCTCGGCGGTACCCGCAAGACAATCGCGGCCGCTTCCGAAATGATCAAAGACATGTTGCCCGAGGTGAACTCAGCCAAGCGCACCGTCCAGCCGCTTTCGGGGATCAAATTGGCCCTGGAATGTGGCGGCTCCGATGGCTATTCCGGAATATCGGCCAACCCGGCGCTCGGCTATGCCTCCGATCTTCTCGTGCGCAATGGCGGCACCTCGGTTCTGGCGGAAACGCCGGAGATCTACGGCGCGGAACATCTGCTGACACGCAGAGCGGTTACGCCCGCCGTCGCAGAAAAGCTACTCTCCCGGATCGACTGGTGGCGCGACTATACCCGCCGCAACGGTGCGGAACTCAACAACAACCCTTCCTATGGAAACAAGCTCGGCGGGTTGACGACCATCCTCGAGAAGTCGCTCGGAGCCGTCGCCAAGGGCGGCTCGATGCCGCTGAAGGCCGTCTACGAATATTCGGAGATCGTCGATGAACCCGGTTTCGTCTTCATGGACACGCCCGGCTATGATCCCGTCGCCGTCACCGGCCAGGTTGCCGGCGGCTGCAATGTAATCTGCTTCACGACGGGCCGAGGCTCCGTCTCCGGCTTCAAGCCGGCGCCCTGCGTCAAGATCGCCACCAATACCGAGATGTACAACCATATGCGCGAGGATATGGACATCAATTGTGGCGACATCGTCAGCGGCGACGATACGATCGAGGCGGCCGGCGAACGGATCTTCGAAGAAATCATCGCTGTCGCCTCCGGAAAGAAGACGCTCAGCGAGACCTTCGACTATGGCGATAATGAATTCGTTCCCTGGCAGGTCGGCGCCATCACCTGATGCCGTTCCGTATTAGAGGATGAAACTGTATTCGTCCGGTTGATAGTGCTCGCGGATATAGGCGGCACGCGCCTGTACGTTGGGCTGAGAATTGCTGATGTGATCACGCATCGCTTTCTTCAGCCCTTCCTCATCGCGCTTTTGCACCATCTTGAAGACACCGATATGCTCGGAGAGGAAGGGCTCGTATTCCGGCCTCTTGATGCGGCTGCCGACGATGTGCTTGCTGAGGGTCAGGATGCAGTGAGTCCGCTTCAGGATGCTCAGGAACTCCTTGTTCGGGCAAGCCTGCAGGCTGCGCAGATGAAGGTCCAGCTCAAGCTCATACATGGTCGAGGCCGATACATCGGGATAATCTGCAAGCGCCAGCGCCAGCCTTGAAAGCATTGTGTCGACATGTTCGTTCGAAAGCCCGCCCAGGGCACTTGCAAGGGTCGCCGGCTCGATTTGCTCGCGCACCTCGTAGAGGTCGCGAATGCGCTGGCTGTCGAGCGGTACGATCGACCAGCGGAAATTATCGTCCTTTTCGGTGATGCCGAGCGTTTCGAGCTTCAGCAGTACGTCGCGTGCTACCCCACGCCCAACGCCGAAATGCCGTGCGAGCTCGTTTTCATTGATGCGATAGCGGCCGAAAAAGGAGCGATAGACGACGATGCTCTCGACATCTTCATAGAGCGCCTGCCAGGCGAATATCGGCCTGTCGTCATCCCCGTCGAACATTTTGCCGAGATAGTCCGCAAGTTTGATCCGCCTCGGAAGAGTCCCTGTCTTGCCGACAATAAAACCGCGGCCATCAAACCGTGTGATCAATCCATCCTCGAAGAGGAGCTGGAGTGCCTGACGTACCGGCGCTCGGCTGCTGTCTATCAAGCCCGCAAGAGCGGCCTCGGTCAACACTGCGCCCTCGGGCACCGTCCCATCGAGAATCTCGGCCTTCAGCCGCCCGAAGAGCTCCTCATAGAGACTGGTTTTGCGCGAACCGCCGTTCCCTAGCCGTGATATGCCCATGTCGTCCCATATTTCGCGTCCGAGTCTGTAACTTCTATGGAGAGCATCTCGCTAACTATAGAAGAGCAACGATTCCAAAGCGGCTCCGAAATCTGACGGAAAAATTCGATTGCCTTCCTCACCCTGCTTAGAACCACTGACGTAAATATCCATACCACGCTTTCGATACTTCCACGAAAATCCAATGTCGCTGATCGGGCCTGAAAATCGCCTGAAAGCAAGTGGCGCCCGGCATATCCTGGCATCCGGCTTCAATCGTTCAGTTGCTCCCGAACCTCTTCGGCTCCGATTACCAGCTTTCGCTCATCCAGAGGCGTCATCCGGGTATTTTCACTGAATAAGAGACGCCAAGCCGATACCGATCATGCATATTAGCAGCCCCGCAGAGATGAAAAACAGGACCAGAGGTGTATAATTCGACATCAGGTCCTCCTTTCGAAGTTACGCTGCGTGTCGCCGTGGAGGGAAAGCAAATTACCCTTCCTGGGTATTGAAGCGGTTCATGACATTCCGCTCCTCGCCAGAACCGAACGAAGGCTCGTCGTCTAAATCTACGCGGGCGTGCGCTTTTGGTTCCGATAATCGCCAGGATGTTTAGGCAAATCCATCTCACTCGCCTCCGTAGCCCTAGATGCAATGCCCAGTCCTTGCCGAAGGACGAAAATTCCCATGGCCGACATATCAGCCAAGGGAATGCCTCCTGCCGATAGCTGAAGCCTATCCAGAGGCTGCCGATCATCGGGAACCCACCGATCGACCCTGCCATCTCTCGATCACCCAATGCTTCGGTGGCTCAGGACGTATAATTTCAGGAGGGTGTCGCACGGCATGATCTTTTATCGTGCAGCCGACGATTAAAACATCATTGCTCGATCTAATAATCGATTAAAAATATAGATTATAACAATTGACGTTGCCGACGACATCAAGGAAATTCGCGATGACCCACAATCGTCCCCGACGCCTGAAGACATTGACCGGAGCAAGCAGCGTCATTTCCGCCGGAAACGACACAAGCCCCGTCACCGGCATCAAGCGTGCCATCGAGCTCGCCCGCAAGGCGGAAGCGGAAAAGATCACCGGGCTGTTCACGGCCGACCTGCTCCATATCGACCCGGCGGGACTTGCCGGAACCGCCGGCATCCAGGAGCCGATCATCGCGCTTGCCGCCTTGAGCCAGGTGACGTCACACATTGGCCTGATCGCCACCGTCTCTACCACCTTTCACTATCCCTACAATCTGGCCCGCCAGATCGGCACGCTCGACCATGCAAGCGGCGGGCGCGCCGGCTGGAATGCCGTGACCTCCTCTGTCGGCGAGGAGAATTTCGGCGAGACATTGCCAAGCCCGGAGGAGCGCTATGAGCGGGCTGCTGAATTCATCGAAATCGTCAATGCGCTTTATGATGCCAATGAACGTAATGCCGCCGAACGCAAGGCGTCCGGGGCGATCGGTATCGATCCGGCAAAATTCCATCCGATCAACTATCGCGGCAAGCACTTCCAGGTCGACGGCCCCTTGAACGTGCCGCCTTTGCCGCAGGGTCGCCCCGTCCAGTTCCAGGCGGGCCAGTCGGAAGCCGGTGTCACCGTCGGCGCACGATATGCCGAGGTGGTCTATACCTCGCAGCCCAAGCTCGAGGATGCCATCGCTTTCGTCACGGAACTGCGGCGTCGCGCGACAAGCTTCGGGCGCGCAGCGGGCCTCCCCTTCATCATGAATTCCTTCCATTCGGTGATCGGCGATTCCGATGCGGATGTCGCAAGACGCCTGAAGGAGAAGCATGAGCGGATCGACTACGAACAAGGTCGCCTGAAACTGGCGGACATGCTCGGCGGCGATCTCGATCTTTCCGAACTGCCGCTCGACAAGCCTTTGCCGGAGGCACTTCTGCCTGAGGTCACCAGCATCAACCGACGGCGCGGCCGCGTGGAAATCTTCCGCCGCTATGCGCGTGAAGGGCTGACATTGCGGCAGCTCATCATTCAGGCGCAGGAAACCGGGCACTGGTCGGTCGCCGGCACGCCGGAGCAGCTTGTCGATGCGATCGAGGAACGCTTTCGGGCCGGAATTCTCGATGTTCTCTCGCTCCACGGCTTCGGCAATCCGGACCAGGAGGATCTGCTGGTGAACGGGCTGCTGCCCGAGTTGCGGCGGCGGTCGATTATCGACACCGATTATGTCGGAGACGATTTCCGTTCGAATCTGGAGCTCCCGCCCTATGTAGTTACGGACGGCGCGTTGAACTCGGCCAGGCGCGCCTGATCCGTTCCCGGCCAATGGTCACAACAACTTGCGGTAAGGCTTTGAGCCTGTTGCCGCCGAATGGCACGAAGATCGTCGTGCAACCAGAGCTGCCCTTCTCAAATAGGAAAACAAGGGCGAGCCGACCGTGTTTTGATGGCTGGAAGGCTCACCTCAGGGCTTCAGCTGAAACCAGAAGTAACCGTAGGGCTGAAACATGATCGGATAACGATGCTTGCCCACAGCCGGAAATGCCGTCTTCCCAAACAGCTCCCTGGGACGACTGCCCGAATATTGATGTAAATCGAGCATGGCGGCCTGAGCGATGTTTGACAGATTCGCGACGCAGAGAACGCATTCGCCTTTATATTCTCTGACATATGCGATGACGGCCGGGTTTTCCGTGCTCACAAAGCAAATCGCGCCCCTTGCGAAGGCTTGATGCGCCGATCGGATTGCTAGGATGCGACGAACCCAGTTCAGAAGCGAATGCGGGTCCTTCTCCTGTGCGGCGACATTGATCACCTGGAAGCCGAAACGGGGATTATCGATGAGCGGCAGTGCGAGGGTCTTTGGATCGCCGCCCGAAAATCCGGCATTTTTGCCGCTGGACCATTGCATCGGTGTGCGAACACCATCTCTATCTCCCAAATCGACATTGTCGCCCATGCCAATCTCATCGCCATAGTAAAGCACAGGGCTACCGGGTAAAGAGAACAACAACATGTGGAGAAGCTCGACGCGACGCCGATCCTGATCCATGAGCGGCGACAAGCGACGCCGGATGCCGAGATTCAATCGGGCGCGTTCGTCGGAAGCATAGGTGTCCCAAAGAAAATTGCGCTCGGCCTCGGTGACCATTTCCAAAGTCAGCTCGTCATGGTTTCTGAGGAAAATGGCCCACTGGCATTCCTCAGGGATGCCATCGGTCTGCTGCACCATGGTGATGATCGGCTGGGAATTTCCCATTGCAACCGCGGTGAATATTCGCGGCATCAGCGGGAAATGGAAGGCCATGTGGCATTCGTCCCCTGTTCCGAAATAGTCCCGTGCCTGATCCGGCCATTGATTTGCTTCTGCAAGGAGTATGACGCCGGGGTAGCTTGCCTCGAGCGTCTTTCTGATGTGCTTGAGCAGCCTGTGCGTTTCAGGAAGATTCTCGTTATTGGTGTTTTCTCGCTCAACAAGATACGGAACGGCATCGAGGCGAAAGCCGTCCACGCCAAGATCGAGCCAGAAGCGCATGATATCCAAAACCGCTTCGATAACGGCAGGATTGTGATAGTTCAGATCCGGCTGATGGGAGTAGAAGCGATGCCAGAAATAGGCGTTGGCAACCGGGTCCCAGGTCCAATTGGATCTCTCGCTATCGACGAAAATGATGCGTGTTTCCGCAAACTTGTCGTCCGTTTCCGACCAGACGTAGAAATCCCGTTCCGGAGACCCGGCCGGCGCGTTTCGGGCACGCTGAAACCAGGGATGCTGATCGGAGGTATGGTTGAGAACCAGCTCCGTAATGACATGCATGTTGCGGGCATGGGCCGCCTCCACGAACCTTCTGAAATCGTCGAGCGTGCCGAATTCCGGGCTGATGCTTTCATAATCGAGCACGTCATAGCCGTCGTCACGGCGGGGAGATGGATAAAACGGCAAAAGCCAGATCGTGTTGACACCTAACGATGCCAGGTAATCCAGTTTGCGCGTCAATCCGGCGAAATCGCCAAATCCATCTCCATTGGCGTCGAAGAACGACTTCACATGGAGTTGGTAGATGACAGCATCCTTATGCCAGGATGCATAGCGAAGCTCGCGTTCGGTTTCGCTCAATCGGCAGCTCCCTCGGCAACCATAGTTTCGGTCAGGCGCGACAGGTTCTGGCCACAAAATTAATACTGCCTGTTGTCTCTTCAAGATTGCCCGGGGGAAATCTACGAGCCCGAAGCCAATGTTGGCCCCGTGACGGGGAACATGACGGCAGCTCGCTTGTTCGGATTCCAGCGCCGGCAAGCTCAGCCTTTCAGGGTTGCTGACGGCACCGCGAATTTCAACGAGGAGTGCAGCAATGCCCAAAGGTAAATCGAAGAAATGGTCACAGCACGTCAATGAGACCAGTGATGCCATGGACCTGAAGAAAGGCGTATTCAACGAGCGCAGCGCCAAGAAAATTGCCGATTCACTCAAAGAATCCGCCGAAAACAGCGACCGCCGCAAATCCAGTCCGTTTCGATCCGCCATGTCGATGTTGAACTTCTATATCAATCGGGCGGGCGATCAGCTTTCGAAATCCCGGCGCGCAACGCTGGAGAAGGCAAAAACCGAACTCCGCAAGGATTTTGGCCGCGATCCCTGAGGAGCTGGGTTCAGAGCTAAAGTCATCAGAACCATGATCGCTCCCCTCGATTGGATCACGCCCCTCAAGCATCGAAGGAGGCATCCCCTACTTTCGGCTCGCCATTTCGAGCAGGGTGTCTAAGCCGCGCTGATATTTTGCGGCGTCCTTGCCTATCTGCTCGCTTTGCCAAAGATTGTCCTCAAGGTCGGCCCGCTTGACGGGCAAAGCCAGCACATTCGCTGCCGCACGATGGATGAATTGCTCGTCCGGCTCGCCCGGCCGCCGCGTTAAGGCATCGACGGCAGATAGAATCCTTGTCGGGAAGCCCTCTTCCTGCAGACGATCGAGCGTCCATCCTCTTCGCTTTTCGACGACATCATGAAGATAGGCGACCGTGCGGGCCTCGTCACCGGAAACCAGCAGTGCGACGCGTTGGCAATGCTCAAAGAAAGGCCGTCCAGTCTTGTCCGTCTGCCCTTCGTGCGCCTCGAGCGCGATATGGATGGCTTGGTCAAGATGTTTCACGGTAAAAGCTTTCCGGGTCGTTGATATCGCTTGCTGGCGGATATGTCGCGAAATCGTATGTTTGCAGCCGTTTGGATGGCGCGCGATTGACGACATAATCGGCGCCGCCTCGTCTGAAAGACGGATCAGCCAGAGAACCCCCTTGACCGCGGATAGTTCCTCCCTCCGCAATAGAAAAACATCGAGTAAGCTCGATTGGCCTATCGGATTTGCGATTCTGCCATGCTGACGCCGGATTTTTCTGATGTGTGTCTGCGCCGGGTTTAGAAGGGCACATCATGGAATTCCTCAATTGTTACATTGATCGACCGCTGCTGCGCGGCGGATCGGCAGTCATGCAGCTATGGCACAGACAGACAGGCCATTCTCCGCAGAAGCTCTTCCCTTTGTGGAACCTCATCGTCATACTTGCCCTTCTGTCGGCATGCGGCCTGTTTTTAAACGGCCCTATCTATGTTTTCGGGCTCGGCACGCTCTTGATGCTTTCGCTTCCGTCACTGCGGCTGTTGGCCCTGGGACGGGTGGGACGGATTTATGACATGCGGTCCTATCGGGCGCTCGCGGCGACGGCCACCCGCAAGCGTGAAACGGAATGGGCGGTACGCCTGACCGTTTTGTTCACCGCCGTCATCTTCCCCTTTTGTGTCTCTGCCGGTGATGAGGCCGCAAGCTCATTCCTGCTTGGCGCCAGCCTTTGGTTTGTGCTGACGGCACCGGCAAAGATGTATCTGGACGCCGCCGAGCCGCCGCCACCTGGCAACGGCGGCGAGCAGGCCTGGTCGAGACAGGCAACCGCTGCAGCGTGACGCTTCCCAGCATCCACAGGAACAAACCACTCACAATTCCGTTCTCCTTGCAGCAACCAATGGAGAGCGAAATGCTTTATTATGCACTGATATTTCTCGTCGTAGCTTTGATTGCAGGCGCGCTCGGCTTCGGTGGCATAGCAGGCGCATCTGCGTCCATCGCACAGGTCCTGTTCTTTATCTTCCTCATCTTCTTCGTGGTGTCGCTGATCATGAATGTGATGAGACGCTGAGGAGAAAGGCGAAGGAGAATACGATCGTCGAGGCCGGGAAAGCCGGGTCTTGTGCCCTGACAGGAAGCTTGCCTTCGCGGATATTTTTGGCCCTCGGTATCCGGTGAGGATAAATGGGCAGGAACGTTTCGACCCTTTCCAAGTTCGAAGAGCGAAGGAAGGAGAATGTCATGAAGCGCTCAATCATTACCGCAGGGATCCTGCTCCTTGCCACCGGCGCCTTCGCCCAGTCGGCTGCCGAAAAGACCGGAGTCAATTCGCTCGTAGGCGCCGCACCCGCGGCGCAGGATTTCGTCAATGAAGCTGCGAGCAGCGACATGTTCGAAATCGAAGCCAGTAAGCTTGCTCTGCAGCGGGGCGATGATCAGACGAAGGCTTTTGCGCAGCAAATGGTCGATGATCATCAGAAGACGACGATGCAGTTGAAAGATCTGATAACGAGCGGCAAGGCGAAGGCGACGCTTCCCAGCGATATGACGTCCAATCAGAAAAAGATGCTGACCAGGCTCCAAAAGCTGCAAGGAAGAGAATTCATTCAGCGCTACGATTCCGACCAACGTTCAGCTCACGCCAAAGCCGTCGATCTTTTCAAACGATATGGCGAAAAGGGAGACAGCGCTGCTTTGAAAGCATGGGCCGCAAATACGACACCTACGCTCGAACATCATCTGCAGATGGCCAAGCAATTGGGAAAATAGGTCCCGAGGCGCCAGGCTCGCAACGTCGCGCATGACGTCAATCCAATATCGGGAAGCACGCCGGTCAGCGCAGCGACGAAATCCGAAACTGCGGAACAATGCCGTTTCGGCATCGTTGAATATCATCGTGAAAATGGAGCATCCCCATGAGCCCGCGTGCGCAATGGAAAGGATATCTCAAATTCGGGGAGGTCAGCTGCCCGGTCGCGCTCTATACGGCAGTTTCCACCTCGGAACGGATTTCCTTTCACACGCTGAACCGGGCGACCGGCAACCGGGTCAGGCGCGAATTCATCGATAGTGCGAGCGGAAAGCCGGTACCGCGCGAGGATCAGGTCAAGGGTTACGAACTCAACAAGGACGATTACGTCATCCTTGAGCCCGAGGAAGTCGCCGCGGCGGTGCCGGAAAGCGATAAGGTCCTGCATGTACAAGCCTTTCTGGCATGCGATGAAATCGATGATGTCTATTTCGACCGGCCCTATTATCTGGCCCCTTCCGCTCCGGCGAGCGCAGAGGCGTTCGCGCTGATCCGCGAAGGGATGCGCAAGAAGCAGGTTGCCGCCATTGCCCGCACCGTTCTGTTTCGCCGCCTTCGGACAATGATGATCCGCGCCCATGGCGCGGGGCTGATCGCTACGACATTGAATTTCGATTATGAGGTTCGCTCGGCACAGGAAGCCTTCGAGGATGTGCCCGATATGAAGATCAAGGGCGAAATGCTCGATCTCGCGAGACATATCATCGCCACCAAGAAAGGCAGTTTCGATGCCAGTGAATTCGACGACCGCTATGAGGCCGCGCTCGCGGAATTGGTAAAAGCCAAGATCGAAGGCAAAAAGATCCCGCAACGCAAGCCGGCGAAAGTCGCCAAGGTTACCGATCTTATGGAGGCTCTGCGCCAGAGCGCCGGCATGGCTGGCCAAGGCAAGACAGGCGCCAAACATTCCGCCAAGAAATCGCGTGCGGCATCCCGCAAGGCAGCAAAATCGCGTGCCGCCTCCTCCTCGCGGACACAACGCAAGGCGAGCTGATCATGGCGTTGGAGATCTATAACCGCAAACGCGATTTCACCAGAACATCGGAACCAAAGGGCCGTGCGAGCAGGAACAAGGCTGCATCAGCCGGCAACAGCTTCGTCATCCAGAAGCACGATGCGCGCCGGCTCCACTATGATTTTCGCCTCGAATTGGACGGCGTGCTGAAGAGCTGGGCGGTGACCAGGGGGCCAAGTCTGGTGGCCGGCGAGAAGCGGCTCGCGGTACAGACCGAAGATCATCCCCTGGAATATGGCGGCTTCGAAGGCACGATTCCGAGGGGCGAATATGGCGGTGGCACCGTCATCGTCTGGGACAAAGGTACGTGGACGCCGCTTGGCGACCCCCACAAGGGACTGGCAAAAGGACATCTCGAATTCGAGCTTCACGGAAAAAAACTCGGCGGCCGGTGGCATCTGATCCGCATGGCCGGAAAGCCGCGTGAGAAGCGGGAAAATTGGCTGTTGATCAAAGGCGAGGACGATGCGGCCCGCCCGGAGGGTGCGCCCGATATCCTCGAAGAGCAGCCGGAATCGGCAAAGACGGGACGGGTCATCGATGAGGTTGCAGGCGAAAAGCCGGGCTGGTCGTCCAAAACGGGCAAGATTGATCGCAGGATAGCCCGAGCCAAGGATGAGAGCTTCAACGACAAGGGCAAGAATAAAAAGAAGCCGAGCAAAGCTGCGCCCGAGCGGGAAGCCGATGCGAAGCCCATTGAGCCATCCGCTTTAAAGGACGCCAGAAAGGCTGCCCTGCCGGCATTTGTCGAACCCGCCCTGGCGACACTGGTATCCAAGCCTCCCACGGGCAAGCGCTGGCTTCACGAGATCAAATTCGACGGCTATCGGCTGGAGGTTCGCATCGAGGCAGGCCGCGTCAAGCTGCTGACGCGCAGCGGCCTCGACTGGACCCAGAAATTCGGCAAGGAGATCATCAGCGCCCTCAAGGATCTCCCCGTCGGCACAGCCATCATCGATGGCGAACTGGTCGTCGAGCCGGCTGCCGGCGCCTCAGACTTCTCCGCCCTGCAGGCCGACCTCAGCGAAGGGCGCAGCGACCGTTTCGTCTTCTACGCATTCGATCTGATCTACCTCGATGGCTATGATCTAACTGCCTGCCCCTTGGTCAGCCGCAAGGACTTGCTGCAGAAGATCATTTCGTCCGAAACCGGGATCCTCCGCTTCAGCAGCCATTTTGACGAGAATGGCGATCTGCTGTTGAACCATGCCTGCCGGTTGAGCCTGGAAGGGATCGTCTCCAAGATCGCCAGCGATTCCTATCGCTCCGGCCGCGGCAAGAGCTGGGTCAAATCGAAATGTTCGTCACGACAGGAATTCGTCATCGGCGGCTGGGTGCCTTCGACGACATCGAGAAACGCGATCGGCTCGCTGGTTCTCGGCGTCTACGAGCATGGCAAGCTGCAGCATGTCGGCCGCGTCGGAACCGGGTACACACACACAGTCGCCGAGCAGCTCTTCAAAAGGCTTACCCGCCTGAAGGCAGAGGAAAGTCCTTTCGCATCCAGGCTGACGGCAGAAGAACATCGCGGTGTCCGCTTCATACGGCCCGAACTGGTCGCGGAAGTCGAATTCCGTGCGTGGACGGCCGACGGCCATCTGCGTCATGCGTCCTTCCGTGGCTTAAGAGAAGACAAGAACCCACTCGACATCGTTCGCGAAACACCGAAATCAGCCGCCAAGACCTCGACTGAAAGGCCGTCGCGAACCAGCATCTCCCTGACCCATGGCGATCGTCTCTATTGGCCGGACGAGGGCGTTACAAAAGCCGGACTTGCAGATTACTACACGGAGGTTTGGCACTACATGGGACCTTTTGTCGTCGGCCGACCGCTTGCGCTCGTGCGCTGCCCGAACGGGATCGGCGGCCAGCATTTCTTCCAGAAGCACGCCTGGAAGGGCATGAACCGGAACATCGCATTGGCGAAGGATCCGCAAGGTGAGGAGCCATATGTGAACATCAACGACCTGAGCGGCCTGATCGGCCTCGTACAGGCCGCTGTCCTGGAGATCCATCCCTGGGGATCGATGGTCGGCAATTGGGAAAAGCCTGACATGATCATCATGGATCTCGATCCTGGTCCGAATGTCGCATGGACAGAGATCATCGCCGCCGCGGAAGAGACCGGCGAACGGCTGAAACGGGCGGGTCTCGTTCCCTTCGTCAAGACATCCGGCGGCAAAGGGCTGCACATCGTCTGCCCGCTGGTCGCCAAAGCCGAATGGCCTGCCGTGAAAGCCTTTACCAAGGACATCGCCGACGCGATGGCCGCTGATAGCCCCGGCCGCTATGTTTCCACCATCACCAAATCGAAACGCCGGGGCAAGATCCTGGTCGACTATTTGCGAAACCAACGCGGCTCGACTGCAGTTGCGCCCTATTCGACCCGCGCTCGTCCGGGAGCCGCCGTCTCCATGCCCTTGTCCTGGGAGGAATTGAGCCCCGCCATCGGCCCCGACTATTTCACCGTGCTCAACGTGCCGACACGGCTTGCCGCGCTTCGCTCGGATCCCTGGGCCGAGTTCAGAAAAGCCGCAGAACCATTGCATCTGCCCGACGCGAAGCGCAAGCGCGGCTCATGACAGGCTCCGTCTTCCCGGCGGAAACCCCCTCGATGCGGATTATCTTTTCTTTGCACCCTTTTCCTGTGAAAGGCCCTTTCGAAGCGCATCCATGATGCTGATGACATTGCCCGCGGCGGGTGCCTCTTCGGCCTTTGCCCTTGCCGGGCGCTTGCGACCTTTCTTCTTGGCAGCGATGATATCGAGAAGCTTGTCCTGGACGGGATCGGAGACCATGCCTGGGTCCCATGATTTCGTTCGCTCGTCTATCAGCTCTCCCACGAGCTTCAGCAGTTTGGTGTCGACCGATTTTGCAGGGATGTCTTCGAAGTAATCCCTTTCATCCCGGACCTCATCGCCAAATCGCAACGTCCACAGGACGATCCCTTTGTCTCGCGCTTCCAGCATGACGGCACGCTCACGGCGATACATGACGAGCCGGGATATGCCGACCATGCGGCTCGCGGCCATCGCATCACGAATGACGCAGTAAGCCTCCTCCCCAACAGCATCGTTCGGCGTCAGATAATGCGGCGTATCGAACCAGATCCATTCGATGCTGTCGCGCGGTACGAACATCTCGATATCGATCGTTCTGGTACTTTCCAAAGCGACGGCATCGAGCTCTTCGTCCTCGAGCATGACATAGTCATCCTCGCCGCGCTCATATCCCTTGACCTCATCGTCTTCATCGACCGCTTTGCCCGTGACGGAATCGACATATTGGCTGACGATGCGGTTGCCCGTCTTTCTGTTCAGCGTGTGGAAGCGAACCTTCTCGTTAATGGTGGTCGCCGGAGCCATGGCGACCGGACATGTCACGAGCGACAGTTTGAGATAGCCTTTCCAGAATGATCTTGGCGCCATGAGTTTTCCTCCACCAGGAAGGGGAACGGTCTTCGGCAGGCATGGTTCCCGACCATCCATGCCGTCAAATTCCGCACTCAATGCATGCTGCCGATCCTCCGGTATTCGTCAGGACAACAGAAGCGGCGGGAACAACGCCAATTCGCCCTAGTTTGAGAACGAGCAGCCAATGGAGGATGCAATCATGGCAGAGACAGAAATCCACGACATGTTCGTCATCGGCCTTCGAAACGCCTATGCGATGGAAAACCAGGCTTTGGGGATGACAAGACCGCAACCGTCACGCTTGGAAAATTATCCGGAAGTGGCGGCAAAACTTGAACAGCACATCGGCGAAACGGAGGATCAAATCAGGCGACTCGAACGTATCCTTAAGGATTTAGACGAGGATTATCTCAACCTCAAGGATATGATCCTTTCGTTCACCAGCCCGACGACTGTCATGAGCCATGCAAGCGTAAGCGACGAAGTGCTGAAAGACGCCCTCACCGATTTCGCATTCGAAAACTATGAAATCGCGGCATATAAATCACTGCTGACGATCGCGGACGCCGGAAACTTCGACGAGGCAAAACATGCTCTGCGGGAGAGCTTGGCCGAAGAGCAGGCAATGGCCAAATGGATTGACGATCATCTGCCGCAGATAACGCGGAAGTTTCTGCTGATGTGGGAGGGAGACGGACGCCTCGCGAGACAAGGGTAATCTGCTTATGTCCGGCATGGGGAGCAATTGCGGATGATCAGTTTGGCCGATGGCCCGGCTTATGCTGTCCACTACGGATCTTTTCTTTTGCGCATCCATGAATCCATACGCCTCGATCGCAGCGTTGTTCACTTGCGCAAAAGCGTGCTGTCGCTGCTCACTCCCTTTGCAAAGGCTTTCCGGCCGAACTCGTAAGCGTGTTTTTCTGAAATCGCATCATCGTCGCCAGTCTTCATGGCGACCTGCTTCCCGACATCAGGTGCGCGTCGAGGCAGGCAATTACAAAAGCTGCTCGCGACGCCTCGACGGGAATTTTGTGCGAAACCGCCGCAACGCATTTTTCCGTCGCACGCGCGTAGGACCTGCTTCGTTCGCAAGGCCATCTTCGTGACAGGAAATGGATCGCATCCTCCGGCCCCTGAATCAGACAGCCGTCTCGACTGCTGGTCGCGAGGTAGACTGGTGCGGTCCAAAGCATCTTGAATTCCACATCAATCACATTGTGCATCCAACTCTCCCATGCCGTGGATGCCCCTCCCCTATGCTCGAACCATATGCGCGGCCGTTTGTTCCCGAGGCCGAGCCTGTTCGACTGTTTTCTCTGATCTATCGCATCAAGTCCGGAAACCTTTTCCGGCGGCAGTTGTTCGTGATTGAGGGTAAGAATTTCCTCTCAAATCATGTGACGTTCACCGAAAGCCCTCCTTTGACGAGCGCACAAAGACAGCTGCCGTGTACAAGAACCGTGGTTCAGTTTCGGTTCACGCGCCAACACCTATAAGCAAGGCTCAATTCGGATCGAGAAATGGACGGTTTAGCGCCCCTCTATAGCCAATTGTTTTCGGGAAAGCGGCTCCTGGTGGCAGAGAGCGGTTACTTTCTGACCGACGAGGTGCGCCAAAAGCTGTGTGAACTCGGAGCGATTATAGTTAGTCCGGTCCATGATCTCGAACATGCGTCCGATCTCATCGAGGCAAATGACCTGGACGCGGCGATACTCGACCTGAATCTCGAGGCGGAACAGGTATTTCCCCTGGTCGAACGGCTCGACAGGCAAAAGATTCCCTATCTCTTCGCTCTTGGCGGAGACCCAATCGATGCAGACATGAACTTTGCAGGTTTTGTGCTATCCGAGAGGCCTGCCGCGCTCGATCATATTGCCAAGGCACTGTTCGGCATCCCGGACAAAGATACATAACGCCACGCATTACCACTCCATGCGTTGAGAAGTGCAGGCATCATCAATGCCTGTCTTCGTCAAGGTGCGCTGCCAGTTGCTGCCGGGCTCGACTGAGCCGGCTTTTCACGGTACCGATCGCACATCCGAATTTCTCGGCAGCGGCATCATAGGAGCGTCCCTCTATGACAACATATTCGAGCACGACACGGTAAGGTTCCGGCAGCAGATTGCAGGCCTCTTCCATTTCCTTGGCCCGTATCGCCCATTCTTGCGATGGCGCGGCCACCCCGGCGCCGGAAACGCATTTCGTGATTCCGGGAGCCTCGCGCCGGGCAATGCGGAACTTCGTGCAAAACGTATTGCGCATGATCGTGAACAGCCACGATTTCAGCCGGGTGCCTCGATCGAATTGGTTGAGATTGGCCAGCGCTTTCGCGAGGGTTTCCTGCACGAGATCGTCGGCGTCGCTGGCGTTTCTATGAAACGAGCGTGCAAATGCACGAAGGGCCGGAATAAGCTCTACAATTTCGTTTTGCAGATCGGGGGTGCTGGGGCTATCGGTCACAATTTTTCTCCTTGAAGAACGCGCATAACGACCGTTCCAGCATTGCCGCGCAATGCGTGGTTTCAGCTGCCGTCCATACGCTAGACCGGCACCGGTGCCCTGTGGACCTCGGATAATGCCTTCATTGACCTTGATTTGAGCAGACTTGCTGTTTGCGATGCGTTCGGGAGCTTCGTTGCGATCTTAAGGCTTCGATGTTCCTTGCATCTGCTAGGGGAACGGCTGCATCTTGAGCTTGTTCCATGAGAATCTAAATAAACGTCAAAGCGCCGCGACGCCGCCACGGAGAGCGAGGCCGACGGGTGTCGGTTATCGTTCGATCGTCCCATTGCGGCGAATCTTGCGCTGGAGAAGCAGAATTCCGTAAAGCAAGGCCTCCGCGGTCGGCGGGCAACCAGGCACATAAATATCGATCGGAATGATCCGATCGCATCCGCGCACCACCGAATAGGAATAGTGATAATAGCCACCGCCATTGGCGCATGATCCCATGGAGATCACGTAGCGCGGCTCGGGCATCTGGTCATAAACCTTGCGCAGCGCCGGCGCCATCTTGTTGCATACGGTGCCGGCAACAATCATCAGATCCGACTGCCGGGGGCTACCCCTCGGCGCGGCACCAATGCGTTCCACGTCATAGCGCGGCATCGACATCTGCATCATCTCGATGGCGCAACAGGCAAGCCCGAACGTCATCCACATCAGCGATCCGGTGCGCGCCCAACTGACAAATTCGTCCGTGCTCGTGACGAGAAAACCCTTATCGGCGAGTTCGTTGTTGATCGTTCCCATGAAGGGATCACCAGTCGGCGCCTGGCCGGGATGTTGAAAATCGCTGATGACAGGGCGGTCTTTGTAGGAAGACATTGGTCCGTTCTCCCGTGGAAAACTCCCGAACTTGCGCGGAACAGGCTTGTTCCAGGCACGGGTGCCTTTCGGTTCGCATGACCATCCTTGTCTTTCGATACTTCGATGCCTTCAAAGTGAAACCAAACAAGTTGCTCTACGTTTGTTTCCATGAGGAAATGTCATGCATTCAATCGAGCAGCGCGACGACCGGCCTTCGAAACTACATCCTGCTTCTCTGACCATTCTCTGCCTGGGCGTGATCGTTGCGCAGGTCGACACGTCGGTTGTCAATCTGGCTGTCCAACCAATCGGCGAGAGCCTCCAGGCTTCCGTAACCCAGTTGCAGTGGGTCGTCGATGCCTACAATCTCGTCTACGCTGCGCTTCTGATCAGTGGCGGTCTGCTTGCGGATCTTTACGGACGTCGTCTGATTTTCATCGTCGGCTGCGTCATCTTCTCAATCGCAAGCCTTGGATGCGCCTTGGCTCCGACGATCACGATCCTAATCGGCGCCAGAGCGATAACCGGCCTCGGATCGGCCCTTCTGATACCGGCCTCTCTTTCGCTCATTCGAGTGATCTACCCAGACGAGCAGATTCGCGGTCGGGCGCTCGGTATCTGGGCCGGCTGCAACGGCATGTCGCTTGCCATTGGGCCAAGCCTTGGCGGCTATCTGATCCATAATTTCGGTTGGCGGGCTGTTTTCCTCGTCGTGGTTCCCATCGGCGTGGCGGCGGCTGCCGGAGCATTGCCTTGGATCTTGGAAAGTGCGGATAAAAAGGGACGATCGTTCGACATGCTGGGTCAGCTATTGGGCATATTGTCGCTCGCCGCCATCACTCTGGCGGCAATCGAGTCCTCGCATTTTCCGATAGTCTGGACGATCCTGCTGGCACTTTGCGGCTTCGGTCTGCTGACGCTTTTCATCCTGGTGGAACGACGCCTCGATCAGCGGGCTCTCGTGCCGCTTTCGATGTTTTCCACTGAGCGGTTCAGCGGGGCGATGGCAGGAACGGCCGCAATGACGTTCGGCATGTACGGGACGCTCTTTCTGTTTCCCCTCGCCTCCCTCAGCCTCGATCGACTGCCTCCGATCGCTGTCGGGCTGGCACTATTACCCATGGCGCTGAGCTTTGTGGCAATCTCACCCTTCTCCGGTTTCTTTTCTGAACATCTGGGAAAACGGCACACCATCAGCATCGGGTTGGCGACGATAGGACTAGGGAACCTTCTGCTCGGCATTACTTTTGACGGTAACCTGTTCACCGCCGAGGAATTCGGCCTGCTGTTGACCGGTATCGGGATGGGCATGGCGACCGGGCCTCTTACGGCAGTCGCGGTTTCGAGCGTCGTCCGTGAGCGCGCTGGAACTGCGAGCGCACTGATCAACGTCGCACGCATGGTTGGCGCAACCATCGGCGTGGCCGCACTCGGATCGGTCTACGCGTTCTTCCGGGAGCCCGCTTTCGGGTTCATTGTGGCTATGTTTTGCGGCGGCGGTCTTCAGCTCTTCGGCAGCGTGGCGGCGTGGCGATATCTCAAGCGAGCGTGAATCCCACTTTTTATGCGGGTGACGTTCGACAATCCGAGCGCCATCCAAGCCAATGAGAAGACGCAGGCGCCATCAGCGGATCCTTGCCGACTATCTCAATCAGGAAGTCGAGGACCGTCCTGATGCGCAACGGCAGGTTCCGACGCGATGGGTAGACGACGCTGATAGCGACCCGGCTCGGCGGAAAGTCTGGCATGACGTTCACCAGCCTGCCTTCCTCGATGTCGGACCCGACAAGAATGTGGGAAAGTACGGCAATCCCATTGCCAGCCAACACCGCACGGTGGACGGCAACCGCGTTGCTGGCGACGAGGCGCGGCGCGATCCTTACGGTAACGTCCTCGGCGCCATTTGAGAACGACCATGCCCGGCCGTTTCCGGCGCGATTGTAACAGATGCAATCATGAGCGCTGACATCGTCGGGTGTTTTGGGTGCTGCCCGGTCTTGTAGATAGGAAGGCGCGGCAACGAGAAAGGCCGTCGTCCACCCAATTCTGCGGCACATCAGGCTGCAGTCTGCGACCGTTCCCAGCCGTACCTCAAGATCGATCCCCTCTTCGACCAGGTCGGACGGTTCCTCGCGAAAGAGCAAGTCGACGGAAAGTCCCCGATGGCGTTCGAGCAGCATCCCGAGCCGGTCGCTGACGTAAAGCCCGAGCGGTGTCGGCAAAGCCAGCCGCACCTTGCCGGCTATGCGCCCGCCATCACGACATGTGGTTTCACTAAGCGCCTCGACCGCCTCGATGACCTTGAGTGCCATCGGGATGATCTGCTCCCCCTCCGCCGTCAGCGCCAGCGCGGTGGTCGTGCGATGCAGCAGACGTGTGTTGAGATGCGCTTCCAGCGCCGAAACCTGGCGTGAAACAGCAGGCTGCGTCAGCCTGAGATCAATCGCTGCGGCGGAAAAGGAGCCAGTCTCCACCACCCGCATGAATGTTTGCAATGCGCATACGATATCCATCCCCACCCCATACTTTTCGGCATAGGCCTTATGTTCGAACCTTAGCCCGGAAGGACTTTACTGTCCAGCTATTAAGGATATCTTTTATCCACAAGGATACTTAATGTCCTTAATAACGGAGGCGACCATGACCCAGCGTTTGAATTATGCCCAGCAATCACCGGAACTCTTCAGGAAACTTTCGGAACTCAGCATGGCTCTGAAGGACAGCGCCATCGAACAGAAGATCCAGGATCTCGTTCACATCCGCGCATCGCAGATTAACGGCTGCGCTTTCTGCCTGGACATGCATGTCAAGGAAGCCAAGATCCATGGCGAGAGCGAACTCCGGCTCCACCACGTAGCCGTCTGGCGGGAATCCAATCTCTTCATTCCCCGGGAGCGCGCCGCGCTCGCCTGGACGGAAGCGGTGACGAAACTGCATGAAGGCGGCATTCCCGACGAGCTCTACGAGCGCGTGCGCGGCCAGCTTTCCGAGAAGGAGATCTCCGATCTCACCTTCGTAATCATGGTCATCAATGCCTGGAACCGCGCCAGCATCGCCTTCAAGACCGTGCCGGGCTCGGCCGACAAGGCCTACGGCCTCGACAGGGCCGGCCTCAACTGAGCCTCTCAGAAAAGGCTTCGGCAAACGATGGGTGGCCGTTCCGGCGGCCGCGACCAAAACGCTCATGACAATCATTTCAACCGTGGAGCCGGCCAGATCGGTTCCAAGATCTCGATCAACAGGAGACAAACATGGACCTGGACACTTCTCATCCCGTTAAATCAAACCCCGACGAGCTGGTTCCGTCGCGCTACGCGGTACAGATCGGCGATATCGAGGTACTGGTGATCAGCGACGGCGTGTTGCCGCTGCCGACCAAGATGCTGGGATACAATGCCGACGCTGCCGATCGCGCGGCCTGGCTGAATGATATGTTCCTGCCGCAGGACGCTTTCGACTGGGCGCTGAACGCGGTCGTCGTTCGCAGCGGCAAGCAGACCATCCTCATCGATGCAGGTCTTGGCTTGGACCCGGAGTTGAACCTGCCGCGCGCCGGACAATTGATCAAGCGGCTGGAAGCTGCAGGCATCGACCTTGGTTCCGTGACTGACGTGGTGCTGACCCACATGCATATGGATCACGTTGGCGGGCTGCTCGTCGATGGAGTGAAGGAGCGGCTGCGTCCAGACCTCAGGATCCATGTCGCAGCAGCAGAGGTCAAATTCTGGGAAGCGCCCGATTTCTCACATGTGTCCATGCCGCCCGGATTCCCGGACGCGCTTCGAGCTGCCGCCAAGCAGTTCAGAAAGGAATACGAGAACCAACTGCAACTGTTCGATGATGAATTCCAGGTCGCACCGGGCGTGGTCGTCTCCCGAACCGGCGGCCACACACCCGGGCATAGCGTGGTCCGCGTCGCCTCCGGAAAGGACCGGCTGATGTTTGCCGGCGATGCGGTGTTCGCCGTCGGGTTCGAACATCCGGACTGGCACAACGGCTTCGAACACGATCCGGAAGAAGCTGCGCGCGTGCGCGTCCGTCTTTTGCGGGAGCTGGCCGAGACCGGAGGGCTTCTGGTTGCCACCCATATGCCGTTCCCTTCGGTCGGCCATGTGGCAACCGACGGCGATGTCTTCCGTTGGGTACCGGTGTTCTGGGACTACTAACTCCCTGGTGAGCAAGCGCCGGGCCGGCGTGCAGCTGTTAGGGAGCACCTGGCTCGGCTGAGCGGATGCAAGGCATGATCAGAGCCGGCCCGTCCTTGCAACACAATCACACAGAATGAACGAACAATGCGGTGCGCGAAGCGACCGCAAATGGAGAAGCTCATGAAAATCGTCATCATCGGCGGAACCGGCCTGATCGGTTCGAAGACGGCCGACCGCCTTCGTAGGCAGGGCCATGAAGTCGTTGCCGCCGCACCGAACACCGGCGTCAATACGATTACCGGCGAAGGGCTCGCCGAAGCATTGGCGGGCGCCTCCATCGTCATGGACCTCGCAAACTCGCCCTCCTTCGAGGACAAAGCCGTGCTCGAATTCTTCGAGACGTCAGGCCGCAATCTGGCGGCAGCGGAAAAGACGGCCGGCGTGAAGCATCATATCGCCCTTTCCATCATCGGCGTCGATCGCCTGCCCGAAAGCGGCTACATGCGCGCCAAGATCGCCCAGGAAAAGATCATCCGCGACTCCGGCATTCCCTATACCATCGTCCATTCGACGCAGTTCATGGAATTCCTAAGCGGCATAGCCCAGTCCGGCACGGTCGGCGATACGGTGCGCCTGTCGCCGGCCTATGTGCAGCCGATCGCTTCCGACGACGTCGCCGACAACATGACCGTCGTGGCGAACTCCGCGGCAATCAACGGCATCGTCGAGATCTCCGGTCCGGAACGTGTCCGGCTGAATGAGCTCGTGGCCCGCTATCTGAAGGCCATGGGCGATGCCCGCAAGGTCGTGGCGGATCCGGAAGCCCGCTATTTCGGCGCAAGGCTGGAAGACGGCTCGCTCGTGTCCGACGGCAATCCGCGCCTCGGCCGCATCACCTTCGAGCAATGGTTCGCAACCTCCGCGCGCAAATGACCGTCTAACTCTTCAGAAAGGAATTCGAGATGATCAAGTCAATTCTCGGCCTCGCCCTCACCGTCCTGCTGTCCACCACCGCCGTCGCACACGCCGAAGGCGAGAAGGACGCCAAGGTCACGCTTGTCTACCAACACGAACTGCCGAACGTTCCTGGCAAGAGCATCAAGGGCGTCCTCGTGGAATATGGTCCGGGCGGCTTTTCCTCGGCCCACACCCATCCGAACTCGGCGTTCATTTATGCAACGGTCCTGGAAGGGGCGATCCGAAGCCAGGTCAATGACGGTCCGGTCAAAGTCTTCAAGGCCGGCGAAAACTTCTCCGAGATGCCGGGCGATCGCCATGGCGTCAGCGAGAATGCGAGCAAGACCAAGCCGGCGAAGCTGTTGGCTGTCTTCGTTGTCGACAGCAGCCAGAAAGAACTGACCTTTCCGATCAAGAAATAACCGGAGGCTGGATGGGTGCCGGAGGCGCCTGTCCCTTCCCGGTTTCAGGAAATCATCGTCGGTGAGCCCTATCATGTTTGGCGAACATCATTTTCTGCCGCTCGTCCTGATCAATCTGCTCGGGCTGGCCGGCATTCTCATCTGGCACATCCAGGGGCGCCGTCGTCCGACTGCGCGCCTCGTCGTGCAGATCCTCTTCTTTTGCTGCATGAGCCTCGTGCTCTGGCTTGCCGGAATTTCGCCTTATCACTTTGACTACGATGAGCTTCAGGATGGCGGCATCCTGCTTGCCAAATCCGCAAGGATCCTCTGGTGGCTGCATCTTGCCTGGACGATGATCGGCTTCCTTCATATCTATCTCACCCTCAACCGCCGGCCGCAGGAGGCGCATCTTCTTCAGGATCTGATCGTCGGCATTGTCTATCTCGGCGTCGCCCTGTCCGTCATCGGCTTCGTCTTCGGTGCACCCGTTGGGCCGCTGATTGCCACCTCAGGCATCGTCGTCGTCATCATCGGCCTTGCGCTGCAGAACACGCTTGCCGATGTCTTTTCCGGAATCGCGCTGGCTCTCGGTCACGCCTACGTCATCGGCGACTGGATCCAGCTCGCCGACGGCACCGAAGGGCGCGTCGTTGAAACCAACTGGCGCTCCACCAATCTGCTTTCTGGCGGATATAACGTCGTCGTCCTGCCGAACAGCGTTCTGGCGAAACAGGGCGTCACCAATCGCAGCCGCCCTGATGAGTCGCACCAGATCTCGCTGACGATACGAATATCCGCCATACACAAGCCGCGGCTCGTCGAAGAGGTCATGCTTGCCGTCCTGCAGGGCTGCGAAAGGATCGTCATGAACCCGCCGCCGGTCGTCACGCTCAAGACGATCGACGCAATCGCCATCGAGGTCGAGCTGTTCTTCCGCGTCGCGAGCGCGGCAAGCCGCATGTCGGCACAGAACGAGATCATCGATCTCATCTACGAACATTGCAAGGCGAACGGAATATCATTGGCGATGCCGGCCCAAAGCCTCGTCTGCCCCCCGATAGGCGAACAGAAGGAACAGGCCACTCTCAGGGCGATATCATCCGGCGCGCTCTAGCACCCATTCGAAAGAGCTTTTCCAGAGTTCCGGCGGGATCTCCTTCGACAGGATGCCGACGAGATCTGACAATTTGACGCCGCGCAGTTTCTCGCGCCACGCTTCGTCGGCCTCCCACATGATGCGCGCCACCGCACAAGGACTGCTCTCGCAATAGTCCTTCGGGCGGCAGGGGTTGTTGGCGCGAATATTGGTGCAGACGAAGGTTCGCTGCCGCCCCTCGACGGCCTCAACGATCTCCAGAAAAGTGAGATCCGCGGGCGGTCTCGCCAATCGATAACCGCCGGAGGGGCCGAGTGTCGTGTCGACAAGTCCAGCCTGAGAGAGGCTCTGGAGGGCCTTGGAAAGATATTCCTTGGGAAGCCCATGGAATTCGGCGAGCGCTTTGGTGGAGAGATAGCGGCCCTCAGGCAAACCCGCAAGAATGGCACAACAATGGAGAGCCCATTCGACTTGGCTTTTCAAAATCATAAATTCATTCCAAAGGCCCGCGGCTGGCATATATCTATCAAGGATAAAGAATATCCTTATTTGATCGCCATGTAAATAAATTCCGAGATGCAGATTTGCCTCTCGCATACCGAGCATGCATAAGCGAAACGATCTTCAGGGCTTCGAAAACATCCCTTCCCCATGACGAACCGGATGGCGGTCTGGAAACGAAATCGACCCGCGCAAGGCGGCAACTCGACCATTGCAGCCATGCCAGGCGACAGCGGCTGAAGCAAACTATCGACATTTTGATAGATCGAGGCACAACCGCCCCTCTTGGAGCACTTTTCACTTTGACTTAGATTGCCGGCAATGACGAAGCCTGTTGGATCTGGCGAATAAGGCAAGGTCAGCAACCCCCGGGGACCTGATCAGGATTTATATGAAGCGGACAAGAATTGAGGATATCGCCAAAGAGGCGAAGGTGAGCAAAGCGACTGTAGATCGTGTCATTCACAAGAGAGGCTTCGTCCGCGAGGAAACGGTCCGCAAGGTTGCAGAAGCAGCGCATAAACTGGCCTATTATGCGAGTGGTCTGATCGATCGGCAGCTGACCGCACCGCTTGCAAGAGTGAGATTTGGCTTTCTGCTCATAAAAGAAAGACAGGAGTTTTATCAGTCTTTCAGCAAAGAGCTGACCCGGGCGGTGGCAGACCATCAGGATTTTCGCGGTGAAGTGATCATCCGATATTCTCCGTCTCAGTCGCCGGCAGACTTTGCGGCAATCATGCGGGAACTTGCCACGCATACTGATGCGATAGCTTGCACTGCGGTCAACCATAGCATCGTCAATGAAGCCGCCCGGAGCCTGCGGCAGAACGGAATTCCCGTCTTCGCCCTGCTGAATGATTTCGGCCACGGCGCGCGTCAAACCTATATCGGTCTCGACAATCACAAGGTCGGACGCCTAGCGGCATGGATGATTGCCATAGCAAGTCGCCAGCCCGGAAAAGTCGCGATTTTTCTTGGCAGTAATCGCTGGCAGGGACACGAATTGAAGGAAGCCGGATTCCGTTCATACTTAAGCCAGTTGCGGGCGGATCTCGATATCCTGGAACCGGTCATCAATCTTGAGACAAGAAAGCTCACCCATGAAACCTCCGTCGCCTTGCTTGAGCGTCATCCGGACTTGAGAGGCATCTATGTCGCAGGCGGTGGCATGGAAGGCGCAATAGCGGCGCTGCGGGAAATGCGCGCGCCCGGGGAGGTCGCCCTCATCGTCAACGAGCTCACCTCTGTCAGTCGCGCAGCCCTTTCCGACGGCTATGCGACAATGGTCATCGGCACGCCCTTGGCACAGCTTTGCCGGGACACCGTCGAATTGATGGCACAAAACGTGCTCCAGGGTCGCGTTCAAATGCCGGATGCGCATTTTCTGGAACCGCAACTTTTTCTACCTCCTTCCATCTCAGAATGAGGTGAAACACCTCAAGCGGAAGACGCAAGAAACCTCACCGATGCGCTAATCCAAATTCCACCCGATTGCGCGCGACGGATGCTTTTGGCATTGCCTAGAGCCGCGTGACGCTCCGCTGGAGCAGCAATATCGGGATCTTGGGAGGAAACATGTTCTGGGCACTCAATCAGATTACGGCACCAAATCTTAGCTACACCGATTTCCTCGACCTGTCGGTTGCTCTCGGCTGCCAGGGCGTAGAGGTTCGCAACGACCTCAAGCGCCAGCTATTTGACGGCCTTTCGCCGGCCGAGGCAGGTCAAATGGTTCGGGAGCGAGGTTTGCGGCTCGTTGGCCTGTCCCAGGTCTATCCGTTCAATTTCTGGTCGGATGATATCGAGCGGAAGGTTCGGGATCTGATTGCAATCGCCAAGGAAGCCGGCGCTGAAACCATCAGCCTGATCCCTCGAAACGAGGGGATCGGTACCGAGGCGCAGGAGCGCAAAGCCAATCTCGAAACGTCCCTTGCCGCCATCTTACCTCTTCTTGAAGAGGCGGACCTGGTCGCACTGGTCGAGCCATTGGGGTTTCAGCGTTCCTCGCTGCGTTACAAGGCAGAGCTCGTGGACACGATCAACGCGCTCGGGGCAGCACATCGCTATAAACTCGTCCATGACACATTCCATCACGCCCTGGCGGATGGCGGACCGATTTTTGCCAGCCACACCGGGATCGTCCACATATCGGCTGTCGTCGATCCGACGTTGCAGCTGAACCAGATGGAAGACGAACACCGGGTTCTTGTCGACGGATTGGACCGACTGGACAATGTCGGTCAGATTAAGGCTCTTCAGGCTGCCGGATATGTCGGACCGATTTCCTACGAATGCTTCTCTCCCCTGGTGCACGACCTCGCCAACCCACGAGAAGCAATCCAAGCCTCGTTTGATTTCATCGAATCGGCCCTGAAGGCCGGGTGATCGCCAAGCTGGCGATGCGAAGGAGCCCGCCGAGCTTGGCTGTGGGCCCGGTCCGATCTGGTGTCGATAAGATCGAGCTCCTGTTTTGGCGCTTTCGCGTGGGCAGCGGCGCTGCCAACGCGACCTTGCCATCGCCGGGCTTCCCTCATTCAAATATTCTCGGAGATATAGATCTCGAACGGGAAAAAGGTCTGGCGCGCGGTCGTTTGCGCGCTCCCTTCGACTGAACTCACCATTTGCGTGATGAGCTCTCGGCACAGAAGGGGCAGTGGAGTGCAAATGGCCATGGCAACTGTTCCATCCATCAGTGCGCCCTTACTCTCGGGGACAAGCTCGTTGACGATGAGGGTAACATCGCCTGCGCGGTTTTCTTCCCGAAGTGCGGCGATCGCCCCCTCCATTCCGCCGCCGGCGACATAAAGACCGATAAGGTCTGGATGCTTCTGCAGAAGATCGAGCGTCGCCTCATGCGTGACGTCGACGGCGTCGAAATTGATGAGCGTTTCCAGCACTTCGAATTCCGGCGCATTCTCGCGGAAATAGGAGCGAAAACCCACCTCTCGCAACTCGTGGCCGTGAAAGCGGTGGCTGCCTACAAAACACGCCACTTTGCCCGGCTTGCGAGCCGTGCGCGCGATCGTCCAGGCAGCAGATCTCCCGACCTTTCTGTTGTCGAGGCCGAGATATCCTTCCCGAACGCCCGCGGCAAAGTCGGAAAGTACGGAAAAGACCGGAATCCCCTTTTCCTTGAGTTCGTCGACGATGGCCTCGACAGCCGGATAATCAGGGGCGACGACGGCCACGGCCTGATTACGCGCTGCCAGCGCTCGCATTTTCTCCGCGATCGCGCTCGGTGTCGAGACAGCCGGATAGTCGATTTGAACCTGCAGCTTCGCTGCCGTCATCGCCGCCGCAGCCGCTTCGATCTCTTTGGCAAAAGCTTGATAAAATGATTGCGTGGGCTTCTGCAATAGGAATGCGAGTTGATAGCGCGGCACGTCTTCGAAGACGCGCTGACGCAGGAGACCGACAGCGTGATAGCCGATTTCCTGCGCCGCTTCATAGACGCGCCGTGCCGTCTGTTCGCGAACCGGAAGGCGTCCGTTCAGCACGCGGTCGATGGTGGCGACACTGACGCCGGACGCCTTGGCGAGATCCGATATGGTGGGGCGACGCATGGCGGCTCCTGATGGAATTTATCATTCCTGCGTTATCTTAATGATAGGTTTTGATAGATTCCATCATTCCTGCATTGAGGCAAGCAAAAAGTCGATCTATCGTTTCCAGCATTGAGAGCGAGGCGCTATCGCGCATCGCGGGAGGCAGGGATGACGACGATGATCAAGCGTGACTATGATCTGCTCGGCGCAAGCGGCAAGCTGGCGGTGGAAACGGGGCTGGCTGCCGCCGAATGGTATCACACGGATGTTGCGCGCAAGGATATGAAGGCGTTGATGCAGCGCTCGGATGCGCCTGCGATCCGCGACACCATCATCTGGCTCGGCAGCATGGCGGTTTTCGCTGTACTGGCCGTCTACTTCTGGGGATCCTGGATCTGTGTCCCCTTCTTCCTGGCCTATGGTGTGCTCTACGGCTCTGCCTCGGATAGCCGCTGGCATGAATGCGGCCATGGTACGGCGTTCAAGACGCGATGGATGAATGACGCGGTCTATCAGATCGCCTGCTTCATGATCATGCGCAATCCGGTGACCTGGCGCTGGAGCCACGCGCGCCATCACACCGATACCGTCATCGTCGGCCGGGATCCGGAGATCGCCGTCATGCGGCCGCCGGATCTCCTGCGCCTCGTCCTGAATTTCTTCGGCATCCTCGATGCCTGGTACGCCATGATCGACATGCTGCGCAATGCTGCCGGCTTCGTCAGCGCCGCGGAAAAGACCTTCATTCCCGAGATGGAGCAGCCGAAAGCGATCCGCATCGCCCGTATCTGGCTTGCGATCTATATCGTCACTATCGCATCAGCGATCACCATGGGCTCGATCCTGCCGCTGATGCTGATCGGCCTTCCCCGGCTTTACGGCGCTTGGCATCATGTTCTGACCGGTCTGCTGCAGCATGGCGGCCTTGCCGACAATGTCATCGACCACAGGCTGAACAGCCGCACCGTCATGATGAACCCGGTCAGCCGCTTCATCTATTGGAACATGAACTATCATGTCGAACATCACATGTTTCCGATGGTGCCCTATCACGCGCTGCCGAAGCTGCATGCGATGATCAAGCATGATCTGCCGGCCGCCAATCCATCCATCTGGTCCGGCTATCGCGAGATGATCCCGGCATTCCTGCGGCAATTGCGCAACGAGGACTATTTCCTGAAGCGCGAGCTGCCGCCAACGGCGCGGCCCTATCGTGAAGAGTTCCACGGCGACCTGCCGGCTGCCGCCGCACAATAACATCGACATTGCGAGGGAGGAAAACATGAGCAACTGGATCGAAGTCTGCGCCGCTGATGCAATCGACGAGGAGGATGTCATCCGTTTCGATCATGACGGGCGGACTTTCGCTATCTATCGCAGCCCCGAGGATGATTATTTCGCGACCGACGGCCTGTGCACGCATGAAAAGATTCATCTCGCCGATGGTCTTGTCATGGACACCATCATCGAATGTCCCAAGCACAATGGCCGCTTCGACTACCGCACCGGCGAAGCCAAGGGCGCTCCGGTCTGCATCAATCTGCAGACCTATCCGGTCAAGGTCGAGAATGGCACCGTCTTCATCGGGCTCTGAGGAGGCTATCGTGGCGCATTTCGTCATTGTCGGAGCCGGGGAATGCGGCGCCCGCGCTGCCTTCGCACTTCGTGAAAAGGGATTTGAGGGCGACATCACCCTTATCGGCGCCGAGCCGCTGGCCCCATACGAACGCCCGCCGCTTTCGAAGGGCGGATCGGATGAGGCGCTCGAGCCAAAATTCGTCGCAGCATTGGAGCGTTACCAGGAGCAATCGATCGACCTGAGGCTCGATACGACGGTGACAACGATCGCTCCCTCCACAAAGACCATCAGGCTCGCGGGTGGGGAAACGCTAAGTTACGACAAACTGCTGCTCGCAACTGGTGCTTCGGCACGCAAGCTTCCCGGCACCGATGGCACCTCTCATCGCATCCGCATGCTGCGGACCCATGCGGATGCGGTGGCTTTGCATGCCGTGCTCAATCCCGGACGGCACATTGCCATCATTGGCGGCGGCTTCATCGGTCTGGAACTGGCAGCGACGGCACGCAAGCGCGGCGCCGACGTCACTGTAATCGAGGGGCTTCCGCGGGTGTTGAAACGCGGCGTGCCGGAGGAGATCGCCGAGGCAATTACCGAACGGCATCGTCAGGAGGGTGTCGATATACGCTGCGGTCAAGTCATCGAAGCAGTGCAGGAGGACGCCGACAAGGTGGTCATTCGCATGGCGACCGGGGACGTGATCTCTGCCGATCTGCTGCTTGTCGGTATCGGTGCCCTCCCGAATGTCGCGCTTGCCGCCGACGCGGGCCTTGCGATCGACAACGGCATTGCCGTCAACGAGCGATTGGAGACCTCGATGGCCGATATTCATGCGGCGGGCGATTGCTGCTCCTTTCCGCTGGCGCTCTATGGCGGAAGGCGTGTCCGCCTCGAATCCTGGCGCAATGCGCAGGAGCAGGCCAATCTCGCCGCCGCCAACATGCTGGGAGAATGTGCGGAGATATCCGCGGTGCCGTGGTTCTGGTCCGATCAATATGATCTGACATTGCAGATTGCCGGCCTTGCGGATGAAGCGGTCGCCCATGTACGGCGCGACCTCGATGACGGGGCGTTCATCCTCTTCCATCTCGGCGCGGACGGAAGGCTGCTCGCCGCCAGCGGTATCGGACGCGGCAATGCCATAGCGCGCGATATCCGCCTTGCCGAGATGCTGATCGCCGCCCGCGCGCATCCGGATCAAGCTGCTTTGGCGGCGAGCACGGTCAAGCTGAAGTCGTTGCTTGCGGCGTAACTATCCATATCGAGGAACATCCAATGCAAAAGCACAATCGTCCGACGGTTGCTGATCTCCTGTCGCTCAAAGGAAAGCGACAATTGACAATGCTGCGCGTCACGTCACTTGAGGAAGCGCAAGCCGCCGAGAGAGCCGGCATCGATATGCTTTCTGTCCCACCAGCGCTTTTGGGCCCCTCTTTCCGTGAAGCCGCGCCAAGCCCCTTTGCAGTACCGGGCCTGGAATATGGCGACTATGTCTCGGCAGAAGAATATATGCGGGAGGCATTCAAGGCACTGAAAGCCGGAGGCGATGCCGTTTATTGCGCTGCAAGCCTCGCGATCATTCGACGAATGCGGGATGAGGGAATTCCCGTCTGCAGCCACGTTGGCCTCATTCCTTCGAAGGCGACATGGACGGGCGGTTTTCGCGCCGTCGGAAAAACGTCGATCAGCGCTTTTGAAATTTGGCGCCAGACCAAGGCGCTGGAAGAAGCCGGCGCCTTTGCCGTCGAAATCGAGGTTGTGCCTGGTGACGTTGCGGCCGCCATCAGCCAAAGGACATCGATGCTGATGATTTCCATGGGTGCGGGAACAGGATGTGACGCGCAATATCTGTTTGCCGATGATGTCCTTGGCAGCAATCGCGGCCATCGCCCCCGCCATGCGAAGGTCTACCGCGATTTCGCGGCGGAGTTCGATCGGCTGCAGAATGAGCGTATTGCCGCCTTTGCCGAATTTGCCGATGACGTTCGTTCCGGCGCCTATCCGGAGAAGGGACATCAGGTCGCAGTCGACAGGCAAGAGCTCGAGGCGTTCCTGCATATGATCGCCGAGCAAACTCTTTAAGTGAACCTTAGGCTTCGGGTGAAGCATTTACACATCGAATTGGGCTATCTCGAATGAAAACCTATGTATTGACAGTGACGTGCCAATCGACGCGTGGGATCGTAGCGGCGATCTCGAACTATCTGGCCGGGCAGGGCTGCAACATCGTCGATTCCAGCCAGTTCGACGATCTCGATACCGGCAAGTTCTTCATGCGCGTCTCCTTCATCTCGGAAGAAGGCGTGGGCCAGGCAGCGCTCGTCGAAGGCTTCAAGCCGATCGCCGAGAAGTTCGCCATGGATGCCGAGATCCATGACGAGAAGAAGCGCATGAAGGTGTTGCTCATGGTCTCGCGCTTCGGCCATTGCCTGAACGACCTGCTCTACCGCTGGAAGATCGGCGCATTGCCGATCGACATCGTCGGCGTCGTCTCCAACCATTTCGACTACCAGAAAGTGGTCGTCAATCACGACATCCCCTTCCACCACATCAAGGTGACGAAGGACAACAAGCCGCAGGCCGAAGCCCAGCTGCTCGAGATCGTCGAGCAGACCGGCACGGAGCTAGTCGTGCTCGCCCGCTACATGCAGGTTCTGTCGGATGCGCTCTGCCGGAAGATGTCGGGCCGCATCATCAACATCCACCATTCCTTCCTGCCGTCCTTCAAGGGGGCGAACCCCTACAAGCAGGCCTATGAGCGCGGGGTGAAGCTGATTGGGGCGACGGCGCATTATGTGACGGCCGATCTCGACGAAGGTCCGATCATCGAGCAGGATACGGCGCGCATCACGCATGCGCAGTCGGCCGAGGACTATGTCTCGATCGGCCGCGATGTGGAAAGCCAGGTGCTGGCGCGCGCCATCCATGCGCATATCCACTATCGCACCTTCCTCAACGGCAATCGCACCGTCGTCTTCCCGGCAAGCCCGGGCTCCTATGCCTCCGAGCGCATGGGGTGAGTGATGGCGCTCGCGACAGTGATCGACGGTAAGAAAGCAGCAGCTTCGGTGATCGAGGCTGTGAAGGCTGCGGCGGCGGAGCTTGAGGCGGAGGCCGGGGTGAAGACCGGGCTTGCGGTCGTCATCGTCGGCGACGATCCGGCCAGCCACGCCTATGTGAACTCCAAGAGCAAGATGGCCAAGGAGTGCGGCTTCAAGTCGGTTCAGCACACGCTGCCGGCGGAGACGACGCAGGAAGAGCTCGCTGCCCTGGTGGCCTCGCTGAACGACGATGCCTCCATCCACGGCATTCTCGTACAGCTGCCGCTGCCGAAGCATCTGAATTCCGATGCGATCATTCAGTCGATCCGTCCTGAGAAGGATGTCGATGGCCTACATGTTGTCAATGCAGGCAAGCTTGCGACCGGCGATCTCGAAACCGGGCTGATCTCCTGTACGCCGGCCGGCGCCATGCTGTTGGTGCGCTCCATCCATGGCGAGGACCTGTCGGGTCTGAATGCGGTGGTCATCGGCCGCTCCAACCTGTTCGGCAAGCCGATGGCGCAATTGCTGCTTTCCGCCAATGCGACTGTCACGACGGCGCATTCGCGCACGAAGGATCTGACTTCGGTGGCAAGAGGCGCCGATATTCTGGTGGCGGCTGTGGGACGTCCGGAGATGGTGAAGGCCGATTGGGTGAAGCCCGGCGCCACTGTCATCGATGTCGGCATCAACCGGATCGATGCACCCGAGCGCGGCGAGGGCAAGAGCCGGCTGGTCGGCGATGTCGCCTATGGTGAAGCATCCGAAGTCGCCGCCGCGATCACGCCGGTTCCGGGCGGTGTCGGACCGATGACGATCGCCATGCTGATGGCCAATACCGTCATCGCTGCCCATCGCGCCGCGGGTCAGAAGCCGCCGAGGTTTTGAGGGAGAGAGCTGTTTAGACCACTGCACCATCGAGCTCGTTTATCGGCGACGGCTAAAGTTAATCGACTAGCACGAGGAGCGTTTTTTGCCTCCTAAGCGAGTTCGCTATCACAAGGTGGGAGGAGAACTAGGCTTATCCAACTCGACACGAGCAAGCTCAGCCTGCTGCTTCCGATCGTTCCTTGTCAGTCGTCTAATGAGGATCATCGCGCTCATCAAAATTGCATATTCTCCGCGCAAATTTTCAGATCGCTCAATTTTTCATCAACACCACAACACCTTTCCTCTAACAAAATCAACCACTTACGATCTGGCACGCCATTTGCTTCGTATTTGGTTGAGTTGGTGGCTAGGGTTCCGGCGCTTCACATGAAGCGTGGCTGGTCCGAGAGCCACCACCGGCTGGGGGAGAAATCCCACCGGATGCACGGCGGGATAAAAGCCCGGGAGACCTCGTAAGCCAAGGGATTGGCGGCGCGATGGTCTTTGCCGATCCCTTTTTGAAAAAAGCAAAAGGGGAATTTCAATGCAGACTTTTTCGAAAATCCTTTCCGTCACAGCCCTGTCCGTATCGCTGGCCCTCGGGCTCGGTTCGGTCGCCAGTGCTGCGCCGAAGACCAGCTTCAAGGTCGCCTGGTCAATCTATGTCGGCTGGATGCCCTGGGGCTATGCGAGCGACCACGGCATCGTCAAGAAATGGGCCGATAAATATGGCATCAATATCGAGGTCACACAGTTCAACGACTATGTCGAGTCGATGAACCAATATACGGCCGGTGCCTTCGATGCCGTAACGCTCACCAACATGGATGGTCTCTCGATCCCGGCTGCCGGCGGCGTCGATACGACGGCCGTTATCGTCGGCGATTTCTCGAACGGCAACGACGCCGTCATCCTCAAAAACAAGGCGAACCTCGCCGACATCAAGGGCCAGAACGTCAACCTCGTCGAATATTCAGTATCGCACTATCTGCTGGCGCGCGCGCTCGACAGCATCAAGCTCAGCGAACGCGACGTGAAGGTGGTCAATACCTCCGATGCCGACATGGTAGCGGCCTATAAGACGCCTGACGTTTCCGCCGTCGTGACCTGGAACCCGCTTGTTTCGACCATTCTCGAAGACTCCAGCGCCAAGAAGGTTTTCGACAGTTCGCAGGTGCCGGGCGAAATCATCGATCTGATGGTCGCCAACAGCAATGTGCTGAAAGACAACCCGAATTTCGGCAAGGCACTCGCCGGTATCTGGTATGAAACCGCCGCGCTGATGAAGGCCGACACGGCGGAGGGCAAGGCCGCCCGCGCAGCCATGGGCAAGGCATCGGGCACGGACCTCAAGGGCTTCGAGGCGCAGCTCGCTGCGACCCGCCTTTTCGACAAGCCCGCCGATGCGCTCACCTTTACCACCTCGCCGAACCTGCCGAAGACCATGGATCTCGTGCGCAATTTCCTCTTTCAGAAGGGGCTTCTCGGCAATGGCGCGCCTTCCGCCGATGTCATCGGCATCGAAATGCCCGATGGCAAAGTCCTCGGCGACGGCAGCAACGTGAAGCTTCGCTTCACCGAAGCCTACATGAAGTCGGCCGCCGACGGTCTGCTCTGACCTTCCTTGAACGGCGGCGCAGCAGCGCCGCCAGCCTTTCCTTTCGCGGAGCCATTCATGCGTTGGATCAATACCAAGCCAAGTCCCGGCGCGCAGCTTGCCTTGACGCTCTTGCCCTTTGCGCTGCTGATCATTGCCTACGCGATCGGTTCCGCCGCAAGGCTTGCCGAAAACGCCAATGACAAGCTGCTTCCGAATTTCGCCGGCTTTGCCGACGCCATCAACCGCATGGCCTTCATCGCCGATCCGCGCACCGGAGACTACCTCCTGTGGTCGGACACTGGGGCAAGTCTCGTCCGGCTGCTCTCCGGTCTCGGCATCTCCACGGCGATCGCGCTTTGCCTGGGCATGCTGATCGGCATGCTCCCCTATCTGAGGGCGCTTCTGTCTCCCTTCGTCGCCGTCATTTCCATGGTGCCGCCGCTGGCCCTGCTGCCCATTCTGTTCATCGTCATGGGTCTCGGCGAGACGTCGAAGATCGCCCTCATCGTCATCGGTGTTGCGCCTACGATGATCCGCGACCTGGCCCTGAAGGCGCTGGAACTGCCGCGCGAGCAGATCGTCAAGGCCGAGACGCTTGGCGGCTCTTCCTGGCAGATCGCCCTTCGCGTCGTACTGCCGCAGATCCTGCCGCGGCTGATCACCTGCCTCAGGCTGCAGCTCGGCCCGGCCTGGCTGTTCCTGATCGCCGCCGAAGCGATCTCGTCCGATTCCGGCCTCGGCTACCGCATCTTCCTCGTCCGCCGCTATCTCTCGATGGACGTGATCTTTCCCTATGTCGCCTGGATCACGCTGCTTGCCGTGGTCATGAACTACCTGCTCGATCGCATCCGCATCGCCGTCTTCCCCTGGTCCGAACTGGAGAAGCAGGCATGAGCGAGCTCAGAATCGAAAAGGTCTGGAAGGAATATGGCGACCAGATCGTGCTTGAGGATGTCTCGCTGACGGTGGCCTCGCGTGCCTTCGTCGCGCTCGTCGGCCCCTCCGGCTGCGGCAAGTCCACCTTCCTGCGCATGCTTTTGGGACAAGAACAGCCGACGCGCGGGACGATCCTGCTCGATGGCACAGCCCTGCCCTCGGAACCCGGCGCCGATCGCGGCGTCGTCTTCCAGCGCTATTCGGTCTTTCCGCATCTGACCGCGCTCGGCAACGTACTGCTCGGCAAGGAACTTGCCGGCTCGCGCTACAAGGCAAGGCTTTTCGGCTCGGCGCGTCGCGATGCCACCGACGAGGCACGTCAGCTTCTTGAGGAAGTCGGTCTTGCCGGCGCCGAGAACAAGTACCCGGCCCAGCTTTCCGGCGGTATGCAGCAGCGCCTGGCGCTTGCGCAAGCGCTCATCATGCGACCGAAAGTACTGCTGCTCGACGAACCCTTCGGTGCGCTCGATCCAGGCATCCGCGCCGAAATCCATACGTTGATGAAACGCCTCTGGCACGAGACGCAAATGACGGTTGTCATGGTGACCCATGACATGCGCGAAGCTTTCACGCTTGCGACCCGCGTCGTCGCCTTCGAGCGGCGCCGCGACAGGCCAGAAGAGAAGGAGCGCTACGGCGCCACCATTACCAAGGACATTTCCATCTGGCCGCCGCGCACTGCCGGCGCAGCCTCGATCTTTGGCCCCGACCGGGACGGCCCGGTCTCTTCCCTGGGGCACCGCCGGGACGACCTGGCACCATCGGGAGATATTTAGCCATGCAGCATGTCAGACGTTCGCCAGAAGAGATCGCCGCCAATCGCGCGCGCTATGAAGATCATCAACGCGAGGGGCTGGAATTCGCGCCGAAGGCATTGCCGGCGGCAAGTCCGCTTCCCGCCCCACCGATCGCCCCTTCCCTCGTCCTGCACCGGGAGATCCTGCCCGGCGGCTGGTACTGGTCGACACGCATCAAGACGGGTGAGACCTTGCGCATCGCGCAGGAGCAAGGCTTTTCCTCCGTATCGCTGATTGCCTGGAACGCGGCAGATCCGAGCGAACGGCTGAACCTCGTCGATACGGTCAAGGTGCAATGGACGACGGCTCTGTCGAAGGGCCGCGTGATCTTCTCCGACATGGGGCGTGTGATGTTCTCGGTGACGGAGGATTCCTCCGGCGCCCATGATTGCCTGATGGGAGGCTCCACCGCCGCCTCCAATGAGACAAAATATGGCCAAGGCCTGCGTAACAGCCGCGACAATTTCATCCTGCTCGCGACGAAAGCTGGCTTGGATCGGCGCGATATTCCCGCAGCTTTTACGCTTTTCGCGCCCGTCCGCGTCGATGCGGACGGCAAGTTCGCCTGGAAGCCGGACCTTCTGCATGATGGCGACTATGTTCATCTTCGCGCCGAGATGGACATGATTGTCGGCTTTTCCAATTGCCCGCACCCGCTAGATCCAGACCCGCATTACGCGCCGAAACCGGTGACCGTCACCCGCATCGCCGCCCAGCCGATCGCCGAAGACGATCTGTGCCGCACGGCCACCGCCGAAGCCGTGCGCGGCTTTGAAAACAACGCCGTCGCCAATCTTTGAGCCGGGAGAGACGATCATGAGCGATTTCATTCAGACCGCGCCGTCCCGCACGCTCGACAAGGCGGTGCAGGATCATTTCATCGCTGCCGAAGCGCCGTTTTCGACGATCGTGCGCAAGGGCCAGACGCTGCGCATCGAAGACAGCTACGGCCAGCAGGCGATCGACACGCTGTTCTACAATGCCGAGGACTATTCCGAGCGCTATTCCAACCAGGACACGATGCGCGAACAGAGCGCCGCCTATATCACCACAGGCACCCGGATCATCTCCAACGAAGGGCGCGTCATGCTGACGATGACCGCCGACAGCTGCGGCCGTCATGACACTTCAGCTGGCGCCTGCTCCTGCGAGAGCAATACGGTCCGCTTTGGCCACGGTACGAAATATCTTCACGCCTGCCGCGACAATTTCGTGCTGGAAGTCTCCAAGCATGGCATGGGGAAGCGCGACGTCGTGCCCAATATCAATTTCTTCATGAACGTACCGATCGAACCGTCAGGTGAAATGACGATCGTCGACGGCATCTCCGCTCCGGGCGACTATGTTGAGCTCAAGGCCGAGATGGACGTGCTTCTGGTCATCTCCAATTGCCCGCAGATCAACAATCCCTGCAACGGCTTCGACCCGACGCCGATCCGAGTCCTTGTATGGGACGGTGAGGCCTGAGATGTTCAAGAAAATACTGATCGCCAACCGCGGCGAGATCGCCGTCCGGATCATCGGCACGTTGCGACGCATGGGCATTGCCTCCGTCGCCGTCTATTCCGATGCGGACCGCTTCTCCAAGGCATCCCTGATGGCCGACGAAGCCGTCAGGCTCGGCCCGGCGCCGGCCTTGGAAAGCTATCTCAATGTCGATGCCGTCATTGCCGCCTGCAAGACAACCGGTGCCGAGGCCGTGCATCCAGGCTACGGATTCGTGTCGGAGAATATCGGCTTCGCCGAACGGCTGGCAAAGGAAGGCATCGTCTTCATCGGGCCGACGGCAGACAATATCGCCGCCTTCGGGCTCAAACATACGGCGCGAGAACTGGCGCGTGCGAGCGGAGTTCCGCTACTGCCGGGCAGCGACCTCGTTGAAACGAGCGAAGCGGCGCTCGCGGCCGCGGCGAAAATCGGCTACCCGGTCATGTTGAAATCGACAGCCGGCGGCGGCGGCATCGGCATGCAGCTTTGCGACGATGCCGCAAGTCTGAAGGCTGCCTTCGACAGCGTACAGCGCACGGCAAAAGCAAGCTTCGGCGATGCCCGCGTCTATCTGGAGCGCTTTGTCTCGCGGGCGCGGCATGTTGAGGTTCAGATCTTCGGCGACGGCAAGGGCCGCGTGATCGCGCTTGGCGAACGCGACTGCTCGTTGCAGCGCCGGAACCAGAAGGTGATCGAGGAGACGCCCGCGCCGGGCCTGTCGCCTTCCGTGCGCGAACGCCTGCATGCAGCGGCGGTGGCGCTCGGCACCTCCGCCCATTATCGCTCCGCCGGCACAGTCGAATTCATCTATGATCCCGCGCGGGAGGAATTCTACTTCCTCGAGGTCAATACCAGGCTTCAGGTCGAACATCCGGTCACCGAGGCCGTCTATGGCATCGATCTCGTCGAGTGGATGATCCGCGAGGCCGCTGGCGAAGACGTGATAACAGGCAATGACCGGCTTGTTCCGAAGGGTGCCGCGGTCGAGGCACGCATCTATGCGGAGATGCCGCATGCTGGCTTCCGGCCAAGCGCCGGCCTTTTGACCGAAGTTATCTTTCCGGAAGGCACGCGCGTCGACGGCTGGATCGAGACCGGCACGGAAGTAACACCCTATTACGACCCTATGCTCGCTAAGGTGATCGTGGCAGCCGAAGACCGGCCGGCCGCGATCGAGAAGCTGAAGCTTGCGCTTGCGCAAAGCTCCATCTCCGGCATCGAAACCAATCTCGACTATCTGAAGGCCATTGCCGGATCGGATCTGCTGGCCAGCGGCAATGTGGCGACGACGGCTCTGAAGGATCTTCCCTTCGTGCCCGATGTGATCGAGGTGGTGGCGCCCGGCGCGCAGTCGAGCATCCAGGAGCTTCCCGGCAGGCTGGGGCTCTGGCACGTCGGCGTGCCGCCGAGCGGGCCGATGGACGAGCGATCGTTCCGCCATGCTAACAGGCTGGTCGGCAACGCCGACGAGACCGCGGCCCTGGAGCTAACCGTCTCGGGACCGGTGCTCAAGATCTTCTCCGACGTGACGATCGCGCTTGCAGGCGCTCGCATGCCGATGACTCTCGAGGGCGTTCCGTTACCCCACGACGAGGCCGTTATCGCCAAGGCAGGGCAGACGCTTGCCATTGGCGCCATAGAAGGCCCGGGCCAACGTGCCTATCTCGCCGTTGCGGGCGGTTTTGCCGCGCCGCTCACGCTCGGTTCCAGGGCAACCTTCGGCCTCGGTCGCTTTGGGGGCCATGCCACCGGCACGCTTCAAACAGGCCATGTCTTGCGGCTGGCACGCACACCTCAGCCTAAAGTCAAGCCGGCGGACGTGCCCGCAGCCCTCACCCGCGTCTGGAAGGTCGGCGTCGTCTATGGGCCGCATGGCGCGCCGGACTTCTTTCTGGACGACGATATCGAAACGCTGTTTTCGACCGAATATGAAGTGCATTTCAACAGCGCCCGCACCGGCGTCCGTCTGATTGGCCCTACGCCCAAATGGGCGCGCAGCGACGGCGGCGAGGCCGGCCTCCACCCCTCCAATCTTCACGACAATGCTTACGCCATCGGCGCGATCGACTTCACCGGCGATATGCCGATCATTCTCGGCCCGGATGGACCGAGCCTCGGCGGCTTCGTCTGCCCGGCCGTCATCGCGCGCGACGAGCAATGGAAGATGGGCCAGTTCAAGCCGGGCGACAAAATCCGCTTTCATCCGGTGGCGCGAGAGAACGACGCCATCGCAGGTCCGACTGTCCGCCGCGTGCCAGAAGAAACCGGATCGGCAATCGTCGGTCAGAACCAGCGTGGCCCGGTGCCCGTCGTCTATCGTCGGCAGGGTGATGACAATCTGCTCATCGAATACGGGCCGATGACGCTCGATATCGCGCTTCGCCTGCGCGTGCATCTGCTTATGCAGGCAATCGTCGAGGCGCGTCTGCCAGGAATTATCGACCTGACGCCTGGCATCCGTTCGCTGCAGATCCACTATGACGGGACGACGCTGACCCGCAATCGTTTGCTGGGTCTGCTTGCGGAGATCGAGGCTACGCTGCCGGCGGCACATGAGGTGAAAGTCCCGAGCCGGATCGTGCACCTGCCGCTCTCCTGGAACGATCCGCAGGCCGAGCTTGCCATGCGTAAATATCAGGAACTCGTGCGCCCGAATGCGCCATGGTGCCCTTCCAACATCGAGTTCATCCGCCGCATCAACGGCCTGCCGGACGAGCAGGCGGTGCGCGACATCGTTTTTGACGCCAGCTATCTCGTGCTCGGCCTTGGCGATGTCTACCTCGGGGCTCCGGTCGCAACGCCGGTCGATCCACGACATCGGCTGGTAACGACGAAATACAATCCGGCACGCACCTGGACACCGGAAAACGCCGTCGGCATCGGCGGCGCCTATATGTGCATCTATGGCATGGAGGGACCGGGCGGCTACCAGCTCTTCGGCCGAACGATCCAGGTGTGGAACAGCTGGCGGCAGACGCCGGCCTTCGCCAAGGGCAAGCCGTGGCTTCTCAATTTTTTCGACCAGATCCGCTTCTTTCCCGTCACCCATGAAGAGCTCAATGAAGCGCGTGCGGCCTTCCCGCACGGCGGCTATCCGATCAAGATCGAGGAGATGGAGTTCTCCTACGCCGCCTACGAGGCCGGCCTCGCACGCGAGGCTGCGGCGATCGGCGCCTTCAAGTCGAGGCAGCAGTCAGCCTTCGAGGCGGAAAGGCAACGCTGGAAGGAGCTGGGGCTCGACAGCTTCTCGGTCGACGAAGGGACAGGCCCTGCCCTTGCCGGAGATATACCGGAAGGTTGCTTCGGCATCGAAAGCGCCGTGCCCGGCAATGTCTGGAAAATACTCGTCGAGGAGGGCCAGCCGGTTGCAGCCGGCGATACTTTGGCCATCATCGAGTCGATGAAAATGGAAATCAATGTCACCGCCCATGCCGCCGGACGCGTCCGCGATCTGCGTGCAGCACCTGGGCGCAACGTCAAGGCCGGCGACGTTCTCGTCATTCTGGAGGAAATCTGATGCTGCCCACTATCCTTGACCTTACCTCCCTGCGAGATGCGTATAAGGCAGGCTTTTCACCGCTCGACATGGTGGAGGAAATCATAGCCCGATGCGGGGCATCCGATGATCCGGCAATCTTCATTACGCTGGCATCTCCAGAGGCGTTGCGAGCTGCGGCAACAGACTTGCTGGCGAAGGCACCCGAGCCCAACAGCCTGCCGCTCTGGGGCATCCCCTTCGCAGTCAAGGACAATATCGACGTCGCAGGTCTGCCGACGACGGCCGCCTGCCCGGCCTTTGCCTATCATCCCGAGGAGGATGCGGCCGTGGTTGCGCGTCTGAAGGCTGCCGGTGCCATCGTCATCGGCAAGACCAATCTCGACCAGTTCGCAACCGGCCTCAACGGCACCCGCTCGCCTTATGGTGCGCCCCGCTCGGTTTTCGATCGCGCCTATGTTTCCGGCGGCTCCAGTTCGGGCTCCGCGGTTGCAGTGGCGGCGGGTCTTGCCAATTTCTCGCTGGGAACCGATACCGCAGGCTCGGGCCGGGTGCCGGCTGCCTTCAACAATCTCGTCGGCATCAAGCCAACGCCGGGGCTTGTTCCCAATGTTGGCATCGTACCGGCTTGCCGCAGCGTCGATGTCGTCACGGTGTTCGCCGCGACCGTTGGGGACGGCATCGCCGTCCGGCGGATCATGGAAGGCTATGACGCACGAGATCCGTTCTCACGGGACGCAACTCAGGCGACCCTGCCATCGGCACGCCCTCGTGTCGGCGTGCTCGAAGGCGCCGAACGTGAGTTCTACGGCAACAGCCAAGTCGAGACCCTCTACGATGCCGCCATCGATAGGGCGAGATCGCTCGGCGCGGAGATCGTCCCATTCGACTATGCACCTTTCCGACAGGCTGCCGAACTGCTCTACAACGGCCCCTGGGTTGCGGAGCGCCTGGCGGCGGTCAAGGACTTCCTCGCAAGTAATGCCAGCGATTTCAATCCAACGGTCAGAGCCATCATCGAGGGGGCGAAAGGCTATGACGCGGTTGCGGCCTTCGAAGGCAAGTACAGGCTGGAGGCTTTGCGACAAAAGACGAAGGTGGAGTGGGAGAAGGTCGATTTCCTGATGCTGCCGACATCGCCCACAACCTACACCGTCGAGGAAATGCAGGCCGATCCGATCGTCAGGAACAGCCATTTCGGCCGTTATACCAATTTCGCCAATCTGCTCGACTGCGCGGCAATTGCCGTACCTGCAGGCTTCGATGCCGACGGTCATCTGCCGGCCGGTGTGATGCTCGTCGGGCCTGCCTTTACCGACGATGCTTTGGCGCCGTTCGCCGATGCTATGCATCGAGCGGCGAAAAGCGGGATGGGTAAGGACCGTATGGCGGCACTGCCGGATAACAGCCGTGTGACACCTATGGCTGCCGACATGGTCCCGATCGTCGTTGTCGGCGCGCATCTGACCGATATGCCGCTCAACCATGAACTCACCGGAAAAGGCGGCTACAGGATGAAGACGGGACGGACGGATGGCAGCTATCGGCTTTTCGCCCTTTCCGGAACAGTGCCGCCGAAGCCGGGATTGGTGCGCGATCCCGGCTTTGCCGGCAAGGGTATCGAAATAGAGGTCTGGGCCTTGCCGCCTGCGGCATTCGCCCACTTCGTCCAGAATATTCCGGCGCCGCTGGGGATCGGTAAGATCCTGCTTGAAGATGGCAGCCATGTTTCCGGATTCCTCTGCGAGAGCCACGCCGTAGCTGACGCTAGAGACATCACCGAATTTGGTGGCTGGCGAAATTTCATTCGCGATGCCGATGCCACAGGTTAAATGAAGGAGAAGCAGGATGAGAAAGACCCTCTTACGGGCATTGCAGATCGTTCTTCATGGCCTGACTGCGAGAACCCAGGCAATTGGCAGCCTTGATCGGCCTAAGTTTCACTCCGCTCGTAGCGAGGCATGGTCAGAGACCGATTAAACGCTTCGGACGAGAACATCTCGCAGACTTGAGGGATGGCCGGAAAAACACCAATAAGCGAGTGCAGGCACACGAGATGACTGCACTCGCTCGGCCAAGGATTCAGCTCGGCATCCTGGCCATCCAGTTGAATGGACAACTTTCAAGAAAAGTTGCAAACGGCTACTTTCCTCCTGGTGGGACTTCTTGCGTCGGCAACGCCTGACAACAGATCAAACACAGCGCTCAAATTTCGCAGGCACCCGGATATCCGGCAAGTCCCGCGGAAAATCCCTCGCATTGCGAGTGACCAGCAACATCGAGTGAATCTTGTTTGTTGCCCGGATAATGGCTTAGAGCAGCCTGATGCGGGGAGCTGCCGCAGGGATACCGCACGCCCCCGCCACTGCATTGTCGACGGCGATAACGGTAAATCCGGCTGGAGACACGCCTGACCATTCACTATCTCCGACGATCGGCAACAGCAGTCACTATTGACAAGTTGCCCCGTATATCCCTTGATATGCCTTATCCGAGATAACAGACAGATGTCCGGAATATTGGATTATTCGAAAGCCATTAACCAAGGGGAACAACCATGACCATTTCCTTGCGCGTCGGCCTGATGTCGCTGGCCGCCGCCGCACTCCTCTCTTCCACGCCCGTTCTCGCCGACGGCAGCAAGCTCGATGAGGTGCTTGCGCGCGGTCACCTCGTTCTTGGAACCGGCAGCACGAACGCGCCGTGGCACTTCAAGAGCGCTGACGACAAGCTGCAGGGCTTCGACGTCGACATGGGTCACATCATCGCCAAGGCCCTGTTCGGCGACCCCGACAAGATCGAGTATGTCAATCAGTCGTCCGATGCCCGAATTCCAAACATCACCACCAACAAGGTCGATATCACCTGCCAGTTCATGACCGTGACCGGCGAGCGCGCCCAGCAGGTGGCCTTCACCATTCCCTATTATCGTGAAGGCGTCGGCCTGATGCTGAAGGCCGATGGCCAGTATGCCGACTATGCGGCGCTGAAGGCGGCAGGCTCTTCCGTCACGGTTTCCGTTCTGCAGAACGTCTATGCGGAATCCATGGTTCATGCCGCCCTTCCGGACGCGAAGGTCGACCAGTACGAATCCGTCGATCTGATCTACCAGGCGCTGGAATCCGGCCGCGCCGACGCGGTTGCGACCGACCAGTCATCACTCGCCTGGTACATGACGCAGAACCCGGGCCGCTACAAGGATGCCGGCTATGGCTGGAACCCGCAGACCTATGCCTGCGCGGTCAAGCGCGGCGACCAGGATTGGCTGAACTTCGTCAATACCGCTCTTCATGAAGCGATGACAGGCGTCGAATTCGATAGCTACGCCAAGTCCTACAAGACCTGGTTCGGCAAGGACCTGACCCCACCACAGATCGGCTTCCCGGTCGAATACAAGTAATGGCCGAGCGGAGCGGGACATCTCCCGCTCCGCCAGTCTGAAAGGGGCGGCCCGACATGGGTTACACGCTGAATTTTGCCGCCGTCTGGCGCAATTTTGATTTTCTTATGAGCGGTCTGGCGCTCAGCCTCGGCCTGGCGATCATATCGATTCTGATTGGCGCCTTGATCGGTTTGATACTCGCCTTCGCGCTGACATCGAAAAACCGGGCAGCCATGATCCCGGCGCAGGTCTATGTGACCGTGATCCGAAACCTGCCGATCCTGGTGCTGGTGCTGTTTGCCTTCTTCGCCTTGCCGCAGATGGGCTTTCGACTGGACAAGATCAAAAGCTTCGTCCTGGTCCTTTCCATCTACTCAGGCGCCTATCTTGCTGAAGTGTTTCGCGCAGGATTGCTGTCGATCCCGAAAGGTCTTTCAGAGGCGGGTCTGGCAATCGGCCTGACGCCAATGCAGATTCGCGGATCGGTCATCGCTCCGCTGATGCTGCGCAACGTGCTTCCGTCGCTGTCTTCGACCATCATTTCGCTGTTCAAGGATACCTCGCTTGCAGCCGCCATTGCTGTGCCGGAGCTGACATTCGCTGCCCGCAAGATCAACGTCGAGAGCTTTCGCGTCATCGAAACCTGGATGGTCACATCAGCTATTTACGTAGCAACCTGCTTCCTCATCGCCGCGCTGATGCGTTTCGTCGAGCGCAGGCTGGCTTTGCCGAGGTAACATCGGATGTCTCATAGTTTTCTCGAACAACTCTGGATCGCCCGCTACGTCATCATCAATGGGCTCGGCGTGACGGTATCGATTTCCCTTCTTGCCATTCTTGCCGGTTCCATCGTCGGTGTCTTCGTTGGCCTCGCGCTCGTCTACGGCGGAGCCATTCTGCGCCTTTTGATCCGGGCCTATACCGACATCATCCGTGGTACGCCCGTGCTGGTCCTCGTGCTGGCGAGCTACTACGTCTCTTCTGCGGTAGGTCTTGATTTGGGGCCGTTTTCCGCAGGCGTTCTTGCCCTGGCGATCTTCTGTTCATCACATGTCGGCGAGATCGTGCGCGGCGCGCTGCAGGCCATTCCGAAAGGTCAGACGGAGGCGGCCAAGGCGATCGGCCTCACCTTCACCCAGACCTTCACTTCGGTCCTGTGGCCGCAAGCGATGCGCCAGTGTCTGCCAGCCTGGGTGAACACGGCAGCCGAGATGGTAAAAGCCTCGACATTGCTTTCCGTCATCGGCGTCGCCGAACTGCTCCTGCGCACGCAGGAGATCATCTCCCGCAATTTCATGAGCCTCCAGTTCTATTTCCTGGCTGGCGGCCTCTATTTCATCGTCAACTTCGGTATCGAGCGCTTCGGCAAATATGTCGAGCGCAAGACCGCACTGCCGTCTTGAGGAGATCGGACCGATGGGCAAGACAATTCTAGACATTCAGGGCCTGCGCAAGACCTATGGCCAGCACGAGGTTCTCAAGGGCGTCGACTGCACGGTTGAGGAAGGCGAGGTCATTTCCATCATCGGTTCGTCGGGTTCCGGCAAGACGACGATGTTACGCTGCATCAACATGCTGGAGGAGTTCCAGGGCGGCAAGATCAGCCTCGATGGCGAGGAGATCGGCTATCACGCCGACGGCAGTACCCGTCGTCGCAAGAGCGAGAAGGAGATTGCCCGCCAGCGCGCACTCACCGGCATGGCCTTCCAGCAGTTCAACCTTTTTCCGCACATGACCGCCGCCGAGAACGTGATGCTCGGCCTCGTCAAGGTGAAGAAAATGTCGAAGTCGGACGCACGCGTCGTCGCGGAAAAATGGCTCGATCGTGTAGGCCTTGCCGCTCGCGCCAATCATTATCCGGGCCAGCTCTCGGGTGGCCAGCAGCAGCGCGTTGCGATTGCCCGAGCGATTGCCATGGCGCCTCGGCTGATGCTGTTCGACGAGGTGACGTCGGCCCTCGACCCGGAACTGGTTGGCGAAGTTCTTCAAGTCATCAAAGGGCTCGCCGCCGACGGCATGACGATGCTGCTCGTCACCCATGAAATGCGCTTTGCCTATGAGGTCTCCTCGCGCGTCATCTTCATGAACCAGGGCGTCATCTGCGAAGAAGGTGATCCGAAAGACATGTTCGTGCGTCCGAAGACGGAGCGGCTTGCCGAATTCCTCAAGACCTCGAGTTTCAATTGAGAGGAAACAACAGCTCGGCGCAAGCGTTGCGTCATCGCCCGCCCGGATGCTATCGCAGCGTCTTGCTGAGATCTGACGGCACCAACGCCGTATAGCCGGCACCATGTGCTGATGCGTCGCAGCATGCCGGTTGTGGCTGGTATGGGAATATTCGGAGAGAAGCATGGCCGAGACTGCAAACGACATTGTATCCCGACGCATGCGGGGCCTGGATCGCGCCTTCGAGATTCTTGAGTTTCTGCGGGTAAAACGCCAGCCCATGCGTCCGAACGAGATCGCCACGGAGATCGGCGCGCCGCGCTCTTCCATTTACGAACTCGTCAATCTCCTGCTCGGCCATGGCATGCTCGACTATCAGGGCGGCGACGGCCGGGTCTTTCTCGGCCGCCGTCTCTATTTTCTCGGCACCGCCTATGCCGAACAATTCGACTTGATGCGCGAATGCGGCCGCATGCTAGGCGTGCTGGCGGAGGAGACGCGCGAGACAGCGCAAATGTGCCTGCTGGAAGGCAATAAATATACGGTCGCCATGATGCGGGAAGGCATCCGCCCCTTTCGCATATCCTCGAATGTGGGCGAGCTCGTCGCTATTCCGTGGACCGCCTCGGGGCGCCTGCTTGTAGCCCATCTTTCGGACCGGGAAATCCTGGATTTCATTCCGCCTGAAGATTTCGTCCTTCCGAATGGAAGGCGGCTGGAACCAGCCGATTTCATCGCTCAAGTGCGCCAAGCCGCCGAAGATGGATACTTCACCTTCAACAGCGAAGTGGAGAATTTCACCCATTGCTTCGCCGTGCCCATCAATCAAGCCGACGGCGCCTGCATCGCGACACTCTGCCTGGTAACGCCGCGTGAGGATGGCTTGCGCAACCGCACCGCCTATCTCGACAGCCTCTTGAGAGCCGCTCACGAGATCTCCGAAAAGCTCGGCTTCCGGTCGCCGAAAGGCCGCTTCTTCGGATCCTGAACCTAGCAAGTTTTTTCACGAAAGTGGCAAATCTCCGCACATGATGGGATCCGAACCGGCGCCGATTGAATCGAGTGCGGCGATCGTTCCTAGTGCATTGAGCCCCCTCAGGCCCCGATAGGTGGGCTGGTCGGATCTGGATTTCCATCGAAGAAAAGATAGATCGCTGCGATCTTGCCGTCCTTGGCAATGATGAAGTCCGTACCTGCATATGCAGGCTCTTCGCCGGGCGCACCGGCCACCCATTGCACCCGCCCGGCCTGATCATGGAGGACGTCCGCTGCGGCGATTGTCGTGTATGCAAATGTCGGATGCATGGCGCGGATGGCTCCGGCAATGCGGACGATCTCGTCGCGGCCGCGGTAGATCCCGTGCGGTTCGATGAATATCGCGTCTTCGTGAAGGATTTCCTCCGCCACTTTCCGGCGAAGGACGTCGTCGCCCTCCCCAAAGATGCCCTGCAGATTCCGATCGAGCAGCGTTGCGATGTCTGCCATGGTCATTCTCCCTGATATGGCGGCTTAGATCTGGACGTGGCCGCCATCGACGAAGAGTTCGACGCCATTGATAAAGCTGGCATCGTCGGAGGCCAGGAACAGCACGGCCTTGGCGATCTCTTCCGGTTGCCCGATGCGGCCGGCAGGAATGAGGCTCGCAAGGTAATTCTTCGTGTTCTCCGCGCTTTCACCATTGCCGAAAAGTTCGTTGAGACCGGCCGTATCGGTCACGCCAGGACTAACTGCATTGACGCGAATATGGCGATCCTTGAGATCGAGGATCCAGTTGCGGGCGAAGTTGCGCACGGCAGCCTTGGTTGCCGAGTAGACGCTGAAGGCAGGCGTGCCGGAAATGCTCGTCGTCGACGAAGTGAGAACGATCGAGCCACCATCACGCAGGAGCGGGAGCGCCTTTTGAACGGTGAACAAGGTGCCCTTCACGTTGGTATCGAATGTCTTCTGGTAGTGTTCTTCGGTAATCGCCCCGAGAGGTAACATCTCGCCGCCGCCGGCATTCGCGAAAACCACATCGATATGCGAGTGCTTCTGTTGAACTGCGTCGTACAGACGGTCGATATCGACGAGCTTGCTCATGTCGGCCTGTACGCCCGTGACACGGCCACCGATCTTTTGGAGGGCGGCATCGAGTGCTTCCTTGCGGCGGCCGGTGATGAACACGGAGGCACCTTCCATCGAGAAAGCCTTTGCCGTTGCAAGACCAATACCGCTCGTGCCACCCGTTACGATCACGACTTTGTTTTCGAATTTCTTACTCACTATCATGCTCCTTTGTTGCGGCATTGCCGTTGAATTGAACATGCCAGCGGAACGATGCTGCAAACAGCCAGCAAATTTGATACTCATCGTTCCAAATGGAGAACGATGATGAGATCTGATTTGAATGATCTGGTCTATTTTGCCGAGGTCGTCGCCCACGGCGGGTTCGCAGCCGCGGGGCGCGCTTTGCGCGAGCCGAAGTCGAAGCTTAGCCGACGGATAGCGGGGCTCGAGGAAAGGCTCGGCGTGCGACTGATCGAACGGTCGAGCCGCCGCTTTCGGGTGACCGATGTAGGTCAATCCTTCTACGAGCGCTGCAAGGCAATGCTGGCGGAAGCCGAGCGTGCAGAGGCGCTCGTTGCAGAGGCAAAATCAGAGCCGCATGGTCTGATCCGAATGAGTTGCCCGACAGGGTTGGTCGAACCGATCTCCCCCCTCCTAATGCAATTCCTGGCGCAGCATCCAAAAGTGCAGCTGCAACTCATCGCGATCGACCGTCCGGTCGATCTTATAGACGAGCGGATCGACGTCGCATTGCGCGTCCGAACGTCGTTGGACGGCGATGCCTCCTTGACGATGCGCTCGCTAGGCAACTCGATCCGTATCCTGGTCGCAAGCCCGCAACTTGCCGGCCGCATTGCAGACATAGAAGCTTTGGCGAGCGAACCTACCCTCTCGACCACGGATGATCAGGGCGAAGTGAACTGGTTTCTCGAGACGGACGATGGCCGAAGCCATACGCTCAGGCACGAGCCGAGAATGGGCTGTGCGGACTTTACGGCCGTGAGGGCAGCCGCACTTGCGGGTCTGGGCGTCGCTCTTCTCCCCGATCACACATGCAGACAGGCGCTGGAAGAAGGGAAGCTCGTACGGGTCCTTCCCGCCTGGCATGGCATGAAGGGCCTTGTCCACCTCGTATTCACCACGCGCCGTGGTCTTCCTCCGGCCGTTCGCAGGTTCATCGACTGCCTGGCGGCAGGCTTTCCCAGGGATGCGCTTGTCTGATGATCTGCCTGATTGGACCATAGGTCTCTCGAAAGCGGCGTTGCGAGCGCCTCCGGAGCATGCTGGATAACGACGTATGCCATATTCGGGCAATGCAAAGGTCCGCCGACCACAAACCAGGACAGAGACTGGAAACGACTATCATCTCTTCCAAGTCGAAGATCTTGCCGGCAAGCAGATCGATTGTGGCTCCGGCTGGCGGCGGACCCGTTCCCTAAAACCTGAGACCGGGGCAGTTTGCCAATCTATCGCTCACCAAGTGAAGAGAGGACGGGAAGAGCCATAGGAACCCGGTGCCGACCCGCTTGGAGCTAGCTGATTGTCTCGTTCAACCCTCTCCGCCCATCGCCGACGTTCGGCCGCTTTGTCTTTGTCGCGATCTGTCGATCTGCTCGCGGTTACCGACCTGGATTGGCCGCCGGTTCCGCCGACCGTCGAGCAGGAAGCAAAGAAAACGGCGGGAACAATAATCAGAATGCCTAAGGCAACCGTCCTTGTGAACGCTTTATCGATCGGCTGCATAGACATCCCTAATGCTCTCTTTGACCATTTTCGATAACGGAGATGTTATTCGATTTCGCACCACGTGGAAACAAAAGGCTATTCGGATTTCCGTGTGATCAACAATGACTGGTGCCCGAACCCGCGTCGCGCTCGCCGCCCTGTTGTTCCCCGCCTGTCACAAGCTATATCGCAGCCTCAGGCCGAAAGTGAAAATTACTGAATCTCACCTTCGAAGCCCGAGATTTCCGATAATCGCCGTTTGCCATCGTGGACGCAGGAGCCGCAGCGGCGACGCGAATTAAATAATAATTGCATTTTGCAACTAAATAACCGACATTATGCCTATGCCTGCGTATTCCACGAGTCGAGTCGACTGCCTGGATTACCATTTAGCCACAAAGGATGTGAGGATGACCGCAGCCCTCTTTCTCGCGACCGTGCTTTTCTGGGGTTCGGGCGCGATTGTGACATCTCTCCAGGCAGGCGCTTCTGCTCCCGAGCTGTCGGTAGCGATCCGCATGTTCCTTGTTGGATTGAGCATGCTCGGATTTTCGATCGCCACCGGCAAACCGATCACGATAGCCCGCAGCGATCGTCTTTGGGTGATGATGCAAGGCATATTGTTTTTCGGGCTTGCATTTATCGCCTTTTATAAGGCGACCAAGGGTATCCCGAGCGGGATTGCTGCCCTGGTGCTATCGAGTTCCTCGCTGTTTGCCGCCATCGCCAGCCGTTTACTGCTGAATCTCCGGATCAGCCGCCGCGCGACGATTGGCATAGTTTTTGGTCTCCTGGGTCTTGGCATCGTCGCCGCCCCACAGATCTTCGCACTGCATCTCGACCCGCAGACCGTGACTGGGTTCATCTGGGCAGGCGTTGCGGCGATGGCGACAGGTGCGGGGACCGCAATTGCTGCGCGCAACCAGCGGCGCGGCTTGCCGATCCCGGTGCTCATGGGTTGGGGAGCATTATGCGGATGCGGTTTCGGGGTCGCCTGGGCGGTCGTTGTCGGCACGTCTCTCACGATACCTGTCACTGTCGGCTATCTGGCGCAGCTCGCCTATCTGGCAATTATTGCCTCCTGCGTCACGTTTCTTATGTATTTTACGCTCATCGAGAAGGTCGGCCCCGCACGGGCGGCCTATGCGCTGACCGTTGTTCCGATTGTCGCCATAACCATCTCGGTCATCTTCGAAGGCCTGCACATCGATACCCGTCTTGCCTTCGGCGGCGCGACGATCCTTCTTGGCAATATACTGGTGCTCAATGCTTGAGGCGCAACAATCAAGCACCGGTTCTGCAATCGGCATCCTATCCGTGTTCGCCCGCAGTCCCGGCGATTGAAGTACTTCCGGCGAGACTTAATACTCCTGGCAATTTGTGAAGGGCCGGTGTGTTGCGGTCACAGCTTGAGAGCTGTTTAACGACCGATCCGATAATCGGAAGATGCGGATACCCATCAAGAACATCCCTCAGATCGGCTATTGGCTCCGCTAAAATTGCCTCCAATAAGATCGATTGCACAAAGCTTATGCATGTCTAAATTACTTGCAAATAGCAATTGATTTCCTATCAAATCTATGTTGTAGTTTTAATCATAAGAGGTAAATCGCATCGCGATTGCCCGCAAAACGAGAATCTAGGGAGATGTCCGAACCGCAACAATTTTGGAAGGCATATGTTCATGTATATGTCCTCGACACCGATTGAATCTGACATCGTCTTCTCCGGCCGCCGCTCGGCGACCTACCGCGATGCACTTCATCTCTTTCCCGATGCCTGGCTTGACGATGTCGCTGCCATGCGCCGCTTCCTGCAGCCGATCTACGGCCGGCACGTCTTAGAGATCGGCGCCGGCAACGGTCATTTCAGCCGGGCGATTGCCGAAGATGTCGGCCCTGCCGGCTTATTGGTCGCGACCGATCCGTCCACCGAACAACTTGAGGATCTAGAAGTCGAAAGCGGCGGCCGGATCAGGGTCTTCGGTCAGGCTGCGCACATGCTCGACCTGCCGATCCGCGATTTTGACATGGCCTGGTCGCGCGGCGCCGTGCACCATATTTCCGACAAGACCGCTGCCTGGAAGGCGATCGCAGCCCACATGCGGCCCGGCGGCAAGCTGGTGATTGCTGACATCTTCGCCGGAACGCGGCTTGCCGCCTATTTCGACGATTTCATCGCGCAGAGCTGCTGTACCGGCCACGAGGTCTCTTTCCTTTCACGGGAATTTGCAACGAGCCTGTGCGCTCTGACCGGATGGGACAAGCCTCAATTTACCGATGTCACCACCCGCTGGCGCTTCGACACCAAGGCAAGTCTCGGACATTTCCTGCGATTGCTGTTCTCGGCAACCGACATCTTCACCGACGACGACTGCCTTGTTGCAGCGGAACGCCATCTTGACATCGTTTCCGACGGCAACGGCATCGCCCTGCTTTGGCCGATGACAGTGATGGAAACGACAAAGCTGCCGACTGCGAATTAATCATGGATGAACGATGACAGGCGCTTGACGCGGGACCGGACAAATCCGCCCGCAACGTGACCTGGCGTGCACAATTCCTTCGGAGATCGTCATGACATCGACCGCCGCAAACCGTGGAGCCACGGCCCCTCCCACCGGAGCCCCTTTCGATGCCAGTTCATTGGTTCCGGGCGCCAGGAAACTCGGCTCGGAGACCACAGTCCATAAAGTCGGCTACAATGGTCGGCCCGGCGCATTTGCAGATGTCGCCTGCAGGATGGCGTTCCCGTCCGCGGATCGCATCGCCATGCCGAGCTTGGAGACCACGATCGCCAGCACCGTCCGCGGTGAAGTCGACCGGATCCTCCTGCCATGCGAAAACAGCCTGGTTGGACGCGTGCCGGATGTGCACAGAATCGTGCCCGACAGTGGTTTGCATATCGTCGGCGAGCATTTTCAACGCGTCGAACATTGCCTCATGGCACCGCCAGGCGCATCACTTGCAAGCATCAGACGCGTGCGTTCGCATCCAGTGGCGCTTGGCCAGGTCAGCCGGCTTATCGCAGCGCTCGATCTTGAGGCTATCGCCGCTCCGACGACATCCCACGCCGCCGAGCTGGTGGCATCTTGCGAGGATCCGAGCGAAGCAGCAATTGCCTCGGATCTTGCAGCCGACCTCTACGGATTGGATATCCTCAAACGCAATGTCGAAGACGATCCGCATAATACGACGCGGTTCTACGTGTTGTCTGCCGAACCTCAGGCGATCGAACAAAAAACACAGCTTCTGACGACGATTGTGTTCCGCACACAGAACCGGCCGGGCTGCCTCTACCACGCCATTGCCGGATTTGCCGAAAACGCCATCAACATGACCAAGATCGAAAGCTACCTTGTCGGCGGGCAATTCGTGCCGTCCCGCTTCCTCTGCGAGTTCGAAGGTGATCCGGCTGCACCGGAGGTGGCCGATGCGCTCGATACTCTCGCCCGCCATGCTCGCGAGCTTGTCGTGCTCGGGACGTTTCCGATGGCGAGCCGCCATCTGCGCAACCGCAGCGAAGAAAATCTCCCGTCATGGGGGACCAAGCCTCCGGCCGCCTTTCGATGGTCCGATAGCCAGCAGGAGGCCGGGGGATGACGACCGCGGTGAAGCACTACGGGCGCCATAGCGATCTGGTCGAGGCGGCAATCGCGAAACTGAAGCTGCATTTTGGCGATCGGCTGACAACGGCTACGGCTGTGCGTGATCAGCATGGCCATGACGTGAGCTGGCATCCCTCCTATCCGCCGGACGCGGTCGTTTTCCCTGATACGGCAGATGAGGTATCGCGTATCGTGGCGACCTGCCACGCCTTCGACGTGCCGGTGATCCCGTTTGGAACCGGCACCTCCTGCGAGGGACATGTTGCCGCCCTCATGGGCGGAATATGTATCGATCTCTCCCGGCTGGACCGGATTTTGACGATTCGACCGGACGACATGACAGCGACGGTCGAGGCAGGCGTAACCCGCAAACGCCTCAACGCCGAATTGCGCGACACCGGACTGTTCTTTCCCGTCGATCCCGGCGCTGACGCCTCACTTGGGGGGATGGCCTCGACGCGCGCCTCCGGTACGAATGCCATGCGGTATGGCACGATGAAAGACAACGTCATTTCGCTTGGTGTCGTTCTGCCCAATGGTGATCGGATCCGCACCGCGAGCCATGCTCGCAAATCGGCGGCGGGCTACGATCTGACACGTCTCTGGGTGGGATCGGAAGGCACGCTCGGCATCGTGACCGACGTCACCGTCAAGCTGCATTCAATTCCAGACCATATCGTTGCGATTTCGGCGAGTTTCTCCACACTGGAACAGGCAGTCGGCTTCGTGCTTGTCGCGACCAGGCTCACAGACACCTTGGCACGCATCGAACTGCTGGATGAACTGCAGGTCGAGGCCGTCAATCGTTATTCAAAACTCTCCTTGCCGGTCGAGCCAACGCTTTTTATCGAACTGCATGGTAGCCGCGGAGCGGTCGAGGCGGCCTTGCCGTTCATCGAGGAGGAGGCACATGCCGCCGGTGCCAGTCGGTTTGATAGCGCCGTATCGGCGGAAGCGAGAGGCAGGCTGTGGCAAGCGCGCCATGATATCTGGTGGGCCAATCTTGCGCTCCGCCCGGGCGCAAGCGCCCTTCCCACGGATAGCTGCGTGCCGGTATCGCGGCTTGTCGAGGCCATACTTGCCGCCAAGGATGACGTGCGGGATCTTGGCCTTGTCGCACCGATCTGCGGCCATGTGGGAGACGGCAATTTCCATCTTTGCGTCCTTTTCGATCCCGCCGATCCCGATGAGTGTCAGCGCGTCGAGGCACTGACCAAACGTCTCGCGGACCGCGCCATCACCCTTCAGGGAACATCGACGGGCGAACACGGGATAGGCCACGGCAAAATAGCAGCGCTTGTCGCGGAGCATGGTCCAGCCATCCGGGTCATGGCCGCAATCAAACGCGCCATCGATCCTCACAACATCATGAATCCAGGCAAGATCTTCAATCTCGCCGAGGCACCGCCTTTCAATTGAGCGAGATACAAAAACCAGGGAGGTAGTGAGAATTTATGTCCAATCCGCATGGCCCGGCATCGATCGCCGATTTCAGAAACGCCGCAAGGCGCGCATTGCCGAAAATGGTCTTTGACTTCTTCGACGGAGGCGCCGGCTCGGAACTCACGCTGTGCGAAAACCGGGCAGCGTTGGATCGGATTCGTCTCGTCGGCTCTGCACCCGTCGATGTTGGCCACCGCTCGGCGGCCATCTCGCTCTTCGGCGAGCCTCTCTCAATGCCAGTCATCATCGGACCGACCGGGCTGGCAGGCGCGGCATGGCCTGCGGGCGACCAGGCGTTGGCCCGGGCTGCCGCGCGAGCGGGAATCCCCTTTGTCATGAGCTCAGCGGCCAGCGCGACCATGGAAGCGGTGGCAGCCGCCGGCGAAGGCAGGAAGTGGTTTCAGCTCTACCTGTTCCGAGACCGCGAGGTGAGCCTCAGGCTGCTGAAACAGGCCGAAGCACTGGGCTTCGAAGCAATCGAGATAACAGTCGACAACGCCATTCCCGGCAGACGGTTGCGCGATGCCCGCAATGGCTTTTCGCTGCCGTTCCGCTGGACACCCAGGAAGCTCCTGAGCCTTGCGGCTCATCCTGGATGGGCCTTGCGGATGGCCAAGGCCGGCGCTCCGCGTCTGGAAGTCATGGAAGCCGAGTTCGATCTTAAATCCGCGGGAACGATTGCCGAGGTGATGGAACAGCAGCTCGACCCAACCGTGTCCTGGGACGACATCGCCTTCATACGGGATCGCTGGAAGGGACCGCTGATCCTTAAGGGATTGCTCAATCCGAGGCAGGGCAGCCGGGCAGCCGAGCTCGGGCTTGACGGTATCGTTGTCAGCAATCACGGTGGACGGCAACTCGATGGAGCCGTCGCGAGTATCGACATCCTGCCGGAGTTCGTCAGCGCCGTCGGGGGCAAGCTCGCAATCCTGATTGACAGCGGCTTTCGCAGCGGCACTGATGTTGCCAAGGCGCTGGCGCTTGGAGCAACGGCCGTGCAGATCGGACGTGCGACGCTCTATGCCCTGGCGAGTGGCGGCGAGGATGCCGCGTTCAGAGCCCTTGCCATCATCGCCGCCGAACTCGACGTCGCTCAGGCAATGATGGGTGCGCCCACCATTGCCGATCTTCGACCTTCCACGCTTCGCCTTCCCCCGATGCTATTGCGGCCCGAGCAGGTTTCCGCTCGCGAACCCATGTCTCCGCGCCCACAGTCACCATTTGCCGCCTGACCCGTCATTGCCAAAACCCTTACGAGGAGATTGCTCCGGTGAAACGCAAAACCGCTTTCGTACACGCACTAGCCCTCTCGGCCCTGCTTCTGTCTTTCTCCGCCACGGTCACCACCGCGGCAAACAAGACAGTGGCGCTAACCTATATTGTCGAGCATCCGGCCATCGACGCGGCCCGCAAAGGGATTGTCGATGCACTGGCCGATGCCGGCTTCATCGACGGCAAGACCGTCACACTCGACATTGCAAGCGCTCAAGGGAGCATGCCGACGCAGACGCAGATCGCCAAGACATTTGCCGGCAAATCGCCCGACATGATCGTCGCCATCTCCACACCGTCGGCCCAGGCCTGCCAGGCCGCAGCCAAAGGAGCGATCCCGATCGTGTTCTCGGCCGTGACGGATCCCGTTGCCGCAAAGTTGGTCAAAAGCTTCGCTCAACCGGACGGCACGCTGACCGGAACCAGTGACAAGCAGCCCCTGAACCTGACCTTCGAACTGATTCATAAACTGACCCCGACGGCAACGAAGATCGGCGTCCTCTATAATGCCGGCGAGGCCAATTCCGTCGCGCAAGTGGCTGAAATGAAGACCGAGGCGGCGAAGATCGGTATGAGTATCGTCGAGGCGACGGCGGCACAGTCGGCCGCGGTGCCGGACGCTGCCCGCAGCCTCGTTGGCAAGGCCGATGTAATCCTCCTGCCGACCGACAGCACGGTGGTCTCGGCCGTCGAAAGCGTGGTCAAGGTCGGCGTCGACGCGAAGATCCCGGTCTACGCCAGCGACACCAACTCAGTCGAACGGGGTGCGATGGCTGCACTCGGATTCAATTATTACAAGCTGGGACGGCTCACGGGTGAGATTGCCGCCAAGGTCCTGAATGGCGCAAAGCCGGGCGACATCCCGGTCGGAACACTGGACAGCGAGGATCTCTACCTCAATCTCGCCTCGGCCAAGAAGATGGGCGTCACTCTCTCCGAGGCGATGACACAGAGCGCAGCGAAGGTGATCGACCAATGAGCCTGATTGCCCTTTCCGGTGCCTGCGAAGCAGGCCTGCTGTTTGCCCTCGTTGCCCTTGGCGTCTATCTCTCGTTCCGAGTGCTCGATTTTCCGGATCTAACTGTCGACGGCAGTTTCCCGCTCGGCGCGTCGGTTGCAGCGTCAACGATCATGGCCGGCGTGCCGCCCATTGTTGCGACATTCCTCGGATTTGCCGCGGGCGCTTCTGCAGGCTTCGTCACAGCATTCCTGTCGGTCCGGCTGAAGATCATGAACCTGCTTGCAGGGATCCTGACCATGGTCGCATTGTTCTCAATCAATCTGCGCGTCATGGGTAAGCCGAATGTTTCGCTTTATGGGACCGATACCATCTTTTCCTGGATCGGCGGCATCGCAGCGCTCGGGGTCTGGGCCAATACAGTATTGCTCCTCTGCATCGTATTGGCCGCAAAGATGTTCGTAGACTGGTTCCTTGCCACGCAAATGGGACTGGCCTTACGTGCAACCGGCGCCAGCCCGAGGATGGCCGAGGCACAGGCTGTCGATAATGGCCGCATGGTCATGCTCGGCATGGCCCTCGCTAACGGCCTCGTCGGGCTTGCCGGGGCGCTTTATGCCGAAAGCCAGGGCGTTGCCGATGTCTCAATGGGCATCGGCACGATCGTCATCGGTCTTGCCGCCGTCATTATCGGCGAAACGGTCGTCGGCGCAGGATCGGTCGCGCGAGCCACCTTCGGCTGTATCCTCGGTGCATTGATCTACCGGCTGGTCATTGCGCTGGCGCTCGACGGCGGCGTGATCGGGATCCAGGCACAGGATCTCAATCTGGTAACAGCATTGGTCGTCGCCGTCGCCGTGATGATTTCGAAAACGCGGCTGAAGAAGCTGCCCTCCATCAGGCGTAGCCGGCTGCCTGAGCCATCGAAAGCAGAAAGAGCGACCTCATGATGCTGAATCTCGACGCGATATCGGTCACCTTCAACCCGGGGACAGCTCTCGAAGTGGCTGCACTGCGTGGCGTATCGCTGGCCATCCCCAAGGGGCAGTTCGTAACGGTGATCGGCAGCAATGGTGCCGGGAAGTCGACACTCCTTTCGGCCATTGCCGGCGCTACTTCGCCCGATCGGGGCCGGATCGTCATCGACGGCGTCGACGTTACGCGGTTGCCGACCCAGGCACGGGCGCGATTTATCGGCCGCGTATTCCAGGATCCGCGCATCGGAACCTGTGAGGCTCTGACCGTTGAGGAAAATCTTGCGCTTGCTTCCGCGCGCGCCGGACGGCGCGGACTGTCCCTTGCGCTTGGTGGACGGATTGGGCGCGCGCGGTTTGAAGAACAGCTTGCCAGCCTTGGCCTCGGACTTGAAACGAAGCTTAAGGCGGGGATTGGCACCCTTTCCGGCGGCCAGCGGCAGGCGGTAAGCCTGTTGATGGCGACATTGCTGCCCATGAAACTACTTCTTCTCGACGAACATACGGCAGCGCTCGATCCTAAGGCGGCGTCGCGCATCCTGGCACTTTCGGCGGAAATCAGCGAGCGTCAGCGTCTCACCACACTGATGGTCACGCACAGTATGCGCCATGCTCTCGATTATGGCCAGCGCACCATCATGATGAGCGGGGGACGCATCGTGCTTGACGTCGCAGGGGATGAACGGGCTGGTTACGATGTGCCGGACCTGATTGCGCTGTTTGGAGCGGTAAGCGGCGGCGAAATTGCCGAAGACAGGCTGCTGCTCGCTTGACATCCGCCGCGATCATCCGCGGCTTGTTTTCGGAACTTCGCTGGAATATATCTGCAATATGCAATTAAAAAACGATAAAACCGATAATAGGGTGACGGAGGAACGCGAGGATGGAACGGCGGTGAAGCCAGCCTTTCGGCTCGATCGCTGGGTGCCCTACCGCATGTTTCTGGTGGCAAGCAGCACCGCTGAGTTGCTCGCATCCTATTACGGGCCACGATATGGCCTGTCCCAGGCGTCATGGCGAATTCTCGCCATCGCCGGCAGCCGCCCGGGGCTTTCGAGCAAGGAAATCTGCCATGCCGGAGCGCTCGATCAATTCGCAGTAAGCCGCGGCATTGCGCAATTGGTCTCGCTAGGCTTTGCCCGGCGCAATGCCGGTGCCGGTGATCGCCGATTCTCTGCGATCGAACTCACACCCGAGGGCTACAAGGTGCTCGAGGAGATCGTGTCCATCGGTCAGGCGATGGAAGCACGTATTCTCGAAAGCTTGTCGGTTCGTGAGCGCGAGGTGCTACATGCCATGCTTGATCGCATCGAAGATGCATGCGCCGGAGCTGTCGCTCGTGGCTGGCAGGCGGTGGTGGCCGACATCAAATCTGGGATCTAACCCCGAATATGGCTTATCCCGATAAAAGCCCCCGAATGCTCTCCATAGAAAAGCGGCTATGAAGTTCGCATAAAGTCTCAGGGTCCAGCCCGAGGGGATCAGGAGCTGGATCGGTCGCGGCCTTGCTCCATAGGCACATTCGCATTCGGTCCGCATCTTCGACGGGCGCTATATTTGGACTGACCGTCAATGCCCCGGAAAGCTGAATTCAAGCTACCCCTACCAAGCGCGGCGAAGCGCGCAGGCGAGCTATGTCACGCGCCGGCGGTTCTCCAAAGTGGCGCCGATATTCGCGAGTGAACTGCGACGGGCTTTCGTAACCCACGCGGAAGGCGGCGGTCGTGACGTCAATGTCCTGGACCAGCATCAGGCTGCGCGCGTCCTGGAGCCTTAGCTGCTTCTGGAATTGCAGCGGCGTCATCGCCGTCACGGCGCGAAAATGCTCGTGCAGGCTCGACGGACTCATGCCGACTTCCGCAGCAAGCCGCTCGATGCTGAACCGTTCCCGGAAGTTCTGCCCGATCCACGCAATGGCGCGGCCAACCTGCGCCACCCGCCCCTGGCTCGAGGTGATCTGGCGCATCCTGGCACCATCCGGGCCGGCGAGCAGGCGATAGAGAATTTCCTGCTCGGTCAACGGCCCGAGTACGGGCAATGCTGCCGGTTCGTCGAGCAGAAGCAGCAGGCGCAGCACCGCATCGAGCAGACTGGCGCCGGCGTCGGACACCGTCTTGCCTGTGGGCCGAGCGGGCGCTCCCGGCGGCGGCGGCACATGCAACGCCAGCTGCCCCAGCTTGACTGGATCGAAATCAAGGAACAGGCAGAGATAGGGCCTGTCAGGTGTCGCCTCGACCACCTGGCCCGTTGCCGGCAGATCGTAAGTCACAATCCCATAGCGGCCCGGCGCATATCTGAACACGTGGTCACCCAGAGTAACCTCTTTTTGCCCCTGTGCGACAAGGCACAGTTGCGGCCGATATACGTTCGGCATCGGCATCGTCACCGTGGAGGATCGAGCAAGCGTCATCCGTTCGATGGGGGTGGCGTGGAAACCATCCTTGGAGGCGTGTCGGGCAATTACTGCAGAGATTTTGGTCAGTGTTTCCATGAGCCTGACCATTGCATGCGAGCAGGAGGGCAGCAAGGCGAAACCGTGCGGCTTCTGGAGGATTGGGCAGTAATCCCGGCGCATAAGGCTAACGGTTCGGCGTCGCCACACATCATAGTGTCCGAAGCACCTGGGTCGCAGCGAACCAGGCTGCAGAACAAGGACGGAGCAAACATGACGATGGATTATTTGAAAGCCCCCACAGTAGCACTGGGGACCTGGGCGTGGGGCGACAGCGGCGAGACCGGCGACGGTTACTTCGGCAGCCGCCTTACTCAGGCTGGCCTCGAAGAGGTCGCGGAAAAGGCGCATGCGAGCGGATTCACCCTGTGGGATACCGCCATGGTATACGGCATGGGCCGTTCAGAAACCCTACTTGGGGAGATACTCAAACGCTACGCCCGCAGCGGCTATCAGCTCTCCACGAAGTTCACCCCGCAAGCGGCAGGGACCGGTGATGATCCCGTGGCGGACATGCTGGAGCAGAGCCTGGCGCGCCTCGGCACCGACTACATCGACCTCTACTGGATTCACAATCCAGCCGATGTGGCGCGGTGGACTCCGCACCTGATACCGCTGCTGAAGAGCGGAAAGGTCAAACATGTCGGTGTCTCGAATCACAACCTGAGCGAAATCGAGCTCGCCAACCGGATCCTCGGAGAAGCCGGATTCCGGGTTGAAGCCATCCAGAACCACTATAGTCTCCTCTACCGCAGCTCCGAGCAAGCTGGCATCCTGGACTACTGCCGCAATCAAGGTATCCCGTTCTTCGCCTATATGGTGCTTGAACAGGGCGCCCTGACTGGCAAGTACAGTCCGGAGAACCCGCTGCCAAAAGGAAGCAGCCGGGCGGCTGCTTACAATGGCATGCTGCCTCAGCTAAAGGCGCTGACGGACATGCTCGCCTCGATCGGCCAGAAGCAGGATGCGGCCGCTCCCGATGTCGCGATAGCGTGGGCAATCGCCAAGGGCACAACGCCGATCATCGGCGTCACCAAACCCGATCATGTCGATAGTCTCGTCCGAGCCGGCAGCATCAGCCTCACCGGCGACGACATTGCAGAGCTGGAAGCGCTCGCTGACGCCGCGGACGTGAACACCCGCGGCTGGTGGGAAAAAGAGATGCAAGGCTGAAGCTCCGCTATCCTAAGATCTCGGAGCCGTTCCGACCAGTACCGCAGCCGATCATCTCGTTCTGCGGGACGATCGCCGGTCTCCCTGATTATACAAGTGCTCCGGAATGTGTTGGCGCATCTTGCAAGTTCCGGAGCGCGGGATGCCTCAAAGCACCTCGACCGTATCGCAGTACATACTTCCTTCTGAAATATATACAGCCGCAAACATTTGAGACGATGGAGAATGGATCGCCCAAAGTTTGAGTTGACCGTTTTCGATGGCGAGGCGACACTTGCAACCCAAAGCAAGGCAGGAGGAAGAGTGATGAATGAGCCAGACCGCTGGCGGCACATGGCAAGCGCTCCGAAAGACGGCAGTCGGATCCTTGTCACGATCCGCCCGTCAGAACAGGGGCCTGCAGAAGTTGACCTCGCATATTGGTCGAATGGCGATCAATTTGGTACGGAAGGCTGGCGCGCCTCCGATTCTTCACCCGGGCACATCATCGAATATGCCGAGCCGGAACTAAAATGCTGGATGCCGATGCCCTCGGCCAATCTCAATCGCACCTCAATGCCTTCACCTTGGGAAGGCGACAACGCCCAGCAACTCGACGGGTCGGGGATTTGAAAGCTGGCGCCGGCTTGTCGCGCGGATTCGATAACAAATTTGTATCAGGAGAAACGCGCGGCATCCATCAAGGCGACGCCGATAGCAAAACGGCGAGCCCCAGGCCCGGTTCGCGGCGATCGCGAAGAGCAGTCCGAAATTACCATTTGCAAGAGGATATGCATGTCAATGGCCAGCGCGCCGTTCATGCGCCTCCGGCTTTACCCATTCCCGCTTCACACGCGCCAATATCAAAAGCTGACTATGCGGCTGTGGTTCGAATGTCGTCGTAACTACTCATCGGCGCAGCTTGTCGCCATTCGCATGAGCGTTGATGAAGGATCCCAACAGGGGATTTCGTGTGATGCGCTCCATTCCCGCTCGGACCACTCATGCTGCAACTTGAATTTTAACGCGTTAAATAATAAATTTTCGCGCGCTACCTTTTATTGCAACACAAAGCGCAAAAGAACTTGTCGGGATTTTACGTCTCTGGTTGCGCTGCTTTCCACGTATGCGCATAAGGCATTCGTAGCGACGGCAGCTGGAAAAATGGTCGACTTTAGATGGAAAAATTGACGCATAAGACGATGGAGGATTTCGCGAAGTCCTGCGGTGTCTCCCGCCCTACCCTTTCCAAGTATTTCGACGATCCGACCAGTGTAAAACCGGCAACCCGCGCGCTGATCGAGGCGGCGCTTCGTTCGTCGGATTATCAGCCTAATCTTTATGCGCGGAACCTCAATCGCAAGAGAACCCGCAATATCGGCATCCTGGTTCCCGCCCTTACCGATCCCTTTTATGCAGAAATGGTCAATCGCCTGGAATTGCGCCTGCGCAACGAGGGTTACTGGCCGATCGTGTTCTCGTCGCACGGTTTGCCCGAACTGGAAGGCGAAGCGGTCAACACAATGCTGTCCTTGAAGGTAGCCGGTGCGCTTGTCGCACCATTGGGGAAGAAATCCGATCCGCGCACCTTTGAAAAACTCGCGCAGAACCTGCCCATCGTCTATTTCGACACTTATATCGAAGGCAATACGCCCTTCATCGGCAACGACAATTACCAGAGCGTCGCAACGATCGTGGAATATCTTTGCCGATCCGGAGAGGCGCCCGCCTATCTCGACATTCCGCATGTCAATCACAACTCACCCGAAAGGCTGGCAAGCTATATCGCCACCATGGAAGCCGCAGGCTGCGAGCCGCTGGTCATCAGCACCAGTGTTGCCTACACCTGGGAGTTCGAGCGCATCGGATACGAGCAGATGGATGGCCTGCTCCGCGCAAAGTCTCTTCCGCGCAAAACCATCCTTTGCGCGAATGATCGCCTCGCCTTCGGCGTGATGGCAGCCGCCTTCGCGCACGGGCTGAAAATCGGGCGCAAAAAGGGCGACAATCTGCGCATCGCGGCCCATGACGACCATCCCTTGAGCCGCTATACCTGCCCGCCGCTGACGACGATGGCTCAGGACTTCGCCGCGATGACGGCAAGCAGCGTCAGCACGCTTCTGATGCTGCTTGGAGATACGGACGTGCCCACCCAGTCGATCGCGCGCAAGGTCTGCCTGGATGGAACACTAGTCATGCGGCAGTCGGCCTAAGGCGACACCTGCTCTTCATCTAAATCAAGACAGCTTCGAAGCCGCGCCACGCCGCGACGGCCTCCTCCACTGCCCGCCGAGCCTCCGCCACATATCTCCCCATCGACACGAAACCGTGGATCTGCCCCGGCCAATGGCGATGTACCATACGCACCCCTTCTTCCCGCAATCGCCCGGCATAGGCGATACCTTCGTCGACCAGAATATCGTGTCCGGCGGTGGCGATGAAGGCCGGTGCTACTCCGGCCAAGGTCTCGGCTTGTAGCGGAGAAACCCTCCAGTCTGCTATATCGGCTGCAGTGCGAACGTAGTGATCGCGAAACCACCTCATTGTCGGGGCAGTCAAGCCGAAGCCTTCGGCATAACGGCGATAGCTGTCGGCCGTCTGGGCGGCGTCCGTATTGGGATAGATGAGCAGTTGCGCCGCGAGCGGCGGGGCATCGCCATTGCGTGACATCAATGCCAGCACGGCAGCAAGATTGCCGCCGGCACTGTCGCCAGCAACGGCGATCCTCCCGGGATCGATGCCGAGGTCCGCCGCCGATTTCACCACGAATGCCAAAGTCGCAGCGCAATCGGTCACTCCGGCGGGAAATTTGTGTTCTGGCGCTAGCCGGTAGTCGGGGCAGATGACAGTGCATTTGGCAGTATTGGCGAACCATCGGCAGATTTCGTCGTGCGATTCGAGATTGCCGATCACCCAGCCGCCGCCATGCAAATAGATGAGGCCCGGGCCATGCTTCAGAGGCGCACCGATGCCGCGATAGATGCGCAAGGCGATCGGACCGCTCGGGCCGGCAATCCCGCGATCCTCCAGCGAAGCGACCACCTCTCTTGCGCCCTGGAGCGTCGGACAATTCGCATCATAGTCGATACGCGCCTGCTGAGGTGTGCCGGTTTCGAATGGCCGACCGCTCGACCGACTGGTGAGAGCAAGAACGCGCAGCGCGCTTTCATCCAGCTTTTCCATTGGATTATCCCCTCTCTGCAGCGATCAGGCGAGAAGGCTGCGTGCTTCGTCTTCGTCAAGGCGCGGTGGCGGAGTGAATTGCGCGCCGATGCTGACCGACTGCCGGCTTTCCCCCGACTGGAGAATGGCCTCCATGATCTCGAGGACATGAAGGGCCAGCTCTCCCGACGCGCGGGGAGGTCTCCCCTCCTCAAGCGCTCGCGCAAGGTCGGCGACACCGAGCATGCGGTAATTCGCCCGATCCGGTGCATGGAATGGCCAGTTCCTCGCGCCGTAAAGCTCGCCGTCGCTTTCGAAATCATACCAATCGGCGCCCCGCTCGGATAGCGACACCGTTCCGCCGAACGTGTCCGGATCGGGCAAACGGAGCGAACCTTCGGTGCCATGAAGCTCGATTGGATGGTTGGAGTGGCGAAACACGTCCCAGGAGGCGCCGAAATTCACGGTCGCGCCGGATTGGAATTCCAGAAGCGACAGGATGTTTGTGGGAGTGCCGACCTTGAAGTGCGTATTCTTGAACGGGCCGTCGGCGGTGATCAGGCGTTCTTCCTGGCCCTTCGTCGCCATTGCCATGACCCGCACGACCGGACCAAGCAGGTTCACCATCATCGTCAGATAATAGGGGCCCATGTCGAAGACCGGGCCGCCGCCCGGCTGATAGTAGAATTGCGGATTGGGGTGCCAGTGCTCCATGCCGCGCCCCATCATGAAGGCAGTGCCGCTGACCGGCCGGCCGATCGCGCCCTCATCCATCAGGCGCCGCGCTCGGCGGCCTGCAGCGCCGAGGAACGTATCGGGCGCCGACCCCAGCTGCAATCCGCGGCGCTTGGCCTCCGCCACGAGAACCAGTCCATCGGCCGCCGACGTTGCCAGCGGCTTCTCCGTGAAGACGTGCTTGCCGGCAGACAGGGCCGACATCGTGACGTCGAAATGGACGGCGGGAACAGTGAGGTTCAGCACGAGATCGACTTCGGGATCGGCCAGCAATTGGTCGACGCTGAGCGCGCGAATACCATATTCCCGGGCACGCAGCGCGGCGACATCGGCGGATATATCGGCGCAGACGCGCAATCCGACACCGGCAAACAGCGCTGCATTGCGCAGATACGTCATCGAGATGTTACCGCAGCCGATGACGCCAATGCCGAGCTTAGCTTTTGAATTACCAGCCATATTACCCAATCCCCCCTGATCTACCACATCTGTTCGCCGCGCTTCGGCGCATCCGAACGATGACTCCCGGGTTGATTTAAAGCACCTTATTTCTTGACGCGCGATAAATTTTTATAAAACATATGCGAATACTGGCGTGGAGGTTTGGAGGTCGCCAGTCTTCCTGGGAGGGAAACATGACAGATATCAAGAAGACGCCGGCTTACTCCACGAGTGCCGGACAATCGATAATGCTTGATCGTCGTCAGCTGCTGTTGGGTGCCGCCGGCGCCGCCATCGGTACGGCAACGCTTGGAGTTGCTACAAGCCTTGGCATCCGCCCGGCGCGTGCCGCCGATCGGACGGAAATCAGCTTTGCCAGCGCCAGCTTCTTTGGCAAGGAAGGCCTCGGCGACCTCGTCAAGACGTTCAACGAGTCGCAAAACCGCATTACCGTCAAATTCATCGAACTGCCGCCGCCGAGCTCGTCGACGGAAGTCTATCAGGGCCTCGTCCAGCAGCTCGCCCGCCGCAACGGAACGCCCGATGTTTTCAGCCAGGACGTTATCTGGATCGCGGGTTTTGCATCCGCCGGCTGGGCGCTGCCGCTTGACGAGTATTTCCCGAAAGACAAGCGTGCCGATTATTTCCCCGGCACAGTGGCTGCCTGCACCTATGGCGGCAAGTTGACAGCGCTGCCATGGTTCGTCGATTCCGGCATGTTCTACTATCGCAAGGACCTCGTGGAAAAGCACGGCGGCAAGGTACCGGAAACCTGGGCCGACATGGCGACGATGGCGGCAGAGGCGCAAAAAGCCGGCGACGCCAAATTCGGTTATCTCTGGCAGGGCAAGCAGGCCGAGGTTCTGGTCTGTGACGCCGTGGAAATCATCGCATCCAACGGCGGCTCCATCCTGTCCGCAGATGGAAAATCTTCCGTCATCGGCGACGATGCCGCCGTTGCCGCGATCCAGTTCCTGTATGACACCATCAACAAGACGAAGATCAGTCCTCAGAACGTGCTCTCCTGGGACGAAGAGCCCTCTCGCCAGCCGTTTACGTCTGGTGAGGCGATGTTCATGCGCAACTGGTCCTATGTCTATCCGATCGCGCAGGATCCGAAGGCCTCGCATGTCGTCGACAAGGTGGCTGTCGCGCCGCTGCCGCATTTTGCCGGCGGCAGGAGCTCGGCCTGCCTTGGCGGCTACCAGCTGGGCGTCAATGCCAACTCCAAGAAGCGGGAAGCGGCGATCGAATTCCTGACCTGGATGTCTTCACCCGAAACCCAGACCCGGCTTGCCTTTAATTTCGGTCTTGCGCCCTCGCGACCTGCCATCTTCCAGGATGCGAAGCTCAAGGCCGAGCAGCCGTTCATGGCAAGTCTCCAGAACGTCTTCACCGGAGCCACGCCGCGGCCGATCACGCCGCAATATGCCAAGGTGACGCTGGCATTGCAGTCCAGCATCTCCAAGGCGCTGGTCAGCGGCAACGTCAAGGCCGAGCTTCAGGCAGCCGCCGCCCAGATCAACAAGATCGTCGGCTGAAATGGCCGTGACGATGACGGTTGCCGTTTCCGAGCCAACTCCAGGTAAGTCGAGGGCGCTGTCAAGCGCCCTCTGGCCCTGGCTGTTGCTGCTGCCGGCATTTCTTTCGCTCGCATCGGTATCCTTCTATCCGATCGTCAACGGCGTCTATCTGTCCTTCACCAACCGCTCGCTGATCACACAGGACAATGATTTCGTCGGTATCGCCAACTATGTGCAGCTGCTGGCCGATCCGCCGTTCTGGAATGCCTGGTGGCACACGATCTGGTTTACCCTGATCTCGACGTTGCTCGAAACCTTCATCGGCCTGGCAATGGCGCTGATCCTTTGCGAGACCTTCGCCGGCCGGGGCATGGTCCGCGCCGCCATGCTCGTGCCCTGGGCCATGCCGACCGTCGTGACGTCGAAAATGTTCGGCTGGCTCTTCGACGGTCAGCACGGCATCGTCAATTTCATCCTTCTGCATGCAGGATTGATCGACCAGAACGTCAACTGGTACGGGTCACCGGACACGGCGCTGACGACGATCATCCTTGCCGATGTTTGGAAGACCACGCCATTCATGGCGCTTCTTTTGCTGACGGGGCTGCAGACCGTTCCGAAATCGCTGATCGAGGCGGCACGCATTGATGGGGCAGGAGCCTGGACGATCTTCTGGCATATTCGCCTGCCGCTCCTGATGCCGACGCTGCTGATTGCCGGCCTCTTCCGTGCGCTCGATGCCTTTCGCGTTTTCGACCTCGTCTATGTGCTGACGGGCGGCGGCCCAGCCGATTCCACCGAGACGCTTTCGACGCTGTCCTACAAGGTACTCTTTTCGACGCTTCAGTTCGGCTACGGCTCTGCAGTCTCGACCGCCATGTTCATCACGGAAGGTCTGATCGCCATAGGCTTCTGCGTCTTCCTCGTGCGCCAGATCAGGAGGACGACATGAACGCAGAGCGCTCAGTCCTTCAAAACATCGCCATCTATCTTGGCGCGCTGTTCATCCTCATCTGGTCCGCCGGCCCATTCATCTGGCAGTTTTCGACATCGCTCCAGCTCGACAAGGCGCTGACCGAGGGAACGCCCTCGCTCATACCGAACCCGTTCACGCTGGAGCACTACTACAATGCCTTTGTAGAGAAAGGCCTTCATCATTACGTGCTGAATTCGCTCGTCGTTTCCCTTGCGACCACAGCACTTTGCCTGATCGTCGGTTCGCTCGCGGCCTTTTCGCTGTCGCGCCTCGATGTGAAGGGACGCTTCGGCATCCTGACGGTCATCCTTTCGGTATCGATGTTTCCGCAGATCGCGCTCGTCGGGCCTCTCTATCTCATCGCCTCCGATCTCGGGCTGCTCGATACCTATACCGCGCTGATCATCACCTATCTCGCGCTCGGATTGCCGCTGGTGACCTGGGTGCTGTTCGGCTATTTCGAAACGCTGCCGCGCGAGATCGACGAGGCGGCCCGCATAGACGGCGTCGGCCCTGTCGGTCTGCTCTGGCATATCATCCTGCCAATGTCGCTGCCGAGCCTAGTCACGACAGGCCTGCTTGCCTTCATTACCGCCTGGAACGAGTTCCTGTTTGCGCTGGCCTTCACGTCGGACAGCGACAGCCAGACGATCCCGGTCGGCATCGCCAATTTCACCAACCAATATTATGTGCCCTGGGGAGACATCGCCGCCGCATCGGCTGTCGTCACCATACCGCTCATCATTTTGGTGCTCTTCTTCCAACGACACATCATCGAAGGCCTGACCCAAGGCGGAATCAAGGAATAGCGGGAATGCGCAAGGACATAAAGGTCGGCTGCCAGACATTCACATGGGAAATGCTCGGCAATACCTGGACTGGAACGGCAGATGATCTGCTGTCGGCCATTTCCGTCGGCGGCTACTCCGGCCTCGAAATCACCGATACGATGATCGGTCGCTATGGCGCGGAGCCGCATGCCTTCGCGAATGCATTGAGGGATTGCGGCTTGACGCTCGTCTCCTTCGCCTTCGGTTCCAGGAGCGGCTTTACCGTCGCTGACGCCGTGAAGGACGATCTTGCGACGGCCAAGCGCTGGATCGATTATGCCGCGCATTTTCCCGGCGCGCTCGTTTCCATCGGCTCGGCAACCGTCGTTTCCGATGGCCCGCGAGATGAGAAGTTCGCCATTGCCGGCGAGTTCTACAATCGCGCCGGCGAACTGGGCAAGGCCGCCGGCGTTGAGGTCGCCGTACATCCGAGCTCGCATCACAATACGCTACTGTTCGACCGTGCCGATTACGACCGCATCTTCGCATTGTTGGATCCGAACCTGGTCGGGTGGGTGCCGGATACCGGTCATATCCTGCGGGGGCATGCCGATATGCTTGACACGATGCGCACCTATCAAGACCGTATCCGCTACCTGCATCTGAAGGATGTCGATGCGCAGGGCCGATGGGCGATGCTCGGCAAGGGCGTTCTCGATACGCCGGCCGTGATCGACCTCGTCTCGGCCGCTCCGCGCTTCAATGGCTGGCTGGTGCTGGAGGAGGAATCCGAGACGGCCAGCTCCGATCCTGCCGCTGCGGTCAAAGCCAATCGCCAAACCATGCGCGGCTACGGAGCATAAGGAGTAGAACCATGATCGAAAAGGAAAGTCGTCGTCTTCGCGTGGGAGTACTCGGCTGCGGCCCGATCGCGCAATTCGCACATCTCGAATCCTGCGCCAAGGCGAGAAATGCCGATCTTTATGCGATCTGCGACGCAGCCCCCGATCTTCTGGCCCGCATGGGCGCGACCTATGAGCCGCAGAAGATGTACGATGATTATGATGCCATGCTGGCCGATCCCGAGCTGGAGGCCGTGATCGTCGCGACATCCGACGCCTATCATGTGCCGATGTCGATCAAGGCGCTTGAAGCCGGAAAGCATGTGCTGTGCGAAAAGCCGATCGGAGTGTCCGTCGAGGAAGGGCAGCAGCTTGCCGAGGCCGTGCGCCGGTCCGGGAGGATCCTGCAGGTCGGCCATATGAAACGCTTCGATCCGGCGCTTGAGGCCGCGCGTGATTTCGTACGCGATGACATAGGCCAGATTTTTGCGATGAAGGCGTGGTATTGCGATTCCACCCATCGCTACACCAATACGGATGCGGTGCAGCCCCTGCCCGTCACCAGCAAGCTTGCGCGCAAACCATCAGGCAATCCCAAGGCCGATCTCCGGCAATATTTCATGCTCGCCCATGGCTCACATCTCGTCGATACCGCCCGCTTCTTCTGCGGTGAGATCGTCGCCGTGCGTGCCCGGCTTCTGGAACGTGCGGGTGCCTATTGCTGGTTCGTGGAGACCGAGTTTGCCAATGGTGCTCTCGGCCATCTGGACCTGACAGTTGCCGTGCGCATGGATTGGCATGAAGGTTTCCAGCTTTATGGCGAAAACGGCTCGGTTCTCGCAAAGACCTTCAATCCCTGGTACTTCCGCTCGAGCGAAGTGGAGATCTTTCACGAGAAGGATGCGACGAGTCGGAAGCCGCTCGGTGCCGACGGCCATTTCTTCCGCCGTCAGCTGGAAGGATTTGCAGATACGGCATTAAATGGCGCGCCGATGCGCGGTGCCAATGTCGAGGACGGCCTGGCCTCCATCCGCGCGATGGTGGCGATCGCCCGATCGGTGGAACGAGGCGAGCGCGTCGAACTCGCATCGGTCACGGGAGCGGTCTGATGCAGATCGGCATCTTCGCCAAGACCTTTCCCGGAACGGAGCCGCTCGGCGTTCTCTCGGCCGTGCGCAACAGTGGTTACGCATGCGCGCAGTTCAATCTCGCCTGCTGCGGTCTCCCGTCCATGCCCGATGCCGTTTCGGAAGAAATGATCGCGACCATCCGGGCAGCGGTCGAGGCGACGGGCGTCTCTCTTGCCGCCCTGTCCGGCACCTACAACATGGCTCACCCTGATATTGCTGTACGCCGAGCGGGCCTCGCCCAGCTCGCCGTCGTCATCGAAACGGCGGCGGCACTCTCGATTCCGCTGGTAACGCTTTGCACCGGAACGCGCGACCCGAACGACCAATGGGCTTATCATCCAGACAACGGCGATCTCTCCGCCTGGACCGACATGGCGGCTGAGATATCGAAGGCTCTGGAGTTGGCGGAACGGCATGGCGTCGATCTCGGCATCGAGCCGGAGCAGGCCAATATCGTCACCTCGGCACGCGACGCCCTGCGGCTGATCGACGAGATGGGATCGCGGCGGCTGCGCATCGTGCTTGATCCGGCCAATCTCTTCGAACAGGCAACACCTGCCAAGGCGCGGGCGATAATTGAAGAGGCGGTCGAAACGTCAGCCGGTCATATCGCCCTGGCCCATGCCAAGGATCGTTACAGCGATGGTCGCTTCGCAACCGCCGGACGGGGCGTGGTGGATTTTGCCGACTTCATCGCGCGGCTGCGCTCGGTGAATTTCGAAGGCCCGCTCGTGACGCATGGCCTTTCTGCTTCGGACGCACCGGCGGTTGCCGGCTTTTTCAAGGCGCTAATCTGATGGGCAAGAAATGGTTCAAGCGCGACGATGCGGAACTTGTCGTCTACGAGAATGGGCAAGGACTCCCCGTCATCTTCCAGCATGGCCTTGGCGGCGACGAGGCACAGGTTGCACAAAATGTTCCCGCTTCGGTAGACATGCACCGGCTGACGCTGGAATGCCGTGCGCACGGGGCATCCTCCCTCGGCAATACACGACCCTTTTCCATCCGCATGTTTGCCGAGGATGTTTTGGCCGCGGCCACCGTATACGGGTTCGATCGCTTCATCATCGGCGGCATTTCGATGGGAGCGGCCATTGCGCTGCACCTCGCTCATCATCACGCCCACCGGATTGCCGGGCTCGTTCTTGTGCGCCCCGCCTGGACCTTCGAGGCATCGCCGGGCAATCTCGCGCCGATCCGCACAGTGGCTGCCCTCATCCATTCGCATCCGATCGAGGAGGCCAAAAGGCTCTTTATCGCCTCTGAAACAGGACAGCGGATCGCCTCCGAGGCACCGGACAATTTCTCCTCCCTGCTTGGCTACTTCGACCGACCAGATGCTCTCGCCTTCGCCTCTGTTCTGGCTGATATCGCTGCAGACGGGCCGGAGGTGCCGCGGGCAGCAGCAGCCGCTCTTGCCGTGCCTGCCCTGATTATCGGCAACCAGCACGATGCGATCCATCCGCTCTCCTGCGCGCAGACGCTCGCCGATGTCATTCCAGGCGCGAGCTTTGTCGAAGTCACCGCCAAGGCTGTCGATAAAGATAAGCATTTTGCCGAGGTCCAAGACGCCATCGCGCATTTTCTAGCATCCAAAACACTCCGGAGCTTCGTTTCGTCATGACGTCCAGACCTCTTTCCGGCCCGGCGGCCATCGCAGCGCTTCCCCGCAACAGGCTTCTCGGCGAATTTTCGCTCTGGTCGGCCGATCTTGCCAATATGGAGACCGACCTCAAGCGCATCGAAACCTATGTCGATCTACATCACATCGATGTCGCCGATGCGCGCTTTACGCCGGGCTTCCTGTTCTTTCCTGATTTTGTCGCGCGCATCGCCAAGTCGACGGCGAAGCCGATCCACGTGCATCTCATGGTCGAGGCTGAAATCGTCGAGGAGCAGACACGCCAGTTCATAGAGGCGGGAGCGGATTTGATCAGCGTCCATGCCGAAAACGGCGATGCCGGCTTACGCGCCATTGCACTTGCCAAAGAGCTTGGCGCCGAAGCCGGCGTGGTGCTGCGGCTGGAAACACCCGTTTCAGCGATCGAGCCCTTTATCGATCACGTCGCCTTCGTGACGCTGCTCGGAACCTCGATCGGCGTCAAGGGACAAAGCCTTTCCGACAAGGCATGCGACCGGCTGCTCGAGGCGCGTTCTCTCCTGAAGAAGGCAGGCCGCGAGGATCGCGTAATTCTGGCCGCGGATGGCGGCATTCGCGAGCAGACAGTGCCACTCCTGCGCCAGGCCGGGGCACAGACGGTCGTTCTCGGATCGCTGGCATTCGGCGACAAGAATCTTGGCGACCGGATCGCCTGGCTGCATGGACTGGAGAGCCAGGTTTCGTGAAAAAGGTCGCTCTTGCATTCGATCTCGGTGGAACGGAGCTTCGCGCCGCACTTATCGATGATGCGGGATGCCTATTGTCGTTCTCGTCGCTATCGACGGATGCGGCCGGGGGTCCCGCAGCCGTCATCCGTCAGATCGAACTGCTGGCGGAAACGGTGTTGGCGGAAACGCCCGATCTTTCGCCGATCGGGATCGGGATCGGCGCGCCCGGTCCGCTCGATCCGGACGCCGGTATCGTCATTGCGGCCCCGACGCTGGTCGGATGGCATGAGGTCCCGCTGGCGGAGATTCTCCAAAACCATTTTCAGCTGCCCGTGCGGCTCGAAAACGATGCGAATGCGGCAGCTCTCGGGGAATGGCGATATGGCGCCGGCCGCGGGGCGGGATCGATGGTGTTCGTCACGGTATCGACCGGTATCGGCGGCGGCGTGATTGCCGATGGCCGGATCCTGCATGGCAGACGGGGCCTGGCTGCCGAGATCGGCCACATGACGATCACAAACGAGGGCGAACGTTGCTTTTGCGGCGCAGTCGGTTGCTTCGAGGCCGTCGCCTCCGGCACGGCACTCGGCAGGCGGGCGACGGTCCGCACCAGGCCGTCAGACGGATCGATACTGCGCAAGTTCGCCGCCGATGCCGACGTGACTGGACGACATGTCGTAGACGCCGCACGAAAGGGCGATGCCGATGCATTGGCGCTGCTGATCGACGAAGCGCGGTGGCTAGGGATCGGCTTTACAAACCTGCTTCATCTCTATTCGCCCGACGTGCTTGTCATGGGCGGAGGAATTTCGCATGGCTTCGATCTTCTGCACGACCAAGTGGCGGCGACGGTTCGCGAGCGCGCCATGCCCGCCTATCGCGACGTGCCGATCGTTGCCGCACAGCTTGGGCGCCATGCCGGTCTGATCGGCGCCGCCAGCCTCATCTTCGACGGCTACGGAAAGCCGCCCCGGAGTCGATGAGTCCCAAGGCGCGCCAGCGCGTGGCAGTTGGCCGCGCGATCGTTCGAAATCCGAAGATCTTTCCGTTCGACGAGCCACTTTCCAATCTCGATGCGGCGCTGCGCGTCAACATGCGGCTGGAGCTGATACGCCTGCATGACGAAGTGGCTGCAACGATGATTTACGTCACCCACGACCAGATCGAGGCAATGACATTGTCGATCGAATCACTCTTGACCCGCAATTTTCGGCCGATAGAAATGAACTGAGGCTTTGCAACCAATATCGTTGGTCAAGAAAGCTGGCTGGAGCCGCTACTTCTCAGACCCTGTCCTGTCTTGCGGAAAAGACCGACGATGATGACCTCGAGAACGCCACAGCTTGCCTTCGTCCTATCATGCCTGGGTGCTTTGAACGGATCGCACGCCATGGCACAGGAAGCAGCGGCTCCGCTGTCGGGCAGCTTTGCCGACCTATGCGCCGTCGACGGCGAGCATCCGTCGAAGCTCTGGCGGATCAGCAGCAGGCTGGACCCTGCCTTATGGAGATCGCGTATCGTTTGCGATCTCTCATCTCCTTCCAGGCCGATATTGCGCATCTCGGTGCATCCAGGTGATGCCCCCGACCAGAGTATCGGCGATGCGCCGACCGAACGGGTGGAAATTCAAATCAAGAAAGAGGTTATCAAATTCGATGAGCCGACGTGGTATCATTTTGCCTTCCGGCTCGAAGCCCCCTGGCGAGGGATCGGCAACCGCACCGTCATTCATCAGGTAAAGCAAAATATTCCAACGGAGGAGACGAAGCCTCTTGGAGCTTGCCAGGCGGCAAATCCATTGTTCAAAATCGAGGCTATACCATCGGAAACAGGGGCGAATTTCGTTGCCAAAGTGCGGGGTAGCGCCGACTGCAACGCCGGTCAATCCAAGATAATCTGTGGTCCCTGGCATCTCAATGTGGGTGACTGGAATGATGTGAATGTGATGCTGAAGCCGAGCCTGCAGGAGGGTGCGAGCTCCATACAGGTCTATCTCAACGGACGCGCCTGCGACTCCTCCTATACGGGGCGCCTCGGCTTTCTCGATCACGGTATGCGGCATCAAGACGGCCGCCCGTTCATCGACGTTCAGCCGCGCTTCGGGATCTATAGGGACACTCTTCCCGGCGTCGTGCAATCAGTTGACTTCGCGGATATCCAGTTCTGGTCGACGGACCCTTCCAGCGATCCCGCTTGGTCGAAACTGGCAGTATCCGCCGAGTAATCATCCGATCTTTTCGGATCGATGACAGAAACGCTCCGTGTGGCCGCCCGTTTGCGCATCTCCATCTGAACTTCAAAACAGGTCGGAAAATCTCGACTTTCAATCGCCGCTGCCACAATTACGCCCGCCGTTTCCGGAATTGTCTGCAGCACGCATGCCCCGCTCGCACGGGGTGCAATCCGATGCATTATTCGGGAAGTATGGTTATCACGTGAAGACTAAAAAATTTGTTCTTTTGCCCGCTCTGGCTTTACTGATGGCAGGCTCCGCCGCGCATGCGCAGGAATGGAGATATTTGCCGGATTATGGCGACGATCTGGATGGCGGCTATGTTGCTCCGCGCTATTGGCGGGAGGCACCGCCGCGTTATCGCGACGATCCGCGTCTCGACGACGGCTATTACTATCGGGGCGACCGTTACAACGACTATGACGATGAGGACGGCGATTTCCCGCCAGCCCCTCGTCCACGGCGCCAGGCTTCGATCGATCGGAATGCGGTGTCTCCCCAATTCAGTCCGGGCCTCAAGGACGACAAGCAGGCCAGTCTGGCGCAATCGCCGATCCCGCGCAGTGTTGTGCGTTTTTCCGGCTACGATCCCGGCACAATCGTTATCTCCACCAAGGAAAAGCGCCTCTATCTCGTGCTCAACGACGGAACTGCCCTCAAATACGGCATCGGTGTCGGCAAGCAAGGCTTCGCCTGGAAGGGCACCGAGACGATCAGCCGCAAGGCGGAGTGGCCCGATTGGACGCCGCCCAAGGAAATGATCGCTCGCCGTCCGGAATTGCCTGACCACATGGAAGGTGGGCTCAATAATCCCCTCGGAGCGAGAGCGCTCTATCTCGGTTCCACCCTCTACCGCATCCACGGCACCAATGAGCCAAACTCGATCGGCAAGGCGGTGTCGTCCGGCTGCATTCGCATGGCAAATCCGGATGTTATGGATCTCTATGGCCGGGTCGGCGTGGGAACAAAGGTCGTCGTTCTCTGACTGCACTCCGACCATGCATGGGTCAGCCTGGAGCAATTCCAGGATAAAGTGCGCAGCCGTTTCCGTAGGGAATTGCGTGAAGACAAAAGCTGGAGCGGTTCATATATTCGATGAAAAGCTCAACCGCTCTGGCAGGACCGGAAACGCACACCATTGGACGGGAAGGCAGTCATCACAGGCACCATGGCCGTGACCTGCATTTTGTCGCGCCTCGGCGCATCGCGGAAATCGGATTTTAGGCCACCGGTCTCTCAATTCGCATCCGAGCGGAATGAATAGCGGAGAGAGGAAGGGCGCGGACGAAATCATCGGCGCTATGCAAGCCCGGACTCCGCCATACGCGGAGCCATTCGCCTGCTGAACGAAGCCCGCCGATGCGAGCCGGCCAGATCGGAAAGCCGAGAACAATGAGCAAGGCGTTGTAAAAAACAGCACCTTGCCTCATTCAAAAGGCCACAGTCTAACTACCTGTAATCTTGAATTCATTAGCATATTCTTCCGAACGCAGTACATCGGCTTGGGAGGCCTCTGCCCCGTTGAAGAATTCCTGCAGGAGCCGGGTAATGCGCTCCGGCGATGTACCCTTGGCATATTCTTCCTGCATCCGGCGTCTGACCAGCATTTCCAAGACTGACATGTCTTTCACCTCATAATTCCGGCGCAAGGAAAATGTCGCTCTCAATGACGCGGGAGGCAAGTTACAGTTTTTTCATGGTCTTGATGGCTCGACGACAAGACTTCTGATCTCTTTCCGCCGCCTCGTGCCGGAAACGGTGCCGACCGAAGCGTGATCGATCTTTCACTTGCCAAATGGCGATGTATCGTAGAATTGAAAGCGGCCAATTGGTCGGTTGTTTGCGCTTCGTTAACCTGCGTGCTTTAGCGGGCCACACCCCGACCTTTGGATGATGTCGCCTGCAAGGAATGAATAATGCCCATAAAGAAAAGCTCTGCCTCTGACGTTTTCCAGCGCAAGATTTCGGATTTTTGCGATATGCGGCTCAAGCCGCTGCTTCAGCCGCGTAGCTTCGAGAATATCAAAGGCTTCATGATCGGCCTGATCGTTTTCCAGTCGCGTCCTCCCCTTCGGGCAGGACGTGTCGACTTCCAGGAAATTGCCTCGCTCTGCGGCATGGACGAGGAGATGAGCCCGGAATTCAAGCGGGCTGCCCAGCCCGGCTTCGACGCTATTCTTCGCTGGCTGGGAGCTGCCAAGTCCAATACGGCCCGCATTTCGCCCGTCGTCGCGAAGGCCCCTTTGCGGGTCCCCGGCAAAGCCATGCCAGCCCAGACCGCGCGCCGCGCTCTGGCCTCCTGATACGAACTGCATACCGGCCCGCTTCAGCGGACCGGTATGTCCTTTACCCGCCTCGACAGATCGCAAAAACCTGTACAGTATAATACCAGTAGCAAACAGGGCGACATTTTCGTCGCCATGCCATCAAGGGAAAGTCTGCCTTGGCAACTGATATTATTGAGCTGGTCAAGAAAGAGCTTGCTTCCGGCACAGAGGGGATGCCGCTCTACAAGCAGCTGAAGAGCGCGATCGAAACCGCCATCCGCAGCCACGCCTTCAAATCCGGCTCGGTATTGCCGGGTGAGCGATCGCTTGCGGAAACCCTCTCCCTGTCGCGCGTCACGGTTCGAAAAGCACTCGCCATGCTGGAGGAGGAAGGCATGTTGAGCCGACGGCAAGGTGCCCGCAGCGAGATTGGCTCGCGCGTCGAAAAATCGCTTTCCACCCTCACCAGTTTCTCCGAAGACCTGCGCGCTCGTGGAATGGAGCCCGGTTGCGTCTGGATTTCCAAACAGTTAACCCGACCTTCGCCGACGGAGATGATGGCGCTTGGCATCTCAGCCAATGCGCAAGTCCTGCGGATGCGCCGCGTGCGAACAGCCGATGGCGCACCGATCGCAGTCGAACATGCCGCCGTACCCGTGCGCTTCCTTCCCTCACCTTCGTTCGTCGGCGATTCCCTCTATGAGGCGCTGGCCGAGCGCGGCTTTCTTCCTAGGCGTGCCGTCCAGCGCATGCGCGCGCGCGCCGCCTCGCCCGAGGATGCGCAGCATCTGCGCTGCGAACCGGGCGCACCGATCCTGACGACCGAGCGGCGTTGCTTTCTAGCCGACGGAGAGATCGTCGAATATTGCGAGACCCGCTACAAGGGCGAGGTCTATGATTTCGTCTTCGAGCTGCAGAGATAATACCAGTTTAAAACCGGTTGCTTTCTGGTGATCATTCTCTATCGTTGCGCTCCGAAAGGGGTGCCGAATGCGCAAGGAAGATCTCAATCTGAGCCTCATTGTCTCATGCCAGCCCGTACCGGGCGGAGCGATGGATGAGGCCATTTTCGTTAGCGGCTTTGCGCGTGCGGCTCTGGCCGCTGGCGCCCGTGCCTTGCGCATCGAGTCGGCGGCTTACGTTGCAGCCGTCAGGGCGGCCGTCGACGCGCCGATCATCGGCATCGTCAAGCGTGACCTCGATGACAGCCCGGTGCGCATCACTCCCTTTATCACCGATGTTGAGGCGCTGGCCGATGCCGGCGCCGATATCATCGCCTTCGATGCGACCGATCGGCCTCGCCCGGCAACGATCGAAGCGCTGATTGCCGCCATCAAGGCCCGAGGTCTGCTGTCAATGGCGGATTGCTCGTGTGTTGGGGATGCCAAACGCGCTCTCGATGCCGGCGTCGATTTCGTCGGCACGACCATGTCCGGCTATGTCGGCGGCCCCGAACCGGTGGAGCCGGATATCGCGCTGATTGCCGCCATGCGGGAGCTCACGCCCTATGTGATCGCCGAAGGCCGCATCCGCACGCCCGAACAGGCGGCGGATGCCGTGCGGGCCGGTGCCTGTGCCGTCGTCGTCGGATCGGCAATCACGCGCACCGAGCATGTGACACTCTGGTTCGACGACGCTGTTTCCGCTGCCTTTTCCGCGCGTGATGACGCAACGCTGGCGATCGATATCGGCGGCACGAAGACCCTGGCGGCCCTGGTCCAGGGCGGGCAGGTACTTGATAAGGCGACCATCGCGACCAGCCGGCAGGCAGGCCCGGACGCCTGGCTGGCCGCCGTCGCCGAGCACGCAAAGTCCTGGGTCGGTCGATATGAGCGCGTCGGCATCGCCGCAACCGGCTTGATAAACGACGGCTGCTGGTCGGCCCTCAATCCCGCGACACTCGCAATTCCGGACGGTTATCCACTGGTGGCACAGGCCAGCAAAATCTTCGGCAAGCCGGCTCTCGCCGTCAACGATGCTCAGGCTGCAGCCTGGGGCGAACACAGGTTCGGCGCGGGCGACAACGAGGATATCGTCTTTTTGACCATATCGACGGGCATCGGCGGCGGCATCGTAATTAATGGGCGGCCGCTATTGGGTCTGGCAGGTCATTTCGGCCTGCTTCGCGGACCGATGCACGGCCAGTCACCACTGGAGGACGTCGTTTCGGGTCGGTGGATGGCGGCCGAAGCCGCCCGCGCCGGGCATCCGGCCGAGGCACCCGAGATCTTTCGAAAGGCACGCGAAGGTGCCGGCTGGGCCGAAGCGATCATCATGCAGTCGGCGTCACGCGTCGCGCTTCTATGCCGTGACATCCAGATGATGCTCGCGCCGAAACGCATCGTTATCGGCGGCGGTATCGGTCTGGCATCCGGCTATCTCGACGCTGTCGGTACGCAACTCGAGGGGTTGCCGCCACATGTGGCACCGCGCCTGGTCGCCGCAAGCCTCGGCTCCAATGCCGGCATCATCGGCGCGGCAGATCTTGCTGCACGCCATCGATGAAAAGATCTGCTCAATTCAACAAACAACGATAAGGAAAGGGAACAAAATGAAATTCAAGCACATATCGTCCACACTGCTTGCTCTCATGCTGTCGGCAACGGCCCTACCAGGACTTGCCAATGCCAAGGTCGTCGTGCTCGGCTGGCCGGGAGGCTCAGAGGAAACGGCGCTGCGCGCCACCGCCGATCTCTACAACAAGACGGCATCGGATGCCGACAAGGTCGAGCTGCTGTTCTTCAATCGCGACGGTTTCTTCGACAAGCTGCAGGCCGACATGGCAGCCGGCTCGAACGCCTTCGACGTCAATCTGGTCGCGACCTATTCGATCGGCCGCTATGCACCTTACATGGAGCCGATCGAGCTTAATGCGGATGCCTCCAAAGTGTTCGGCGACACGGTGCTGAAAACGATGCAGTTCGATGGCAAGCAATATGGCGTGCCGACGGACCTGTCGCTGCATTTCATGTACTACCGCAAGGATCTCGTTGATGCCCTTATCGCCGATCCCGATGCCAAGACCAAATATGCCGAGATCTCCAAGAAATATCTCGGCAAGGAGCTGGCGCCGAAGCAGCCCGACGACTGGACCTGGGATGATTGGGCAGCGACTTCGCTCTATTTCAGCAAACAGGTGAACCGCCAGAGCCCGGTCCGCTATGGCACCGTGCTGCAGATGAAGAACCTTCTCTTCAATATGATGGTGTTCCAATCCCTGCCGCGCTCCTATGGCGGCGACTGGATGAACGCGAGCGGCAATGTCACGATCGACTCGGATGCCTACAAGACGGCACTGAAGCTCTATAAGACGCTTTACGATGCCGGCGCATCGCCGAAGGATTCGCTGAGCTACGAATATGCCGAAACCAATGCCGCCTTCAGCTCCGGGCAGGCCGCGACTGCCCTGCAATGGAATGCCGCAGCGGCCGAGCTCACCGATGCAAAGAAGTCGCCTGCCGTCGCCGACGCCACCGGCATCGTTGCGCCGCCGGCCGGGCCGAACGGTCGCGTCGACCATATCCACGGTCTCGGCCTCGGACTGAACAAGAACGCGCAGAACAAGGAAGGCGCTATCAAGTTCCTCAAGTGGCTGTCCTCCGAGGATGCGGCCCTTGCCTATGCGCGTGCCGGCGGTTCACCGGCGCTGACGCCGGATGTCGTCGCCAAGGTGGCCAAGGAGCGTCCCGATCTCGTGAAGCTCGGCGAGTTTGCCAGCAAATATGGCTACGTCATGACGGGGGCCACCTCGGCCAAGGCGCTATCGGTCTACGAGCTGCAGGCCAAGGAATTCACGGGCTACTGGTCGGGTCAGCAGAGCCTTGAGGATGCGCTTGCCCATACTAAGGCAGGCATGCAGGATTTCTTGAAGAAATAAGGAGAAGGCCGGGTGCCGGCTTCGGAGCAATTCCAGGAAAAGTGTATTGCGGTTTTCCGTCCGGTATTGCGTAAAAGCAGAGGAATAGAGCCTTTTCGCGATTCGACGAAAAGTGAAAAGGCTCTCCCGGCATCCGGCCAATGCGGCTGAAACCCATGGCTCTTGTAAAACGCGCCGAAGGCAGGCTCTACCTGGCACCGTTGGTCGGGTTTCTGCTGCTGTTCCTCGGCTTCCCGGCTCTTCTCAATCTTCTCTATTCCGTTTCGACCGTTTCGTTCGAGACGTTGCGCAGTCCACGGATCAGCGGTCTCGGCAATTACGTCACAGTGCTGACGGAAACCGCATTCTGGCAATCCGTCTGGTTCTCCTTCCGCTTTGGCATCATCACGGCTATCTCGGAATGCCTGCTCGGCCTTTTCCTGGCGATCTTTCTGAAGCCGCTTCTATCGGCACGGCCTGTTCTGATGGCTCCGCTGATGCTGCCGCTGATGGTCGCACCAGCCATGGTCGGCCTGATGTATCGCCTCGTGCTGCATGAATTTGCCGGACCTGTGCCCTATTATCTTTTCGAATGGTTCGGCGACAGCCCGGCTTTCCTCGACTATCAGAACGCCTTCCGCACGCTTGTCGTCGTCGAAGTGCTGCAATGGACACCATTCGCCTTTCTGCTCTTCTACGTCGCCTACATCGCCATTCCCGAAGATGTGCGCGAGGCTGCAGCGCTCGATGGTGCGACCGGTCTGCAGCGGCTTTGGCGTATCGAATTGCCCCTGATGCTGCCGACGCTGACCGTCGCCTTCTTCATCCGCTTCATCGACGGCTTCCGCGTGTTCGACAATGTCTACGCCCTGACCGGCAGCGGGGCCGGTGGATCGACGACCTCATTGTCGATCTACATCTACCAGGCCTTCTTCAAGGAAGGCGCCATCGGCAAGGCGGTGGCGGCATCCGTCGTCCTGTTCATCACTTCATTGCTGGTTCTCTACGGCCTGAACTGGCTTGGCGCGCGAAGGAAGAGATGAGATGCTGAAATTCCTACGTTGGATCGTTTATGGTATCGTGGTCTTCGCGACGAATTTTCCGATCCTCGTCACCCTCATTACTTCATTCAAGACTACACGCGAGATCTCCAATAATCCCGGCCTGTGGATCGAACAGCCGACCTTCGACAACTACGTCAAGGTATTGACGGACACCGAGCGCTTCAACATTTTCCTTTATCTCGCAAACAGCGCCGCGGCAGCGCTCATCGGCACCCTGCTGGCGATCGTCCTTACCTTCCCGGCGGCTTACGTGATCGCCCGTAGCGAGACCGGACAAAAGCTCCTGCTTCCGCTGGTTATCAACCTTCGCGCCGTGCCGCTGGTCGTTTTCGCGATCCCACTTTATATGATGTATCAGTGGCTTGGCCTGCTCGACACCCGGATCGGCCTTGGGCTTATTCTGACGATCGTCAATATCCCCCTGGCCCTGGTCATGCTGGTCAATGCCATATCCGACATACCGATAGAGCTCGACGAGGCCGCGACGGTCGACGGAGCCAACGTCTTCCAGATCATGATCAGGGTCATTCGTCCGGTGATCCGCCCCGCGCTCGTCACCACCTTCATCTTCGGCTTCATCACTGCCTGGAACGAATTCCTCTTCGGGCTGATGCTGACGACCAACCGCGCCGTGCCGATGACGGTCGGCGCCTCCTTCTTCTTCGCGGCCAGCGGCGGCGGCGTGCAATGGGGGCTGGCATCCGCCGTCATGATCCTCGGCGCCTTGCCGCCAGCCTTGCTCGGTCTCGTGATGTATCGCCAGCTTTCAGGTTCGATGACGGCAGGCGCCGTTAAAGGTTAGGGGCAACGCGCCTTGCGACTGCGCATAGCTTAAAGCTGGAGCGAGGCTTCTGCTCACTCAGGCGCTAGGCTATGAGGCGGCGCTGCTCTTGTCCTCGGCCGGTTTTCGTTGCGGCGCGATCACAGATCGCCGCCGCGGCATGTCGCCAAAGAGGCCGCCGGGACGCACCAGCAGGATGATGCAGAGCATGACGCCGATCGCTACGATCTGCAGCGATGCCGCACGAGCCTGCTGTTCCGGCGAAAAGAGGATGCTCGTCAGCGCACCGGAACCAGCCCAGATAGCCCAGACCAGAACGCTGCCGACGATAGCACCCTTGTTGCTGCCAGAGCCACCGACGATCAGCATGACCCAGACCTGAAAGGTTAGGATCGGAAGATAATTGTCCGGCGCGATAAAGCCGATGAAATGCGCCTGTATGGCGCCAGCCAGCCCCATGATCGCACCGCCGACGGCAAAGGCCTGTACGCGATAGAAGCGAGCGCTCTTGCCAAGAGAAATGGCGGCGCGCTCGTCCTCACGCAACGCCTTGAGGACGCGTCCCCAAGGGCTTTTCGCCAGATGCTCCAGCGCAAAATAAACGATCAGCAATGCGACGACCACGATGCCGAGATTGGCCAAATTGAAAAGAAGTGGCGTTTCGGCGAGGCTGGAAAATGGGCGCGGAATGAAACCGATGCCAAAGGGGCCACCGGTCAGTTTCTGCGCATTCAGGGCCACGAGCTGGACGACGACGGCCACGCCGAAGGTGGTGATCGCCAGATAATCGGATTTCAGCCGGAGCGTCGCCACGCCGATAATGGCGGCGGCAAGACCGGCGACAATCATCGCGCCGAGCCAGCCGACGAGGATCGGCAGATCGAACCCACCGAACCGCCCGGCCGTATCCGGCGTCGTCAGCAGGGCCGAGGTATAGGCGCCGATCGCTACGAAGCCGGCGAGCCCGACATTGAAGAGGCCGGTCAGGCCCCATTGCAGGTTCAGGCCGAGGGTGATGAAGGAGAAGATCAACGCTGTGGTCAGGAAGAAAGCGCCGTAGCCAATAATGTCCATCATCGCTCTCTCACTCCGAAAAGGCCGATCGGCCGGATGAACAGCACCGCCATCAGGATGATGAAGGAAATGGCGGCACGCCATTCCGCACCGATAAGCTGAACCGCGGCCGCTTCGGCAAGGCCGATAATCAGGCCACCCAAAACCGCGCCCGGAACGCTCCCGATACCGCCGAGAATGGCGGCGGCAAACATCGGCAGAAGCATGTCAAAGCCCATCAGCGGGCGGATCTGCACGAGAATGCCGATCATGACGCCGGCGACACAGGCCAGTCCACCGCCGATCAGCCAGGTGACGCGCACGACCTTGGCGACATCGATGCCGACGACGCGGGCAAGCGCCGGATTTTGGCTCAGCGCCTGCATGGAACGCCCTGTCTGCGTCCTCGTCATCAGCATATGAACGCCGAAGACCAAAAGCGCCGTCACAATCAAAAGGGCGATCTGATCGGGCGTGATGCGGATGCCGAAACCGATCGGCATGGCGATCTGAATGGCGCGGCTGAAATAGGCCGGGCGCGACGTGAAGAGAAATTCGAGCAGGCTGCGCAGCGCCATGGAGGCACCGAAGCTCGCCATCACGACGATGATCGACTGGCCTTTAGCCCTTAGCCTGGCAAACAGCACCTTGTCGAGCGCGAGGGCAAGGATGCCGGTAAAGCCCATCGCCAGGATTACCGCCACGATCAACGGCCAGCCGAAGGAAAGCGGGCCAATGGGAGCGACCTTGCCGAAGATTGCGCCTATGGCACTGACGACAGCAAGCGTTGCATAGGTGCCCCAGGCCATGAAATCGCCGTGGGCGAAGTTCGAGAAACGCAGGATCGAATAGGTGAGCGTCACACCTATCGCGCCTAGGCCGATCATCGAGCCTGTGAGCAAGCCATCGATGATGAATTGCAGGTTCATGCCGCACCTCCCCTTGCCGAAGTTGCGGGTCGCTGCCCGAGGTAGAGTTCGGCTACGACAGGATCGCTCCAAAGCTCCGATGCAACGCCTTCATGCCTGTCTTTGCCCTCGACGAGAACATAGGCACGATCGCCAATCGCAAGCGCCGCCTTGGCATTCTGCTCGACCAGGAGAATGGTGACGCCGGATTTGCGGATTTCGCTCAGCATGTCGAAGACCATCGAGACGAATTTCGGCGAGAGGCCCGCCGAGGGCTCATCGAGCACGAGAAGCTTCGGGTGAACGATAAGAGCTCGGGCGACGGCCAGCATCTGCCGCTGCCCTCCCGAGAGATTGCCGGCCGCGATGCGGCGATGACGGGCAAGATCCGGAAAGGTCGCATACATTTCTTCGATGCGAACGGGCACGTCCTTCGGCTTCAGGATGCCGCCGGCAACCTTCAAATTGTCTTCGACGGACATCAGCGGAAAGACATTCTCCGTCTGCGGCACGAAGGCAAGGCCGAGCCGCACCATGATGTGCGCGGGCGTACTCGTTATATCGCTGCCGCCCAGTTCCACCGTGCCGCTTTCGACCGGAACCAGACCGGCGATCGCCTTGATGAAGCTCGACTTGCCGGCGCCGTTGGGGCCCAGCACAACGACGATTTCCCTCTCCTTCACCGTAATCGAGGCGCCACGCACGATCGGAACACCCGGCTCGTAGCCGGCAACGAGATTGCGAACACTCAAGACCGGTTCGCTCATGCCGCGCCTCCCAAATAGGCCTCGATGACGCGCGGATCCCGGGCTACCTCTTCCGGTGTGCCCTCGCAAAGAAGCTGGCCGCTCGCCATCACAAGCACGCGGTGACAGAGGCGCGTGACCATATCGATATTGTGTTCAATCAGAAGAAAGGTGACACCGCGCTGGTTGATATCGCGGATACGGTCGATGATCGTCTCCAGAAGCGTGGCGTTGACGCCGGCGGCGGGCTCATCGAGCAGGATGAGGGCAGGATCGGCCATCATGACGCGGGCAAGCTCCAGAAGCTTGCGTTGACCGCCCGATAGAACGCGCGCCGGTTCATGCGCCAGACGCGTCAGGTGAACGAGGTCAAGCAACTCCATCGCTTTTGCATAGGCCGCCTTCTCCTCAGCGGCGACCTTCCATGGCCGCAGGAAATTCGACAACAAGCGCTCTCCTGTCTGACGTTGGGCGGCCAGCATCACGTTGTCGAGAAGCGTCAGATTGGGAAACGGCCGCGGGATCTGGAAGGTGCGTCCAAGTCCGCGTGCGATCCGTCGATGGGCAGCCTCGCCTGCGACTGCGGTGCCATTCAAGACGATTTCGCCGGTGCTCGGCGCGACGCTACCGGCCAGAAGGTCGAACATCGTCGTCTTGCCGGCGCCGTTCGGACCGATCAAGCCGAGGATTTCGCCCTGGCGCACATGGAAGGAAACATCGTTGACGGCGACGAGGCCGCCGAAACGCCGCACCACGTTTCTGGCCGTCAGAACAGGCTGGGCTTCCTCCCCATGCCGTTCAGTTGTCGTACTCATGAGATCCCTCTGGCCGGAAAACGATCATTGCCGTTTCCCTGATTATTTGATTTGTGATCACACTTGCATTGATCACGCTAATCAGCTTTAATCCTCTTCGCAAGCCGAAAAAGGGATTTCGAATGCAAAAGGCCACCGCCGACAAGAGCGATCCGATTGCCGCACAGCTTGCGCCAGTGGGGCGAGAAACCGTTCAGGACCGGGTCTATCTGGAGCTGCGCCGGGCGCTGATCGGCGGGCTTTTCGAGCCGAGCCAGGTGCTGACGATCCGCGGTCTTGCCGACGCGCTGATGACCAGCACCATGCCGGTGCGCGAGGCGCTAGGTCGGCTCATTACCGAAAAGGCATTGGAAGCCCTCCCCAATCGATCCGTTCGCGTGCCGCCGATCACGCTGGAGCGCATGGACGATCTTCTGCGCGCTCGCATCCTGATCGAGGGCGAGGCGATCGCGCTTGCCGCGATCCGCATGACGCCGCGGCAGATTACGACCATCGAGAGCATGCTCGGCGAATGGGACGAGATGCGCGCGCTGAAGCACAAGAAGGATGTCGACCGCGAGGTGACGCTCAATCAGGCCTTTCACTTTGAGATCTATCGCGCCTGCGGTTCCGCCGTGCTGATCCCGATGATCGAAAGCCTTTGGCTGCAATCGGGCCCCTGTATCCGCGTCGCGATTTATGCCTTCTCGGATGCCGGCGAGGTCGATACCGCCCATTATCACCGCACCATCGTCAAGGCGATCGCCGCACAGGACGCCAGAGAAGCGCGCGATGCGCTGGTGGCGGACATTAGCCGGCCGTTCACCTTCCTGCGCAGCAAACTGGAAGCCGAAGCCAAAAGGGGCCAATCCGCATGAGCCAACGCGCCATCAAGATCTCCGAACCCAGTTCCGGCCTCAGTATCTTGGCACCTCTGCTGGAAACCAAGGCGCCCGATAATGCCGCCTTTCTCTGGACCTATCTCGGCGAAGCTCGCGTGGTTGGCGGCATTCATGCCATGTGGACCGGACCGGAAATCTCGTGCCCAATCCCGCCGGCGCATCTGAAGGGTGCTTCCTATGCAAACGCCCTGCCCGCCGAGAACGCGACACTGACGCCGCAGCCAGGCGATATTGTGCTCAGCTATGTGCCGCCGCGTATGTGGGGCGGCAATCCAGATGCGATCTTCGATATCGGTCTGTTCTATGGTCAGGGCGCTCGCCTGCTCTTCCCGATCGGCTGGCTTGCCGGCAGCGTCGTCGCGCAAGTGCGCCCAGAGGAGCGCGAACACTTCGCGGCGGCCTGCGGCGTCATCCGCCGCAAAGGCGCCTGCGACGTCACCTTCGAACGCGTGGAGATCTGAGATGGCCGCTGAAAGCGACGACAGTTTCGAGCTCTTCGACCTTAGAGTGGAAGCGGTCATTCCCGAGGGCAAGCCGATCTATTGCGGCGCCAAGCCGGGTGACTATTTCGAACTCAAGGGCGAGATGCTGTCCCTCCCTGCGGGCCAGGGCTTTTCGATCTACTCCATATCGGCCGTCCTGCCGCTGCTGGCGGCCAAGCAGCGACCAACCCACAAGAACGACTGGATGACCTCGGACGCGGAAATCGCCTGCCCCGACCCCAACTGCGCGAGCCGGCTGCGGATCGTCAGAACGGGCAAACGGCGGTTCAGCCATGCCGAAACAACGGCCGTGCCGTTGCCAGAAGGAGAATGAATTGCATGACCGCCAAGACTTTTGAGCTCAGCCCCGGATACGAGATTTCCCGCATCATCCGCGGCGGCTGGCAGCTTGCCGGCGGGCACGGCGAAATCGATCGCGCCCAGGCCGTGACCGACCTGATCGCTGCTTTCGACGTCGGCATCCGCACCTATGATTGCGCTGATATCTATACGGGCGTTGAGGAGCTGATAGGCGAGGCGCGCGAACGGCTTCGCAACGAGCGCGGCACGGAAGCCTCAAGCGCGATGAAGGTCCACACGAAGCTGGTTCCCGATCTGGAAAAGCTCGCAACCATCAGCCGCGACTATATTCGCGGCATCGTCGACAAATCGCTGCACAAACTGAAGACCGAACAGCTTGACCTGGTACAGTTTCACTGGTGGGACTACTCGCTATCAGGCTATCTCGAAGCCCTGAGCTGGCTGGACGAGATGCGCCGCGAAGGCAAGGTGCGTAATGTCGGCACGACCAATTTCGATACGCCGCATGTTGCCGAGATTCTGAAAGCCGGCATTCCACTCGTCAGCCAGCAATTGCAATATTCCGTTCTCGATCAACGGCCATCGCGTAGCCTCGCCAAGCTGGCGGCGGAGAACGACGTGAAGTTCCTCTGCTACGGCTCAGTGGCCGGCGGCTTCCTGAGCGACAAATGGCTAGGGGAGCCGGAACCGGAAATGCCGCTCGAGAATCGCTCGCTCGTCAAATACAAGCTGATCATCGATGACTTTGGCGGCTGGGAGCTGTTTCAATCACTGCTCGGCACGCTGAAAGCTATCGGTGATCGTCATGGCGTCGATATCGCCACGATCGCCAGCGCCTGGGTGTTGGAGCAGCCGCAGGTGGCCGCGGTCATCGTCGGCGCCCGCAATCAGGCGCATGCGCTCGCCAATGCCAGGATCATGGACATTGCCCTTTCGGACGAAGACCGCCGCCAGATTACCGACATCATCGCCCAAAGCCCTGGTCTCGATGGCGATGTCTATACGCTGGAGCGCGACCGTACCGGCAGGCACGGCTCGATCATGCATTACAACCTCAATGCGGGGAAGGTATGAGCCAGCAATCGCCTCTCTTCCGCAAAGCCAGCGCCGAAGTCATCGATTTCCATCGCTTCTTCGAAGCCTGGTACGATGCCGCCACTGCCGATCATACGGATTTCGGCCGCTGCGAGCGCACCTTCGGCCAGGCGTTCCATATGATCCCGCCGACCGGCCGTATCTTCGACCGCGCTGAAACCATCGAGCTCATCCGGGCAAACCGGGCGACGTTTCAGGGCAATTTCACCATCGAGATTTCGGATATCCGCGCGAGCTACGAAACTACGGATACGATCGTCCTGACTTATGTCGAAGCGCAGACGCGGGCTGGCAAATATAGCCGGCGTCAGGCGAGCGCCCTTTTCACTGCAAGTTCATCGGCACCCAACGGCGTCGAATGGCAGCATCTGCATGAAACCTGGCTGCAGATGCCGGAGACCTGACAGGTTCTAAAAACAGAAATGAAAATCGTTGACCGAACAAGGGGAACAAAGATGAAGAAGACGATATTTCAAATCACCACGGCTCTCGCCCTTCTGACTGCAGCCGGGGCCGCCAATGCCGCAGACTGCAAAGTCACGGTCGGCCTCGTGATGGAACTGACCGGCCCGGCCGGCGAATATGGCCAGGCGGGCGCGAAGTCCGTCGAGATGGCCTTCCGCGATATCAACGCCGCCGGCGGCGCCCATGGCTGCGATCTGGTGACGGATACGCGCGACAGCCAGAGCCAGGGCAATGTCGCAGTGGATGCTGCAACCCAGCTGGTGCAGGTCAAGAAGGTACCGGCTATAATCGGCGGCATTATTTCTTCGGTGACGATCCCGATCCTGACGTCGGTCACCGCACCCGCGAAGGTCGTGCAGGTATCGCCCGCTGCCTCCTCGCCAACGCTGACGGCGCTCGGCCGCGACGGCAAGACCAACGGCATCTTCTTCCGCACCATCACCTCGGATTCGCTGCAGGGCATTGCAGCCGCCAAATATGCGATCGACAAGGGGTTCAAGAAGCTCGCGATCATCCACGTCAACAATGATTTCGGCGTCAACATGGTCGCCGAATTCTCGAAAGCCTATAAGGCGCTCGGCGGCACGATCGTCTCGACGACGCCCTACAATGAAAAGCAGTCAAGCTATGCTTCCGAAGTGACAGCCGGCATGGGCGGCAATCCGGATGGCCTCTACCTCGTCAGTACGCCGGTTGATGGTGCGACGATTGCCCGCACATGGATCTCGCAAGGCGGCCCGCAGAAGTTCCTGCTCAATGACGGCATGAACAGCCCGGACTTTATCGATTCCGTCGGCGCCGACTATCTGAAGGACGCCTACGGCACCTCCTCGGGCACGACGCCGACGCCCTCGACCGACTATTTCAACAAGAACTACAAGGATTTCTCGGGGATCGAACCGACCAATCCGGCTGCTGACCGCGCCTATGACGCCGGCGCGATTGTCGGTCTCGCGCTGGCTATCGCCGGCGACGACACATCCAAGCTCAAGGATGACATCTATAAAGTCGTCGATCCCAAGGGCACGCCGATCTATGCCGGTAAGGAAGAGTTCGCCAAGGCGCTCGGTCTCATCAAGGAAGGCAAGCCGATCCGTTACGAGGGCGTCATCGGCCCGGTCTCCTTCGATCAATATGGCGACATCACCGGCCCCTTCCGACTCTGGAAGATCGCCGACGGCAAGGTCGTCACCGACGGCGAGCTGAAGATGGAAGACGTTTCAGCCCTGAAGGATAAGATCAAGTAGGCAACACTCTATTTTGCAAAAAGGCGAGGCGCTCCCATTGGGGTGCCTCGCTTGAAATCATCCTGGCGCAATCCTTTCAGCGGCTGATCTATGGTGACAGCTATCTGGCGTAGTTATTGAGAGACCCTCCGCTGATGCCCAGCAGTGCCGCTCGCCCTACCAATCCTACCCTGTGGACGCTGACAGCCGGCCCTGCCCCTGAACTTTCCCACGACCTGCCTTCCCGCTCAGATGTCGTCGTGATCGGCGGCGGCTTCACCGGCCTGACCGCAGCACTTCATCTTGCCCGCGCCGGCCGCTCCGTGACCGTTCTTGAGGCCGGGCGGCTGGGTGCGGGAGCCAGCGGCATGAATGCCGGCTTCGTGGTTCCGAATTTTGCCAAGGCCGATCCGACGACCGTCCGTCAGAAGCTGCCGCGCGGCAAGGCAGATGCGCTGTTGTCGCTCGTCGGTGCAGGCGCCGACGAGGTGTTTGCGACCATCGCGGAGGAACAGATTTCATGCGATGCGGTGCAGACCGGTTGGCTGCAGCCCGCTTATGGCGACGACATGGCAGCGATCCTGCGCCAAAGGGCGAAGGACTGGACAGAACTTGGTCGTCCAGTCGAATTTCTCGATGCCGGCGCCATCCGCAATGAGACCGGTATGGCGATCTATTCCGGAGGATTGATCGATCACTCCGGTGGCACGATCCACCCGCTGAATTATCTCTACGGGCTCGCAAGGGCGGTCATGCAGCGCGGCGCCATGATCCGCGAAAACAGCGTGGTCGAGCATGTCGAGCGACATGCCGGCACCTGGCGCGTTAACCTCGTGGACCATGAAATCGAAACGGAGGTCGTCATCCTCGCCACCAACGCCTTCACGAGCGGCATAGCTTCCCGCATGGGTCGAACGGGCGTGCCGTTAAAGGTGTATCAAGTGGCGACGAAGCCGATCGATGCCGAAACTGTTGCGCGGATCGCCCCAAATCGCCGGCCTGTCGGCGATACGCGCTCCAACCTCTTCACCTACCGGCTCGATCGCGACAACAGGCTGATCAGCGGCGGTATGGCGATCAATCCGGTCGGCGCCTTCGAGCGCGTCGGTCGCGCCGTCGTCGACCGGCTCACATCCGAACTCCGTCTGCCGCGTCATCCGGGTGTGGAGATCGTCTGGACCGGAACGGCGATCATGACGCCGGACTTCCTGCCGCGCCTCTATCATTTCGGCGACGGCTTCTTCGGAGGGATCGGCTGCAACGGCCGCGGCATCGCCATGACGGCGCAACTCGGTCGGACACTGGCGAGACTGGCGCTCGGCGAAACGGCGGAATCTCTGCCGATTCCGCTGCAATCCGGCCGCGCTCTGCCATTTCATTGCTTCACGCCGGTCATTGCTTCGCTTGCGCTCGCACATGCACGCTTTGAAGATTGGCGAACCGGACGCCGCTAATCGGCGTAAGATCAATATTCATGAGCACCGGTACAGCTCCAGGCAGTAATTGACCATTAATTCTATAGAGAAAGGAATGAAGACGCGACCTCATCCCCAAAAAATGAAATGCCTTTTCTCGAAGCCCGGCTTTGAATGCGGCATCGTGGCGCCGAATGAAATCGGAGCCTGTCCATGAACGCGCAATTGCACCATATCAACGCCACGCATCCGGAGGCCACGGTACTGGAGACCGAGCAACAAGCGCTGGCCGTCGCGCAGGAGCTTGCAGCACGCTTTGCCGCTAGCGCCTCGGAGCGCGACAGCGAGAGGCTGCTCCCCTTTGCCGAGATGGATGCCCTGGCACAATCCGGACTGCTGGCGATCACCGTCCCCGAGGAATATGGTGGTCTCGATGTTTCGAATGCGGCGCTGGCCGAGATCACGGCGATCCTGGCTGAGGCGGATGGCTCGATTGGACAGATCCCGCAGAACCATTTCTATATCCTTGAGGCTCTGCGCGTCGATGGCTCCGAGGATCAGAAACGCTTCTTCTTCAGCCGCGCATTGGCCGGCGACCGATTCGGCAATGCCTTGTCCGAGCGGGGCACGAAAACGGTCGGGCACTATAATACCCGCATTACTCGCGATGGACCCGGCTATCGCATCAATGGCCGCAAGTTCTATTCGACGGGCGTTCTCTTTGCCGATTGGATCACCGTCTTCGCGCTGGATGAAGCTGACAAGCTGGTCATGGCTTTCGTGCCGAAGGGTACGGAGGGCGTCGAAATCATCGACGATTGGGATGGCTTCGGACAACGTACGACAGGCAGCGGCACGACGGCGCTCAACAATGTCTATGTGAACGCCGACCATGTCGTCCTGCATCATAAGGGCTTCGAGCGGCCGACGACGATCGGTTCCGTCGGCCAGATCATCCATGCCGGCGTCGATCTCGGCATTGCCCGGGCCGCTTTCGCGGAAACGCTCGATTTCGTGAAAACCAGGTCACGCCCCTGGATGGATAGTGGCGTCGACCGCGCCAGCGACGATCCGCTAACGATCGCCAAGATCGGCCAGATCGCCATCCGGCTTGAAGCGGCGGCTGCGACCATCGAACGCGCCGGCCGCAAGGTAGATGCCGCTCAGGTCGAGACGACGGAGAAGCGGGTGGTCGAGGCGACGCTGGCCGTTGCGGCAGCCAAGGCACTGACGACGGAAATCGCGATCGAAGCGACGAACACGCTTTTCGAGCTTGCCGGAACAGCCTCCGTGAAGCTCGACCTCAATCTCGACCGTCACTGGCGCAATGCCCGCACGCATACGCTTCACGACCCCGTTCGATGGAAATATCACGTCGTCGGCAATTATCACCTGAACGATGTCATTCCGCCGAAGAATGGCGCGCTTTGACGGATAGACGAAGGCCCCGTCGCAGACGCCGGGGCTTTCATACAAACAAAGGCGTAAGTCAGGAGCGCCACGCTGAGGCCAGCTAGTGCCGATCCATATGGAGTTCCATGGACTGATCGGCGGCCGCCGCGAGGCTTTCCAGACCGGTTGCAACGACCGATACCCTGAACACCCCGTCGAGAGTCTTGTCGAAGATCGCACCGACGACGATATCGGCATCGGCAAAGACTTCGTCGCGGATGCGACTGGCGGCCTCATCGACCTCGAACAACGTCATATCTGTCCCGCCGGAAATGGAGATCAGCACACCCCGCGCGCCCTTCATGCTCATATCGTCGAGAAGCGGATTGGAGACGGCGGCGTCTGCCGCTTTCAGCGCGCGGCCCGGCCCTGACGCCTCGCCCGTTCCCATCATCGCGCGCCCCATTCCCCGCATCACGGATTTGACGTCGGCGAAGTCGAGATTGATGAGACCTTCCTTAATGATCAGATCCGTAATGCAGCTGACGCCCGCATACAGGACCCGATCCGCAGTCACAAAGGCATTCTCGAAGGTGGTCGTGGCGTCCGCAATGCGAAACAGGTTCTGATTGGGGATGACAATGACGGTATCCGCACTTTCGCGCAGCCGCTCGATGCCCTGGTCGGCCGTGCGCATGCGTCGGTTACCCTCGAAGGTAAAAGGCTTGGTGACGACTCCGACCGTGAGGATGCCCGCCTGACGCGCGGCCTGAGCAATGATCGGGGCGGCGCCCGTGCCGGTGCCACCACCCATTCCGGCCGTCACGAAGCACATATGCGTACCGTGGAGATGATCCATGATCTCATCGATGGATTCCTCGGCGGCGGCTCGTCCGATGTCCGGCAGGGAGCCTGCACCGAGACCTTCCGTCACTTGTGCGCCAAGTTGAATGCGCCTGGTCGCTTTGGACGTCGCAAGCGCCTGTGCATCCGTATTTGCCGCTATAAATTCAACGCCCTGAAGTTGTTGCGCGATCATGTTGTTGATCGCGTTGCCGCCGCCACCGCCGACACCGACGACGGAAATCTTCGGTATCACCCCGGAAAGTGGTGCGCGCATGTCTGCCATGAAGGACTCCATTGGATCAATTTCATTCTCAATCGCGATCGCCTGTCCCTATTGGAAACGGACATTGGAGCGATTCGTGATGGAAGAGATCCTAGTGAGGAACGTGTGCGCATTGCGGCGTGCGGCGGCAGCCCTCCACAGAATAGTGAGTTGAGCACAGGATTTATGAGCCGGATATCAGAACATCAATCGTCCAGCATCGCGGGAGACCACAAGCGGGCGAGCCTGTTTGAAGCTGTGGCGTGTTCCAACACTGGTCCACGCCACACCAGATGCCAATGACGCTGATCGATCTTGAGTGCGGATGAAGTCACCATCAGCTCGGATTACGAGCCGATCCACTTCTTAAACTCCGCCGCGTCCCCGCCCCGGCGTTTAGCTGTAGAGGCTGACCTCTGGAATCCGGTCATTGAGCACGAACTCGCCGACCTCCTTGGCCTTGTAAAAGACCGGATCGTGCAGGGTGTGCGTCCGCACATTGCGCCAGAAGCGATCGAAGCGATATTTCTCCGCGGTCGAGCGCGCGCCGGTCAGCTCGAAGACGCGCGAGGTGATATCGAGGGCAACGTGGGTCGCGTGCACCTTCGCCGCATAGGCTTCGGCCGCTGCTTCACCGCGCTCGCGCGCCGTTGCCTTGTGTCCTCTAGCAAGAGCTTCCTGAACCGTCGCAGCAGCGCTGTCGGCCAGGGCGGCGGATGCCTTGAGGGCTGCGGTAAATTCACCGACACGCTCCAGAATATAAGGGTCGTCCGATGCCCGTTCGACACCGGAAGTGATCCAGGGCCGCGTCGTCGTGCGGACATAATCGACAGCCTCGCGTAGCGCACCCTCCGCTGTGCCCAGATAGAAATTGACGAAAACAAGCTGGATGAGCGGCGTGTTGAAGGTCGCAAGCACCGGCGCTTCGCCACCGGTCGATGCCGCCTTGTCCAGGTCCTCTTCGTAAACAGGAAAATCGTGGAACTCGACACTGCCGCTGTCGGAGAGACGCTGGCCGAAATTGTCCCAGTCGTCATTGGCTTTGTAACCGGCCCGATTGGTCGGGACGGCAAAGCCAACGATCCGGTCATCAAGCGCGGCATTGGCGTTGACGTAATCGGAGACATGCGCGGCCGTGGAAAAGGACTTGCGGCCGTTCAGGACATAGCCGTTGCCGCGGCGCGTCAGCACGAGGCCGGGATCGCGCGGATTGACTGCTGCACCCCAGTAAAGGCTATTGGCGACCGTCTTGCCGCCGAGCTCCTGGGCGCGGGCCTCGTCAAAGGCCCAATAGATGTACTGGCTGTTGACGTAGTGATAGCCGAGAAGCTGGCCGATGGAGCTCTCACCGCGCGCAAGAATGCGCACCAGCCGCAAACCATCCACCCAATCGAGGCCGCCGCCACCGATCTGCGACCCGTGCAGCGCGTTCAGCAAGCCGGCATTTTTCAGCTTGACGATCTCGCCAAGCGGCGGCCGGCCTTCGCGGTCAAGCTCTGCGGCGCGCTTGGAAAGATCGGCTGCAATCTCTTCCGCTCTGGCAAAGAGATCTTCCCGCGTGACATTACGATTGCCCGCAAAGATGACGTTGGACTGGCTCATGATGTGAACTCCGGTTCAGTAGCGTAATCTGGTGGGATCGGAAATCCCGCCGACATATCGACAATGGCTGCTTAAAAAAGCTTGTCCGGGATCCAGCTGGCGGTCACTGCATCGCTGGCGCTGAAGGCGGGAACTTTCTTGGCCAGTTCCTCAATCGTCTGGACGTTGGCGGCGCGAAGTCCTTCCTGCGTCAGCAGCGTCGGCTTGACGGTGATCTGATGCGGAACCTCCTGCCCCGCGACCTGCAAGGCGGCGGCACGGATGGAAACGGCGCCGACGACGGCCGGATTGGTCGCGACCGTAGCCACCCATGGGCTGCCCGGTTCGGTGATTTCCTGAATGTCGGCCGTCGATACGTCGGCCGAGTAGATCTTCAGTTTGTCGGCAATGCCGAGATCCGTGGCAGCAAGCTTCACGCCGCGGGCAAACTCGTCATAGGGTGCGAAGACGACTGATATATCGGGATTGGCCGCCAGCGCCGCCTTTGCCTGATCGGCAGTCGAGGTCGCGGTCGTATCGCTGACGTTACCGAAGCGAGCCTTTTCGACGACACCGGCATTCTGCTTCTTGAAAGCATCCCAGACCTCATTGCGGCGGTCGAGCGGAGCAAAGCCGGCGACATAGACATAGCCCGCCTTGAAACTGTCGCCATTTTCCTTGACCACCTGCTTCAGGGCGAGGTCGGCAAGTTCGTGATCGCTCTGCTCGACCTGTGGAACCCTAGGATTGTTGAGATTGACGTCAAAGGCAACGACCTTGATACCCTTGTCGAGCGCCTGCTGAACGACGTCGCCAAGTGATTCTGGTAGACCGTGATCGATGACGATGGCGGAAACGCCGAGATTGATCGCCTGAAGGATCTGTTCACGCTGGGCGGCTGCGTCCTGGCGCCCGGGGAAAACGCGAAGATCGATATCGAGCGCCTTGGCCTGCGCTTCGGCACCCGCCTGATAGGCCTGGAAGAAATCGCCGGCGGAAATGTAGCTGACCAGAGCAACTTTTACGCCACCCTTGTCGAAAGGCGCAGGCGCACCGTTCACACCGGCAGCCAGCGCCGTCTGTGCCAGAAGAAGCGGGGCAACGGCCGACAGGGCAAGCCGTGTGAATAATCTCATCGTTGCGATCCTCACGATCCATCGGAAGCGTCGTCTGACGGATAGATGACCCTGCGACGCATGCAATTATTAGATATAAACCCTATATTTTTAGTAGATTAAATCATCCGATTTTGGCTGGCTTCGGAGATTCTTTGTTCGTTTGCCGAGGGAATGGCGGCAAGGACTTACCCGGCGGAAAAGCCTCAGGCGAAGGGTTCCGCGAGCATTTCCTCGAGATCGGCCCGTGCCTGTGGCGAGAGATAGGGTCGCAACAGGCTCGCGACCTGGCCGAGCCCCCAATGCACATGCTGAGGCGTCAATTCCCCCACACCTTCCTGAAGACCGAGATAGACGGCCCAATAGGTGGCAACGATCCGCATATTGGTCATCAATGCATTGCGCTCCTCCGCGGCGGTGCTGATCAAGCCAGCCTCTTCCATGCGCTGAAAAATGGCATCGACGGAAACACGCATGCCGGCGCTGACCATCAGGATCGGCCCTCTCAAGCCAGGTGCGATTGCCAACAGGCCGGGAATATCGCGAAAGAGGAAGCGATGGGTCCAGACTAGCGAGAACCATTTGCGCAAAAAGCCGGCATAGGCTTTTGAATCCGCCCCTTCTACGGAATCGGCCTGCCTGACGAGCGCCAATGCATCGGCTTCGAAGCGAGAAAACAAGGCCAGGACAAGCGACTCCTTGGTGCGGAAATGATAATAGAGATTGCCCTGGTTGATGTGCACGGCCTTGGCGATTTCCGCCGTGGTGACGGCTTCCGGTCCTTTCTGATTGAAGAGCGACAATGTCGAGACGAGAATCCGCTCGCGCGTATCGGGCCGCGCAGCCACGTCCTTCTTCCCACCTTTGCTGGCCGTCATCTCGTCCCCCTTGAAGCTCTAAGGTATCCACCTTATTCTTTGTAAGGCAAATACCTTAATCCTGATCTACAGGCATCCGCCGGGCTGAACAAGGAGACTGAAGGATGAATGCACGTGTGAACGCTGCCGATCTCTCGCAGACGACATTTCCCCTCACTCCGCGCTCAATGCCGCATGTCCTCCTGTCGCTGATCCGCAATCCGCTCGACGCACTGCCGCCGGAAATCTTCACCGAGCCCATGGTCTTCACCAAGGTGGGTGGAAAACTGCGGATCTATCTGGCCGATCCCGAGCTCATCTATCAGGCGCTGGTGCGCAATTCCGACGCGCTCAGCAAAGGCGAAGATGTGCGCCGCGTGCTAGGCCCGGCTCTCGGCAACGGCATTCTGACCTCCGATGGCGCCCATTGGAAATGGCAGCGACAGTCGGTGGCCGGCGCCTTTCGCCATGAAAAACTGTTGGAACTGCAGCCAGCCATGATTGCGGCGGCCGGGCGCAGGCGTGATCTCTGGCTCACCCGTAAGAACAGCCCCATCGACCTGTGTCAGGAAATGATGCGCACCACCTTCGATATTATCGTCGATACGATGATGTCGGGCGGCGAAGGCATCGATGTCGACAAGGTCGAGCACAATATTACCAACTACCTCAAGCCGACCGGCTGGAAATTCGCGCTCGGCCTTCTTGGCCTGCCCGACTGGATGCCCCATCCCGGCAAGGAGAAGGCGCGATCGGCCGTTGCCTTCCTGCGAACGACCCTTGGTACGGTGATTGCCGAACGACGCCGCAGCGGCGGGGAACGGAGCGATCTGGTTTCCATGCTGCTTAACGCAGCCGACCCCGAAACCGGTCGCATGATGACCGATGAAGAGATCATCGACAATCTGATGACCTTCATCACCGCCGGGCACGAGACGACGGCGCTCGGTCTTGCCTGGACCTTCCATCTTCTTGCGCGCCATCCGGATTGCCAGGCCAAGCTCTTTGAAGAAATTGCCACCGTGACCGAGGGCGGCCCGCTGACGGCAGAACATCTCGGCAAGCTCACCTACACCAGGCAGGTCTTTTCGGAAGCCATGCGGCTCTATCCGCCGGCGCCAATCGTTTCGCGCGCGGTCACTAGCGAATTTGCCATCGGCACGCACATGATACCGGCGGGCACCATTATCTATGTACCGATCTACGCCGTGCATCATCATGCGGATCTTTGGGAAGACCCGCAGCTTTTTGATCCCGACCGCTTTGAGCCGGCGGTGGCGCGAAATCGCCATCGCTACACCTTCATGCCCTTCGGTGCCGGCCCGCGCGTCTGCATCGGCAATGGCTTTGCAATGATGGAGGCCGTCGCGATCCTCGCCGTACTCCTGCAGAAATTCCGCGTAACCGGCTCGACCGAGTCTTCGCCCAAGCCGGTCATGAAGGTTACGTTGCGGCCCATGCATCCGCTGTCGATCAATCTCGTGGAGCGATAGTCGAGCGGGTCGTCTGCCCCGAACAGAAACGAGGGGGCGTCTCAGCCGCCCCAAGTTTGTTCGAGGACACGGACCCAGTTCTGATGGGCGATTTTGGCAAGCGACTGATCGTCGAACCCGTGCGCGCGCAGGGCTTCGATCAGCTTCGGCAAGCCGCTCGCATCGCTGAGCGCCGCTGGAATGGTCGTGCCGTCGAAATCGGAGCCGAGCGCGACATGCTCGATGCCGATACGCTCAGCAATGTAAGCGACGTGGCGAACGAGGACTTCGAGCGGCGTATCGGTGTTTCTAACACCATCATCCCGCAGGAAGAGCACGCCGAAATTGATGCCGACCAGGCCGCCGGTATCGCGGATCGCGTCGAGCTGCTTGTCGGTCAGATTGCGGCTGTGAGGGCTGATGGCATGCGCATTGGAATGCGAGGCGACCAGCGGCGCATTCGACAGCTTGGCGATATCCCAGAATCCCTGCTCGTTCATATGCGAGAGATCGATCATGATCCTGAGCTCGTTGCTGGCGCGGATCAGATCCTTGCCGGCGTCGGTGAGCCCTGGGCCGATATCGGGCGACGAAGGAAACCGGAAAGGCACACCATAGGCAAAGACATTGGGGCGGCTCCAGACCGGCCCGAGCGTGCGCAGGCCGGCCTGATGCAGAACGTAGAGAGCATCGAGATCGGCCGCGACCGCTTCCGCACCTTCGATGTGGAATACGGCAGCAAACTGGCCTTCGGCAATCGACCGCTTGATATCACCGGCCGTGCGGCAGACCTTCACGGCTCCCTGGGAGCGCGCTTCAATCGCAAGCAGAAGCCGCGCCATGGCCAGAGTTTCATTCAGCGCGTCGGGCTGAGCAGGTGTTGCGAAATCGGCATTTTCCGCCTTCGGCTGATCCGGCGACGGGATAAATATGGCGCAGAGGCCGCCCGCGAGACCGCCACGGCGAGCGCGAGGCAGATCGATATGTCCGGCAGCTTCGCCATTCAGGAAAGCATCGACGGAATTCAAGCCACCGCGGCGCAGCCGGAGCAGCACGTCATTATGGCCATCGAAGACGGGGATTATCGAGGATTCGGTCATGTCTCATTCCAAAAATTGCAGTTGATATCTGCCTAGGCAAGCTTGGCGGAATGGGCAACTGCAAACTACGTATAGGGTCTGCGAAAATGGAATTGGTCGGTTGCAAGACCCCGCTGTGAAAACGTTCGGAAATTACGATGGCGGCCGGGCGGTGCCAAGGCGGCGAGGCAAAGGCGGAATAGTTTCGCAGCGGTTTTGCAGAGCGTCTCCATGGAGCGAGTTTTCGCTTTTGACGTGGCAGATGTGCCTGCACGAGACAAATCGGCTCAGCCAGCGCAATATTTTGCGGCAATTGCAGCGGGAATATAGGTTTGGCGACCCGCAACACTTGCTTTTTCTAAAATGCGCAGCAAATGAAAGCTTTAGTATGGTGAAAGAGCTGGGAATACGGCAGGAATTACAGCAGCATACCAGCTTGCTGAAGAAGGCGGCTCGAAGCGGAGACAGCCGTCTGCTTGAATAATGGATGGAGCGTAGATGGCGGCGCTCATGTCCTGTTCTAGCCGTATTCGAGGAGAACGGATTGTCTGATTTTCGGCGCGAGGAACGATCCGGATCTGCGTCAGACGAGGCGAAAGAATCGTCATGGCGCAAGGACAGGAAGTCATTACAGTCAGAACGGCGGCGCTTCCCGCGACCGGAGAAGGCGGCGACGGAGGAAGCCCTGCCGCCTCCAGCCTTGCAGCCGCTGAAGTTTTCGACGCGCGACATCGAGCCGGCCGCGCAATTTGCCGCCTGGCAAGCTTATGTCGCTCCCGTGGCCGACGTGCGATTGCCGGACAATATCCCGCCGGAAGCCGGCTTTCCGGCCGATCATATCGCGTGGAATCTTGGCGGCATGCTCATCGTTCAACAGGATACGCCGCCCCATAGCTACATGCGATCGCAGGCGAAGGTGAAAACCAATCACATCGATCACTGGCAGGTCTCAGTGCCGACCAGTGGCCGGACCTGGACGGAAGTCGATGGCCACGTTCTGGAAGGCGAGCCGGGCAAGGTGGAACTGCGATCGCTGGGACACCCTTTTCGAGGGCGCTCGACGGAGGCGAAGGGCCTCTCGCTCTTCCTGCCGAGGGCATTGCTGTTCGACGTTCCCACACCGGTCGAGATCGAGAACAATATTGCGCTCTCCGGCGTGTTTACCAGCATGTTGATCGAATTCCTCGATAGCGTCGAAAACAATCTCGCGCGGTTTGCAGCCACCGATCTGCCGCACGTCGTCCAGACGGTGCGCAATATGATTGTGGCCTCCGTTTCGACCTCGGCGGCACAATCGACCGGCACGGAACAGCATAGCATTCTCGCCCTGACGGAACGCGTGCGGCGGTTCGTGGAAAGCAATCTCATTTCGGGCGATCTGACGGTAGAGCACATATGCCGTGAGCTCGGCATATCCCGTACCAGGCTCTATCAAATATTCGAACAATATGGCGGCGTGCATCACTATATTCAGCGCCGTCGCCTCCTGTCGGCTCATGCCGCCCTCAGCGATCCCGCCAATCGGGAACAGATCGTCGACATTGCCTTTGCAGTCGGCTTTTCCTCGGCAGCGCACTTCAGCCGAGCCTTCGGCAAGGAGTTCGGCTATAGTCCCCGTGAAGCCAGAAACCTTACCATCCCGCGCTATCTCGGGCAGGTCATCTCGCCGGCATCCTCCGGCAGCAGCCACTCCTTCGACGAATGGCTGAAAACCCTCGGCTATTATCACTAGACCGCGGATTTCGATGCCTCGAGACGCGTGCGCACCGGTGGGCACGCGCAAGCGAAGGGCACATCTTCCCACCAATCCCCGTGTCGACCCGAAACCGCACTTCAGCAATTGCGAAAATGGACGCTGCTGCAAGTTTCCGGATGCACGTCTAACGACATATGGTGCGTAACCCATTAAAAAAGAAGAAGAATAGTCGTTCGGAGACCGAAGCCCTAGTGTTTGGTGAATGTACTGTGCGTCCAACGGGGCAAGTCATAGGGAAAACAGCAATGGTATCTACTCGCCAGACAATAGAGATCAGCAAGCCTCAGCATCCCGTCAATGACTCATACCGCGCAGTCGAGCGCGAAGAGGTCCTTGAAGTGGCCTTTCGTGACTTTGTTCAAATGGCGCTCGCTGCCGGCTGGAACGAGCCCGAGGTTGCTTTGACCTTGGCCGATATTGCCGATGACTATGTGATGGCTCTCGCTGGTAGAGTTGCTGAGAAATAGTGTACCGCGTCCGTCCGAGCTCCGCAGGGGTGAGCACGAACGGTTAGGAGCAACTCTCCAGCATGCCGTCGGTGACACCGCTCAAGAGAACAAGAAGGCGGCTCACCGGCGGCATGAATTTTATTCGGCAAGCAGTCAGCATGCTTCCTTCATGCCCTGCCCCATCCAGGCAAGATTTGTAGAAAGCAGGTCACGATGAAGATCAGACAACATCTCTGGTTTCAACATGACATGGAAACGGCGATCGAACTTTATACGTCGCTTATCCCGGGTTCGGCAGCCGGATGGGTCTCAAGTATTCTCACCGACAATCTGAATGGACCCGCCGGTAGCGTAAAGTTTGCAGGTTTCACACTTGGAAATCGCGCCTATATGGGCTTCGAGGCAGGGCCATTCGACCGCTCGGAGCATAGTTCTTCCATCACAGTCGAATGTGCGACACAGGACGAGGCGGACCGTTTGCGTTATGCGCTGGGGAAAAGCCGTCCGGACGATCGCGGCCTTGTGAGAGATCCATGGGGCATATATTGGCAGTTTCTGGTCAGGCAGCAAAGCGCTGACGCCAAAATATCCGCCAAATCCGAGCAAATCGGCAGCGTCACGGTCACAAAAAAGAAATTCGCCGCCGCCTGAAAGGCGCGGCAAAGCTATCGTAAAACTCGAAGGTCGCAGCAAACGCATGGCTTTCAGCCAGTCGAGAGCATGCGCTGCCGTGATGTAAGCGGAGGCCGACCCACACTCGGCTTCCGCTTATGCTCTATTTCGAGCGTCAGTCGAGGACCGGGCAGCCGCGCCGATTGGCGAAGACCATGCGGTCCGGACCGCCATCGTTCCAGCCGCGAACGACGATGCGGCGTCCGTTACTGTCGACCGAATCAATGCGACGGAAGCCTTCCGCCCGCGCGGCGCGCATGAGATCGCGTCTGTCGCAACCGCGGTCACGATCCCAGCCCCTGTCGCGGTCACGATCCCAGCCGCGCGGCGGACCTCTCCAGTCTCGACCCTGGTCACGCTGCCAGGGCGGCGGTGCATAATCGTCATCGCCGCCATAATACTGCGCCGAAGCGACAGACGTCATCAGTTGCAACGCGGCCAATCCGACCACGGCAACACGCGAAATCCGTACCAAACCTTCAAGCATTTCCCTTACCCCCATTTCCTGTCTTGTAGACAAGAATAAAGATATGCCGATTCGCATGAACTCTGCCTGAACGCAGTCGGAACTGGATTGGGTGCCGCGCTGCCGCCCAATCGCAGCGCTTTTGCGCGACATGTCTCAGCTGAAGGGAAAGGCGCGAAATTCCGCGCTCTCCTCGGCACGCACCGACAGCGCATGAAGGCGCGGGCAAGCCTTTACATCGAGGGCATCGGGCAGCATCTCGCGCGTAAAGCGAAACGCGACAACACTGGTGATATCAGCCTGGAGCGGCCGTCTACCGAAGAGCCAGGGATCGGCCTGCGGCATTTCCGCCTCCAGCAGACGGTACGCCGCCGCAAGCTGACCATGAATTCGATCAAGCCAGGGCTGATGCTGCTTTTCCATAGGACGCAGCTTATGCTCGTAGACGATCTGAACCGTCTTTTCACACGCTGCCAACGCAAGACCGATGATGCGCAGAGACCGGGCATGATCCTGCGGATCGACGGGCATGAGGCTGCGCCCCGACGGCGCGATGCGTTCGGCATGCGCAAGTATTAGGCTCGAATCCATCAAGACGGTTCCGTCATCCGTGACAAGCGACGGCGCCTTCACGACAGGATTGATATCGGCAAAAGCCTCGAAAGCGCTGAAAACAGAAAGCGGCTCATGCACGAATGCTATATCGAGTGCGCGCAGCGAGATCGCCACACGCCTGACAAAAGGTGAATCCAGCATTCCGATCAGTCTCATATCCACCATCACCATCTCTTTGCTTGGACAAGCGCAAGGACCGCGCCGCGATCCGATGAGGAATAGTAGTCGTGGGCGGACGGCTATTGCCAGTGGCCGAAAAAGCCATTAGCGCAAGGATCATGCCAAAGAACGCCAACCCGCTTGTCGTCATCGCCGCCTATGACCAGCTCTGCACCTTCGAATTCGGATGCGCCTTCGAAGTGTTCGGATTATCGCGACCGGAAATGGGGCCGGGCTGGTATCGCTGCATGACCGCTGCAGTAGAGCCCGGACCCATTCGAGGTGCCGGCGGCCTGACCGTCAATTCGGACGGTGGCCTTGAGCTGTTCGATCAGGCGGATACGATCGTCATACCGGGTTGGCGGGGGCCGGGCGCCGCGGCTCCCGAGCCGCTTCTCGAAGCGCTGCGGAAAGCCCACGCCAAAGGTGTCCGGCTGGTGTCGATCTGCGGAGGCGCCTTCGTGCTGGCTCAAACCGGCCTGTTGTCCGGCAGACGCGCGACGACCCATTGGCATCATGCCGCAAGGCTTGCTTCCGCCTATCCGGAAATCGATGTCGAGCCGCATTCCCTCTATGTCGACGAAGGCGACATATTGACATCGGCCGGCAGTGCGGCCGGGCTCGATCTTTGCATTCATGTCGTGCGCAAGGATTTCGGCGCCAAGGCAGCCAATAGCGTGGCCCGGCGCCTTGTCGTCGCCGCCCATCGCGAAGGCGGCCAAATGCAGTTCATCGAGCGCCCGGTCGCAGGGCGCGGTGCCACGCGGCTATCCGCTCTGCTGGATGCGATCCGAAGAGACCTCGCACAACAATGGAGCGTCCAGCGCATGGCGGAAGAAGCATGCGTAAGCGTGCGGAGCCTGCATCGTCACATTCGCGAGGCGACGGGGGTCGCACCCGGGGAATGGCTTCAAAACGAGCGTCTCGCGCGATCACGCGAGCTTCTGGAAGAAACAAGCCTTCCTGTTTCGGTCATCGCAATGCATGTCGGTCTGGGAAGCGCTGCAAACTTCCGTCATCATTTTCGCACAAGCGTCGGATTGTCACCGACAGCCTATCGATCGCGATTCCGCAGCTCCGACGGCGAACAACAATCCCGTGCGTCTAACTGAACAATATCTATCGCGATTTGGAGCCTTTGGAGATGTAGGATCTGCTCCCGGCTGTACGGCGAGGACGTGGCGTCGCCCGCGAGAGCCCATCTCCGCGGTGCCAGTCTGTGATTGCCGAATGGACAGATTGGGATAGAAGCATCGCCCCGGCCAGGCAATAGAGCAGGACGATGATGGCTGCCTCGACGATCAGAGGCAGAAACGCAAAGCGAGCGCCGGGGCTTTCCTCCTCTTCAGGGAGCAGATCAGGCAACCCGAGGATCATCGCCGTCAACGGCGAGGCAAGGATAGCAACGAAAGCGACACCATGAATCCAGAGGCGAAATCGAGGCAATTTTCCCGCCACCCAAAAGGCCAGAAGCGGAGCGCCTATATTGCATATCAAGCCAAGTAAAACAGCGATCTCTGTCGGCAGGATCGAATCGTCGTGCATGAATTCCCAATCCCTCAATGCTACCCAGATTAGTGCCATGCACCCTAAAAAACAACTTGATCGTCTGCGCCCACACCCAGCAGAAATGAGGCTTTCACCGCTACAAATGATCGGAAATCATTGCCACCATGGTTCGCGGCGATGCCATTTAAGATCACGCCGGCGGCTCCTTCCCTCAGCCTTCCTGTCACCCTTCAAATGATCCAGATAACCGCCCAGGACACTATTGATGAAAACATGGGTTTTCGTCAGACTTGAGCCGAGCCGCCTGAATCTGGCTTCCTTGTCCTGTTCCATCTGCTGGAGCACCTTCCAGAAGACGAAGCTGTCATGGCTTTCCTTCAGCGTCAGGAAATAGCCGGAGGAATAAGCCCCTTCGAAACGGTCGATGAAGGTCAATATCGCCGGATGACGCAGGTTGTATCCCACCCATCCGCATTCGGGATAGATTCTCCTGTTCAGATAGGCGGCAAGCTGATTTCCACGCGGGGCGATTCCATCGAGAAAACTCTTCGGAATGGGCCTATGGGTCACGGTATCGGCATCGAGCCATATCAGTTGATCGACCGTGTTATGATAGCGCCTGACGGCATCGGCGACCGCAAAGACCTTGTTGGAAAAGCGCACGGCGTCCCACCGGAAATCCCGCACCAGCCCATTGCGTGACGAGATATATCCATTTGCCTGCGGTTCGCTACCATAGGCATCGCGAAAGCCGCGCAGCCGGGGCAATGTCTCGCAATGATCGAAAACCAGAAGACGGCGGTCCTTCTCCTCGATTCCGACATTCTCGGCATAGACGACCAAAGAGACTTCCTTCGGCCAGCAGGCAAGGAAGGTCTCGATACATTTCTTGCCGTAGTCACGATAACCCTTTTCATGAAAGGTGGTGACAACGATATGGCTCAGCTCTTCCCGTTGCCACGGATTGGTCAGGAACATCGGCAGTCGGACTCCGCAATAAGATAACTCCCCATGCGTCTATCCGATCGTCTTGGCCTGCCGGTTTCCAAATATTTCCGAACTGTGGATTTTCGGGGAAATCTTGTTGCAAAGCTTAGGCTTAAAAGGGCTGGAACCCACATGCAGGCATCACGGCTCATCTGGTTCAAACGGACCTGTCGCCGACATCAATCTAGGCATGCGTCGGAAGGGAGGAATTATGAAGAGATATCAGGAAGCGCCGTCAGCCGCTCCATAACCATCGATTCCCACGATTGTCGGCTTGAACGCTACGGTTTTCCGCATTGCATCCCCGCCGGTCACGACCGCATGGCGCACCAATTGCGCCGCAACCTCACCAATAGCGCGTCGGGGCGAGCGGGAGGTTGCGATCGGCGCGGGTAGCGAAGCGACCAGATCCAGCCCGTTGAAGCCGGCAATCAGGATCTTCTCAGGAACCGCGACACCCAGCTCCATGCAGGCAAACAAGCCGCCGCTCGCCATGTCGTCGTTGGAATAATAGATGCAATCGAGATCCGGCACCGCTGCAAGCAGCGATGTCGTGAGCCGCTTTCCAAGCGCGATCGAGGAAAAGGCATCTTCTATCCGCTGCTCGGCAAACCCCAGACCATGGGCATGCAGGACGCGTTCGAAGCCGGCCTTGCGCTTGGCCGCGCGCAGATCCTTTACCAGAGCACTGCCGACATAACCGAACCGTCTTCGTCCCGCCGCAATCAGCGCCTCGGCCATATCCTCCCCCGCCGCACTATGAGACAGTCCGACATTGAAATCGATCGGCGTGCCATCGAGATCCATGAGCTGGATAACCGGAATATTGGAGTGGCGGAGCAGCTCCACGGTCTCCTCCGGCTGATCGAGCCCGGTGACGATGATGGCGCAGGGCTGCCAGGAAAGCATGTCGCGGATGATCTCGCGCTCCTTGGCTATATCATAGTCAGATATGCCGAACACGGCCTGCATGCCGGAACCGTCGAGCCCGGCGGAAATACCGGCGAGGACCTCCGGAAAGACGATGTTCGACATGCTGGGAACGACGACGGCGACCAGATTGGTGCGCTGCGAAGACAAGGAGAGCGCCAGCCTGTTGCCGACGTAGTTCATCCGCGTCGCTGCTTCGATCACCCTGTCACGCGTCTCGCTGGAAACGTCGGCGACGCCGCGAAGCGCACGCGATGCCGTCATCTTGCTGACGCCCGCTTCGATCGCGACTTCTTCCAGAGTGGGTTTGCGCATCCCCAAGCAACCCTCGATGAACCATGGCGGCTGGCACGATGCCGCCCCTCTTCATAGAATGTTTCCCGAAAAAGGCAAACATCCTCCTATTGACAAATACCGGGAAATTGAGGCTTGTTATCGATACCGGTACCGGTAACATAGCCGAAAATTGCAGAGGTAGCACGGTGCAGAACACGAAGAAGGCCGCCGTCATCGGCCTGGGGTCCATGGGTTGGGGCGCCGCCCTGTCCCTTCTCAAGGCAGGTTTTGCCGTCAGTGGCTGCGATGTTCGCAGCGAGGTTCTTGCCCGCTTTGCCGAGAACGGCGGCTCGCCCTGCACGACGCCGGCATCAGCGGCCGACGATGTAGACGTGATCCTTGTCTACGTCGTCAACAGCAAGCAGGTCGAAGACGTGCTTTTCGGCCGAGACGGTGCGCTGAAGACCGCACGGCCCTCAACCGTGTTCCTGCTCTGTACGACCATGGCCCCGAGCGCTACGATCGCCATTGCGGAACGACTGGAGGAAGCAGGCATGCTCGTTATCGACGCTCCCGTCTCCGGCGGCCATGTCCGTGCGCTTTCGGGTGAGATTACCGTCATGGCATCTGGCACTCCCGAAGCTTTCGAACGAACCTCCGCGGTGCTCGACGCCATCTCGGCCAAGGTGTTCCGGCTGGGAGATCGCCCGGGCGCCGGCTCGCAGGTCAAGATGATCAACCAGCTGCTGGCCGGGGTGCACATCGCCGCGACAGCCGAGGCCATGACGCTCGCCGCCAAGGCCGGCATCGATCTGAAAACGCTCTATGACGTGATCTGCGTATCTGCCGGCTCGTCCTGGATGTTCGAGAATCGCGGCGAACACATCGTATCGGGCGATTATACGCCGCGCTCGGCGGTCAACATTTTTGTCAAGGATCTCGGGATCGTCACCTCGGAAGCTGACAAAGCCGGTGCTGTTACTCCACTTGCAGCAACGGCGCTCAACCTCTTTGTAGAAGCATCGGAGGCGGGCCTGGGCCTGGAGGATGACGCAGCCGTTGCGAAGATCCTGGCCGCCAGGAGCGGTGCCAGCCTGCCGGGCGTAAGGGACTAGGCCATGACGCTCCTGCTTGGCTGCATCGCGGATGACTTTACCGGGGCGACCGATCTGGCCGCGCTGCTGGCGCGCAGCGGATTGCCCGTTTCGTTGCGGATCGGCATTCCGCAAGACAAACGCGACCCGAACGAGACGGCCGCCTTCGAGGTCATCGCCCTCAAATGCCGGACATCGCCCGTCGATACCGCCGTTGATCAGGCACGTCAGGCGCTGGCATGGCTGAAGGACGCCTGTGCTAGCCGCTTCTTCTGGAAATATTGCTCGACATTCGACAGCACGGCCGAAGGCAATATAGGTCCAGTCGCGGATATGCTGATCACCGAGACCGGCGCGACCCAGACGATCTATTGCCCCGCCTTTCCGGAGAACGGACGCAGCGTCTTCATGGGTCATCTCTTCGTCGGCGAACAGCTTCTGTCGGAGAGTCCGATGAAAGATCATCCGCTGACGCCGATGCGCGATTCCAACCTCGTGCGGCTTCTGACACCGCAAGTGTCCGGCCGGGTTGGCCTTGCCAATCGCAACATAGTTTCAAAGGGCGCCGTAGCGTTGAAAGCACGGCTGGAGGAGTTGGGCAGTGAGGGCATTCGGCATGTGATTGTCGATGCCATATCCGACAATGATCTTCGAACGATCGCGGCGGCATCCTTCGACATGCCGCTGCTGACGGGCGGCAGCGCGATCGCCGGTCAGCTTCCGCGATTTTACATGGAACAGGGCCTCGTCCGCCTCTCCGAACATCGACAGGCACTGCCAAAGGTCACCGGCGGCTCGATCGTCCTATCCGGCAGCTGCTCCGCCATGACGCGCCGACAGGTTGCCGACTATGCCGACAAAGTTGCCAGCCTGCGGCTCGATCCGATCGCGCTTGCGCAAAACGGCGCAAGTGCTGCACTGGAGTGGTTGCATCAGCAATCTCCCGATGCACCGAAGCTCATCTATGCCACCGCCGAACCCGACGAGGTGCGGCAAGCTCAGGAGCAGCTGGGCAAGGACAAAGCGGGGCAGGTCGTCGAGGATGCTCTTTCGAAAATAGCCCGCATCGCTTTCGATTGCGGCACGCGCCGCTTCGTCGTTGCAGGCGGCGAGACATCCGGCGCGATCACGCAGGCGCTCGGCGCGGCGCATCTGACTATCGGACCAGAAATTGCACCCGGCGTGCCTTGGACTTTCACGACCCTTGGGAATGAAACAGTCGCCCTGGCTCTAAAATCTGGCAATTTCGGCGAGGAAACCTTCTTTACGGACGCTTTCGACAGATTGGGAGCGGCATGAGCGAAGAAGCCGCGCTGCGCGAACAGATCTGCATGATGGCCAAATCGCTTTACGATCGCGGCCTGACCGCTGGCTCCTCCGGCAATATCTCGGCGCGCCTCAGCGACGGACGGCTGCTGGTGACGCCGACGGGCAGCTCCTTCGGTCGCCTCGACCCCGCCCGCCTCTCCCTCTTTGACAGCGGCGGGCGCCTGATCGGCGGCGACAAGCCGACGAAGGAAATGCCGCTACATGCCGCCTTCTATGAGACTCGGCCGAAAAAGACGGGCGCCGTCGTCCATCTTCACTCCAGCCATTCGGTGGCACTCTCGATCCTGCCTGGCGTCGACGCCGACAACATGCTGCCGCCGCTGACAGCCTATTCGATCATGAAGCTCGGCAAAGTGAAACTCCTGCCCTATTTCATGCCTGGCGATCCGGCCATGGGCGATGCCATCCGCGGCCTGGCCGGCAAGCGCAGCGCCGTGATGCTGGCGGCACATGGTCCTGTCGTTTCGGCGAAGGATCTGGAAGCCGCTGTCTATGCGATGGAAGAACTGGAAGAGACGGCAAAGCTTGCCATACTGACGCGAGGAGCCAATCCTTCGCTGTTGACGGATGCGCAGATCGCCGATCTCGTCCGCACCTATGATGTGGAATGGGACTGAACATGACGCGCTTTTCGGCCAATCTGGGATTCCTGTGGCAGGAGCTTTCCCTTCCCGACGCCATCCGCGCCGCCAAGGCCGCCGGCTTCGATGCCGTGGAATGCCACTATCCCTATGACACGCCCGCTGAAGCCGTGCGTCAGGCATTGGAGGAAACCGGCCTTCCCATGCTCGGCCTCAACACCGCCCGCGGCAATGTCGCAGCCGGCGATAATGGACTTGCCGCCATTCCGGGCCGCGAGGACGAAGCCCGCCTGCTCATCGATCAGGCGATCGACTATGCGGCCGCCATCGGTGCGCGAAACGTGCATGTGATGGCCGGCAAGGCAGCCGGCGACGAGGCAAAAGCCACCTTCATTGCCAATCTGCGCTATGCCTGCGAACGCGTCAGCAAGATGGGGGCGACCATCCTGATCGAGCCACTTAACTATCGCGATGCGCCAGGCTACTTCCTTCAAACGGCGGATCAGGCACGCGACATCATAGCCGCGGCCGGTGCCGAGAACCTCAAACTGATGTTCGACTGCTATCACATCCAGATCATGCAGGGCGATCTGACCCGCAGGCTGCAGGATCATATGACGGCAATCGGCCATATTCAGATCGCTGCCGTGCCGGATCGGCGCGAACCGGACCATGGGGAGATCGATTATCGTCACATTCTGCAGGTCCTGGAAAAGCTTGGCTATGACAAACTGATCGGCGCGGAATATCGGCCGGCAACCACGACGGATGCAGGACTTGCCTGGCTGCAGGCATTCAAATGAGAGACCGGCTTCGAGAACGACTAACGGCCTTCAAAGAGATTCACTCGGGAAGTGTCCCGAATACTGATGTCAGCTTGGAGCAGTTCGGCTTTTCCTTGAATCCGTGAGCCGCTCCGTCTGTTTGTTTCTCGCAATTCCGGACGGAAAACCGCTACGCACTTTTCCTGGAATTGCTCTATTGGGAGGAAAATCCGATATGCATGTTTTGATCCTGGGTGCCGCAGGCATGGTCGGCCGCAAGCTCGTCAACCGCATCGCCGCCGAGCCGAAAATTCTCGGGCAAGCCATCGATCGCCTGACACTGGTCGATGCCTTCCAGCCGCCAGTGCCGGAAGCGCTTCAATCCGTATCAAAAGCCCTGACGATCGATCTTGCGACAGCAGGTGTTGCGGAAAAGCTCATCGAAGACCGTCCGGATATGATCTTCCATCTGGCCGCCATCGTCTCCGGCGAAGCCGAGGCCGATTTCGACAAGGGGTACTCCGTTAATCTCGATGGCACGCGGGCACTCTTCGAAGCCATCCGCCAGCAGGGACTGAAATCCGCCTATGTACCGCGCGTCATCTTCGCCTCCTCCATTGCCGTGTTTGGCACCCCCTTCCCCGAAGTTATCGGCGATGAATTCCTGACCGCGCCGCTGACGAGCTATGGCACGCAGAAGGCGATTGCCGAACTCCTGCTTGCCGATTATTCACGCCGTGGCATTTTCGATGGCATCGGCATCCGACTGCCAACCATCTGCGTTCGGCCCGGCGCTCCGAACAAGGCGGCCTCCGGGTTTTTTTCCAACATCCTGCGTGAGCCGCTGGTCGGCAAAGAGGCTGTCCTGCCCGTCAGCGATACGGTGCGCCACTGGTTTGCAAGCCCGCGAGCGGCGGTCGGTTTCTTCGTTCATGCGGCAACGCTCGATACGGCAAAGATCGGGCCGCGGCGCAATCTCACCATGCCGGGGCTTTCGGCGCTCGTTTCCGATGAGATCGATGCGCTGCGCCGTGTCGGCGGCGACAAGGCGGTTGCGCTGATCCGCCGCGAGCCTGATCCGGTGATCGAGCGCATCGTTTCCGGCTGGGCGACGCAGTTCGACGCCAGGCGGGCGAGTGATCTCGGCTTCAAGGCAGAACAGAGCTTCGACGAGATCCTGCGGGCGCATGTTGAAGACGAACTGGACGGGAGGGTCGCATGACGGAGGCGTCATCGAACGCACAAAGCGCAATCGCGCTGGTGACCGGCGGCGGTACCGGCATCGGCCGAGCCATCGCTAAGGCACTCGGTTCGGCAGGCTTCAAGGTCATCATCTCGGGGCGCCGGGTTGATGTTCTCAAAAAAGCTGCTCATGAGCTTTCGGAGGAGACCGGGACGGAGTTTCTTGCCGTTGCTGCCGATGTCAGCGACCCCACATCGGTCCGCAGCCTCTTTGATGTGATCGCCGACCGCTATGGCCGCCTCGACCTTCTGGTCAACAATGCCGGGATGGGTCTGCCGGCCGTGCCGATGGAGGAACTGAGTTTCGAGCAATGGAATGCTATTGTCGGAGCCAACCTGACCGGCGCGTTCCTCTGCACGCAACAGGCTTTCCGTCTGATGAAAGCCCAGGTGCCACACGGCGGCCGCATCATCAACAACGGTTCGATCTCGGCAACGACCCCGCGGCCGCATTCCGCACCTTATACGGCCACGAAACACGCCATTACAGGCCTTACAAAATCGACGGCGCTCGACGGCCGTCCCTTCGATATCTCCTGCGGGCAGATCGATATCGGCAATGCCGCCACCGACATGACGGCGAGGATGAGCGCCGGCGTGCTGCAGGCAAATGGCGAGACCGCAGCAGAACCGACGATTTCGGCAGAGCATGTCGCCCGCGCCGTCGTCTACATGGCCACGCTGCCGCTCGATGCCAATGTTCTTTCCATGACCGTCATGGCAACGAAGATGCCGCTTGTCGGCAGAGGATAAAAGAGAACGGCAGCACCGAGTGCAATGCTGCCGTTTTTATGGTTTGCGCTATTCGTTAGATTGCGGGTCGTGCGGAAGGCTTGACCTGCCTTCGCTCGATCAGGCCGGCAACGCTGAAGATCAGGACCTCGATCTCCATGCCGATCTTGTCGCCATCGAGCAACCGGACGACATCGTCTATGCCGGATACAGCCTGGCCATCGATGGCAAGCAGGTAGTCACCCTCCTGCAGTCCGCCCTTTTCGGCCGGGCTATCCTTCTCGATACGACGCAGCCGCACAGCGGTCGAATGCGTGACGCCAGCCTCCAGCGCGATGCGCCGATGCAGCTCGACCGTGTCAGCCGCAATGCCGATATAGGCGCGCCGGACATGGCCGAAACGCAGGATCTCTGACACCACATGCTTGGCCGTGTTCGAGGCGACCGAGAATGCGATGCTCTGCGCACCCTGAATGACGGCGGTATTGACGCCGATAACCTCACCCGCCGACGAAACCAGCGGACCGCCGGAATTGCCGGGATTGAGCGCGGCATCCGTCTGGATGATATCTTCCATCAGCCGACCGCTCGCCGCGCGCATGGAGCGGCCAAGCGCCGAGACGATGCCGGCCGTGACAGTCCATTCGAAACCAAGGGGATTGCCGATAGCGATCGCGATATGACCGCGCTTGAGCGATTTGGAATCGCCAAGTCGCGCCCAATAGCCCGGCCAGTCATTGGCGCGGATGAGAGCGAGGTCGGTATCCGGATCGCGCCCCAGCACCCTGCCCTCGACAGTCGCGCCTTCCGGAGTCTTGATGCGCACGGCTTTGGCGTCGTCGACGACATGATTGTTGGTGACGACCAAGCCGTCCGGTGAAATGGCAAAGCCGGAGCCATGTCCGGCGCGGCCGCCCAAACGCTCGATCCGGCTGACGGCCGGCCCGACGAGATCGACGGCACTCGATACCGATTGCGAATAGGCATCCAGCAGCCCGGCATCGGATGACGGCTGGATGTCACGATCAATGAAGCCCATGAAAACTCCTCCGACGCGGACGCGTCGCTACGAGGACCGGCAGCAACTGTTGGGAGGCAGGAGGCTGTCAGTTCGACAGATTGAAGTGGTGACTATTCAAATGAGATGTCACCCTATCGAGTTCAAGAGCCGACCGAACGCACTCTTCCAACCGACCTCACGGCGGCCGAAATCAGCTCTTGTCGTGCTGCAACAGCCGCTCCAGTTCCCGCTCCTGCATCTCGATAGCTTGCGTGACGAAGCGCAAGATCACCTGCTTTTCCGCCTTTGAAAACTGTTTGAGCATCTGCGAGCCGGCCTGCGCGATCGGGCCATAGGCTTCGCGTCCTAGCCTGATCGCCTTCTCGGATGGTGCTACCAGCACGCGACGCCGGTCGTTGGGATCGGGAACGCGGTGAAGAAGACCGCGTGCCGAAAGGCGGTCAATCAAAGCAGTAACGGAAGGAGGCGCAAGGCCGATAGCTTTGGCGACGGCGTTTGCCGGCTGCGGCGTGCGCATGATCACGCTGAGACAGCGGCGCTCGGCGCTATTGAGCCCATGCAGCTTGCCGAAGGTTTCATCGAAGCTCTCCGTCGCCTCTTGCCAGCGCATGCAGGCAAGGCTGATGGCTTCCACGAGGTGATGCTCATCTTCATTTGACTTTTGTTCGATCATCGAATAATTCATTTATCAAACTATTAGAAGGAAGAACCAATGTGCCCCATTGACGATCCTGCTGCAACCATGAATCGAGCAACAAACCCCGAGGTCACGGTCGGCATATGCGGCGCCGGTATCGGCGGGCTTGTGCTCGCGCTCCGGCTGGCAAAGCTCGGCTTTCGTCCGGTGTTGTTCGAAGCCCGCTCAAAGGAAGCCGCCTTGTCCGAAGGGGAGTTTCTGACGCTCGCTTCCAACGGCATGAACGGGCTGCGCACGGTGGACTGCTACGAAGAAGTATTGCGCCAGGGATTGGAGACCCGCGCCATCGAACTCTGCAACGCGCGCGGTAAAAGGCTCGCACTCATCGACCAGAGCGACCATTTGGCGACATTCGGCACGCCCGCCGTCACTATTAAGCGCGGCGTTCTCACAGGCATCCTGATCGAAAAGTGCCAAGCCGAAGGCATCAGCGTGCAATTTGGCTGGCGCGCGACCAAGGTCGACAACCTCCCGCATGCCGTAACGCTCAACTTCTCCGAAGGCGCAGGCCTTGCCGTCGACCTGCTCGTCGCCGCCGACGGACTGCGATCCTTCGTCCGTACGCAAATATTTCCGGATTATCCCCTGCCGCAATTTACCGGCCTGATCGGCACAGGCGGCCTCGTCGATGCCGACATACCAGATATGGATGGCGTGATGCGCATGACCTTCGGAGAGAAGGCCTTCTTCGGCTACATCAAGACGGCATCCCACCCCGTCTACTGGTTCGAGTCCTTCCCCGCCGACACACCCGACGCTGTACGCACACTGGAACCGACGGCACTGGCCGCTCATGTTCGCCAGATGCATGTCGACGATCCCGAACCGAACAGATCGATCCTCCAGGCGGTCGGTCAGATCGAACGCAGCTATCCCATCTTCGACATGCCGCAGCTTCCGGTCTGGTCGAGCGGGCGTGTCGTCTTGCTCGGCGACGCCGCGCATGCCATTGGCCCGCATGCCGGCCAAGGCGCCTCGATGGCTATAGAAGATGCGGTGGTCTTGTCATCTTGCCTGGCGGATACGCTCGATTACGGTGCCGCCTTTGCCCGCTATGAGGCCCTGCGGCGCCCTCGCATTGCCCGCGTGGTGAAGCTCACCCGGCAAAATGCTTCCAGGAAGCGGAAAAACAGTAGGCTCAGCCTGTTTCTGCGCGATTTGCTTCTGCCCTTGCTTATTCCGTTAAGTGTCAGAGCCGGCCGCAGATTGTTTGCATATCGAGTCGATCTCGACCCGCTCAAGGCAAATCCCTCAACCGAAAGCGCTCACAAGGATGCCGCCTGACATTCGGTCGGTCTGCTGAGGCCAATCTAGGAAATCGGAATAGCCGGCGCAATTCCCTATGCCTGCCGGCACGGAGGAGCTATTCGCGCGGCCAAGCCAGCCTGCTCCAATTTGCAATATAGATTACAAATGCGATGAACATTCCCGATCCAATAAGGTCCAGCCGATGGCGGCCGAAAAGGAAGAGGCCGAGAAGCGCCAAGCCGATCGAGGAGGCGATCAGGAAGAGCGAGGGGATTATGCTTGTGATGGGCACCCCCGCCTCGCCTTCGGCTTCGACGCCATCGCCGGTCACGTGACCATTGGAGCCCGGTGATCGATTAACGAGCCTGACCGTCACCTTGCCGCGTCTGGTGGCGAGCCTACCCCGAACCTTCTTTCTTGAGGTCAGAAGCACGAGCGCCATCGATATCAGCATGCTGCCGAAGCCCCAGGAGAAAACCGTGCATGCTGCCATGGCGGTCGCGTTTGCATAAGTCCGATAAAGGTGAAGTGCCAAAGCTCCCATCGCTATGGTAATGGCAAGAAACAGGGAACCGACAATCAGGAATGTGACCCTGCCGGATAATTGCGTTTCGCCTACCACGTGACCTCCCCATCGACGTCCATCTGCTCAATGCAAATTAGGAGGATGCCGACGATCTTCAAATGCCGGCGCGATATTCAGCCCAGTTCAGCTGCACGCCGGCATGATCTTTACGAAGCAGCGAGCGGCCATAATTAGCTGACGTATCGGGTGATGGAGGTACTCATGAAGATACGAAGATCCCTTTCGGCGATGATCATCATCGGCCTTTCTGCCATTCCTGTCGAAGCTGCGGGGATCGATTGCTTAAAGCCGGGCTCGCCAAGCGATCATGTGATCTGTCAGGACAAATCGCTGCTTGCCCGCGATGCGATGGTGAGGGATCTCTATGCCGCCGCTCTGAAACGCGATGATTCGGACAAGATCCGGGAACGGCAGCGCCGCTGGATCACCAAAGTGCAATCCTGCGGCGATGCAGCATGCGCCCGGCAGGCCTATGACGACCAGATTGCGTCTCTCTTGAGGACCAAGGGCGGACAAAGCGCTTCGACGGATTTCCAGTCGAGCAGCGCCGACGGCAACGAGGGTCATCTTGTCATCTTCGGACCGGTCGGTGGTCTCCTCGCAGTTTCGCTCTCCTCGACCTTCGTCGGCCCGGGCGGAGCAGATGCCGGCGACGTCAACGCCGACGGTCTCGATAGCGTCGTACCGCTGACGAAGGGACACGCTGAACTCTCCAGAGACGCCTGCAAGATCGATCTCGATCGCCTTAACGCAAAGACCTGGCGTGTGTCGCAGGCGGGCGTGTGCGATTTCGCCGCCGGGGTAACCTTGCAGGATACCTATCGCAAACAGTGATATGGCCTAAGCCCGGTTGACTGCCAGGCGAGGAATATCTCGCAATATGGCAACGTCACCGTGCACCAGGCCGTCATCGATAACCAGGAATTTTTGTGATCCAGCCGCCAACGGCGGCCGGGTGATTTGAGAAAGACTGAAATCCGGTGATCAACTGCCAACTGCGTCGGAGGTGCACTTCTTGACGAAACTCGTCTTGGTGGCACCGGCAAGCTTCTTCGCTGCGGCCTGAGTATCGCAGGCGCTTGCGGCATCCTTCTCGCATTTCTTGGTAAAGCTCGTCAAAGCGGCGCCTGCGAGCTTCTTGTCGGCGGCCTGGGCCTTGCATGTCGCATCCGCTGCCATCGCACCGCCGGCGATGCTGGTCGAGACAATGGCTATTGCGAGCAGTCTGATCATCGAATTCCTCCGGGCTATCCCGGCAAAAGACTGGGTTAGTGGAGTCTAACGGAATGCCTGCCGGAGTAAAGATATGCGCCAATCATCCATGCAAAAGAAAAAGCCTTCTGTATTATCCCTCAAACGGCACGGACCTGGCCGACCCCGTCTTGAATCGATCGACAAAAGAATAGAAACTGCCCACATAGGGGCAAGCAATGTCATGCGGCCACCCTCACCTCACGCATTGGCGAAGCGCGACAAGCAGCAACACGAACTGAGTGCTCCACTATCCTCTCATGAAGACTATTTCAGGCACGAATCTCGAACAGGCCAAATCTCACAACCGGCGCGTCGTGATCGAAGCCATTCGCACCAATGGCCCGATGTCGCGGGCCGCCATTGCTCGCATGACGGCGCTGACCACACAGACCGTTTCGAATATCGTGGAGGAACTCGCGCGTTCGCATCTCCTGATCGCGATGGAGGCGCAGAAGATCGCCCGCGGTCAACCGATTACGCCCTATATGATCAATCCGGCTGGCGCCTACTCCATCGGTTTGGAACTCGGGCGCCAGCGTGCGGCCGGCGTGCTCACCGATCTGTCCGGCACGGTCTGCGCCCGCGTCGAGCGCCATGTCGACAGACCGGGGCCGACCGAGGCAATGCCGGTCCTTGCAGAGATCGTCAGGGATCTGCAGGAAGCCTTCTCCTTTGACCGCGACCGGCTGCTCGGCGTCGGTATCGCCTTGCCCGGACGCTATGCCGATGGCGGCGTAACCTCGCTCAGTCCGCTCAACCTGCCGGGTTGGCAGGATTTTCCCGTTGCCAGTGAGCTGGAACGCCTGATCGGCCTGCCCGTACTTGTCGAAAACGACGCTACCGCAGCGGCGATCGGCGAGCGGCTCTATGGCGTTGCCCGCGGCCTTGGCAGCTTCGTCTATCTCTTTCTTGCCGGTGATGGCGGCATTGGCGCCGGAATGTTCCTCGACGGCCATCTCTACAAGGGTAGCCGCGCCAATGCCGGCGAAATCGGCCACATCATCGTTGAGCCGCATGGCAGGCTTTGCACTTGCGGCAAGCGCGGCTGCCTCGATCGCTATGTCTCGCCATCCGTCGCTTACGAATGTCTGGGCATCGAGAATGCACAGGAGCTGGACCCCGACGATCTGGATGCATTGATCGCGGCAAACGGCCATGGCCTGAAGGCATGGCTGGAACAGGCGGTACAGCCGCTGCGCCAGACGATCGACTTTCTCGAGCTGGCCTTCGATCCGCAGACGATCGTGCTTGGCGGCAGTGCGCCAACATCCTTGATGACGGGGCTGGCCGAAAGCGTCGAACCTCTCCACACCCCAGTCAACCCAACCGAAGAGCGCAGCATTCCGCGGTTGATGATCGGCGCCAGCGGCAAGGATACCGCCATTTTAGGTGCGGCCGCTCTGCCTATCTTTTCCGAAACGAACCCGCAGTTCGATGTCCTGCAGAAGCCGTTGACGCATCGTGCCGTTACTCAGCCTTGAAGGGCCAGCATAGCGCCAGCCTTGCATTATTGATTTAACTCAGGCGCGACCAATGCGGGTCGCGCCTGAAGGCCACGCATCAGGCTGTCACAATTGATGCAGGCCGTATAGCAGCGGCATGGTGCCGGCCAATGCCTTGAAACGTTCCCAGGATTTAGCCGACGGCTTCGTCCAACCCGTCTCGGCAAGTGCCGAGAGGCGCGGAAAGACCAGCCGGTCGAAGATGGCCCGATCGGTCATCGATTCCGACCAGATGCAGGCCTGAATGCCACGAAGCTTTTCCTTCTGGGCGTCCGTCCAACCACCGATGGGATCGAAGGTGTAGAGTTTCTCCGGATCCGAATGGCCTGCCCAGCTTGCGCCCGGCTCGTCCCAATCCGGGCGCATCGCCATGTCGAGATAATAGACCTGCCCCGGGCAAACGACGATCTCGTATCCGCGACCGGCAAGCTCCGCCGCCACCTCGACGCTACGCCAGCTGCAGAGATAGCTCTTGTCCTTGTCGATCCTGTCGCCATGGGCCGCCTCTTCCCATCCACCGGTCACGCAACCCTTTGAGGCGAGAAATGCCTGGATGCGTTCCAGGAATTCCGCCTGCAGGAAGGCCGCGCCCGAGCCATGAATATCGTCGGCTCCATGCGTATTGGTGATGACGTTCAATCGCTTGGCATGCGCTTGCGCAACGTCATCACCGGCGATCTCACGCAAGCGTGCCAGCGCCTCCGGCGAGCCGGACCAGGCGCCGAGGGGAACCTCGTCGGCACCGATATGGATCGTCTTGAACGGGAAAAGCTCGATCAGCTCAGAGAGGATCGTCTCGATCACTTCATAGGTCTTTTCACGCGCCGGGTTGATGCAATTATCCGGGAAACCCTGAACAGAATAATAGCTGCCGGCTTCGTTTGGATCGCGCAGCTCCGGAATTGCCTGAAGCATGGCATAGCAATGGCCGGGTATATCGACCTCCGGCAGAACCTCGATGCCAAGACCCTTAGCGTAGGAGACGATGTCGCGCACAACGGCCTTGGTGTAGTAACCACCGGTGCGGGCCGGGCTGGAGCCGAGAAGCGGCGGCACCGGCAGGCCATGGCCGCGCCACGCGCCGACCTCGGTCAGAGCCGGATAGGCATCGATCTCGACGCGCCACGCTTCATCATCCGACAAATGCCAATGGAAGCGGTTCAGCTTATTCCAGGCAAGCACTGCCATCAGCTTCTTGATTTCAGCCGAACCGTAGAATTGCCGTGCGACATCGAGGTGCAGGCCGCGCCAGCTCATCGCGGGTTCGTCGACGATCTCGCCGGCCGCAGGGAAATGGAAAGCCTGTGGGTGCAGGCGCGCGCCGCGCCAGATCTGGCCGATGGTGACGAGACCATAGACGAAGCCGGTCTGCGCGCTCGCTTCGACGGTTATGGTTTCGGGCGAAAAGACGGTTTTATAGGCCTCGGCGCCTAAACCCTCGACCTCTCGCAATTCCACGGGTACGGCACCCTCCGCTTCGGAGCGGATCAGTCCTTCGGCGGAAAAGAGGTGCTCGACGAGAGCCGTAAAGCTTTCGGCGGCAGCCTGCGCCTCCGGCGCCATGGCCTTCAAGGCAAAGCCTGCGGGAAGCGGGCGACGGGAGGAGACAGCGACGCGATTCGGCCAGGGAATGATCGCCAGCGGCACCGGCGGATTGGCCGGCACCGGGTAGACCTCCGCGCCGCGCTTCAACGGCGCATTGCTTGACGACGTACGCGTCGGCTCCGTGCCAAGTGAAACCGTAGTGCCATCGGCAAATGCGAGATAGGCGCTGTTGGCACCATCGTTCCAATGTCGGAACTGCCAGCTCAGCGCGCGAACGGTGATCGTCCACGTCCCGCCACCGGCCAGCACGAAGCCCTCGGGCGGCTGGAATTCGGTAAAATTGGACAGCCGCCTGGTAACCGTCGCACCTTCGACAATGCCGGCTGGATCGACACGACCGGGGCCGCTGACACAGAGCGTAAAGCCGGAAAGCGGCTCCGATGACAGGTTCTTCAGCCGCAGCACATAAGAAAATTCCTTTTCGTCGGTTGGCGGGTTCCAGGTGGTTTCAAGCAGCAGAGCCGGGGATCGCGGTGTGGACATGAGCATTCTTTCTTCCTGAAGGATCGTTCAAAGCTTGAGCATGCCGGCATAGATACCGGGTGCGGAATTGGGGATTTGGATCGCGCCGACCGTCTTCTCGTAGAATTCCGAAGGCCCGACATCGCCGATGACGGTGTAGGCATAACCCATGGCTTTTGCGTCATTGAGGCAGGCAAAGAGAAGCGCGCGACCGATGCCAAGACCGCGCACGCTCTCGTCGACGCCGGTCGGGCCGAAGAAGCCGCGCGCCGTCGCTTCGTGGCAGGCAAAGCCGACAAGCTCGCGATTACGGGTAGCGATGAAGCAGGTCGGCGGCTGGCGGGTCATCGCGACCGTCGTCTCGCTTGCCCAGCCCTCGCTGAAATGTTGAGCCACCCAGCCGGTGATCAGTCGCAGTTCCGGCGGCAGCGCGCGGCGGATGGTGACATCAGCCTTCGCCATGCGCTCGGGCGATTGCGTGTCGACCGGCAGGGTCGATAGATTGACTAGGTAGTCCAAGGGGAATTCCTCCTAATTCGATGCGACCAGCGCACGCATGAAATGATTGGGGCCGACCTCCTCGACCACCGTCGAGATCGGACGGCTGAGCGCGCGGATCCTCTCCGCCTGCTCCAAGAAGCGGGCACTGCCACCGGTCACGAACCTGCGGCCGCCGTCCGGCACAGCCGAAAGCAGAAGCTGCGTATAGGGATGCTTCGGATCGGCGAGCACGGCATTGGTCTCGCCCCACTCGACCATCTGGCCAGCAAACATCACGACGATCTCTTCCGCAACATGAGCCGCCGTTGCGATATCATGGGTGATGTAGAGCATGGCGAGATCGTTTTCCCGCTTTACCCGCGCCAGCAGATCGAGAATGTCCTTGCGGATCGAGACATCAAGCATCGAGGTCGGCTCATCCGCCACCAGCACGCTCGGAGAGACCGCTAGCGCACGGGCGATATTGACGCGCTGACGCTGGCCGCCGGAGAGTTCGTGCGGGAATTTCTGACGCGTCACCGAAGGATCGAGCCCGACGCTTTCGAGTAGCTTCGCTATATCCTCGTCCCGCTCGGCCTTCGGCTTGTCCTGACCGTGCAATTGCAGCGGCCTTGCGATGTGATGATTGATGGTAAAGGCCGGGTTGAGCGATGAGAACGGATCCTGGAAGACCATCTGGACGTCCTTACGGTACATCCGCTCTTCCCTGCCCGACCCTCGCGCCGTGCGATCCTGCCCACGAAACTGCAGCCTGCCGGCCGTCGGCTTGTCGAGCCGGGCGATGATGCGGGCGCAGGTGGTCTTGCCGCAGCCGGATTCGCCGACCAATGCCAGCGCCCGTCCCGCAAACAGCGAGAAAGAGACGCTCTTCAATGCGTGTACCGGGCCGAAATGGCGCTGGATATCATCGAGCCGGATGACGGGTTCTGCAGTTACGGCCTGTATCTGCGGCTTCATGCGAAAACTCCGGAGGGGTGGGCGCTGGCCGGAAGCTGCGGGATGGCATTCCAGAGCTTGCGCGTGTACTCATGGATGGGCGACTGACTGACCTGGGCGACATCGCCGACCTCAACCAATTCGCCTTTCAGCATCACGCCGATGCGATGGCAAAGCTGAGCCATCAGATGCAGGTCATGGGTAATGAAGAGCACCGAGAAACCATAGGTCTGCTGCAGGTCGAGAACCTGCTCCAGAATCTCACGCTGCACGACGACATCGAGCGCCGTCGTCGGTTCATCCATGATGATGAGTTCAGGACGCAGCGCCAGGCAGATGGCGATGACGATGCGCTGACGCATGCCGCCGGAAAACTGGTGCGGATAATCGCCGACGCGATGCGCGGGAATGCCGACCAGCTTGAACATCTCCTCGGCCCGCGCACGCGATTCCTGGCGTGAGCAGCCGGTATGGCGATGCAGGACGTCGTGGAACTGCGCCTCTACCCGCATTAGCGGATTGAGCGAATTCATGGCGCTCTGGAACACCATGCCGATGCGCTTCCAGCGGATCTTCTGCAACTCGCCTTCCGGCATCTTCAGCAGGTCCTGCCCGTCGAGCCGGATGCTTCCGCCACTGACCCAGGCCGGCGCCTTCGATAGCCGCGTGATCGCATAGGCGATCGTGCTCTTGCCGCAGCCGGATTCGCCGGCTAGGCCGAAAATCTCGCCGCGGCCGATATTGAAGGATACATCCTTCACCGCCCGGAAATCGCCCTTATCGAGCAGATAGTCGATATTGAGATGTTCGATCTCAAGCAGGTTTTCGCTCATTGCTCGGCCCTCATCATGCGGTTGCGGGCACGCGTCAGGCGGAACCAGCGGGTCAAGGCCGGGCCGGAACGCAATTGCGGATTGGCGATTTCGTCGAAGGTGAAATTGATCAGCGCGAGACCAAGCCCCGTCAGTGCGATACCGATGGCCGGCACGCCGATATCCCACCAGGCGCCGACCATGATGGCCGAGGCATTCTGGGCGTTATAAAGCATGGTACCCCACGTGACCTTTAGCGGATCGCCGAAGCCGAGATATTCGAGCGTGGTCTGGGCGACGATCGCGTAGATGATGCTGCCGACCAGGTTGATGCCGATGAGCGGCGTCAGGTTCGGCAGGATTTCGACAAAGATGATGCGCCAGGCCGGTTCGCCGATCATTTTGGCTGCAGTAACGAAATCACGGTTGCGCAGCGCCATCGTTTGCGAACGCGTCATGCGTGCGCCCCATGGCCAGGATGTCAGCGCAATGATGGTCATGATTGTCATCGGCCCGACCGTGCCCGCGAAGGAGGCAAGCAGGATCAGGAGCGGCATGTTCGGGATGACTAGCACGGCATTGGTAGCAAGGTCGAGCGCCGCGTCCGTCTTGCCGCCGGTATAGCCGGCGATGAGGCCGATGGCGGTGCCGAGCACGGTAATCGCGATACCCGTGGCAAAGCCGACGGAAAGCGAGCTTCTGGCGCCCCAGACAAATTGTTTGTAGACGTCGCGGCCCATCTTTGTCGTGCCGAAGACATGTTCGACAGATGGCGGCTGATGCGACCGACCGACGCGAGCGCCGGGTTCGCCTGGAGCAATGACCGGCGCTAAGATTGCCATCAGGCATAGCGCCGCGACGATGATGAAGCCGACAAGCGCCTTCTTCTGGCTGAAGATGGATCGGAACGAGAAGCTCATCGGCCTGCCTCCCTTAATCGCGGATCGACGAGACCGTAGATGATGTCGACGAGGAAATTGGCGCCGAGGGTTGCGAGTGTCATCAGCAGCAATTGCCCCTGGATCACAGGATAGTCGCGCGCCACGCTGGCGGTAAACAGCGTCAGGCCGAGGCCTGGATAGTTGAAGACGATCTCGGTGACGATCGAGCCGCCGAAAACGGCGCCGAGCATCAGCGCGAGGTTGGTGAGCACAGGCAGAAGCGCATTGCGCGCGCCATAGCCGAACATGACGGCGAGATTGCTCAGCCCCTTGGCCCGCCCCATCGTCACGTAATCCTCGCCGAGCACGACGATCATGGATGAGCGCATCGTCGTCTGAAACTCGCCGATCAGGAAAGGCGATAGCGTCAGAACCGGCAGGATCGCGTGCATGAACACGCTGCCCACGAAGGTGAAATTAAAGCCCGGATCGAGATTGGGATCGTAGGCATATCCCACCGGGAACCAGCGCAGTGACACCGCGAAGATGAACAGGGTCGTGAGCGCGACAATGACGGGCGGTATCGAGAACAGGATGACTGCGAAAGGCGATACGATCGTATCGAACCGCCCGCCGCGTCTCCAGGCCGCGATGGCGCCGAGCACGACGCCGACGCACAGCGAAAATATGATCGCCGTAACCACCAGGAAGATGGTCCACAGCGTCGCCCGGCTCAGCACCTGGACCACCGTCTGAGGGTAATATTTGACCGAAACGCCAAGATCGAAGGTGGCAAGGCCTTTGAGATAGTCGAGGAACTGCATCATGATCGGCTGATCGATCTCGCCGAAACGCGCCTTGATCGCCTCCACCGCCGCGGGTGTAGCCCGCGGCCCGAGTTGCGCGACCATGGCATCGACGGGGCTCCCCGGCATAAGCCGGGGAAGAATGAAATTCACGACGATCGCGAAGGCCAAGGCCACCGCATAGACGCCGAGGCGCCGGCTTGAAACACGCATCTCTGCTTCCTTCGCTGTGGTCTTATTGGACCGGCTTCAGACGCAGCAGATGCATGAGACGCATGCGGTTGTTGTCGTGGTTTTCCGGGTTCATCACCGGATCCTTGTCCGTGACCCAACCGGTGAAACGCTTGCTGGAATATTGGTACCAGGTCGGACCGTTGAAGACGGGAACGACCGGGAAGTCATCGGCGATTAGAACCTGAATGTCGTTGAAGATCTTCTTGTGATCCTCATCAGAAGAAGACTTCAGATATTGATCGAAGAGCGCATCAAGCTTCGGGTTGGAATAGCGCGCCGCGGCGACGGTAAGCTTACCGGCATAGGCCGTCGACAGGCTCTGATAATAGCCCTGGAACGGCGTTGCACTGTCGGCACGCGAGTTCATGACGACATCGAAGCTGCCGTCGAGAAGCTGCTTGCGCCACTGCTCGTATTCGGGCGTGGCAACCGAGGCGTTGATGCCTGCGGCGCGCAGCCCTTCGACGGCGATCTGCACTGCGTCGATCCAGTCAGTCCAGCCGTTCGGTACGATGACCGCGAAGGTGATCGGCTTGCCGCTCGGCGTGGTGCGGAAACCATCGGCACCCTTCTTGTAGCCGGCATCGTCGAGGATCTTGTTTGCCTTTTCGGTGTCGAAGCCCATGAAGGCGTCCTTATCGCCCTCGGCAGCCTTATTGCGCCAGCTCTCGAAGCGCGGCGGCAGGCCGCTGGCATGCAGGTTGACGACCGGATAACCGAAGCCGGCAATATCGACCATCGACTTGCGGTCCATCGCCAGGCTGAAGGCATGACGGAAGTTGAGGTCCTTGAAAGCTTCGAGATTGCCGGCATTCGTGGATTTGAAGTTCATCTCGAAGGCAACGGTTTCAGCCGGCGGCTGCCAGTAACCATTATGCTGCGGGTCGAGCGCGACGAAGGTCTTGTCGATCTGCGGCAGGAACGAGCCGATCCAGTCCACGGTGCCTTCCGGCAGCAGCGCCAGCATCTGGTCATTACCCGAAATCTGCGGCAGACGCAGGCAGTCGACATGCAGCGACGCGGCATCCCAGTAGTTCGGATTGCGGCACTGCTCGTAGACTTGCGGCGTAAAGCGGCGGACCTCGGTCATCGGGCCGGAACCGACGGGCTTCTCGTTCTTAAAAGCGACCGGATCGGCAACGTCTTTCCAGATATGCTCGGGTACGACGGCGAGATCGGCGAGCGATTCAGGGAATTCGGAATTCACAGCCTTGAGCTTGATCGTCACCTGCGTTGGCGACGGCGCTTCGACGGAGGCGACCGTCTGACCGACACCGACGGTATCGACGGCCGGGTTCTTCAGCATCAGGTCGATCGTGTACTTGACGTCTGCGGAGGTCAGCGGCTGACCATCCGACCACTTCACGCCGGGGCGCAGATCGTAGGTGATCGACTTGAGATCGTCGGAGAACTTGTAGCTTGTCGCCAGGCGCCAGACGGGCTTGCCGCCATCATTGGCGTTGAAGATGACCAACGGCTCGTAGATGAAATCCATCGTGCTCTGGCGACGACCGGCCAGATCGAACGGATTGAAGTTGCTGACCCAGCTGGTCTGCTCCTCGATATGCATCGTCAGTACGGATTCAGCCGCGGAGGCGATACCCGCACTAAGTGCCAGCGAAGCGCTGAGCGCCGCCGCTGCCAGTGATGTCCGCTGAAATAGATTGCGCAATGACTTTTTCCTCATTCTCATTTCCAGCCCCTCTTGCTGTTTTAGAGTAGTCAATCAAATTGATTTAATCGTGAGTTTTGAAACTCGTCAATCGCTGATTGGAAATCAACAGGCATTGATTTTGAGGTCTGAAGGGTTGCCGCGGATGTCGGCACCCACACCGCCGCTACCGGAAATTGCGAGGAGATATCGGAAGCTACGGCGCAGTGGCACGTTTGCAGTTGCGATCATACGGAGCCGCAAGCGCGAAAAAGCGTGCGCTTATCCACAATACCGAAACAGGCACCCTGCCGGCTTGTGCATTTAAGAGCAAATATTCGGGAGATTGATCATCTGGACGCGCCATTGCACATGGACGCGGGATTGATTGCGATGCAGTTCTGGCCGCACCGCAATCGAAGCGAAATCAGCGTTTGCTCAGTCGAGCGGCTTGTAGGCGACCACATCCATTTCGACTTTGACATCCACCATCATGGGCGACTGAACGGTCGAGCGGGCTGGCGGATGATCGATAAAATGCTTTTCGAAGACGGCGTTGAAGCTCGAGAAATCGCGAGCGTCATCCAGCCACACATTCACTTTCACCACATGCTCGAGCGTGCAATCGGCAAGGGCAAGGACATCCTTGATATTGGCGATGACCTGCTCGGCCTGAGTGACGATATTGCCCGCAACGATTTCACCGTTGATGGTCGGAACCTGGCCCGAGACGTAGACGAAATCGCCTGCCCTGACGGCCTTGGCGAAGGGGCGGCGCTGGCCGCCAGCCTGATTGTCGGCGACGTCGAAACGGATCAGCTTGTTCTTGCTCATGATATCCTCAGTCTTTCCCTGTTGCTGAAAGCCGCGGTCGCCATCGTTTCATCGGAACAGGCGCACGCGTTCGACTCTCCTGGTAGCTTCCTTATCTGTCGCAGCGGCGCCACGCCAGATCGTTTTGTCCGTTTGCGAGATGGGTGTGGAGCAATGCATCTGCGACTTCGATCGAAACCTTAACTTCAAATGCAAGAAAAACTCTTTTATTTTCCGCAGATTACGGACGCTTCCTCCACGAAATCTCATCTCGTCCTTTTGTCGCGCCTGGCATGATTGCCTTTCTGCCCCGGAGCCTGATAAGACAAAGACATATTTCGTCGTATGATTGGTTGACGTTCAGGAGGAGTCGTCATGACAGAACTCGCGCAATCGCTTGCGTCCATCCGCATTCCCGATCTTGCCGGCAAAAGAGTGCTGATAACGGGCGCCTCGACCGGTATTGGCGCTGCCGTCGCGCGCGCCCTTGCCGCCCAGGGCATGAAGATCGGCCTCCACTTCAATGCAAGCCGCGAACCGGCGGAAAAACTGGCCGATGAAATCAAGGCTGGCGGCGGAACTGTGCATCTCATCCAGGGCGATGTCTCCCGAGATGGCGAGACCGAACGTGTGGTCAAGGACGCAGCCGAAGCTTTCGGAGGCCTCGATGGCCTGATCAATAATGCCGGCGGCATGCTCGGGCGTCTTCCGACCGCCGAAATGACGGATGAGCATTATGAGCGGGTGATGAACCTCAATGCACGCTCCGTGCTTGCGGCGACCCGCGCCGCTCATCCTCACCTGAAAAAACAGGGCGGTTTCGTCATCAACACGACCTCCATTGCCGCACGCAATGGCGGCGGCAACGGCGCGATCCTCTATGCGGCCTCCAAAGGGTTCGTCTCGACCATTACCCATGGCCATGCCAAGGAATTCGTCAACGACAAGATCCGCGTCAACGCCGTCGCACCCGGCGTCATCGCAACGCCTTTCCACGAGCGCTATACCAATGACGAGCAGATGGAGCTGCAGCGCAAGACGATCCCCATGGGATTCGTGGGCACGCCGGAAGATTGCGTTGGCGCCTACCTCTTTCTCGCCTCTCCCACTCTTTCTGGCTACATTACCGGCCAGATCATCGAGGTCAATGGCGGCCAGCTCATGCCGTGAGAAGTGGCCCGCGGTCGCTTTGTGTGGCGGGCAATGCTAGTCTTGTCCGGCACGGCGCCTTCGCGTCGAGGAAGATGGAGCGCATGCAGATGGCAAAGACGCCCATTCATGACGGCATTGAAACGTTGGTGGAATTGACCCATCCGGAACGGATCTATTGGCCCGGCGACGAGGTCAGCAAGCAAGACCTTCTTGATTACTACGCATTGGCCTGGCGTAGAATGGCGCCTTTCGTCGTCAACCGTCCCCTCGCCCTCCTGCGGTGTCCGGATGGCATCGATGGACCACGCTTCTTCCAGAAACATGCCTGGAAGGGCATCAATCCGCATATCCAGGAAATTGCCGATCCAGAAGATAAGGACGCTGCGAAGCTTCTGAAGATTGGGGATTTCGATGGCCTGGCAGCTCTTGTCCAATCCGCGGCGCTGGAAATTCACCCTTGGGGCACGACGACGGATCATTGGGAAAAGCCCGACATGATCATCATGGATCTCGACCCCGGGGAGGATGTCGCATGGAGTGAGGTCGTGACTGCAGCGAAGGAGATCAGGGAGCAGTTCGCCACCCTGGGACTAACATCCTTCGTCAAAACGTCAGGCGGCAAGGGATTGCATGTGGTTGCATCCGTCAAGCCGCAGGCGACCTGGCCGCACGTCAAGGATGCCGCCGAGGCAATCGCCCACGCCATGAGTGCCGATAGCCCGGAGACGTATTTGTCGGTCGCCAGCAAGGCGAAGCGGGCGGGCCATATCTTCATCGATTATCTGCGCAACGGCCGCGGCAACACAGCCGTGGCACCCTATTCGACACGCGCCAGAAAGGGCGCTGCCGTTTCGATGCCGGTCAGCTGGGAAGAATTCGACGGCAAGATCGGGCCTGCTTCCTTTACCGTCAAGAATGCGGCATCGCGCCTCGACCAATCGAGCACGGATCCCTGGGCCGATTTCTTCAAGGCGGCATCGCCTCTCGAGGTCTGACGTTACACCAGAAACGGGACCAGCGCGGGCGTGCTGGCCTTATAATCGGCATAGGCCGAGCCGAACGTCTCGTTCATCCAGCTCTCCTCGATTTGCACGCGACGCAATACGGCATAGAGCACCGCGATGATCGCAAGGACGGCCGCGATGTCACCGCGCGCAATTGCCGAGCCGATAATGGCCAGCATCAGACCGGAATAGATCGGGTGCCGCACAAGCGCATAAGGACCGGAGCGGATGAGCGCGTGATCCTCCTTGAGAGTGATTACCCCGCTCCAGTTGCGCCCAATATGATAGCGAGCCCAGACAGCGAAAACGAGACCGATGAAGGTCAGAACCGCGCCAATCGCATAGGATGTGAGATCCTGTGGGATGAGGCGTAACCGCAAGGGACCCAGCCAGGATGGATTGACGACAAGAAGGAAAGCGCCGATCCAGATCGGCACGGTATTGCCAAGCCGCGACAACGGATCCTCCTGCCGCACGCTCCTCTTGACGCTGAATGAAGCGAAAAGCCAGATCAGTAGCCAGGCGATCCAGCATGCGGGAATGAATTGATAGATGAGCATCGCTCACGCCATATCTCTGTCAAGTTCCGGATAGTGTCGGAAAATGCCGCTCTCATTGAAGGGAATGCGGCGATCGGACTGAAGATAGCGAGCAATGTTGGGCCGTTTCATGACAGCTCTGTGCAGCGCGGTCAGATGCGGATATCGGCGATCCAGATGTGCCGTCGCGCGGGGGAAGGCATAGCGCAGACCCTCATAGACCTGAAACAGCGAAAGATCGACATAGGTCAATTCTCCGCCGAAGATATGGCTCGATCCTTCGGGGTTTTGCTGAAGCACTTTCTCGAAATAACCGAGGAACTTGGGAATGCGGTTTTCGATGAATTCTGCAGCCCGCGCCTTGGCCTCTTGCTTCTGATCCTCGTAATATTTCGACGTCGCGATCGGGTGGTGCGTGTCGTGTACCTCGGCGACGAGATCGGTGATCGTCAACTGCAGCCCGTTCAACACATGGCGCCTTCCCTCGTCCCTCGGCGCCAGACCCAGCTTCGGCCCGAGATACATCAGGATATTCGCCACATGCGGAATAATGAGATCACCGTCCTTCAGAAACGGTGGGGCAAATGGGAGACCGAGTTCAGATTTACCCTCCATGATGGCGAACATGGCGGGCATACCCTGCCCCCTGCCTGCAGGAGCACGACAAACATCGACATAGTCTGCACCGGCTTCCTCCAGCGCCAGCCGAACGAATTCGCCGCGCCCCTGAATGCCATCCCAATAGTAGAGTTCATAGGCCATTCGGTTTCATCTCCCCGATATTGAGAGCAATCCGCTGCAATGATCGCCGCAAGACTGCAATTTAGCGTCGACATCGCGAAAGGTAAGAGGCAATCGACGATTACAGGCGCAGGCATATGCACCGGAAACCTTATGAACTTCATAGCGACGGCCGAATGGATCTCGACGATCGCATCCAGTTCTCACCGATGGCCTAGGAATGTGTGTTGTGCTCGTGGCGTTTACGCGTCGCAGCCGCCTTTTTTGCAGAGGCGGAGCGCTCCGCAGCGGGTCGGCTTGCAGCGGCGCGTCCGCCGATCCTCCCGCCCTTTTCGGACGATTCGTGGTTTTCGGAATGGCCGCGACCGGAGCCTGACTTCTTACCGCCGCCGCTTTCCTTGTTTACGGTCGCCCAGGCACGCCGCTCCGCCTCTGCGTGCGAAACGCCGCGGTCTTCGTAGCCTTCCTCGATATGTTCGGCCTTGCGCTTCTGCTTGTCGGTATAGGCGGATTTATCTCCTCGGGGCATGATCTTTCTCCTTGCTGGGAAGGAAGAGCAACCCGTCGTCAGGGAAAAGGTTCCGAGATTTGGCCTGAAGAATTGCGATTGCCGGATAGCAGATTGCTCGGGAGTATCCAGAAGCGCCGACCATGCCGCACAGCGACACGCTGCTTGGCAGAGGCAGGGAAAAAGACGCCGACCGAGCGATCGATGATCAGAATGAGGACCAAGGCCGTCAGAAGATACAGCGCAGCGAGCACGAGGAGTGATGTCATCCCACCAGCTCCAATCTAGCGGCAAGCCACAAAGGCCACTGCGCTGCGACAATCGCCGCAACCGTCATTTCCACATCATCGATATAGCTGCCACACATTGCTGAGCTCCCTTCACAATCTGTAGCATCAATGTGTGACAACTATTTCGCGGATGAGAGCCAAATCACCGAAATTATTGCGAATATTCCGCCAGCTACCATCTCGAAAAGAGAGACGGCCCGATGTTGCCATCGAGCCGCCCTCATCTCCGCCACACTCCTAAAGCTGACGCGTCCTACACCTTCGCGGCTACACCCTTCTTCGATATCTTCTTTGCTGGCTTAGCCAATTTTTCCTCGGCAACAGCCGCCGCGGCGACCGCCGTCTTGCGCTTCGCCTTGGGCTTGATGTCGATCGCGCCGCCGTCTGCTGCCGTTTTCTCAAGCGCGATGCGCTCACTGCTCGCCTGCGCCCAGTGCTCGACGTCGCGACCGGAAGGATGGCCTTCCTCTTCCCATATGGCGTATGCGCGCTTCTTGATCCATTCGTCCCGAGATTCCAACATCTGCTGTTCTCCGTTCGCATCATTGAACAAGGTTTTGATGAACGATGCCCGTTCTTGAAACGCGGGCTTTGATGCCTCCCCCGAGCAGCCAAGACGCTATGGCTAGCGTTCTTCGATCTCGACTGTCGAACCGCAGTGGCGCTTCGAACGAGAAACAGAAGTTACCGTGGGGGACGGTAGCGAAGCAGCCGAAGCAACCTAAGTATGATGCTGGTCAGAACAGGGTTCAATTAAAATTATCTAATAAGATGAAGTTTCGCACCGCTATTGATGACATCTTGACGATCGCCGGCCCACTCATTGCAGCTTTTGCGGGCAAGGATATACTTGCATCATGATCGACCTCGTGGCTGCCCATTGGGGCCAAATTCTCGCCGTCCTGTCCATTGTGATGGGGGCGGCCGCTGCAATCCATGCAGCCATGACCAAAGAAGATGTCCGCGCCGCGATCGGCTGGGTCGGCGTCATCATCCTGTCGCCCATCATCGGTGCCGTCCTCTATGCTGTCGCCGGCATCAATCGCATCCGCCGGGCCTCCCTCAGCTCGCAGCGCGACGCGCTCTTTCGCAAGGATGCGAATGGCGAGCTCTCCAGCTTCGACGCCGATGGCGGCGAGGTGCGCCGGCGGTTCGGCGATCGTTTCGGTTCTATGAAGACGCTCGGCGACCGCGTCGTTCGCTATATGATGAGCACCGGCAACACCATCGAGATGCTGACGAACGGCGACGTTGCCTATGCCGCGATGAAGGCTGCAATCGACGGCGCCGAGCGCAGCATCCTGATGGAAACCTACATCTTCGATCGCGACCCGATCGGCCTCCGCATCGCCGATTCCCTGATTGCTGCGACCAAACGCGGTGTCAGCACGCGTGTACTCATCGATGCTGTCGGCGCCCGCTACTCCGTGCCGAGCATCATGGGCTATCTGCGCGAAGGCGGCGTGCAGGTCGACGTCTTCAATGGCAACGTCATCATCGGTCTCCGGTTGCCCTACGCCAACCTGCGTACCCACCGAAAGATCCTCAGCATAGACGGGCGAATTGCCTTTACCGGCGGCATGAATATCCGTCAGGGTTTCACGCGCGAATTCGCGCACGAGCACAGCGCTCGCGACATGCATTTCTGCGTGACGGGACCTGCAGTCGCCGATCTCTTCAATACGGCAGCCGAGGATTGGCGCTTCACCACAGGCGAAGTCCTGAATGGCGAGGAATGGCGAATTGCCGCGCCCTCCAACGAGCCTGGAGCGCCCGTTTTCATGCGGGTGGTTGCCTCCGGCCCGGATCGCAGCGTCGAGACCAATCACAAGATGCTCATCGGCGCGCTGTCGGTGGCGCACAAATCCATCCGAATCATGTCGCCCTATTTCCTGCCGGATCGCGAGTTGATCAGTGCGCTGGTGACGGCGGCCCGGCGTGGCGTCGAAGTCGATATCGTCGTGCCGACAGCCAACAATCTGGTACTCGTCGACCGGGCCATGACGGCGCAATTCGACCAGATGCTGAAGAACTATTGCCGCATCTGGCGCGCCGAAGGCGCCTTCAACCATTCCAAGCTTTTGTCCATCGACGGTATCTGGGCCTATGTCGGCTCATCCAATCTCGATCCGCGCTCCCTGCGGCTCAATTTCGAAGTGGATCTCGAGGTACTCGATCGCGGCTTTGCGAGCACGATCGACGATCATATCGGCGCGATCCTGGAAACTGCACATCCGGTAGACCTCGAAAAGCTCAGGGCGCGGCCGTTTGTCGTACGGCTTATCGAAAAGGTGCTGTGGCTTGGCTCCCCCTATCTCTGACGACTGCAACGAAAGACTATCTGCCTTTGTCGCAGCCTTTTTACATGACAACGCCAACAATCGCTTCTTATACTCTGTCCCACGTGCCCGACATGATCTGATCAAGGAACGGTCGACGGATAGATGCGAAAAAAGAAAGAAAGTCTCCGTGCGAGCATTCTGGAAAGCCTGAAGAACCGAAAGAAATCGCGCCCCACACCGGCCGGCAGCAAGCCGGACCGCCCGGACGGCACGTTGATCGCTTCCTACAATGTCCACAAATGCGTCGGCGCCGACCGCCGCTTCGATCCGGAAAGAACGAGCCGCGTCATCCATGAAATCGATGCCGATATCATCGGTCTGCAGGAAGCCGATACGCGTTTTGGAGAACGCACGGGCATTCTCGATCTGCGCCGGCTCGAACGCGAGACAGGCCTCATCCCGGTGCCGATTTCCGGCGTCACCAAGGCGCATGGCTGGCACGGCAATGTGGTTCTTTTCAAACAGGGCACGGTTCGCGACGTTGACCAGATCAATCTGCCAGGGCTTGAACCGCGCGGCGCCTTGATCGCTGAACTGGAATTGGCTCGTGGCGGAAGCCTCAGGATCATCGCGGCGCATCTCGGCCTGCTGCATCGCTCGCGCGCGCAGCAGACGCGTCTGATCGTCGACCTCATGAACGACGGCAGCGAGACGCCGACCATCCTGCTGGGCGATCTCAACGAATGGCGCCTTGGCGACCGCTCATCTCTCAATACCATCCAGAACGCGTTCGGACCGCTACCGCCTGCCGTACCGAGCTTTCCCTCGACACTGCCGCTTCTGGCGCTCGACCGCATCATGGCAAACCGCCGCGGCATGATCTCCGCAGTCGAAGTGCATGACTCGCCGCTGGCACGCGTGGCTTCCGATCACCTGCCCATCAAGGCCGTGGTCAGCCTGGAAGTGCTCGACATCGACGCTCGGACGCATTCACAGACTGCCTAGACGTTATCGACATACTTCATGTTGATCCCACCGATATATGTGATGACGGGCGGAGGACCATCTTATAGGCTCTCCGCCGAAATGACCGATCCGGGAGACAATCATGCTGAAAACTCTGTTGCTGACCGGCGCCGCCGGCGGTGTTGGCCAGGCAATCCGGCCGCTTCTGTCGCAGATCGCCGAGAACGTCCTTTTGTCAGACCTCGCGCCGATAAGCGACCTGCGCCCGAACGAGCGTTTCGTCGCCTGCGACCTCGCCGACCGCAGCGGCGTCGATGCGATAGTGAAAGGTGTTGATGGTATCATCCATCTCGGGGGGATATCGGTGGAAAAACCCTTCGATCTGATCCTGCAGGGCAATATCCTCGGCCTCTACAATCTCTATGAGGCCGCGCGCGCCGCCGGCAAGCCGCGTATCGTCTTTGCGAGCTCCAATCACACGATCGGCTTCTACCGGCGGGATGAGCGGATCGACAACAAGGTGCCGACCCGGCCGGATTCGCTCTATGGCGTCTCAAAGGTGTTCGGTGAGGCCGTTGCGAGCCTCTACTTCGACAAGTTCGGCCAGGAAACGCTTTCGGTACGCATCGGCTCGTGCTTTCCCGAGCCGCGCAGCACGCGCATGCTCGCCACGTGGTTCAGCATCGGGGATTTCGTCTCGCTTTGCGATTGCGCCTTCAACGCCCCGCGCCTCGGCCATACGATCGTCTACGGCGTCTCGGACAATGACGAACAATGGTGGGACAACAGCAACGCTGCCTTTCTTGGCTGGAAGCCGCGCGATAGTGCGGCTCCTTGGCGCGCCGAAATTCTGTCGAAAACACCCGCTGAGGATCCGAATGATCCCGCAATCGTCTATCAGGGCGGCGGCTTTGCTTCTGCCGCTCACCCCGAGGACTGATCGTCAGACACCGTTGCGAAAGAGCTTCCAGCGTGTCGGTCTGAAGGCGATGCGGTTGCGATCCAAGGCATCCGCCTTGTTCGGCGGCAGTTCGATCTCGATGGGATCGTGCTCGGCACCGATGTTGATTTCAAGATGGCGAGTGCCTGCCACGCGCCTGCTGGCAACGAGCAGACCCGCGATCGCGCCGCCATCGCCGTCACGGATTTCGATATCGTGGGGTCGAAAATAGAGATAGGCTTCGCCATCGGGCTCATGCGGCGTGCTGAGTCCCAGCGGTTTGTCATCGAACCAGATCTCGCCGCTGGTGATGCGCACCTTGAGACGATTGGATTGGCCGATGAAGCCATAGACGAAGGGAGAATTCGGCGAGTCGTAGATCTCGTCCGGCGTTCCGACCTGTTCGATCGCGCCCTTGTTGAGTACGACCACGCGGTCGGCGAGCTCCAGCGCCTCTTCCTGGTCATGGGTCACAAAGACGGTGGTATGGCCGGTCCGGTCGTGGATTTCCCGCAGCCATTTGCGCAGGTCCTTGCGGACCTGAGCATCGAGAGCGCCGAAGGGCTCGTCCAGAAGCAGCACGTTCGGCTCGACCGCCATGGCGCGCGCCAGTGCCACGCGCTGGCGCTGGCCGCCGGAAAGCTGGGCCGGATAGCGCTTCTCCAGGCCGTTCAACTGCACCAGTTCCAACAGCTCCAGGGCACGCCGGCGAATTTCATCGCGTGGCGGACGACGCGATGCCGAGCGGACTTTCAGGCCGAAAGAGATATTGTCCAGCACCGTCATATGCCGAAACAGCGCGTAGTGCTGAAACACGAAGCCGATATTGCGCTGCTGCACCGTCTTTCGCGACGCATCCTCTTCGCCGAAGAAGATCTGTCCCTCCGTCGGGGTTTCGAGACCGGCAATCAGGCGCAGCAGCGTCGTCTTGCCGGAGCCCGATGGACCAAGAAGCGCAATCAATTCGCTCGAGCGGATATCCAGCGACACGTCATGCAATGCGGGAAAGCGACCGAATTCCTTACGCAGGTTTTGAACGCGAACTTCCATCAAGAATTCCTTCAGTGACGCCGGCTGGCTGCGATCTCTTCGCTATAGCGCATTTCCAGCAGCGTCTTCAGTATCAATGTGACAAGAGCGAGCAGGGCCAGGAGCGTGGCAACCGCGAATGCCCCCGAAAAATTATATTCGTTATAAAGAATTTCGACCTGCAGGGGCATGGTGTTGGTTTCGCCGCGGATATGACCCGAAACGACCGAAACGGCTCCGAACTCACCCATGGCGCGGGCGTTGCAGAGCAGCACGCCGTAAAGCAGGCCCCATTTGATGTTCGGCAGCGTGACATGCCAGAAGGTCTGCCACCCATTAGCCCCGAGCGAGAGCGCCGCCTCTTCGTCTGCGCTGCCCTGTTCCTGCATTAGCGGGATCAATTCACGCGCGACGAAGGGAAAGGTGACGAACATCGTCGCCAGTACTAGCCCAGGAACCGCAAACAGGATCTGGATGCCATGGCTTTGCAGCCAGGGGCCGAGTGTGCTGTTCGAATTGAACAACAGCACGAAGACCAGGCCCGATATGACCGGCGACACCGAGAAGGGCAGATCGATCAGCGTCGTCAGCAAGGCCTTGCCCTTGAATTCGAATTTGGCGATCGCCCAGGCGGCTGCAATGCCGCAGACGAGGTTCAGCGGCACGCTGATGCCGGCAACGATCAATGTCAGCCGGATCGCCGCGAAGGTTTCCTCGTCAACCAAGGCTTCGAAGAAGGTCTCGATCCCCTTGCGGAAAGCTTCGACGAAAACGGCGGCGAGAGGCAGAAGCACCATCAGCGTCAGGAACGCGAGCGAGATCAGTATGAAGACGATGCGCGCAAGCCGGCTTTCGGTGATGACCGAATGACCGGTTTCGACTGATGCAGAAAGATCATGCGCCATAGCCATATCTCCTTCTGCTCCACGACTGGATGAGATTGATGATCAAAAGCATGGTGAAGGAAATGAACAGCATCACCGTCGCGATCGCCGTCGCTGCGGAATAATTATATTCCTCCAGGCGAATGACGATGAGCAGCGGCGCGATTTCCGAAACATAGGGCTTGTTGCCGGCGATGAAGATGACCGATCCGTATTCGCCGGCCGCACGTGCGAATGCCAGCGCAAAGCCCGTCAGAGCGGCAGGGGCGAGGCCCGGCAGCAGCACGCGGGTTATGGTCTGAAAACGCGAGGCACCAAGGGTCGCCGCAGCCTCTTCGACTTCGCGGTCGATCTCCTCCATGACCGGCTGTGCCGTGCGCACCACGAAAGGCAGGCCGACGAAAATCAATGCGATGACGATGCCGACCGGAGTGAACGCGATCTTGATGCCGAGCGGCGTCAGGAACTGACCGATCCAGCCATTCGGCGCGTATAGCGTCGTCAAGGCAATGCCGGCGACGGCCGTCGGCAGGGCGAACGGCAGATCGACCATGGCATCCAGGATGCGTTTGCCCGGAAAGCGATAGCGCACCAGCACCCAGGCAAGAATAAGCCCGAGCACGGCATTGACGAGCGCGGCGATGAAGGCGCCGCCGAAGCTCATGCGCAGCGCATAGAGCGTGCGCACGTCAAGCGCGAGGGCCCAGAAATTCTGCCAGCCGAGGGCACTGCTTTTCCAGAGAAGCCCCGACAGCGGAATGAGTACTATGAAGATGAGCCAAGCCAAGGTAACGCCGAGCGCCAATCCGAATCCCGGAATGACGCTCGGCTGCCGTAACCGCCACCGTTTGCGGGTTATAGAATGCATTCAGTCTTATTGTCCCGGCTTGTAGATCTGATCGAAGACGCCCCCGTCAGCGAAGAATTTCGGCTGAGCTTGAGACCATCCGCCAAAGTCGTCAATAGTGGCGAGCTTCAGGGACGGGAAACGAGCGACATCCTTCGGATCGGCCGCTTCCGGCTTAATCGGCCGGTAATAGTGCTTCGCAGCGATCTTCTGACCTTCATCCGAGTACAGGTAGTTCAGGTAGGCCTCCGCGACCTTGCGCGTACCTTTGGTATCGACATTGCCATCGACAACGGCAACCGGCGGATCGGCGCGGATCGAAACGGACGGCGTGACGATTTCGAATTTATCGGGGCCGAGTTCGTCGAGCGAGAGATAGGCCTCGTTTTCCCAGGCAAGCAGAACGTCACCAAGACCGCGCTGGACGAAAGTCGTCGTCGCGCCGCGCGCGCCGGTGTCGAGGACCGGGACATGCTTCAGGAGCTGCGCGACATAGTCCTGCGCCTTGGCATCGTCGCCGCCATTGGCCTGCTTCGCCCAGGCCCAGGCAGCGAGAATGTTCCAACGCGCACCGCCTGATGTCTTCGGGTTCGGCGTAATGACTTCGACGCCGTCCTTGACCAAATCCGGCCAGTCCTTGATGCCTTTGGGATTGCCCTTGCGCACCAGAAAAACAATGGTCGAGGTGTAGGGAACCGAATCGTTCGGGAACTTGGTCTTCCAGTCGGCCGGGATCTTGTGCGTCGCCTTGGCGATCGCGTCGATATCGCCTTCGAGGGCGAGCGTCACGACGTCGGCATCGAGGCCGTCAATAACCGAGCGAGCCTGCGCGCCGGAACCGCCATGCGAAGCCTTGATATTGATGGTTTCGCCCGTATCCTTCTTCCACTTGGCAGCAAAGGCCGTGTTGAAGTCCTTATAGAGTTCACGAGTCGGATCATAGGAAACATTGAGAAGCGTCTTGTCCGCCGCCCAGGTCGGCGCGACGGCCGCGATCGAGAAACTGCCGATCAGAATTGCGGTGGCGAGAAGCCGAGAAAGCTTAATCGTCTGCATGGATGCACCCCCTTCGTTTGTCCTTAAACCCTATCAACTTGGTCGTATAAAGTAACGAAGGCAGTTTCCGTTTTCGGTAACTGCGGAGAACAGCATCCCATAGAATCCGGAAAAGTGAAATCACATTCCCGAATGACGCCAGACGTGCAACGAGTGCGTCGTCAGCGGATGGTGTCGGACATAAAGACGGAATAGAGTTCGTCGGCGCTCTTCGTCTGCCGCATCGCTGTCAGAACGCCTTCCGTACGCAAACGCCTCGCGATCGCGGCAAGCACGTTCAGATAGTCGCCCCGGCCGCCCTCTCCGAACAACAGCACGAAGGCCCATTCCGTCGGTATGTCGTCGATGGCTTCGAAATCGACTGGATGTGCAAAATGCACCATCAGTCCCCGAGGCCTCGTCATGCCAGCGATGGCGGCATGCGGAACCGCGACGCCATTGCCGATCCCCGTCGTGCCCAATTTTTCGCGCGTCTCCAGCGCCCGCAGGACCACTGCCTCGTCCAGGCCAAAGCAATGGGCTGCCTTCGACGACAGCATCTGCAATGCCCGCCATTTCGTCGGAGCGGAGACGCCGACAAAGACGTGTTCGGGAAGAATGATCGTGGAAAGGTCCATGGTCGCACTCAAGGTCCGGCAATAAATTCTGAAATGGCATTCATCGCCACAAGTCCGAGGCCAAATCGCCTCGATGATGGGCTCGAAATTTCCGCCGCCTCAATCCGGCTCGCGCAGCCGGTAGCCGACACCTGTCTCGGTGGTGATATAGTGCGGCTGATCGGGAATCTCTTCGATCTTCTGCCGAAGCTGGCGCACATAAACGCGCAGATACTGCACATCGGCCGCCGGCCCCCAGATCTGCTTCAGCAGGAATTGGTGCGTCAGCACCTTGCCGGCATGCTGGGCGAGCACGCGCAGGATGTCGTATTCCTTCGGCGACAGCTTGATCTCCTTGCCATCGACCTTGACGATACGCTTGACGAGATCGATGGAAAGACCGCCGGTCTGGAAAATCGCCTTCTCGCCCTGCTGCTGCAGGCGATGGCGCAGCGCCACACGGATGCGGGCAGCAAGCTCGTTAACGCCGAAAGGCTTGGTGACATAATCGTCGGCGCCACTTTCGAGCGCCTTGACGATGCCGGCTTCATCGGTCCGGCTTGACAGGATGACCACCGGGATCTGCACCCCATCCTCGCGCCAACCGAGCAACAGATCCTGGCCTGATTTATCCGGCAGACCGAGATCAAGCACGATCAGATCGGGCTGGTCTTCATCGATCGACGCCTGGGCTGACGCGGCGCTCTGTGCCTCATTGACGACGTAGCCCTGGGCACCGAGGCCCACGCGCAGCAATTTGCGGATCGGCGGCTCGTCATCGACAACGAGAATCTTGACGGCAGTGGTGTTCATTTCAGTTCATCCAGCTTCGGGACATCTGTTGGTTTCGGCAGGCGGATGGTGAAAACTGCCCCCTGCCGATCCGTTCTGTTGCCGGCGGCGATCGTGCCGCCCATCGCCTCGATGAAACCGCGGCAGATGGACAAGCCAAGCCCGGTTCCGGCGCGCACCTGATCGCCCTTGCGTACCCGATAGAAGGTATCGAAGACGCGTTCGAGGTCGGCGGGCGGAATGCCCGGTCCCTCGTCCATCACGCGGAAGACGATATTGTCTATATCGGCCCAGGCCTCCAGGCGAATGGCCGATCCTTCCGGCGCATATTTGGCGGCGTTGTCGAGCAGATTGAACAGCACCTGCTCGAACAGGACCGGATCGACTTTCACCATCGGCAGATCGACCGGCATCTGCACGTCGACGCGGTGATGTGCCAGGATTTTTTCCGCCCGCCGCAGCGCACTGCCGACGATATCGCCGCCATAATGCAGGGCATAATTCGGCTCCATCGCGCCGGACTCGATCTTGGTCATGTCAAGCAGATTGGCGATGAAGCGGTTGAGGCGTTCGGATTCGTCGATGACGGTCGACAGAAGATCGACGCGATCTTCGTGTGGCAAGGTTTCCAGATAGTCGCGTAGGGTGCCCGCCGCCCCAAGGATGGCAGCGAGCGGCGTCTTCAAATCATGCGAAATCGAGGTCAACAGAGCCGACCGCAGCCGGTCGGCCTCCACCGCCAGCTTTGCGCGGTCGACATCGGCTACCAGCTGCACGCGCTCGATGGCAAGAGCTGCCTGATCGGCGAGAGCATCGAGCAGCCGCTGTTGCTCCGGCGTCAGAAGCGGGCCGTCGCGGCGGTCGCTATCGAGGCCGATGACGCCGACGGCGGTTCGACCTGTACGGAGCGGAACGTAAAGGCGCTTGGCGCCCGGTAGCGTATCTGCACCACGGCCGGCGGCATGATTATGCTCCCAGGCCCACCGCGCCGCCGCGATATCGGCGTCGTCGAGCGTGTCGTCAGGCGGATAGCCGGCCTTGACGGCGATCGTGCCATGTTCGGGAAGAAGCAGCACTACCCGCAGTTTCAGCATCGACGCCAGCTGGAAAGCGGTTGCCCATAGAACGTCGTCCAGCGTGCCTGTGCCGGCGAGCTTCTTGGAGAAGAGATAGAGATCTTCCGTCGTTCGCGCCCGTTGCCGCGCCGCCGCCGCCTGGCGCTGCACCGTCGCCGTCAGGTTACTCGCAATGACCGCGACACCAAGGAAGAAGAAAAAGGCAAGCACGCTTTCGGGATCGCTGATCGTCAGCGTATAGCGCGGCGGCAGGAAGAAGAAGTTGAAGGCAAGAGCACCGAGAAAGCAGGAATAAAGTGCCGGACGCAGACCCTGGGTCACGGCGCTTACCAGCACCGCCATCAGGAAGACGAGCGCCAGATTGCGGACATCCAGCACCTGATCGAGGATGACGCAGAAGCCCAGCGCGATGGCAACATAGAGCGTTGCCAGAACATAGCCGCGGAGTTGGAAAGGCGGCGATGAGGGCGCCACTTTGACGCCACGCCTTGCAGCCTCGCCATCCGCTTCGCTGCCGGAAATGACATGGACGCTGATGTCCCCGGCCTTGCGAATGAGATCATAAGAAACTGAGCGGCGAGACCAATCACGCCAGGAACCGATTTTCGGTGAACCGATGACGATGTGCGTCACGTTGTTGCTGGCAGAATGGCGCAGCAGCTCCTCCGCCACCTCCCGCCCCGGAAGTGTGATTGCTTCACCACCAAGCTGCTCAGCGAGCCGCAGCGTTGCGGCGATCGTGTCGCGCTGCGCCTCGCTCAAACTGATCGAGCGGTTGGTCTCGACATAGACGGCTGCCCAGGGCGCCCGCAAGCGCGCGGCCATGCGCGCGGCATAGCGCACAAGCGCGGCCGAGCGCGGGTGGTGATCGATGGAAACGAGCACGCGCTCGCCGGCAGCCCAAGGTCCCTGGATCGCATGCGCCTGCATATGGGTTAGCAGCTGGTCGTCGACGCGCTGGGCGGTGCGACGCAGCGCGAGCTCCCGCAAGGCCGTCAGGTTGCCTGGCGTGAAATAGTTGGTCAGCGCGCGCTCGGCCGTTTTCGACACGTAGACTTTGCCGTCATGCAGCCGCTTGATGAGATCATCAGGAGTCAGATCGATGATCTCGACATCATCGGCCATGTCGATGATCGAATCCGGCACCGTCTCACGCACACGGATGCGGGTAATCTGCGAAACGACGTCATTCAGGCTTTCGACATGCTGGATATTCAACGTCGTGTAGACGTCGATGCCGCGTTCAAGCAACTCCTTGACATCGAGGTAGCGCTTGGGATGCCGGCTGCCATGCGCATTGGTATGGGCGAGTTCGTCGACCAGCACCAGGTCGGGGCGGCGTTTCAGGATGGCATCGAGATCCATCTCCTCGAGCGCCCTGCCCTTATAGTCGACATTGATGCGCGGAACGATCTCGAACCCTTCGAGCAGGGCCTGTGTCTCACGGCGGCCATGGGTCTCGACGACACCGACCACGACATCAACGCCATCAGCGATCTTCGCCCTGCCCGACATCAGCATCTCATAGGTCTTGCCGACGCCGGGTGCCGCCCCCAGGAATATCTTCAACCGACCGCGCGTCTCGGCCCGCGCCTTTTCGAGAAGCGCATCGGGAGAAGGCCTGCTCAACATATCGCGGCTGTCGTCTGCCATTCGCTGGTTGTCTTTCCTGATAAGGTTGAGACGACACGAACCGTCTCAACCCCTTCAACTTATTGAGTCATAGAAGCATCGAGCGCCCGGTTCAATGCCAGCACATTGACCACAGGTTCCCCGAGAACGCCGAGCTCTCGCGGCTCTATGGCTGCCTCGACGAGCGACTTGACCTTGGCCTCATCCATGCCGCGGGCCTTGGCGACGCGCGGCACCTGGAAATAGGCGGCTTCGGGCGAGATGTCCGGGTCGAGACCGCTGCCCGAAGTGGTGGCCAGATCGATCGGAACCGGCGTATTCGGGTTCTGCGCCTGCAATGTCGCGGCATCCCCCTTGATACGCGTGATCAGGCTCGAATTGGTCGGGCCAAGATTGGAACCACCGGAATTGGCGGCATTATAGGGTACGGAAACCGATTTGGTCGGATCGTTTGGGTCGGCGCCGGTCGTGGCTGACGGACGCCCGTGGAAATACTTATCCGCCGTGAAATTCTGGCCGATAAGACTGGAGCCGATCACCTTGCCATCCTTCTCCACCAGGCTGCCATTGGCCTGGTGGGGGAAGAGCGCCTGGGCGACACCGGTCATGGCAAGCGGATAGGCAAGGCCGGTCAGGACGGTCGTGGCGACGATCATGACGATCGCTGGTCTGATTTGTTTCAACACGAGAGAAACTCCTTAGGCGAGGCCGATGGCGGTGATCGCCATATCGATGGCCTTGATGCCGATGAAGGGAACGATGATGCCGCCGAGGCCGTAGATCAGCAGGTTGCGGCTGAGCAGCGCACCGGCGCCGATCGGGCGATAGCGGACACCCTTCAGCGACAGCGGGATCAGTGCGACGATGATGAGCGCGTTGAAGATGATGGCCGAGAGAATGGCGCTTTGCGGCGTTGCCAGTCCCATGACGTTCAGCATTTTCAGCTGCGGGTAGAAGGCGATGAACATGGCCGGGATGATGGCGAAATACTTGGCGATATCGTTGGCGATGGAGAAGGTCGTCAGCGCACCGCGCGTCATCAGCAGCTGCTTGCCGATCTCGACGATCTCGATCAGCTTCGTCGGGTCGCTGTCGAGGTCGACCATGTTGCCGGCTTCGCGAGCGGCCACCGTACCGGTGTTCATGGCAACGCCGACATCGGCCTGGGCGAGTGCCGGCGCATCGTTCGTGCCGTCGCCGCACATGGCGACCAGCTTGCCCTGTGCCTGCTCCTGACGCATCAGCGCCAGCTTCATCTCAGGCGTCGCCTGTGCGAGGAAGTCGTCGACGCCGGCTTCGGCGGCAATGGCGGCAGCCGTCAGCGGATTGTCGCCCGTGATCATCACGGTGCGGATGCCCATGCGGCGCAGCTCCGCAAAACGCTCACGGATGCCGCCCTTGACGATATCCTTGAGATGGATGACGCCGAGCAGACGGCCGTCACGAGCAACGGCAAGCGGCGTACCACCAGCTTTGGCGATCTCGTCGGCGATCACCTGCAGCTCACGCAGCGTTTCACTGGTCGTGCGGGACATAACGGCAGTACCTTCGTGACTGCCGTTAGCAGCACCTTCGACATAGGCGACGACGGCATCGACGGCACCCTTGCGGATCGAGGAGCCATCGAGATCAACGCCGCTCATACGGGTCTGGGCGGTAAAGGGAACGAAGGTCGCCTTCAGGCTCGTCATGTCGCGGCCACGGATCGCATATTTTTCCTTGGCAAGCACCACGATCGAGCGTCCCTCCGGCGTCTCGTCGGCAAGGGAGGCAAGCTGTGCGGCATCGGCGAGGTCTTGCTCGCTGATACCACGGACGGGGCGGAAGGCGGTCGCCTGACGGTTGCCGAGGGTGATCGTGCCAGTCTTGTCGAGAAGCAGCGTATCGACGTCGCCGGCGGCTTCGACGGCGCGACCGGACATGGCAAGCACGTTGAAACGCACCAGGCGGTCCATGCCGGCAATGCCGATCGCCGAAAGCAATGCGCCGATGGTGGTCGGGATCAGCGTCACGAAGAGCGCAACGAGCACGACCGTCTGGATCGAGCCGCCAGCATAGGCGGCGAAGCTCGGGATGGTGACGGTCGCGAGCACGAAGATCAGCGTCATGCCGGCCAGCAGGATGTTGAGCGCGATTTCGTTGGGCGTCTTCTGTCGTTCGGCACCTTCGACCAGCGCGATCATCCGGTCGATGAAGGTCGAGCCCGCAGCAGCGGTGATGCGCACGCGTATCTCATCCGACAGAACCTGCGTACCGCCAGTCACAGCCGAGCGGTCGCCGCCCGATTCACGGATGACCGGCGCGGATTCGCCGGTGATCGCGGCTTCGTTGACGGAGGCGACGCCTTCGATGACCTCACCGTCCGAAGGGATGATATCGCCCGCTTCGACCAGAACGACATCGCCAACCTTGAGGCTGGTGCCGGGCACCATCTTGTAATCAGTGCGGCTGTTGCCGACGAGCAGCTTCGCCTGAGTTTCGGTGCGCGACTTGCGCAGCGAATCCGCCTGCGCCTTGCCGCGGCCTTCGGCAACAGCTTCGGCGAAATTGGCGAACAGCACCGTGAACCAGAGCCAGATATTGATCTGCAGCGAGAAGGCGAGATTGCCACCGCCGGTAACGAGGTCGCGCAGGAAGAGGACGGTCGTCAGCATCGAAACGACGGCGACCACGAACATGACGGGGTTCTTGGCGAGGGTACGCGGGTTCAGTTTCTTGAACGAAGCGCCGATCGCCGGAACGAGGATGCGAGAATCCAGAATACTCGCTGATTTTAACTGGCTCATAAGAGGCTCCAGCGTGAAGAGGAAAACGTCAGATCGGAACGCCGCCGATCAGCCGATTAGAAATCCGAAGACGACAAGGCCGAGAAACAGGGCAACCATCGCCAGCAAAATGGCGTCGGACGCGCAGGTCATTCCGGCCGGGCCACGCCCCCTGTCGAAGGGGCGTGGATCGATGACTTTTCTAAGCTTGCCTAGAAGCGGTTGGCTCATGGCCGTCATTCCTTAGAAGGTCTGGCCTGCAATCATCGACAAATGTTCGACGATCGGTCCGAGCGCCAGCGCTGGGAAGAAGGTCAAACCGCCGACGATCAGGATCGTACCAACAAGCAGGCCCACGAAGAGCGGACCATCCGTTGGGAAGGTGCCGGCCGAGGCAGGAACCGTCTTCTTGCTGATCAGGGAACCGGCAATCGCAAGGGCCGGAACGATGACCAGGAAACGGCCGATCAGCATGACGATACCGAGCGTGATATTATACCAGGAGGTATTGCCCGTCAGGCCGCCGAAGGCCGAGCCGTTGTTTGCCGCTGCCGAGCTATAGGCATAAAGGATTTCCGAGAAGCCGTGCGGACCGGCATTGGCGATCGAGGCAACGGCAGAGGGCAATACAACGGAGATCGACGTGAAGATCAGCATGCCGAAGGGCAGGCAAAGCACGGCAAGCATTGCCATCTTCACTTCCTTGGCCTCGATCTTCTTGCCGAGATATTCCGGCGTGCGCCCGACCATCAGGCCCGCAACGAAGATGGCGATGACGACGAACATCAGGATGCCGTAGAAGCCGGCGCCGACGCCGCCGACGATGACTTCGCCAAGCTGCAGGTTGATGAGCGGGATCAGGCCGCCGATCGCCGTGAAGCTGTCGAGCATGCCATTAACCGCGCCGCAGGATGCGGCGGTGGTAATGACCGCGAAGAGCGAGGAGGCAGCAATCCCGAAGCGGACCTCCTTGCCTTCCATATTGCCACCCTGGATGCCGAGTGCATGAATAAGCGGATTGCCTGCCGCTTCAGCCCAATAGGTGACGATCACGCCGGCGATGAACAGCGTGCCCATCGCAGCCAGGATCGCCCAGCCCTGACGCTGGCTGCCGACCATACGACCGAAGACATTGGTCAGCGCCGCGCCGATGGCGAAGATCGCCAGCATCTGCAGGAGGTTGGAGATGGCGTCGGGGTTTTCGAACGGATGCGCCGAGTTGGCATTGAAGAAGCCGCCGCCATTCGTGCCGAGCATCTTGATGGCAAGCTGCGAGGCAACGGGACCGACGGCGATCGTCTGCTGCGCGCCTTCGAGCGTCGTGGCATTGACATAGGGGCCGAGCGTCTGCGGCACACCGAGATAGACGAAAGCAATCGTCAGCACGATGCAGATCGGCAAGAGGACGTAGAGCGTCGCACGGACCATATCGACCCAGAAGTTGCCGATCGCCTTGCCCGAGGCACGTGCGAAAGCACGGATTAGCGCAATGGCAATGGCAATGCCGGTTGCCGCAGACACGAAGTTCTGCACCGTCAGGCCGGCCATCTGCACGAGGTAAGACATCGTGCTCTCGCCGCCGTAATTCTGCCAATTGGTATTGGTGACGAAGCTCGTTGCCGTGTTGAAGGACAGTTCCGGGCCGACTGCGGTCATGCCGGCCGGATTATACGGCAGGCTGCCTTGCAGTCGCTGCAGGGCGTAAAGAACGAGGAAACCCGCGAGGCTGAACAGCAGCATGGAGACAGAATAGGTCGTCCAGTGCTGCTCTTCGCGTTCATCCGTGCCGGCCAAACGATAAAGCCCCCGTTCCACAGGACGGAGGACGAAAGAGAGGAAGGTGCGCTCGCCGGTAAAGACACGCGTCATGTAACCGCCGAGCGGTTTGACGAGCAGGAGAAGGATCCCGATATAAATGAGGATCTGAAGCCATCCGTTGAAGGTCATGGAGGTAACTTTCCCTATCCAGCGCTGTCAGAAGCGCTCGGGGCGAATGAGAGCATAGACCAGGTAGACGGTGAGAAAGATCGTCACGCCGCCACCGAGAATGTAATCGAGAAGCATTGCCGTCTCTCCGACTAGAGGCTGTCGCAGGCCTTGGTATAAGCGACACAGAGGAGGAAGAATAAAACGCCGATCCCGACAAGAATAATGTCCATCATTGATCGCGATTCCTTGATTGTTATTGTTGAATGCAGAAATGATGGAGAGCGCCCTTGCTCAGAGCGCCTCTTTTTCCTGCCGACCTGGAAGATCACTTAGGGAGCATCTTCCAGACGTAATATGCGACCGAACCGCATTAAGGTTCGAGACGGCGGAAAAGCGGAAGATATAAAAATCTTATAAATGCCGGGGCGGATGATGACGGTCTAAAACTATGTTCATACGCGAAGCGGATGCCTGCCTGCATTGCCGAACTCGCTCGAAGAAGGAGGCATATTCCGCGGGCGTGGGGCCGCTATTTTATTGAATTTCCTGAACGATCCGCACAGGACATTTAAGATGCTTCATCGATCTCAATCACCTTCCATGATTGCATCATTCCATATGCAAAAAATCTAATATAGAAAGATTTGGCATAGCCAGATATTAAGACCGCATGGATGGCGCTTGATGCGGCATTCTGGCGGTGATTAAGTCCGAGGGCGAGTTGGCCTGCACTCCGACAGTCTTGCTCCCGACCATTCGACCGCAAGCCAAAGAAATGCGCGCAAGTGACGACCAGCATCAGACATATCGCCAAACTTGCGGGAACGTCCGTCTCGTCGGTCTCGCGCGTGCTGAACAACAGTGGCTATGCCTCTCCGGAACTCCGAGAGCGCGTGGAAGCAGCCATTCGCACGCTCAATTACACGCCAAGCAAGGGCGCGAGGATGCTTCGCGGCGCGCCGAGCCGCATGATCGGCCTTATGCTGCCTTCCATCGACGTACCCTTCTTTGGCATCCTTGCCCACGCCATCGAGCAGGAATTGTTCCGGCGCGGCTATCAGACGTTGATCTGCAGCACCGCCGAAAACATGGATCACGAGGCGCGCTATATTTCCATGCTGCTGTCTCAGCGCGTCGACGGCGTCATCGTTGCAAGCGCCTTCGGCAGCACGGAGCATTTCGAGGCGTTGCGTGAGGCCCATATCCCGATCGTCGCCATCGACCGCGAGCTTCCCGGAATAGCCGGCGAGGCCGTCATGGCCGATCACGAGGAGGGCGGGCGATTGATGGCCCGTCACCTGATCGAACTCGGTCATCGCGCAATCGGCATTGTCGGCGCTCCCGCCCATAGCCAGCCTGTCCAGCTTCGCCTTCTCGGTATCACGGCTGAAATGGCTGGAAACGGCATGGCTCCCGCCGCAATAGCCATGGCCGAGGAGCACAGCTTCGCGGCGACCTATCCACTCGCAAGGGAGTTGCTGGCATCTCGGCCCGAACTGACTGCTATCATCGGCACGACGGATATTTCGGCGATTGCCGCAATCCACGCCGTTCAAGATCACGGCTTTTCCGTGCCTCGCGACTATTCGGTGATCGGTTTCGACGATTTGCCGGAGGCGGCCTATGTCTTTCCGCGGCTGACGACCATCGCCCAACCGATCCGCGGCGTCGGCGAGCAGGCGGTCCGGCGATTGGAGGCCCTGATCGATGAAGACCAGGTCGATGGCGAGCCGCGTATGGACAGCCTCATCAAAGTGCCTGTCACCTTGATCCGGCGCGACTCCACCGGCCTCGTTCGCACATGAATGCAAGCAGCGCTCAGGGCCGGACGATGACCTTGATTTCGCCAGCCAACGGAGCGCTGCCGACCACGCTTGCAACATCCTCAAGGCCAATCGTCTTCGTAACAAGCGAATCCAGCTCAAGAATCCCGCTTGCCACCATGGCAGCGGCGCGAGCGTGGGTGAATGGATTGAGATAGGCTGGCCTGATCTCGACTTCATTGACGAGCAGATCGAACGGCAGAACGGGCACTTGGAGGCCCGCAGGCGTCACGCCGAACAGCACGAAGGCACCGCCGCGCCGCATCATCCGGACGCCGGTCTGCAGCGTTTCGGGAACGCCGGCGCATTCTATGACGACATCGACGCCCCCGCCGGTCGCATCCCGCACGGCAGCAACAGCGTCGGTCGCCGTCGGATCGAGGGCCTGTGTTGCACCCAGGCGCAAAGCTGCTTCCCGCCGTGACAGCTGCCTCGTGATCAGGATGATCTGGTCAGCGCCTGCGAGGCGCGCCAGTTGGACCATGAGCAAGCCAATGACACCACCGCCCAATATGGCGACGCTGTCGCCCGGACGGATTTGTGCCTTGTCGATGGCATGGATGCAGCAGGCCAGCGGCTCGCAGAAGGCGCCATGAACGGGATCGAGATCCGCCGGCAGTATGAACGCCTGTTCGCAGGGAACTACGACATATTCGGCAAAGCCACCATCGCGCGTCACGCCGATAGCCGTGAGGTTGGCGCAGAGATTTGGCCGCCCGCGCCGACAGGCGGGGCATGTGCCACAAGCGATATTCGGGTCTATGGTTACGAGTTCACCGCCCACGAATGAGGTAACGCCCTCGCCCACCTCCTCGACGAGGCCGCAGAACTCGTGGCCCAAGGTCACGGGGATCGCCGTCGGATATTCGCCCTTGTACATGTGCCGGTCTGACCCGCAGATGCCGGCGGCCAGCACCCGCACGACAATCTCTCCCGGACCGGCGCTCGGTTTCTCGACCATATGCATGGCCATATCGCCGATTGCTTCCAAACGGACTGCCCTCATTCGCCTCCTCCAAGCGTAAAATTTGATTCGCTCGCTATCGCGCCGCTCCCATCGGCACTATAGCACTCAATGATGCGCGTTGCCGCTCCACCGCGGTGCGCTAGACACCGGCGAGCTGCATCTCCTTTATATCCTCCAGAAGTGCCGCCATGTCAGGAATGCCATCCGTCGCGGTTGCCCCCCTCAGGCAACGCGCAGCGGCAGCATGTGCAACGGCGCAGATGCGCTCGACGGGCCAGTCCTCATACAGACCGTAAAGTACAGCGGCGCAGAAAGCATCGCCGGCGCCGACGGTACTGACGATTTCAGCCGGATCGACTGGCCGGGAGCGTGAGACAATTGGCTTCATACCCGGTGCAAACCAGAAACAGATTTCCGGAGCGTGAATGATTGTGCCCTTGGCGACACCTGCCTCCAGCAACCGTTCGCCGACTGTCCGAAGTGCAGTCTCGTTCAACTCCCCTTTCGTGTCCCGCACGGTCACGCCGGTTGCCCGCCCTGCTTCGATTTCGTTGATGACAAGATAATCGCAATAGGGCAGCGCAGCGCCAACCTTTGCCGCGAATTCCGGATCCTCACTGGAGACGAAATCGACGCAAGTGATCAGGCCGGCATTGCGCGCGGCCTCTAGCAGGCGCGATGCTCCGGATCGGCCATCCGCATCGAGCATGTCGAGACCAGGCAGGAGCATTAGATAGCCGAGATAGAACAGCCGGTAACCGGCGTTGGCAAAGGTCGCGGGCGAGAGGAGCGCGTCCGTCACCGCATCATTGGCACCGCCGTGATAGAAGAAAGTGCGGTTCTGCCCCGGCACGTTCATGACATGCGTATGGGCTGTTGCGCGGTCGGGAAGCTCCCGCAGACCGCTTGCATCGATACCGGCGCTCTGAAGCCGCGCCTTGACGATCCCGCCATCGATATCCGCCCCGATACAGCCTGCGGCGGCAAGCTTCCCGGGAAAGCCGAGGGAGGCGAGATCGGTGACGACATTGGCGGCCCCGCCGCCAACGCCCACATCCTGATGCTGAATATAAGCAAGATTACCCTGCTCGGGCCAGTAGGACAGCGTATGGACACGGTCGACGATGAAGTTTCCCGCGCAGACGATACCTCCGTGGTCCTTCTTTTCGCCGTCGCGAACCTCCTCCCCGGTCCGCATCAGCCACCTGCCTCATTCCATAGAGGCCTGAGCGGCGGCTCGTCCTCCTCGATCGCGGCGAAGCGCCCGATCGGTTCCAGAAAGTAATTGTCGCTATTGTCGTCATTGACCTGGCTGACTTCGCCGACAAAGACCGGACCGCCGCCTTTGCGGCCGTAGAAGCGATGATAGAGCCCGGTGGGGATCGTCACGCTCCGGCCAGGAGAAAGAACCAACGGCTCCCATGCCGCAAGTTTTTTCGGCAAGCCGTCGACCGGGACGGTCACATCATCCTGCAGCACATTGCCCTCGGCATCGGTCGCAGCGAATTCAATGACGAGATCGCCGCCGGCCCTGTTAATGATGTCTTCCATCTTCGCCTGGTGACGATGGGTCGGCGTGACCTGCCCTTCCTCAACGAAAAGCAGCTTTTCGGCATAGGTGCGTTCGCCTTCGACACCGACGATGCCGTTGCGCAGGCAGAAGAGCACGAGGCCGCATTCGGCAAAACGGCTCGAGCCGAAATCAGTGACATCCCACCCCAGCTGATGACTACGCAGATAGCGCGCCGCCTCCGGATTTGCAGCGAAGTCCGCCGCGGTCCAATAACCCCACTCTGGCAGCGACCAGCGCCAATGGTCTACGATTTTGCTTGCGCGCCGCAGCGCTTCATTGATTTCCGAGCGCTTCATCGGACGGTCGCTCCTTCGTAATCGACCGGCACGACGATATTTTCACGGCCGGATTTCAGTGCCGCCGTCAGCACTGCGTGATGCGCCTGCGCCTCTTCCGGCGTGGCACAGGTGAAGCCGTTGGCGTTTCCGCCGGCCAATTCATCGACGAAGGCAGCCCACATTTGCTGGATGGCATCGGCGAAGCCGAATTCGAAGATCTTGCCGGTGATAGCCGGGAACAATGAGCCGTATCCGAGGTCCTCGGTACTCCAGACCTGGGCACCGCCGGTATAATCCATCCATTGCCACTGCCGCGGCGCTTTGGTGGTGAAGAAGGCGCTCTTTTTCATGCCGAGGATGCGAATATACCAGGTATTGGCTTCGCCCGGCGCGATGCGCCAGGTCTTCAGCACCATCGGAAAATCCTGATCTTTTGTCTGCACACGGCTGCTGATCGTCGCATTGTCCCAGGTCGTACACGGCACCATGCCGCCCTTGCCGTCCGGGCGCTCGATGATCTTCTTGACCAGTTGCGCGTGCAGGGTCTGCGGACGCCAGCCGAGCCGCAGCGGTACATGCAGCACATGCATGCCGAGATCGCCCATGCAGCCGTATTCGCCATTGATATCGGCCATGCGCTTCCAGTTGATTGGCTTTTGCCTGTCGATGTCGGAAGAATGCAGGAAACCGGCCTCGACTTCGAGGATATCACCCATCTCACCGCTTTCGGCGAGCGCGATGACCTTCTGCGCTCCAGGGAAGAAAGGCATTTCCGACGAGCAGCGAACCAGAAGCTTCGGGTTCTCGGCAAGCACCGCCATGATCTCGCGGTTCTGTGCCGCATCCATGCCGAACGGTTTTTCGCCCAGCAGATGCTTTCCGGCCTTCAGGATATCGACGTAAAACTGTTTATGCAGCACATGCGGCACGGCGCAATAGACCGCGTCAACATCCGGATTGGCGAGCAGCTCCTTATAGTCGCTGGTGAATTGCCGAACCGACGGCGCATTGTCCTTGAACCAGTCGAGCAGCGCCTCATTGGTGTCGCAGACGGCAACGATTTCCGGCCGTGCCCTCGTGTCGGCAAGATGCAGCCAGCGTGCGGCGGCGCTTGCGAATTCACGCCCCATCAGGCCGCAGCCGATGACGCCGAAGCGGAATACCTTCTTCATGTTTCCTCCTCCCGGGATGCGTCAGGCGAGATGCCGCGAGGCGTCTTCGACGGAAGCCTCCTCATGGACGATCGCCATCAGGGCGCGCGTCATGCCGGCCGGATTATCGTGCTGGATGACGTTGCGGCCATAGACGATACCGCGGGCGCCCTGCTCCATCAGCTGTTTCGTACGTGAAAGGATTTCCTGATCCGAGACGCGGCCGCCGCCACGCACCAGTACGGGCAAGCCCTGAGCAATCTCGATGACGCGGTGATATTCCCGCACGTCGTCACAGGGATCGGCCTTGATGATGTCGGCGCCAAGTTCGGCAGCCTGACGTACCAGCGGCAGGATCTTGTCGATCGCCCCATCGACCATGTAGGCACCCTTGGAATTATCCTGCATGACCAGCGGCTCGACCATTAGGGGCATACCGTAAATCTCACATTCGCGCTTCAGGCTGTTCACGTTGCGCACGCAGGCGCGATAAACTTCCGGCTGGTCCGGCAGCATCAAAAGATTGACGACCACACAGGCGGCGTCGAGTGCGACGGCCTGCTCCACGCCTCGGTCGATCATTTCGGAAAACAGCGCCGATGGCAGCGGATTGCCGTAGATATTGGCGATATCGGTCCGCAGCACCAAAGCCGGACGACTTTTGCCGGGAATAGCCTGCAGAATGGGTGCAGTGCCCGGCGGAAGCTGGATGGCATCGGGCGCGGCATCGGCAATGACCTTGATCGCCGTTCGCATATCCTCGATGCCGGCGAGAAAGGTCCGTTCATTGAACATGCCATGGTCTATGGCGACGTCGAAACAATTTCCAGACACGCCGAACAGGCGGTTGAACCGCGCGGATTTCATCTATTTCCTCCCGATGTGGTAACGTTTCCACATCGGCACATTAGAGGACAGATTTGGCGAGTCAAGGCGGATGCAGCGTCGTCTTCGACAGCCGCTTGACGTCTTCAAGTTTAAAGGATGAGAACAATCAGTTTATGGACATGGCCAGCCGCCCGCGATCCCTCGCGAGGCGGGGCTCTGCGGAAACTGCGCAGATCAGTGCAGCTCCGTTCCCTGGATCGCTGAAAGCGTCCAGTCCGAACCCGGCTTGCGCACGAAGGTCCAGAGTTCCGTCGTTTCCGAAGGGTTACGATCGTCGCCGTCGACGAGTTTCCCGGTCGCGCGATCGACCATCGCGTCGATGCTCGAATAGCGCATGGCAAGCGTCGCATATTCGGCATTGTCCTCGCGCCACGCTTCGGCGATATCGCCTTGCAGCAGCCGGACGTCGGAAACGCTGTTGCGCACGCCGCTGGTCGCGTTTTCCCCAAGTTCTTCGGCGAGGTAGGACATCGCCTCCGGCGTGGTCAGCCGGCGCAGCGTGGCATAGTCTTCCTTACCATAGGCCGACTGGATTTCTGTCAGAAGGTGCTCGAAGCGATCGAGATCGGCCTGCTGCAACCCGATCTCGTCATTGGCTTGGCGCGCCTTCGGCGCGGCCGCCGCTCCACCGCCGATAGACGGGATGGAGAAGGAAGGGCGCGGGGAAACACCTGCGTTGTTCATCGGATTCATATTGTAGGACGTGCCCGATCCCGGTGCTGCATATTGTGTCCGCTGGCGGTTTGCGAAGAAACGCATGGCAAAACTGATCAGCAGCACGATCAGACCGATCTGCAGTAGCATGCCGAGGAAGCCGATGCCGCCGCCGAAACCGTGACCGAGCATCATGCCCAGAAGACCGCCGGCAATCAGGCCCGCGATCATCGACCCACCGAAGCCGCCGAAAAGACCTGGACGCTGCGGCGCGCCGAGCGGCGGCTGCGTCGTCGTTTGTTGCTGCGGCCGCTGCGTCATCGACCGGTCGATCGGGGCAGCCTGCGTAGGCGCCGTCCGTGTTATGGCCGGGGTATCAAAGGTGCGCGTTCCGCGGCTTCCGAAGCCGCTGGATCCAGCTCGGCGTGCATCGGCAGCGTCAAAGGTCGCTAAAGACGACGCGGCGGCAAGGACGACGATGGCTGCGATCTTGGCGAAACGCGGTACTGCACTGAACATTGGCTCTCCTGTCATAGGGCAGAAAGACTAACCCGCCCCTATATGGGGATGCCTGTTCGTGATTGTAAGGCTGCGATTTTAAGTTGGTGCAAGTTTCAGATTTCAATCCAGAGCAAGCCAGCCGCGCGAGCATGCGGATGACTGGCCACACCCTTCGAAGACGATCCTAATCTTCATCCGCTCCTTCGATCAAACCGTCATAGACTTCCATCATCGCATTGGTGATGGCCTGGCCAAGTGCGTTACCGGCCGCGCGGACATCATCCTCCGTGCCGTCCCGTGCGGCTCTTGCCAATTCAAAGCCCTCATCACTGATGATCTGCTTTGCGACCTCGATGGCCCAAAGCCCGAAATCACCGCGGTTGTCTATCTTGATCTCGTGTTCCATTGTCCGTTCCATCTATTGATCACAGCCAAGCCTCTATAGACCTGCCGGGCAAAAGGCCAGTTTCAATGACTCCGTTACCGCTCGCATCCGTATGGTGAAGGGGTGCCGGATCTCTGATTCCGGTCCTTCCGCAGATTCGCAGGCGTCTGCGGATAGCGCTGACCGCTCTCCTCTCGGCCGGCCTAACCGAGGCCTTGCCTGGAAAATCGCTTGCGGAAAGCGTTCGAAATGGCCTCGATGCGTCGGAACCTGTGGAAATACGGGCATTCTAAGCCTTTCCGGCCCGGACTCCAGGTGACAATGGACATCGGCAATGGAAATGATTCCACCGTCATCAATGCGGGGGAAGCCTCATGACCACCACCAATGAAATTGCAGACAAGATTGCTGCAGACCACAAGCTTACCAAAGTCCAGAGCAAGGCGATTGTCGAAGCCGTCTTTGCAGCCATTACCGGAGCCGCAACATCCGGCGCCGAAACCTCGATCCCGGGCTTTGGCAAGTTCAAAGTCAAGGATACGCCGGCGCGCGAAGCACGCAATCCGGGAACGGGCGCAACCATCAAGGTTGCAGCATCGAAGAAGCTCGCCTTCACGCCGGCCAAGGCGCTGAAGGATGCGCTCAACAAGTAATCCGGATCGTTAGGATCCCACAGTTCAACGGCCGGCTCTATTTGTTAGAGCCGGCCGTTTGCGTTTTCAAACGAAGGCGACCGCGCTTGCTGATCGCATCGAAGGGCTGGTCAACGCGAATCGAGATAGATCCTCAGCGCCTCAGCCTCATCCGTCTGGATGGCAGAGACGCCGGCATCGACAAGTCTGCCCCAAATCGCAGCAGGATCCTGCAGGGCGGCAGTATCCGTGAAGCCCGCGCAGGAAACGGAATCGAGGGTATTGACCCACAGGCGCATACCCGCATCCACAAAAAGCGCCTTGCGCGCCGCGAGCTGGTCAAGACTGTCGAAGTAGATTTCACAGAGCAGCGGCTTGAGCTGACGGAGAAGATCAAGCTGGCTCTCGGCATCCACAGAACCGAGGCGTGTTTTCGCCATGAGGAGTACCATCTCCGGCGACACGCTGCTCTGGATCCAGGCGAGATCGTCCGAGGTTTTCAGATCGCTCCAGAAGTCGACCTGCCGATCGACGCCCATCGCCCGGGCGCAGGCGATCACGCCGGGGATCATGTCTCTGCGCTTGACATCGAGATGCAGGAAAATGCGACCGCGCGTGAGATCGAAGACGTCCTTCAGGCTCGGCAGCTTTTCATCGGTCATCCGGTTCGTCTCGCCGCCATCACGATCGCGCAGGTTCAGGTTCGACAATTGCTGCAGCGTCAACCCCTCCGCCTCTCGGGCGAGGCCAGCCGTTCGCTCGAGCGTATCGTCATGCAGAAGAAAGAACTCGCCATCGCTGCTGCATCGCACATCGATCTCGACCACATCGTAGCCGGCTGAAATCGCCCGCTCGATCGCAAGCAGGCTGTTTTCCGGCGCGGCGCGCCAGATCCCACGATGAACGACGATCGCACAATCGCGCGAGGGGTCGGCGATATAGTCGGCATAGTCCATGATAGGCCCTTATCTCGCGGAAATACGCGCAAATCGCCCAGAATCGCACGTCTTCAACGAGGCGTATCATGGGATTTTGACAGATCTGCAAAGCGCGATGCCGATCGCTGCCACCGACATCTTAGAACAGCAATCGCAGCCTAATAGCTGCGATCGGAAACGATGGATAAATTATCCAGGCGGCGGAAGATGCAATCTTAGAAATTCCAGTCTTCATCCTCGGTGGCGACGGCCTTGCCGATGACATAGGACGAGCCGGAGCCTGAGAAAAAGTCGTGGTTCTCATCCGCATTCGGAGATAGTGCCGAGAGGATGGCCGGATTGACCTTGCAGGCTTCGACCGGAAAGAGCGCCTCATAACCAAGATTCATCAGCGCCTTGTTAGCGTTGTAATGCAGGAACTTCTTGACGTCCTCAGTCAGGCCGACGCCATCATAGAGCGCCTCGGTGTACTTGGCTTCGTTGTCATAAAGCTCCAGCAGAAGATCGAAGGCGAAATCCTTGATCTCTTGCCTGCGCTCTTCCGAAAGCCGCTCGAGCCCGCGCTGGAACTTGTAACCGATGTAATAGCCATGCACGGCTTCATCACGGATGATGAGACGGATCATGTCGGCCGTATTGGTAAGCTTGGCGCGGCTCGACCAGAACATCGGCAGATAGAAGCCGGAATAAAACAGGAAGCTTTCAAGGAAGACGCTTGCAACCTTCTTCTTCAAGGGATCGCCGGAGGCATACTGCTCCATGATCAGCGTCGATTTCTTCTGCAGGAACTCGTTCTCCTCCGACCAGCGATAGGCGTCATCGACGTCAGGCGTCAGGCAAAGCGTCGAAAAGATCGACGAATAGGAGCGTGCGTGCACGGCTTCCATGAAGGAGATGTTCGACAGCACCGCTTCTTCATGCGGCGTGGCGGCATCAGCCATCAGCTTGACGGCGCCGACACCATTCTGGATCGTGTCGAGCAGCGTCAGGCCGGTGAAGACGCGGATGGTGAGCTGCTGCTCCTCAGGTTTCAGCGTCGCCCAGGATTGAATATCGTTCGACAAGGGCACCTTTTCCGGCAGCCAGAAATTGCCGGTCAGGCGGTTCCAGACCTCAAGATCCTTGTCGTCCTCGATGCGGTTCCAGTTGATGGCGCGAACCCGGCTTGACGGCTTGAATTGCATGTTCATTTTCATCGTCCCTCAAAGGTTCAGAGCGTGCAGGAAACGCAGCCCTGAACCTGCGTGCCTTCGAGCGCCATCTGGCGAAGCCGGATGTAGTAGATAGTCTTGATGCCCTTCTTCCAGGCATAGATCTGCGCCTTGTTGATATCGCGCGTAGTTGCGGTGTCGCGGAAGAACAGCGTCAGCGACAGGCCCTGGTCGACATGCTGAGTGGCCGCGGCATAGGTATCGATGATCTTTTCCGGCCCGATCTCGTAGGCGTCCTGGTAATAGTCGAGATTGTCGTTCGTCATGAAGGCGGCTGGATAATAGACGCGGCCGATCTTGCCTTCCTTGCGAATCTCGATCTTGGAGACGATCGGGTGGATCGAGGAGGTCGAGTGGTTGATGTAGGAGATCGAGCCGGTCGGCGGCACGGCCTGCAGGTTCTGGTTATAGAGCCCGCCTTCCATGACGGCTTTCTTCAATGCGAGCCAATCTTCCTGCGTTGGGACGGCGATGCTGGCAGTTTCGAAGATTTCTGCGACGCGCTTGGTCGCCGGCTTCCATTCCCGGTTCGTATATTTATCGAAATATTCGCCGGAAGCATATTTCGAATTCTCAAAGCCCTTGAAGCTCTGGCCGCGCTCGACAGCGAGCAGGTTCGAGGCGCGAATGGCGTGGTAGGTCACCGTGTAGAAATAGATGTTGGTGAAGTCGACGCCTTCTTCCGAACCGTAGAAAATGCGCTCGCGGGCGAGATAGCCGTGCAGGTTCATCTGGCCGAGACCGATCGCATGGCTTTCGTCATTACCCTTTTCAATCGAGGGTACGGAGGAGATATGGCTCATGTCGGAGACGGCGGTCAGCGCCCGGATTGACATCTCGATCGTCTTGCCCAAATCCGGGCTGTCCATTGCGGCAGCAATATTCAGAGAACCGAGATTGCAGGAGATGTCCTTGCCCATACGCTTGTAGGAGAGGTCGTCGTTATACTCACTGGCTTCGCTGACCTGCAGAATTTCCGAGCAGAGATTGCTCATAGTGATGCGGCCGGCAACCGGATTGGCGCGGTTCACCGTGTCTTCGAACATGATGTAGGGATAGCCGCTCTCGAACTGGATCTCGGCGATCACCTGGAAAAATTCGCGCGCCTTGATCTTCTTCTTGCGGATGCGGCTGTCGGCGACCATCTCGCGATACTTCTCCGTCACCGAAATCTCGGTAAACGGCACGCCATAGACGCGCTCCACGTCATAGGGTGAAAAGAGGTACATATCCTCGTTGTTCTTCGCGAGCTCGAAGGTAATGTCCGGAATGACCACGCCGAGCGACAGCGTCTTGATGCGGATCTTCTCGTCGGCATTTTCGCGCTTGGTATCGAGGAAGCGCATGATGTCGGGATGGTGAGCGTTCAGGTAGACGGCGCCCGCCCCCTGCCGCGCGCCAAGCTGGTTGGCGTAGGAGAA
>NZ_VITM01000008.1:0-250706 GCF_007828675.1 Rhizobium sp. ERR 1071 | reverse complement strand
CCGCTACGACAAGCTGCTCGCCAACTTCAGAGGCTTCGTCATCATCGCTGCCATAACCATGTGGCTACGATAGTTAAATCGTCACCACAGCCTAGGGTGAGGGGCAGACCACATAAGCGGCGGCAGAACCAAACTCATCTGACATTCACCAAAGTTGAGGAGAGCCAGAATGTCCGAAAGAGCAGTCAAGATCCCTGGTCCGGATCATCCAATCACAATCGAGGAAAAGCAGGCCCATGTCATCGTCTCCGTCGCCGGCAAGGTGATCGCCGATACGCACGAGGCCCTTTCGCTCAAGGAGGCGTCCTATCCAGCCGTCATCTATATCCCCCGCAGGGATGTTGACATGTCGCTGCTGGAAAAGGCCAGCCACGAAACCTATTGCCCCTACAAGGGCGAATGCTCCTATTACAGCATTCCAGCCGGCGGCGAGCGTTCGGTGAACGCCATATGGAGCTATGAAAATCCCTATGCATCCGTCAGCCGGATCAAGGATTACATGGCCTTCTATCCCGATCGCGTCGATTCCATCGATGTGAGAACCTAAAGAGCCAGGCCACTCGCGGCGTCGAAGACATAGACCTGCTCCGGGCTCACCGAGACATTCAGCGGCTGCCCATAGCGCACCGGTGCTTCGCCATCGACAACGGCCGTCACCTGTTCGCCGGCAAGGTCGAAGAGCACGTGTGTCTGGGCGCCGGTCGGCTCGACCAACAGCGTCTGACCGGTAAGGGGCGAACCGGCACTTGCAAGGCTCAGATGCTCGGGCCTCAAACCAACCTTCACGCTCTGGCCCGCCTTCACCTTGCGTTCCCCAGCGATGCGGATCGGCGTGCTGTCCTTCAGCCGCACGGCAGGAACGCCCTCGACGCCTTCGACCACGCCATCGAGAAAATTCATGGCCGGCGAGCCGATGAAGCCGGCGACGAAGAGATTGGCCGGCTTGCGATAAAGTTCGATTGGCGTGCCTTGCTGCTCGATGCGGCCCTGGTTCAACACCACGATCCGGTCGGCCAGCGTCATCGCCTCGATCTGGTCATGGGTGACGTAGATCGAGGTCGTCTGCACCTTCTGATGCAGTGCCTTGATCTCGGAGCGCATCTGCACGCGCAGCTTCGCATCGAGGTTGGAGAGCGGCTCGTCGAACAGGAAGACGGCGGGATTGCGCACGATGGCGCGGCCCATGGCGACGCGCTGGCGTTGACCACCGGAAAGCTGCGCCGGCTTGCGGTCGAGCAGCTTGGTGAGATCGAGCATGCGTGCGGCTTCATTGACCCGCTGTTCGATCACCTGCTTGGTCTCGCCCGAAAGCTTCAGGTTGAAGCCCATATTCTCGGCGACCGTCATATGCGGATAAAGCGCGTAGGATTGAAAGACCATGGCGATGTTACGCTCGCGCGGCGTCATCGAGTTGACCACCTGCCCGCCGATCGACACATCGCCATCGGTGATTTCCTCCAATCCGGCGATCATCCGCAGAAGCGTGGATTTGCCGCAACCGGAGGGGCCGACGAGCGCGATGAACTCTCCGTCCTCGATCGAAAGCGAGATATCGTGGATGACGGTCAGCGCCCCATAGGCCTTGTGGATGTTATGCAGTTCGACGGATGCCATGTTGTTTGCGCTCCAGTAAGGCTCAGGATTTCACGGCGCCGGCAGTCAGACCGGCAATGATGTGCTTCTGCGCCAGGAAGAAGACGATGACCGTGGGCAGGATGGTCAGCGTGATGAAGGCGAGCACCAGCTCCCATTCCGTGCCGAATTCGCCGCTATAGACCATCATGCCGAGCGGCCAGGGATAGATCGAATCCGAGTTCAGCATGATCAGCGGCAGGATATAGCTGTTCCAGCTGCCGACGAAGGAGATGATGCTGACGGTCGCGATGATCGGCCGCGAAAGCGGCAGCGAGATATGCCAGAAGAAACGGATATAGCCGCAACCGTCGACAAAGGCCGCCTGGAACAATTCTTCCGGAAGGTTTCGAAAATAATTCCGGAAGAGCAGGATGCTCATACCGAGGCCGAACGCCACCTGCGGCAGCACGACGCCCCAATAGGTGTTGAGCAGGCCGAGATCGCGGATGCGGATGAAGAGCGGCAGGATGGCGGTGGCGGCCGGAAACATCAGGCCAATGAGGAAATAGTTCAGCAGGAAATTCGAGCCGAAGAATTTCACATGCGCGAAAGCGAAGGCGGCCATGGCCGAGACCGACAGCGTCAGGAACACTGTCAGCACGGCGATGATCAGAGAATTCATCATCTGCCGCCAGTAGCGGTCGCCGAACAGAATGCCGGTATAATTCTCGAAATGCCACTCGGCCGGCAGACCAAACGGGTTGGTGCGGAGATCGCCGAGCGTCTTGAAGCCGCCGAGCGCCGTCGTCAGCAGCGGGATCAGCACGATCGCGGCAATGATGGTCAGCGACACATAGAGATAGATCTTTGTGCCGGTGGTCAGTCGAACGGATGAGGCCAGATCAGTCATTGCGCATAAATATCCGTTTATAGCCGAAGGCGAGGGTGACGCAGATCACGAACAGAACGACGCCGACGGCGCTGCCGAGTCCGACCTGCATGCGGGTGACGCCGAAATTGTAGAGGAAGGTCACCATCGTCTGGGTCGAGTTGAACGGGCCGCCGCCGGTGAGCGGCATGATCATGTCGAAGAGCTGCAGCGATCCTACGACAGCGAAGAAGACAGAAAGACGCAGCGTCGAGCCGAGCAGCGGCAGCGTCACGTAGCGGAATTTCTGCCAGCCGGTAGCGCCGTCGATCTCGGCCGCCTCGAGCACGCTCTTGTCCAGCGACTGCATACCGGCGATGAAGAGCATCATGTGAAAACCGAAATATTTCCACACGATCACGCCGAGCACGGCATACATCGCGAGATCCTTATCGGCGAGCACGTAGGGCGTCGGCGTGCCGAGGAAATGCGCGATCGCGGCGAACAGGCCGTAGTCGCCGTCATAAACGAAGCGCCAGATCAGACCGGCAGCCACTTCGGCCAGCACGTAAGGCAGAAAGAAGATCAGCCGGAAAAGCACTACGCCGCGAATGCGGTGCGCCAGCATCGTCGCGAGCCAAATGGCAAGCGGCACCTGGATGGCGATCGACACGACGATGATCAGCGCATTGTTCTTGAGCGACGTCAGAAAGGCGCCATTCTTGAAGAGAACCTGGAAATTGCGCAGCCCGACGAACTCGGTCGGCGGGCCGTAGCCGTTCCAGCGATAGAGGCTGTACCAGGCAGCTTCACCCATCGGCAGGATGACGAAAATGGTGAAAAGCAGCAGCGCCGGTGGCAGGAACAGCAGAATGACGGGCAGGCGGCCACGCGCCGCCGGCGACTTTCGTTTCGCTGCGGGTCTTACTCTTGCGACGGAAGGCATGGCGGTCGTGGCGCTGACATCGGTCATGGGCAGTCTCGACAGTTGCAATTCAAAGAAGAACCGGCGCCGGCACAAGGGAGAGGCCGGCGCCGGAGGGCGCTAGAGCTGGTCCTGCTCGAAGGCATCCTGGACCTGCTGCGCGCCATCCTTCGGCGAAATCTGGCCGGAGACGATGCCGACGGCCACATCGTTGACGACGCGGCCGACCGAGGGGCCGAGATCCTGGTCGAAGAAGTTCTGATGCCAAGTCGAATGCGCCAGCTGGTCGGCAGCCTCGTGCATCAGCGGACCCTTGACGCCATCTTCCGCACCGACGGCAACCGGGATGATCATGCCGGCTTGCGCCATGGTGCGCTCGTTTTCGGCATTGGTGAGATAAGCGAGGAAATCGAGCGCCTCGGGCGGGGCTTTCTTGGTGACAGCCCAGCCGTTCAGCCCGCCGAGCGTATCAGTCGGAAGGCCGGCACCGCCGGTCACGGCCGGGAAGGCGAAGCGGCCGATATTGTCATCCGCCAGACCCTTGCCGTCACCGGAATTGGTGCGCTGGTTGGCAACGGTATTTTCGAAGCCGAGGATCATTGCAGCCTTGCCGTCGCCGAAGACGCCGAGCGCCTGCGGCCAGGTGGTGCCGAGATAGCCGGGCTGGAAAGGTTCGAGCTTGCCGAGCTCTGCAAGCTGTTCGCCGGCCTTGATGATAGCCGGATCGTTGAAGCCGTTGCCCTTGCCGTTCTTGGCGTCGTTGAAGACCTGCTGACCGCCGTCGCGCATCACCAGATAGCTCCAGTAGAAATGGATCGGCCATTTCTCTCCGCCGCCGCCGGCGATCGGCGCAATACCGGCAGCCTTGATCTTCTTGACTGCGGCCAGATAATCGTCCCAGGTCTTGATAGAGCTCGCATCGACGCCAGCCTTGGCGAACAGCGCCTTGTTATAGAAGAAGGAAACCGTGCCGAGCTTATACGGAACGGCGCTGATTTTGCCGTCGAAGGTCAGGCCCTTGATGGCCGCCTGATTGTAGCTCTTGAGCCAAGCGCCATCCTTGGCGTTCATTGCCGAAGTCAGATCCAGCAGCGCGCCGGTCTGCTGCTGCTGCTTCAAGACACCACCGCCCCAGCTGAAGAAGAAATCGGGCGCGTCCTTCGATTGCAGCAATGTCGGCAGCTTCGCCTTGAACGCCTCATTGGCCAGGAACTGCATCTCTATCTTTGTGCCGGGATGCTTGGCCTCATACTGATCCGCGATCTTGCGCCAGACGGCGACATAATTCGGATCGGTTTCCAGATGCAGCCATTTGACGACGGTATCGGCAGCAGCGCCCGTCGCGCCGGCGAGAATCGCCAGTCCAGTCGTGGCGGCGACAGCCGCGATGCGAAGGGCTTTGGCCCCGCGTAGATGGATCATGATTTTCTCCTCCCAAGGGAACCAAGAGCCTCAGATATTTTTTCCCTTATGCGGAATAATTCAACGGAGCTTTGCTGAAATGTCAACCGCCAACGCTAAATTTTCGGCAGACCGTCTGCAAAATGGCTTGACATTGGGCAATGGCCATAGGCTATTTAATTCGCATTCCGTTAAAAATATCAGGCCGCAGCCGAGCGGGTCCGTCATTCGGCGCCATTCTCATGAAAACAGCAGATCCCGAGCTTATGCGGGCGATAAACCGCTTCAATGTGCTGGATACGATCCGGCGGGCGGGCTCCATCGCACGTATCGAAATCAGCGACCGCACCCAGCTTTCCACGACCACAGTCTCGGCAATCACGGCCTCGCTGCTGGATGACGGGCTGATCCTGGCCCGCACCGAAGGCGACCTGCGCGAGGCGGCCAGCCGCGGCCGGCCCCGCGTCATGCTGGAGCTCAACCCGGATGCCGCGCGCGTCGTCGGTGCGAAAATCGCCGCCAATCGCATGGTCTTCGTCGTGACGGACTTTTGCGGCGAGGTTCTCTCGACGCTGACACTGGCGCTGCGCGTCGACCGCCAACCGATCGGCGTTATCGCCGATCTCCTCGAGGATGGCGTGCGCCGCTGCGTCGTTGACGCCAATCTGGCGCTGGACGAGATCGATTCCGTCTGCCTCGGCCTGCCCGGTGTCGTCGAGCACCGCACCGGCCATGTCCGCACCAGCCCGATCTTCCGAGAAGCCGGCGTCGATTTCGCCAAGGAAATGTCGGAGCGGCTGGGCGTGACCACCATCGTCGAAAGCGATGCACATGCCATCACGCTCGCGCACCACTGGTTCGGCAAGGCGAGAGACCTGGACGACATGGTACTGGTATCGCTAGAGCAGACGCTGGGCCTGGGTGTTCTGCATGGCGGCCAGCTCTTTCGCGGCGCCGGCGGCCTCAGCCATAACCTTGGCGACCTCGTTCTCGGCATGGGACCACAGGGCATCATTCGTTTGGCAAGCCTTGCCGGCGAGAGCGCCATTCTCGGCGATCAGCCGAGCGGCCGTTTTGCCGAAGCCATCCGCCTCGGACGCGGAATGGCGCATGCCAAGACGCTGATCGATGCCGAGGATGTCTCGCTCATCAGCGCGGCCATTCGTGCCGGCGAGGCCTGCGGCATGGCGCTCGCCAACATCGTCACGCTGTTTGCCCCGCCGCGCGTCATTCTCGTGGGTTCGAGCCTGGCGCTCGGCCAGCCCTTCCTCGACAGCCTGCGGGAGGCCTATTCACTGGCTATTCCACCGTCGATCAGGGGTGTGACCGAACTGGTTTTCGACCAGTCGACCGACGAGACCTGGGCGCAGGGCGCCGCCGTCGTGGCACTGCGCGAACTCTACGAATCGCCTTGGGGAACGACGGGGCCGGCACCGGCTCTCTAATTTCGCAGGACAGCAAAGACAATTCATCTGGAGGAATCTTATGAACAAGGTCGGCATCGGCATCATCGGCTGCGGGAACATTTCCGGCGCCTATCTCACCGCCATGAAATCCTTTCCCATTCTCGACATCAAAGGTGTCGCCGACCTCAATCGCGAGCTCGCCGAGGCAAAGGCCGCTGAATTCGGCTTGAAAGCGGTCGACATCGCCACGCTGCTTGCCGATCCCTCGATCGAGATCATCGTCAACCTGACCATTCCGAAGGCGCATGTCGCCGTCGGTCTGCAGGCGCTCGATGCCGGCAAGCACACCTATTCGGAAAAGCCGCTCGGCATCAATTTCGCCGAAGGCAAGAAGCTGGCGGATGCCGCTACCGCCAAGGGGCTGCGCATCGGCGCTGCCCCCGATACCTTCCTCGGCGGCGGTCACCAGACGGCGCGCGCGATCATCGACGAGGGCGCGATCGGCATCCCGGTCGGTGGCACCGCTACCTTCATGTGCCCCGGCCATGAGCGCTGGCATCCGAATCCGGCTTTCTATTATGAAGTCGGCGGCGGCCCGATGCTCGATATGGGTCCCTATTACATCACCGATCTCGTCAATCTGCTCGGTCCCGTCTCGGAGGTGGCAGGCTTTGCCGTCACGCCGCGTAAGGAACGCATCATCACCAGCGAACCCCGTAATGGGGAACACATCCCCGTGCATGTGCCGACACACGTCGCCGGTGTCATGGCCTTTGCCAATGGCGCGGTCGTCCAGATCGGCATGAGCTTCGATGTCGCCGGCCACAAGCATGTTCCACTCGAAGTCTACGGCACCGAAGGCACGCTAATCGTGCCCGATCCCAACCGCTTCGGCGGCCCGGTGGAGTTTTTGAAGAAGGGCGGCGAATTTGCCGAGCGCGAGATCACCGCGCCCTATGCCGACGGCAATTACCGTTCGCTCGGCGTCGCCGATCTGGCGCACGCCATCCGCTCGAACCGTCCCCACCGCGCCAATGGCAGCCTCGCGCTGCATGTGCTCGAGGTCATGGAAGCCTTCCAGACGGCTTCCGATACGGGTCGCACGGTCGCCATCACGACGCAAACGGAGCGTCCCGCCCCTCTGTCCGAATCCCTGGTGGATGGGCAGATCGGCCGCTAACCAAGTAATTTCAGGAGGATTATCATGCGTGAAGCACTTATCGTCTGGGGCGGCTGGAGCGGCCACGAACCGCAGGAATGCGCCCACATCATCCGCGACATGCTGGAAGAGGACGGTTTCAAGGTCTATCTCGAAAACAGCACCGAGGCCTTTGCCGACCCTTCGATCCATGATCTTAGCCTGATCGTGCCGATCGTCACCATGTCGAAGATCGAGAAGGAGGAGGTGAAGAACCTCGCCGCTGCGATCGAAAGCGGCGTCGGCATAGCCGGCTATCATGGCGGTGCTGGCGATAGTTTCCGCGAGAGCGTCGAGTACCAGTTCATCATCGGCGGCCAATGGGTCGCCCATCCCGGCAATATCATCGACTATACGGTCAATATCACCCGCCCGGACGATCCGATCATGGAGGGGATTACCGATTTCCCCTACACGTCGGAGCAATATTACATGCATGTCGACCCCTCGAACGAGGTGCTGGCGACCACCACCTTCACCGGCGATCATGCCTACTGGATCGACGGCGTCGTCATGCCGGTCGCATGGAAGCGCAAATACGGCCAGGGCCGCGTTTTCTATTCCTCGCTCGGCCATCAGGCCAAGGAATTCGACGTCCCGCAGATGAAGACCATCTTCCGCCGCGGCGCCAACTGGGCGGCGCGCTAAGTCCCGTCCATTTCGAAAACTGCCGCTCCTCATAATGCTTGAGGGGCGGTTCTGCGTCGGTAAACGATGACGGCGCGAGCGCGCACATGGCAGATTTCATCGTTTCGAGCAAATGATAAGCAGGCAGGGCAGACGCCCGTGAATGGAGCTTGGGCATGAGCTCCATCCCGCATCCTGCCATCGATCACCTTCCCTATTCACCGCCGGATATTGCAGATCCTGCCTCGCACTCAGTGCCAGGCTCCGAAACGCACGACTGTTCGGACGGGCGATCAGGCTCCGTCCGGCCATGATGCGAGTGGACGCATCGAAAGGGACACCAGCCTCCATTTGCAATTCAATCAATTGCTTACCGGATTGAGAATAAATCGCTAAAGCACGCCAGAGATGAGATTCATGAAGCGAAACTGAAACGCGGTCAATTTTCGTTTGACATTCCTTTATCTTCATTTATCGTCATTCTTGTTTCGGTTTTCGCGTGAGGGATGCAAATCGAAACAAGGGGAGGAATAATTGTCCGAAAATCAGATCAATACGGAAAACGGCTTGGTTTGCGGCATCGGCCGCACCTCCATTGACCTCGCGCGGCACCATTCAAGCCGATGCGATGTTTCCACAGGCAGATCGGCACAATCCACCTCCCGACAACCATAATCTCAGCAATAGACACCGCCCGGCGACGGCATTTCCGGACGGATCAGTCTCTTCGCGATCCTCGCGGCAGCATCGATATGCGGCGCATGGAAGGAATCTATCGTGCTTGAACTCAGGGGCGCATCGAAGTCTGTCGGCGGCGAAACCCATATTGCCGAAACAAATCTGACGCTGCAGCGCGGCACGTTGAACGTGCTTCTGGGGCCAACGCTGTCTGGCAAAACGTCGCTGATGCGGCTGATGGCCGGCCTCGATAAGCCGACCACTGGCACGATCCACGTCGATGGCAAGGATGTCACCGGCCAGCCGGTGCAGCGCCGCAACGTCGCCATGGTCTACCAGCAATTCATCAACTATCCCGCCATGACCGTTTATGACAACATCGCCTCGCCGATGCGGTTGAGCGGCAAGAGCGCGGCGTCCATCGACAAGGAAGTAAAAAAGGCAGCCGATCTTTTGCGCCTCGGCCCCTTCCTTGATCGCCTTCCCTTGAGCCTTTCCGGCGGCCAGCAACAGCGTACGGCACTTGCCCGCGCCATCGTCAAGAATGCCGGCCTCGTGCTGCTCGACGAGCCGCTCGCCAATCTCGACTACAAGCTGCGTGAGGAGCTGCGCGCCGAATTGCCGAAAATCTTCGCCGAATCCGGTGCCATCTTCGTCTACGCCACCACTGAACCCTCCGAAGCGTTGCTCCTTGGCGGCAATACGGCGACCCTGGCGGAAGGCCGCATCACGCAATTCGGGCCGACGATCGATGTCTTCCGCAATCCTCGCGACCTGATTACCGCCACCACCTTTGCTGATCCGCCGCTAAATACAATCGCGCTCGATAAACGCGGCCGGGAATTCCTGCTCGACAGCAATATTCGCCTGCCCGTACCAAGGGGCTTGGAGGATCGGCCGGATGGCCGCTACACAATCGCCTTTCAGCCGCATCATCTCGCGCTCGCGCCGCAGACGCCGGAAGCCGTCGCCGCCCCGGCGCGTGTCATGGTGACCGAAATCACCGGCTCGGAGAGCTTCATTCATATCGATTTTGCCGGTCAGCGCTGGGTGATGCTGACACAGGGCGTGCAAGATATCGATGTCGATGATGCGATCGATGTCTACATCGATCCGCGCCACATCATGGTCTTCGACACCGATGGCGCCGCCGTCACTCCCGCCCTGCAACAAGCCGCCTGAGGAGAGACTATGGCCCGCATCGATCTTGACCACATCAGGCACGCCTACAACGATCATCCTAAATCCGACGCCGACTATGCGCTGAAGGAAGTGAACCACAGTTGGGAGGACGGCAGCGCCTATGCGCTGCTCGGCCCTTCCGGCTGCGGCAAGACCACGCTTCTCAACATTGTTTCGGGCCTGGTGCAGGCTTCCGAAGGCCGCATCCTCTTCGACGGCAAGGATGTGACGCGGCTGTCGACCCAGGAGCGCAACATTGCGCAGGTCTTCCAGTTCCCGGTCGTCTACGACACGATGACGGTCTACGACAATCTTGCCTTCCCGCTGCGCAACCGGCATATCCCGGAGACAGAGGTCAAGCGCAAGGTCGACGAGATCATCGAGATGATCGGCCTTTCCGACAGCGCCCACCGCAAGGCGCGCGGCCTGACGGCCGATGCCAAGCAGAAGATCTCGCTCGGCCGCGGTCTAGTGCGCTCGGATGTCAACGCCATCCTATTCGACGAGCCGCTGACCGTCATCGACCCGCATATGAAGTGGGTGCTGCGCTCGCAGCTGAAGCAGCTCCACCGCCGCTTCGGCTTCACCATGGTCTATGTCACCCACGATCAAACGGAAGCGCTGACCTTCGCCGACAAGGTCGTGGTCATGTACAATGGCGAAGTGGTGCAGATCGGCACGCCAAACGATCTCTTCGAGCGCCCGCGCCACACCTTCGTCGGCTATTTCATCGGTTCGCCCGGCATGAACGTCATGCCTGTCGAAATCGAAGGCAATAGCGCGCGTATCGGCAACCGTATGATCGCGCTGCCCGGCGCGCCGAAAGAAAAGCGGGCCGGCCGTTCCGAACTCGGCATTCGCCCCGAATTCGTCCGCATCGGCCGCGAGGGCATGCCCGCCACAGTTACCAAGGTCGAGGATCTCGGCCGCCGCAAGGTGGTCCGCGCCAAACTCGACGGCCAGGAGATCGTGGCGGTCATCGGCGAGGACCAGACGGTGCCGGCCGAGCCGCACATCGCCTTCGATCCCGCCGGCATCAATATCTACGCCGACTCCTGGCGCATCGAGATGGGAGCCTGACGATGGACAAGACCTGGAACAACAAAGCCTGGTTCATGCTCATTCCGGTTCTGCTGCTCGTCGGCTTTTCCGCCGTCATTCCGCTGATGACCGTCGTTAACTATTCGGTGCAGGACACCTTCGGAAACAATCAATTCTTCTGGGCGGGCACACAGTGGTTCGAAGAGATCCTCCATTCCGGTCGTTTCTGGGATTCGATGATCCGCAACCTGATCTTCTCCTTCGTCATCCTGGCGATCGAGGTGCCGCTCGGCATCTTCATCGCGCTCAACATGCCGAAGAAGGGCATCGGCGTTCCCGTCTGCCTCGTGCTGATGGCCTTGCCGCTGCTGATCCCCTGGAACGTCGTCGGCACGATCTGGCAGGTCTTCGGCCGCAGCGACATTGGCTTGATGGGCTATGTCCTCGTCAATCTCGGCATCGACTACAATTACGTCTCCGATCCGGCGGACGCCTGGGCGACGATCATCATCATGGACGTCTGGCACTGGACGAGCCTCGTCGTGCTGCTTTGCTATGCCGGCCTCGCCTCCATTCCGGATGCCTTCTACCAGGCGGCCAAGATCGACGGCGCCTCGCGCTGGTCCGTCTTCCGCTACATTCAGCTGCCGAAGATGAACCGCGTGTTGCTGATCGCCGTGCTGCTGCGCTTCATGGATAGTTTCATGATCTACACCGAACCCTTCGTCGTGACGGGCGGCGGCCCCGGCAATTCCACGACCTTCCTGTCGATCGATCTCGTGAAGATGGCGCTCGGCCAGTTCGACCTCGGCCCGGCCGCGGCCATGTCGCTGATCTATTTCCTGATCGTGCTCCTACTGTCCTGGGTCTTCTACACCGTCATGACCAATTACGATGCGGGAGAAAGCCGATGAGCGGCAAACCCCTCTCCACCACGGCCGATAACGCCGCGATGCACAAGATGGCCGCTTCCGACGCCGCCGCGAACGCGACTGCTGCGACAAGCGCGCGGGTTGCCCGCCGTCACGGCGAAAAGGGGCGGTGGGCGTGGCTTGTGCCGACGCTTTATATCGTCTTCCTGCTGTTACCGATCTACTGGCTCGTCAATATGAGCTTCAAGACCAATGAGGAGATCGTCAGCGGCCTAACGCTCTATCCGCACCAGCCGACGCTGCGCAACTACACGATCATCTTCACCGATCCGTCCTGGTACAAGGGCTACATCAACTCGATCACCTATGTCGTCATGAACATGGTGATCTCGGTCGCCTGCGCCCTTCCCGCAGCCTATGCCTTCTCGCGCTACCGCTTCCTCGGCGACAAGCACGTCTTCTTCTGGCTGCTGACGAACCGCATGGCGCCGCCGGCGGTCTTTGCACTGCCCTTCTTCCAGCTCTATTCGGCCTTCGGATTGATCGATACCCATATCGCCGTCGCGCTGGCGCACTGCCTCTTCAACGTGCCGCTGGCGGTCTGGATCCTCGAAGGCTTCATGTCCGGCGTGCCGAAGGAAATCGACGAGACGGCCTATATCGACGGCTATTCGTTCCCGCGCTTCTTCATCAAGATCTTCATTCCGCTGATCGCAAGCGGCATCGGCGTCGCCGCCTTCTTCTGCTTCATGTTCTCCTGGGTGGAACTGCTGATCGCCCGCACCTTGACCACGACCGACGCCAAGCCGATCGCCGCCATCATGACGCGCACCGTCTCGGCCGCCGGCATGGATTGGGGCCTGCTTGCCGCCGCCGGTGTCCTGACCTTGGTTCCCGGCGCGCTCGTCATCTATTTCGTCCGCAACTACATCGCCAAGGGCTTCGCGCTCGGCCGCGTCTAAAGGAAAACCGCCATGAATACAGACTTTTCCTGGATGGCCTGGACGCTGCCGACGGCGCTGTTTTTCGCGACGATCCTGCTGCTGCTGATCGGCATGGCTGTGTGGGAGTATGTTTCGCCCGGCGGCCATCCGCGCCTCGGCATCCTGCGCTTCGAAACGACGCGTGGCGACCGGCTGTTCATTTCGCTGCTCGGCGCCGCCTTCATCCATCTCGCCTGGCTGGGTCTGGGAGGCCCAAGCCTGTGGTGGGCTCTTGCTCTTTCCGTGATCTACGCCATCGGCGTCTTCCGTCTGGTCTGACGCGGAAATTCAAACCGTTACCGCCCCGTTGCCCATCCGGTCATGCGGAGCAGTAAGGCAAATCGATACAGATGGCCGGAAATCCGGCTGGCTGACAATGCACTCGCAACCTGTAGGGAGGAATATATGCGACGGCATCTCTTGACGACAACGGCAGTTGCCTTGCTGGCCCTGGCCGGCACGGCGCATGCCGGCATGAACGAAGCCAAGGCATTCCTGGACAAGGAGATCGGCGATCTCTCGACGCTCTCGCGCGCCGACCAGGAAAAGGAAATGCAGTGGTTCATCGATGCGGCCAAGCCTTTCCAGGGCATGGAAATCAAGGTCGTGTCGGAAACCCTGACGACACACCAGTATGAATCGCAGGTTCTGGCCCCGGCCTTCACCGCCATAACAGGCATCAAGGTCACCCACGACGTCATCCAGGAAGGCGACGTCGTCGAGAAGATCCAGACGCAGATGCAGACCGGCCAGAACCTCTATGACGGCTGGGTGAACGATTCCGACCTGATCGGCACGCATTGGCGCTACAAGCAGGTTCGCAACCTGACCGACTGGATGGCTGGCGAGGGCAAGGACGTCACCAATCCGGGCATCGATATCGCCGATTTCATCGGCACCAGCTTTACGACCGCTCCCGACAAGAAGCTTTATCAGCTCCCCGACCAGCAGTTCGCCAACCTCTACTGGTTCCGTTACGACTGGTTCAACGACCCGAAGAACAAGGCCGATTTCAAGGCCAAGTATGGCTATGAGCTCGGCGTACCGGTTAACTGGTCGGCCTATGAGGATATCGCCCAGTTCTTCACCGGTCGCGATGTCGACGGCAAGAAGGTATTCGGCCATATGGACTATGGCAAGAAGGACCCGTCGCTCGGCTGGCGCTTCACCGACGCCTGGCTCTCCATGGCCGGCAACGGCGACAAGGGCCTGCCGAACGGTCTGCCGGTTGACGAATGGGGCATCAAGGTCGATGCCAATTCCCGTCCTGTCGGCTCCTGCGTTGCCCGCGGCGGCGATACCAACGGACCGGCCGCCGTCTACTCGATCCAGAAATATCTCGATTGGCTGAAGGCATACGCTCCGGCGGAAGCCCAAGGCATGACCTTCTCGGAATCCGGCCCGGTTCCGGCACAGGGCAATATCGCCCAGCAGATCTTCTGGTACACGGCCTTCACCGCCGACATGGTCAAGCCCGGCCTGCCGGTCATGAATTCGGATGGCACGCCGAAGTGGCGCATGGCGCCGTCGCCGCATGGCGTCTACTGGAAGGACGGCATGAAGCTCGGCTATCAGGACGTCGGCTCCTAGACGCTGATGAAGTCGACCCCGGTCGACCGCGCCAAGGCCGCATGGCTCTATGCGCAGTTCGTCACCTCGAAGACGGTGGACGTGAAGAAGAGCCATGTCGGCCTCACCTTTATCCGCGAATCCACCATCCGCGATAAGAGCTTCACCAAGCGCGCGCCGGAGCTCGGCGGCCTGATCGAGTTCTACCGCTCGCCGGCCCGCGTGCAATGGTCGCCGACCGGCACGAACGTTCCTGACTATCCGAAGCTCGCACAGCTCTGGTGGCAGGCGATCGGCGATGCCGCTTCCGGCGCCAAGGATGCGCAAGGAGCCATGGATGCACTTTGCGCCGATCAGGAACGTGTCATGCAGCGCCTGGAACGCGCAGGCGTTCAGGGCGACATCGGACCGAAGCTCGCCGAAGAGCACGATCTTGCCTACTGGAACGCCGATGCCGTCAAGAACGGCCATCTCGCTCCGCAGCTGAAGATCGCCAACGAAAAGGAAAAGCCGATCACCGTCAATTATGACGAACTGGTCAAGAGCTGGGCCGACGCGAAGAAATAAGCAACCGCACTTGGAGATGCGGCGGTGCCGGGGTCTGAAAGGATCCCGGCATTTTATCGTTTCAGAGCTCCAGCATGACCTTTGTCAAAAATGCCGCCGCATGGAGGCGCTTGGCACAGGCAGGGACCGCAAATCAAAATCAACTGAACCCGGATCCGCCAGCTGTCATATACTTGACACATTCCGTCTGCGCGCAAACTATCCTTATCCGGGTCAGGACTTTGATGCCTGTTTAAAATCGTTAATGCGATGAGTTGATTTCCGGAATTTCATAAAGGAGAACGGAGTGGAAAATAGATATCTAGGGCGCCTGACATTCGTGATCGGCCTCGCGTCTGCCTTGCCGGCTTTGGCCGCCGATTTGCCGGCCGCCATGCCCGACGACAATCTCAATGCCGTTCTTTGGGATCAGACGTCGGTGGAGGCGCAGGCCAACGCGCTTGGTGCCTATGCGCTCGGCCGTATCAGGCTCGACGAAGCACTGGCCGACAAGAACTGGACCGCAGCTCCGGTCGAGCAAACAGGTAATTTCCAGGACTTTCCGCCCGCCATCATCCTCGATGTCGATGATACCGTGCTCAATACGTCGCCTTATCAGGCGCGTAATGTCACGGCGGGTACGAGCTTCAAGCCGGAAACCTGGACGCAGTATGTGAATGCCCAACAGGACAAGCCGATTCCCGGCGCGGTGGAATTCACCCAATATGCAGCATCAAAAGGCGTGAAGGTCTTCTACGTCACCAACCGCACCGCCGATGAGGAAGGTCCGACCGTTGAAGAAATGAAGCGCTTCGGTTTTCCGATGGGCGACAATGTCGACACTTTCCTGAGCGCCAAGGAGCAGCCGGACTGGGGTTCTGCCAAGGGCACGCGCCGCGCCTTCATCGCCAAGAACTATCGCATTCTCCTGATGTTCGGCGACAATTTCGGCGACTTCACTGACGACTACAAGGGTACGGTCGAAGAGCGCCAGAAGGTCTTCGAGGCCAATGCCGCGCATTTCGGCCACGACTGGATCGCCATCGCCAATCCGACCTATGGCTCGTTCGAAAGCGCACCCTATAAGGGGGATTACAAGCTTGCGCCGGAAGAACAGCGCAGGATGAAGCAGGATGCACTGAAGCCCTGGGACGGGAAGTAACGGCAGACTTTGAGGAGGGTGCGATACCCCCCTCTGTCCCTATCGGGACATCTCCCCCACAAGGGCAGGGCTATCGCATATGAGCGGAGATCGCCGCTGTCCCCTTCTCCCCAGCGGGGAGAAGGTGCCGCCAGGCGGATGAGGGGGTGCCCGCCAAGACCACAAAAATCCATGAATTCAAATCGATAACCCCCTCATCCGACCCCGGGCCACCTTCTCCCCAAGGGGAGAAGGAGCTTATGGTGCTCATCCGCCTCCATATGCGATAGCCCTGCCCACAAGGGGGGAGATCGTTAGGAGTTTGCCGCTCGTCACTCGTAAAACAATAAACAGCAATTTGACCGGATTCGATGTTTCCTTGAGGTACAGCATGCCCGCGAGTTACCGATCTCCCCCCTTGTGGGGGAGATGTCACGAAGTGACAGAGGGGGGTGACAGCGGCGCGGCATATAACAAAGCCCGGATAAACTCCACTCAACCCTTCCGCTTCAATTTCGCCGCACCTTCTTCCACCAGCCGCTTCGCCGCCTCGGCAACTGTGATCTTGCCGAAGGCGAGCTGGTCGGCGACGGGGCGGGCGACGTTCGCGTCGAATTCCTGGGAGCCGAGGGGCGCCGGCACGGGATAGGTGCCGACCTGATCCTTCAACAGCTCGATATAGTGCACCGTCTGCTGCTCCACCGGATTGAGCGTCGGCAGGATGGCAGCGCGTACGGCGGGCGACATCGGCACGCCGCGTTCGACACCGAGGATCTTGCCAGCATCGACATCATTGACGAAGAAATTGATGAATTTCGCCGCCGCTTCGCCATTCTTGCTGGTGGCGCCAACGCTCCAGATCAGCGCGGGGCGATAATAGTGACCGGAGGGGCCGTCCTTCTTTTCGCGCGGCAACGTGGTGACGGCGAGCTTGCTCTTGACCACGAGCTGATAGCCAACCAGCTGGTTGGAATAGGCCATGCCGATCGCCGATTTTCCGAGCGCCAGGCAGTTGCTCTCGATGACGTTCTGGTCGAGCGTCTGGACATCAGCGGAGACCGTGCCGCCGCGTTTGCGCAGGTCTTCCCAGTAGCTATACCACTCCTTGGCATCGTCGACGCCGAAGCCGAGCCCGCCCTCTTCCGTGAAGAGGCTCTTTCCGCGCTGGCGCAGCCAGACGTCGAGCACATAATTATAGCGCGCGCCATAAGGACCGCCCCAATATCCACGCTTGCCGGCAGCCTTGGTCATTTCCACGGCAAGATCGGCATATTCGGCCCATGTCGTGGTCGGACCGGGCGGTGTCAGGCCGGTCTTCTTGAACATATCCTCGTCATAGAACATCGCGAAGGAGTTAAGCCCGAGACCAACGCCATAAAGCTTGCCGTCGACCGTTGTCAGCTTCAACACGTCCTTGCCAAAACTGTCGATATTCAGCGTCGAAGGCACGAACTGGTCGAGCGGCATGCAGGCGCCGCGTTTCGAATAATCCGAGATCGTGCTTGGCTCGAGCTGGAAGACATCGGCGATGTTCTGGCTCGCCATTCCGGTTGCGAGCTTGGCCCAGTAACCCTCGCCGCTGATGCTCTCGCCGATGACGGACAGATCGGGGTTCTTGCTGTGAAACAGTTCGGCAACGGCGACCGTGCGCTTGCCGCGATCGGGCGAACCCCACCACATGGCCCGGAGCTGCGTCGCGTCGGCAAAGGCGGGCATTGCGCTTCCCCCAAGGGCAAGGCCAGCTGCGGTTCCGGCAGCTCCGATCATGAAAGAACGACGGTTCATGCGCATGAGATTCCTCCTTCTCTTGCGTTGTCATCCGCGGCGATCTCCCCGACGCCTTCAGCGGACAAGTCAGCGCGACGATATGCAACTTCATTGCACTGTGCAATAAAAAATCTTTCTATTGCAAATTTGCATAAGTTTGCATAGCGTTTGCGACATGAACGATATTCGCTCCAAACGCATCAGGCAGGCCGACATCGCCACTGCCGCCGGCGTCTCCGTCTCGACGGTGTCGCGGGTCCTCACCAATGAACCCGGCATCAGCGAGACGATCCGCCAGCACATCTTCAAGGTGGCAAGCGATCTCGGCTACCCGCTGAAGACCGCAGCCGAGACGGCGGCCGGCGGCCTTGCATTGATCGCCAGCGACAGCGTCACCGGCGGCTTGAGCGTCTTCTATGAGGGTATTCTGGAGGGCCTGAGGGCGGGCGCTGCCGAGCGCGGCATGCGCTTCGACATCCGTCTCATTCAGGAGGCAAGGACGGAACCGGAACTGGTGAAGGAATATCTGCAGACCGCCGGTGCCGAGGGCCTCTTTCTCGTCGGCATCGACCCCTCGGAAGAGCTCTGCCGGTGGCTCGAGACCAGCGGCACGCCGACCGTGCTCGTCAACGGCATCGACCCGAAGCTGCGCTTCGACGGCGTTTCACCCTCGAATTTCTTCGGCGCCTACAACGCAACCCGGCGCCTCCTTGATGCCGGCCACCGCCGCATTCTGCATCTGACCGGCTCGCATCGCCAGACGATCCGCGAGCGCATCCGCGGCTTCGAGGCGGCGATCGCTTCGGTGGAAGGCGCTGAAGGCCGCATCGTGCCGATGAATTTTCGCGGCAGCTCCAGCCAGGAAGCCCATGACAAAACCGCCGAGATCCTTGCCGCAGGCGAAGGCTATACCGCCGCCTTCTGCATGAACGATTTCATCGCCGTCGGCGTGCTGGACGCCGTTGTTGAAGCCGGCCTCCGGGTGCCGGAGGATTTTGCCATTGTGGGCTTCGACGATCTTCCCTGTGCCCTGATGACCAATCCCCGCCTGGCAACCATGCGCGTCGATCGCGCAGCTCTCGGCCGAGAAGCCATCGGCCTAATGATCGCACGCTTCCGCGACCGCGATGCGCCGGCCCGCCACATCTGCCACGGCGTCCCGCCGATCGCCGGCGGCACGCTGCCACCCGAAACCTGAAATCCAATCCCAGCCGCGGAAACGATCGAGAAAGCCGAACCGATGATCTACGACCCCGCCAGCTCCAATCCTCTTGCCGGCAACCCGCTGAAGACCCTTACGGACATGCGCTGCGCGCTGACCGATCTGTTCGATCCGCTGCTGCCCTATTTTTCCGAAGGCAATGCCCGCGTTCGCATCGATGGCGCAGGTGCCCATTTCGACCGCGCCGCCGCCGATCTCGAAGGTTTCGCCCGTCCCCTCTGGGGCTTGGCTCCGCTCGGCGCCGGCGGCGGCGACTTCAGCCACTGGGGCCGCTACGCTGAAGGCCTCGCCAATGGCGTCGACCCAAAGCATCCGGAATATTGGGGCGCGGTTAACGGCCGCGATCAGCGCATGGTCGAACTGGCCGCCCTCGGCTTCGCGCTGGCGCTCGTGCCCGAAAAAATCTGGGAGCCGCTCGATCGGCGCGCCGGCGACAATCTGATTGCCTATCTCAAGCACGCCCGCACCTTCGACTACGCCGACAACAATTGGAAATTCTTCCGCATCTTCGTCGATATCGCGCTCGATCGCCTCGGCGCCACCTTCGACCGCAGCCTGACGGAAACCTATCTGAACGAGCTCGACGGCTTCTACATCGATGACGGCTGGTATCGCGACGGCAATGTCCGCCGCATCGATCACTACATTCCCTTCGCAATGCACTTTTACGGGCTGATCTATTCCAAGCTCGTCAATGACGACCGCTCCGAGCGCTACCGCGAGCGCGCCATCCTGTTCGCGAGGGATTTCCGCCATTGGTTCGCGCCCGATGGCGCTACGATCCCCTTCGGCCGCAGCCTGACCTATCGCTTCGCCTGTGCCGGCTTCTGGTCGGCGCTCGCCTTTGCTGATGTCGAGGCGCTGCCTTGGGGCGAAATCAAGGGCCTTTGCCTGCGGCACCTGCGTTGGTGGGCCGACAAGCCGATCGCCCATCGCGACGGCACGCTGCCGATCGGCTTTGCCTATCCCAACCTGCTGATGTCGGAGAATTACAATTCCGCCGGCTCGCCCTATTGGGCTTTCAAGGCTTTCCTGCCGCTGGCACTTCCCGAAACGCATCCATTCTGGACAGCGGAAGAAAAGGCTCCGGAAAGTGAGCCGGCTATCATCCCGCAAAAGCATCCCGGCATGGTTTTGCTGCGCAACAAGGACGATGTCGTGGCACTCTCTTCCGGCCAGGAAAACCAGCAGATGCGCTTCGGCGCCGAGAAATACTCGAAATTCGCCTATTCCGCCCGCTACGGCTTCAGCATCGAAAGCGACGAGCGCATCTTTGCCGGCGGGGCCTTCGACGGCATGCTCGCCTTCAGCGACGACGGCCTCCATTATCGCGTGCGCGAAACCAATGAAGAGGCGAAGCTCGCCGGCGAGACGCTCTACGCCAAATGGTCGCCCTACCCGGACGTGACGGTAGAGACATGGCTCATCCCCTCGTCGCCCTGGCATGTCCGCCTGCACAGGATCACCACGCCACGACCCCTGCAGACAGCCGAAGGCGGCTTTGCCATTGCCCGGCGCGACTTCGAAGCCGACACGCTCTTATCCGCCACCGGTGCCGCCTATGCGATCGGCGAAGAGGATTTCAGCGGCATTCTCGACCTCGGCTCGACGATCACACGTGAAGGCATCGCGCAGAAAGCGCCCCCAAACACCAACCTCATCGTTTCCAAAACGCTGGTGCCGCAATTGCGGGGCACGATTCCTGCTGGCGAGACCATTCTCGTCTCAGCCGTACTTGCGGAGAAAGACCCAGCTGCCGTCGATCACGCCTGGAGCAGGCCGCCAGCCAAACCCGATATCGACGCGCTGCGCGCCCTCATCAGAGACAAGGGCGTTACGGTCAGCGCCATTGAGGCGCCGGGCCGCCTGCCATGACGCCATCCCTCTCCGGCCGCCCCGCGATATCATTCGCCATGCTACCGTCGCGCACACAGCACGTCCTGCCCGAGGCGCTCATTCAGCGCCTCGATTCTATCGGCCGCGTACTCGATGCCGCACCGATGCAAAGCTTCGACGATTCGCGTGCGGCCAAGCTGCTCGCGGAAACCGAAATTCTGATCACCGGCTGGGGGGCGTCGACGATCGATGGTGCCGCGCTCGCACAGGCGCCGCATCTCAAGCTGGTGGTTCATGCCGCAGGCACGGTGAAAGGACTAGTGGGCGACAGCCTATTCGATCGCGGTATCCTGGTGAGCCACGCGGCACAGGCCAATGCCCTGCCGGTTGCCGAATTCACGCTTGCCGCCATCATCTTCGCCGGCAAGAAGGTCTTCCGCTTTCGCGATTTCTACGTCGCCGACCGCAACCGCAACCGGACGGTACCAATGCAGGCCGACGCCATCGGCAATTACGGCCGCACCATCGGCATCATCGGCGCCTCGCGGATCGGCCGGCGGGTGATCGAACTGCTGGCTCCCTTCAACTACCGCGTCCTGCTCTATGACCCGATGGTCAATGCGGCCGAAGCGACGCGCCTCGGTGTTGAAAAAGCCGAGCTGGACGCACTGATGGCATCGGCCGACATCGTCTCGCTGCATGCACCCTCGCTGCCCGCCACACGCCATATGATTAATGCGCAACGCCTATCGCTGATGAAGAAGGGGGCGACGTTCATCAATACGGCACGCGGCGCACTAGTCGATGAAGCGGCCCTGATCGCCGTGCTGAAAACTGGCCATATCGACGCGATCATCGACGTCACCGATCCGGAAATTCCAGAAGCCGCCTCGGCGTTTTACGAGCTGCCGAACGTCTTCCTGACGCCGCATATTGCAGGTGCCGTTGGGCTGGAACGGACCCGCCTCGGTGAGATGGCGGTGGATGAAGCCATCCGCTTTATCGAAGGCAAGCCGCTGCTCTATGAAATCCGCCGCGAAGACATGGCTAGCATGGCATGATGCGACGCAGCAAATCCATGAAAACACCCTGAAATCGCCCCATTTCGGCACCGGCAAACAACCCGTTTTTAATCATTCCGCGCTAGCAATCTCATGAGCGTCGGTCCGCCAAAAGCTCTGCCTCGAACTTTTGGAAAGGATCATGCGTCGGCAGGTTGTTGCTGCGTACCTCGTGCCTCCGGAAGACGCACGGCGCAGCAATGAAGGGGTTCTAGTAATGCGTACCCGCGTCCTTTCCATTCTGGCCGTAATGCTGCTCAGCGTGCTGGCGGGCTGCGCCACCGCACCCCGCCATACCCGCAATATCTGCGCGATCTTCGATCAGCGCGATGGCTGGTTCAACAATTGGCAGCGCGCCGCCGAACGCACGGAACGCAAGTACGGCGTGCCCGTGCCGATCCTGATGGCGACGATCTATACCGAATCCGGCTTCCGGCCGCGCGCCCGCCCGCCGCGGCGCTATTTGCTCGGCTTCATTCCCTGGAAACGCCCGACGACGGCTTACGGCTATTCGCAGGCGCTCGACGGTACCTGGGACAAATACAAGCGCGAAACCGGCAATTGGACGGCAAGCCGCACCAATTTCGCCGACGCCATCGACTTCGTCGGCTGGTATCACTACCAGACGCACCTGCAGACCGGCATTGCCCTGAACGATTCCTACGATCTCTATCTCGCCTATTATTCCGGCGCCAAAGGTTATCTGCAGGGAGCGTGGCGCGGCAATGGAACCGCTCTTGCCGGCGCCAAGCGCTTCAACGGCATGACGCGGATCTACGCTCAGCAGCTGCCGAGCTGCAGCTGATCTCGAAACGCGAAAGCTCCATACCGCGGCCCTAAGGCCGCGGTTCCAGCAAGTTCAACCCGCCATCTTCGCCCCAGATATCGGCAACCGACACCTGCTGGCCGGTCTGGCTGCTCTGTAGCGCGGCAATGCCACAGAGGACCGACAACGCCCCTGCCCGCGAACCTGCTCGCTGCTTGAGTTCGTCATTCGGGCCGGAGCGCAGCAGCATGTTACGCAGCCGGTCGTCGCCGCCATAGTGCCCGCCGGAGGAGTGCGGCACCCATATGTGCTCGACATCGCCGAAATTCTTCATCACGACGATCTCGTCGGCCGGCGGCGTTGTCCAGTTCTGCTTCTCGTATTGGCGCAGCTCGATGCGGCCCTTGTGTCCGTTGAAGGCGATGTGATGACCTTCGATCGGCATATAGGTATTCAGGGAATAGGAGACGTTGATGCCGTTGCGATAGCGGATGGAGGCAACCATCGTATCGGGGATATCGATATCCTCACGGAAAACGCAGGCATCGCGCACATACCCATCGACGGATGAGGGGTCTTCATAGAGGCTCTCGAGCAGCGGCGTTGCGCTGATGTCGAGATAATAGTCGCACTCGCCCTTGTACCGACAGGTGCGACAGCGCTCGCCGCGGAACGGGCCTTTGCGGCCATAATGCTTGAGATCGGCAAAGGTGGCGACCGTTTCCGGATCGGAATCCAGATACCAATTCAGAAGGTCGAAATGATGCGTCGCCTTATGAACGAAAAGGCTGCCGGAATTTTCGACATAAGCATGCCAGCGGCGGAAGTAATCGGCGCCATGGCTGGTGTCGAGATACCAATGGAAGTCGACCGAGGTGACATCGCCGATGATGCCCGAATTGATCAGCTCCTTGATCTTCGCAGCGGTCGGCGCGAAGCGGTAATTGAAGGAAATATCCAACCGCTTGCCGGTACGTGCCTCGGCATTGAGAATGCGCTTGATTTTGTCGACGGTCGTCGTCATCGGCTTCTCGCTAATGACATCGGCGCCGGCCTCCATAGCCTTGACGATCAGATCGTCATGGGTGGAATCGCGGGTGCAGACGATGACAAGATCCGGCTTTTCCGTCCGCAGCAATTCGTCGAAGTCGGTATAGATGGGCACCGATGCGCCGATATACTCCAGAGCCCGCTTTGCCCGCATGGCATTGAGATCGCAGACCGCCACGAGCTCGACCTCGTTGCTCCAACGCTCGACCAGATCCTTGCCCCACATAGTCGTGCCGCGATGACCCGTGCCGACGAGGGCGTAACGTTTTTTCGATGACTGCATGTCTCTTCCTCCAGAGTCTGCAAATGATGATGGGGCCGCAATGACCTGCGTTTACTTCGGCAAAAGCCCCTCACCGCGACCCTCTCCCACTTGCGGGGAGAGGGGGTTCCCCACCAAACCCGCGGCTTGTCCAGGCCGCGAATTTAAATGCTTTGCTATGTCGCCCCCTTTCCCCGCTTGCGGGGAGAGGGCTAGGGTGAGGGGCCAAGCACGGCAGCATCTGCAGGCTAGTGCGGCGACCTCTCCATCGCCGTCCAATCCGGCGCGACCGATGAACCGAGACCGACAGCACCGATAACGGAACTGATCGCAAGCTGTCCCCCCTCGATCCGCAGCCGCGTGCGGCCATTGCTGATGCGGTAGAGATCGGAATGCACCTCGGCGAAAGCGGCCTGCTCCGCCTCCGGCGCGCCGGCCATGCCGTCGACATAATGATGACCGTTGCGCTCGATATGCGTCATGCCGATGAGCGATGCGAGCGCCAGATCCTGCTGCACGGCAAGGCCTCCTTGCGTCGTCAGATCCTCGGCCGACATGAAATAGGGAATGCCGTCCTCGGCACTCCATTTGGCGACGCGCGCGCGGTTCAATAGCGAGCGATAGAAGCCTTTGCAGGATTTCGAGGAGATGCCGGTATAGCCAAGCCCCCTCGCCGTGACGAAGGCATCGATATCGGCATCGGATTCGTCGATCTCCACCGGCTTGAAGGCAGCAAGCGCCTTCACCGGCTTCTCGAAGGCATGGGCGCGGGCGATCGGCTGCTCAACGAATAGGATCGAAGAGGCAAATCTTGCCAGCCTCGGCTCTTCCTTCACCCGGGAAAGCAGATCGGCAACAGCCTCTGCAGAGGCAAATTGCTCGTTGCCGTCGAGCGTCACCGAATAGTTCGGCACCTTGGCATCGATGACGGCAGCGACGCGGCAAAGGCGGTCGATATCCGCGTCGGGAACGCCCGACACCTTCACTTTGAAGAACGTCAGCCCATAGGCGTCGATCGCCTCTTCGAAACTTTCCGGCAGGCCGTCGTTCAGCCGCTCGCTTGCCGGGATATCAGCGCGCACGATCGCATCCACCAGACCGACAGTGTGGCGCGCGGCAAGGCTTGCCGAAGGCTCCAATGTCGAGAGGAAACCGGAGAGATCGAAGCCCGCGAGATCGCGCGCCGTGGAGGTATCGATGCCGGGGCGGTTCGCCTTGATCGCTTCCGCGACGGTCAGTCCCTCCAGCCGGCAGAGCGCATCGAGAATAGCCCGGTTGGCAAGTGCCAGGCCGAATGATGCGACAAGCCCGTTCAGCTTCTCCGCCGCCGCTTGGGCATGATGTGAGGCCTCGACGGCGGCATGCAGGCCGAAAGCCGTTCCCGCACCAGCACCTCTTAAGGAATTAAGCGCCAGGACCAGCGAACGCCGCAGCTGGTTTTCATTGTCGGCATTGGAAAGCTCGGGCGATTTGTCGAACCATTTCGGTACCATCAGCTCCGCCGCCATGCCCTCGGCCGAGCGCCCTTGCGCATCCTCGATGCGCATCCGCAGAAAAATCTGCCGCGCCTCGCGCAAGGTTGCTGCACCGAAACGGAAGGGAAGCCGCAGCTTGACCGGACGCTCGAATGTCTCGGCCTCGACAAGCCTGATGGTCAATGGTTCGGTCATGATGCTGGTCGGCTCCTGTGATGGTCAGGCAAGTCTATTTGCATAGGGCACCAATATACGTGGCCCCTCACCCCAGCCCTCTCCCCGCCTGCGGGGAGAAGGAGCTTTCAAGCCCATGACCAGCACGAAACCAGTAACAGCCAGCTGGTTTGCTCTGTCGCTCCCTCTCTCCGTTCCAACGGGGAGAGGGCTGTGGTGAGGGGCTATTCAGTTCATTGCAGAAGCGGTTCTTCAAATCGCCGGCCACGCCGCATTGTAACGACAGGCACACGCTATCTCCTCCATGCCCGATTCCCTCCAGAACCAGGAAAGCAAATGCTTAGTCGCCCAAGCAATGTAACCATATGGTTACAAGATCGCGCGTTACCTCCGGCGTTGTCAATCACCTTTTGAAAATTTCTCGAACCGCCGCACTGCCGAACACTACGCGCGGATCGAAGCGAGCGTGACGGCAACGATATGCTCACCCCACTCATTCAGCGCATCCGGTGCCATCAGCTTCCGCGCGAAAATCGTCGACAAGGTGTGCCGGTTCGACAGATAGAAAAAGCCGAGTGCCGCGATCGTGAGATAGACTGATATGGGATCGACTGCCGGCCGGAAAATGCCAAGCGCCTCCCCACGGCGCAGCACGTCTGCAAGTTCGTCGATCAGATGCGAATGCATGGCCGAGACTTTGTCGGAGCGCTGCAGATAATGCGCATGATGCAGGTTTTCGGTGGCAAGCAGGCTCAGAAACTCAGGATGCGCTAGAAAATGCCGCCAGGTGAACAAGGCCAGCTCCCGCATCCCCTCTTCCGGATGACGATGCGCCAGATCCAGCTGCTTTTCTGCGTTGCGGATCGTCGCATATGTCGCCTCCAGCACGGCGAGATAGAGCCCCTCCTTGTCGCCGAAATAATGATAGAGCATCCGCTTGTTCGTTTGCGCCCGCGCTGCAATTGCATCCACCCTGGCGCCACCGAAGCCATGCGCGGCAAATTCCTCCGTCGCCGCGTCCAGGATCGTGGCATGGGTGCGCTGCGGATTGCGAGACGCTTTTCTCGACCGCTTGCCCAAGGTCTTGCCGGCATCCGCTTGCGCTTTATTTTCAGGCTCTTGTCTCGCCCTGACCGCCATGGACGATCTCCTTCCGAACGGTAGCATTAGCGACGGATGCTGCCGGTTCCGGCATGCATCGTTTTGATTGCCGCACGATTGGCGCTTGACAGCGGTCGCGTTTCTATCCAACTTGTAACCAAATAGTTATATCATGCAAAGCAGTTCGTAAATCATCGGTTCACTGGGGAGGAGACCAGGATGACGTTGACGATCGATCGCCGGCAGTTGCTAGCCGGCATGGCAGCCACACTCGCTTTCAGCGGTATCGGACTTTCAAGCGCCCATGCGGCAACCGCGATGCGCCTTCTTTGGTGGGGATCGAAGGAGCGTAGCGACCGGACGTTTGCGGCGGTAAAGGCCTATCAGGCCAAGAACCCGGATATCGCCATCGCGGGCGAATCCTTCGGTTGGGACAGCTATTGGACGCGCTTGGCCACCCAGACCGGCGGCGGCAACGCGCCCGACCTCATCCAGATGGATTATCGTTATATCTTCGAATATGCCCGCCGCGGCGCGCTGCTCGACATGACGCCCTATCTCGGCAAGAGTTTGGCGATCGAGGATTTCGGCCCGGCCAACATCGATTCCGGCAAGGTCGACAACAAGATCTACGGTGTCAGCCTCGGCGTGAACTCCTTCATGGTTGTCGTCAATACGGCCGCCTGGACCGAGGCCGGCGTCGAACCGCCACATGACGCCATGACATGGGAGCAGATCGGCGATGCCTGCGCCAAGGTCACGGCTGCCAAGAAGCGTCGCGGTTTCTACGGCACGGCCGACGCAAGCGGCGGGGAGCCGGCGCTCGAATGCTGGCTGCGCCAGCGCGGCAAGGCGCTGTATACGACGGACGGCAAGCTCGCCTTCGAAGCAAAGGACGCGACCGAATGGTTCGATCTGTGGGGTCACATGCGCAAGATTGGCGCCTGTGTTCCGGCCGACGTGCAGGCGCTCGATCAGCAGACGCTCGAAACCGATATGCTTGTCACCAAAAAAGCAGCGATGAGCTTCGCCCATTCCAACCAGTTCGTTGCCATTCAAGGTCTGAACAAGGAAAAGCTCGATATCGTCTCCTATCCGGCCAACGCCGACAGCAAGCCCGGCCAGTATCTGAAGCCGTCGATGCTGATGTCGGTTTCGGCGACGTCAGCAAACAAGGATGCCGCCGTCGCCTTCGTCAATTATCTGGTCGAAGACCCAGAAGGCACGAAGGCACTCGGAGTCGAGCGCGGCGTTCCGCCTTCAAAAAAGATCCGCGACCTCCTGACGCCGGATCTGGATCCCGTCAGCAAGCAGGTGGTCGACTATATCGGCCGGCTGACGCCGCACGTCGGAGCGCTGCCGCCATCCCCACCGAACGGCGCCGGCGAGAATGCATTCCTGTTGAAGAAGATCGCCGAGGAGGTGGCCTTCGGCAAAACCAGCGCGCAGGACGCTGGAACGAAGTTCACCGAACAGGCAGCAGCAAACATTACGCGAGGCTGATACCGTGGGTACAAACAGCAAGAGCGTTGCCGGCGGCTTGGCCGTCGGCGCGCGCGCGCCGTTGCGCGTGGAGACCTCCTACAAGGCGCCGAGCGCATTCGCGCGCAACGCACCCGGCTATCTCTTTCTTCTGCCGTGGTTCATCGGCTTCTTCGGACTAACCCTCGGACCGGCGATCGCCTCGCTCTATCTATCCTTTACTGACTACAATCTGCTGCAGTCTCCCAATCTCGTCGGCATAGACAACTATGTGCGGATCGCGACGGCGGACGACAAATTCCTATCGTCGATGAAGGTGACGCTGTTTTACGTCGTCTGCTCCGTGCCGCTGAAGCTCGCCTTCGCGCTGCTGGTGGCGCTGCTGCTCAACCGCGGCATCAAGGGCCTGCCGGTCTACCGTGCCATCTTCTATCTGCCGTCACTGCTCGGCTCCAGCGTCGCCATCGCGGTGCTGTGGCGGCAGATCTTCGATGCCGACGGTATCGTCAATACCCTGCTCTGGTACGCCTTCGGCATCAACGGGCCGAGCTGGATCTCCAATCCCGATTACTCGCTCTATACGCTCGTCATTCTCGCCATCTGGCAGTTCGGTTCGCCGATGATCATCTTCCTCGCAGGCCTGCGCCAGATCCCGACCGATCTTTATGAAGCCGCCAGCCTCGACGGCGCCTCCAAGGCACGGATTTTCTTCAAGATCACCCTGCCGCTTCTGACGCCCGTGATCTTCTTCAACGCCGTGGTCCAGACGATCGATGCCTTCAAAGCCTTCACGCCGGCCTATGTGATTTCATCCGGCACCGGCGGGCCGATCGATTCGACGCTGTTCTATACGCTCTATCTCTACCAGGAAGCCTTCGGCTATTTCCGCATGGGCTATGCTGCCGCACTCGCCTGGATCCTGGTGATCATTATCGCGATCTTCACCGCCTTCTCCTTCCTCTCCGCTCGTTATTGGGTCCACTACGATGACTGACGCGAAGCTCACCCATTTTGCCGAGGACATGAAGCCGCCGCGCGAGCGCCCGTGGTTCCTCTCCGTCCTCATCCATGTCGCTCTAATCGCCGCGTCGATCGTGATGCTCTATCCGCTGCTGTGGATGCTGTCCGGCTCGATCAAGGACCAGAACGAGATCTTCGGCACGGCCTCGCTGATCCCCTCGCAATTCGATTTCAGCTCCTATGCCCGCGGCTGGTTCGGCGGCCAGGTCACCTTCGGCAAATTCGTCTGGAATTCGGCCGTCATCGCCGTGCTTTCGGTCATCGGCAACGTCATTTCCTGCTCGTTGGCGGCTTACGCCTTCGCGCGGTTGAACTTCTGGGGCAAGAATTTCTGGTTTGCGCTGATGCTGGGCACGCTGATGCTGCCCTATCACGTCACGCTGATCCCGCAATATATCCTCTTCCTCAAGCTCGGCTGGGTGAAGACCATGCTGCCGCTCGTCGTACCGAAATTCCTGGCCGTCGATGCCTTCTTCATCTTCCTGATGGTGCAGTTCTTCCGCGGCATTCCACGCGAGCTGGACGAGGCCGCCATGATGGACGGCTGCAGCCCATGGCGCATCTACTGGCGGATCATGCTGCCGCTGTCGCTTCCCGTTCTGGCGACAGCCGCCATCTTCTCCTTCATCTGGACCTGGGATGATTTCTTCGGGCCGCTGATCTACCTCTCGGACATCAACACCTACACGGTACAACTCGGCCTGCGCTCCTTCGTCGACTCCACGGGAAGTTCCGACTGGAGCAGCCTGTTTGCCATGTCGAGCCTGTCGCTGATCCCGGTCTTCCTGATCTTCCTCTTCTTCCAGAGGCTGCTGATCGATGGCATCGCAACCGCCGGCCTCAAACGCTAATTATGAACTCCGCAGTCCCGAATACCCAAGATTTGGGTCTGCGAACCAACAAACCCACGAAAGGAAATGTCGCATGAGCGCGCTGCGCTTCGCCGCCATCGGCCTCAACCACGATCATATCTACGGCCAGGTCAACGTCATGCTGCGGGCCGGCGCCGAACTCGTCGCCTTCCATGCAGTGGAAGACGATCTCGCCGCCACCTTCGCCGAGCGCTTTCCGCAGGCGAAACGCGTTGCCGATAAAAGAGAAATTCTCGAGGACAACTCCATCACGCTGATCGTCAGCGCCGCGATTTCCAGTGAGCGCGCCGATCTCGCTATCGAGGCCATGCGCCACGGCAAGGACGTGATGCTCGACAAGCCCGGCATGGTGACGCTGGATCAGCTCGCTGAAGTGCGAAAAGTGCAGGCCGAGACCAAGCGCATCGTCTCCATCCTCTATTCCGAACATTTCGAGACGGCATCGACGGTCAAGGCCGGTGAGTTGGTGAAAGCCGGCGCCATCGGCAAGGTCATCCATACGACCGGCCTGGGCCCCCATCGGCTGCGCAAACCCACCCGGCCGGACTGGTTCTTCGACCGCAAGCGCTATGGCGGCATCATCGCCGACATCGCCTCACATCAGTGCGAGCAGTTTCTGTTCTTTGCAGACTCTCTCGAAGCCGAAGTTCTGTCGGCAACGGTGTCCAACCGTGCCAATCCGGAAACACCAGGCCTGCAAGATTATGGCGATTTCCATGTGAGAACGCCTGACGTCACCGGCTACGTCCGCGTCGACTGGTTCACGCCGGACGGGCTTTCCACCTGGGGAGACGGCCGCCTCTTCATTGTCGGCACGGAAGGCACGATCGAGCTGCGCAAATATATCGACGTCGCCGGGCGGCCCGGCAGCGATCACCTCTTCCTCACCGACCGCAAGGGCATGCAGCATATCGACTGCACCGGAGTGGAGCTGCCCTATGGCCGCCAGCTGGTTGCCGACATAAGAGACCGTACCGAAACGGCGATGGGTCAGGAACATTGCTTCAAGGCCATGGAGCTTGCGCTGAAAGCGCAGGCGCTCGCCGAGGCAACATCGCTCAACGGCGTTCAGAGGTAATTGCGTTATGTCCGACATCAAGAAAGTCGCGATCATCGGCCTCGGCATCGGCCGCTCCCACATCGTCGAAGGCTACCTGCCACATCCGGATCGTTTCGAAGTCGCGGTTCTCTGCGATCTCAACGAGGAACGCCTGAACGCCGTCGGCGACGAATTCGGCATCGCGAGACGCCTCAAGGATTTCTCCGAAGTCCTCAACATGCCCGATATCGACATCATCGACATCTGCACGCCGCCCGGCTCGCATTTCCAGCTCATCATGCAGGCGCTTGCCGCCGGCAAACACGTGGTCTGCGAAAAGCCGCTTGTGGGATCGCTCGCCGATGTCGATGCGGTCATCGCGGCCGAAAAGACCGCCAAGGGCCGGCTGATGCCAATATTCCAGTATCGCTATGGCGACGGCATCCAGAAGGCCAAGCGCATCATCGCTTCGGGTATTGCCGGCAAGCCCTATGTCGCCACGTCGGAGACGCATTGGGTGCGCGGCGCCGATTATTATGCGGTTCCCTGGCGCGGCAAGTGGGATACCGAGCTCGGTGGCGTTCTGATGACGCACTCTATCCATCTGCACGACATGCTGACCTATCTGATGGGGCCGATCGCGGGCCTCTTCGGCCGCGTCGCCACCCGCGTCAACGATATTGAGGTGGAGGACTGCGCCAGCGCCAGCCTGTTGATGGAAAACGGCGCGCTCGCCACCATCAGCGCAACGCTCGGCTCGCAGGAGCAGATCAGCCGCCTGCGCCTCGCCTTCGAAAACGTCCTGATCGAAAGCAATCACGAGCCCTACAGCCCCGGCCAGGACCCCTGGAAGATCGTCCCCTCCAATGACGAGATCGGCGCGAAGATCGATGCGCTGCTCGCCGACTGGTCGCCTATTCCCAACCGTTTCAACACGCAGATGAGGCTGTTCCACGACGCGCTAGTGTCCGGCGGACCGCTGCCGGTGACGACGGCCGATGCCCGTCAGGCGCTGGAGCTGGTCACGGCATTCTATGAATCGTCGGAAACGCGCACCGAAGTCCGCTTCCCCGTCGGACCGGAAGCCAAGAAATACAAGAGCTGGAGGCCATCATGAACGTTGCCCCGCGAGCCGTCAGGACCAACAAGGAGGGAGCACCCATGGCGACAAGCGTATCGCTGCAGAAGGTTATCAAGCGCTATGGCGAGCTTCAGGTGGTTCACGGGATCGACCTGGAGATCGAGCCGGGGGAGTTCACCGTTTTCGTCGGCCCCTCCGGCTGCGGCAAGTCCACGCTCCTGCGCATGATCGCCGGCCTCGAGCCGATTTCCGGCGGCGGGCTCTATCTCGACGGCAGCCGCATGAACGATGTCCCCGCCTCCAAGCGCGGCATCGCCATGGTCTTCCAGTCCTATGCGCTCTATCCGCATATGACCGTTTACAAGAATCTCGCCTTCGGCCTGGAAACGGCCGGCATGAAGAAGCAGGACATCCAGCCGCGCGTCGAAAAGGCGGCCGAGATCCTGCAGATCAAGCAGCTGCTGCAGCGCAAGCCGAAACAGCTTTCCGGCGGCCAGCGCCAGCGCGTCGCCATCGGCCGCGCCATCGTGCGCGAGCCCAACATCTTCCTCTTCGACGAGCCGCTTTCGAACCTCGATGCCGAACTGCGCGTGCAGATGCGTGTCGAGATCGCCCGCCTGCACCAGCGCCTCGGCAACACCATGATCTACGTCACCCACGACCAGACCGAGGCCATGACCATGGCCGACAAGATCGTGGTGCTGAACGGCGGCAAGATCGAACAGGTCGGCGCGCCGCTCGACCTCTACAACAAGCCGAAGAACAAGTTCGTTGCCGGCTTCATCGGCTCACCGAAGATGAACTTCCTCGATGCCAAGATCGTCGCCTCCGACGACGGCTCCGCCGTCATCGATCTCGCCGGCCAGACGGTGCGCCTGCCGCGCCGGCTAGGCAGCCTCCAGCCTGGACAGCCGGTAACCCTCGGCGCCCGCCCGGAGCACCTGAACGTCGGCGATCGCGGCCTGGCGCTCGGCAATGCCCGCGTCGATCTCGTCGAACATCTCGGCGGCCAGACGATCCTCTACGTCACGCTACATGGCGGCCAGGCGCTGACGGTCGCGCTGGAAGATCAGCAAGCCATCCGCGCCGGCGAGACGGTTAGCATTCATATCGATCCCGAGCGCTGCCACCTGTTCGGGCCAGATGGGGCGACGCTGTAGGAGAGCTCACGCAGGGTTATCTCGCCCCTGGCGGGCGAGATAGGTCCCCGCATTTGCCGCGCCTTGGTTACACCTCGACGATCCGCCGGCTGCCGATGGAGCGGATTTGCCCGGATGGAATGACATCGGCCGGAACGCTCTCCCGCCGGTACAGGCGAATCCGCCGGCTGCCCGGCGCAAGATGGAACCAGTCGTCCTCGGCCCGATAGGCTTCCAGATCAATCTGCACGGATTGTGCCAGCCGGTCGCTGATCAGCTCCAAATACCAATCCTCGCCTTCCTGAAGAACCGATGCAGTGATCTCGGCATCGTGAAAAGCTTTCGTTCTGCCAAGCGGGAAGTAGAAGGCCTCAGCGATCACCGCGCCGGTTACCGAGTTCGTCAGCCGAGCCACTACGACATCATGTGATGGCGGACCGAAACGGAAAGCATAGGTCGTGTCAAAGAAGGCGCCAAACAGATCAGTGCAGGCTATCTTTTGCTTGGCGCGGGCTTCGAGCACCAGATCGCGGCCGCCACCGACGACGATCTGACGGCCATCGCGCAGGCAGGAGACTTCGACGGTCAGATCGAGCGCCGCATCGCTCTCGTTGATGACATGTACGTCGAGACCGTTCGTACCCTCGTCCATCAGCAGCACCTGCACTGGCCGGAAGGCGCGGCGCAGCCCATACCAGACCGGCTTCGGCTCTCCGGTCGAATCGATCACGCCCCAGCCGGCGCCGGGAAGCAGATCCTGCAGCGTCCAGACAAGCGCGCCGTTGCAGCCGGAACCTCGGCGGCGCCACTCCGCATAGGTCTCCTCCGCCACTTCACCGGTCACCGCCCGCGAGAGGTTGAGATAGAGATCCGGGTCTTCCCGCCGCAATCGGTTGGGCTCGAAACCGTAAAGCTCCTGAAGATAATGATCACGCACATCCTCGAAATCCCAGGATGCGCCGCGATCGCGCGGTACCCGCTCTTTCCATAGCGGGCTATGGACTGCCGGAACCGGCAGATGCTGCCCCAGAGTACGGGCTTGCGGCACATGCGCGAAAGCCAGGCTCTCTGCGGCGAAGCGGACGTCGGCGCGGCGCGCATCGGCAAACGGCCGCATATACGCCCCGACGCCATAATAATGCGTGACGCCGACATTTGGCGAAAACGGCATCGGCCCGCCCGAGGGCGAGTTGACGACATAGGGCACATCCGGCCGCAACGATTGCACCAGTGGCGGGATGATCTCCTCGACAACAGGGCTTTTCCAGAACTGTTCGGGCAGGCCCATCATGGCTGCCTGCTGATGGATCTCGCTGCCGCCGCAAAGGATGGCCAGCGAAGGCGACAGCCGAGTGCCGCTCAGGAACTGCGAAACCTCCGCCTCGACATGGGCGTTGAACGCCTTGTCATTCTTCGGATAGTCGAAATTGGCGAACATGAAATCCTGCCAGACCAGCAGGCCAAGTCCGTCGCACAGGCGGAAGAATTCCGGCGTTTCATATGCCATGGTGCCGCCGATACGGATCATGTTCATGCCGGCTTCAACCGCCAGCCGCAGCCAGGATTCATAATCGTCGCGGCCACCAGGCAGGCGTACGATATCGGCTGTGGTCCAGACCGCGCCGCGGCAGAAAATCCGCTCGCCGTTGACGATCAAAGCGAAATCCTGGCCATCGACACCACGATCGACCGACAGCCGACGGAAACCGGTCTTTCCGAGCGCATGCTCCATGCCATCGACGACGAGCGAGATATCATGGAGCTGCGGCACGCCATGGGTATGCGGCCACCAGGGCGCCACATCGGGAATTTTGAGGATTGCGGTATAACGGCCGGCGCTGTCCTTTTCGAAGGCCTGTTTCGTCTCTCCGCACTTCAATACCAGCTCTTCAACGTCGCCCTCGATCGAGAGCGAGGCGTAGAGCCTGCCCTCGCCATTCTCAAGCAAATCCGGCCGCAAGGAGAGATCACGAATGACAGGCGCGCTCGGCCGCAGCAGCGAGATCGGCCGCCACGGGCCGACGGCCTGAACATCCGGGCACCAGCCTGGCATATGGCCGAGCAATGTCGTGCGCACCATGCGCAGGCCCTGGGGCGTGATCATCTGCGGCCGCCAGCGGGCGCGTGGCCCGGGCTCGGAAAGCTTCGGCTCCAGCGCGCGGAAGCAGAGCGCCAGCTCGTCACCGCCAAGCAGGGTGACGTCAAGGTCATGGGCCTCGAACATGCTTTCAGAAACGAAGATTTGCTGGCCATTGAGGAAGACTTCGCAAAGCGTCGCCAGCCCCTCCAGTCGCAGGACCGCCTCGCCCGCCTCCACATCCACCAGACGGCAGATGTACCAGGCATCGCGATCATGAAGCGGCTGCGGCCTTGTCCGGTCGAAACGCCCGGCCTTTTCCAGCGCCTCCGCCACCGTGCCCGGCACGGGCGCGGGAATGAAACCTGAGGTCAGCGGCACATCGGAGGGCAAGAGGCAGGTGCCCGCCTCCGTCAGTACCAGATTCCAACCTTCGCTCAGCCGCATTCCGCCGCCGAGATCCGCCAAGCGCCCGCCCATGACATCTTCGGGGGATTACCCCCGCCCCAATATGTTCAGAAATAACCCAGCCGTATCGCGGATCGAACGGAAACCCGTCAAAGCTTCCGTTCGAGTTCGCTCATCATGGAATCCCATGCATCGGCGGCCGGATCAAGCGCCGTGCGCAGCGGCTCGAATTTCTTGCGCGTGATGGCACGGGCAAGCTGGAACTGCACCGATTTTGCCGTCTCGGAAATTTTCCGCGCTTCGCCAGCCGCGTTACCCAAATCAGCCGCGAGCCAATCGAAATGGCTGCCGGCCAGTTCGAAATTGGCGCCGAGCTGACGCAGCGTGTTGAAGGCATATTTATGGAAGAAGCCGAAAGGCCGTTCGGCGATCGCCTCCACCTGCGCCGGGAAGACCTCGGCGAAGGCGCGGATCGGATTGGCCTTGGGGCGACGGCGGAAATGGAAGGACAGAAGCTGCCGCGCCGTCTCGCGGATTCCAGCGTCAGCGGGTACCTTCTCCGGAAATTTCGCAAATTCCGTATAGGGCAGGAAGGGCAGGTCCTCGTCCGTCAGATGCAGCTGGAACAGTCCGTCGAAATCCTCGCCCGACAGCTGGAAGAAGCCGCCATTGTGGAAATAATCGAGCGTGCGGCCTTCCATATCGAGCCGGTTGATCGCGACCGTCGTCTTGCCGTGTTCGCGGCGATAGCCGACGCCTTGCGTGTCCGGCATGAAGAAGGAATCCATCTCCACCAGGCAGAGCCGACCGCGGCCGATCTGCTCGGCGACATGGTTCTCAACCTTGTCGTAAATCGCAAGCTCGGTGCAGCGCACGCCATAGAGCGCTTCCAGATCCTCGAGCGGCACCTTGAAGAAGGTGAACTGATCGCCCTCGAAATCCTGTGTCACCGTGAAGCCGAGCATGGCTTCGGGCGGCAGCTTCAGGCTCGAAAGCACCTCGATCCAGAGATCGATGTAGCAGTTGGTCTCAGGCCACATGCGCTCGCTGTCGTGCAGCGCATGTGGCTTGTAGGCGGCGGGATCCAGTCCCTGAAACACGGAAGCCATGGGTGCGATCAGCCCCACAGTGCCTTGCGCACGCTCTCGGGCCATTCCTTGGTGTCGAGACCGTGGGTGTGGAACAGCGCCAGCGCGATGCGCTCCAGGCCGAAGCCCACGCAGGCCGTGTGCACGACGCGGCCATCGGCAAAGTTCAGGCCCCATTTCGTGCCGAAGGCATCCTGATGGTAGTTGAAGCTCATGCAGGCGGTCGGCTTGGCGGTCGAGGTGATCGGGATCAGCAGCTCGAACTTCAGGTTCTGGTCGCGCTGGTTGTTGGCGAGCATCTTGCCGGCCCGGCCGAAGAACGGGTCGTTGGCGACATCGATGGTGACGTCGAGGCCGACGGCCTTCATCATCTCGACACCGCGATCCATCCAGCTCTGGCGGAAATCCGTCACGTGCTTTTCGCTACCCATGCAGACATATTCGCGCATGCGGAAGAGCTGCTGGCGGGCCGGGTCCTTGGAAGGCTCATGGCGGAAGCAATAGGATTGCAGATCGTAAAGCGCGCCGTCTTCCGGAATGGCGCCGCGCTTGGCAACCGTCGGATAGAGCGGATAGCAGGCGGCGGGCGTCAGCACGATATCGGTGGCCTGCTGGTCTTTCGTCCAGTCGTCGCCGACTTCCATGCATTTGAGCAGGCTCATGTGATCGAGCTCGTTGCCGCAGAAGCTGTGCACGGTGCCGGCTAGCTGTGGGAAGCTCTTCATATAGCCGCTCGTCTCAAAGAAGGCGCGGTTCATGCCGGGCGGAAAGCGGATTGCTTCGGCGCCATCGGCGCCGCCGAATTTGTCGATCAGGCGCTCGAAAGCGGAAATAACGTCTTCGAACTGGCCGCTGCGCCCGTAGAGGCCATCAACACCGGTGTCGATCAGCAGGCCGGATTCGAAAAGACGGTCGAGAAACGATGTTTGCATATCCATGACGGTTACCCCAACAGGCTGGTATCTTGTTTGTGGACGAGCAGCATGGTCGACGTATTGCCGAGAATGCGGTCATTCGAAATCATCAATTGCGCCGAGTGCGCGTCGCGCAGGTGGCGGCCGAGGCTGTAGGGCGTACCGTTCTTGTAGCCCATGATGCCGCAAATCAGCATCGCATGATTGATGATCGGCAGGATCATCTCCGAGGATGCGATCTTGACGTTGTTCATCGCCACGGCGAAGGCCATCGACGACAGGCGGTCCGCATCGAGCTTCGCCTCCTCATAGGCCTTGAGCCCGGCAACCACATTGGATTTCACCATCTGCAGCATGCTGGAGGCTTCGGCGAGACGCAGTGCACCGGGCGGCGGTGCGCCGGGAGACTTGCGGGCAGCGGCACGAACGAAAGCTTGTGCGCGCGAAACCGCATCGGCGGCAATGCCATACCACACACCGCTCCAGAGCAGGTGCGAGCTTGCCAGCATCGATTGCGCGGCGATCTCGGCAAATGGCTTCGGCAGGATCTGCTTGGCCGGCGCCACGCCCTTGAACAGGAAGCCGTCGGAGCAAGTGCCGCGCATGCCGAGCGTGTTCCACTCGACCGTGCGCTTGATCTCGTATTGATCCCTAAGGAAGCAGGTCAGCACCTGATCGGAAGACGCCGCCTCGGCGTGGCTGCGCGAGGTGATCAGAATGGCGTCGGCATGGGCGCCATAGGAGATGACGGTCGCATCTTTTTCGAGATAGCAAGTATCGCCTTCGACCTTGATGGCGCAGATGCTGTTGCGCAGGTTGCCGCCGATCCCGCCCTCGGTTGTCGCCGAGGCGAGCAGCAGCTGTTCCCTGGCGATGCGGCGCATGAAATCGCGGTGCCAGTCGCTGTCGGCGCCGTGCTCGACCAGGCTCGATAGCTTGATCTGGTGCATGGCGAAGACCATGGCGCTTGCAGCGCAAGCCTGACCGAGGATCGAGCAGAGCTCGGCGATTTCGGTCACCGACGCGCCTTCACCGCCAAGATCGGCGGGGATCTGAATGGAGAGCAGCTTCTCGGCGCGCATCGCGTCGACGGCTTCGCGTGGGAACCGGCCTTCGGCATCGACGGCATCGGCGTGCTGGCTGGCGATCGCTGCGACGCGGGCGGCGCGCACCGCCGCTCCTTCGCCCGACCCAACCTCGAGTAAAGCGACCGCCGCAGTCATTATGCGACCTTTCTACTATCGAGGATCATGCCGACAGTTCTTTCGATCGCGGCAATGCTGGCGAAGGACTTGCGGTTCAGCAGGTTGTCGGGAAACTCGATGTCGAAGGCTTCCTCGATGCCGAGCATCAACTGGACGGAAGCGAAAGAAGACAGGCCGGTCGCATAAAGATCGGCATCGTCTTCGATTTGATCAATAGCAACGGGAAGCGCGCCGAACTTGGCCAGCAAATCGCGAATCGTCTTGTTCATAGTCTAGTCCCTTCTGGCAATGGTAAGCATAACCGCAGTTACGCCGTCTTATCCTTCACCAAGAAGTAACAGGCAAAATAGAACATTCCGCTAAGCGACGTGGTAAACACAAACAACTTATACTTGGTAGAGAATTGCTATATTCAACACTTGTCTGATTAAAATTTACCTTCCGTAAGCCATATAAATGATGACTTCCGCAAAAATATTATATTTTTCTAATATTATGCCATGTCGATTTTTGGAAGAGCTAGGCATCAAAAAAGGTTAACGCACCAAAATTCGCCACTACGTTTTATTCGAAAATAACAATCACAATCAGAGCGTCAGTGCAATAAGATCATAAGTACGCACTTTAGCTTTGCGGCGGATAAATATGCTCGCCGCCGCGATAGTCTGAAATCGAGTAGCAACCTTCACCCAGCTCACGGACGGAGCTCTGGCCGATATCGGCCTTGCCATAGCCACCGGGGATATCGAGAATGTAAGTGGGCTGGCAAAGGCCGGAAATGCGGCCGCGCAGGCTTGCTACGATTGCCTGCCCTTCGGCGATACCAAGGCGGAAGTGGCTGGTTCCGGGCGCAAGGTCCGGATGATGCAGGTAATAGGGCTTCACCCGCGTCTCCACGAAAGCCTTCATCAGCGCCGCCAGCACCTCCGGATCGTCGTTGACGCCCTTCAGAAGGACCGACTGGCTGATAAGCACGATTCCGGCATCGACCAGCCGGGCGCAGGCGGCGCGCGCCTCCTCCGTCAGCTCGCGTGGATGGTTGGCATGCAGCGCCACATAGATGGTCTTGCCGCTCGCCTTCAAAGCCGCAATCAGCGCCGCATCGATCCTTGACGGGTCAACGACGGGGATGCGGGTATGGAAGCGGACGATCTTCACATGGTCGATCTCGGCAAGCTGCCCGAGAATCTCTTCCAGCCGGCGCGGCGAGAGAATGAGCGGATCGCCACCGGTCAGGATGACCTCCCAGATCTCCTTATGGTCGCGGATATAGGCAAAGGCACCGTCCAACGCATCCCCATCCAGCGTCCCAAGTCCCTGCGGCCCGACCATCTCGCGGCGGAAACAGAACCGGCAATAGACCGGGCAGACATGCACGGCTTTCAGCAAAACGCGATCCGGATAGCGGTGTACGATGCCTTCGACCGGGCTGTGCGCGTGATCGCCGATCGGATCGGCGCGTTCCTCCGAAGTGACGGTAAGTTCGGCGGCATCCGGCACGAACTGCCGGGCAATAGGATCGGCGGGGTTTGCGGGGTCGATCAGACGCGTAACGGTCGGCGTCAGGGCGACGGCATAGCGTTCCGCCACCGCTTCCAGCGCCGCTGCCTGATCGGCATCGATCAGCCCGGCGCGCTCAAGCTCTCCGATGGTCCGGATCGGGCGCACCACATTCATGCGTCATACTCCGCGACCGGTGCCCACAGCACCTGCTCGATCCGTGAGGCGCCGGTTGCCAGCATCACGAGCCGGTCGAAGCCTAGCGCGATGCCGCTCGCCTCGGGCATGGCGGCAAGCGCCTCCAGAAACTCCTCGTCCAACGGATAGGTCTCGCCATAGACACGCTGCTTTTCCGCCATTTCGATCTCGAAGCGACGACGCTGCTCTTCGGCATTGGTCAATTCGCCGAAAGCATTGGCCAGCTCGACGCCGCAGGCATAGAGCTCGAATCGCTCGGCAACGCGATGATCCCTGGCCGATGGCCGCGCAAGCGCCGCCTCAGAAACGGGATATTCGTCGAGAATGGTGGCGCGTCCGAAGCCCAGATTCGGCTCGATCTTCTCCACCAATACGCGGCTGAAAAGATCCTGCCACAGATCGTCGTCGGCAACGCGAATGCCCGCCTTGCGCACATCCGCCGCCAGGCGCTCGCGATCCGTCGATCCGTCGAGACCGATGGAGGCGAAGAGATCGATACCGGCATATCGTTCGAAGGCGGCCGCGACGCTGATTCGCTCGAGCGGGAGAAATGGATCGATCTCCGCGCCGCGGTAGCTGAGTTTCTTCGCCCCGACCGTCTCGGCCGCCAGCGCCAGCAGCGCGGCACAATCCGCCATCAGGATTTCGTAGCTCTCTCCTGCCCGATACCATTCCAGCATGGTGAATTCTGGATGGTGCAGCGGCCCACGCTCGCGATTGCGATAGACGTGGGCAAAGCAGGCGATACGCTCCTCGCCCGCCGCAAGCAGCTTCTTGCAGGCAAATTCGGGTGATGTGTGCAGATAAAGGGGCGATGCCTTGCCGTCGGTCGTCAGCGCCTCGGTCTCGAAAGCATGCAGATGAGCCTCGTTGCCGGGCGACACCTGCAGCGTCGCCGTATCCACCTCGATGAAGTCGTTACGCGCGAAGAAAGTCCGCAGCGCCGCCTGGATGGCATTGCGGCCGATCAGGAACGGCCGCCGGTCCGCATGGACATTGCGGGTCCACCAGGGGGACGCTTTGCTCGTCTTTGGCTTCATTCCTAGCTTTCTTCAGGGCACCGGCCGCCTTGGGGGTGGCTATTTCCGTTGATTTAGGGTAGTTGCGCCCCCAAGCAAACAAAAGCTGCGTCTCGGAGAGCATTTCGACAGTCCCTCTACGACGCAAAAGGCAGCGTTACAAGGAAGTCTTATGGTCAAGGTCATCGCCTCTTCGGTCCGCAAGGGCAACGTTCTCGACGTCGACGGCAAGCTCTACGTCGTTCTCACCGCACAGAACTTTCATCCGGGCAAGGGTACGCCGGTCACGCAGGTCGACATGCGCCGCATCGTCGACGGCGTGAAGGTGTCCGAGCGCTGGCGCACCACCGAGCAGGTCGAGCGCGCCTTCGTCGAAGACGTGAACTTCCAGTACCTCTATGAAGACGGCGAAGGCTTCCACTTCATGAACCCGGCCACCTACGACCAGGTCGTCGTCGATGCCGAAACCATGGGCGACCAGAAGGCCTACCTCCAGGAAGGCATGACCTGCATTCTGTCGATCCATGAAGGCGTTCCGCTGGCGCTCGAACTGCCGCGCCACGTCACGCTCGAGATCACCGAGACCGAGCCGGTCGTCAAGGGCCAGACGGCATCTTCGTCCTACAAGCCCGCCATGCTCTCGAACGGCGTGCGCACCATGGTTCCGCCGCACATCAACGCCGGCACCCGCGTCGTCATCGCAACGGAAGACAATTCCTACGTCGAGCGCGCCAAGGACTGAGCCTCGGCCACCTGCTTGCATGAAGAACGCCTCGTCCTGGTGACGGGGCGTTTTGCGTTTTGGGAAAATTGAAGCCGGAGGGGCAGCGACTGCGCGAAGACTTACCGTACCGCCCTGGTTGCGGTGGACCTGGTTACGGCGCACTGGCCTTTTTCTCATCCACCTGCGCCGCACCGGTAGTTTCGGAAGGCGTTTGCATATCGGTGCTGTGCTCATGCGGAGCCAGGGACTGCAGATGCAGGACGCGCGGCGACATGGCGTGCATGAAGGCGTCGGAGCGGCCGATATAGATAAGGGTTGCATCTTCCAGCTCAGCCAGCAGAGCAAAGGCCTTCGCCTGAACCTCGGCCTCCAGCCCTTCCAGGGCATCGTCGAAGACAACCCATTTCGGCTTTGCAAGCAGCAGATGCGCAAAACCGACGGCTTTCTGCTCTTCGGTATCGAGCAATCGATCCCAGCGAGCCTGCGTATCGAGACGGCTCTTCAGACGGCCAAGCCCTACCTTGTCGATGACGGCATCGACGGCGGCATCGTCATAGGCGTCCCGATCGTCCGGAAAACAGATTGCCTCCCTGAGGGTGCCGGTCGGCACATAGGGCGTGTGCGGCACGAACAGCATGTCGTCCATCGGCGGCAGGCTGACCGTGCCGGAACCGCTATACCATTGATGCGCCAGCACCTCGAACAGCAGCCTGCGATTCACGCCGTGATCGCCGTTGATCATCACATGCTCGCCGGCATTGATCGTGACCGTACCCTCCGCGATCCGGAAGCCGTTTTCCGTCGCCTCGTCGCTGGTCTTCGTCGAAATCTCCAGATCGGTCCAGACCATCGTGCCCGGCGCCGCCTTTTCGAAGACGAGGGTGTGCGGCATCGGCATTTTATCGTCCATTTCCGTCAGTGCCTTGCGGAAATCGGTCACGCGCATCAGCGTCGCACGCCATTCGGCAATCGGGCCGAAATTGGCGACATACCAGCGCAGCGCGGAATTGACCTGATTGAAGGCGCCGACGGCCACCATCAGCTGACCGAAGGTCAGGCCGCCGGAGAAATAGGCGGGCGCGGCAACGAGGATGGGAATGATCAGCACCAGCCAGCCATAGCCGGCCGAAACCCAGGTGAGATTGGTATTGGCGATGGCAAGCTGACGGATGACAGCAAGCACGGCCGATATGTCGAGATTGATCCGCCGGCGCTCGTTCTCCTCGCCTCCGGCGATGGTGATTGCCGGCATATGCTCATTGGCATGCATGAGCGCGAAGCGCAGCTCGGCTTCCTTCGAATAGCGGTCTGCATTCAATCTCACCAGACGCCGGCCAACAAATTGGCTGAGGAAAGAGGCGGATCCGGCATAGAGGATTGCCGCCCAGACCATGTAGCCGGGAATGGAGAAGCTCATGCCCCGGAGGTGAAAGACCATGCCGCTGGAGAGCTCCCAGAGCACGCCGATGAAGCTCAAAAGCAGGATCGTCGCCTGTACCAGTCCAATGGCAAGCCCCGTCGAGCTTTCGGCAAGATTGCGGGCGTCCTCATGCAACCGCTGGTCGGGATTGACGCCGATCAGGCCGGAGGAGGCAAGACGAAGCGCACGCTTGGCCTGCAGCCATTGATCGACCAGATCGCGCGCCAGCCCCTCACGCATGTAGAGCGCGGTCATCTGGTTGAGCCAGGCCTGAACGACATTGAGGACCAGCAGCGAGCCGGCGATGATGCCGAAGACGCCGAGTTGATGGAAGAAAGCGGAAATATCGCGCCTTGCCAGCGAATCGTAGAAGGGCGCATTCCAGCTGTTGAGCAGCACCTGGACATAAGCCGTGACCAGAATGATCACGAAAAGCGCGATGGTCAGGGAAATGATCTTGATGCGAACAGCCGAATTCCAGAAAGCGGAGAACATCATCCTCAGCCGAAAGAAAAGGCTCAAATCGTATCCGACCTGTTCATTTCCCTGGATATTCGGCTTGGCTTGCTTTTCAACTGCCATCAGCACTTCCCTGCGACGCGTCCCGTCAGTTAATCATGACCCGCCCTCATGTCCACCCTTGCAATAGATCGGTGGGATCACATTCCTATATACACGGTTTCGCGTCTTGAACCGAATAAGGTCAGCAATTAGCTTGCGCTCGAAAGATTGAGAAAGCCTTCCGATGCAATTCCAGGGAACCGCCGACTATATCGCCGACAAGGATCTGATGGTCGCAGTCAATGCCGCCATAAGGTTGGAGCGTCCGCTTCTCGTAAAGGGCGAACCCGGTACGGGCAAGACCGAACTTGCACGCCAGGTGGCGGCCGCGCTCGGTCTCGACCTGATCGAGTGGAATGTCAAATCGACGACGAAGGCCCAGCAGGGTCTCTACGAATATGACGCGGTTTCACGCCTGCGCGACAGCCAACTCGGCGACGTCAGAGTTCATGATGTCAGGAATTATATCCGCCAAGGCAAGCTCTGGCAGGCCTTCACCTCGCCGAAGAAGTGCGTGCTGCTGATCGACGAGATCGACAAGGCGGATATCGAATTTCCGAACGATCTCCTGCAGGAACTCGACCGCATGGAATTCCATGTCTACGAGACCGGGGAGACCATTCGGGCCGCGATCCGCCCGATCGTCATCATCACCTCGAACAACGAGAAGGAACTGCCGGACGCCTTCCTGCGCCGCTGTTTCTTTCACTATATCCGCTTTCCCGACATGGAGACGCTGAAGCGTATCGTCGAGGTGCATTATCCCGGCATCAAGCAGGCGCTCGTTCATGCGGCACTGACGCAATTCTTCGAAATCCGCGACGTGCCTGGCCTGAAGAAGAAGCCTTCGACCTCCGAAGCGCTCGACTGGATTCGCCTGCTTGTTACAGACGATATCGATCCCGAAACGCTACGCGCCGATGCGAAGAACGCGTTGCCGAAGCTGCATGGCGCACTGCTGAAGAACGAGCAGGATGTCCATCTCTTCGAACGGCTGGCCTTCATGGCGCGAGGGCAGGGAAGATAATGCAACCCGATGCCGTCAAGGTCTTAATCTATGCCGTTCGGGATGGGCATCTGCTTGTTTTCGGTGAGCCAGATTTTCCCGCCGTCCAGATCCAGGTTCCTGGCGGCACGGTCGAATCCGGTGAGGACATCGTAGCGGCCGCGGCGCGCGAATTCGAGGAGGAGACCGGTTTTGCGCCACACGAACTCTATTCGCTGGGCGTTCACGACTACCATTTCGAAAAGAACGGCCGCGATTACCATCACCAACGGCACTATTTCCGCTGCCATATCTCCGAACGAGCGCCTGCCACTTGGCTTCACTACGAAATGACGCCTTTCGACGGTGGCGACCCGATCGGCTTCCGCTTCTTCTGGCTACCGATCGAAGCTGCCAGGCATCGCCTGGGTTACGGCATGGAAGCCCTCCTTGAATATCTGTAGGCCACATCGCGCCTCCAAGCTCAACCCCAGACTTTCCCCGACGCTTGCCCCATTGACCCGCGGAGATGTCGGGTTTATGAAATTTCCCTCGTGGTGATTTGGCCGGCCGGCTTGCAGCCACGTTAAATAAGTCGCTAAAGGGCCGCGTGCGGACCGGTAGCGATTCTTATCGCGGCCGGTTTTTTTGTATTTGGCGAGTGAAACGATGCCCATCAAGATTCCCGATACGCTCCCCGCGTTTGAAACCCTCCAGAACGAGGGTGTGCGGGTGATGACCGAAACGGTGGCGTTCCGACAGGATATCCGCCCCCTTCAAATCGGGCTTCTGAACCTCATGCCGAACAAGATCAAGACCGAGATCCAGATGGCGCGCCTGGTCGGCGCATCGCCGCTGCAGGTGGAGTTTTCGCTGGTGCGCGTTGGCGGCCACAAGGCCAAGAACACCTCGCAGGAGCATCTGCTTGCTTTCTACGAGACGTGGGAAGAAGTGAAGCACCGCAAGTTCGACGGCTTCATCATAACCGGCGCACCGATCGAGCTGCTGGAATATGAGGACGTCACCTACTGGAACGAGATGCAGGAGATCTTAGACTGGACGACCACCAACGTCCATTCGACGATGAACGTCTGCTGGGGGGCGATGGCGGCGATCTACCATTTCCACAAGGTGCCGAAATATACGCTTACGGAGAAGGCTTTTGGCGTCTATCGCCACCAGAACCTGAAGCCCTCTTCGGTCTATCTCAACGGCTTCTCCGACGATTTCGCCATTCCGGTGTCCCGCTGGACCGAAGTGCGCCGGGCAGACATCGAAAAAGTGCCCGGCCTGGAAATACTGATGGACTCGAGCGAGATGGGCGTCTGTCTCGTGCACGAACAAGCCTGCAACCGGCTCTACATGTTCAATCACGTGGAGTATGATTCCACGTCGCTGGCGGATGAGTATTTCCGCGATGTGAATGCGGGCGTGCCGATCAAGATGCCGCACAACTACTTCCCGCATAACGACCCGGAAATTCCTCCGCAGAACCGGTGGCGCAGCCATGCGCATCTGTTCTTCGGCAACTGGATCAATGAGATCTACCAGACCACGCCGTATGATCTGGAGGAGATTGGCCAGGAAAGGACGTGAGGCTTGTTCATTCCCTTCTTCCTGAAGCTGAGGCAAGCGAAAGTTCCGGTGACGCTCCGGGAATTCCTGTCGCTGCTTGAGGGAATGGAAGAAGGGATTGCCGATTACGACGTGGAGGCCTTCTACTATTTGGCCCGCGCGACGCTGATTAAGGACGAACGCTTCATCGATCGCTTCGATCAGGTCTTCGCCGATTACTTTCGCGGCGTCGAGGCGATCGGCGGCAATGCCGATGGAGAAGCAATGGAGCGGACCGCCATTCCCGAGGAATGGCTGCGCAAACTTGCCGAGCGGCATCTGACCGAAGACGAAAGAAGAGAGATCGAGGCACTCGGCGGCTTCGACAAGCTGATGGAGACGCTGCGCGAACGGCTGGCCGAGCAGAAGGGCCGGCATCAGGGCGGCTCGAAATGGATCGGCACGGCAGGCACCTCGCCCTTCGGCGCCTACGGCTACAATCCGGAAGGCGTGCGCATCGGCCAGGAAACCTCGCGCCATCGCCGGGCGGTAAAAGTCTGGGATCGGCGCGACTTCAGGAATCTCGACGACGGCGTCGAGCTCGGCACTCGCAACATCAAGGTAGCGCTGAAGCGCCTGCGCCGCTGGGTTCGCGAGGGGGCAGCCGAGGAACTTGATCTTTCCGGCACGATCCGCTCCACCGCGGAGCATGGCTATCTCGATGTCCGGACACGGCCGGAACGCCGCAACGCGGTGAAGCTTCTGATGTTCTTCGATGTCGGCGGCTCGATGGATGACCATATCCGCGTCGTCGAGGAACTCTTCTCCGCCGCGCGATCAGAGTTCCGCCACATGGAGTATTTCTACTTCCATAACTGCCTCTATGAAGGCGTGTGGAAGGACAATCGCCGCCGGCGCGTCGATATTACGGCAACGACCGACCTCATCCGCACCTTCGGTCCCGACTACCGCGTCGTCTTCGTCGGCGACGCATCCATGAGCCCCTACGAGATCACTCAGCCGGGCGGCTCGGTGGAGCATTGGAACAAGGAGGCCGGCGAGGCCTGGCTTGGCCGCGTGACAGGCCATTTCCGCAAATGCATCTGGATCAACCCCGTGCCGGAAAGCTATTGGGGCCATACGACCTCGATCTCGATGATACGCCGTCTGATGAGCGACCGCATGTATCCCCTGACGCTCGGCGGGCTGGAGAGAGCGACAAGAGATTTGTCGCGCTGACTGATCAGCATTTGCATGCCGCAGCGCCACCAAATTACCACAACCATTTGTAGATAAAGAAGCACAGCAGATACCGTCCCAAATCGCTGCGGAAACTGGTGGAGATGTGCGTGCGCCACGCTGTAAAATTACTTCTCTTCATCGCAATCACTTTGCTCGTCTCGCAGCAGGCAAGATCCGAGGAAGAGGACTTCTCCGGACAATGGGAACAGATCGACTCCAACGTGAGCGCCGGTGAAAAATGCCGCGTGGGAATAATCAGGCAAGGCAGATTCATGAGGATCAGTACGAACAACGGCTGGAGCGCCACCGCCGAGACGAGCAGCTACGGAAATTCCCACTACGCGGCAGGCATGGGACGTTGGAACTCCTACGTGGAAAAATACAGTCAAAAGGCGTTCTACATCCTTCTCGCCGTTCGCGGCGACAGGTTGATGGTGATCATGAAGACCGAAAAAGCGGATGGGTCGAACCAAATGATCAGAACGCTTTTCAGCAGACGGACAGCCAACTCTCTTCACGATAAGCCGAACGGATCGGGACGAAATCGACCGCCTGTCTTATGCGCCTCACATTCACAGCATAGCCTGTCAGTCTAGCTATGGGCAAAGCCTAATCAGACCTTGATCCCTTTCCGCTTGCCCTTAAATTTCGCCTTCTGCCCGGTTGCGGAACGGCGCGAATGGAGGCAGGGTCTGACCTCGCATACTCAAAAGCAATGGATGAGCTGATATGACGGAAAGCACTTTGCAGCGGGAACATTTTGGGACGACGGCGGATGGGGAGACCGTTTATCGCGTCAAGATCGTCGGTGGCGGCCTGACCGCTCATATCATGTCCTGGGGCGCGGTCATCCAGGATCTGCGTCTTGATGGCCATGAGCCGGCGCTCCTGCTCGGTTTCGACAATTTCTCTGACTATCCGGCTCATTCCTCCTATTTCGGCGCCACGCCCGGCCGCTGCGCCAATCGCATCGGCGCCGGCCGCTTCACGCTCGACGGCAAGCAGTACCAGCTGGAGCTCAATGAGAAGGGCGTCACCCATCTGCATGGCGGCAAGAACAATATCGCCAAGCGCAACTGGACCATCGTCGAGCACGATACCGACCGCGTCGTCCTGAAGATCGTCGATCCCGATGGTCGTGCCGGCTATCCCGGCAATTGCACGATCCAGGCGACCTATTGGGTCCATGGCAATGGCGAACTGTCGGTCACCTACGAATCGACCACCGATCAGCCGACGCTCGCCAATGTCTGCCAGCACGCCTATTTCAATCTCGATGGCCGCGACGATGCACTTGGCCACGATATCATGATCGCCGCCGACCATTACACGCCGACCGATGACAAGCAGGTGCCGACCGGTGAGATCCGCTCCGTCGAAGGCACCGCCTTCGATTTCCGCGAGATGGCGCCGATGAAGCGCTTCGAAGGAAGCGAGCAGGCGCTTTACGACCACAATTTCTGCCTCTCGACCGAGCGTACCGCCAAGCGGTCCGTGGTCCTTGCCCGCAGCGTCAATTCCGGCGTCTCGCTCGAGGTGCGCACCACCGAGCCCGGCGTGCAGTTTTATACCGGTTTCAAGCTGGACGTGCCGGTTCCCGGCCATGACGGCCGCAAGATCGGCCCGTTTGCCGGTTTCTGCCTGGAAACGCAGGTTTGGCCCGACGCCATCAACCACCAAGGCTTCCCCAATGCCGTGCTCCGCCCGGGCGAGGTATTGCGGCAGGAAACGGATTATATCTTCACCAAGAACTGAGTTGGGCATGGCCCGCTCATTTGAAAGTCGGCCGGGCGTCCAAAGCGCCCGGCCGATTCTTTTTTGCGATGCGACCAGATTCACCTTGTGAATTGGTTCTAAATAGGTTCTATATAAACACCATGGATAGAACCAGTTTGATCCTCGAATTGAACAATCGCGGTTTGAGCGACGAGACCGCGAGCGGACCGCTTTACAAGCGCCTGGCGCAGGCGCTGACCGGCCTCATCCAGGAAGGTTTGCTGAAGCCGGGCACGGCGTTGCCGGGCGAGCGAGACCTAGCCGGAGCGTTGGAAATTGGCCGCGTCACGGTGCGTACCGCCTATCGCGATCTCCTCGCCTCGGGCGTCATCGAATCCCGCCACGGCAGCGGCACCTTCGTCTCGCAGCATGTCGAGCGCATCGAGCAACCACTCTGGCGCCTCTCCTCCTTCTCCGCCGACATGCGCTCGCGCGGCCGCGAACCGGCGGCGCGCATCCTGTCACGCACCGTCAGCGCACCGGCGCCGGAGGAATCGTTCCTGCTCGGCCTCAGCCTTGATGAGCCCGTGTTGCGGCTCGACCGACTGCGCCTGGCGGATGGCCAGCCACTCGCTATCGAGCGCGCCGTCGTTCCCATCAAGTTTCTGGGCGAAGATGCCATATCCGAAGGATCGCTCTATGACGCCCTTGCTGCCAAGGGTTTCAAGCCGGTGCGTGCCCAGCAAAGGCTGACCGCTGTGACGCTCGACCCGACCTCCGCCTCGATCCTGACCGTGAAGGCCGGCGCGCCGGCGCTTCTGATCGAACGCGTCTCCCGCCTGGCCGACCAGCGCGTCGTTGAATATACCCGCTCGCATTATCGCGGCGATGCCTATGATTTTGTTGCTGAATTGAGAATTGGAGATGACCTATGAGCGAAACCCAATCCCTGATGCTGACGGAAGCCGGCCAATCGCCCGAGGTGGTTGCGACGCTGCTTGAAAAGGAAAAGCCAGCTTTCGCCGAGATCGCGAAGCTCTTCTCGACCGGTCGTCCATCGCTGATCACGACGGCCGCGCGCGGCTCTTCGGACCATGCCGCCACCTTCTTCAAGTATCTCTTCGAAATCTCCTGCGGCGTCCCCGTCGCTTCTGTCGGCCCGTCGATCGCCTCCGTCTATGGCGCACCACTGCATCTGAAGGGCGGCATCCACTTCACCGTCTCCCAGTCCGGCGGCAGCCCTGACATTATCGCCCTGCAAGCCGCTGCCAAGAAGGGTGGCGCCACCACGATCGCCGTGGTCAACGTCACCGACAGCCCGCTCGCCAAGGAAGCCGACATCGTGCTCGGCCTCAATGCTGGCAAGGAACAGAGCGTCGCTGCGACAAAATCCTTCATCGCCTCGGTTGCCGCCCTTGCCGGCGTGACGGCAGCGATTTCGCAGGATAAGGCCCTGATCGACGGCCTTGCGAAACTGCCGGAAGCGCTTGCCGCCACCTCGGGCATCGACGGCAAGGCTGCCGAGGATGTGCTTTTCAATGCCTCCTCGCTCTATACCGGCGGCCGCGGCCCCGCCTTCGCTATCGCGCTGGAAGCAGCTCTAAAGGCCAAGGAAACAGCCAGCCTTCATGCCGAAGCCTTCTCGCTGGCCGAACTCATGCACGGCCCGATGCGCCTCGTGCAGCCGGGCTTCCCGATCGTCGCCTTCTCGCCCGACGATGCTGCCTTTGCCAACAATGCTCAGGCGCTCGAACGCCTGCAGAAGCTCGGCGCCACAGCCGTCTCCTTCTCGACCGCACCGCTTGCCGGCATAAACCTGCGCATGCCGACGACGGGCAACGGCCTGCTCGATCCGCTCGTGTCGCTGCTGTGCTACTATCGTCTCATCGAGTCGGTGACGCGTCGCAAGGGTTTCGACCCGGACAAGCCGGCTAATCTCCTCAAGGTAACGGAGACCATGTGATGGACTACAAGGTCTTTACCGGCGCCCGCATCTTCGATGGCGATCGGTTTCACGAGGATAGCGCATTGGTGATCGGCAATGGCCGTATCCATGCCATTACCGGTGCCAATGATGTGCCCGACAATGCCGAAACGATCGCGTTGAACGGCGGTGTGCTTGCTCCCGGCTTCATCGATGCGCAGGTCAATGGCGGCGGTGGCCGCATGCTGAATGACGAGCCCTCGGCCGACTCCATGTTTATGATCGCCGCAGGACACCGCCCCTACGGTACGACATCGCTACTGCCGACGCTGATCACCGATGTCGCGGCCGCGAGCGCGGCGGCGATCGAAGGCGCGATCGAGGCCGCGAAAGCCAATCGCGGCGTCGCCGGACTGCATCTGGAAGGCCCCCATCTGGCGCCGGCCCGCAAGGGCGCGCATCTTGCCGAGCTGATGCGCCCGGTCGAAGACAACGACGTCCGGACCTTCATCCGCGCCCGTGAGGCGATCGGCACCTTGCTGGTGACGATTGCCGCCGAGCAGGTCACCGAGCGGCAGGTGCAGGCACTCGCCGAAGGCGGCGTCATCGTCAGCATCGGCCATAGCGATTGCACGGCGGAAGCCGCCGATGCGCGTTTCGATGCCGGTGCGCGCGGCGTTACCCATCTTTTCAACGCCATGAGCCAGATGGGCCATCGCGCACCCGGTCTCGTCGGTGCGGCGATCGATCACCCTGCCCCCTGGTGCGGCATCATCGCCGACGGCCATCATGTCGATCCGATAGCGCTACGCGTCGCGCTGCGTGCAAAGCGCGGTGAAGGCCGGCTGTTCTTCGTCACGGATGCCATGTCGCTCGTCGGCACCGATCTTCCGAGCTTTACGCTGAACGGCCGCACGGTCTATCGCACCAAGGGCGGCTATTGCTCTAAGCTGACACTCGATGATGGCACGCTGGCGGGCTCCGATGTCGATATGGCCTCCACCATCCGCTACGGCGTCAATATTCTCGAGCTGCCGCTGGCTGAGGCCCTGCGCATGGCGACGTCCTATCCCGCCCGCTTCCTGCGGCTTACCGACCGCGGCCATCTGACGCCGGGAACCCGCGCCGATCTCGTCCACATCAACGACGCCATCGAAGTCACCGAAACATGGATCTCCGGCCAGCCTTCGGCCTAAAATTTGAAAAAGGAGGCTCGGCATGACCGCAGTCACGGACAGCTATTTCACCGCCCTCATCGGCCGGCTGGAAACCTTGCGTGAAACGCTGGCCGAGCCGATGTCCAGGGCTTCGGCCGCCATTTGCGCGGCCGCACGCGCCGATCGCCGCGTCTATGTCTTCGGCACCGGCCACTCGCACATGCTGGCCGAGGAGGTGCATTATCGCGCCGGCGGCCTCGCCTTCACCATTCCCGTGCTCGTGGGCTCTGCAATGCTGCATGAAGGCGCCGTTATCAGCTCGGTCTATGAGCGCACCGAAGGGCTCATCCGCCCGGTCTTCGAACGCTACGGCATGCAGCCGGGCGACGTGCTGGTCATCGCCTCCAATTCCGGCGTCAACGCCGCGCCGATCGAGGCCGCCGATTATGGCCGCGAAATCGGCGCGACGGTCATTGCCATCACATCGCTCGCCTATTCGGCCGCCATCGCCAATGGACGCCGCAGATTGGCCGATATCGCCGATATCGTGCTGGACAACGGCTTGCCGCCGGGCGATGCCATGATCGATCTGCCGGGCACGGAGCTGAAGGTCGGGCCGGCCTCGACAGCCGTCGGTACGACGGTCCTGAACGCCATCTTCGCCGATGTCGCTGCCGAACTCTGCAAGGATGGCAATCCGCCCGTCTACCTCAGCGCCAACATGCCGGGCGCCAAGGAAACCAACCAGCAGCTGGTCAAGAAATACCGGCCTCGCAATCCGCATCTCTAGATGCGATTCCAGGAAAAGTGCGCAGCGGTTTTCCGTCCGGGATTGCGTGAAAACAAAGAGATAGAGCGGCTCAGAGATTCCGTGAAAAACTGAAACGCTCTCAGGTCCCACCCGAAAGCTCGCAGCAGCTTCCTATCTGAAACCCCGCAAAAACAATGGGATAGGGCGGTTGAGCGTTTCCCGTGAAACACCCAGCCGCTTGGTCAGGCATCATTGTGCCGCGGCATCGGTGGCCGAAGGCTCCTGCGCGGCTTCCGCCTGCTTGCGCCGCCGGCGCAGAACGACATAGAAAACCGGCGTCAGGAACAGGCCGAACAGCGTCACGCCGAGCATGCCCGAAAAGACGGCCGTACCGAGCGATTGCCGCATTTCCGCGCCGGGGCCTGTGGCAATCATCAGCGGCACGACGCCGAAGATAAAGGCGAAGGCCGTCATCAAGATCGGACGCAGACGCAGGTGGCTGGCCTCGATGGCCGCCTCGACGGCGCTCTTTCCCTCAGCCTGCGCTTGTCGGGCAAACTCCACGATCAGGATCGCGTTCTTGGCCGCAAGGCCTATCAGCACGATAAGCCCGATCTGCGTGAGGATATTGTTGTCCATCCCCCTCAGATGCACGCCGATCAGTGCCGCCAGAACCGCCAGCGGCACGATGAGAATGATCGCAAGCGGCAGGATCCAGCTTTCATATTGCGCCGACAGCGCCAGGAAGACGAAGATGACCGACAGGGCGAAGATATAGATCGCGGTATTGCCGGTATGCTTTTCCTGATAGGCAAGCTCCGTCCATTCGAAAGTCGTACCCGAAGGCAGGAGGTTCTTCGCCAGCCCCTCCATGATATCGAGGGCCGAGCCGGTAGAGACGCCCGGCCCCGGATTACCTTGAAGGGGGACCGAGACATACATGTTATAGCGCTGCACCAGCGTCGGGCCGGTCGTATCCCGGATATCGACCAGCGTGCCGAGCGGTACAAGCGCTCCGGTCGCCGAACGCACCTTCAGCGCCAGAATATCCTCGCGGTCCATGCGATATTGCTGATCGGCCTGCGCCCGCACCTGATAAACGCGGCCGAAGGCATTGAAGTCGTTGACATATGACGTGCCGAGATTGATCGACAGCGTCTCGAAGATATTCGGGATCGGCACGTTGAGCGCCCGCGCCTTGTCGCGGTCGATCGCCAGGAAATATTGCGGGCTGTTGGCCGAGAAGGTGGTGAAGACGCCGCTGACGCCCTTATTCTGCGCGGCAACACCCATCATCTGATAGGCGAGCGGCAGGATGCGGCGCATGTCAGCATTTTCCCGGTCCATGATCTGCATCTTGAAGCCGCCGGAATTGCCGATGCCACGGATCGACGGCGGCGGAATGGCGATGATGAAAGCCTCCTCGATGCCTTGCAGGCTGCCGAAGAGCTGGCCGATGATCTTGGTGGCCGTGTCGCCGCTCTTCAACCGCTCCTCGAATGGCTTGAACGGCGTGAAGATGACACCCGAATTCGAGGCATTGGTGAAGGTTGCACCGTTGAAGCCGGCAAAGGCGACCGCATTGGCGATGCCGGGCGTCTTATTGATGATATCGGTGGCCTTCTGGATGACGGCGTTGGTGCGTGCCAGCGAGGCTCCATCAGGCAGCTGCACGACGACGATGGCATAGCCCTGGTCCATCGTCGGCACGAAGCCCTGCGGCACGATTCGACCCATATACCATGTGCCGGCCAACAGACCGGCAAAGACGAGAAGCGCGCAGGCGAGAGCCGCCCACGTCGTGACGAGGTGGCGGACGATCCAGGAATAGCCGCGGCTCATTCGCTCGAAACCCCGGTTGAACCCGTCACCCAGGGCACGGCCGAAGCGCGCGAAGATATTGTTGGATTTCTCGTGGCTGTGCGGACGAAGGACGATCGCGGCGATCGCCGGCGAGAGCGTCAGCGAGTTCAGACAGGAAATCGCCGTCGCGACCGAGATCGTCACCGCGAACTGCCGGTAGAACTGCCCGGAAATGCCGGGAATGAAGGCTGTCGGCACGAAGACCGCAATCAGCACCAGCGATATTGCGAGCACGGCCGTACCGACCTCGTTCATCGTCACATGTGACGCCTCTTTCGGCGTCATGCCGAGTGCGAGGTTGCGCTCGACATTCTCCACCACCACGATCGCATCGTCGACGACGATACCGATGGCGAGCACCAGGCCGAACAGTGTCAGCATGTTCAGCGAGAAGCCGAAGGCGAGCAGGAAGGCGAAAGTGCCGATCAGCGAAACGGGGATTGCGACAATCGGAATGATCGCCGTTCGCCAGGATTGCAGGAAAACCAGCACAACGATGGCGACGAGAACCGCCGCCTCGAAGATCGTCTTGTAGACCTCGTGGATCGACTCTGCGATGAACTCCGTCGGGTTGTAGATAATGCGGTATTCCAGCCCCTGCGGAAAATCCTGCGACAAGTCCTCCATGGTCTTCTGGATATCGGCGGCGGCGGCGAGCGCATTGGTGCCGGGCCGGGCAAAGACGCCGAGCGCCACCGCCGGGCTGCCGTTCAGATAGCTGTTGGTGACGTAATCCTGAGCGCCGAGCTCGATGCGCGCAACATCCTGCAACTGCACGAGACGCCCGTTGCCGGTTGCCTTGACGATGACGTAGCGGAATTGCCGTGCGTCGGAAAAGCGCCCCTGGGTCGTGACGGTGTATTGGAAGGCGTTGGTGCCCGAAACCGGCGGCCCGCCGATCGCGCCGCCCGACACCTGCACGTTCTGATCCCGCAGCGCCTGCACGATATCGCCGGCGGTCATGCCGTAAGCCGCAAGCTTTTCCGGATCGAGCCAGATGCGCAGCGAATATTGCCGTTCGCCGAAGAGCTGCACGTCGCCGACGCCGTCCAGACGGACGAGAATGTCGCGGATGCGCGTACGCGCATAGTTGGAAATGTAGAGCTGGTCGTAGCGATTGTTCGGCGAGAGGAGATGCACGACCATCATCAGATCGGGCGAACTCTTGACTGTCGTAATGCCGATGCGGCGGACGTCGTCGGGCAGGCGCGGCTCGGCGATGGCGACGCGGTTCTGCACCAGCACCTGCGCCTTGTCGAGATCGGTGCCGAGCTTGAAGGTGACCGTCAGCGACATGGAGCCGTCGGCACTGGAATAGGAGGACATGTAGAGCATGTCCTCGACGCCGTTGACCTCCTGCTCGATCGGCGTCGCCACCGTATCGGCGATAGTCTGGGCGTCGGCGCCGGGATAGGAGGTGCGAATGACGATGGTGGGAGGCGCAACCTCAGGATATTGCGCTACCGGCAATTGGAAATAGGCGATGCCGCCGACGATCAGCAGCACGATGGAGAGGACCGATGCGAAAATCGGCCGATCGACGAAGAAGTGGGAAAACCTCATTGGCTGGTCCCCTGTGCATCGGCCTGGGCCGGCGGCTCGTCGTTCGTCGCCTGCTGCGGCAGCTCGATCAGCTGCGGTGTCACCTTGACGCCGGGCCGGATCCGCATCAGCCCGTTGACGACAATCGTCTCGTCGCCGGTCATGCCGTCACGGATGACGCGATAGCCATAGAGCTTCGGCCCGAGGCGCACGGGCTTCGGCGTGATATTGCCGGCGGTATCGGCGACATAGACGACGCGCTGATTCTGATCCGAGCCGATAGCTTCGTCGGGGATCAGGATCGCCTTGTAGCTGTTCGAGCCTTGCACCTGAACGCGTCCGAACAGGCCGGGCTGCAGGATGAAATCAGGGTTCGGGAAGCGGGCGCGGACACGGATCGTGCCCGTTTCGTTGTCGACGCGGTTTTCGGCGAAATCGAGCTTGCCCTTGAACGGCTTCTGGCGGGAATCGGCGATGGTCACGGTCACATCCAGCCCGCCGCCGCCCTGCTGGAGGGCACTGCCGTTCTTACGAGCCTCATCGGCATAGGAGAGCAGCCGGCGCTCGTCGACGTCGAAATAGAAATCGATGGGATCGAGCGAGACGATGGTCGTCAGCACGGTCTGATCGGCCTGCACGAGATTGCCGACGGAAATCAGCCGGCGGTCGATGCGGCCGCTGAGCGGTGCGGTGATCTTGGTGAAATCCATGTCGAGATTGGCGCGATCGACAGCGGCCTGCGCGCCACGCACATTCGCTTCGGCGGAAACGAGATCGCGGCGGCGGTCGTCGAGGGTCGACGCCGACTGGCTGCCCGTTGTCGACAGCGATTGCGCGCGCTTGAATTGTGCATCGGCGAGCGTCAGCGACGACTTCGCGACTTCCAGCGAGGCCGTCGCTTCGTTCAGCGCGGTCACGAATGGCCGCTGGTCGATGACGAAAAGCAGGTCGCCCTGCTTGACCATGGCGCCATCCTTGAAATGCACTTCCTGCAGATAGCCGCCGACCCGCGAGCGCACGGAAACTTCATCAACCGCCTGGAAGCGCCCAATGAACTCGTCGCTGTCGACAACATCGCGGACGATGGGCTTGGCAACCGTGACGGGCGGAGCAGGCGGCGCACCCTGCGCCAGCGCCTGGGCGCCCGAAAAAACGGCAAGAACACAGCTGAACAACACGGCACGCGGCAGCATCGGCATGAAGCCCCCCCTCGAAAAACCGCATGCGGCATCAGGCGCCGTCATCACGGTAAGCGCTCACGAAATTTGTCTGCAACTTTCTACGAAGAACCTGTCGCCATCAGGCGCAATCCAATCAGGCCGCTTCGGACTTCCCCAACATGCGCCACGGGCCACGTCGGCCCGGGGGTATCAACCGGCCCGTCGTCCGGCAGCATGCGTTAATGTATAAACGGTTTATCGGATTCGACAACAGGGAATGAACCGGCTGCGACCGAGCGCAACCGATTGTTTTTTCTGCATAGTAAAGACGCGCATAGGATGAGCGGATATGGGCCTTAGCCCTCCAGCTCCTCGCGCAGCATTTCGAGCTCCAGCCATTCTTCTTCCATCCTGGTCAGGCTTTCGCGCAGCTTTTCCATCTCCGCAGCAAGGCGGTTGAAGGTTGCCGGATCCTTGGAAAAGAGGTTCGGATCGGCCATTTTCTTCTCGCGAGCAGCAATCTCGGCCTCCGCCTTGGCCATTTCCTTCGGCAGGTTTTCGAGCGCGAATTTCTGCTTGTAGGAAAGCTTGCCCTTGCCCTTCGAAGCCTCGGAAGCCGACGCCGAAGCTTCGGCCGACTTCGGCTTTTCGGCCGCCTTTTCAGCCCGCCTGCGTTCCTCGATAGCGCCCTTCCGCTGGGCAAGCATGTCGGAATAGCCGCCGGCATATTCGATCCAGCGGCCGTCCGGATCTTCGGGATCGGCGGGCGCAATCGTCGAGGTCACGGTACGGTCGAGGAAATCACGATCGTGGCTGACGAGGATGACCGTGCCGGCAAAGCCGGACACGATTTCCTGCAGCAGGTCGAGCGTCTCGATATCGAGATCGTTCGTCGGTTCGTCGAGGATCAGGAGATTGGTGGGCCGCGACAGGATGCGCGCCAGCATCAGCCGGGCGCGCTCGCCGCCGGAGAGGTTCTTGATCGGCGTGCGCGCCTGTTCGGGCTGGAAGAGGAATTCCTTCATATAGCCGGTCACATGCCGCTGCTCGCCATTGACGAGCAGGTTCTCGCCGCGGCCATCGGTCAGATAGTTGGCGAGCGTATCTTCCGGGTTCAGCTCCTCGCGCTTCTGGTCGAGCGTCGCGATCTCCAGATTGGTGCCGAGCTTCACCGTGCCGCTATCAGGCTCCAGCTGACCCGTCAGCATCTTCAGAAGCGTCGTCTTGCCCGCGCCGTTCGGGCCGACGAGACCGATGCAATCGCCGCGATGCACACGGATCGAAAAGGGCGCGACGATGACCCGCTCATTATAAGACTTGGTGATCTTGTCGGCCTCAATCACCAGCTTGCCGCTTTCCTGCGCATCGGCGGCCGATGCCTGCACCGTTCCCTGCGGCCCCTTATGGCCGCGATAGCGCGAACGCATGTCCTGAAGCTCGCCGAGGCGGCGCATGTTGCGCTTGCGCCGCGCCGTCACGCCGTAGCGCAGCCAGTGCTCCTCGCGCTCGATCTGTTTGCCGAGCTTGTGCTGCTCCAGCTCCTCGGCTTCCAGCACCTGATCGCGCCAGGCCTCGAAATGGGCAAATCCCTTATCCAGCCGGCGCGAGGTGCCGCGGTCCAGCCAAACGGTCGCGGTCGACACTTTTTCAAGGAAGCGACGGTCGTGCGAGATCAGCACGAGTGCGCTGCGGCTCTTCTGCAGTTCGCCTTCCAGCCACTCGATGGTCGGCAGGTCGAGATGGTTCGTCGGCTCGTCGAGCAGCAGGATATCCGGCTCCGGCGCCAGAACACGGGCAAGCGCTGCACGGCGTGCTTCCCCGCCGGAAAGATTCTTCGGATCCTCTTCGCCGGTCAGACCAAGATGAGAGAGCAGATAGGTGACGCGATAGGGATCATCACCAGGCCCGAGGCCGGCTTCGGCATAGGCGGCAACCGTCTTGTAACCGGCAAAATCCGGTGCCTGCTCGAGATAGCGCACGGTCGATGACGGATGACGGAAGACTTCGCCCGATTGCGCCTCGACAAGACCAGCGGCGATCTTCAGGAGCGTCGACTTGCCGGAACCATTGCGTCCGACAAGGCAGATCTTGTCACCCGGCTCCACCTGCAGGTCGGCACCGGCGAGCAATGGCGCACCGCCAAAGCTCAGGAAGATGTCGTCGAGTTTCAGAATGGGAGGGGCCAAGATCAGACTCCGGAAAGGTCATAAGGGCGGGCAAGAACGATGGCCCTGCCGCTGCCGAGCGAGAAGCGCACGTCGCCTTCCGCCACATTGGAAATGGTGCGCGACGCGCCGAAGGGCAAATGAAAATCGTGCAAGGGGTAACGGGCATTCTCGATGAAGAGACCTGTCAGGTCGCTGAATCCGAGGACCGAAAACAGCGAGCCAGCCGGCAGCGCCAGCGTGAGTTCACCCGGCGGAAGCGGCACCGCCTCCTCGTCACCGGAGGTCAGGAAGATATCGAAGCCCTTTTCGGCCAGATGCACGCCGTAAAGCAGGTGCTGGATCGCGTGATCCGACCGCTCGCCGCCCATGGCACCGGCAAGGATCAGCCTCGTGGCACCGCGATCGATCGCTTCCGAAACGGCGATCTCGCCATCAGTCGCTGCCTTCGCCGCCGGATAGGGTTGCCTTGGAACATTCGGAAAGGCCCCCTGCAGATCGGCAGGCGTGGAATCGAAATCGCCGACCCACAGCTCCGGCTCCGCCCCGAGCGCGAGCGCATGGCGCATGCCGCCATCGGCCGCGATGAAACGGCTGCCGGAAACCGCATCGCGCAATCGCTCCGTCAGGCGAAGCTCGCCGCCAAGCAGGATGGTGAAGGTGGTGGACTGGCTCATGAGGCAAGCCCATAGCGCAAAGTCGTATCCCTAGGGAAGAGCGCCATGCTCAAGAACAACCGCGACAACCGCTCAGTCGTCCGTTTCCTTGATGCGCGCCTGGAAAACCCGCTCGTAGCCGCTGACGTAGCGGTCGAACAGCAGCGAGAAATTCTCGATTTCCTCCGGCGTCCAATCGGCGAAGATGCTGCCGATGACGGAATATTTCTGCGCCTGGATCTCCGACAGCAATCGCTGCCCGAGCGCGGTCAACACCACCACGATGCGCCGCGCATCCGCCTGCGACGCCTTGCGTCGCAACACGCCGCGCGTCACCATGTCGGCAACGATGCGGCTCGCCCGCGACGGATCGATCCGCAGCATCTCGGCAATCGTGCCGACGGTGACTTCGCCCGTCTCTTCCGCCCGCCGCACAACATCGAGCACGTCAAGATGAGACAGCTCGAGTCCCGGCGCGACGCTCTGAATGGCAAGCCTGCCGATCATGCGGCGACCTGTCAGTAGGCGCATGCGCGTCATCGCATGGCCGATACGCAGGAGATTCTCGTCGTCGGTCAGAGCCTGGGCTTCAATTTCACGTGTATTCGTCGCAGATGTCATCTTTCCACCATATCAGAGGCGGTAAAGAAATAAAACATGCAAACAGCATTCACCTGTTGTTGACATTTATATGCTAATGGCACATATATCTCAACTGTGAAAACCGGGCGTCCCGCGCATTCGATCGACCGCGCAACGTTTCGGCCAAGTTCGGATTTCCTGCCCCATGGACATGCAGACAAGCTTCACGCCGCTCGTGGCGGATCATAAGCGGCGGCTTATTCTTTTCCTGTTTCTGATGACCGCCATGTTCATGGCAACTCTGGATAACCAGATCGTCTCGACGGCACTGCCGACGATCGTCGGCGAATTCGGGCATCTGGAGCGCTTCGGCTGGATCGGATCAGCCTATCTTCTTTCGCTCTCCGCCGTCATGCCCGTCTACGGCAAGCTCGGCGATCTCTTCGGCCGCAAATATGTGATGATGACGGCGATCGCGATCTTCACGATCGGCTCCGCCGTCTGCGGCCTGGCCGTCTCGATGGATACGCTGATCGCCGCCCGCGTCCTTCAAGGCTTCGGCGGCGGCGGCATCATGGTCTCGATCTTCGCTGTCAACGCCGATCTTTTCGAGCCGCGGGAACGCGCTCGCTACCAGAGTTACTCGAGCCTGGTGCTCATGGCTTCCGGCGCCATCGGCCCGGTTCTCGGCGGCACGATGAGCGATCTCTTCGGCTGGCGTTCGATCTTCCTCGTCAACGTCCCGATCGGCTTTATCGTGCTGGCCGGCCTTGCTACCATGCTTCCCTATCGCAAACCGGCCCGACGCCCGAAGATCGACTATGCCGGCGCAATCGTTCTTGCGCTGACGACGACGAGCATCGTGCTTGCCGCCGACGGCAGCGAACTCTTCGGATCTCTGCTGTCGCCGCAGTGCCTCGGTATCATCGCCTTCGGCGTGATCTGCGCTATCGCCTGGGTCTTCATCGAGCGTCGCGCACCGGAGCCCATCGTGCCGATGACGTTGTTCCGTAACCCGACATTCGGCCTTCTGCTGATCATTTCGATCACAAGCGGCGCCGTGGCCATCGGCATGGTCAACTATTTTGCGCTCTTCCTGCAGACGACGACGGGCCTTTCGCCATCGATGGCCGGGCTGCTGTTCATTCTCCTGACCGGCGGCATCGTCTGCGGCTCACTATCGGCCGGCCGGCTAATTGCCGCGAGAGGGCGCTACAAGCCCTTCGCCGTCGCGAGTGCTGCCTGCAGCGCCATCGCGTTCGGCTCACTTGCCTTCCTGCCTGCCGGTACGCCCATCGTCATCATCGGCGGCCTGATGCTGCTGCACGGCATCGGCATCGGCCTTGCGCAGCAGGTGCCCGTCATCGGCGTGCAGAATGCAGCGGCTTCCCGTGACGTCGGCGCGGCAACGGGTGCCGTCACGCTCTCGCGCATGGGCGGCGCCTCCATCGCCATCTCCATCTACGGCGCCATCATCGCCGCCAAACTCGGCAATGTTGGTATCTCCATATCAGGCGTATCCGATATCGAGCAGCTGACGCCGAAGATGATGGCGGCTTTGCCGGAAGCAACCCGCGAGGCGGTCGCCAATGCCTATGCGAGCGCCTTCAGCCCGCTGTTCGTGACCGCCGCCGGCATCTGCCTTCTCGGCCTTTTGACCGCGCTGATGCTGAAGAACGTGCAGCTTCCGGGGGCGACGAAGAAATTCGAAAGCCCGGCGGTCGCGGAGGCTGCCGAGTAAATCCTCCATGCTGCAATCGGCAAGGGCATCATTTCCCTTGTCATCCCTTCGTCACAAGGCTAAATCTGCCGACGCTCTAACGGGGTGCCTTATGTCCTTCGGACATTTCGGCTGAGAGGCTTTCACCGGCCAACCCGCGGAACCTGATCCGGCTAACACCGGCGGAGGGATTAGACGCGTGACGAAATCATAGCGCCCTTTTCCCCTTCAAGACGAAACCAAAAAGGAGGCGCTGTCATGCAACACCGTTCGCTATTGTCATTCTTCGCAGGCCTGGCCTTTGCCGCCGGAACGTCGTTTTTTGCTGCCCAGACGGCCGAAGCAGCCGACAAGACGCTGACCATCTACACCTATGAAAGCTTCACCGCCGACTGGGGGCCGGGCGCCAAGGTCAAGGCCGCTTTCGAGAAGACCTGCGGCTGCACGGTCAATTATGTCGCCGTCACCGATGGCGTGGCGCTTCTCTCCCGCCTGAAGCTGGAAGGGACGGGCACCAAGGCCGATGTCGTTCTCGGCCTCGATACCAATCTCATCGATGAAGCGAAGGATACCGGCCTCTTCGATGCCAGCGGCGTCGACACCTCGGCCCTCAAGATTCCCGGCGGTTTCAAGGACGATGTTTTCGTGCCCTACGACTACGGCCATTTCGCCGTGATCTATGACAGCCAGACGGTCAAGAATCCCCCCAAGAGCATGAAGGATCTCGTCGAAGGCGATCCCAATCAGAAGATCGTCATCGAGGACCCGCGCACCTCGACGCCGGGTCTCGGTCTGCTGCTCTGGGTCAAGTCGATCTACGGCGACAAGGCCGCCGATGCCTGGACAAAGCTCAAGGGCCGCATCCTGACTGTCACCCCCGGCTGGTCGGAAGCCTATGACCTCTTCACAAAGGGCGAAGCGCCGATGGTGCTCTCCTATACGACGTCGCCTGCCTATCATATGATAGAGGACAAGACCGACCGCTATCAGGCAGCCGACTTCTCGGAAGGGCATTACATCCAGATCGAGGTCGCCGGCCTCATCAAGTCCTCGCCGAACAAGGAGCTTGCGCGCGACTTCCTCAAATTCATGATCTCCACGGGCTTCCAGGACATCATCCCGACAAGCAATTGGATGATGCCGGTTTCAGCCACTTCGGAGCCGCTGCCGGACGCCTTCAACAAGCTCGTGGTGCCCTCGAAGACCTTCCTGATGAGCCCCGCCGATGTCGACAAGAACCGCAAGGCCTGGATCGACGAATGGCTGGCCGCCACCAGCGGCAACTGATGCCTTGACGATACTCACGGCACCAGAGCGAAGACGCGCCATTTCCGGCGGGGCAGTCAGCCTCGCCGGCATCGTGCTCTTCGTCGGGATCGCCGTGCTCGTTCTGCTCGCCGCCGGCATCGACTCCGGCGGCACCAATCCGCTGGCAGATCCCTACTTGCTGCGCGTCCTGCGCTTCACGCTGCTGCAGGCGGTGCTCTCGACGCTGCTTTCCGTTGTACTCGCTATTCCGGTCGCGCGCGCATTGGCGCGCCAGCCGCGCTTTCCCGGCCGCCTTTGGCTCATCCGGCTGATGGCCGTGCCGATGGGCCTGCCCGTACTGATCGGCGCGCTCGGCCTGCTCGGCATATGGGGCCGGCAAGGTCTGCTCAATCAGGCCCTCGCAACTCTCGGCCTGTCGCATCCTATCAGCATCTACGGTCTTGCCGGCATCCTACTTGCGCATGTCTTCTTCAACATGCCGCTCGCCAGCAGGCTGATGCTTGCCGGGCTGGAACGTGTTCCCGCGGAATATTGGCTTGTGGCCGGCGGACTCGGCATGCGGCCCGCCTCGGTCTTCCGATTCATCGAATGGCCCGTCCTGCGTGGCCTCATTCCCGGCATCGCTGGCCTGATCTTCATGCTCTGCGCCACTAGCTTCACACTGGTCCTGATCCTCGGCGGCGGTCCGGCTGCGACAACGCTGGAAGTGGCGATCTATCAGGCGCTGCGCTTCGATTTCGATCCCGGCCGCGCCGTCATGCTGTCGCTTCTGCAAATCGTCGTCACTCTCGTCATCCTCGGCGCCATGTCATTGTTTCGTGCCCCTGACGATCATGGCCTCACCAGCGGCCGCGCCCTGCGGCGCATCGATGGGCAGGCGCCTGCCCGTCGATGGATCGATGCCGCTCTGTTGTCGGCGGCCACGCTCTTTCTCGGCCTGCCGCTCGCCTCGGTCGTCGTTACCGGCGTTGAGGCGAACCTCTTCAGGCTCGCCGGCCAGCCGATCTTTCTGCAGGCGGCTGCCACCAGCCTGGCGATTGCGCTCGTCGCCGGGCTCCTGGCCGTCCTGACATCCTTTGGGATCATCCGAGCCCGAACGGTGATATCGGCGGATCGCCGCAAGACCTTCGGCCTCCGCGGCCTGGCAATCGTGCTGAGCGGAAGCTCTTCCCTCATCCTGCTGGTCCCACCCATCGTGCTGGCGACCGGCTGGTTTCTGGCACTCCGGCCCTTGGGCGACCCGAGCCGCTTTGCGGCCATTCTGATCGTCGTCATCAACGCGCTGATGGCGCTGCCCTTCGTCATCCGTGTCATCGAGCCAGCCTATGCGGTCCATGTCCGTCGCACCGAACGTCTGGCGGCAAGCCTCGGCCTTCACGGCATTTCCCGCCTTCGCCTCATCGATTGGCCCGGCCTGCGCAAGCCGCTCTTCACGGCACTTTCCTTCGCCATGGCGCTGTCGCTGGGCGATCTTGGCGCGGTTGCCCTCTTCGGCTCGGACAGCCTGATGACCTTGCCCTGGCTGGTCTATAGCAAGCTCGGCAGCTACCGCACCAATGATGCCGATGGATATGCCTTGATCCTTGGCCTGGTATGTCTTCTCCTGACCATTGCCGGCACGGCCGGCCAGGGTGCACGCGATGACGAAAGCAGACGACATGGCTGACGGCCGCGACATGAAGGAACAGGGCATTGCCATGGCCGGTGTCGAGCTGCGCCTCGGCACCCATGATTTCCGCTTCGACTGTGATTTGCCACAGGGCAAGATCATCGCCGTCGCCGGCCCGTCGGGATCAGGAAAATCGACCTTCCTCAATTTGCTAGCCGGCTTCGAACCGCCGGATCGAGGCCGCGTTCTGCTTGCCGGACAGGACGTAACCGGCCTGCATCCCGCTGAACGGCCCGTGTCGCTCGTCTTCCAGGACAACAACCTCTTTGCTCATCTCGACCTCTTCACCAATATCGGTCTCGGCATCAGCCCATCGCTGAGGCTCTCGGCGCAGGACCGGCAAAGGGTTTCGCAAGCCCTGGCGCGCGTCGGCTTGCCCGGCTTCGAGACGCGCAAGCCGGGGACACTCTCCGGCGGCGAACGCCAGCGCGCCGCCTTCGCGCGGGCGCTCGTGCGCGACAAGCCGATCCTTTTGCTCGACGAACCCTTCGCCGCCCTCGATCCCGGCCTGCGCTCCGGCATGGTCGAACTCCTGAAAACCCTGCATCGCGAAACCGGCAATACGGTGCTGATCGTCTCGCATGATCCGGCCGAAGTGCGGCGCCTTGCCGACCACGCCGTCTTCATCGATGGCGGCGCCATCAAGCTCGCCGCTCCCATCGGGACCTTCCTGAAGACGGACGGCATTCCGGCACTGACCACATTTCTGCAACATTGATTGCGTCGCAGCATCTTGCCGCCGGTTTTGCCTTAATTTCGTCGCGGCAAGCGGCTGAAAGTCCTGGGGAATGCTTGCTAAAATACAACGCCGCCACATTTAAACGGAGTCTCGCTATGCAACCGGTGCCAAAATCGGCTACAGCAAGGGGTGGAGACCGTCCGGGTAAATGCGGATCGATGGGGGCGGAAGTAACCTTTGTCGGCGCACGACGATGATCGGCCCGGTAAGGATCAACCGGATTTGGCGCCGAACCGGCATGACAGCGAAATGAGTAGGATGCAGGTCCTGAAGCAGAGCAAGCGAGCACAACGAAGGATCGATGCGACCGTCGCAGCCCGTTTGCGCCGCTTTGTCCCCGTCCTTACGGCCGCGGCGATGTTGAACGGCTGCCAGACGGTGCTGGATCAATCCTACCAGCCGAGCGTTTCTCCCTCCGCCAATCCGCAGATCGTCTCCGAAGTCCAGAAGAACGACCCGCGCGCGCAGATGGGCGCTCGCGAGCATCCGCGGATCCTCGCAAGCTATGGCGGCGAATATAAGGACGCCAAGACCGAGCGGCTCGTCGCCCGCATCGCCGGCGCCTTGACCAGCGTGTCGGAAAATCCGCAGCAGTCCTACCGCATCACCATTCTCAATTCTCCCTCGATCAACGCCTTCGCGCTGCCGGGCGGCTATCTCTATGTCACGCGCGGCCTGTTGGCGCTCGCCAACGACGCTTCAGAAGTTGCTGCCGTGCTGGCGCATGAAATGGCGCACGTCACCGCCAACCACGGCATCGAAAGGCAGAAGCGCGAGGAGGCCGAAGTCATCGCTAGCCGCGTCGTTTCGGAAGTCCTGTCGAGCGATCTGGCCGGCAAGCAGGCGCTTGCCCGCGGCAAGCTGCGCCTTGCCGCCTTCTCGCGCCAGCAGGAGCTGCAGGCCGACGAGATCGGCATCCGCACGCTCGGCCAAGCCGGCTATGATCCTTATGCCGCCGCTCGCTTCCTGAACGCGATGGAAGACTACAGCCGCTTCATGTCGGCCAATTCCGACGTCGACCAGAGCCTGGACTTCCTTTCGAGCCACCCGAGCACGCCGCAGCGGATCGATCTTGCCAAGGCGCATGCCCGCGAATTCGGCGAGGAAGGCAAGGTCGGCGACATCGGCCGCGATTATTACCTGAACGGCATCGATGGGCTGCTCTATGGCGACAGCCCCGAGGAAGGCTATGTGCGCGGCCAGACCTTCCTGCATGGCGGCCTCGGCATCCGCTTCGACGTGCCGCCCGACTTCCGCATCGACAACAAGGTTGAAGCCGTCATGGCGACTGGCCCGGGCGATATCGCCATCCGTTTCGATGGCGTTGCCGATACCCAAAACCAGAATCTGACGAACTATATTTCCAGCGGCTGGGTCACGGGCCTCGATCCCAATTCGATTCAGTCGATCACCGTTAATGGCATGCCGGCCGCGACAGCGCGCGCCTCCGCCGATCGCTGGGATTTCGATGTCACGGTGATCCGCGATCGCACGCAAATCTTCCGTTTCCTGACGGCAGTGCCGAAAGGAAATATCGCCCAGCTCGATCAGACCGCAAATGTCCTGCGCGCGAGCTTCCGGCATATGACGCCGGAGGAGGCGGCCTCGCTGAAGCCGCTGCGCGTGCGTGTCGTCACCGTCAAGCCTGGCGACACCATCACCACGCTCGCTGCCCGCATGATGGGCACCGATCGCAAGCTCGACCTGTTCAAACTGATCAATGCCCTACCAACCGGGGCGACGATTGCGCCGGGCGATAGGGTCAAAATTATCTCGGAATAGATCGCTCCCAGCCGGGAGAAGATCTGCCTCAGGCGTAGCTTGCCATGCGCGGGTCCGCATCGACAAGCGCATTGCGGAGCTTGTCCAGGGCGCGGCTTTCGATCTGCCGCACGCGCTCCTTGGAAATACCGAGATCGGCCCCGAGTTCTTCCAGCGTTGCGCCATCTTCGACAAGACGACGCGCCCGGATGATCTTCATCTCGCGCTCGTTGAGATGCTTCAGAGCCGATGCCAGCCAGATGCGACGGCGTTCGCCATCGATCATGTCGGAGACCTGCTCGTCGGGAAGCGGTTCGTCGCTGATGAGAAAATCAATGCGTTCGGCGCTTTCGGAATCGCCGGCAATCGAAGGCGCCTGCAGCGAGGTGTCGCTACTGGAAAGGCGCGCATCCATCGTCTGCACGTCGGCGAGGCTGACGCCAAGCGTGACGGCGATTTCCTCGTGGATGGACTGGACGGTGACGCTGGAATTGCTGCGGGCAAGCTTGGCGCGCAAACGGCGCAGATTGAAGAACAGTGCCTTCTGGGCGGAACTCGTGCCGCCGCGTACGATCGACCAATTGCGCAGGATATAGTCCTGGATCGAAGCGCGGATCCACCAGCTTGCATAGGTAGAGAACCGAACCTCCCGTTCCGGTTCGAAGCGGGCTGCCGCTTCCAGCAAGCCGACATAGCCCTCCTGCACTAGATCGCTCATCGGCAATCCGAAATTACGAAATTTCCCCGCCATGGAAATGACGAGGCGCATATGAGCGGTTGCGATCTGATTGCGGGCACCACGATCCTCGTGATCCTTCCAGCGAATAGCGAGATCGTGTTCTTCGTCGCGATCGAGATAGGGAGCAGCCATCGCAACTTTGATCATGCGCCGATCTGCAGACATATTCGTCATATGCATCTCCTAGGTTCGGCCTCAAATCGTCTCTATGCCGCGGTCGACGAAAAGGGCAGCAAGCATCGCTTCCGAACATCGCTGTTCGGATGGAAATCAATGAATGAAATTGCGAATTGGAAACCGATATCCGGCTGGCCGGATTATCGATGACTAGTCTAGTTCGATCTCATCGAACGGGTCTGACGATTGAAGCATCTTCAGATCGCCGGGGAGCTTCGAGTGAAAACGCATAGGCCGGTCCTCGTGAATGTCTACAATACGGCCTGTATGGAACCCCCTCTCCACAGGAGAGTACCCACACCGACCGCCAACACGAGGCTTAAACGCGGCAGAACGGAAAAGGTTCCAAAGAAAAAAACCCGGCACGAAGGCCGGGTTTTTGAAGCAATGGTGGCGTCTTGGCCTTATGCGGCTTCGTCCTGCGAGTCGTCGTCGTCGACGACCTTGCCGCGCTTCGGGCCCTTGTTCAGATTGGTCTCGACAAGGCGAACGGCTTCGGTTTCCGACATCTTGTTGACGGCCGCGATTTCGCGCGCCATGCGATCAAGAGCAGCTTCGTAAAGCTGGCGCTCCGAATAAGATTGCTCCGGCTGGTTCTCGGCACGATAGAGATCGCGAACAACCTCCGCAATCGAGATCAGATCGCCGGAATTGATCTTGGCATCGTATTCCTGCGCGCGGCGCGACCACATGGTGCGCTTTACGCGGGCCTTGCCCTGCACGACCTTCAATGCACGCTCGACGAAATCCGTCTCGGAAAGCTTGCGCATGCCGATGCTCATGGCCTTGGCCACCGGCACCTTCAGGCGCATCTTGTCTTTCTCGAAGTCGATTACGAACAGCTCGAGCTTCATGCCTGCGACTTCTTGTTCTTCGATCGCAGTGATCGTACCGACGCCATGGGCCGGATAAACGATCGCTTCACCAGTCTTGAAGCCGTGGCGTGCTGCTGAAGGTTTTTTCTGCTGGGTCGTCATTCTTTTCAAAAACTCCCTGTTACGCGCCCCGTTAGGGCCGGGGTGCCGGGTCAGTCAGGCCCGGATGAGACGGACGTACCGTCGGGTCACTTCATCCTGGTCCAGCCAGACTTATGCAAACAGAAACCCATCCATCGCGATCCGGGACCCGACAACACAATACGTTGATATGTCAAGGAAACCGCGTACGGATTGGTGATTTGCTTTCGTGATGGTTTTGGGCATGCGAAATGCCGCAGTGGATCAGTATGAGGAACCTATCACAAAAATCTGAGGAAATCAATAATTTGCTGCACGCGCGCCAAAATGGCCACGTTGACCGACCAGCGGCCCAACGGCAATGATTCGCTTTCTGCGATATCGACTACACCTTTATCGCTGGCCTGTCACGACCTTCGATCAGTCGCCCGCGCCGGGGTTGGCCGAGAAATATTTCTCGAATTTACCCTGCTCGCCGTCCATTTCCTTGGCTTCCGGCATCGGGTCGCGCTTGACGGTGATGTTCGGCCAGATGGCGGCGTATTCCGCATTGACCTTCAGCCACTTGTCGAGACCCGGCTCCGTATCGGGCTTGATCGCCTCGGCAGGACATTCCGGCTCGCAGACACCGCAATCGATGCATTCGTCGGGATGGATGACGAGAAAGTTCTCGCCTTCGTAGAAGCAGTCGACGGGGCAGACTTCCACGCAGTCGGTATATTTGCAGCGGATGCAATTGTCGGTCACGACATATGTCATGAAGCACTCCAGGAATGTCTCTAGTTCCCGCGGATGCGCAACCTGGAACGTCGCACCTCTCCGCGGAGCCGAACGGGCACACGAATGCGTCACGCACAAACGCGCCGTCCGGCGGGTTACCGGCAGGTTGATCGTGAGGTATCCACTTTGCCAGCCAATTTCAAGGACAAACAATCTTGAAAACCGCCTGCGACAGGCAGAGTTTTCTAATCGTCGTCGGCGGTGAGGCGGTCGATTGCGCGCCGATCTCGTTTCGTGGGTCTGCCGCTGCCCGGTGCGCGCAACGCCTGCTCGAACGGGGTGAGACGTTTTGTCTCATCCGGCGGCGGCGTCAGATCTTCGTAAAGCAGCCTGGCTTCCTCGAATGGCCCCCTGCGTTCGCCGGACGCCCGCACGATCAACACAATATCGCGACGCTCCAGCGAGAGCTCGATCCGATCGCCTGCCTTGACGCCGAAGCTCGATTGGGCGATCCGCTCGCCATTCACCCTGACACTGCCGTTTTGCACATAGAGCTGGGCCAGCGAACGGGATTTCACCATGCGGGCAAAGAACAGCCATTTGTCGATGCGCTGGCGCGAACCGGAAAATGGCTGTTTCTCGTCCGTCATGGCCTATTTCTTCATCTGCTCCTTGAGGGCAGCGAGCTTGGCGAAAGGAGAATCCGGATCGATCGGCTTTTCCTTGCGCGGCGGCTTGGCCTCGAAGCGCAGCGGCTGCGACGCGCCGCGATTGTTGCGATCATTCCGGTCGCCGCGCTCCTGACGATCGCCCCGTTCGCCACGGTTGCCCTGATGCTGCGGACGGCCACCTTCGCGATTGCCGCGCGGACCCTTATCGCCGCCACGAGCTTCACGATTGTCGCGTCCGTCGCGACGATCACGACCGCCTTCGCGACTTCCTTCACCGGCGGCTTGCTCGCCGCCACGGCGATTGCCCTGGTGACCACGCCCCTCGCCCTGCGGGCCGCGGCGATCGCCATGGCCGCGACCACCCTGGCGCTGCTGATGGTCATTGCGACCACCCAGACGCCAAAGCAGAACCGGCTTGGGCTCGGCTGCTTCCGCGGCAACTGCACCAGCTTCGGTAACCTCGGTAGACTCAGTCGCTACGGCAACCGGTTCAGCCGAGACATCCGCAGCCGGAGCTGCTTCCTGGGTGACAGCTTCCGTTTCCTTAGCCGGCTCGTCGCTCGAAGCATCGGCATCGTCATGGTCGGCTTTTTCAGTAACGGCATCTGCGGCCGGCGCCGCTGGTGCCGCAGCCGCATCCTGCTGGGCGAGGAAGGCCGCGGCCTCCTCCGCCCTGACCGCATCGGCGCGATAACCGAGACCCTTGAGAATTTCCTCCATGTCCTCAAGCGTCGCGCCGAGAATGGAGAGCATCGCGGTCGTCGTCGTGAAGCGACGGCCGTCATAGGCGCCGTCGGGGCGCGAAGCCTGGCCAGGCTTCCACTGCAGCAGCGGACGAATGAGGTCCGCCAAGCGCTCCAGAATGTCGATACGCACCGCGCGCTTGCCGAGGAACCGGAAGCCTGCAAGCTTGTAGAATGTGCGCTCATATCCAGGATCGGTAACGACCGAGGTACGGCCGGCAGCTAGAACCGGAATCAGATCGCCATAGCCGGGCTTGTCCAGGCCGTCATTCTTCAGTGCCCAGAGCAGCGTAATGAGCTCGGCCGGAGCGGGTTTCAGAAGGGCGGGCACGAAAATATGGTAGGCGCCGAAGCGAACGCCGTAGCGGCGCATCGAGGCACGCCCGTCCTGATCCAGCGACTTCACTTCCTCAGTGACATCCCGGCGGAACAGAACGCCGAGATTCTCCACCAGCTGGAAGGCCAGTCCCTTGGCAAGGCCCTGCAGATCTTCGGCGCGCTGGAGATCGTCCAGCGGCTTCAGGACGGTGCTGATGTGGTGATTCACGAAGCGTTCAATACGAGCGGCGACATGATCGCGCGCATTGCCGGTCAGCTGCTCGTCGGCGAGCAGGATGACGCGCGGACGCATGACATGATCGCTGCCTGACAGGCGCGCGACGGGATCGCCGAGCCAGCGCACGAGGCCATCGGCACTGATCGCGAGATCGCCGTTACCGGCCGCATGCAGACGTGCGGCACGTGCCTCGAATTCCAGCGCCAGCGCCTTTTGCGAGGCCGTCTGGACAGCCTTGGCATCAGGCCCTTCGGTCCCTGCGATAGGCGTGAACCGGAATCCGGTCAACTGTCCCACATGATGTCCCTCAACGAAGACATCTCCATTCACACTGATTTCAGCTTCCAGCATCGCATTCTCTCTCAGGCGCTTCATGAGCACAGATGTCCTGCGATCAACAAAGCGTTTCGTCAACCTCTCATGTAACGCGTCGGACAATCGATCTTCGATTTCCCGCGTCTTTTCTTGCCAGTGTGTCGGATCGGCAAGCCAGCCAGGCCGGTTCGACACATAGGTCCAAGTCCTTATCTGCGCGATTCGCGCCGAAAGCGTGTCGATCTCGCCGTCCGTCCGATCGGCGCGATGCACCTGTTCGGCCAGAAAATCCTCTTTCACCGTGCCATAGCGCACGAGATCGGAAAAGAGGGCGGCAATGAGATCGGCGTGCTGGGCAGGCGTGATGCGCCGATAGTCGGGAAGCGCACAGGCCTCCCACAATTTCTCAACCCGAGCCGGGTTGCTGGCAAGATCGACTATCTCCAGATCGCGTGACAGATATTCCAACGCCTGCTGGTCTACCGCAGGCAGCGCCCGCGTCAAGCCCTGCACGCGAGGCGCGTCTTCCAAACTTGCACGCAACGCCGCGATCGAAGCGAAATCCAGATCCTTGCTGCGCCATTGCAGCACCTTGACCATATCGAATTCGTGTCCCTCGATCCGGCGCACCAGCTCGTCATCGAACGGGTCCACCTGCCCCGTCACCCCGAAAGTGCCATCCTTAAGGTGACGGCCGGCACGACCTGCGATCTGGCCAAGCTCGGCCGGATTGAGGTTGCGGAACTGATAGCCGTCGAACTTGCGGTCCTGGGCGAAGGCGACATGATCGACATCGAGGTTGAGCCCCATGCCGATCGCATCTGTCGCAACCAGATATTCGACATCACCTTCCTGATAGAGGGCCACCTGCGCATTGCGGGTACGTGGACTGAGCGCCCCGAGAACGACGGCCGCGCCACCGCGCTGGCGGCGGATAAGCTCGGCGATCGCATAGACCTCGTCGGCGGAAAAGGCGACGATCGCCGTGCGCTGCGGCAGGCGCGTGATCTTCTTCTGCCCGGCGTAGAAGAGATGCGACAGCCTGGGCCGTTCGAGAACCGTAATTCCTGGCAGAAGCTGTTCGAGAATCGGCCGCATGGTGCCGGCACCAAGCAGCAGGGTTTCATCGCGGCCGCGCAGATGCAGGATACGGTCGGTGAAGATATGCCCGCGCTCTAGGTCACCGGCAAGCTGCACCTCGTCAATGGCGACGAAGGAAGCGCGCGTCTCGCGCGGCATGGCCTCGACGGTGCAGACCGAATAGCGCGCATTGGGTGGCGATATTTTTTCCTCGCCGGTCACGAGCGCGACATTGTGTGCCCCGACCTTTTCGACGACGCGCGTATAGACCTCGCGGGCAAGCAGCCGCAGCGGCAGGCCGATCACGCCGCTGCCGTGTGCCACCATGCGCTCGATAGCATAATGGGTTTTGCCGGTATTGGTTGGTCCGAGCACCGCGGTTACGCCGCGTCCGCTCAGGATCATGGGCTGCGAAGTCTGAGTCATAGGTCCGTGCATGGGCGAGAAACTACCGTCTTCCGATCAGCATGTTCCTCCTGGAGGAAACGAACAGATGACGACCATATGTGACAAAGGCAAGACCCGAATGAAAAAACAGATACGACAACAACCGATTTCATATTTGATCGCCTCAACCATAAGCTACATTTCGGCTGCATCCCATGCGAGTCCCGGCGATTCCGGAACAGCTTGAGAACGAATCGGAGACGAATCGCTGACTCCACTGCGTTCCTTATTTGTTCACGACTACATATGGATTTCAATGAAAAGATTCACACCAAATGCTGAATCTTGTTTACGCAACTTTTCCAGCGCAAAAGGAGTCAAGCGGAGAATGCCCAGCCAGCGAAATTTCCGATCGCATTATGGTTAATGGTCTGTAAATAATGAAGTTTCGCGTGAATCAAAGGATCGCGTTAACATCCGGGCCAAAGCCGGAACGAATCGGAGACGAATCGCAGATTCCAGGCGGTTCCGTTTCTGTTCTCCACAATATTTAGTGTTTCCCGGCCGCGGACATACCGGACTCTGAATGGTTGAGACCCGAATTCCGGCCGAATCTGCGATTGTGATTAACCTTTTAACGAGCGCAGCTATAACGAATCAGCAAATACACGCAATAGCTGCAGCCATTAACACATCGATCAAAGCCGGAACGAATCGGTGACGAATCGCGGATAGAGGCAGGTATCGTATTCGTTCACGGCTACATATTGTATTTCGTCGGAACAGCATCGCGAAATAGCACTGCCATGAATAGACGAACCTCCCACAAACCTGCAGCAAATTAACCAATCGGCCGGCGAAAGCACCATCTATGCGGTTCACCTGGGCTCCACTTCGCCCTTCCGGCACCTTGATGGCGTACCTGGAGGAGGCTCGCGGTTAGCCCAAGTCCAAATAGAGAACGAATCGCCGACGAATCACAGACATCGGTCCTTTCCCGTTTCGTTCACCACAAGCCATTGTATTTTAATCATATTTTAACCATACAAACGGATCTCCCATCGCTCCGGCGACGGCGATATGACGTTGCCGCACTAACGTTTCCCTAAGGCCCAGGCTCCCGCCTACTCGCATTTTTATTTCTTAGCCGGAACAATTATCGAGCACGCAAGTTTATCTGCACAGAATTGCGGAACTCAGCCTGTTCCTGGATACGGATTTGAGCTGAAGCGCTGGAAGGATAACGTCGGATCGGAAGCGATATTGGCGGGACATTCAAGCGATCGACATGGAGGAGACACATCATGCTTGGTACGGTATTGCTTGTGATACTGATTCTGCTGCTGATCGGCGCACTACCCAGCTGGGGTTACAGCCGGGCGTGGGGGTATGGCCCATCGGGTGGTCTCGGGCTTGTTCTCGTCATTGTCCTTATTCTGTTATTGATGGGACGGATTTGATCCGCGGTTTGTTGTTCAAACCTCGCAACACCAGGGAGCTACACCATGAAGAAGATCATCCTCGCGATCGCCGTCCTCGGCGCATTGGCATCGTGCACGTCTACGGAAAAAGGCACGGCCATCGGAGCCGGTACCGGCGCGCTGATTGGCGGCGTAGCCACGCATAGCTGGGGTGGCGCCGCTGTCGGCGCAGTCGCTGGCGGTGTGGTCGGCAACCTCATCGGACGCTCGGAAGATCGTCGCGGATATTGCATCTACCGCGATCGGTATGGTCACCGTTACGAAGCTCGCTGCCGCTAAAGCCAGCATCGCCTGACCGATCGTCCTTTACGGCCGGTCAGGACGCGTTCTGGAACAAACTCACGGAACAACCGTTCCCTCAGGAAAATCGTCTTCCCGCGGCATCGCCCGGGGGAAGGTGGCAGTGTTTTGAGAAAGGAACGGCATCATGGCCGCAATCATCGCAAGCATTGCAGCACTCGTGCTCATCGGCACGACTTTCTACGCCCTCGCCAGCGCGGCAAGAGCACGCGGAAAGGAAAAGCAGCAGGGCGCACTTGAAGCCGTCGTTCTGGAATTCAAGCCACGGCAGCGACAGCAAGCAAATTCAAACCGGGGATGATTGCACGCCGGGAATGGGAACTCTTAGTCCACCCCTAGAGCCGGATGAGTCGGCCTAAATCTGAATCCGCTGTAATCCCCTGACACTTTTCGGCATCCCGCTCCATAACGGTCTGAAGCGGCTCAGCCTCTCGCAAGAGTTCCGAACCGCTCCATCTCATTACCTTTACGCAACTTCGGATGAGAAAAGCTGCCCTGCGCTTCTTCTGGAATTGCTTATACGAAGAGCTGGCCGCCATTGGCAGATATGGTCGATCCCGTGATGAAACCGGCATCGTCGCTGGCGAGGAAAACCGCGATACGGGCGATTTCCTCAGGCTCGCCGAGGCGCCCAACGGGGATCTGCGGGATGATGCGCTCGTTCAGCACTTTCTCCGGCACCGCCAGCACCATCTCAGTACCGATATAGCCAGGGCAAATCGCGTTCACGGTGATGTTCTTGGCGGCCCCTTCTTGGGCAAGCGCCTTGGTGAAGCCGAGATCCCCTGCCTTGGCGGCGGAATAGTTCGCCTGGCCCATCTGCCCCTTCTGGCCGTTGATCGAAGAGATATTGATGACGCGGCCGAAGCTGCGGTCGCGCATGCCCTGCCAGACCTGATGCGTCATGTTGAAGAGGCCGGTGAGATTGGTGTTGATGACCTCATGCCACTGCTGCGGCGTCATCTTATGGAACATGGCGTCACGGGTGATGCCGGCATTGTTGACCAGGATGTCGACATGGCCGAGATCGTGCTCGACCTTGGCAATTCCCTTGCCGCACGCCTCATAGTCGGTGACATCCCATTTGTGGACCGAGATACCCGTCACATCGTGGAAAGCCCGGGCCTTCTCGTCATTGCCGGCATAGGTTGCCGCCACCTTGTAACCCGCATTGTGCAGCGCCATCGAAATGGCGGCTCCGATGCCGCGCGTACCGCCGGTTACCAATGCCACTCTGCTCATGTGCCACTCCCCTTTTTGTTGCGGAGGCGGGACGCCCGAAGCTCGGGTAGCCCGCTCCGCTTTCACCACTTCTTCTGGAAATACCCTTCAAGACGCCTCAGAGCGTGATGCCGAAAATGTCCCGCGGTTTTCGGACGACATCTTGCTCTACTTTTTTGATTTTAAAGCGCTTCGAAGCACATGGCGACGCCCATGCCGCCGCCGATGCACAGCGTGGCAAGCCCCTTGCGGGCGCCGCGGCGCTTCATTTCGAACAGCAGCGTATTGAGGACGCGTGCGCCCGAGGCGCCGATCGGGTGGCCGATGGCGATCGCGCCGCCATTGACGTTGACAATCGACGTATCCCAGCCGAGGTCCTTGTTGACGGCGCAGGCCTGGGCGGCAAACGCCTCGTTGGCCTCGACAAGATCAAGGTCGTTGACCGACCAACCGGCCTTCTCCAACGCCTTGCGGGAGGCCGGGATCGGCCCGGTCCCCATAATCTGCGGGTCGACACCGGCTGTCGCCCAGGAGACGATGCGGGCCAGCGGCTGGATACCGCGGCGCGAGGCTTCCGCCTCGGTCATCAGCACGGCCGCTGCGGCGCCGTCGTTGAGACCGGAAGCATTGCCAGCGGTGACGGAACCCTCCTTGTCGAAGGCCGGGCGCAGCTTCGCCATGGCCTCCATCGTCGCGCCATGGCGGATATACTCATCGGCATCGACCGTGACGTCGCCCTTGCGCGTCTGGATCGTGAAAGGGACGATCTCGTCCTTGAAGCGGCCGGCCTTCTGCGCAGCTTCGGCCTTGTTCTGCGAGGCAACGGCGAACTGATCCTGCTCATCGCGGGAAAGCTGCCATTGGCGGGCGATATTTTCCGCCGTAATGCCCATGTGATAGCCGTAGAAGGCGTCCGTCAGGCCATCCTTGATCATGGTATCGATCATTTTCATGTCGCCCATCTTGGTGCCGGAGCGCAGGTTCGCGGCATGCGGCGCCATCGACATGGATTCCTGGCCGCCGGCGACGATGATCTTCGCGTCACCCGTTGCAATCTGCTGCAGGCCGAGCGCCACGGCACGCAGGCCGGAACCGCAAAGCTGGTTCACGCCCCATGCGGTCGCCTCCTGCGGAATGCCGGCTTTCATCGCGGCCTGGCGGGCAGGGTTTTGTCCTTCGCCAGCCTGAAGTACCTGGCCGAGGATCACTTCGTCGACTTCCTTGGCATCGACACCGGCGCGCTCCAGCGCACCCTTGATCGCGGCCGCGCCAAGTTCATGCGCCGGAACGGTCGCGAAAGCACCGTTGAACGAACCGACAGCGGTGCGGGCAGCGCTGGCGACGACGATGGATGAACTGCTCATGGAAGCCTCCTCACAGAATGGACACGTATATGAGGCGAAACTGTCAAAGCTTTGCTTCTGAGTCAAACAGCAAGAATTTTCATCGAGCAGATTTCACGAAGCTGTCACCGCGTTCAAAAAATCCAATCAAAGGAAAGGCCTTGCCGCATCGCACAAACCGATTGTCACCAAGCTTCTTTTGCGTCTACACTCCGGAGTGGAGGAATATTCCATACAATCAGACGGGGCCAGGAGACTGATAATGGCAAAAAATGAGGGCCAGATCGTAATCAAGAAATATGCCAATCGCCGCCTATACAATACCGGCACCAGCACCTATGTGACGCTGGACGACCTGGCGGAGATGGTGAAGAAGGGCGAGGAATTCATCGTCCAGGACGCCAAGAGCGGTGAAGATATTACGCATTCGGTCCTGACACAGATCATTTTTGAACAGGAATCGAAGACCGGCAACACGCTACTGCCGATTTCCTTCCTCCGGCAGCTGATCGGCTATTACGGCGACCAGATGCAGATGGTAGTGCCGAGCTTCCTCGAGCACTCGATGCGCGCCTTTACCGAGCAGCAGACGCAGATGCGCGAGCAGATCAATCGCGCATTCGGCGAAACGCCGCTCGGCAAGAACCTGCAACTGCCCATGCAGATGGTCGAGGAACAGGTCCGCCGCAACACCGAAATGTTCCAGCAGGCCATGCAGATGTTCTCACCCTTCATGAAGCCGCCGGCCAAGGAAAGCCGCAAGGCCGAAGCCAAGGACATCGACGAATTGAAGGAACAGCTCCGCGCCATGCAGAACAAGCTAGATAGCCTTTGATGCATGCCAACGCGCTCGTGAATTCTTGGAGAGTTTTACCCCCTGCGTCACTGACGTGACATCTCCCCCACAAGTGGGGAGATTGGTAACTTGCTGAATCCTCGCGCCTCAAGCGGATATCGAATCCGCGGAACTGCAGTTATCGGTTTGGTGAGAGCGGGCAGCATACTCCCAATAATCTCCCCCCTTTTGGGGGAGATGTCCCGAAAGGGACAGAGGGGAATATCAGAGCCGCACCATACCGCGAGGCGGCGTTTTTCCCCCCGTATAATCCACTTCAGCACCCCCGATCAAAACCAAAAAGGCCGGCGAACCGCCAGCCTTTTCATCCATGCCATTAAGGCAGCGCTAGATTATGCGCTTTCCTTCGGCGTCAGAACCTGACGGCCGCGATACATGCCGGTCTTCAGGTCGATGTGGTGCGGACGACGCAGTTCGCCGGAGTTCTTGTCTTCGACGTAGGTCGGAGCCTTCAGGGCGTCAGCAGAGCGGCGCATACCGCGCTTGGACGGGCTCGTTTTTCTCTTCGGTACAGCCATTCTCGTTACTCCATGTACGGACGAAACATGTCCACGGCCAGCAAGGCGGCCGAAACAGACATGCATCAATTTCGGAAATTGGGCGGGCTTATACATGGCTTGCCGGGCTTTGACCAGTCCCAAATAGCATTTTTTGCCGGCCGCGCCAGATTCGCGGATATTCGACGCCGAATCAGTCCTCATCCTCCGGCACGGTCCATGTTTCCTGCAATGCCGCTTCCTCCCATTTTTGCCAGGCAGGCAGCGCCTTCATAACAGCCATATAGTCCCGCGTATCCGCCGCAACCGCAATGTCGTACCGCTCTAAGCGGCTGACAACAGGGGCAAACATGGCATCCGCGCCGGAAAAGCTCCCGAACAGGAAAGGCCCACCTGAAACGGCTCTCGCCTCGCGCCAGATTGTTTCGATGCGCTCCACATCCGTCGTCACCGCATCTGGCAGCTCGCGGCGCGCGATCGGACGGCGCATGTTCATCGGGCAACTGTTACGCAGGGCACTGAAGCCCGAAATCATCTCCATGCTATAGGATCGCGCCAACGCACGCGCCTGGCGATCCCTCGGCAGAAGTCCGGCATCCGGGAAAAGCTCGGCCGCATATTCAATGATGGCGAAGGATTCCCATACCTTGAAACCACCGTGAACCAGCATCGGCACCTTGCCCGTCGGCGACACCTCACGAATGCGCGGATTTCCACCTGGAAAATCGAAAGGTATCAGCACCTCTTCAAAAGGAATGCCGCATCCTTCAAGAGCAAGCCACGGTCGAAACGACCAGGACGAATAGTTCTTGTTGCCGATATAGAGAGTGAGCTTGTCCACGATCATTGTTTCCTATTCAGCGCCGGAATCCGAAGGGAAAGAATTATTTGAAATGATTCAAACCCGCCCTTACGTCACGGCCAAGGATGCCAGATGACGACAAGCCGATCGAACGACAAGTTCTGATATCAGTCATAAAGGCATTTGATATATGCGTCGGCATTTCGTGCGCGGCGCTGGATGAGCGAGGCGAGTTGGCTGAGGCCTCGTCCCGGCTTGCTTGCCACCCGATCGATCGGATTGGGGAGCGAGACGGCAAGAAGCGCCGCCTGACGTGCCGTAAGCTTGGAGGCCGGCACCTTGAAATGATAGCGTGCCGCCGCCTCGATGCCGTAAATGCCCGGTCCCCATTCGGCAACATTCAGATAGATTTCCATCATCCGGCGTTTCGACCACACGGCCGAGGCGGAGACCGCCAAAGGCAATTCCAGCGTCTTGCGCACGAAGGAGCGGCCGTTCCATAAAAACAGGTTCTTCACCGTCTGCATCGGGATCGTGCTGCCGCCGCGGGTGGATTTGCCGCTCAGCGTCTCCTCGACGAGAACCCGCATCTCCCCCCAATCGACGCCGCCGTGAAAACAGAACTGCCCGTCCTCCGAGACCATGACGGATTTCACCAGCACCGGCGCGATTTTCTCCAGCGGGACCCAGCGGCGGTCATATCCCTGAAAGGCGACGGCATCACCTATCATCAGGGTGGAGACGGGATGGATGAACGGCAGCAGGTAGAAGACGATGAAGACATAGGGGAGCAGCAAAAAGCCGATCAGGACGAGGACGATGCGCTGCCAGAACGGACGGTCCCTGAAGCGTGCCAACAGGGAGGAGCGTCGCGGCACCTCGGCTTCCTCCTCCTCACTGTCCGTCGATATGTCCAAATGCCTGACGTCCACGATCGCTCCATCCCGGCACGCCTTGATATATCCGGGAAACGCTCTGATGCTGCATTCGTCATACCGTCTACGCAAAGCGATGACCAGAGTGCGACGCAATTCCCCACCTGGCTGTTGACAATTCTCGTTGCCAGCAACCGCCTCTCATGCCAAACAGCGGCCATGGACAGCACCGATACCTCATTCGAACAACGCCTCAAGGTCAATGCCGGTAGGACCGAAGCACTGCTGACCCGGCTGCTGGCCGACACCAGCCTCCATGACGAGATCACCCGCCCCGACAGGCTGCTGAGCGCGATGCGCCACGGCGTCCTGAACGGCGGCAAGCGGCTGCGTCCCTTCCTGGTCATGGAATCGGCGACCCTTCTCGGCGGCGATGCCGAGGCGGCACTGAGGGTCGGCGCCGCACTCGAATGCGTGCACTGCTATTCGCTGGTCCATGACGATCTACCCGCCATGGACGACGATGATCTGCGTCGTGGCCAGCCGACGGTGCATATCGCCTTCGATTACGCCACGGCGATTCTTGCCGGCGACAGCCTGCTGACCTACGCTTTCGACATCATCGCCGCCCCCGAGACGGAGCTGCCGGCGGATCGGAAAATGGCGCTCGTGCTGGCGCTGTCGCGCGCAGCCGGCATCGGCGGCATGGCCGGCGGCCAGGCGCTTGATCTCGCGGCCGAGAAGGAAGCGCCCGACGAAAAGGGTATCACCACGCTGCAGGCGATGAAGACGGGCGCGCTGATCCGCTTTGCCTGCGAGGCCGGCGCCATCATCGCTGGTGCTTCGGCCGAAGACCGCAAGCGCCTCCGGATCTTCGGTGAAAAGATCGGCCTTGCCTTCCAGCTCGCAGACGATCTCCTCGACCTCACCGCCGATGCCGCCACCATGGGCAAGGCAACCGGCAAGGATGCCGCCCGTGGCAAGGGCACGCTGGTCGCTCTGCACGGGCAGGAATGGGCCGAAACGACGCTCGCAAGGCTGGTGAAGGAAGCGGCTGACCTGCTGTCTGGCTATGGCGACAAGGCAGGCATCCTGACGGAAACCGCCCGCTTCATCGCGAACCGAAAGAGCTGATTCCGAAATACCGTCAATTGTGTTGCATGAGGGTGAGCCAGCCGCTCGGCAGCGGCTACCGGCCCATGGCCACGCTCAGCCATGGCCATTCATTCAGCCATGAAATGTCACCATCACAAGAATCCATAACTGCGCCGGGTGATTTCGGCCGCAATCTATGACACAGTCCCGTTCCGTATTGGCCTTTAGACGCTGAATTCTCCGCGACGGCCGACATCCCCGGGAAATCTTCCATGCACGAAACCCTTGCCTATCTGCCGCAGATCCTGCCGGCCTATATCGCCTACATCATTGCCGTCGTTAGCCCTGGCCCCGCCATCATGGCCATCATCGGCACCTCGATGACCCATGGCCGCAAAGCCGGCATGACGATCTCGCTCGGGATTTTCGGGGGATCAATGACCTGGGCGATTGCCGCAGCGGCAGGCCTTGCGACGCTACTGCAGACCTATGCGATGGCGCTGGAAGTTCTGAAGATCTTCGGTGGCATCTATCTGCTCTATCTCGCTTACAAGGCATTCCGTGCCGTACGCGCCCATGGCGAGCTGCAAACAGCCGAGATGGAACAGAAGGCGCCTAGCTTCAAATCGCTGATCCTGCGTGGCTACGGCATCCACGTGACCAATCCCAAGGCGATCTTCGCATGGCTCGCCATCATCGCGCTCGGCATGCCGCAGGGCGCGCCCGCTTCCGTAGCGGTGCTGATCATCGTCGTCTGCGGCACGACGGGTTTTCTGGCGTTTATGGGCTATGCGATCCTATTTTCGACATCGCATGCGCTCAAAGTATATCGCAATGCCCGCCGCTGGATCGAGGGCGCCATGGCCGGCTTCTATTGCTTTGCCGGCATCAAGCTGCTGACGAGCAATATCTAATCAGCCTCGGCTTTAAGCGGCGGATCACTCCGCCGCGACGTTCTTCCGACCGAATCGCTTTTCGATATAGTCGGTCACCAGTGCCTCGAAGTCCGAGGCGATGTTCGGGCCGCGCAGGGTCATGGCCTTTTGACCATCGATGAACACCGGCGCGGCCGGCGTCTCGCCGGTTCCGGGCAGCGAAATGCCGATGTCGGCATGCTTGCTTTCGCCCGGACCGTTGACGATGCAGCCCATGACAGCGACGTTCAGAGCTTCCACGCCCGGATATTTCTCGCGCCAGACCGGCATGTTCTTGCGGATATCGTTCTGGATGTTCTGCGCCAGTTCCTGGAAGACCGTCGACGTCGTTCGGCCGCAGCCGGGACATGCCGCAACCACGGGGATGAACTGACGGAAGCCCATGACCTGCAGCAGTTCCTGCGCCACCTGCACTTCACGGGTACGGTCGCCATTCGGTTCCGGCGTCAGCGAAACGCGGATCGTGTCGCCGATGCCATGCTGCAGCACATAGCCCATGGCGGCGGACGAGGCGACGATGCCCTTCGAGCCCATGCCGGCCTCGGTGAGCCCGAGATGCAGCGCATGGTCGGAACGCTCCGACAGCATGGAGTAGACGGCGATGAGATCCTGTACCTGACTGACCTTGGCCGAGAGGATGATGCGGTTGCGCGGGAGGCCGATATCTTCCGCGAGACTCGCCGAAATCAGCGCAGACTGTACGATGGTCTCGCGCGTCACTTGCCGGGCCGAGAGCGGCGAACCTTCCGCCGCATTCTTGTCCATCAGCGCGGTCAGAAGATCCTGATCGAGCGAGCCCCAATTGACGCCGATGCGCACCGGCTTGTCGTAGCGGATCGCCATCTCGATGATTTCGGCGAACTGCTTGTCCTTCTTGTCCTTGAAGCCGACATTGCCGGGATTGATGCGATATTTCGCCAGCGCCTCGGCGCAAGCCGGATGATCGGCGAGCAGCTTGTGGCCGATATAGTGGAAATCGCCGATCAGCGGCACGTCCATGCCGAGGCGCAGCAGCCGCTCGCGGATCTTCGGCACGGCGGCAGCGCTTTCATCGCGATCGACGGTGATGCGCACGAGTTCCGAGCCGGCTTTGTAGAGGGCGGCGACCTGGGCGACGGTCGAATCGATATCTGCCGTGTCGGTATTGGTCATGGACTGCACGACGACGGGGGCACCGCCGCCAACGATCACGCCGCCGACATCGACGGCAACGGAGGAACGGCGCGGTTTCGGATCGAAATCGGTGGCGGACGACATGGAAAGCTCTCGCAGGCCTCGAAAATGGGTGTCTTTCAGGTGGATCACAGAGCGGTCGTTGTCAACCGCCACGACAATCTCTTTTGATCGGACTGACCTCAACCGTTACCGGGCAAAAGCGACGAAATTAGTGCTTGGCGTCCCCGATGCCGTCGGCGTAGCGCGCCAGCGATGACAATGCCAGCACCACAAGCAGCAGCACCGGTAGCGCCATCAGGACTGGCGAGAAGCCGACATGCTCGGCGGCAAAGCCTATCGCCGACGGCGCAACCAGCATACCGGAATAGCCGAGCGTCGTGACGACCGAAATGGCGATGCCCGGCTGCAGGCCCGGAATATTGCCGGCAGCCGAAAAGGCGATCGGCACCATGTTGGAAATGCCGATGCCGCAGAGCGCAAAGCCGAGAATGGCGATTTCCGCGTTCGGCGCCAGCGCCGCCGCCAGCATGCCAACGATGGCGAAGACCGTGCAGACCCGCAGCGTCCTGACGGCCCCTAGCCAATCGCGGACGAAATCGCCGGCAAAACGCATGGTCGCCATGGTGGCGGAGAAAGCGGCGTAGCCGAAGCCGGAGAGCGCCACTGAGGCGCCCTTTTCCTGGCTGAGATAGAGCGCGCTCCAATCCAGAACCGCGCCTTCCGGTACCATGCAGAAGAGCGCGACGATGCCGAGCAGCCAGGGCAGCGGGATCATCGGCAGCTTTGCCTTCGGCTTGGCCTCATCATGATGCGGTTGATCGCCAAGCACCATAGGCCAGGCAATGGCGAGGAAAAGCACGGCGATCGCAGTCGAGGCTTCGGCATGGCCGAGAATGCCCCAGCGCGAAATCAGCAGCCCGCCGATCGCCGCGCCCAAAAGGCCGCCCAGGCTCCAGAAGGCATGGCAGGAGGACATGATCGCCCGGCGCATGGATTTTTCGACCGAGACGGCATTGGCATTCATGGCCACATCCATGGCGCCGATGAAACCGCCGAAGAGAAAAAGCGCGATCGCCGCCGTCCAGACATTCGGCGCCAGCGTCAGCGCCAGGATCATCGGCAGCAGCAGCACAGCAAAGGCCTGCACGACGACGCGCGAGCCGCGCACGGCGATCTGCGCGCCGGCGAGCGGCATCATGACGAGGGAGCCGACGCCGAAGATGAGGATCATCAGGCCGAGCTCGAATTTCGTCAGTTGCAGCCGCTCGGCGAATTCGGGAATTTTCGGTGCCCAGCATCCGACCATGAAGCCGTTCATGAGAAACATCAGCGACACCGCAGCACGTGATTTGGTGAAAAACGGGCTCCTACGCTCCTTCAAGCCCTCCATTCTCGTCCCGTTGTCCATGAAAATTCCTCCAAATTTGCGCCGCAGTCTATTTAAATCGATTAAAATCTCAACGATCGAAAAAGTCGAAGCGGTCACATTTCATCTCCGTCTGTTAAAGCGGAGGCAAAGACACCACAACCCGAATAAATCATTCACATGTGCACGCCATCGGCAAAATGTTCTATTGACGCCGAAAAAGTAGGCTCCTATCGGTTGAGACCTGAAAGATTCTTCGGTCGGCCCAAGCCGGGTCATCCTCTGGTGCATCCCCGTGAAAAACTCCATCGGCTATGGCATCCTGCTTACGGTGTTTGCCTACATGCTGTTCACCGCCCACGATTCGGCGGTGAAGCTGCTCGTCGCCTCCATTCCCGTCTGGCAGGTCCTGTTCATCCGAAGCTGCACCATTCTTGCCGGCTGCTTCGTCTTCGAAGGGCCTTCGCTCGCCCATAAGGTGGCGCGCTCGCCGATCATCAAGCCGATGATCGTGCGCAGCATCATCATCCTGATCGCCTGGATTTCCTATTATTCGGCGGCGTCCTATCTGCAGCTCGCCGAGGTAACGACGCTCTACTACGCCGCTCCGATCGTCGGCACGATTCTGGCAACCATCGTGCTGCGCGAAAAGGTCACCTTCGCCCGCTGGATGGCGGTCGGCGTCGGCTTTTGCGGCGTGGTGATCGCCTCCAATCCCGTGGGGCTGTCGATTTCCTGGCCGGTCTATCTGGCGCTGCAGGCCGCCGTCCTCTGGGCATGCGGCATGGTGCTCCTACGCAAGACGGCGCTGCACGAGAAGAGCCATATCCAGATGGCCGTCTCCAACATCATGTTCATCATCCTGACCGCCGGCATGGCGATCATCCACTGGCACACGCCGACGCCGCTCCAGATCGTCCTACTCGCCTTGACCGGCATCATCGCCGGCGCCGGTCAGCTCGCCCTCTTCGAAGGCATGCGCCAGGCACCCGTCTCGGTGCTGGCACCGTTCGAATACACCTCCCTCGTCTGGGCCTTCCTGCTCGGCTACCTCATCTGGGGCGACATCCCCGGCGCCAACACCTTCATCGGCGCTATCCTAATCCTCAGCGCCGGCTTCATCATCATTATCAGCGAACGAATGAAGCGTCGAACGGCCGCGGCTTGATGGTCGCCGACCCGCAGCGAGACGCTGGGTTTTACCCCACCGGAGCGACAGTCGGCTCGATGGGTTTCGGCCGCCGCATCAGAAGAGCCTGCATCGGCCGCTCGAAGAACTTAAGAAGCACCACCGAGATCCCGATCGTGCAAAGCGTGACCAGCGCCAAAATTCCCGTCACAACGGCCAGGGAGAGGTGCTTGCCCAGCAATTTAACCGGAAGCTGAAACGTGTAGGGATGAACGAGATAGAGCGAGTAGGACGCATCTCCCAGCAGAACCAGAATGGCCCAAAGTTTCCCGGACGGCAGCCGCATGAGCAGGAAGCCCGAGACGAAGAGGACCGCAAAGAGACTTGAGGCAAAGAGACTGGGGCCGGCGAGTGTCACGATGAAGAAGTAAGCCCCGCATGCCAGGAGAACGAGCACAAAGGCGGCGACATTCGATCCGCTCCTGATGGCGCTGTAAGCCGAATATGCCTTGTGAAGCATCATGCCGAGAACGAATTCGATCAATATCGGATTTGTATAGAAACGCCATTCGATAGATCCCGCGGGCCAAATCGCATGCAGCGCGATCAGGAAGAAGATGGCTGCGGAGGCGAACCAGCTTGCCTTGGCGCCAAAGATCAGGCAGGCGCCGTAGATCAGGTAGAAAAACACCTCGTAACAAAGCGTCCAGCCCAGGAAAAGGATCGGTTGTACGGCGCCCCCGCTTTTCTGATAGGGGATGAAAAGTAGAGATTTGATGACCGTGTCGACGGTCACCACAGTCGAATTGAGCAGGTTGGGCTTCACGAGCGCGATCAAGACGATCACCAGCGTCAGCAACCAATAAAGCGGAACTATTCTTGCAACGCGCTTGCGTGCGAAATAGACAATTCCGCGTCCCGGATCGGAGGAATAACTGATGATGAAGCCGCTCAGAACGAAGAAAATGTCGACGCCGGCCGCACCCATGTCGAAATAATTGCGATCGACATGGTACTCGAGCACAAGGGTGCGTCCGAAATGAAAGAGAACAACGGAGAAGGCGGCCACAAACCGAAGAAACTGGAGAGAGTCCAATTGTTTCGAGTTTGACCGCGGAATGGAAAGCACCTGCTCGTCAACCATGACGGCCTCGATCCGCTTTGATTGCTTGTTCCAACACATCCGCCATCGCCGCCTGGGTGCTGCGGCTTGGATGCCAGTTGCATCCAAAATCCTTCGGTTTGACGCGTAAATTCAGATATCGAAGGCGGTTTTCGCCTTTCGCGACGCTCGTCTGGACGACGGCCTTGATTGCTTTCTCGGCAGCATCGAAATCCTTCTGCGGCATCATCGGCCCGAGCGCGGCATAGAAATACGCTTTTGGAAACTGATATCTGAGCTTGGAGAGAAGCTTGGCATATTCCCCGCCGAAATCGTCGGGATTCTTGCCGTCCGAAAAATCGTTCGTCCCCAAATTGATGACGACCGTGGAAACGCGCTCGTCAGGAAGACCGGGCGCACCGCTTCTCAACAGCGTCCCATTGTCGATGACGTCAAGCATGGTTTTCGTGCCCTTGCGAGCACGCGAAAGGCCGATTCCCGAAACCGCGAGCGTCGTAAGCTCCATCCCAAGGCTACGCGCGGCGAGAGCGGCATATGTCAGATATTGATTTTCAGTTCCGGGAGTGAATTTGCATCCGGGACCGACACCCTCGACACCGTAGCCTGCAGTGATGGAGTCTCCTATTGCCACCATCTCTTCGGTCGATGCCTCCGCTGGAAGGAACGACCCGTCGGTTTCGGCCGAAACGAATGTGGTATCGCCAATCCATCCTTCGGTGCGGCGGGTCGCGCGAACGCTATGGACGCCTTGCTGCAAGCCATCGGCAAGCTGATATCGGTGTTGCCCCGTCTGCAGATCAAGGCGCTGGGGAACACCGTCCAATTCGATCTCCAGGCTGTTTTGCCCGGTATCAAAGAGGGTAGCCGAGAGCGAAGTGCCTTCGAAACGCAGCGCAAAACCGCTGCCGGGCCAGCCAAAAGCCGCATCGTTGGCCGCAACGCGGCCGACCCATTTCGACGGCCGCTCGGTCATTTCCGCCGCAAAGGTCGGCATGAATGTTGACACGCTCAGAAGAATTGACGCAGCCACGACGTGAAGCTCACGAACCGGCCAAGGCCGCCAGCGCGCAATGATGGACAATTCGTCACCTCTTCGGGCTGTGTCAGATCAATTCCTGCACTGCAATTCCTAATAGAAACGCATTTTGATCGCCGCCCGCGTCTCCCGGCAAACCGACTGGAGACATTGATAGCGCGCATGCCCTGCATGAATCATGCCGCACCAAAGACACAACCAGATGCTGCAATAGGCAACATTGAGAAAGATGGAGCAACATTGGGAAAGGTAGGGCGACATCGAGAATTGTCACTATGCTGCACTGCCACATTGGTCAGCAATTATCGATCGAGATGGAAGCCTCGCCTCGCTCGATGGCTCGATCCGCGTTCTTTGAGAAAAATATTCGCAATTGCCCATTTATCTCGCAGTTTTTTACGCTTTCGCGATGCAATTTTTCTGCGATGTATGCGACATTGAATGAAACCGCTCCAGAAACGGAAGAGAACGATGAACTGGTTGAAGACTGTTGCCGCCGCCGCCCTCGTGCAGGCTGCGTTCCTGCTCCCCGCCCATGCCGGCGAAAACCTCAAGGCGATCCAGTCGGCCGGCGTATTCAAGGTCGGCACGGAAGGCACCTATGCGCCCTTCACCTTTCATGACGAGAGCGGCAAGCTGACCGGCTTCGATGTCGAGATCGCCGAGGCGATTGCCGCCAAGCTCGGCGTCAAGGTGCAGTTCCTGGAAGGCAAGTGGGATGGCCTGATCGCCGGTCTCGATGCCAACCGCTACGACGCCGTCATCAACGAAGTCGGCGTCACCGAAGCGCGCAAGAAGAAGTATGACTTCTCCGAGCCCTATATCGCTTCCAAGGCCGTGCTGATCGTCAAGGACAGCAATACCGATATCAAGGATTTCGCCGATCTCAAGGGTAAGAAAGCCGCACAGTCGCTGACCAGCAACTTCGGCAAGCTCGCAACCGAATCCGGCGCCGAACTCGTCGGTACCGACGGTTTCGACCAGTCGATCCAGCTCGTGCTGACCGGCCGCGCCGACGCCACGATCAACGACAGCCTTTCCTTCCTCGATTTCAAGAAGCACAAGCCCGACGCGCCGGTGAAGATCGTCGCCCAGCAGGCCAATGCCGATTTCTCCGCCGTCATCATCCGCAAGGGCGAGCCGGAGCTGCTTGCTGCGATCAACAAGGCGCTGGCCGATATCAAGGCTGACGGCACCTATGACAAGATCTCCAAAAAATACTTCGGACAGGACGTTTCGAAGTAAGGGGAATAGGCAGAAACGCCAAATTGTGAAAAAGATGCGTCCGGGGTCACCTCCGGACGCATTCTGTTATCGAAAGGCTTCTCCTTGGAGCATTGGCTGCAACTGATGTGGGAGTCACTGGGCACGCTGCTTTGGGCGGGGCTCGTCTTCACCATCCCGCTCACCTTGATAACCTTCGTGCTTGGCCTTCTGCTCGGCTTGCTCACCGCCGTCGTCAGGCTGTTTGCCCCGGCGCCGTTCGTCGCCATCGCCCGCTTCTATGTCTGGGTGATCCGCGGCACGCCGCTTCTGGTGCAGCTCTTCGTCATTTTCTACGGCCTGCCGAGCCTCGGCATCCTGCTCGACGCTTTTCCGGCAGCCATCATCGGCTTTACGCTGAGCGTCGGGGCCTATACGTCCGAGATCATCCGCGCCGTCATTTCCTCTGTGCCAAAGGGCCAGTGGGAAGCCGCCTATTCGATCGGCATGAACTGGCGCCAAGCCATGAGCCGCACCATCCTCCCCCAGGCAGCCCGCGTCGCCGTGCCGCCGCTGTCGAACACCTTCATTTCGCTGGTCAAGGATACATCGCTTGCCGCAGCCATCACCGTGCCGGAGCTATTTCAGGCCGCGCAGCGCATCGTCGCAACGACCTATGAGCCGCTGATCCTCTATATCGAGGCCGCCATCATCTATCTCGTGCTCAGCACCTTTCTTTCGACGCTGCAGGGCTACCTCGAACGCCGCTTCGCCCGCTCTGGCGGCACGCTGGAGGCACAGGCATGATCGAGCTTTCGCATATCGAAAAGCGCTTCGGCGACATTGTCATCCTCAAGGATATCAGCCTGTTGATCCCCGAGGGAACGGTGACGGCGCTTGTGGGACCTTCGGGCGGCGGCAAAAGCACGCTGCTTCGCTGCATCAACCTTTTGGAAATCCCGACCGCCGGAACGATCCGCATCGGCGAGGAGACCGCTACCTTCCAGCCGGGTAAGAAGCCGTCCTGGCAGGATATCCAGAAGATCCGCCGCCAGACGGGCATGGTCTTCCAGAATTTCCAGCTCTTTCCGCATCAGACCGCAATCCAGAACGTCATGGAGGGCCTGACGACCGTGCTGCGCTGGCCTCAGGACAAGGCCCGCGCCCGCGCCGTCGAGCTTCTGACCAAGGTCGGCATGGCACACAAGATCGATGCCTGGCCCTCGACGCTCTCGGGCGGCCAGCAGCAGCGTGTCGCCATCGCCCGGGCGCTCGCCCCCTCGCCGCGCGTGCTGCTCTGCGACGAACCGACCTCGGCGCTCGATCCGGAACTGGCGGCCGAAGTGGTCGACGTGCTGGGCAAGCTCGCCAACGAAGGCACGACCATGGTCATGGCGACGCACGACCTGCGCCTCGCCTCGAAGATCGCCAACAACGTCGTGTTCCTGGAAGCAGGCAACATCGTCGAGACAGGCTCTTCTCGCAACATCTTCTCCAATCCGGCACAGGAGCGGACGAAGCAATTCATCTCGACACTGAATTCCGGGCTCAGCTACGATATTTGAGCCGCATCTGAGCCGCATCTGAGCCGCCGGCTGAGGTTAAAACGGGGTTCGTCGCTATTGGACAAAGCCGCGCATTGACGCTTGGCCGCTTTGCGGCTAGCTCTAATGCCATGAACACGGCACTCGTTCTCGTAGTGGTAGGAAGGCGTATGGGCAGGATGGTGTAACCATCCGGCGAAAGCACCCATGCGCGGTAAGCAGGCTCCTGACGGGGCCATTTTTTATTGCCTGAAATCCGGGCCGCACCCCGTCAGATTCCCCTCGACTTCCCATTCACACGACGGACAAGGCCATGACGCGCACCGAAAGCCGCATCGATCATCCATCCAAGCAACCAACCGACGACACGGCGACCGAAAGAGCCGCCGCACCGCCGCGGCTGATAACCCTCATCCTGCTCTCGGCACTTGCCGTGCTGCCTGTTAACATGATCCTGCCGTCGCTGCCGAAGATCGCAGCGGCACTCCATGCAGATTTCGCTCTCGTGAATCTATCGGTTGCCGGCTTTTCGATTGTCACCGCGGCCCTTGAGGCGGTCGGGGGCGCGATATCCGACCGGTTCGGCCGTCGGCCTGTCGTCTTGACGGCGCTCTCGATCTTCATCATCGCTTCGATTGGCTGCGTTCTCGCGCCGAATATCGACATCTTCCTGCTATGCCGCATGATGCAGGCCTGTATCGGACCGTGTTATTCGGTCGCCCTCGTCATCATCAGGGAAACATCAGACGAGCGCCAGGCTGCCAGCAAGTTCGGCTATCTCGCCATGGGATGGGCATTGGCGCCCATGGTCGGCCCCTTGTTCGGCGGATCTTTGGACGAGCTTTTCGGCTGGCGGGCAAGCTTCATCGTCCTTGCGATCTTCGGCATTGCCGCCCTCTTTCTGTCCCTGCATGAACTGAAGGGATCGAAAGCGCCGGCGTCAGCCGCGCGCAGAAACTATCTTGCCTCCTATGCCCTGCTTTTGCGTTCGGCTCGGTTCTGGGCCTATACGCTCTGCATGGCGTGCTCGATGGGCGTGCTCTACATTTTTCTCGGCGGAGCGCCGCTGACGATAGGCGATGCGCTCGGCGGTTCGAGCGCCAAGCTTGGCTTCTACATGGGCCTCGTTCCGGCCGGCTTCATTCTCGGCAGCTATGTGGCTGGCCGCCATGGCGCAAGAATCCCGCTCGGCACGATCCTCGTCATCGCGCGGTTACTGACCTGCATTGGTCTGTCAATCGGGCTTGCCTTGTCGCTATCGGGCATGGTTGAGGTTCTGGCACTCTTCGGCCCCTGCATCTTCATCGGCATCGGCAACGGCCTCACCATGCCGGCCGCCAATAGCGGCGCCATGTCGGTCAGGTCGGATATGGTCGGCACAGCCGCAGGCCTCGCCGCTGCCATGCGGATTGCTGGCGGCGCGCTCATCGGCTCGATCGGCGGTCTGTTCATTGCACGATCGCCAACGATACATGCGCTCTTCGCCCTGATGCTGGCATCCGCGGTACTCGCGCTAGTGGCTGCAGTCTGGGCTGCCTTGATCGAAAAACGGAGGTAGCTGGCGCCGATCAGATGCGCTTGCTCATATGGACAAGGAAACCATCTTTCAGCGGCTCCTCGCGGTCGATCGCATAACCGTGTCGGAGATAGAGCTGCACATTCTCGACAAAACGCTTGTTGGTGTAAAGCCGCATGTCACTCACGCCGAGCTCGGCCGCAACCTGCTCGGCATGAACTAGCAGTTTCCTGCCGATGCCCTTTCCCTGATGTCGCGGCGAGACGGCGACGCTCTCGATCAACAGGTGATCCTCTCTCGGCACCATCTCGATCAACGCCAAAAGCTCACCATTGGCCTCCAAGAGATCGATACGATGCTTGCGCACGGCCTCGGCATAATCTGCCGTCATCGGCAGTGGTTCTCGGCCGATGAGAGGCACCCACTTACAATAGGCCTCGCGTGTCAGCGCCCGAATTGCATCGACATCGGCATCTGTCGCCGCCCGCAAGGAAAATGCTCTCGTCATGCCTCCGCCTCCTCGACCTGGCTACCATGATCCGACACGAAAGCTATGGAATTCTTCGTCGCGTTCGCACATGGAGAGCCGATCTCGGATACCCGCGACCAAAGCTCCCGTCTGCAATAGGCGGCCAGATTCGGCCGCCTTCATATCTCAGCGAAGCTTGGATTATGCGCCGTAGACGACGAGCAGATCCTTGGCGTCGATCTGGTCGCCGGCGCGCACCAGCACCTCGGAGATCGTGCCATCCTTTTCGGCGTGCAGCGCCGTCTCCATCTTCATGGCCTCGATGGAAACAAGCACGTCGCCGGCCTTGATCGCCTGGCCGGGCGAGACGAAGACCGTGGAGATGACGCCCGGCATCGGCGCGCCGACATGGGCGGCATTGCCGGTCTCCGCCTTGCGGCGCACGGCACTGCCGGAAGCCCCATGGGCGCGATCCGGCACCTTGATGCGGCGCGGCTGGCCATTGAGCTCGAAGAATACCGTCACCATGCCTTTCTCGTCGGTCGCTGTCATCGCCTGGTTGACGATGACGAGCGTCTTGCCCTTTTCGATCTCGGCAAAGAGCTCATCACCTTCCTTGAGACCGTAAAAGTAGGCCGGCGTCGGCAGCACCGAGACCGGACCGTAGGTGTCGGCGGCCAGTGCGTAATCGGTGAAGACCTTCGGATACATCAGGTAGGAGGCGAATTCGAAATCGTCGACCTTGCGCTCCAGCTTGGTCTCGATGACCTTCCGCTCCGCATCGAGATCGGCCTCGGCAAGCAGGGAACCGGGACGGACGGTATAGGGTTTGTCGCCCTTCAGCGCCTTCTTCTGCAGCGCTTGCGGCCATCCGGACGGCGGCTGGCCGAGATCGCCCTTCAGCATGGAGACGACCGAATCCGGGAAGGCGATATCCTTGGCCGGGTTTTCGACATCGGCGACCGTCAGGTCCTGGCTGACCATCATCAGCGCCATGTCGCCGACGACCTTGGAGGACGGCGTCACCTTGACGATATCGCCGAACATCTGGTTCGCATCGGCATAGGCCTGCGCCACCTGGTGCCAGCGGGTCTCAAGCCCGAGCGAGCGGGCCTGTTCTTTGAGGTTGGTGAACTGGCCGCCGGGCATTTCGTGCAGATAGACTTCCGAGGCCGGTCCCTTGAGATCGCTTTCGAAGGCGGCGTACTGATGGCGCACGGCTTCCCAGTAGAAGGAGATGCGGCGGATCCATTCGGGGTCGAGACCCGGATCACGCTCGGAGCCCTTGAGGGCTTCGACGATCGAGCCGAGGCAAGGCTGCGAGGTATTGCCCGACAGCGCATCCATCGCGGCATCCACGGCATCGACGCCGGCATCGACGGCGGCAAGCACGGTCGCGGCGGCAATGCCCGAGGTATCATGCGTATGGAAGTGGATCGGCAGGCCGGTCGCCTCGCGTAGCGCCTTGAACAGTACCTTGGCGGCAGCCGGCTTCAGCAAGCCCGCCATATCCTTCAGCGCGATGATATGAGCGCCGGCCTTTTCCAGCTCGACAGCGAGATCGGTATAATATTTCAGGTCGTACTTCGGCCGCGCCGAATTGAGGATGTCGCCCGTGTAGCAGATCGCCGCTTCGCAGAGCTTGTTCTCCTCGGCAACCGCATCCATCGACACGCGCATGTTCTCGACCCAGTTCAAGCAGTCGAAGACGCGGAAGAGATCGACGCCGCCCTTGGCCGCCTGGCGGACGAAGTATTTCACGACATTGTCGGGATAATTGGTATAGCCGACGCCGTTGGCGCCGCGCAGCAGCATTTGCAGCAGCAGGTTCGGCGCGCCCTCGCGGATCAGCGCCAGACGCTCCCATGGATCTTCCGTCAGGAAGCGCATGGAGACGTCGAAGGTGGCGCCGCCCCAGCATTCCAATGACAGAAGCTGCGGCAGGGCGCGCGCATAGGTGCCGGCGATGCTGGCGATGTCATAGGTGCGCATGCGGGTCGCAAGCAGCGACTGATGGCCGTCGCGCATCGTCGTGTCTGTCATCAGCACGCGCTTCTCGTTGCGCATCCACTCGGCGAATTTCTGCGGGCCGAGCTTGTCGAGGAGCTGCTTGGTGCCGTCGGGGATATTGCTGTCTATATAGGGCAACACTGGCTGCGCCACCTTGGGCGAAGTTACTGGACGGCCGCGCGTTTCCGGATGGCCGTTGACCGTGACATCGGCGAGATAGGTCAGAAGCTTCGTGGCGCGGTCCTGGCGCTTGACCTGCTGGAACAGTTCCGGCGTCGAATCGATGAAGCGCGTCGTGTAGCTGTTGTCACGGAATTTCTCGTGCGTGATGATCGCTTCGAGGAATGTCAGGTTCGTCGCGACACCGCGGATGCGGAATTCGCGCAGCGCACGGTACATGCGGGCGATCGCCTCTTGCGGGTTCGGCGCCCAGGCCGTCACCTTCACCAGCAGCGGGTCATAATAACGGGTGATGATCGCGCCGGTATAGGAGGTGCCGCCGTCGAGACGGATGCCGAAGCCGGACGCAGAACGATAGGCGGTGATGCGGCCATAATCCGGAATGAAATTGTGCTCCGGATCTTCCGTCGTCACGCGGCACTGCAGCGCATGGCCGTTGAGTCGAATGTCTTCCTGCTTCGGAACGCCCGATTCCGGGGTGCCGATGGCAAAGCCGTCGAGAATATGAATCTGCGCCTTGACGATATCGATGCCGGTGACGACTTCGGTCACCGTATGCTCGACCTGAATGCGCGGATTGACTTCGATGAAGTAGAATTTGCCGGTATCGGCATCCATCAGATATTCGACGGTGCCGGCACCGACATAATTCGTCGCCTTGGCGATCTTCAGCGAATAGGCGGCCAGTTCCTGACGCTGCGCATCGGTGAGATAGGGGGCCGGCGCACGCTCGACGACCTTCTGGTTGCGCCGCTGAACCGAACAGTCACGTTCGAACAGATGCACGACATTGCCATGCGTGTCGCCGAGAATCTGGCTTTCGACATGGCGGGCACGCTCGACGAGCTTTTCGAGATAGACCTCGTCCTTGCCGAAGGCGGCCTTCGCCTCGCGCTTGGCTTCCGTCACTTCCTTGGCAAGGTCTGCCTCGGAGCGGATGACGCGCATGCCGCGGCCGCCGCCACCCCAGGAGGCTTTGAGCATGACCGGATAGCCGATCTCGGCCGCCATCTTGGCGACTTCCTTCATATCGTCAGGCAAGGGATCGGTTGCCGGCACGACAGGCACGCCGACCGAGATCGCAAGATTGCGGGCGGCCACCTTGTTGCCGAGCTGGCGCATCGTATCGGCGCGCGGGCCGATGAAGATGATGCCGGCGGCATCGCATGCATCGACGAATTCCGGGCTTTCCGACAGCAGGCCGTAACCTGGATGGATGGCATCGGCGCCGGAAAGCTTGGCAACGCGGATGATCTCGCCGATCGACAGATAGCTCTCGATCGGCCCGAGATCGCGGGCAAGATGTGGACCGCGGCCGACCTGATAGCTCTCGTCGGCCTTGAAGCGATGCAGCGCGAGTTTGTCTTCCTCGGCCCAGATGGCCACCGTTTTTATGCCAAGCTCGTTGGCGGCGCGGAATACGCGGATGGCGATTTCGGAACGGTTGGCAACCAGGATCTTGGATATGGGCAATGCTGTCTCCTCACGGCATCGAAACGGGCAATGCTGCACCCGCGAAGAGAATTCTTAACTTCTTGTCACAGGAAGTTCAATTTCTCCTGCGACATCCGACATCAAAATAGTTGCCGTTACGGAATAAGTCCGTTTCTGAAAGCGATGGCAACAATGTGCTGCCGATTTCTGGCCTTCAGCTTGTCCTGGATACTGTTCATGTACCAGTCGACGGTATGATTGGAGATCGTCAGCAGCCGGCTGATCTCGATCGACGTCATGCCGTCGGCCAGATGGTTGAGCACCTCCATCTCGCGTTTGGTCAGTTTCAGATCGGCTTTCTCCTGTTCCTCGAGCAATTGCGCTTCGTCGCGCAGCTCTAGCAGCCGCCAGAAGGCCTTTCTGGCCACGGCATCGAAGAGCGAAAGCTCGGTCGGGGAAAGATCGACCGCCTCACCGCCGATCGTCATGCTGCCGAGCAGACCGCTTCGTCCGTGAATCGGAAAAATATAGCCGTCGATAAGCCCGTTGGCACGAGCATCCGCCATCATCTGCTCCATCCGGCGCCGGAGCGGGTCCGATTTGTGCGCAGCCACGGCATCCCTCCAGCGGAAGGGGCGCTGTGCCCTGGTGGCATAGCGCGCCACCGGATCGACGAGCATGTATCTCTTGCGGACATAGGTCAGCGGCCATTGATCGGGCCAGCGGCCTGCCAGCATGAAGTTGGCGATATCGACATTCGGCCTCGTCTGCCGCAGCAGACCGTAGAAATCGAATTTGTAGGAACGGAGCACAAGCTCAAGCTCGGCCACGACATCCTTTGTACGCTCGCATTCTTCGATAACCACAAGCAATTCTATTAGCGAATGGATATTCACATTTACCCCTCGGCCTCGCAGCCTGAATTATTGGCGGACGAGCATTGCCACCCTGCTCGCCTGGCCCCATAGCGCGCTTAATCGCCGGCAACATACTCAGGCCGGCGCGAAATTGAACGCCTTTGGCGATTTTTTTACCATTCAACCGTGAATGGCCGCGCTCGGCGTGACTTAATAGTAACGGATGATGTCGCGGCAGGGTCGCCCCCAAATTGTCACATTTCTGCGGCGGCCGATAGCACCTCGCTGCGACAGCACGCGTCAGGCGGGAAATTCCCTTGAAAAAACAGCTTCAGATTCCGTTAATCGCCGGTTCAGGTACCGATCTGTAGTGTCGCAGCATTCCGAGTTTTGCTGATGCAAAGAGGGTGCCTGACGTGTCACTGTTCAAAGTCTATGCAAGAGCCCTGAAGTATCTTGGCGCGTATCGCTACCGCGTTTGGATGGTGGTGGTCGCAAACATCGCGCTTGCGATGACCACCATCTATGAACCGGTCCTGTTCGGCCGTATCTTCGACGCCATTGCCAAGAAAGAAGCCGTCACGCCGACGATGATGCTGTGGGCGGGCTTCGCCGTCTTCAGTGCTGTCGCCTTCATCGTTGTGTCCCGCGAGGCCGACCGCCTTGCGCATGGCCGCCGCGCCTCCCTGCTCACCGAAGCATTCGGCCGCATCATCTCGATGCCGCTGTCCTGGCATAGCCAGCGCGGCACCGCAAGCGCGCTGAACACGCTGCTTCGCGCCTGCGAAGCGCTGTTCGGCCTGTGGCTGGAATTCATGCGCAACCACCTCACGACCGCCGTCGCGCTCGTCATCATGATCCCGACCGCCATGGCCATGGACCTGCGACTGTCCGCGGTCCTCGTCCTGCTAGGCGTCTTTTACTGGATCATCGGCCGTCTGGTCATGAACCGCACAAAGGATGGCCAGAGCTCGGTCGAGAGCCATTACAACACCGTCTTCTCGCATGTGAGTGACTCGATCAGCAACGTTTCGGTGCTGCACAGCTATAACCGCATCGAAGCTGAAACCAAGGCACTGAAGTCCTTCACCGAGCGCCTGCTGCAGGCTCAATATCCGGTGCTCGACTGGTGGGCTCTTGCCGGCGCGCTGAATCGCACGGCCTCGACTGTCGCCATGATGGCGATCCTGATGATCGGCACCGTTCTCGTGCAGGACGGCAGCCTAAGCCTCGGCGCGCTCATCACCTTCATCGCCTTCGCCAACGTGCTGATCGGCCGCCTGGAGCAGCTGCGCAACTTCGCCAACCAGATTTTCGAAGCACGCGCCAAGCTTGAAGACTTCTACACGCTGGAAGATTCGGTTCGCGACCGCGAAGAGCCGGCCGGCCTTGCCGAAATCAAGGACGTCAAGGGCGAAGTGGAGTTCCGCGACGTATCCTTCGGCTTCGCCAACTCGTCGCAGGGCCTGCACGACATCTCCTTCAAGGTGAAGGCTGGCCAGACCGTCGCCATCGTCGGCCCGACGGGCGCCGGCAAGACGACGCTCGTCAACCTGCTGCAGCGTGTCTTCGATCCGCAGAAGGGCCAGATCCTCGTCGACGGTCACGACATCACCAAGGTGACCCGCAAGTCGCTGCGCCGCTTCATCGCCACCGTCTTCCAGGATGCCGGCCTGCTGAACCGCTCGATCAGCGACAACATCCGCCTCGGCCGTGAAGGTGCGACGCAGGAGGAAATGATCCGCGCAGCCCAGGCCGCCGCCGCCAACGACTTCATCGAAACCCGCGAAGGCGGCTACGATACCCGCGTCGGCGAGCGTGGCAACAAGCTCTCGGGTGGCGAACGCCAGCGTATCGCGATCGCCCGCGCCATCCTCAAGGATGCGCCGATCCTGGTGCTCGACGAAGCGACCAGTGCGCTCGACGTCGAAACCGAAAACCGGGTCAAGACGGCGATCGACAACTTGCGCCAGAACCGCACGACCTTCATCATCGCGCATCGCCTGTCGACGGTCCGCGAGGCGGATATGGTCCTCTTCCTGGACAACGGCCGCATCATCGAGAATGGCAGCTTCAACGAGCTCAGCCAGAGCAACGGCCGCTTCGCCGCCTTGCTGCGCGCCAGCGGTATCCTGACGGACGAGGAAGTCCGCAAGGCACACACAACGGAAAGCGAAGCCGCCTGATCTTCGCAAGGGGCCCAAGATCAAAGCCGGGAGAGCGATGCTCTCCCGGCTTTTTTGCTGTTGAGGCTGTGGGCGAACGATATTTGTGAAACAAGCGCCAACCGGAGTTCTGCTCTGGTTATAATGTTTTCGCGAAGAAATTATAATTGATGCAATCGTTGACGCCGGCAAAATGAGTTATAATCTTTCTACGGAAACATTATAACTATGTCGTCGCAAAATCGCGTTCAAGGAAATGATTACCAGCTGACGACCGCGCGGACGCAACGCTTCAGAGGAATATATCGATGAAAGAAATCGATATTGTATACCGAACAATGTTCGCGGAACTCGCACAGCGCGCACTCGATGGCCAGTTCCATGCGGACTTCCCTCTGGAGGGGCGTTTCGTCACGGTTCCCGTCAAGGGCCGCGACTACTGGTATTTCGATCTCCCTACACCAAACGGCGACAAGCGACGCTATGTCGGCCCGCACAGCGACGAAGAAATCACGGCGCGGGTGAACGCCCACAAGCAGATCAAGGACAACATCAAGGAACGCCGGCGCATGGTCAGCTCCTTGCGTCGCGCTGGTCTTCCCGGTCCAGACCCATTCGCTGGAGACATCACGAAGGCCCTTGCGGACGCCGGATTGTTCCGACTGCGGGCCGTCCTGATCGGATCTGTGGCATTCGGTACCTATGCGGGCCTTCTTGGTGTTCGGCTGCCCTCGTCGGCAATGCAGACAAGTGATGCCGATTTCGCGCAGGATTTTGCAATCTCGGCAGAAGTTGGGGATAGTTTGCCACCCGTGCTGGAAGTCCTCCAGTCGGTTGATCCCAGCTTCCGAGCGATCCCGCACCAATCGGATCAGGCAAAGGTCGTCGCTTTCGTGAACGCAAAGGGCTATCGAGTAGAGTTTCTCACGAGCAACCGGGGATCTGACGAGTATTCCGGCAAACCATCGCCCATGCCCGCCCTCGGAGGCGCGTCGGCGGAAAGCCTACGATTCTTGGACTACCTGATCTACGAACCTGTCCGCACCGTGCTTCTTCATCGTGAAGGTGTAAGCGTGTTAGTTCCGGTTCCCGAGCGGTTTGCCGTCCACAAACTCATCGTAGCATCGAGACGGCTCACAGACGCGTTGGGACGCACCAAGGCAGACAAGGATCGATCTCAGGCCTCCCTGCTTTTCGAGGCCCTCGTGGAGACACGCCAAGGCGACGTCTTAGCCGATGCCTACGAAGAGGCGTGCGCGAGAGGGCCATCGTGGCAGGAAGCGATCGCCAGCAGCCTTACAAGGTTGCCTGATAGCGGAAGAAGGGCCCTTGCGAAGGCTCTCGGGGTACAGGTTGAAGATCTGGGCGATCATATCCCGTTCTGATTTAGACGCGCTTGGGAGCTAGCTGCGCATAACACTAAGGTAAATTTTGACGGTAGGGCCTGCTTTTCTCGGCAATCGCACGAAGATCGATGCACCGAACGGCACAGGCACGCAGCGCGGCAGCAACCTTCAGTGAGGCTTTCCGAAATGCGCAGGCATCGCAGTCGGTGCGGCAGGCTTCTTCGCCGCGCGCTGGCCGGCAAGCTGAAGCCGCTTGTGCTCGAGATGATAGGCATAGAGGAACTGGGCAGCGATGCCGAAGACGACATAGATGGCGCCGACGACGGGGCTCTTGTTGGTCACGTAGAGAAGGACCTGACCAGCCATGGCGAGGATGGTGCCGGCAACGAAGATGTTCAGCGAATGCCGCCCGAGGATCGTCAGCGGGTGATTGGCCGAGCGGCGCAGGAACGCCGAAATGGCGGGGATGCTGACGATCAGATAGGCAAGCGCCAGAACATGCAGCAGCCGCGGCAGCGACAGGAAAGTCTTGTCGAAGCCGGTGACGACGGTCGGCAGACCGAGCATGGCGAGGTAGTCGCCGAGTATCCACAGCTTGTCGGTCACCCAGATGAAAGACACGAGCACATAGGCGCAGGCCAGCCCGATCAGAACCGGATGGGCAGGGATGTGCCCGCCGCGCTTGACATGCATGCTGGCGACGAAGCCGATGACGAAAAGCAGCTGCCAGGATAGCGGATTGAGGAACCAGAAGCCCTCAAGCAATGTCGTATGCGGCGCGATGTAATAGATGCCGGACACCAGCCAGACGCCAACCGAAATTGCGAGCAGAAGTAGGGGGCTTCTTGCTTCCAGCAGCATGATCAGCGGCAGCATCAGGAACAAGGCACCGTACATGGGTAGAATGTTGTTGTAGCCGATCTGGTGCCCGAGCGTCAGCAGCGCGGGAATGCCGCGCGCCGGGTCCATCAGCAGGGCAAGGATATTCACTTCGCAGAGCAAGCCCTTCTGGTGGAAAAGCCACGCGCCAGAAATGAAGAGCACCAGCGTCACGAAGGTCGTGATCATATGCGCGGTATAAAGCGTGAAGGCACGTTTGATCGCCTTCCATGCCATGTTCAGCCGATTGCCCGGAAGAAATCTCGTTCCATAGGCAAGGCCGACCGATATGCCGGAGATCAGCACAAAGGCTTCGGCACCATCGGAGAAGCCGAAATTCTTCGAAGTGAAATCCTCGAAGATCTGCCCCGGCACATGGTTGATGAAAATCATGATCAGAGCCAGGGCTCTGAGAACATCCAGTCGGGTATCCCTCTGGGAGACCGGCTTCGGCAAACTCACTCGTTGTGCCGACACCGAGCTCATATTCGCCCTCGAATTCATAAAACTCTCCTGTTCCGACACTCAAATGCAATCGGGGCCAAAGAGTTCCCCCTTTGGCCCCGATCGTCGAAGCGAAACAGTGCAGAAACGCTACTGTCCGACCGGATAGCCCTCTTCGGGATGGGCGACCGCCCTGTCATTGATAGTGACCGAGTATCCCGCCACATCGGGCGCTTTTGAGACGGAAATACGGTAATTTCCGCCCGGCAGCTCGATATCCGCCGTAAAGCCATCCCAGTTCGAGGGCAATGCCGGTTTGACGAAAAGTCGTCCGTTTTTCACGCGGATACCGAGAATGCCTTCGACAGCGACGCGATACAGCCAGCCGGCGGAGCCCGTGTACCAGGTCCAGCCGCCACGGCCCGTCAATTGTCCTTCGCCGTAGATATCAGCAGCAACCACATAGGGCTCTACACGATAGGTATCGGCCTGATCACGATCGCGTGCATGGTTGATCGGGTTCAGCATATCGAAGCAATGCCAGGCATCGTCACCGCGATCCATCTCGGCCAGCGCCATGACGACCCAGGTGGCCGCATGAGTATACTGGCCGCCATTCTCGCCCACACCAGGCGGATAGGACTTGATGTAACCCGGATCACGCGCCGACTTGGCAAAGGGCGGCGTGAACAGCCGGATGATGCGGTTTTCGTCATCCACCAGCTGGTCGAGCACGGCATTCATCGCCTTCTCGCCGCGCCATATTTTGAGATAAAGTTTACTGTTTCACACGGCACATTCCATCGGCCGAGCAAATTTTCCTTGCCCGGCGAAACTCTGCCGATGAAACGAGATCGGAAGCTGCACAAGGAGAAAAACGACCAGTCGTGATTGACCGGACCCGCAAACTTCCCGATTTTCAAGAGATGGGCCGCATCGGCCCCACATCAGCGGCGGAACAAAGCCGCCACCGGCCAAACGTCGCCTTAGACGACAAGCCCACAAACAATGGCCGCGACAAACAGGAATGCAGCCGAAAACAGTACGACATGAATCACTGTTTGAATCTTCTGCCGCGTCTTGGCGGCGCGCTTGGAACCATCGAACTGATTCACATGCGCATTCGAAATACCCAAATTCGCCATGTGTTGCCTCCGTTCGTTTCTTATATGTCTCTCAGGCCAAGCCCGGGACGGATATTCATACATTTCCTATCAATTAGGTAGAGATGAATTTCCGTCCAGAACGCGAGCCGAGAAAAATTAAACCATCTGAAGTCGAGGACCCGAAAGATCGGCAATGCCAATTCAGCAAAGAATGCGGCGGGCCCAAATCAAGCTGCGCTCGATGGCGCTGGTATCGGCCGTCTGCTCTTCGGCAGGTCCGGCCTGGCGGCGGCAGTTTTCGTCAGCAAGAGTAGCGGACCGTGCACCTTCCCGTTTCGCCGGAACCGGCGGATGAAGATAGCCCATGGTCATGCCACCCATGAAAAACATGTCTGCCTCCACTTAACGTCTGACCCCTTGTCGGGATCACGAAAGTTAACTGCCATTAACGAGATCATGACAGAATTGCGGCAGGTGTCAATAGTCTATACGATTGGTCGTGTTTACGCGCCCAGTTCGTTAACGCGCCGCTGAGGCACAAGCCGCCCGCTCAGGCGCGGACGAACCCCTTGCTGGCGACCATGAGATTGCGCGTGTAATCTTCCTTCACATCGCCGACAGCCAGTTCCTTCGCGGTCAGCCTCTCGACGACTGCGCCGTTGCGCATGACGGCCAGACGCTCGCACATATGGGTGATGACGCCGAGATCGTGGCTGACCATAACGAAGGTCAGATGGCGATCCCTGCGAACCTGCTCAAGTAGGTTGAGCACTTCGGCCTGCACCGAGGCATCGAGCGCCGAAGTCGGCTCGTCGAGCAACAGGATCGACGGCTCCACGATCAGCGCGCGCGCAATGGCGACGCGCTGGCGCTGGCCGCCGGAGAGCTGGTGCGGATAGCGGAAGCGGAAGCCCTTTCCGAGGCCGACTTCATCCAGCGCCCTGGCGATCCGGGTCTCCGTGTCGCCGATCCCATGAATCGACAAAGGCTCAAGCAGCAACCGGTCGATCGTCTGGCGCGGATGCAGGGAACCGTAGGGATCCTGAAACACCATCTGTACCTGGCGATAGAAGGTCTTGCTGCGCCGGGCGCCCTTCAGCTGTTCGCCGACGACGTGGATCGTGCCGTCGGTGACGGGCGCAAGGCCCGCAACGGCGCGCAGCAGCGTCGATTTGCCGGAGCCAGACTCGCCGACCAGACCGAAGGATTCGCCCTTGTTCACGTCGATGCCGACGGCGTCGAGCGCATAATAGCCATCATAGACCACACTGAGGCCATCAACTGCGAGTGCTGTCGTCATGCCGCCCACTCCGGCTTGCGGTCGAGCACCGGCAGCGGATGCCTGTTTTCGCCAATGACCGGCATGCAGTTCAGCAGGCCGCGCGTATAGGGATGCCGGGCATTGTTCAATTCGGCAGCTTTGAGTTCTTCCACCACCTTACCCGCATACATGACGATTACGCGGTCGCAGAAGGACGACACCAGCCGCAGGTCGTGCGAGACGAAAATCAGCCCCATGCCACGCTCGGAGACGAGCTTGTCCATGATTTTGAGGACATCGAGCTGAACGGTGACGTCGAGCGCCGAAGTCGGCTCGTCGGCAATCAGCAGCTCCGGCCCGGCGATCAGCATCATGGCGATCATGACGCGTTGGCCCATGCCGCCCGAAACCTCGTGCGGATGCAGGTCGTAGACACGGGCGGGATCGCGGATCTGCACCGCTTCCAGCATGGCAAGGGCGCGATCGCGAGCCTCGGCCTTGCTCACCTTCTCATGGGTGCGCAGCGTCTCGGTGATCTGCTTGCCGATGGTCATGACAGGATCGAGCGAGTATTTCGGATCCTGCAACACCATGGCGACGCGTTTGCCGCGCAGTGACCGGCGCTCTTTGGCCGAGATCGACAGCAAGTCAATGCCGCTGAAATCGAGCTTGTCGGCTGTGACGATGCCGTGTGGCGGCGTCAGTCCCATGATGGCGCGGCCGGTCTGCGATTTGCCGGAACCGCTCTCGCCGACGATGCCAAGCCGCTCGCGACCCAGCGTGAAAGAGACGCCGCGCACGGCGTCGATGACGCCGGTACGGGTCGGATAGCGAACCTTAAGGTTTTCCACGGTCAGAAGTGCCGTCATTGCCCGCTCTCCTTCGGATCGAGCGCATCGCGCAGGCCGTCGCCGAGCAGGTTGAAGCCGAGGCTGACGATGAGGATCGCGATGCCGGGCATGGCCGCCACCCACCATTGATCGAGATAGTATTTGAAGCCGCTCGCGATCATGACGCCCCATTCCGGCAGCGGCGGCTGCGCGCCGAGCCCCAGGAAGCCGAGACCGGCGGCCGTCAGGATCACGCCGGCCATGTCGAGCGTCACACGGACGATCACCGAGGAGATGCAGAGCGGCATGACATGGCGGAAGATGATGCGCAGCGGCGAGGCACCCATGAGCTGCACGGCGGCGATATAGTCCGAACGCCGCACCGTCATTGTTTCAGCGCGCGCCAGCCGCGCATAGGGCGGCCAGGAGGTGATAGCAATCGCGATGACGGCATTTTCGATGCCTGCGCCGAGGGCACCGGCGAAGGCAAGGGCCAGCACAAGCTTCGGAAAGGCAAGGAAGATATCGGTGATGCGCATCAGGATCACATCGACCCAGCCGCCCAGATAGCCTGACACCATGCCGATGATCAGCCCGATCGGCGCCGAGATGATCGCGACCAGAATGACGATGTAGAGTGTCCAGCGCGAACCGTAGATGAGGCGCGAAAGGATATCGCGGCCGAGATCGTCGGTGCCGAGAAGATAGCCCGGCGTGCCCGGTGGTTTCAGATAGGCATTCGTCAAGTCGCCGATGACGGGCGAATGCGGAGCGATGACATCGGCGAGCGCCGCCACGAGCACGAGCGCGATGATGATCGCGAGCCCGATGACGGCCAGGCGATTGGCGGAAAACTGCCGCCAGGTGACGTAGGCACGTCCCAATCTCGCCTGCCGGCGCGACTGCGGCCGGTCGGAGAGCAGCCAGTCCCTCAAGCTGGGTTGAGTGGTCTCGACAGTCATTTACGTCGGGTCCTTGGGTCGAGCGTCCGATACAGAAGATCGGAAATCAGATTGATGCCTATGAACACCGTGCCGACGACGATGGTGCCGCCGAGAACGGCATTCATGTCGGCATTGCGCAGCGAACTGGTGATATAGAAGCCGATGCCCGGCCAGGAGAAGACGATCTCGGTCAGCACGGATCCCTCGAGCAGCCCGGCATAGGAAAGCGCGATCACCGTGATCAGCGGCACGGCGGCACTGCGCAGGGCATGCCCCCAGATCACCCGCGTCTCGGAAAGGCCCTTGGCGCGGGCCGCAACGATATATTCCTGGCCTAGTTCGTTCAGCATGAAGCTGCGGGTCATGCGGCTGATATAGGCAAGCGAGAAATAGCCGAGCAGCGACGCCGGAAGGATGATGTGGCGGAACACGTCCCAGAAGACGTCCCATTGCCCCTGCATAGCGCTGTCTAGCAGGAAGAACCCGGTGACCGGCGTGAAAGTATATTCATAGGCGATGTCGATGCGGCCGGGATAGGCGACCCAGTTCAGCTTCGCATAGAAGATGACGAGCGAAACCATGGCCAGCCAGAAGACCGGCACGGAATAGCCGACGAGGCCAATCACGCGGACGATCTGGTCTATGATGCTGTTGCGGCGCACCGCGGCGAGCACACCGAATGGAACCCCGAAGATGGCGCCAATGATCGTGCCGACCGTCGCGAGCTCCATTGTCGCTGGGAAGACGCGCCTGATGTCATCCATGACCGGATTCGTCGTCAGAACCGACGTGCCGAAATCGCCGCTTAGAGCGCTGACGAGATAATAATAGAACTGCAGATAAAGCGGCTCGTCGAGATGCATCTCGCGCCGCAGACGTTCCAATATCTGCTGCGGCGCGTGATCGCCGGCGATCGCCAGCGCCGGATCGATCGGGATGACGCGCCCGATGAAGAAGGTGACGGCCAGAAGGCCGAGATAGGTGGTGACGGCGACGACGAGAAATCGCAGCAGCCCCATGAAAAAGGGAGCGGCACGGCCCTTTTTGGGCCGCACCTGCATTTTCCGTTCGACAGTGCTCAAAGACCTAGTCCTGCCGGATCATCACTTGGAGATCGGCCAGACGAAGTTGTTGTCGAAGCTCGGACCAAGCTTGAAGTCCTTCACGTCCTTGCGATAGCCGGCGACTTCCGTCTGCTGATAGAGGATGATGAAGGGGCTTGCTTCCAGGAATTTCTTCTGGATGTCCTGATACATTGCGCCGCGCTTGCTAGCATCGCCCTCGAAGAGCGCCGCCTTGGCCTGCTTCTCCAGTTCGGGAGCGGTCCAGGTGTTGCGCCACACGAGCGTCTTGTTGCTGCTGGTATCGGAATTGTCGTCGTTGGTGGTGAAGGTATCGGCATTGGAATGGGGATCCCAATAGTCCGGGCCCCAGTTGCCGAAGTAGATATCGTGATTACGGGCACGATATTTCGTCAGCTTCTGCTTGCCGTCGCCCGGGATGATTTCCACCTTGATGCCGGCCTGGCCGAGCGTCTGCTGGATGGCGGTCGCGATACCCGTATCCGGCTCGATGCTGCGCACGTCCATGGTGATCGAGAAGCCATTGGGCAGGCCTGCCTTGGCCAGCAATTCCTTGGCCTTGGCGACGTCGAGCTTGAACGGATTCTCATCCAGCGAGCCGAGCATGCCCTTCGGTTCGAACGTCTGGTGGATCTCGCCGATGCCCTTGATCAGCGTCTTGCCGATGGCATCGTAATCGACCAGATATTTGAACGCCTGCTGCACTTCTGGCTTGGCCAGATTGGCGTTCTTCTGGTTGAGGCTCATGTAGTAGATGGTGCCCTTCGGCGCACTGGTCGAAGCAAGCTGCGGGTTCTTCTCGACGGCCTCGAGATCGGTCGGCGACAGGTTGCGGGCGATATCGATATCGCCGTTCTCCAGCGCCAGGCGCTGTGCCGAGCTTTCCTTCATGAAGCGATAGATGACGCGGTTCAGCTTCGTCTTTTCGCCATAATAGTTGTCGTTGCGCTCCAGCACGACGGCCTCGTTGGCGCGCCATTCACGCAGCTTAAACGGTCCGGAACCGGCAAAGCCGGTCTTCAGCCAGCTGTTGCCGAAGTCGTTGTCGTACTTATAGTCGGCGGTCGGTGTTGCCGGCTTCACATGCTGCAGGACCAGTTTCTTGTCGACCACTTCGGCGACGGTCGCCGTCAGGCAGTTCAACACGAAGCTCGGCGCATAGGGCTTGTCGACGGTGAAGGTGAAGGTGTTCGCATCGGTTGCCTTAGCCTTCTCTGTTACGTTGTCGCCGGTCAGGCCGAATTGGGTAAGAATGAAGGCCGGGCTCTTGTTGAGCTTGACGACGCGCTCGAAGGACCATGCAACGTCTTCGGCGGTGATCGGATTGCCGGACGCAAACTTCAGGCCGGGCTTCAGCTTGAACGTATAGGTCAGGTGATCGTCGGAGACCGACCAGCTCTCTGCAAGGTCACCCTTGATCTTGGACGTATCGTTAATGTCGAGACGGACGAGCAGGCTATAGGTGTTGCCGGTGATTTCGGCAGCCGACAGCTCATAGGCTTCGGCCGGATCCATGCTGAGAATATCGTCGAAAGCAAAACCCTCGACCAGCGTGTCCTTGGGCGTGGCGGCATATGCATTCGGCGCCGCCATCAGCAGAAGCGAGAGAGCCGCGCCGGCAGACAGTGCGCGCAAACCGCGATTCATCTTGGTCATCATCATTGTTTTCATTCCCCTCTTAACAAACTTTACGCAATATCGGCACGCACTTCACCGGCTACCTTCCTTCCAGGCGGACGCCAGGACCCGAAGCCAGTTCTCCCTGCACAGCTTTACAAGATCGGCCTCACCATAACCAGCGTTGCGAAGGGCTTCAATCAGCTTCTGGTTGCCTGCCGCATCAGCAATTTCAGCCGGAATCGTCGCACCGTCGAAGTCCGATCCGAGGCCGACGCAATCGATGCCGAGACGCCCGACGAGATGATCGACATGCCGAACCATCGCCTCGATCGGCGTGTCGGCATCCGAGCGCGCGTCGTCGCGCAGCATCGCGGTCGCATAGTTGAGGCCGACGATGCCGCGGCTCTCCTTGATGGCGTCGAGCTGCTTGTCGGTGAGGTTGCGCGCGACCGGCGTCAGCGCATGCGCATTGGAGTGGCTTGCAACCAGCGGCTGGTCCGATGTGTTCGCCACATCCCAGAAACCCTTTTCGGTTATATGGGCGAGATCGACGAGGATGCCGAGCTGGTTGCAGGCGCGCACCAGCGCGAAACCAGCCTCGGTGAGGCCAGGTCCGGTATCCGGCGAACTCGGATAGGCGAAAGGCACGCCATGGGCGAAGACATTGTTGCGGCTCCAGACGGGGCCGAGCGAGCGCAGACCGGCGGCATAGAAGGTTTCGAGCGCGACGAGATCGGCATCGATCGCCTCGCAGCCTTCCATGTGCATAACAGCAGCGAAAATGCCTTTCTCCATGCAGTCGCGGATGTCGGCCGTGGACCGGCAGAGCTTCCAGGCGCCGGCGCGGTCGAGTCTCAGCGCGATCGCGGCCATGTCCAGCGCGATGTCGAGAGAGGGCGCGCGCTCCAGCGGAGCCGCCAAAGGCGTGGCATAATGGCCATTGCTATCAGGATCGGCGAAAACGAGATCGCCCGAGGGAATATAGATGGCGCACAGCCCCCCGGCCAAACCGCCGGCCTTGGCCCGCGGAGCATCGATGTGACCGCTCGACGTCCCGTCCCGGAATTCGGCGATCGGGTCGGCGCCGTCGCGCGCGTGATGCCAGAGCCTCAGGAGAACGTCGTTATGACCATCGAATACGGCTTGCATTGTCTATCCCGGATGAAGCGCTCGAGTGAGCGAATGAAAGCGGCCAGAATAGAAAAGCTGACAGGATTCGCCATACCCAAATGAAAAAAATTTGCATTTGCATGGAATGGCATCGTCAAATGGAAAAGGCGGGGTAAAAACCCCGCCTTGAGAGCATGTTAGAACGCTGACGATGTGTCGGGCATTTCAGCGCTTGGCCCGCTTCTTCTGGCGGTAGACGTCGATGGCAACAGCCGCGACGATGATGAAGCCCTTGGCGATTTCCTGGTAATAGGCATCGACATTGAGGAAGGTGAAGCCGGAGATCATGACACCGAGGATAACGGTGCCGATAACCGTGCCGGCGATGCGACCGACGCCGCCGGTCAGTGACGTACCGCCGATGACGGCCGCCGCGATCGCGTCCAGCTCGTAGTTCACACCCATGCCGGCCTGCGCCGTCTGCACGCGGGCGGCCGTGATGATGCCGGCAAGGCCGGCCAGAAGCCCGGCAATCGCATAGACCTTGACCAGATGCGCCTCGACATTGATGCCCGATACGCGCGCGGCCTGCACATTGGCGCCGATCGCATAGGTGAACTTGCCATAGCGCGTGTAGCGCAGCACGACATGGAAGAGGACCGCGATGATGAGGAAGACGACGACCGGCCAAATTCCCGACCCGATGAAATTGAACTGGTCGGTCAGGCCTGAGATCGGCTGGCCCTTGGTATAAAGCTTCGACAGGCCGCGGGCCGAAACCATCATGCCGAGCGTCGCGATGAAGGGCGGGATCTTCGTTTTCGTGATCAGCTGACCGTTGATGTAGCCGGCAAGCAGGCCGATCAGCAGGCCGATGCCGATCGGCACGAAGAAGGGCATGTCGGTCAGTGCGGGATAGACGGCCCTTGCCCATGTCGATGACTGGGCAAAGCTTGCGGCGACCATGGCCGTCAGGCCGACGACGGAGCCGGACGAGAGGTCGATACCGCCTGTGATGATGACCTGCGTCACGCCGACCGAGATGATGCCGATGACCGAGACCTGCAGGATCATGATCTTCAGGCGCTGCAGGTTCATCAGGAAGCTCTGGCCGACGAAGATCCAGCCGAGGATCTCGCACAGGAGCGCGATGCCGATCAGCACCAGGAAGATGCCGAGTTCGGGCGGCACGCGGCGACGTCTTGGCCGTGTGACCGCCGGGGCGGTCGCCTCTGCAACTTTGCTAACCATGGTTCAATCCTCCCTTGCGATGATTGGCGGCGTCACTGCGCGGCCAGCTCCATCACCTTCACTTGAGTTGCGTCCGCACGATCCAGGAATCCCGTGACCCGTCCTTCATGCATGACCATGATGCGGTCGCTCATGCCAAGCACCTCGGGCATTTCCGACGAGATCATGATGACGGCGACGCCGTTGCGCGCCATCTCGGTAACGAGACGATGGATCTCGGCCTTGGCGCCGACATCGATGCCACGCGTCGGCTCGTCCAGGATCAGAATGCGGGGATTGGTGAGCATCCACCGGCCGATCAGGGCCTTTTGCTGATTGCCGCCCGATAGATTTTCGATGCGCTCGTCGAGGTTCGGCGTCTTGACGCGCAGCTTGCGTGCCATCTCCTCGCAGGCCTCTTCAATCGCGCCCTCCTGCACGAAGCCGCCGCGCACGAACTTGTCGTGCAGCACGGCCACCTGCATGTTCTCGAGTACGCTCAAGATGAGAAGACAGCCCGTATCCTTGCGGTCCTCGGTCAGGAAGGCCATGCCGTGGCGGATTGCCGCCGCCGGCGAGGAAATCTCGGCCTTCTTGCCAAAAAGCTCGATCGTGCCGGACGTAGCAGGCGTCACGCCGAAGATGGTCTCGGCAACATTCGACCGACCCGATCCGACAAGCCCGGCCACCCCGAGGATCTCGCCGGCCCTCACATCGAAGGACACATTAGAGAAGACGCCGTCGAGGCTCAAATCCTTGACCGACAGCACGGTCTCGCCGATTGGCACTTCCTCCTTCGGGAACATCTGCGTGATCTCGCGGCCGACCATCATGCGGATGATGTCGTCGCGCGTCACATCGGTGGAGGCATGCGTGCCGATATATTTGCCGTCGCGGAACACCGAAAACTCGTCGGCGATCTCGAACAGCTCGTTCATCTTGTGGGTGATGTAGACGATGCCGATGCCCTGGGCGCGCAGGTCGCGGATAATCTGGAATAGATGCGCCACCTCGCGCTCGGTGAGCGCCGAGGTCGGCTCATCCATGATCAGCACGTCGGAATTATAGGAGACCGCCTTGGCGATTTCGACCATCTGGCGGCTTGCGACAGAAAGCTCGCGCACCTGGATTTCAGGATCGATGGAAATATTGAGGCGCTGGAAGAGCTCCTCGGTCTTGCGGCTCATCTCCGCATGATCGACGAGGCCAAAACGGTTCTTGGGCTCGCGGCGGATCCATATATTCTCCGAAACCGTCATGAATGGCATCAGGTTCAATTCCTGATGAATCATCGCGATGCCGTTTTCCAGTGCGTCAAGCGGTGACTTCAGCCGGATTTCGACGCCCTTGAGGCGTACCTCGCCCTGATCGGGGATATAGATGCCGGCAAGGATCTTCATCAGCGTCGACTTGCCCGCGCCGTTTTCGCCCATCAGCGCATGCACCGTTCCACGCTTCAGGCGGAAGGAAACCTCATCGAGGGCGAGCACGCCGGGAAATTCCTTGCGGATGCCTTCGGCGCTCAACAGATAGGCGGCATTGGGGACAACGCCGCTGGCGCGCACCGCCGCCATGGTGGATGGGCTCACAACCATTTTTCCCTCCGGGCAGATCGGATTTCAAAGGATACGGGCTTTTTAAGCCCGTATCCGTCGATCACTCTCGTCCTCAGTTCTTCTTGACGAAGTCCTTGACGTTAGCCGGCGTGACGAGCTGGAAGGGGATATAGACCTTCTTCTCGACCTTATCGCCCTTGGCAAGCTTGAGTGCGGCATCGACTGCACCCTTGCCCTGGCCGGCGGCATCCTGGAACACGGTGACCTTCAGGTCGCCAGCCTGCATGGCGGCAAGCGCGTCCTGCGTGGCGTCGACGCCCGCAACGACGATCTTGTCCAGCGACTTGCCGGAAGCTTTTAGTGCCTGGATAGCGCCGATCGCCATTTCATCATTGTTGGAGATGACGGCATCGAATTCGATGCCGCTGGAGAGCCAGTTGGTCATCAGGTCGGCACCCTGGGTGCGCTGCCAGTTGGCGGTCTGCTCCTGAACGATCTTAATGCCCTTGCACTCGTCGGTCGCCACGACATCATGGACGTCCTTGGTGCGCATGCGGGCAGCCTGGTTGGAAAGCTCGCCCATCATGATGACGGCCTTACCCTTCCCGCCCAGCAGCCGGCAGACTTCCTTGGCTTCCAGCGTACCGGATTCCTGCTCGTTCGAGGCGACGAAAGCCTGTTTGTCCGGAAGGCTGTCGACGTTTGCCGGCTCGCGGTTGACGTAGACGAGCGGGATCTTTGCGTCGGCGGCGAGCTTGGAAATCGCAGCCGTCGCGTCGGTATCGACCGGGTTCACGATGATGGCATCGACCTTACTGGCGATGAAGTTTTGGATCTGGCTCTGCTGCTTGGCGATGTCGTTCTGGGCGTCTTCGACCTGCAGGGTCACGCCCTTGTCCTTGGCGTAGTCCTGCATGCCGTTGCGCAGAACGGTCAGGAAGTTGTCGTCGAAGAGCGCCATCGAAACGCCGATGGTTTGGGCGTGGGCAGCGGTCGACAGCAGAAGAGCCATCGCGGAGCCAAGGATAAATTTCTTCATGTTTTCCTCCCAGATAAGGTGCCCGGCCACACCCCTCCTAAATGCCGGAGCCCCCAGTTTCGACTGCGGGGCCTCTAGTCAATTCAGCCGCCACTCCCATGGCGACCACATCGAAAAACGGAACAAACAAACCGTAAAATTCTCTATCCGGAATATTCATTCCATTTTTCAAGGGAAAGGTCAACAGCAAATTCTAGTCCCCGAAACGGGACCTCACGACGACGCGTTTTCTCGTGTCCGCTGGTGCAAGAATAGGCGGTCTAACCCTACATATGAGCGCCGATACCGTAGAACGATTATTCCATCGAGATGGAAACGGAATAGAATGTCGGCAAACCCACCAGCCGCGCCGCGGCCCGCAATGGAGAAAACGCATGCCCTCGATGTACAGTTTCTCAGTCCCCATCTTTCAACGCGGCCTGCAAAACCTTTCGGCCTATCTCGACAAGATCGAAGCCTATGCGACGGAGAAAGGCATTGCGGCGGAGGAACTCGTTTCCGCGCGCCTGATCGACGACATGCTGCCGCTCTCCGGCCAGTACCAGCGCGCCTCGGATACGGCGAAGCTCACCATTTCCCGTCTCGCCGGGATCGATGCGCCGCGTTTCGAAGATAACGAGACGACCGTCGCGGACTTGCGGGAGCGTCTGAAGAAGACGCAGGATTTTTTGGCGACGATCACGCCGGCCACCATGGAAGGCAGCGAAACGCGGGAAGTGACGATCACGCCGGGAGGCAACAAGATCACCTTCAAGGGCGAAGATTACCTGGCGAAATTCGCGCTGCCGAACTTCTTCTTCCACGTCACCACTACGCACGACATCCTGCGCAGCCGCGGCCTGGCGGTGGGCAAGATGAATTATCTCGGCGCACTCGGCTAAGATGATTCAGGGCCGGAGCGAGACCGGCCCTTTTTCCGTCAGTTCCGTATAGGCGAGCGTCTGGTCGAGATGCTCCGCGCGAAGGGAAAGCAGCTTTTCGGCATAGGCGAGCCTGATCGCCATATAGGCGCCGTCTTCGGCGACATTGGACAGCTCGGCCGGATCCTTCGCCAAATCGAAGAGCAGCGGCGGCAGCCCGGCGCAATGGACATATTTGAAGCGCTCGTCGCGAACGACCGCCAGATTGCAGGCATTGGACCGCAAGCCGAAATGCTGCTCGGGGACACCCTCGGCAATATCGCGGAAATCGAACTCCCAGAAAGCCGCGTCGCGCCAGTTTTCCGGCTCGGAACCGGAAAGGAACGGCAGCAGGCTTTCGCCATCGACATGATTTGCCGGGGCGATGCCAAGCCGGTCGCACAGGCTCGGGAAAATATCCGCAGCACTGGTGAAATGCTCCACCTGCCGGCCGTGCGTGGCAAGCTGGCCGGGATCGCGAATAACGAGCGGCACATGATAGCTGCCGTCGAAGAAACCGCCCTTGCCGAGCATCCAGTGGTCGCCCATCATCTCGGCATGATCTGATGTGAAGACGATGATGGTATCGTCCCAGGCGCCGGCATCCTTCAATGCCTGCCAGATCCGGCCGAGCTGCGCGTCGACCTCGGCAATCATGCCGTAATAGATCGCGCGGATCGCCGCAAAGTCTTGTGACGTCCAGTCGCTGATGGAGCCTTTGCCGCCATAGATGAAGCCGCTCTTGCCGATCAGCGGTAGACCAAAGGCGAGCAGCGGATGCGCTGCCATTTCCGTCTCGCGATCGGCGGCGCGCGCAAAGGCCGGGCCGTCGGCGGCCGAAAACATACGGTTATAAGGCTCCGGCACCGAGAAAGGCGGATGCGGCCTTAGGAAGGAAACATGCGCGAACCAGGGCTGATCCTGTTCGCCGAGCCAGCGGATGAATTCGCCCGCCAGAAAGGTCGTCTGCGTCTCCTCCTTGGAGTAGGCGGGTGCATTGCTGGAAATCTCGCCGGCTCCGGCGCCGACGGGAATATGGATATCCCGGCTGACGGCATCGGCATGGCCGCGCGACCGCAGCCAGGAAAGCCATTGTTTCTCGTGCTCGGGCAAAAGCTGCCGCGGCGTGAAGCCGGGCAGTACGCCCTCATAGGTCGTCAGATGCGGATCGTGGGGATCGCGGCTGCGCGGATCGGGTGCCGTGTCGGTATAGCCGAACAGCGTCGGGTCATAGCCGGCCCGCCGCGCCGCGAGCGCGACATTGTCAAAACGGCCATCCAGCGGCGAACCATTGCGGCAAACACGATGGTTCATCTGGTAAAGACCGGTATAGAGCGTCGCGCGCGCCGGCGAACAGGGGGCCGTTCCGGCATAGTGCCGCCGGAAGAGCACGCCTTCCCGCGCGAGCGCATCGACATTCGGCGTCTTCACGCATTGATGCCCGACGGCGGAGAGGCAATCTCCCCGCCACTGGTCGGCTGAAATCAGCAGGACATTCGGGCGTTTGCCCTCAACACCAGCGACAGAACGCCGTTTAGTGCTGGTTGGATTTGGCATGCCAATTCCAGGCGGATTGAATGATCTCGGTCAGGTCATATTGCGGCGACCAGCCAAGAATATCGCGAGCCTTGTCGTTATTCGCGACAAGCGTCGTCGAATCGCCCTCGCGGCGGCCGACATACTCGACCGGAAACGGCCGGTTCGACACGGTCTCGATCGTTCCGAGCAATTCCTTCACCGTCGTACCGGTGCCGGTGCCGAGGTTGAGCGCGACGGAATCGCCGCCATCAAGCAAATATTGCACGGCTCGCACATGAGCGTCTGCGAGGTCTAACACATGGATGTAATCGCGCACGCAGGTGCCGTCGCGCGTGTCATAGTCGCTGCCGAAGACCTTGAAGCCCTGACGGCGACCAAGGGCGGCATCGATGGCGAGCGGGATCGCATGGGTTTCCGGCGTATGCCATTCGCCGATGCGCCCCTCGAAATCGGCGCCGGCAGCATTGAAATAGCGCAGAACCACGGAGCGCAGCCCCTTGTATTGGTCATAATCCGCCAGCGCCTGCTCGACGATATATTTCGTGCGGCCATAAGGATTGATCGGCACCTGCTGGTGGCTCTCGTCCAGCGGCACGCTCTGCGGCAGACCGTATGTTGCGCAGGTCGAGGAGAAGACGAAAGCCTTCACACCGGCCGCCTGCGCTGCGGACAGCAGCGTCAGCGTGCCGATGACATTGTTTTCGTAGAAGGCGACGGGATCCTTGACCGACTCGCCGACCTCGATCAGTGCGGCGAAATGCAGGATAGCGGCAGGCTTGTGCTTGGCCAGCACCTCGTCGAGGCGCGCCCGATCGCGGATATCGCCTTCCTCGGCCGGACCCCATTTGACGAATTCGCGATGCCCATTGGAGAAATTGTCGTAGACGACGGGTTTGAACCCCTTATTCGCCAGATCCAGACAAGTGTGCGAACCGATATATCCGGCTCCGCCGACCACAAGCACCGTTTCTCCTGCCATGACCATCCCTTCTTAACTCACAAGGATTTGCCGCCTCGAACGCGGCGGACCGGTTCGATCCGACGCGTACACTTAGAGAGCTGTAGCCGACTTGCAAGGCGGGAGAAAGGAGCAAGATTGGTAGTCTCAAGAATGGACGTAGGCGAAAAAGCTAAGCCGGCTTCACCTCCGCCTTACCGCTATGCATGAGAATTCCCGCCAGCGCCAGAACCGGCGGCAGCAGGAAACAAGCCATGCCGACGATCAGGAAAAGCGCCGCCGCCAGCGCGCAGCCGAAGGCAAAGCCGCCGACGGCCGCTCCCATGCGGCGAAGCCGCGCCTGCATCGCCGCCTTTTCTTCTGGCTTGGCACCATGGAGCAGATCGGCGATGTCGATCATGATCTGCGTCGTCGTGCCCGTCATCATGGTCGTCGGTGGTGTCGAGCCGAGGTGAATGCGATGCGCCGTCGTCTGGATGGCCATGGCCGCGACAAGGGTCATGCCCGTCAGAAGCGGCTGCCAGCCGTCTCCATCGCCAAACGGACCGAAGCGCAAAGCGAGGATCGCCGCGAACGCTAATAGCAGCAATTTCAGCGAGAGGATGATCTGCAGCGTCGGCAGATTGCGCCGCGAGAGATCGCCGCCAAGGAGACGGGCGAGAATGACGACGACGCAGAAAACCGGCAACGCCAGAAGCTTGGCCAGCGCGCCCGACGTTCCAAGCGCCAGGGAAGCACCGAGCGTGACGAAATTGCCCGTGACATGCGCCGTGAACAGGCCATGCAGGGCAAGAAACCCCGCGGTATCGACATAGCCGCCATTGATGCTCAGAAGGGTGGGCAGGCTCGGCTTCATTGCTTTCTCGCTCGCTTCGATCGTCTCCGACCTTATCGCGCCGAATGACCTCCGATGTCGAGACGTTTGCGCGCTGGAGAAGCGAAGCATCGCCGTGCGGCGCCGGTCGGTCCGGATATAAGCCTATCGTTCCCTCTAAAATCTCCGGATGCTCTCAGCGATCAACGCCACGGGCATGGTTGATCGTTCGAAGTTGGCGCTCGGCGATAATCTCTTCTGCCCTATCTATAGCGACGACACGTTGGACCATGCGCAATTGGCCCAGGATGGCCTTGAAGTCCGTCTGCTGAGACTTTGAGACCATCTTGGCAGCATCAGCTTCATTGCGCAAAATGACACCGGGTCCGAAGCGAGCATCAAGTGCCTTGCTAACGAGAGAAAATTCCTGACGGACATCTGCCGACAACGACCGGACCAATCGTGCCAGTTCGCGCGGCTTCTTCTCCGTCTCGGACGAAATGTGTCGCAGCGCTGTCTGAGCGGTTCTCGTCAACGCCGGAATAGGTATTGCCATCCGTTCCCGCTCTATCATGACCGCCGCTTTTTCGTCCTCAAAAGCGCTCAAGTAAACTCGCCCCAGAGAGCGTACATTAGCACCAACTGGTTCAACCGCCCGCAGAGCTTCCCTACGCTCGCGACCACCAGCAAGCAGCCTATCCATCATTCTGCCGCTACCGCGCAAAGGGCCATAGGCAGTTGGCTCTGTGGTGACGGCACGCGCAATACGCTCAGGGTCGATCTGCTTTTGCACCAGATCTTCGATCATCGCCACGGCGGCTGCGGGATCGCGCCAGATCACGGACCCCGTCGCGGTGAGTGCTGCTCTCGCCTGTTTGTAATGCTCAGTCTCGATTACGCGTGTTCGAGCCTCCTCATCGAGGCTTACATTGAATTTCGTGACCGCCGGCAACATCGCAGGCGATGCGAGTTGGGCGAGACGCGCCTCTTCTGCAAACGATCGGGTTAGGGAGTTCACCGCGGGTAATAGATCGGAAGCATCCGCCGTTGGAACGAGCAAGGCGTCTTTGTCGTGTGTTGCGTGAATAGCAGCATTTCGCCCTGAAGTTTCGACTGCGACCCCGAAGGGCACGTTCGGCCGTTGCCAGAGCCGCGCCACATGATCACCCTGGGCAATGAGCCAATTGGATAGACGCTCAACCCGTGCGGTGACTGCGTGACTATGGTCCGCGATGATGTCGATGCCGCGCCGCTTTGCGAAATCGAAAGCCACGGATTGATAAGACGGCTCATTTTGGAAATCGAGCGTTGTGGTCTTTTCGCCGGGGCGCGACAGCCGTTCAATCAGTTGCGCAAAGAACGTTGGTCGGTGATTGTCTGCGGCAGGTTGCTCCGTCCGAGCCTCGGGCTTGCCAATGGGATAGGCCGTCCAAATATTGCGTTCGACAACACGATCCTCAAAGTGCCTCGCACCCGTTTCCTCATCAACAACAGGCGCTTTAACGGTAACTTTTTCAGTCCCCTCCTTGCGCATGGTCACAGTATCCCCGACCCCGACGCCGGCCTCCTCAAGCGCCTTGGGCAGATTGACGCCCCAAAGGCGATGCGTGGTTCCATCGTTCGTTCTGACGTCAACATAAGGAGAAGGACCGGAGTCGTCCTGCTTGTGAAACTTCGCAAGTCCGATTTCAACAAGCTCGCCGGTAATGCCAGCCGCATGCTCGACGCGCGCCGTCTTGGCCCGTTCGAACCTTGGCTGAAAATCTTCCCCTGCCGCATAAAGATCGACACGCTCGCGGTGACGCGTCATGGCAACATATGTCAGGTGCCGGTCCATCATGCCGGTTGCCAGCACGAAAGTGCGGTCGAAGGTCGATCCTTGGGTCTTGTGAATCGTTGCGGCATAGCCATGGTCGACATTGCGATAAGTGTCTTCGGAGAACATGACATCGCGACCACTGTCCAACCGAACGAAAAGGAATGGTAGCCCGCCTCGACCCGCTGTCGATATGACCGTTCCAAACATGCCGTTCTTGACGTGCTGAACAGTTAAGTGAGGGGCTTTCGGTTCGACGAAACGTGCATTTTCGAGGAAGATGATCCGGTCTCCCTTACTAAACTCACGTATGCCGCGCTCTGTACGAAACGACCTGCCTTCCCCAAGCGCATCCTGTTGCAACATGACCGCACGGATCGCGTCGTTGAGGCGTCTCACATCGCTGTTAGGGTGGGCGAGAACCATCAACTCGTCGCCACGCAATTTACGACCTTCGGCCTCCACCTTGGCAATGGCATCAAGGCGGGCGCTGACCCAGTCGGAGACGATGCGTTGAACCGCATCATTGCGCGTGTCACTTTCAAGGAGATGGCCATGGGCGCTATAGGCACTCAAGGCTTCCTCGACATTTCCACGGGCAAATAGACGAGACGCCTCTCGCGCCCATTCGTGTCTCTGGCGGCGAACGCCGACCAATTCGGCAAAGCCGATGCGCTCGACGACGGCACGGAAGGCAGCCCCCGCCTGGATCGGCTGAAGTTGCATCGCGTCGCCGACAAGAACCGCTTTCGCGCCGGCATCCTCGACGCGTTTGAGGAGACGTGCCATCTGTTGCGACGATACCATGCCAGCTTCGTCTAGGACCAAGACGTCGCCCTTCTGAAGTAGGTCATGATCGTTTTTCCAGGCAAGCTCCCAAGCGGCAATCGTACGCGAACGAATCCCGGAACTGCCAGTCAATGCCTCCGCCGCCTTGCCGGCGAGCGCTGCTCCGAGGACGCGCCTGCCGTCTCGTTCCCAGGCGAGACGTGCCACACTCAGCAATGTCGATTTGCCAGCGCCCGCAATCCCGACGACCGCGGCAATGCCGCTATCGGCCGTGATATGCCGAACCGCATCGAGCTGCTCAGCGTCAAGGCGGATGACCCTGTCGGGAGCCGCCTCAATCTCACCTATGGCGGCATCAACTTGGGATGACGATACCGCGAAACCACCCATGTTCGAGAGATTGAATGCCGACCGCGCCATGTGGAATTCGGTTCTGATCGTCGCGCGCGTCGTGAAGACCGCCGGCAGCTCGACCCCACCAGTTTCCGCACTCACCTGCTGCGGCCGCAGCATTACCAAATCGTCCGACGCCATCAGTTTCGCGCGGATATTGGCAAAGACGATTGGATCATCAACGTGGCGGTGCAGGGCACGGGCGATCTCGGCTTCACCAAAAGTCGAGCGCTCATTGCTGAGTTGCCTAAGCAGTAGACCGGGGTCGGCAGCAAGGCGATCCGCCGTCTCGTAACGCCGCGCCAACGCCGCCGGGGCGAAATAGACATTGGCACCCTTGCGTAGAAGCGTCGTGCGGGCAGGACCGAGATGACGCTGCCCCATTCCTCGCAATCCCTGCTCCTCATAGGAGCGGCCGTCTATGCGAATATCGTGACCGGCAAGTGCCAGATGGCGCGTTACCGTTTGAGCCCAGGCAAGCTTCCACTCCTCCATCGTTTCCTTGTTGCCTGCCCACGGACGGTAAATGATTGCTCCTTTCGGCCTATCGGGGCTTTTGAGGCGCAGCGGCTCGCCCGTGTCGTCGACGATAGCGACGTGCTTCGGCCCAAACCCTTCCGCGGTCAGTGGACGCAGCGTGGTCATGACGTGGACGTGCGGATTGCCCTTCTTGTCGTGATAGACCCAGTCTGCAACCATTCCGCGCAACAAAAGATTCTCGCGAACGAAATCGCGCACCAGCGCGATATTCTCAGTCCTGCCGAGCTCGTTTGGAAGCGCAAGGATAATCTCGCGGGCTAACCGCGCATCACACCGGGTCTCGAAGCAATCGACGGCATTCCAGAGCGCTTCGCTGGCGCCGGCAACCGATCGTCCGTCGATTAAAGTTCGCAACCATGCCGGTGTATCATCAGGCAGAGCGAGTTCCTCATGGATGAGTTCGTCCGCCCTCGCGGAGTAGCGGAACTTAGTCCCTACCTGCTCATCCTTCATCTTGGTACGATGACGATATGCGGCAGCCGAGATAATATTTTGCCCCGCTCCACGGCTGATTATTTTCGCTCTCAAAAACATAATAGCCATATTTGACTCTATCTTTTCTGGCACATCGGTAGCGCATAGATATCGAGAGACCTGGCAAAAAGGCCTCTAAGAGGCCGATTTTTTAGGATGAATTCCACTTTCCTATACTATTTCAGCCGATTTGACTACAGCGTTTAATGCAGTATAAAAGATGCTATCAGAATTGATCCCGATGAAAGAAAGGACGGGCATGCGTTCAAGAACCACGACTTCCGAGATCGACAGGCAGATCGAGCTGCTCAGAGAGAAGCGCAAGAACATGGTCGCCAGGGCCAATGAACGTTTCGCTAGCGCGGCACGGAGGGCCGGTCTCGCGGAACTGGACATTTCCGACGCCGAGCTCAATGAGGTTCTCGCCGAAATCACAGAGCGATTTCGCGACGGCGAAAAAAGGAAAACGGGCGCATCCACTTAAGAGGCTAGATCAGCGGATTATGCTTCTCGAACGCAGGCAGGAGCGCGACATGATAAAAGATCGCAAGCGCGAAACGCGCGAAAGGATGATCTTCGGCGGATTGATCATCAAGGCTGGCTTGAGGAAAGCCGATCGCGCATTCTTGCTCGGCGCTCTGATCGAGGCGAGCCGGATCCCGCAAGATACCGCGCAATACCGTCATCTACACAAGATTGGTATGGAAGCGTTCCGCGCCGATGCACGCATGACGAATTCGGAAAGCAAGGACCTAGCATGACGATAAAGTGAGGTGGCGCGCAAATCTTACTCCGCGCGTTCGGCCTCGAGAGCGGCAATCTCGTCGGAGATTTCCGCGATGCGTTGACGGAGCTCCGCCTCGGTACCGTCGTCCACCTCGCCTTCGCCAAAACAATAGCGGGCAATGTGCAGCTCAAGCTTGGCTTCAAGCTGCTCGCGCTGTGTGCGCAGATGTTTGAGATAGCTGTTTCGCATTGCGAATACGCTTTCAAAGAAATGAAGTCACTCCCAATAAATAGGTTCGAAATCAGAAAGTTTCGATAGACGTCCCATCACCCACCTGAAACTCTTGTCACGAAATGCCGCAATGCCGCCGTTTCACACTTGTTTCAAAGTGACCGACCGGTCATCACATTCATGCGACTGCGGCTGAAATGATCCCGAGGGCAAATATTAGGCGCTGACATCAGCTTCAAATTCGGGCTAATTCAGGCGGAGTGTTCGAGGTATGTTGTGTTGAACGAAAAAATTGCCGTCATTGGCCTCGGTTATGTTGGCCTACCTGTCGCGATTGCGCTTGCCGAAAAATTCCATGATGTGGTCGGCTTCGACATCAAAGCCTCTCGCGTCACTGCGCTGCAGGCGGGCAAGGACGATACCCGGGAGATTTCTTCTGAACGGCTTCGGTCGAGCGGACTGCACATCAGCAGCGAGATCGAGGATCTCAAGGATCGCGATATCTTCATCGTTGCCGTGCCGACGCCGATCGATCGGAACCGCCAGCCCGACCTGCGGCCCATGATTTCCGCCTCGCGCACCGTCGGCAAAGTCCTGCGCAAGGGTTCGATCGTTGTCTATGAATCGACCGTCTATCCCGGCGTTACCGAAGAGGTCTGCGGCCCGGTGCTGGCGGAAGTTTCCGGGCTGCGCCAGGGCGAGGATTTCCATGTCGGCTATTCGCCGGAACGAATCAACCCTGGCGACAAGGAACACACCTTTGAGCGCATCGTGAAGGTCGTCGCCGGCGATGATGCGGAAACCTTGGAAAAGATCGCCGCCATCTATGGTGCCGTGGTCGAGGCGGGCATTCATCGCGCCCCGAGTATTAAGGTGGCCGAGGCCGCCAAGGTGATCGAAAACACCCAGCGCGACGTCAACATCGCACTGATGAACGAGCTTTCGATCATTTTCGAGAAAATGGATATCCGCACCGCCGATGTTTTAAAGGCGGCACGGACGAAATGGAACTTCCTGCCCTTTACTCCCGGCCTGGTCGGCGGCCACTGCATCGGCGTCGACCCCTATTATCTGACTGCCAAGGCAGAAGAGCTCGGCTATCATCCCGAAGTCATCCTCTCCGGCCGCCGCATTAATGACGGAATGGGCGCCTTCATTGCCCAGAAGCTCATCAAGATGCTGGTTGCGGCGAAAAAGCCGATCAATGGCGCGCGCATCGGCATATTCGGTCTGACCTTCAAGGAAAATGTGCCTGACCTGCGCAACAGCCGCGTTCCCGACATTATAAGCGAACTGCATCAGTTCGGCCTGGAGCCGCTGGTGCACGATCCGATGGCGAGCCATGCGGAAGCCGAGGAGGAATACGGCATTCGCCTGATGGAGCTGAAGGATTTCGGCAAGCTTGATGCCGTCGTGCTTGCCGTTCCCCATAAATCCTATCTGGCGGAAGGTGCAGCCACTATCCTCGATCTCTTGAGCGAGAACGGCGTCGTCGTCGACGTGAAGGCAGCTCTCGATCGGAGTAATCCTCTGCTGGAAGGTCACTCAGTCTGGAGTCTGTAAGGCTGAAACGCTAGCTCAGCGCGCCTTTATCCCCGCCGGCGACCGTTGCCGCCAACCCTTCTTCGACGGAGTAAGGCGGCGACCAGCCGGTGAGCGCCCGCGTCTCGCCAATATCGACCTGAAGCGAGCTAAGCAATCGCCGCGCGGCGGCTCGACGTCCCAGAATTGCGGCAAGTCCCTCAAGCAGCGCAGGCGGCAGCGGTAGTATCCAAGCCTTGCGCCCTGCAGCCAGAGATAGTTTGGAGATCAGCTGGCCAATCGAAAGATCTTCGCCATCGCTGACCAGGAATACACGATTACTGACGGCAGAGTGGCTGGCGCAGAGCAGCATGAAATCGACGAGATTGCCGATATAAACGAGCGACCTGCGGTTTCGAACCGCCCCAAACGGCCAGGGAAACGGCCGCGCAGCCCACCTCATCAAGCTTGCGAAATTCGCCTTAACGCCGGGACCATAGACGAGCGGCGGCCGGATGATGACGACCTCCATGCCCGTTTCCGCTGATATCGCGAGCAAGGCCTCCTCCGCCTCCAGTTTCGAGCGGCCGTAGGCATCTTCCGGATTCGGTATATCGGAAGCCTTGAAAGGCTCCCCCTCCGCCGTCTCCTCGCCATTGACCTTGATCGAGCTCAGGAAGACGAAGCGTTTTACGCTCGCGGCCGCGGCTTGTCGCGCCAGGTTGACGGTCGCATCGACATTGACGGCTCGGAACGCAGCCAAGGGATCGGCGGCGCTCTCGTTCATGACATGGACGCGGGCCGCCAGATGCATGACGACATCGACGCCGGCAAGCGCATCGGTCCAATCCGTATCGCGATCCATCGTCCCGATGGCGACGAAGCCTGGGCGGAAGTTGCGGCTGACCGGCCGATACTCCATTCGCCGGCGGGAAAGCTCCGTGCACAGAGCTTGTCCGACAAAACCCGTCGCACCCGTCACCAGGATCATCCGCCAGCTGCCTCCACTTTTCCGCACCATGATTAATTGGGACATGCTTTGCACGGGATGTCTGCTTAGAACAAGGGCGGGGAATCTTGCCGGGACTGGTTGTGCTTGAAATCGCGATATGAGATGGACGGAACACTGACGACCTTGATCACCCTCAGAACAGAGGGTGATGCAACGACAAGAGACGATGTTTTATACGATCGCCAAGCGCCTTTTCGATTTTCTCGCCGCTCTAGCCGCGACCATCGTTTTTTTCATCCCGATCCTGATCGTCGCACTTGCAGTGCGTCTGACCTCACCTGGTCCGATCCTCTATTGGTCGGATCGGGTCGGCCGGAAAAATAAGATCTTCCGCATGCCGAAATTTCGAAGCATGCGTACGGATACGCCGGCGGTTGCGACCCATCTGTTGAAGGACCCCAAGATCTATCTGACGCCGATCGGCTCCTTCCTGCGCAAGTCGAGCCTCGACGAGTTGCCGCAGCTTTGGTGCATCCTGAGAGGCGAGATGAGCATCGTCGGCCCGCGCCCGGCGCTATTCAACCAGCACGATCTCGTCGCACTGCGCACGGAACGTGGCGTCGACGCTTTGCTACCGGGCTTGACCGGTTGGGCGCAGGTCAACGGCCGCGACGAGCTGCCGATCCCCGAGAAGGTGGCGCTGGACGAGGACTATCTGCACCGACGCTCCTTTCTTTTCGATCTGAAGATCATTTTCCTGACGGTATTGAAAGTGGTCCGGCGCGACGGAGTTGCTCATTGACAAACAATCAGCGAAATCGGCATCAGTGACACAACGGCGCGGGAAAATTGCCGTATTCCTGCCCCTTTGCGACCATACGGCCCGTAACGGGGCGAGGAATGCCGGATGGTGAACCGATTCTGGACAAAGGCGGATGACGACATTGGACGACTCGCGCATCAACAAACCGCATGCTGATCTTGCAGCCGAACCGATCGGCGTCACGAAGGCAGGAAGCAACATGACGAAGCCGCTCGCCATCATCGGCGGCATTCTCTGGCTGCTTGTCGCTTCGCCGACCGTCGTCGAGAGCGACGCCTACCGGTATGCCACCGCGCTCCTCTCTCTGATCGCCCTCTACTACTATATGAAGGCGCCGATACGGCCGCGCACCGATTGGATCGGCTGGCTCTGCATGGGCTGGGCCTTCTATGTCATGGCGCGTTTCTTCATCACCTTCTGGCTGACGCCGCAGCACGATATCGGCGCTTCGGATTGGCTCTATGCCTTCCCCTTCTTCTTCCCCATCATGGGCGTCGCCTTCCTGCTCTACGAAGAGCTGATGGAAAAGATCGTCGCGGCCTATTTCGCCGTGGTCCTCATCATGCTGGTCGCCACTCAGCATCTGCGCGAGGTCTTTGCCGGCGAAACCATCCGGCCGTTGATCATGAACAACCAGATCCACGGCGCCGTTGCCTGCGGCATGATCGTGATCTTCACCCTGTTCTGGCTGTTGCATTACCTAACGGACAAATCCATTGACCGCCGGATCGCCCGCTTCGCCTATATCGCTTCGCCCTTCATCGTCGCGCTCTGTTTCATCGCCATCTACGGCGCTAAATCGAAAGGCGTCTGGCTGGCACTCGGCATAACACTGCCTGTCCTGGCGCTAGTTACGCTCACCTATTTGCGCCTGAAGAGCGGCGTCGTCATCATCATCGCTGTCGCAGCCCTGTTGATCGCCGGTATCTATGGCGTCAGGCACAATCTCGACAAGACGGCTGGTCCGACTTTGTCGGCAGCCATTTCCATGGTCGAAAATGTGGCTAATGGGCATGAGATGGGCGGCGTGGTTTCAAACGCCATCAGCTCCAGCAATACACCGGTGTCGATGGACGAACGCCTGCAGCTCTGGTCGAACAGCTGGGAAGTCTTTTCCTCGGCACCGATCTTTGGCTGGGGTAACCGGTGGCTCGAACGCTGGGCCGAGACGCGCTACTCGCATGTCCAGTACACGCTGCTGCACAACGGCTATCTGGAAATCCTAGTGCGCTACGGCCTGTTCGGTGCGGCAATCATGGGCTTCATGCTCGCCATCTTCATCCGCGCCGTCTGGCGCGCCCGCAAGGCCGGCATTATTCCGCGCGCCGCATGGCACGCCTATATCGCCTGCCTCTTCTTCTTCTCGCTAACCCTGCTCAGCAACTCCAACAATCGCCTGGCGATCGGCGAAAGCCTCGCCTTCGCAAGCTCCGCCTTCGCCTGCTGGTGTCACATGCGGCTGAAGGGGGAGTACTTGGAGGCAGCGAAGCCTGCGCCGTGAGCCGCGGCAGCCGCCATCTAAGCAATCACATATATCATTGAGAGCTAAACATTAAGGCCCCGGAGGTCTCATTGAGCCACCAAGAAGATAAGACCGACCACGATCTCACCCGAAACGATGCACCAAAACTTGAGTTGCGCAAATGGCGGGCGTCTGATTTTCTTGAATCGTCACAATGGCTAAGATAGCTTTCATAGTTACCGAGGACTGGTTTTTTGCCTCGCATTTCCTCCCCATGGCACGAGAGGCGGTGGCGCTCGGTTTCGAAGTGGTCGTTATGACGCGGGTTTGCCGCCACGCCGCGGCAATCGAAGCGACCGGTGCGAGGGTCATTACCATCGACCTTCACCGCCGCAGCCTTAACCCTTTGGCCGCACTCGCGGTGATTAGACGGCTAATCCATATTTTGAACACGGAACGCCCGTCACTTGTGCATTGCATCTCTTTGAAACCAATTCTGCTGGGTGGAATGGCCGCTGCCGCATCGGGAATCAAAAAGCGCATATTTGCGATCACGGGGTGGGGTTATCTTGGTGTGCGGCAGAATATCATCAGTAAAACCGTTCGAGCTGCGATCCGTTTGCTCATTATGAGGTTGTTACGTTCGTCGGAAACAACGTTTCTATTCGAAAACGACGACGATCCAGCGGTTTTGGGACTTGATGCACACGACGACGCAGTGGAAATAGTTGGAGGAGCCGGCATCGATCCGGATGATTATCCGGTCCAGCCGCTTCCCGAGGTCAAACCACTTCGCATCGCAGTTGTCGCCCGGATGCTATGGTCAAAGGGCGTGGACACGGCGGTAGAGGCCGTTCAGCGCGCGCGCGCCAATGGCGTGGATGTGGAGTTGTCCTTATTTGGCAATCCGGATTTGGCTAATCCAAAAGCGATCACTGAGGCAAAACTCCGTGAATGGTCGATGGAGCCCGGCATAACCTGGCGTGGCGCAACGTCGGATATCTTGAGTGTTTGGCGCGAGCATCACATCGCTTGCCTTCCATCTCGAGGTGGAGAAGGCTTGCCGCGCACATTGCTGGAATCAGCCGCATGTGGTCGTCTGTCTCTGACAACGAATATTCCTGGCTGTCGACATTTTGTGCGCCACGGGATAGACGGCTATGTTTTGCCGGTTGCGGATTCAGTTGCTTTCGCCGCCGCGATAGCTGAGTTAGCCGCACGTCCGGAGCAGATAGGCTTGATGGGCTTGAGCGCGGCTGAACGCGTTCGGGAAGGGTATACGACGGCGAAAGTCGCCTCCGCAGTCGGCCGTCTTTACCTAACAATGGTACAACCGGCCTGGCGGGGCAATCCGGGCGAATAAATAAGCATGCCTTTGATGAGACCGCTCAAAGGCACGTCACCCATTTCTATGCAAGACGGAAAAATTTTAAAGCAATCCCACCTGATGCAAATCTGTTTTGACACCGTCCGCAACGGTGTGAGCAGAGGAAATTGTTGGTCACTTGCCATGGCATTGAAGGGAAATCCAGGCCAGCGAAAGCAAATTCTCTTGGCAAACCTGGCTCGATACTTTATGGGCGCCTCACATACCTACAAGAAGTCATAGAACGGCGAAGGCGATAAACCATTTCCGAGCGCGTAAGAGTTGCACACGTCATTACCGGTCTTAACGTCGGAGGGGCCGAACGCCTGATGCAGACGCTGATCGCAAAAAGCGACCGCAGCCGCTTCAAGCATAACGTCGTCAGCCTAACGTCGATCGGTGCATTGGGGCAGCAACTCCTGGACGCAGACGTGCCGGTCTCCAATCTGGGGCTTCCATCGATGAGAACGGCAGTCAATCGATTGAGTGCTGTACGCCGTGTCCTAAGCGATGCCGACGTTATTCATACGTGGATGTATCATGCTAATCTCATCGGCGGCGCTCTAAAGCCACGCGGCCGGCCACTCTTGTGGTCACTCCATGCCACTGAATTGGAGGCTCAGTACACCAAAGTAGCGACGCGTATGATGGTTACCCTTGGACAGTGGCTTTCTAGGTCCCTGCCTCAAGAAACAGTCTACTGCTCGCCATCGTCAAAGGCTTATCATGCTCACATTGGCTATGACATGTCGCGTGCAGTGATAATCAACAACGGAATCGATACCGCGCGGTTTCAATCCTCTGCCAGCGACAGGCAGCGTTTGCGCGCTGCCTGGAATCTTGATGGCAAAATCGTCATCGGTAACGTAGCACGCTGGCATCCGCAAAAAGATCACGCCACCCTACTGGAAGCGTTCGCTCAAGCGCAACGAGGAAACAATGCCCTCCACCTCGTGCTCGTCGGAGACGGCTTGACGGCTGAAAATGTCCAGCTTGTGGCTTTGATCCGCAAGCTGAACATCGAAGCACATGTGTCTCTGGTCGGACTGATGCGAGATATACCCGCCGTACTCTCGGCTTTGGACATATTTATTATGTCATCGGCATTCGGTGAGGCGCTTCCGCTTGCGCTTTGCGAAGCGATGGCATGTAAATTACCGGCGATCGTCACCAACGTCGGCGAATGTCCGAACGTCGTAGCAAACTGTGGTTGGGTAGTGCCGCCGGCCGAAGCAAACCAACTAGCGAAAGCAATGGAAGCAGCCTCCGGCATGCCGGAGGCGGAGCGCGCGGCCATGGGCAGCCGAGCGAGGGAACATGTTCTTGCCCAATTTGATATAGAGGACTGCACGCGGCATTATGAAGAACTCTATGTGTCGCTGCGCCGCAACGCGACTAACTAGCGCATTTGCCGAGACGCGAGGTCAGAATGATAAAAAGAATCAAAGGTTTTTTGTTTTTCCAGCCGCTAATCAGCCACCGGCAATTAGTGCTCTCGCTCAGCGTGCGCGAAATCGAGACTAAGAATGCCAACACGTATCTCGGATGGCTCTGGGGATTTCTTGGCCCTTTAATTCAGATCGCGATGTATACTTTTGTTTTTGCATTCGTCTTCAATGTTCGATGGTCGACGGATGCTCAGGCGTCTGCGGCAACTTCAGCCCTCAAAATCTTTCTTGGCATGACGATTTTTAATTTATTCGCCGAATGCATCGGGCAATCTCCGATGCTAGTGCTCAGCCGTGTGGCATTTGTCAAGAAAGTGGTCTTTCCGCTGGAAATATTGTCCTATGTCACGCTGTTTACCGCGTTGCGAAATTTTGCGATCAATCTAGTACTCTTCGTTCTGTGCTACGCGATCTTTATCGGTACTCCACATGTAACTTCGTTATTTATGTTGTTGTTGCTGGTGCCTCTGGTCCTTACGGCTCTAGGCATTATGTGGTTTGTCGCCTCACTTACGATCTTCCTGCGAGATATGCGCAACGTCGTGCCCATCGCCATAACCATCTTGATGTTCATGTCGCCTATTTTTTATCCTGCCTCGATGCTGGAAAACCGCTATGGCTGGCTGCTGGAGTTCAACTTTATCGGATGGATCGTCGAAGAGTGTCGCAAAGTCGCGTTCGACGGCGCCATGCCGAATTTTGTCCATCTCTCCCTCTTGATAGTCTTTACCTCTGCCATTGCTTCGCTGGGCTATTTCTGGTTCATGAAGACGAAGAAGGGTTTTGCCGATGTCCTCTAACGTTCTGATTCACGCACGAAACCTCAGCAAAAAATACGAAATATACGATCGGCCGGCCGATCGCCTAAAGGAAACCCTATGGCGGGGACGTAGGAAGTTCCATCGTGATTTCTGGGCCTTGCGAGACGTGAGCTTCGAGGTCGAAAAGGGTAGTGCCGTGGGAATCGTCGGCACCAATGGCTCGGGAAAATCGACCTTGCTGCAGATGATCTGCGGTACATTAGCTCCGACCAGTGGCGAACTTGGAGTTGTCGGCCGCATTTCCGCATTGCTCGAACTTGGATCCGGTTTCGATCCGGACTTTACCGGACGTGACAATATATATCTTAACGCTGCGATCATTGGCCTCTCGCGCGAAGAAATTAATGAACGATACGACGATATCGTTAACTTTTCCGGGATTGGCGACTTCGTCGATCAGAAAGTAAGCACGTATTCCAGCGGCATGCAGATGCGCCTTGCCTTCTCGGTAGCCGTTCACGTCGATCCCGAAATCCTGGTCGTGGACGAAGCGCTGGCCGTCGGTGACAACTTATTCCAGAAGCGCTGTTTCGAGCGCATTGAAGCCATGCGTGCCAAGGGAGTAACCCTACTTTTTGTCTCGCATGATCAGGAAACGGTCCGCACGCTGACCGACAAGGCGCTCCTGATCGATAATGGCAATCAAATAATGTGGGGCAACTCCAGCGAAGTCGTCCTGGAGTATCGTAAGCTTCTGCATTCAAAGGAGACGGCATCGCTCGCTCATGAGGTTGCTGTGGCACGAAGCGAAGCCAATGCGGAAGTCTCGGTCGAAAAGGACACGCAGGACGACGATAGAAAATCCGCCGCTTTTGATTTCGGCACAGGCGACGCTGAAATCCTCTCGGTTACCATCCACGATGCCGAGGGTCGGGAAGCAAACGTCTTCGCTCCCGGGGAGACGATGACCATTCGCATGCGTGCAATCGCGCGCAAAAAGTTGAAGAATCTCAACGTTGGCATCCGCATCAGAAACAAGCAAGGCATCAAAATCTATTCATGGGGAACCTTGAATCAGGATATCGCCATTTGGGCCGGGCGCAGTCGCGGGGATATCTTCTGGGACAGAGAATTCGACAAGGACGAAGAATTCTCCCTAGAATTGCAGTGTGATTGCTCGCTCGGCATCGGTTTTTATGAGGTACAATCCTATGTCTCTCTTGAGAGGGACCGTTATTTTAATGCCCAACGGATACTGAGTTGGAAGGATGAAGCAAACTTCTTTTCGGTAACGATGCCCATTCGCGAATATTTTTTTGGGGGAATTTGCGATATGCGGATGACGGCGACCCTCACGGAAACGGATCTGTCGGTACGTACGATCGCGCAGACGACATCAAATCGGGGGGATGTCGTACAAGATGCGGAGAAAAGCATAGCTTCTGCTGATGAAGGCGGGCGATGATCCCGCCGTTCTTCCATCACTATCTGATTTGGGTGGGACAGCGTGCGCGAACGCTTGGTGCGAAGCGCATATATTTTCTATCAAGAGAGGGCCTGTGGCTTAGCAGCCAGTATGAACTTCTGCGCAGTCGTGCAAAGCGGCCCGACGACTATCCCTTGGGATGTCATCTGGCAGTCAGCCGACTGTCTACCTACCTGCCAAGTTTCTCTTCTGTCGAAGATGCCAAGTCGTCATACAGGCGCGGCCAATACCGGACGTCAAGCGATACGGCCATGTTGAGCAGCTTCGGCTACGAGGGAGACGGTGATGCAGAGCAATGGCTGGAAGAGCGGCGAAAAACGCAACGGCAAGCATTGAACGTCTATCTTGACCAGAATGGCGTGACGAAAGATAACGATGCATTTGTTGCCGACATCGGATGGCGCGGCAGCATTCAGGACAATCTTGCGAGATTGCATCCAGAAATGGCATGGCACGGTTTGTATTTTCATCTGCAGCCCTTCATCGTTGATCAGGCGGCAAATATATCGAAAGAAGAGTTCGTACTGCCGGCCGAAAATCGCAACAAAAAACTGCTGCGCCGATTACGTTTTACCGCGCCGCTCGAGTTTTTACTTGCACACCATGGCGGAGCTGTACTTGGCTACTACCTCGCTGGCGGCAGCGCGACTCCGGAAATAGAGCAAGGCAACGACCTTTTCGATTCAGGAATATGGGAAGGACTGCTGCAATTGCGCGCCGAGATGGAGCTGGCTGCTGTTAATTTCAGTCTCGACGACACGGCCGACCGCGGTGTGGCGTTAAACGCAGCTCTGACATTGCTAGAAAGGCCGAGCAGCAAAGTGTATGAACTCTATTTTGCGACCCGGCGAGACGAGCGTTTCGGGTCAGGTGATTTTCTCGATATAGAGAAAATATCGACCGCCGAGCTGATGCTCTCGATATTCAGTAGCGAGACGCGCCGCTCAGTTGCCAGAAGACTTGCTCTATCCGGCTGGCCGTGGGCCATGCTCCGACGAGACACCCCAGTTTTCGCGTCGCTGCTTCGGCATGCCTTGCTAAGGCTGGATCTCTCGTTAGGTAAGCCGAGGCAACATACCTAGACTTGCAATAACTACAAGCTACAGTCACAGACATTGAACCGAATAGTAGAGAGATAAATGCGGATTTGCCAAGTTAGTAAGGCCGATGCGTTCGGAGGCGGTGCAAGCAGGGTCGCTGGAGAGCTCTGTGAACTGTTGCTTGAAGAGGGCTATTCATCTCAACACTGGGTCAGTTGGACCGGCAAAGGTTATGACGATCACAGGCGCCCACTATACGGAAGCTTGGAGCGCTATATCCGCAAGGCGCATAACTCCACGAAAGCTCTGCTATCGTTACCGGAAGCCATCCCCTACGAACTTCCGATTTTCTATCGGAATGGACGGATCGATCAGTTCGACCTGTTTCATTTCCACGATCTTTCTTCAGCAATTTCGTCACTTACGCTGCAAACCATATCGCAGAAGCGGCCGGTTGTCTGGACGATGCACGATTGCTCGCCCGTGACAGGTGGCTGTCTATATCCCATGGAGTGTGAGCGTTATAAAATCGGTTGCGGCTCTTGCCCTCAGATCGGTGAGTGGCCAATCGATACGCGTTTCGATTTCACATATTTTCTTCGCGGATTGAAGGCGCGTCTTCACGCTACCGAACGCGTGACGATGGTCACGCCATCACAGTGGATGGCCGATTTTGCGATGTCGAGCGGTCTTCTCCATGAGAAGCCAGTGGTGATCCCGAACGGCGTTGACACCGATCGATTCCATCCGGTTGATCGAACAGCGATCCGTCTGAAACACGCAATTCCCGATGATCGACCGATCGTATTGTTGACTGCCGGCCACATCAAAGATCCACGCAAGGGTGTTCAACATGCCTTGAATGCAATGCGCCATTTCGACGAAGAGGTTCGGCCGCGGCTGATGCTCGTTGGAGTGATCGACGACGATGCCCGCAAGATGCTCGAAGGTTTTGCCATATTTGAAACAGGTTATATCTCAAACCCAGACAAATTGGCTGAAATCTATGCAGCGAGTGATCTTCTATTGTTCTGCTCTCTGGCTGAAAATATGCCTCTGACAATTCTCGAGGCAATGGCGTGTGGCGTGCCCTTCGTCGGGTTCGGCGTTGGTGGTATCCCCGAGATGATAGTGCAGAACGAGACGGGAATTGCGGTTCCGGCCTTGGATATAGCCGCACTGGCAGAGGCGTTGAATACTGCCCTAGTGCCCAGTATCCTAGCTCGCTGGAGCTTGGCGGCAAGACAGCGGGCGGAAACCGTTTATTCGCACAGAAAATTTATCACTGCTCATGTTCAACTTTACGAACGACTGATAGAGGCCCGGCTACGTGAAAAAACGGGCCAGATTAAATATGCTTAAGCGCTTTAAAGATTTTAATAAGCTCTCGGTCGAAATTCGGCGTCGTCATGAGAATGACCGCACATTGCTATTTTCATTTGACGTCTTCGACACCCTCATCCACCGGCGCGCAGCGCCGAATGCTCTGTTAGAGGCGATTGGACGTGAGATATGCCAGGCGCTGCGCAAACGCGGGATAATAAGTTTCCCGGATTTATTTACGTCGCGATCCGATGCCTACCTCGAGGCAGCAAAAAAGCTGGTAGATCAAGGCTTGGACGTCGATGCTCATATCGACGATATGATGCTGCCCTGGGTGCGGGGCTTGGCCGGCGGCACCTTCGACGGTGACGAGGAGCTGGCTGAATATTTCATCAAGCGCGAAATCGACCTGGAGATCGATTCGATCTTCCCTAATCCGGTGATGTTGACGCTGCTCTCCGACCTCAAAGCGGATGGCGCCCGCATAATCCTCACGTCGGACATGTACCTTGGCCGGAAATATATAGAAAAGATATTATCGGCCCATGGCTTCGACGGCCTGTACGAGCAGTTGTTCGTTTCCGCCGACACCGGAAAGCTGAAGCACACCGGGCGGATGTTCCAGCACATTGTCGAAGCGACAAATGTGCCGGCCGATAAAATTATCCATACCGGTGACAATCCGATTAGTGACGGCGTCATGGCGCAGAGAGCCGGGATTCAGGCATTTGTCATACGTGACAGAGTGCTTGCAGGGCGTTACGACAGGCTGGAGTATGATTACGCAAGGCAAAAGAGCGATCGGGCCTGGAAAGGCGTCTGCGCTGCGGCCTATGCGCAGACAGCACCCGGCATAGTAGGCAGTCCGGAACAAGCCTATGGCCTCAAAGTGCTGGGCCCGATTCTTGTGCCTTTTATTCATGCGATTGCAGCGCGAAACAAGAGCTATGGCGTAGAAGCGATCTACTTCCTCGCTCGAGAAGGCCTGTTGCTAAAGCAAATCTTTGACCTAGTGGCGCCATTGGTCTATCAGGATGAGGAACTGCCAGCCACATATTATTTAGGGGTCTCGCGTCTGTCGACCTTTCTGGCGGCTATGGACGAGAACCACTATGGATTGCGCGAGATAGCATCCTCTCTCGCCAACACTGGACATTTCTCGTTGCGTAATCTCTTGCAGCCACTTCGCATCGAAGAAGATAAGCTGAAGTCGATCGCTCAATCCGTTGGCATATTCGACATTGACGCCGCGCTACCGCCGCATTTTCTGAGCTGGCCGCCTTTAGCCGCATGTTTGCGTCACGATGATTTTCGCGAAATCTTGCGGGATCGGGCAGCGAAGGGCAAAGCAGGGCTGCTTGGCTATTTGGAAAGCATGAATTTCTTCAAGTCCAATCGCGTCTCGGTTGTCGATGTCGGTTGGGGCGCCCAAATTCAGGAGAATCTGGCGGTTGCGGTGGAAGGGCACGGGAACCGACCGCAGATAATGGGCATGTATCTCGGCTTGAACGCTGTCGCCCACGCGCGCAAGACCGGACAGAGCTGGGTCGACTGGAGCTTGTGCGATCAAGGTCATGCCGAATGGTATGGCTGGGCAGCTTTAGAATTTGTCTTTCTTTTTGAAGTTATGACGCGCGCGCCGCATGGCACTGTGATCGGCTATCGTGAGCGCGACGGCCGTTATGAACCTGAAATTAAAGCAGACGATGAACTGTCACGCCTTACTGAAATCAAGACCGATCCGGCGATCGCGAGCGTCCAGAGCGGCATCTTGGAATATGCAAGGCGTTACGTTATGGCCTCGCGGATATTCGATATCGATGCCAATGATGCAATGCCGTACGCCCGCTCGAGCGTCGCGCGCGCGGTACGCTTCCCGAACAGAGAAGAAGCCGATTGGATTTCTCGTATTAAGAACGTTTCCGATCTCGGCTCTTCCGAAATCGTTTCGCTAGCTGAAACTGGGTTACCGTTATTTCGGCCGCGCCAAATACTCCGGCTAATCGCGCGATCTTTCTGGCCTTATGCACTCGTTCGCTCACGATTCGGTAGGACAGGTCAGGCGGCTGTTTCTATTATTAAAGGTCTGCGTCTATTGCCGCCCGTACATCAGCCGTTGGTGCCTTGGATTGTTTGGCATGAACCGGCGTCGCAACGCCTTCAGTCATCTCTTCCGAAGCCTGCAATGGCAACGAATAGCCTGGAGACGTTGGGCATGGACGGTATGCAATCGATGATCGAGAAAGGGCGCCGTCAAGGAAAAATCGTTCAACTGCATGAGTTGACGGCTCCCCTGAGCGCAGGGGACATGTTGCCGCTCTATTTATCATATCGAGCGCTTCGGATCGTCGCTCGACTGAAAAAGCGACACATTCCGTCTGCTTCCTGTATCTCGCTTCGTGGTCTCATTATGAGAGAAAACCACTGGAATCGAGTTGTTAAGATCGCTCGTGCGGCTAGGAGACGATTGAATAGACCGCTCGGGATAAGGTGAATTCATGAATAAAATTGCGAGCTTCGTCGAAGACATACTGAGAGCTGTCGGCATACGGTCTTTCGTGGAAATTGCAGGAGACTCTACTCCCGCAACGACATATTTGCGACAGCGGGGGATCCGCTCAGAAATAATCAATCTCCAAACATTTCTGGGTGACACGTATGCTTTAGAAGGTTGTGCCGATACGATTATCGCCTACCATGCTCTCGATACGCTTGATGAAGCGCAATTTGATGTCTTTTGCGCGACAGCCGCGCGACTCAACGTCCGTGACATCGTTTTAAAGGTCAGCTACGAAGCGGAGGGCGCATTTCCGACCTATAGGCCACGCCATTGGTGGGAGACGAAGCTTGTCGAGCATGGCTTCAGAAAAAGCCCACGTTATTTCGATGTGCTTTCCTATAGCGGCCTCGAATTCGAGGGCAGCTCAGGCACTCTGTTAATGCAGAAGGTGCCGCAAGCCTCGCTCGATTATTATCCGTATGAGAAATTAATAGCCGAACGCTCATTGCATATGGATATGGCACGCGAGAGCGGTCGCCGATCCGATGGCCACATGGTTCGCTATCACCAGGCGGCATCGCGGATTCGACCTGGCGATGTGGTTGTCGATGTCGCCTGCGGTCTCGGCTACGGCGCGGCGATGCTTGCCGCCTGCTCTCAAGCTTCCCTGATTACCGGTATCGATCTCGATGAGTTCGCAGTCGAATACGCCAAGCTTAATTATCAGAACGATAGGCTTCATTTCCAGGTAGGTTCGGCGACGAATCTTCGAGCAATACCCGATAATTCCGTGGATTTTTTCACCTCCTTCGAAACGTTGGAGCATATAAGTGATCCTGAAGCTGTGATTAGGGAGGCGTTGCGCGTGCTACGCCCAACGGGCCGCCTCATGGTCAGCGTCCCAAACCTATGGGTGGATGAAACGGGTACCGATCCCAATCCCTATCACTTGCAGGTCTATGATCGTCAGCGACTAACGCGCGAATTGTCAGCCCATTTCCTTCTCGATGAGGTGTTTGGGCAGACGGCGGGCGGAGGCTTTAAATGCCACGGGGGTGCGCGACGCATATGGGATGTGCGTAACGAGCCAGATGACAACATGCTTGATGACGCGGAATGGCTTTTGGCAACCGCGATGAAGGATCCCATTTCGCATCGGGACGCGGCCTACCGCGAGACATCTTTTCCAGATCACAATGCGCTAGAAGGCTATAACGTACTGGCTATCGAGCGAGATTATGCCAATCCCTGGCTCTATAAGTCGCTGATTGCAATGCCTTGGCGGCTGCAGTCGAAGGATGCCCTTTTCGAGCTTGCTCAAACAGTTATCGAATCAGAAAATATGCCGGCGATCGATGCCGCCGCTGGACTGGCTGTACTAGGATACCGTCTTCTCGATGATCCGACAGGATCCACGCGAGAACCATTTATCATTCGACTGACCGATGCAATCGCGATACTTCCTGATAGCCCGATTGGTATTCGCTGGGGTGTCTCGCTGACCTACTTGAAAGCTCAGCTATTATTGATGAATGGTAAAATGGAGGATGCTGAAGGCGCTCTCCTGGCAGTTACGCGTTACGATGCTCTTCAATTCAGTCCGCTGCTTCTGATCAAGACCTGTAACGCTTGGTTCACTCTCGGCGTCATGGCATTGCAACGCGATGACCGTAAGGCCGCGGAGAATTACTGGACTCAAGGCCTGCTGGTGACGCGAGCCGGTCTTCTGAGCGACTGGACGAATGTCATCGGTACTGTCGATAACCCGCTGAGTTTCGGTCTGCCAGAAATATCCCTGTTGACAGATATCGGCAGTCGCTGTGCCTTTGCTTTGGATTGCCTAAGGGCAGGCTGCTTAGACACTGGACTCATGTACACGCTTACAATGCGTGATTGGACGGCCATACGAGAGCGGTCTGCCCTATTGTTCACCGATCTAAATTTAGTTGCGGACCAGCGGCTGAAGGAAATTCGTCGCCTCGCTACGGAAAGACAAGAGCTTTACGAGACCGCCGAACAGCGTCTCGCCGAAATAGGACGCCTCGGCGCAGAGCGACAGGAACTCTATGAAATCGCCGAACAGCGTCTCGCCGAAACAAGACGCCTTGGCGCGGAGCGACAGGAACTCTTTGAAATCGCCGAACAGCGTCTCGCCGAAACAAGACGCCTCGGTGCGGAGCGACAGGAACTCTTTGAAATCGCCGAACAGCGTCTCGCCGAAACAAGACGCCTCGGCGCGGAGCGACAGGAACTCCTTGAAATTGCCGAGCAGCGTCTCGCTGAAACAAGACGCCTCGCCGCAGAGCGACAGGAACTCTATGAAATTGCCGAACTGCGTCTCGCCGAATTAGAACGCCTTAGCGCAGAACGACAGGAACTTTATCAAATCGCCGAACAGCGTCTCACTGAGCTGCAGCGCCGGGCACCTAAGCCACGGTCCAAATTCTGGTTTAGATAATAATGCAGCACAAGCTAACGGCACGCTGGCTGATTCCATTTCCCATCGTCGCGTCCGGAGGACATAGAACGATCTATGCTCACATGGAGCGCATGGTTGCTGACGGTTATAACTGTATCGCATGCGTGGACTTGCGACATGTATCGTCACCCCTTTCATCCCGCCGAACTCGGCTTCGCGAGTTACGAACGCTGCTGACGAAGAAGGGCATTGACGTTGAGTTTGGGCATGAGGCGATCGCCAAGGATGCCGATATTGCGGTCGCCACCTCTTGGCAGACAGCCTTTGACGTTGCTGCGTCTACCGCTCCGTACAAGGCCTATTTCATCCAAGACTATGAACCTTGGTTCTTTCCTCATGGCGATCAATTTCTGAGGGCCGAGCAAAGCTATCGTCTAGGGTTGACGCCAATAGTATTGGGTCGGTGGCTAGCAAACAAGGTTGGAAGCTTATCTAGTCAGCAGCCCTTCGTCCTGCCTTTTACGGTTGATACCAATATCTATAAACAGACGCCTTCCAGCCAGCGATCGAAAGCGATCTGCTATCTTCATCAACCTGAAAAACCCCGTCGCTGCGCTGCACTTGCTCAGGCGGCGTTGCAGATTGTCAGGACACAACGTCCTGACATAGAAATCTGGTCTTACGGTTCGAAACGCGCACCCGGTCTCGAAACTAAGCACTTTGGCGTTCTGACACACAATGCTTGCGCGGATCTCTACAACAAAGCTGCAGTTGGCCTATGTATTAGCGCCAGCAATCCCTCCCGAATTCCATTTGAAATGGCGGCTTGCGGGTTGCCAGTCGTCGACATTGACGCGGAGAATACGCGCGCGGATGCCCTAATGGAGGCCTTCCTCCTGACACCGGCGGACCCCGCTTCTCTGGCAGCTGTCATGATTCGTGCGGTTGATGAAGGCTTGGCAGCCAAGCTGAACAGGTCGCCGACGCTCGGGAATTCAATTGAAGGCGAAACGGCCAGTGAATTGGACGCAAGCGCACTTGCATTTCGCCAAATGTTGCGGGCGCCGCCCATTGCAACGGTCTCACGTACAGCTGGCGGGATTGAAATAACGTCATCAGCATGGCTACGATTACGCCATCGGCTAAGTAAGGCTTATATTGCTTTTTTTGAAAATGGCTGAAATCTAGGTGTTGATTATGGAATGGGCCGCCCTTCCGAGGACATCGAGTATGATGATCCGTCGTTGAAGGAAGAGGAGCCGATCCATGACGATTTTAATTTTGGGCATCGCCGATGCTCTAATCGCCGTTGGATGAAAGTTCAGCGGCTACGCGGCGGCCTGAACGGAACTCCTGCTGATTTTCATACGATGGTTATTCTCTATGTACATGCAGCTCAGACTGGCTGCGCACAATGCCAAAATCAGTGCCATCGAGAAGGTTATTGTGAAAGCAGCATTTGAGGACGAATTTACAAGCTGGACACCAAAAATCCGAAACAGCAATTCGCGGACAAGTATAATTGCTGGTAAATGACAGAGGTACAAGGAGTATGATCTATCCCCAATCCATTGTAGCACTAGTCCGACGCGTCCCTTCGATATTGCTTCGTCAGGTAGAGAAATAGAGACCGCTAGGCCGGATGCTATCGCCAATAGCGGGATTGACCAATTGAGGTCCATCCGCGCGGAGACAAAGCAAATGAGCACGATGGTCAGCATGCAAGCGACAATTCTGACCCGATGCGAAAGCCGCTCGACAATGCCGGCCATTCGGTCATGGTGGATCGCAAGCAGCACGCCGACTATCAAACCTTGAGGGCGTAATGCCCAAGCAAGAGAAAATGTACCGGAAATAAGAAAATAGTTTGCGGCCAGCGAGATAAGTAGAATCGCCCAATAAACTTTATAAAGTCGTGAATACGTGAAAAAGAAGGAAAGTACTGCAAATAGAAAATAGAATTGCTCCTCCAGAGATAAACTCCAAAATACCCCGTTGAAGTCTGGATTCATGCAGCTACTGCCGACTCTGTGTGCAACAATACAGTTAGACCAATAGAAATTTGAGGTTGCCGTTAATGCCGACGCGGCACTGGTCAATGCCGTCGCGAGGGTCCCGCCATACGACATGCTTATCGTGCTCAGCGACAGTACGGTAGAAAGTGCGATCCAGCACCACGCTGCTGGAGCCAGCCGGTTAAAGCGCCTGAGCCAAAAGTCCTTCAGCGAAGATCCGGTTAACTTGTGACCATCGCCCCAGTCACCTCTATTGATTAGCGACCGAGCGATCACAAAGCCGGATATGACAAAAAATAGATCAACGCCCCCCCAGAAGCCCGCATAAGTAAAAATGCCGTGATACCACTCGGGTGTCGGAAGCCGGCTTCGATAATGCTGTAGAAATACCATAAGCACCGCAATCCCGCGCAGTGCTTGAATGTCCTTATTTTTTCCCATCAGTCGGCTCCGAGCTCGAGCTTTAATTACTCGATCATGTGGCTCGCGTAACTAAAATTGTTGGACATTGCGAGTGCCGGGGCCGAACCGCCCACGTAATAGGGGTAAAGAGAGGGTCGCTACACCCTCTCCATAAGGTAGACATCTTGGTTCCAGCTCTCATAGCCAGGGCGATATTGCAGAACTCGCCACTTTCCGAGAAGCTTGGTCAGCACCCACTCAGGGGCAATGTAGGTCATGCCCCAACGACTAACGTCAGCGCCCCAGTCACTTTCATAAGCCCTCTCGAATACGAAGCCATCGACGACAAGTCTTGACGCTAGGTATTGAAGTTGGCCGCGAGGCCTCGTGTTTAGCGTTTGCCAATGGGCCAGCGATTGGCGTCCGTGCGTCGTCCAATACAACAGGCCGCCCGGCTTGATGACGCGACTCATTTCCTCGAACCACTCCATCGCGCTCGGTTCGTCGAAGTGCGACCAAATCGAAATTGCGTAAACAAGATCAAAAAAGGAGCATTGATACTTTGTGGGTGGCGTAAACGGCGATGTAGAAAATTCTATGCCTGGAAACGCGTTCTTAGCCCACTCTACGGTGCCAGCCTCTGGATCGCACGCATAGAGCTCTAGCGTCTTGTAAGCTGCTCTCATGACCCGCGCCACACGCCCGGAGGAGCAGCCGAAATCAAGAACTCGTCCCTCAACCCTGCGACCCACGGAATTGACAACTTCGTCAATCAGATTTGGATGATAGAGCGATCCGACGTCCATATCTATGCGTTGCATGCTGTGGACGTGACTGGGTGGCGCCTTATTGATCAGGCCTGTCTTCCGTGAGATTTCATGGTCAAGGCTGGCCCCTATTCGCAGAATTTCGACAATCCAGTATCGGTATTGGCTGTCCTTGGAAGGTAAAGTGATGCCATTTTCAGCGGCCAATCGCTCGACCAGAGATATGTCGCTCTTACTGAGCGTTGAGAACAAGCGGTCAATTGGTCCGAACGCTTTTTCTCCGGTCGGCCTGTAGGAATCGAGAATTGTATCGATCGCGCCCATTATGATCCCCCAATCATATTATCCTCTTAGAGTTGTCGTACCAATCAGAAGAGACAACCGCAACCATAAATCTATCCGTCGTCGACGACATTTTTTTCACTTCTGATTTTCCGAGACCATCTGTAAGGAGTGCGAGCTGAGGCTCGCGAAGCCCTGAAGCCAAAACTCCCCCTAATCGGGACGAGTGCTTCGGCGCATCCCAATCTTCCCTTCAGCATTTCTATGGAGGTGAGTCAGCACGACTTTCTTGGCATTCGTCCACTAGCTAGACACCTTCCGGCCGGAGTCTCTGACACTCTCAGGTCGATGGCAGTCAGATGACGACACTGCAGAAAGCGTGCGGCGGATGGCAGAAACTAACGCCCAGCCTGGCAACGCCGGTAACGATCCTGCAAACAGATCGCCCATTTAGCAACTACCTCACGGCCCGCAATAGGTTCGGTCAGCGGCAGAAATGCTGGTGATGTCGGCGCGCGTGAGCCTCTCTTCCTTCTATCGACTGGTGCCTTCTTCTATGTGATCGCACCCGCCCTGAGATCCCTCCTGCCGCGCAAGCCCGAATTGAATACCGGCGCAAAGCGATCTGCTACACGAGACCATGCGCGCTCTCCGCCGTATGAAGAAGGCCTTGACCGAATCAGAGAGGATTTTCAGGAGGAGAAGGAAAACGCGCACCAGAGCCGTGCGGTCATTCATCGGCGACTCGATGACCATGCGAAACAGATGGCAAAGACCGATGAGACGATTGTTATAGCCGGCTAGGTTGACGCCCAAGTCCAAAACCACGTAACTGCCCTCAAGCAAACGGTCGCGAAAGATCACAAGGAAGTCTTACCGGCCATTTCGGAGTGGCGGCTCATTTGGCTTCTAGGCGTCGGTGCTTTGCTTGTTCTGTTTGGGATTTCTGTCGGATTGCTCATCGTTTGGGCGAGCGACACCACTTCTGCGATTGTCCGCCCTTGACTAAAGCTTTGAGGCTGGCGCAATCGTCAGCCTCTAGGCCGGTCGCCATATCACGGTTGATTGATAGCGGCTGGAGTCAAGAATGAGAAGCGCGGCATAAGAACTGGCTTCTATGCTGATGCGCAATCATATATGGCTTGGCGCTGGCTGTTTGCGCCGATGGAAATAATCAAGTGTGCTCGATGTCCGTAACTGCGCTCGCCGAAACTTCTTTTGCACCGTCACAAACCATGCCGGTTTATCTTATCAATATCGACCGGGCGGCCGAGCGACTGGCGGAGATTCAGCGGCAGAGCGACGAGTTCGGTTTTCGATTCGAGCGTATCCACGGCGTCGACGGCGCTCTCATTCCACGCGACGAGTGGATCGACGTCGATCATGATCGTTTCCAGCGGCGGCACGGTCGCACCATACTGCCGGGTGAATACGGCTGCTATCGCAGTCATCTGCTGGCGCTGCACCGGTTTTTGGCGGGCGGCGACGCGATCGCTGTCATCATCGAGGACGATGTCGCGCTGGATGTCGATTTCCTTGCACGCGCGGTGACGGCAAAGAACGCTGCACCCAATGCCGACCTAATCAAGCTCGTCAACCACCGCTGGAATGGCTTTCGCGCCGTGGCACACAGCCTCAAGGGCGATATCATCGGGCGCTGCCTTTTTGGTCCGCAAGGCTCGACGGCCTGCTATCTCGTCACGCGCAAAGGCGCCGAAAAGATCGTGAAGTCGCTGGCCATCATGTCGCTGCCCTGGGATGTGGCCGTGGAGCGTGGCTGGGACATGAATATATCCATCGTCAGCACCCGCACAAATATCGCCAGTTTCAGCCGGCTGCAGCGAACGACGATGATCGGCTTGCGCCGCGATTATCGCGCTGCCAAGGCGCCTGCGTGGCGCCGTATACCAGCATACGTCTTCCGAACCGTGGATTTCTTTCGGCGCATCGCGTACGTGCTGACGACGCCGTAGGGTGGCGGCACACAAAATACCCCAATAGGATGGACCTGATGAGTGGAAAATGAAACGCCCGCGCAATCTTAGTAGCCCGCACCGGTTCACATCCCATTATGGTTCTCGAATGCCCGCTTCTCCTAATTGCAAATTCCGAGGCATTCCACCCCTTATACCGAAATGATGCCGTTCCCTTATCTGGTCAAAAAGGGGCACTTCGGTCACCCATATTGCGTTTACAGGGAACCTCAGCTGAAGCGAACAACGTAGAACGTAGGGATTAATCATTTCTCCGCTCGATTTGTGGGATTGGCTGTCATGCCGACTTCTTTCCGCATCGAATTTCCGCATCGAAAAACAAGTTACATCATCGAAAAATGATTATTTTCGAGGCATAATATCGAAAATCGCTTATATCGGAAATCAATTATCCGTATCGAAAAACGCTTATATACGATTAATCATATCGAAAATTGATTAACAGTGGGCATAAGCCTCATCGAAACCGTAAGTTTCGCATCGAAAATCGATTAGTAACGGAAGCCGATATAGAAAACCAATTAGAATCCCAAAGCGACTGACGAAATCGCCTTTTCGCTCAGCAACACACTAAAAGCGTCATTGCCAAGTCGATGATGCTGCGATCGACCGGCTCGCCACTGCGAAATCAAAGTATTTGCACGCCAATGCTCTCGATTTTTTTCGGATAACCTGCGGGCAACTACGAGGCTGCGCGACGAAAGACGGCGTGTGGCCCTGGAGAGCGCTCACGTACCCCGAATTCGCTTTCACATCGGCCATTTTCCGGCTCAGTTTTCCGATGAGCGAGGCGGTTCGCTTGAACACGAAGAAAAGGAAAGCTCTAGAAAATCGGCTAGACCTGTTTTCCGTTTACAAGGAGCCTCGGCTGAAGCGAACAAACCAAAATGCAGGAACTAAACATTTCTCCGCTCAATCACGGCTCAAAGTAAATCTCGCTCACCCGAAACTTCCCGTCGATCCGCCTGCACTGCACAATGATATCGACCGCGACCTTCAGCAAACTACGAACATCGCCGCGCTCAAGGTCACGACCTCCTTCCGACTCTTTTACGAGCAACGTCAGTTGCTCAAGCGCCAGCGCGGCAGAATCGGCATGCACCGTTGTGATCGATCCAGGATGTCCTGAATTGACATTGCGGATGTAGTAGAAGGCCGAGCCGTCGCGCAGCTCCTGTAGAAGAATGCGATCGGGTCGCATCCTGAGGCACGATTCGAGCAGATCTTTCGCGCTGATTTTCGCCAGCCCCTGCCCTCCTTTCGAATAGAAAAGCTTAACGTGATTGGGCTGCGAGATGACCAGCTCCGGCGTATCCTCAATCGAGATTATCCGCTCATGCTCCGGGATATGCCGGATCAATGCCTTCGACAGGGTGGTCTTGCCCGATCCGGTCGCCCCCGAGATGATAATGTTCTTGCGCGCAAGAACCGCCGCACGCAGAAACGTCGCGTAATCGCCTGCCTTAAGGATCTTGTCCAATCTCGCATCGGAGGATTCGCTATGACGGTTCGACGAGGAGACATTGGAAAATAATTCACCCCTTTCGAGATCATCCAACGTCAGCGTCACCGACGACGGCTTTCTGATCGTGACGCTGACCGTGCCCTTGCTCGTTGCCGGCGGAACAACAATCTGAATCCGCTCTTCATCTGGCAAGGTGGCCGACAGGATTGGCCGGGCCTCGTCGATTGCCTGGTTCGAATAGCTTGCGATGGCCCGGGCCAGACGCATGAGCTTCTCGAAGCTAAGATCCGGCAGCGCATGGCGTCGCCATCCCTCCATTCCCTCGGTCAGGACTTCACCTGGGCGGTTAACGACGATCTCATACAGCGACGTGTCCTTCAGGAAGCGAGACAATGGCAAAAGCAATTCACGCACCACACGAGCATCTGAAGCTTCCGCCATCTTCCGCCCTACTTGGTCACGAGCGTTGATCGAGGCCCGAAATCCCCCGATACCGCCCGATCGAGGATCCTGTTGCGGGGTTCGGTGACACGCAGGCTATAGACGTCGGAAAAATCGAGATCGCGGGCGACAAAAATCGAGACGAGTTCGCCTTGATGCTTTGTCAATGTCGGCACAATATTGATGGATTGCTCGACGGCGATCGCTGCCGCCTGCTGGCCAGCCGTCACCGTATTCTGCGCTTGAACGTCGCTATCCTGCAGCCGGCTGCCGGCATAGGTCGTCGCGTCCCCGACGATGGAGAGCAGTATGGCACTGCCAAAGCGCTCCCACCAATGCGTGTCGACATAGCCATCCATGCCCGCCCGCCCGAGTGCGTCGGTCGCAGGCGAGGCGAGTGTAATAATCACACCTTTTGGCGTCTTTGCGCGATTCCAAAGCACGAACAGGCGCTTCTGGCCGCGACTCAAGCCGCCTCGATATTCTCCGACGATCTGAGTTCCTTTCTCCATCAGGACCACGCGGCCGTTGTCGGAAAGAACATCGCGATTGATGACGCAGCTGGCGAAGCCCGGCTGATCGGAAGCGAGCGCCGTCTCGAGCACGCACGGAATGGAAGTTCCCATAGCGACAATGAAGTCGCGATTGCCGAGCGTGCCCGCACGTGATCCTTCCAGATGAGTCGGCGTCAACATCCTGTCGAAACGCTGGTCCTGGGTTTCAGGTTGGGCGCCTCCAAGGCTGCCAGGAACGGGCAGGTAATTGGAACCGGGGTCTTGCGACATCGCGGCTGCTGTGTCGCGGCGTTGCAATGATGACTGCTGTCCATTATAGGCCATGACGGGCGCACGGCGGGCGGAGTCCAACAAGGTGTCCTCAGCGGGTGTGACCTGCTCCTTTGATGCAGGCGTCGGTAGCAACACCTCAGGAAGGGGTGTCGCCGGCTTTACCTCTTCCTTCGCCGGCTCGAAGTCAGCCGTCTGGCGAATGACGACATGGTCGGGCTCTTTCGTCTCAGCCTTTTGCCGGTCACGCATCGACCACAGCGAAAACGCAACAAAGGCGACCATCGCTAGAACCACGCCACCGCGCTTCAGGAATGGACGGCCCTCAGTTCGCTGGTTGACATCCGTCTCGGCGCGCTCACCTGGGATACGGTCTTCCGCCTCATCCGCCATGGGCTCCTCCTGTTGCGGCACCAGCCGCCTGCGCTTGCACGACGCGCTCGACCGAAGGCGATGTCGTATTGGTGTTGGGATCGATGCCGGTCGGATCGTAAGCTTCGTTAAAGATGCAGAGCACGTCTCCTCCCCGCCGCAGAATGAATTTGCGACTGATCGCATGAACGAGCACGAGGTCACCGGAAACCGACTTAGGTACCAGGCTCTCGGTGCCGTCGGAGTTTTCCATATAGATTGCCGGGATTTCCTGATTGCCGGTGAAGGCGATGGTCGTGATCTTGCCGTTGTCATAAACAGCGTTCGGCTCCAACGCTCCTGATCCCTGCGCTGAATAACGCCAATTGCGTGGTCCATATTGCTCGTGCAAAGCCAGCACTGTGTCGGCTTGTCCGGCTTGTGCTGCCTGGGTTCGCGCGAGCGCCTCCTGACGACGGCGTTCGGCATCATCGGCTGGATAGCGATATTTGACATAGAAGTAAGTATCCTGGCCGACCGCAACCGGACCGTCTCGGACCGTCAACTCCATCTGGTAACTGCGCGTCGAACCGTCACGACGTGTCGTGACCACGGAGATGTTGGTGACCGGCTGGTTCTCTCGCGCCTTCAGGAAGAGGATATTGCCGGCCGGCGCCACTTCCCATGCGACCGTGTTGCCAAGCGCCACATGGGCAATTTCCTCGTCGGCGGCAAACTCCACCTGGACGGAGGAGCGCAACGAGCCCACGATCCTGGTAATATTGTAAGGCTGATAGTCGACGAAGCGGATCCGACTGTCCTGGGAGGCCCCGCGCGGCGTTTCCAGCGCAAGGGCTGCCGATGGCCAGCCAGCAGTCAGGAGCAGTGCGATCAAACAGTGATGTTTCAGATGTTTCAATTGATGGCCTCCGGATCGGATCGATAGTCGCTGACGGCGAAGCCGAGCGGATTTATCAACCGATCGCTCGAGGACATTGGAGCATTCACATAGGAGAAGGTAAGCGTTGCCACCCAATGGGTCGTATGGGTCTCGTCACCGCGGGTGATGGTACGCATATAGCGAACAGACAGGACATGGGCGTTGATCAGCGAGATGGAAACGATGTTGATCCGCGACGTGGCGCCGCGACCGTAGATATTTTGCGGGGAATCCGGATTGCCACCGCGATAAATCGCGGCAAAGCGGGTCTGTTCCGGCGCCGTTGAGAGCAGCGAAACCGTGCGAAAATTCTCCTCCGCCTCACTCCAGACATAACCCTCGCGGGCACGAACATAGCGAGCGGCAAAATATTTGGTCACAGCTTCGTCGTAGGTGCCTGCGGTCGACGTGAGTGCCGAAACGACATCGACAATACCGGTGGAATTGTCGACTCTCACGACAAAAGGCTCGACCGTCTTCAGCGGTGTCAAACCTGCGATTGCAACGATCGAAGTCGCCGCAAGAATGCCGGCCCCGGTGGCTACGAACCAAGCAATCCGAGCCGAACGTTCCATCTGGATCATGCGATCCTGGTCGAAGCGCCGGGCCTTATCGAAATAATCCTTGAGACTGTCCGTCGTCACCATCACCGCTGCCCTCCGCATGGGCGATAGGAGTGGCCGACATCAAAATGCGCGAAGGCGGCGGAAACGATATCCGGTTTTTCCTCGACGTAGGCAGGTGGCTTGCCACCGGACTGTGCCGATGAAGAGCGAGGCGGTTGTGGTGTGGACCGACTATCGCCGCTCCATTGCCACATGGCGCGATTGAGCGGCCGGCGCGAATAGCCGTCGCATTTGGGCAGGGGATAGGAATGTGACGCGCAACCGCCGAGCGTTGATGCCACACAAAAAAGCACGAATATTCGGATCATCGTCAACCATCTTGTTATTTGCTTGAAGTTCCACATCAGCCGGCTCTTTGGGAACGAAAGCTGCGGCCAACGGCACGTGCACCCCGACCAGTCGCTCGCGCCATGTAGGTAGCACCTCGGGCAAGCGTGCCTTCATGCGCGTCGCGTGCCGCGCCATAGCCGTAGGTGAGCGACGCTCCGCCCGCGGCAAGCGCCGAGGCGATGCCTGGAAGCTGATAAAAAACGTAGAGGGAGGCAAGGCAAATGGCGCCGAGCGCAACCGGTCGCATGAGTACGTCGCTGTAGCTCTCGATCATTGTGAAGGTGGAATCGATGCAACTAATGAGTAGCGAGCCAACCGCCACGACCAGTACCTGCAGGATCACGAAGTTGGCGAGTTGCCCGATCCAGGCTTCGGTAAAGCGGCGTGTCGAGCGGAACATGGCGAGCGCTACGAAAATCGGGCCGATAGCGAGCACGATCGCCAGTGCGAGACGGGCATAAAGCGAGACAATATAGCCGATCGCGGCAACCACGAAACTTGCCAAGATGACCAGCATGCCACCGAGGCCGGTGACGATGTCGACGCCCCATGAGGCGCGCGCCCAGATCTCGTGAGCGCATTTCTGACCTTTATCCAATAGGCTGTCGAAGGTCGAGGCGCTTGGAATCGTGCCGGAGTTCAACGCCTGTGAAATCTCCTTGGGCAAGGTGTCGAAGAAGACACTGCCGACATAAGTCTGATACTCGCCAGCATTCGTGACCAGCATCAGGATGATAGCAAGCTTTATTGCCCGAAAGGCGAAATCCATGATCGGTTCGTGGACTGATCCCCGCAGGATCAGGAAGCCGTAGAGGATGACATAAAGTGTCAATGCCGCCGTCAATGGCCCGGTGACCCAGCTGGCGATATTCGACGTACCTGACGATATGAAGTTCTCCAACGGCGCCTTGAACTGCCCATCGACGAAGGCAAAGATTTGATACATACCTCAGCCTCCAAGCGCTTTGCCCATGCGCTCCAGGCGGGATTTCCAATCCGCCGCCTCGGCATTCACGCAGTTCGGCGTGGCTCGCAACTCGCCGGGATTGCTTTTGCATTTGGCGATGAGATCCGACAGCAGCGTCTGGTTAGCCATCAGCTCGTCGACCGAATAGATACGTTCGGGCTTCGAGCAGCCGAACAAAGAGACACCGAGTGTGAGGAGAACAAGAAACTTCATTGAAGGGCCGCTCCCATCGTATCCATGCGCTTGCGCCAATCCTCGGCCTTGCGCTGTTCATCGACCTGAACCTGGGCCTGCTGCACCATCTGCAACGCCTGCATCCTGAGCATATCGGTCTGGAGAAAGGCCGTTTCGGCCTGCAGCCGCGCCTGCAGGTCGGCGATGTCCTTGGCATCGCTCGCCGAAGAGATTTGCCGGCGCAATTGATCAATCCCGTCGATCCGCTTGGTCGCGGTATCGTAAATCTGCTGGCCGAGGCCCATTTGCCCAGCATTCTTGTTCTGAAGACGCGACAGTTCTTGAGCATAAAAGTCGTTAGCGCTCGTTTTGTAGGTCGAATTGTCGGTCAAGAACTTTGAGGCGGCATCGCCAAGCGTGCCTGAACCTGCGCCCCTGAGCAGGCTTTCGACGGCAGAAAAGTCCCCTGGCAACGCCTTGCGGATCGCCGGATCGTTCAACAGGCTGGCGACGTCGGCCATGTTGGTCAGCTTGTTTAGCGAACCGTAGAGCTGCTGGGCCTGCTGGAGTTGCTGGTTCAGCGCATCGAGCTGCGATTTCAGTTGGGTTATGCTTTCGATCTGCTTGGCAATCGCGGTCTGGTCGATAACAGGGATACCCTGTGCGTCGGCGGCATGCGAAGAAAGGAACAGTACTATCGCTGTCATGGGAATCATTCTGCTCTGCGCCATCAGCTTGCACTCCTTGTCTGTTGGAATATCCGCAACCATTCGTCCCGGTCATCGCCAAGCTCTGCCCGGATCGCCTCGGCAAGTTCCACGTTTGCCGTTCGCCCGGAGAGGATTGCGAGCTCGTCGCCAAAACCGTTGAGATTGAGCTCGGCGACAACGCTGTTGTGACCCTGTTTAACGATAAAGCGCCGGCTTTCGGCGGAGAGCTCGCGGGCAACCAACTCGAATTCGCGTTCGGTGAGCTTGAAGCCACTGACATAATCGTCTTGATCACCGCGGGAATTCGGTAGGAAAACCTGGGTTGGGCACTGCTCGATGATCGTATGCGCGATCGGTGAGTTGATGGCGTCTCGCGGGCTTTGCGTGGCAAAGAGCATCAAGCCGTTCTGCTTGCGAATGGTCTTGAGCTTATTCTGGGCAAGATCAAGAAAGCTCTCGTCCTGCAGCGCCTTCCAGAACTCGTCGATAACAATGATGATCCGTCGGCCATCGATCAACTGTTCGACCCGATGGAAAAGATAAGCCATCAAGGGATTGCGGATTTCCTCGTTGTCGAGGAAATCGGTCATGTCGTATCCGAGAAATTTGGCGCCGATACCGATCTCATCGGCCTCGTTGTCGAAGACCCAACCAAGCGGCCCGCCTCTTTCCCACCGACGCAGGCGCGCCGCGATCCCTTCCGGATCGGTATTGTTGAGAAAGGTGCGCAAAGCGCCGATCGTGCGCTGCTCTTTCGGCAGATCAGCAAGACCATCGATCGCCAGCGCGATATCGCTGACATCGCTGACCGCAAAATCACGCGCCGCCGCTCCGGCTAGCTTGGCGATAAATCGTGCCAGGAATATCTTGTTCTCCGGTGTCAGCTCTAAGGCTTTCAGCGGTGCACATCCGGTGGGAAGCCCGTTCTTTAGCGGCAAATAGGTACCGCCGGCAGCCCGGACGAAGAGGTCGGCGCCACGATCCTTGTCGAAGAAGACCATGTGCGGGTCATGCTTTTCGAGTTGCGATAGCATGAAATTGAGAAGTACGGTCTTGCCAGCACCCGACGGACCGCAGACGAAGGTGTTGCCCAGATCGCCATAGTGGAAATTGAAATAGAACGGCGAGCCCGACGCCGTCTTCAGCATGGCGACGGCTGGTCCCCATTCGTTGCCGTCCTTCCTGCCCATGGGATAGGAATGAAACGGAGAAAGTGCTGCAAAATTCCGCGAGGTGATTGCACCGGAACGGGCCCGATACCGAAAATTACCGGGCAATTGTGCCCACCATGCAGCTTCCAGCCCTAGTTCCTCACGCGCCACGACGGCGCCACCATTGGTCAGATGCGAGCGCACCTTCGCAAGATTGTCAGCAAGATCTTTGACAGATGAAGCGAAGACTCCGAGGGTCAGATGGTGTTCGCCGAGCACGAAACGGTTCGATTCCAGCTCGTCCATTGCCGCATCAAGCTCTTCAATTTGGGAGGCTGCCTTGTCGAGCGCACTCACCATTTGGTTCTGCTTGCGGCCCATGATAGTGCGTGCATCGGTTTTGGACCTGAACGCGAAGGACTGGGTGAGGATCAGCTCGAAAGGTGCCGTCAGAATGCCGTCCAGCATACCGCCGCGGGTTCTCGCCGGATATTCCTTGAAACCGAACATGCCCGCATAACGGCTTGTCCCTTCATCGCGGATCTCGACGGTCTCCCGCCCGAAGATCACACGATCGGAATAGATCGCCGAGGAGACCCTGCCTTCCGTCAATGGGATCGGTTCTCGGCGGCCGCCGATCAACTGATGCAGCACCTCGCTCGGTTCGGAAAACAGGATGCCGTTCTGATCGTAGAGCGACAGCACGCGGGGGCCGAAGCGTCTCAGTCCGGCAGTGACATCGGTTACCTTGTCCCGCAAATGCTTCAAGCTGCCCTCATCGAGCTCGACAGTAGCTCGTTGGGCCTTGCGAAGACGTGGCAACAGATTTGCAAGCCGTTCGGCTGGATCGCGTCCGGGATGCCAAAGCAGGGAGAGATAGAGATCGTTGCGGAATAGGTCTTCTCTCACCATTCGCTCGCGATATTTGTCATTCAGAGCTGCCGAGAAGGGATTGGTGAATCCACCGTCGGGATAAGTGTTATCGCGGCGGCGGATGAGGTGGGTCCAGATTGCCAGACGCTCGTCCGCAATGTTGCGGTAGAGCGTGTTGAGATCGCCCTGCAGGCTATTCAAATCGATAGGATCGATTGTCTCGAACGATACGCCCTCCACAGCGATCATCGCTAGCAAAGCCCTGGAATCGAGCGCGATCACGGTCTCGTCCACGTGCCGGACATAGGGGATGAAGGTTTCCGGCTCGAGTTCACGGGATTTGAGACGGGACACATTAGGCATGGCCAAGGTCCCTTTCGTCATAGTGTCGCACCAGCCTCAACGGCGTCAGCGAAGCACCCCTCCAATAGGCGCCGTTGCGCGAACGACCGCGGGTTTCGATCCAGGCCAGCAGAATGCGGAACATGTTGTGGTCATGCTTGACGAGTGAGCGAAAAATGAAATGAAAGACCACACCGACAAGCCCATAGGCAATCGAGCCAGCTACAATGTAGAGGATTGTCGTCAGCATAATGTTGACGCCCATGGCCTCCATCGTCACCCCGGCGATCATCGCCGGCCGAGTGCAGGCCAGGAACAGGGTATCTTCCTCAAGCAAAACCCTCTCCACCATTGCCTTCAGCCCCCGGAAATCGTGCTGACGATCTGCGAGGCGCCAAAGAGAATGCCGATACCAAGCACAACATAGGCGGCCTTGCGAAGATCGAGATAGCCGAACATCCAGGCGATACCGACGATGATGACGGCGATCGTTGCCAGGAGCTTGGCGACGTTGCCGGTGAGCAAGGTGACGATATTCTGCAGAACCGTCTCGATCCCGCCGGCGCTCTGCGCGAAGGCTGGCTCGATCATGGCGATCGAAAGAACAGTTGCCATCGCAACGGTGGCACTAAATGCACGAATATTGATCCTCGACATCATTCAGACTGCTCCGGTTGATCATTTTGGAAGACCAGCGCGGGTGATTGCCGCGCTACATGGAAGACATCCCAAGACGGTGGTTTCACCGACCGTTCGGGCAAAAGCTTTTCCTCACCGTTCAAGGACGGATCATTGGTGCGGAATTGGGGAACCGTCGGCCGCCGCGCACTCTGCCCTATCTCTATGGTGGACAGGGTCTTCGAGAGCCGCTTGGCCTCGCTTTGGACCTGATCGTCATACTGAGCCATCTTTCCGACCGAAGGATCGGAGCGCCCGTAGTAGGATTGCAGCATCACGCGCTCAGCCTGTTGCAATGTCGCGCCGCCGCGCACGGCCAGACGATAATAACCATCGAGCAGTGCCGCCGTTGCCTTGAGGTTGAGGCACGGATCGAAGGCATCCGCGATACTGAGATCAAATTTGCGCAATTCGGCGATGCCAATGCCGCCAAGCCCTAGCTGGACATCTTTATGCTCCGCCATCAGCACCGTTGCGGTTTCGACCGCTTCGGCTTTGTTCTTTGGCTGTTCATGGAGAGATGAACTTCCTCGCACGCGAATATCAAAAGGCTGGAACTGGCTTTCGAGACTGACAACCGCTGCAAGCGTTTCGATCGCAATCGCCGGCGCACAGGTCTGGGCAAGATCGGTGAAGGAGACGGCCATGATCAGTACCACACCCGCTGGCTTCCAACGCCGTCGATGATCACATCGACATAATGGGGCTCGGATCGCACATTCGGCCGCGCCGTCGGATAGCCCATGCACTGAACGTGCCGGCCATCCCGCTGCCAACGCGCCGATATCACTAACCCGTCGTCTCTAGCGCCACTACTACGACCGGAGGCGCAATAGCCGCCGTCAACCTTGGAAAGGGTTCGCGAAACGCAGGTCTCCTGTTGACCGCGCTCGCCATAGCGTGCCGTCAAGCGATAGTTGCCACTGCAGAAATAGGGTTCGTAACCAGGACGCGATGCCCGGAAGCCGACACCGCTGCAAGTGGGAAAGGAATGCCCCTTGGCAAGCTCCCGCCAGAGCTTGCTGATCGGCGGACGGCAGGCGGCATATTGTGTAGGCCCACTAGGATTGGAAAGGCACAGGATAACCTGACATCCCCAATCATCGGCGCGCGCATGCCGCTCGGAAATGAGGTATAAAGGGATGCAGCCGGCAAGGGCGAAGACTGTTCCAACCAGAAGGCGTTTCATCAGCATGATCCTTCAATGTGGCGATATTCAACGATCCGTCCGGCGACGAATCTAACGTCGGTCGTAATTTATAGTTACTTATATAATGCAGTTAAAAAGATGACAAGTACCCTAACCACGCAGTGGCACAGTCTTTCGTTCGCAGCCTTCATCCTGCATGAGATCATGGATAATCCGCAGGAGGACGAGACACCGCAATCGCGGCTGAAACAGGTCGGTATGATGAGTGTTCTCTACATCATGAACCAAGCTCACCAGGCGCTAACTATCTCGAATATAGTCGAAATTACAAAGCTCACGCGCATGGGCGTGACGGAGACGATCGAGCCACTGGTGAAACGTGGGATCCTGACGGAGACGTTCGTGAAGAATTCCATGGGGCGCGGGAAGGCCCGGCAATTCGAGATCGCGCCGGAAATTTTCGAGAAGCTACGGAGCTTTCAAGCACGGTGAATGACCATCTCAGCGGCCGAATCAAACTGCATTGAAAGAATCAATAAAATTCGGATGCAAACAAAGCGGCTATGCTGATGTGCTTGAATTGCTCTTTCGCAGGCCCCGTGGCTTGAACACATAGCCAGCTGCATGGACGGTGCGAATGGCAGCACTACATCCGGGCAACTCCCCGAGTGCCTTGCGCAGGCGGCCAACGTGAACATCCACCGTTCGCGGCGCGACTTCTGCGGAAGCCGGCCAAGCCGAAGCAATCAGTTCGAAACGGCTGCAGAGCTGCCCTTCCCTCTTCATTAGATGACGTAGAATATTGAACTCGATGGGTGGCAGCGCAAGGTCGCGACCGTTGCAATGTATTCGTCGACTGTCGACATCGACTTCCAAGTCGGCAGCAGCCGGCGAGGCAATCCCTTTTGAGTTGGCCGTTTCCATAGCCTGCCCCGCCGCCTGTCTGAGAGATGTCAGCAACTTCTCCGGAGAAAGCGGTCTGAACAGGCAGTCATCAACACCGGCTTGCAGCAAGGCCAGATGAAGCGGCTGCGCTTCGCTTCGCAAAAGCGCAATCAGGCGGACGTGGTTGTCATATGTTGTGGATCGTCTGATTTCGCCGCAAATGGAAACGGCATCCTTGGCTTCTTGAGTGCAATCGAAAAGGACTGCACACGGTAAGCGGTTCGCGCAGGAAGCCAGAACATCCTCGGCGCTGCAAGCCAAAGAGGGAAGAAAGCCTTCCGTCTTCAGGATATAGCTAAACGGCAGGAACAGCTCTGCATCGCAGGTCCAGATAATGACTTCGTTGCAGGCCGCCACTTCGAGCTTCACTGCCGCATCGGAGCGCTTGAAGTTGGACCCGCTGGACCGTTGTACGGCTCTAGGCTGGCGCATATTCGCCACCGTTGATATCGAGGATGGCACCATTCACGAAACCCGCCTCCTCCGACGCCAGGAAGGCAATGGCAGCGGCGATGTCCTCCGGCGTTCCCAGTCTGGCGGAAGGAATGCGTGTAATCGCCTCCCGATTGACCGGCGTATTGGTATCGCCAGTCAAGGGCGTCAAGATCCTGCCAGGCGCCACGAGATTAACGGTTATACCGAAAGGACCACACGACCCGACAAGCGCTCGCATCAGCCCGGCCAGTGCTGCCTTGCTGGCGGCGTAAGCGCCACCGGCGATACGAGGGCGTGTGCGTCCGGCGAGCGATCCGATCAAAATGATGCGTCCGAACCCCGCCTGCCGCATTCCCCTGAGGACTGCCTGACAACATAACATGGCGCCGGTCAGATTAACGGCCAGCACTTCGTTCCATTCTTCCAGCCCGATATCCTCGAACGGCCGAGCGCCAGCAAGGCCCTTCGGCGATATCCCGGCGTTACAGACGAGAATTTCGGCATCTCCCCAGGTGGATGAAAGCTCTTCGAAGAAATTGGTAACAGCCACAGGATCCGACAGATCGACAACTCGGCCCAAGACCCGTCCAGATCCGAACTCCGTGGATAGCAAGGTAATTGCGTCAGTCACAGTTTTAGCGCTGTGACTGAAGACGGCGACGCAATGCCCCGCCGCCAATAGCTTTCGCGCCGTCGCCAATCCGATACCGCTCGTCCCTCCTGTCACGACGGCGATGCGAGACGGCTCTGGCATCATGCAGCCTCATCCAAGCCGGCAAACAAGGATAACGCCGGATGAGCCTCAGGATCTGTCATGACCTCGATAAACAGCGGCCCCTTGCCTGCCAGTCGACCTTGTAGATGCGCCGTGAGCTCGGCTGGATCCTCAACGCGCACTGCCTGGCATCCGCAGGCTTGAGCGATCTGCACATGATCGACAGGCGCGAAATGGCACGCCGATGTGAAGCGCCCGAACTTCACCATCTCGGCATCCCGTTGGAAACCGAGGATTCCGTTGTTGAGAAGGATGATGGTTATGGGAAGATCGGAACGAACCATTGTTTCCATCTCCGCCCAGCTATGGGCGAACCCGCCGTCGCCAATGATGGCGACCACCGGATGCTCGGGCCTCGCTGCCTTTGCGCCAAGAGCCAGAGGCAGGCCCCATCCCAGTCCCGCAAGACCGCGCGGCGTCAGGAACCGCATTCCTGAGTCAAGCGATCGCAATTGGCCGACGACCCACATCGATGAATAGCTTGCATCCGCAACGACGGTCGTCTGCGGTGTCAATGACGCCTGCAGTTCTGCCATGATGCGCTCCGGGCGGATCGGCGAGGCGGTAGCATGCATGAGCTGATGCCGATCCTCATCGAACCGCCGCCAGCACTCGGCTATACGGTCACTAATAGCAGTCCGTTGGTCCCGACGTAGGGATAAATCTTGCCCGTTCAGGGCATGAACAAGCTCTCTGAGCGTCTCGCGCGCATCCCCGACCAGGCGCAGCGCTTGATAATTGCGGCCGATCTCCTGAGGATCGACATCAATGTGGATCACCTGAGCACCAGCAGGAATTTGCCGCCAGCTATCCGTGCCATTCTGATTGGTTCGGGTTCCAATCAGAATGACAAGGTCTGCGTCACCGACTAGAGCAGCCGTATGGTGCCCGAGTGACCTGGGACCCACGAGCGATCCCAACACGCCTGCCGAAAGCGGATGATACTCATTGACCGCGCCCTTGCCCATGTTGGTGGTCAAAATTGGGAGTACAGCCAGATCCTGCAGCGCGGCAAGTTCATGGCAGGCATCGCTGCCGAGGACACCGCCGCCCGCGATTACAACGGGATTGCGGGCATTCGCGATCAACTCCGCTGCCCTTTGCAAACTCGCGCGATCAGGGGACGACCGATCAAGCGGCCAATGGCCAAGATTCAGAGATCGTGATTGGGTTTTGACAGTGAGCTCCGAACGCAGCAGATCGGCGGGCAGCAGCAAAGCGACCGGCCCGGGTCGACCCGAGGCAGCAGCAGTGAAGGCGGCATCGACATAGTCCTCGATTCGCTCCGGGACCATGACCCTGCGCACCCATTTCGTGCAGGATTGGAAGAGCGCGATATGGTCGAGCTCCTGGAATGCGTTCCGATCCATCTGATCACGCTCGACCTCCTGCACAAGTGCTACGATCGGAACACTCGCCTTCAGCGCTTCGGCCATGGGTGGAACCAGCAGCGTGGCAGCCGGACCATTCTGGGCGGCCACCACGCCGATCTTTCCGGATCGTCGAGCATAGCCATCGGCCATGGCGCCGCCCATATTCTCCTGCCGGTAAGCGACCTGACGAATGCCTGCCGCTTCAGCAGCGAGGATGAGCGCTGATGGGAGGCTCTGGGCAAATATATGGGTGACGTCGTGGCGCACCAGCGAGCGAGCCAGGCATTCGGCGACAGTTTCTATAGACATCGAGGTCATACGGTTGCTCCAGCAAAATCGGCTTCGTAGGTTTCGAGAAAATCGCCGAAGACTTCGACGATCAAATCAAGATCGGTATTCGTCATCGCCGTGGAGAGGCAGGCGGCGGCCCCAAAGGGCAGGAGGATATCGAGTTGACGGAAATGGCTTGTCAGATTGGTCATCCAACTGTTCTGTTCTGGTGTCGGAAAAGCATGCCGATAGTCACGGGGCACCTGCCGCTTGGGGTGGATGCGAAAAAGCGAAGCCGAACCCGTAACGATAAATGGCGCGTTGTGACGCACGATCGCGGCAGAAAGACCGTCGCGCACACGCGCACCCATTTCATCAAGACGCTCGAAGCTTGCCGAGGTCAGTGCCTCCATCGCCACCCTTCCTGCGACCATTGACACCGGATTGGCCGAAAAGGTACCGCCCTGTGGGACCGCTGGCCTCGCGCCTGAGCTTGCGAACACCGCCATCACCTCCTTGCGACCACCAACCGCGCCGACTGGGAAGCCGCCGCCGATAATCTTCCCGGCGGCGATAAGATCCGGCACTAGCCCGAAACGCGCCGATGCACCGCGATATCCCTGACGCAGATTCAGCACTTCATCGGCTACGACGAGAACGCCATATTGTCGGGCCAGATCGGAAATGGCTTCGATGAAGGCTGGCTCAGGAGCGAGCAAACCTGCCCTGCTCGGCATGGGATCCATCAGGATACAAGCAAGGTCGCCACCAGACGCGGCCATCCTTCGCTCCAGGCCTTCGACATCATTGAAACGGATCACATCGACCTCTTCGGCGACACTTTGCGGCGCACCGATATAAGAGGTCGTGGATGCGGGGGCGTCCGCGAGGCCCCAGGATGCGGGCGACGCGCCTTGGCTTACCTCGGCCCAATCATAGGCACCGTGATAGGCTCCTTCGACGCGGGCAATGCGCGACCGCCCGGTGAAGGCGCGGGCCGCCTTGATAGCAAACATGACGGCCTCGGTGCCACTATTGACGAAGCGGATCTGCTCGATCGCGGGAATGCGCTGCACGAGCAATTCCGCCAATCCCAGCTCGTGCTCCGTTGGATTGGAAAAACAGGTTCCTTTCTGCAGCAGATCTGCGATCGCGTCGGCGACGGGGAGGTAACCGTGACCATGGATCAGCGTCGTGAAATTGTTATTGAGGTCGAGGAGCCGATTGCCGTCGACATCAATCAGATAGGCACCCTCACCACGAGAAATATACGTTGGCAGAGGGTCGCGCTCGACGGTGACGCGCGTGGTTCCATCGGGAAACACGATCCGCCCTCGCTCGAAGAAATATTGCGAGCGCGATCTGAGCGCTGCGCGCCGAAATGATGGAAAATCCTGATGAAGCATGCCTTGCCCTCTCTATGTCGAGATGCGCGTTCGCACCCCGTTCACATTTTTGTTGCAACAAAAAAACACGGAGAGAAGGAAAGTGCAACATAATTATTCAGCGACGAGAGAGATTCCTTTGATCGTGGTCAGCGGTGATTTTCTTCATCTGGCGAAATCCATCACGAATGTCGTTCTCGATGGCGGCTCGGGCGGCCGCGGCATCCTTGTCAACGAGCGCCTCTATTGCGGCACGATGGTTGCGAGCACCGTGGCGGGTCTCGGAAAATTCTGGGTAGAGGCCATTAAATGACGCACCAACCCGCAGCCACAGGGTCTCGATCGTCTGCAAAAGATAGGGCATACCGCTCAAACGGTAGATCGCGAAATGGAACTCCTTATTATGCCAGAGGGCGTCAAAATAACGCTTTTCGTCTAGTGCGGCGTCAATTTTCGCCTGAAGTAGCTCCAGTTCTTCGATCGTCGCCTCGCTTGCAGCCTTGACGGACAGCGCCGCCGCAAGCCCTTCCAGGGCTAGGCGCATCTGCGTGATCTCCTCGAGATCCGACAATCTTAAGTGAGGAACGATAACGGTTTTCGGGCCGGAATAAATGAGCGCGCCATCGATCACCAGGCGGTTAATAGCATCACGAGCGGGCGTTGTGCTGACATCCAGCATTTCCGAAACCGCCCGAATTGTGAGCTTATCTCCGGGGGAGAAAGCGCCTCGGATCAGTCGCTCCTTCATGTTGCTGTATGCCATTTCGCCCAATCGATTGGGCTGATGTCGATGATGGCCTTCGTCATCCGGTGCGATTTCCATTGAAAATTTCTCCAATTTCCTTTGACAAACGTTCATTTTGTTGCAACAAAAATGAAAAGCGACGTGCTTGCAAACATTATGTGACATTAAAAGTCATAGCACGTTCGCAAATTCCCGTCTTCCCAAAGTTCAATTCGGGAACCGGACCAGAAGCCAAGCGATCGGTGAGTGAGTTGCAGCGCCGGCGCAAACGACAACGTTCATAACGACAACAATAAGGAGAGGGACTTTGATTGGTGAAGCACTTACGCTGCAAGGGCTTGAAAAGCGATATGACACATCGCTTGCCGTGGATGGCATCTCGCTTGCCATCCGGGCAGGTGAATTCCTGTCGATCCTTGGTCCTTCGGGCTCTGGCAAGACGACGCTACTAACGATGATTGCGGGCTTCGAGAGCCCGAGCAACGGCCAGATCATGATCGGCCGGCGCGATGTTACCTATGTGGCACCAAACAGGCGCAACATCGGTATGGTGTTCCAGCGCTATGCGCTCTTTCCGCATTTGTCGGTGGCGGCCAACATTGCTTTTCCGTTGCGCATGCGCCGAATGGACAAAGGTCTCATCAGCCGCAAGGTCGAGGCGGTACTGGCGCAGGTACATCTCGACGGCTATGGCGATCGATATCCCCATCAACTCTCCGGAGGTCAGCAGCAACGCGTCGCCGTCGCTCGGGCGATCGTCTTCGAGCCGCCCGTTCTCTTGATGGACGAACCACTTGGGGCCCTGGACAAGAAACTGCGGGAAGCGCTGCAATTGGAAATCAAGAGCTTGCAGCAACGCCTTGGGGCGACCGTCGTCTATGTGACGCATGATCAGGAGGAAGCACTCACAATGTCTGATCGCGTTGCGGTGGTCGCAAAAGGTCGCCTGGCTCAAGTGGGATCGCCGCTCGATCTTTACCGTTCGCCTGCCTCAGCCTTTGTCGGAGACTTCATTGGCCGCATGAACTTTCTCGACGGCGAATATCTCGGTCAAGATAACGGGAAGTACATGATACGGCCAAAAGGCGGCAATGTCGTTGTTGCGGCGGCTGCCGAAGACGGGGCAAGCCCCTTTTCCCCACGCCAAGCTGTCAGTATCGCGGTTCGCCCCGAACGGCTGTCGCTAGCCCCTCACGGTCGCGACCGCGGCGCCATTCTGACAGGCACCATAGATGCAACTGTTTTCGCCGGTTCGTTTTTCCTCTTCTTCGTACGAACCCAGAACAGCGATGACCGCCTCCTCCAGATCCAGATGCCCGTCGGAAATGTAGCGGCAGGCCTTCATCAGGGAGACTTGGTTGACGTCATCCCAGAAGCGAACGCCTTGCGGCTGTTTGCAAAAGCGGAGGTCTAATCCGTGGCATCATCCTTCGCGAGACAATCAACCGGCACTTTCCGCAGTTGGATCCTTACAGGATCGAGTCAGCATTATTCGCCGCTATTGGCCATCTTGCTGATCCTGCCACTGCTCCTCCTCTTGGCAGGAGGCTTCGTCTATCCGGTGCTCAGGCTTATCGGCATCAGCCTTTCCGGGGAAGCCCCACTTGCTCCCTACCAACGTGTGTTCGACAGTCCACTTTATATTCAGGTCCTGCTCAGAACCTTCCGCATCGCAGCGATCGTAACCGTTGCCTGTTTTGCAATCGGATATCCGACCGCCTATGCGATCGCGCGCATGCGCGCCAAGTGGGTAAAGCTCGGAACGGCATGCTTGTTCATTCCGCTATGGACTTCGGTGCTTGTACGCTCCTATGCGTGGATCGTACTGCTGGGTCGCAACGGCATCATCAACGACGGGCTGATCCAGCTCGGTATTATCTCAACGCCGCTGAAAATGCTCTATACGGAGGGCGCTGTCATTCTCGCGATGACGCATGTGCTGATGCCCTTCATGATCCTGCCGATCCATTCGGCCTTGCGTTCGGTGCCGAGCGCGTATGAGCAAGCGGCACGAAATCTCGGCGCCAGCCGGATCGTCGCCTTCTGGCGCGTGACCTTTCCACTCAGCCTATCCGGCGTATTCGCCGGCTGTGTGATCTGCTTCATTCTCGCCATCGGTTTTTACATCACGCCCGCCCTAGTCGGTGGACCCGGCGCGCTGATGATGGCGACCCTGATCGGCCAACAGACAATCGTCCTTCTGGATTGGCCTTTTGCGGCCGCCCTCTCGGTCATCCTGCTCACCGCGACGTTGCTGCTGGTGCTGCTCTTTCGCCGTGCACTTTCTTTCAGCAAAGGTTTGAACAGTGTCCATTGAATCTGAATCCTTTACGCAGCGATTGGCAACACCATCGTCCGAGGCTCGCCGGTATCGTTCGGTCTGGCCATGGATGGCACGACATACATCCAATCTGATGATCGCGGCGGTGCTTTTCTTTCTCATCCTTCCGACGCTGCTGGTGATACCGTTGGCCCTCAACGATGCCTCCTATATCACCTTCCCACCGCAGGGACTGACCCTACGCTGGTTCGAGGCGTATCTGTCCGATCCCGACTGGGTGCGCTCGACCATTTTCAGCCTGCAGATCGCCGCACTAGCCACCGTGGTAGCGACGGTCATCGGGACGATGGCGGCGGTTGCTCTTGTACGTGGCAAACTACCGGGTAGGGCACTGCTGCAGGCCCTATGCCTTGGGCCGATGATCGTCCCGGCAATCGTCTTCGGCGTGGCGCTCTATCTGGTCTTCTCACCTTTGCAGCTGACCGGGAATCTGACGGGATTCGTCCTTGCCCATTCGGTGCTGGCGGTACCTTTTGTCGTTATCATCGTTTCCGCAGCGCTGGGAAGAATGGACCCTCTGTTGGAACTGGCGGCCTTAAGCTGCGGAGCGGGGCGGCTCAGAGCCTTCTTTGCCGTGACACTTCCAAATCTGGCGCCGGCCGTCGCGACCGCCGCGATCTTTGCGTTCCTGACCTCCTTCGATGAAGCGACCGTGGCATTCTTCATCTCTGATACCGGCGGGAAGACGATTAGCCGGAAAATGTTCGAGGATATCGATTTCAACCTGACGCCTGTCATTGCCGCCGTCTCGGTCATCGTGGTTGCCGTTTCGCTGCTTTTGATGGGTTCCATACATCTCCTGAACAGCCGCCGGGAGCAGCAATAGCGGCAAAAACACCCGCCGCAGGCGGGACATAAGAGGGAAACATTGATGACAATAAGAGCAGCCATCCGGCTGAGCGGCATTGCTATGCTTTGCGCAGCCATTCTTCTGGGAGAAACGCCCAATCCAGCACTTGCCAGTGAGCAGGTCGTAATCGCCACGACTGGCGGCGCCTATGATGCAGCGCTACGCAAATGGTGGTTCGAGCCGTTCACCGCCAAGACGGGTATCCAGGTCATTTCCGTAGCGGCAACCAACGCCGAGATGCGCGCTAAAGCGACCGCTATGGTGAAAACTGGCAATATCAGCTGGGATCTGTACCCCGATGGAGAAATCCAGGTGAGCTCAAACGATCATCTGGCTATTTCTGAACCGCTCGGTAGCTTTTGCACACAGTTTAAGGACCGTCAGGATCTCGTTTCCGATGCCTGCATCCCGGCCGGCGTGCGGCTGTTTTCGACAGCCACATTGATGGCCTACGATCCGCAGGCCTTCAAAGGCAACGAGCCCATCACCTGGGCGGATATGTGGGATACTTCGAAGTTCCCTGGCGGACGCTCGTTTCCGAATTTCGACGATCCTTGGCGTGTCATGGCGGCTGCCCTTTTGGCAGATGGTGTCAAACGCGAGAACCTCTTTCCGCTCGACGTCGATCGTGCGCTTAAGAAACTTGATGCATTGCGGCCATCCATCTCGCTTTGGTGGAAAACCGGAGATCAGAGCGTCCAGGGATTCCGTGAGCGGGATTACAGCATCGGACAGATTTGGCTAACGAGGGCCAGCGCGCTCAAGGCAGAAGGACGTTCAATCGCCTGGTCGAACAAGGCGGCATTTCTGGTAGGGGATCGTCTCACGGTTATCAAAGGTGCCCCCAATCGCGACAATGCTCTGAAGCTCATCGCCTTCTGGTTGGACTCGCCAGAGATCCAGGCCAAGGTTTGCGAGGCATTGCTTTGCACGCCACCAAGCAGCGCGGCGATTATGATGATGCCGCAAGCGATTCGCGATCAAATGCCGAGCGCCGAAGACGTGCGCGACAGTATCGTCATCCCCGATGCCAAATGGATCAACGATCATGCCTCGGAGTTGCTGGAGCGGTGGAACAACTGGGTCCGCTAAAGCAGGATAAGGATGTGAAAACATTGGGCATGATCATGCCGGCGCCGTGACGTTGGAAAGATGAACCTTCAGCGAATGTCCATTCGATGAATGCTACGAATCCGACGCCGATGCTTCCTTATAAACATTGGCAGGAGGTCCGTCTGCGAACAGAAAGGCTGGGAGCCGAGCGGACCTCTCTTGCCCAATGAGGCATCGCAAGCAGGCAGAAATGCCCCTTTGCCGCGCGCCGCTGCCCTCTCTTTGGTTTTGCGTTTATCAACGGGAGCGGCTTGCAATTGGGACGGCACCAAAAGCATCGAGGCAATCCGTCGGTGGATGCCGAGAGGTCCCCGGTGACCGGGTATATCGCAAAGACAATAACATAGCCGCCTGCAGTCTCAGAGGGGAAAATGCCCGGATGCCAATTGATCTTTATCGGCCGCCCTATAAAGAGGCGACGCCCCCTTAATGCTCTAAAGTCAAACTTGACTTCTCATTTCAAACATAAGAACATAAAGGGAACATGCGGAATTTATCGTGACCTATGTCGACCACGTTATTGAGCAGGCGCCCTCGAAATCCGAATTCGATCAAAGGGCTGAAAGATCTCTTCCGCTACGTTATCCGGTTGGGATAGCTTCAAAATCGGACTGGCATTGCAACCGGATCGTACCTAGAACTGGAATCATCAGAAAGGATCCCGCTCTCCATGAAGTTCAGCCTCGATCATCTGCCGGAACGCAAACGCGTCGAACTGTCGCGGATTGTCGATATCGTGCATGAAGAATTCGAGGATGCACTGAAGGAAGGTACGGCCGATTTCAAGAAGAAGGGTCGCATCCTCAAGATCATTCTTTTCGGCTCCTATGCTCGTGGCGATTGGGTCGATGAAGAGAACATCGGCAAAGGCTATAAGTCCGACTACGATCTGCTGGTAATCGTCAACAATCGCAAGCTGACCGACTTCGGTTCATACTGGCGCAAGGCGGCCGATCGCTTTCCTCGTATCATCAAGCCGCCGGTCAGCCTCAACGTCCATTCGCTGCGTGAGGTCAACACAGCACTGAAACTCGGCAATTATTTCTTCAGCGAAATCCGGCGCGACGGCATCGTTCTCTACGAACTCGACGATGAGGAACTTGTCGAACCCAAGCCGCTCACACCAGCGGAGAAATATCGCGTCGCTCAACAGCATTTTAAGAGATTTCACAAAAGCGAGAAATTTCTTAAGGTTGCTCGCTTTTCCGCAAGCGAAGGCGACACGGATGAAGCAGCATTCCTCCTCCATCAAGCGATTGAACAGGCGTATTCGACCTTACTGCTGACATTGACGAATTACAGCCCTGCCTCACATAACCTCAACCATTTAAGGACACTTGCAGAAGGTCGTGATCGGCAGCTTGCTGAGATCTGGCCACAAGATCGGCAGCGCTATACTGCCTGGTTCAACATCATCAACCACGCCTACGTGAAAGCCCGCTATTCCGAGCATTTCAAGATCACCGAAGAAGCGCTCGTCTGGCTTGGCGAACGTACGGACGCACTGCAGCAACTGGTAAAAGCGATTTGTGAGGAGCATATCGAAAAGCTGCGGAAAAAGCTCTGAGCGCTGTTAGCAAGCGCTGGTCAACCTTCCTACCGCCGGCCGGCCGTGCCGCCGTCTTTCTCAGGGCAGTTGGCCCTTATCGGATCACCGTCCTGCCCTGCTCCGCCATCTTGGGAAACTCCCCTCTATCCGCACTCCCATCGCTTAGCGCGGCCGATACTCGAGTGGTGGGGCGTTACCGAGAAGCACAGAGATACCGGTCCCGCCCGGCCATGTTGGCTACAGGAAACCTAATTCAATTTGACGTCTGCGTTACCGAATCCGCGCCGCGCCGGTCGAACAGCCCGCATCTGCGTTTCGCTAGCACTCAGCAGGCAAAAAACCTTGAACCAGAAATGGCCGTCGGCAGCACGTCCATCCACCTTCGCGCCTAAAGCGCACCAAGCCACAGCAAGGGTGGCATCGGTACCATAGGCCGCTTTTGCGGCCAGGGCCGTGAGCGCAGGGTCCTTATCACACCAAATAGAGATGTCATCAGCCGAGGACGGTGGCTGGGGATATTTTGATGGATCCGCAAAAGTCATAGGAAGCTCTCCCGTGAATGTCCGGCACGGGACGAAATTTGGCCGGACTTTGTTCTCACAAGTGAGTCACGACCGCGGATGCCGCATATGTCGTGTGATCCCTGGCCACTTCCTACTTTATCTCAACGTACACCAACCCGTGAATCTTGGGCGAGCCAACCGAATTCGCTCGCGAGCGCCTCCTTTTGATGCAACAAAATTGTGATCGAACAAATATCATTTTCCCTCTTTACGTGCAATGCACATTTATGACAGGTAAATTGCTGCGATTTTCGGAAGAAGCAGGAAATATCGCAATTCTTGCGGGTATTTTTGTTGCGTCAAAATGTTCGAAGGTTATGCAGAGTCTCCGACCCTCTCATCTTTTGCGTGCTGCCGCCCACTGATCGAAAGGTTATCATCAATGAAGCCACTCATCCTCATTTGCTCCACGGATTACGAATTCTACCTTCTGCTCGCTCAGATCCTCAACATGAGAGGTTTTGAAGCTTCACTGGTGGAAGGAGCGGAGGAGGCTCTCGCTAGCATCAAATCCGATGACTTGGTGGCCGTGATAATAGACTATCATAGCGATGCCTTCCGCATCGGTGATCTCGTCAGCCAGATCAGAGGGACACTGACCGATACAGCGCTACCGATCGCGGTCTTCGTGAGAGCAGGCAATCAACAACTTTATCTCGAAGTGCTCAAAACCGGCGTGAGCGAAATTTTCATACGCCCGTTCAACCCAGAGCGTTTTCTATCTTATCTCTCAGATTTATCGCCAGACGACAACGCAAGATCTTGCACGGAAAAAGCTTCCGGCAATTCGCTTATTTATGCGGAAATCACGATGCAACTCGATAGAAGGCGCGTCGAGTGCAACGGCATGGATGTCCAACTCAGTCCGATCGAATTTCGCCTTCTCCAGCATTTTCTACAAAAACCAGGCTACGTTTTCAGCCGCGACGATCTCATCGAGGCTGCATGGCCGCGAGGTACCTTTGTGGAGCCCCGCACCGTCGACGTTCATGTCGGGCGCCTCCGGCGGACCATGCGAGCTGCGCTAGGTCGCGATGTTATCCGCACGGTGCGAGCTACCGGTTATGCGCTGGATGAGCGTCAGTGGGCAGATAGGGCTTCGTAGGGCACCGAGATTGCGGAGAGACTCCGTTGAGCATCAATTTGACGTTCCGCCTGTTGTGTTTCTCAAGCCTCTCGCGTTCGAAACATTGGCGTCACAGAACCTTCAAACAATATTACCGGAACGATCGTTGTTCGCGGCCCCATTCCACGGCAATAAAATAGCATCGCATCCTCAGTGAGATGCGATGTGCTGGAGCAGATATCCATCTTCTGCGGCATCATTGTTCCACTACCAACAATTTGGATATTCCCATGAGCGATGATCATCATCCGCCCACCGCTAACGCTGTGTCGCGACCCTACCGCAATACACACAGCGTGATTGTTTCCGCCGACCAAAACCTTGCTGCGGCCGAGCAGGAGGGGGTCATGGCGCTATACGTTGATCCGGATAAGGATCGCTCCGTCATGTTGCCCATGGCGCCTCAGAAGAGACAAGTGACTGACTTCGTTCGCTGCTCTTATCTCGGCCTCGACAATCACCCGCTCATCCTCGAAGGCGCAATAGAGGCGGTGCAGCGATGCAAGGCGCTCCATTGGTCCTGCGCAAGAACGAGGCTTAATTTCAGCCTACTAGGCAAGCTGGAAGAAGCGCTCTCCGACTTGTTTACGGCGCGGGTGATAACCTACACGACGGTCCTGGCCGCGAATATGAGTGCCCTACCACTCCTAGCCTCCGGATATCTCACTGAGAATAAAAGACCTACGGTCGTTTTCGACCGATTAGCGCATGCGACGCTTGCATTTCACAAACCTGTCATCGCCGCTGAAACCCCGATTGAAACGATTGCTCATAACGATCTGAACGCACTCGAGGATATTTGCAGGCGCAACGATCGCGTAGTCTATGTGTGCGATGGCGTCTATTCCATGGGCGGCAGTGCGCCGATTACCGACCTCCTCGCACTCCAGGATCGCTACGGCCTGTTTCTTTATATCGACGATGCCCATGGCGTTTCCTTGTTCGGAAAGTCTGGCGAGGGTTTTGTACGATCCCAAGTCGGCGCAGCCCTTGGCGAGCGCACAATCATTGCTGCATCGCTCGGCAAAGGCTTTGGAGCGTCGGGCGGCTTGCTGATGCTCGGCACTTCTCGGCAGGAAGAATTGTTCCGGCGCTTCTCGATCGCCTACGCCTTTTCCGCGTCGCTTAATTTGGCGGCAATCGGCGCTGCCATGGCGTCTCAGGCGCTGCACCGCACCGATGAGCTCAAGTTGCGCCAGGATGCGCTTGCGGCTCGGTTAGCTGTTTTCGACAGGATGGTTGCCAGCCAGCAAGCCGGCTCAAAGCTACCAATCCGCACCATAGAGTTCGGCAGCGAAAGACAATCCATTCGTGCCGCGGCCCATATTCTCAACAAAGGTTTCTACACCTCGGCGATCTTCTTTCCCACCGTCGCAAAGGCCAAGGCGGGCCTGCGGGTCTGCCCTACCGCTGGGCACGGCATTTGGGAAATTGAAGGGTTGGGACATGCGATCAACGAGGCGCTCGCCGAAGGAGGACCAAATCCATGATCGACCCAATCAGCGTCATTCTGACTGACACAGGAAACTAGCCGCAACGCCAGCTTAAAGGCCGACGAGATCGATATGCTGAAATATATCGCCGAAACCTACGTTACCTTATCCGATGCCGATGTATCGCTTGAGCAGATTTGCCAAAAAGCTGCCGAGCTATGCCCTTCAATAATCTCCAACGGGCGGGAAAGAAGGTTCAAATGCGAGAAAGAACACGCAACTCTCAGCCCTACGGATCTTGTTGCCGAGCGGGGTCCGCAGTTTTGGTACGATAGCCAATCTGCGGTCACTGAAGGAGCCGACAGATTTCTGAACTTTGATGACGGCTGCGCCATCATACGGGCGACCAACGATGGTGTATTTGTTCGCATTTCTGCCCGGAACCTCCTTATTTTCTACGGAATCCGAACGCTTCTCGAGGGTAGCCTTTTGAAACTCGCGGCCATCTCCAATGACGCGATCGAGTGGTTCGATGCGGGACGTGAACCGCCTCACTTGCCTTCACATAGAATGGAGCATTAAGGACCGCGGTGGGTTTGAGGCTGGCAATAAGATTAGTGCCATTTCGGCTCGGCAACCTCGTCGCCTCGATCGCTCGGCGCGAACCAGCAGTATCAATTTCGTCAGCACCGCCGTTACGATGTTGCGCACGTAGCGCGGCCATCAACCAGAAGATCGGAGCCAGGCAGACCCCCGAGCTAGTCCGGCACGGGGAGCAGATCGTCGGCAGACTAGAAGGACTGCGTTCAAAGTGCCCTATCATGAACCGGAAATACTGCAACCCGAGAAAGTTTATTCATGGCGCTGAAAGACAGACTACATCCAAGCTTACTGCTCACCCTGGTGCCGGTCGCAGCGACAGCGCTAACACTCTGTATCACTGGATGGCAATGGCAGGATTTGGCGATCGGCATGCCGCCACGAATGACCTATTGGTTCCTGCGAGCTGTTCCTCTTCCCAATCTCCTTCTCGGGCCTATCACCTCACTTCTGACGATTTCGGTATTGCCGCTACATCGCCGTCGGCCTATCGCTCTTGCGAGCCTTCTTTGCTTTTTATGGGTGGCAGGATTTTACGCTCAGCGGGAGTATGCCCGTCTGGTTCCATGGGTGGAGAATGGTGCCGTCACATGGAACGAGGCGCTCGCATATCTCGACGCCTTCTCTGTTACCGCGATCATTCTCGGATTTGGTATTGTCGCAATCTCCGCGCGGATCTCGATCGTCGTTCCCGATCCGATCAAGCGGGCCAAGCGCGGCATTTTCGGAGATGCTAATTGGCTACCCATGCCGGAAGTGGCTAAGCTCTTCCCCTCGGACGGAGAGATCGTTGTCGGCGAGCGCTACCGCGTCGACCGTGATCGCGTTCATAAGTTGCCTTTTGATCCAAACGATCCCGGGACTTGGGGGCAGGGTGGCAAGGCGCCACTCATGACCTTCAATCAGAATTTCGATTCCACCCATATGTTATTCTTCGCAGGTTCCGGCGGCTTCAAGACGACCAGCAATGTCATTCCTACAGCGCTGCGCTACAAGGGGCCACTGATCTGTCTCGATCCATCAACCGAAATCGCGCCGATAGTTCTCGATCATCGCGTCCATGCGATCGACCGGGAAGTCATGGTACTCGACCCCACTAATCCGGTCATGGGTTTCAACGTTCTTGATGGGATCGAGCGATCGACGCGTAAGGAAGAGGACATCGTAGGGATCGCACATATGCTTTTGTCGGAGAGCCTACGCTTCGATACTTCGACTGGCTCCTATTTCCAGAACCAGGCGCACAACCTGCTAACTGGGCTTCTGGCACATGTGATGTTATCGCCGGATTTCGCTGGTCGCCGTAACTTACGTAGCCTGCGTCTTATCGTTTCCGAACCCGAACCATCGGTGCTTGCCATGTTGCGCGACATCCAGGAAAACTCCGCGTCCGCCTTTATTCGCGAGACACTCGGTGTCTTCACCAACATGACGGAGCAGACCTTCTCGGGCGTATATTCCACCGCATCCAAGGATACGCAATGGTTGTCGCTCGACAATTATGCTGCGCTCGTCTGCGGAAATGCGTTCAAATCGAGCGACATCGCTTCCGGACGGAAGGACGTCTTCCTCAACATCCCCGCATCGATCCTGCGCTCCTATCCCGGCATTGGCCGAGTGATCAGCGGCGCGCTGATCAACGCCATGGTCCAGGCCGACGGCAACTTCCGCCGGCGCGCGCTCTTCATGCTCGACGAAGTCGATCTGCTGGGTTACATGCGTATTCTTGAAGAAGCGCGCGACCGCGGACGTAAGTATGGCATCACACTGATGTTGATGTACCAATCCGTCGGCCAGCTCGAGCGTCATTTCGGAAAGGACGGAGCAACCTCTTGGATCGAAGGCTGCGCCTTCACGTCGTACGCCGCAATCAAGGCACTCGACACGGCGCGCAATGTCTCCGCCCAATGCGGAGAGATGACCGTTGAAGTGCGGGGACGTTCGCGCAATGTCGGCTGGAGCAACTCCAACAGCAGCGCCCGCAAATCCGAAAGCATCAGTTTCCAGCGCCGGCCGCTGATTATGCCGCACGAAATCACTCAGTCGATGCGCAAGGACGAGCAGATCATCATTGTACAGGGCCACAGTCCAATTCGCTGCGGACGGGCGATCTATTTCCGTCGCAAGGAGATGGATGTGGCGGCAAAGGTCAATCGTTTTGCGAAGTTCTAGGCATTGGCGATAAAGCTGAAGCCTATTGCGAGAGATACGAACAATGGTACCTCTTGGGTACGAGGCCCATCGAAAATGCTTGTTTCTACTATATGAAATCAGATGGCTGGGAAACCTGGATTCGAACCAAGATTAACGGAGTCAGAGTCCGCTGTTCTACCATTGAACTATTTCCCAACAGCCGCCGGGCGTTGAATGCCCCTGCGGGGAAAGCAGGGCCTCTATAATCGAATTTGCCGCGGATGCAAACACTTTAACGCAGGAAAATGCGATTTTTTGAGAGTCGCACCAAACCATCATGATAGGTCACAAATCCGCATGCTGCCAGCAGATTTGCAAGCCGTACTGGCCCAATGGCCAGAGTCAGCCGCCGAGGAGCGACTCGCCGGTTTCGCGATCGCGTCTTCAATCGTCTCACCAGCGCAACAGGCGCTTGCCGAGGACATATCCGACAGCGGTCACCATGGCGATCGCGATAGGATACCAGAGCAGGACGAAAAGCGGGCTGTCATCTGTGCAATTGGAGGCATAGAAGGTCGCGGCGATGCCGCTGGCGGCAAGGCCAGCAACGGCGCCGGCCGCCCCCGGCTTTTCCGGCGCGCCATAGCGCAGCGCGTAAAGGAAGCAGGCAAGTGGCCCGACCGAAAGCAGCGGGATGAGTGTCAGGCAGAAGCGGGCATTGTGCCCGATCATCCGCGCGCTCCAGCTGTCGGCCGGCATGACGGCCATTTCGACGGCTGCGGCGGCAAGCAGCAAGATGGGCGCCAAGAGCAGCGTCCAACCCCAGAGGCGCAGCGATGCACCCGGCCGCCCGATACGGAAGACGACGGCACAGGCTGTTGCGGCAAGCGCGATGGTCACGACGAACTTGAACAGGAAACGGACGGTCTCCATCGCTGTATCGATATCAGCGCGAAAGCCGATCATGGCGAAGAAGATACCGCCGCTGATCAGGATGCCCGCGACGACCGCCAGGGTCAGGACTTTGCCGATCCGCATGCGGACCGGCGCGTCCTGCGCCAGAAGATTGATGAGGTCATCGGTTTTCACTGGTCTCACTCCGATACAAAGCCGCAAGCATCTTCAACGCGCGGTGCAACGCGACGCGCACCGCCCCTTCCGTCATCTTCAGCCGGTCCGCCGTTTCTCGGACGCTGCTTCCCTCGACGGAAATCGAGCGCACGATGGTCTTCTGCGGATCTTTAAGCCGCTCCAACATACGATCGACATCAAACCGATCCGAGGCATCGGTATGCTCTTCCGCCTCCAGGAAATCGATCACATCATCGATCGGTACGCTCATATGCCGCCCGCGCCTTCTCAGGCTGTCGATCAGCTTGTTGCGCACGATCGTCGACAGCCAGGGTCCGATCGGGCGGGATGAATCCCACGTGCCGCGCTTCAGATGGATGGCGAGCAGCACTTCCTGCACCACATCCTCGGCCTCGCTTACCGGCGCACCCAGCTGATCGCAGCGCCGGCGCGCCATGGCGCGCAGATGCGGCGCGACCGCGGTGAGGAAACGGTGATAGGCCTGCGCATCGCCGCCGATCGCCGCGCGCATCCAGACTGCCCATTCCTCTTCGCGCGCCGAATGATTCATCCGACATCTCCTCTACGCGGGACCGCAGGCTTTCGTTACCGGCAACGGCAACTATTTTTCAAGCCTTTTCGTCTCAACGGCGGGTTCTTCGCCAAATGCGCTTCTACCCACGCACTTGTCGGCCTTGCCCCACATCCGCCCGGCTATTTCCTACCGCGGCAGAGCCGGCATACTATAAGTGACGGATCTCGAAAAAAAATTCTGACGCGGCTGTAACATCCGCTCGAGACGCTCCGTAGACCTCGATGCAAGCCAATGACGGCTCGCATTCATCTAGGAGACAGATCCATGAAGAACAGCATCCTCACCCTGGCCATTGCCGGCTCGATCGCATCGGCACTTGCATCCGTCGCCGTTCCGGCTTCGGCGGCCGATTCCAAGGAAAAATGCTATGGTGTCGCCCTGAAGGGCCAGAACGATTGCGCCGCAGGCAAGCATGACTGCGCCGGCAAGTCGACCATGAGCTACGACAAGATGTCCTTCAAGCTCGTTCCCACCGGGACCTGCACCTCGATGAAGACCCCGAAGGGCCACGGCTCGTTGACACCGGCCTGATCCGAAAACCGGATTGATCGTCAATCATCGCTCGTAAGGAGTTTATCATGACCAAGATGTCCGCACTCGCCCTGGCCGCATCGGTCGCAACGGCGGTGACGCTGGTTGCCGGCGCAACGACCGTATCCGCCGCCGATGCCAAGGAAAAATGCTACGGTGTCGCCCTCAAGGGCCAGAACGATTGCGCCGCCGGCCCCGGCACGACTTGCGCCGGCACGTCGAAAGTCGACTATCAGCGCAATTCGTGGAAGTTGGTTCCCGCCGGAACCTGCGAGACGATCAAGACGCCGAACGGCCATGGTACCCTGATGCAGGGTCCGGCCCCGGTCTGACCCCGGTCTGAATAAGCATCGCAAAGGTGTGGGCGGCGCATCCTTTACCGGCGCCGCCTGCCTCCTAAACGGAATGATTGATTACTTTGTTCTTGCGCAATTTCGGACGCGATGCCGCTGCGCAATTTTGCTGGAACTGCTCAATCCGGAGGCCCGCAATGAAACCGTCAGAACTCCCCCGTCGCGCCGGCGTCGGCTTCAAGCCGGAGCATTTTGCCGCGATCAACGACGCCACGCAGTCGATTGGCTTCTTCGAAGTCCATGCGGAAAACTATATGGGTGCTGGTGGTCCGCCACATGCCCAACTCGGCAGGCTGCGCCAGGATTATGCCTTGTCCATCCACGGCGTCGGCCTCTCCATCGGCTCGATGCAGCCTTTGGATAGCGAGCATCTCGCTCGCCTGAAGGTCGTCTGCGATCGCTACGAGCCGGAGAGCTTTTCGGAACATCTCGCCTGGTCGACCCACGACACGACCTTTCTCAACGATCTTCTGCCCCTGCCCTATACCGAAGCGACGCTGGCGCAAGTCTGCACCCATATCGATCAGGTGCAGACATCGCTCGGCCGTCAGATGCTGCTCGAGAATCCGGCTACCTACCTTCTGTTCGAAGAGAGCACGATCGAGGAAACCGAATTTCTAGCCGAGGTCGCCAGACGTACCGGCTGCGGCCTGCTGCTCGACGTCAACAATGTCTTCGTCGCCGCCACCAATCACCACATGGACGCGCGCGCCTATCTCAAGCGTTTCCCGGTGCAATGGGTGCGCGAGATCCATCTGAGCGGCCATTCGGAAACCGTCGACGATGCCGGTGCGCCGCTTTTGATCGACAGTCACGATACGCCGGTGAAAGATCCCGTCTGGGCGCTCTATGAAGAGCTCATCGGCCGGATCGGTCCAGTAGCCAGCCTGGTCGAATGGGATAATGACGTGCCGGAATGGCCGGTTCTAAGGGCTGAGGCCGAAGCGGCCGATGCCATCCTGAAGCGTGCCGCGGCACGCAGAGCAGCCTGAGGAGGGATCGATGTCTCTCGTCACGCAAAGCGAATTCGCCGCAGCACTCATCGATCCCGCTCTCGCGGTGCCCGATGGATTGACGGCCTGGAATGGCCCACAGCCGGCACGGCGTTTCGGTGTCTATCGCAATAATGTCGCCATCGGCCTGATCGGCGCGCTCGCCTCGCGCTTTCCGGCTGCGGAAAGGATCGTCGGCGAGGAATTCTTCGCCGCCATGGCGCATGAGTTCATCAGGCTGCATCCGCCGCGCTCGCCGCTGTTGCTTGCCTATGGCGATGACTTCCCCGATTTCGCCGGGAGTTTCGAACCGGCGCAGGAAATCCCCTATCTGCCCGATGTCATGCGACTGGAGGCGCTCCGGGGGCGGGCTTATCATGCGGCGGACGCCGTGCCGCTCGATGCGGCGCTCGTGGCGACCATCGAGCCGGCCGGTCTGGCGGAACTGGCTTTCGTGCCGCATCCTTCCGCCTCGGTCACACGTTCCGCCTATCCAGCCGTCACCATCTGGGCGATGAACACCGGCGAGATTGAACTCGAAGATATTAGCGATTGGACGGGCGAGGATGCCCTCGTCATTCGCCCGCAGATGATCGTCGAGGTGCATCGCCTGCCGCCGGGTGGCGCAACCTTTCTGGAAGAGCTGTTTTCTGGCGCTGCTCTTGGCCAGGCCTATGAGACGGCTCTTGCTGAAGCCGCCAATTTCGATCTTTCCGCCAACCTCGCCGGCGCGTTCACGGCAGGCGCCTTCATGGCCATTCGCTGAACGCCAGGGAGAACCAAAATGCAGAACCAGATGATGACGGCCGCTCCGGCCGAACGAGAAACCGTGGCCCAAAGGCTCTATGGCGCCCTAAAGCTTCTCGACCATATCCCGCATGACCTGATCGCACTTATCGCGCGGCTGTCTATCGCCGCCGTCTTCTGGCAATCCGGTCAGACTAAGGTGGATGGCTGGCACGTGACCGACAATGCCGTCTATCTCTTCCAGACGGAATACAAGCTACCGCTGGTCGATCCCTGGATCGCCGCCCATATTGCCGCTTTCAGTGAGCATTTCTTCCCATTTCTGCTCGTCATCGGATTTGCGAGCCGGCTCTCGGCGCTGGCGCTGCTTGGCATGACGCTGGTCATCGAGATCTTCGTCTATCCCGATGCCTGGCCGACGCATGGCACATGGGCAACCTGCTTTCTGGTGATCATCGCAGGTGGGCCTGGGCGTATCGCGCTCGACCACCTGATGGTCAGGCGGTTCACGCGCTGAGCCTGAGATCGGTAGACGGGAGCGCCAATACGAGCGGCGCTCCATGATGCTGTTAAATGCGCGTTTTATTCCGCGCATGTCGTCGTCTGAAAGCCAATGCATACTTCTGCGCGAGGTGCCTTAACGCAGGACGGGTTCTCCGTGGAAGCGGCGACGCGACGGCTTCGAAACTCCGAAACCCACCTCCATCATCAACCGCGGTTTCTGGGTCGGCACGGTGCCCATATGGAAACCGAAGGGATCTTCGACAAAGCCGAAGCCTGCTTTGCCGGTCAGCGTCAGCGCATTCGCCTCGCCATAATAATCGAGCACCTCGTTAGCCGGATGCCCAACAAGCAAGGTCAGCTGATGGCGGACCCGGCGGCGGCGATGACTTCCCTTGACGAAGACATGCGGGCCGGTGCCCTCATCAACATCGACGAGATTGAAGAAGAATTTGAGCATCCGCCAATCGTCGAGATCGAAGTGGTATTTGTCGAGCGAAGCGAGGCTGCGGTCGGCTTCGGAAGCCTGGGTCGGGAAGCTCCACCAGATGCGGGTGGTGATCACCTTGGCCTGACCGCCGAGATATTGGCGGGCGACGTCGATCAGCAGCGGATCGCGCTGGACCGCCATGACCGCTTCGCAATCGAGCGAGCGCTCGAAGAAGTGTCCGCTCAGAATCGGCCGCCCAAAACGAGCCTCCGCCTCCTTATGTTCGCCTGCGACGAATTCGAGCTTCCTGTCGAAATTGCCGAAGCAGGCGGTGTTGGAAGCGAATTCTGCGATTTCTCGATGAATATGATCCGGCAGCATCAGGCTCGGATAGATGCCATCGGTCCGCAGAGCGTTGACGACGGCGCTGCGCTCAGTGCCGGCAAACATCGAGGTGCCGGAAACCGGAAGTCTGACGGGCTGCTTGGTGGCCAGCCAATGGATGCGCCGAAACGGCAGGGTCCTGGCTAGCAGGAACATGGGCAACCAAGCCGGATTTTCTTTGAGATCGGTCAGGTAAGTCGGTATCCTGACAGCCATACGCTTGAAACGGCCGCCCTGCCGGGCGACGGACTCCAAGTCATTTGCCGGGGAATTGTGCATAGCTATCCTTTCTGCACATGTGCAAAACCCGTGGCAACAGGCCCAACTCCCGTTGATGTAATCATTTGAAACTTCGATATTTATTCGCGATCTCGAATATCTGCTGCATCGCCGCAAATAGAGGTGGGACGATCTTGGTCAAGAGGCCGAGAAGCCAAAACCTGAATGAAGTGGTGGAAATTCTCGCAGAAACACGTGAGGCTTTTGAAAACATTTGCAAAATCGCCCGGAACGGTTGTTTTTGAGGGCCCGGTCCGGTCCGGCGGAGCGGATCGCAAGGAAGGCCGTCGCGTTTGCCGTTGCTTAGGATAATGGCGCTAGAAACTTGATAGGAACGATTGGAAGAGAAAAATTGCAGACGGAAGATGGCGGCATGTATCTGTCGCTATATTCCCTGTCTTCTAACAGTCATATTCCTGTTCGCATTATTGGCTAAATGAGCGAGAAAACGTCAAAGAAGGCCCCTTAGATGACAGAAGCGAAGACCTTTGAGCCGGCGGAAGGCATCGTCGATTTCGACGCGGGTGAGGGCGAAAGCCCAACCGTGGTGGAGATGGACGATTATACCAAAAGCCTTGCCCAGGCGAAGGCCAAGTCCGTCAAGCTGGTCGACGCCATCACCGGTCAGGTGCTCAAGAAAAAAGATGCCGTGCATGTCGATGACCTCCGACCGTCGCTCGCAGATTTCATGCGGCTGAAGCATCCGGAGCTTCGTGCCGACGATTATATCAGCCGCAAGGTCATGGACGATTATCGCGCTCAATATATCGCCGAGCTGCTGACGGTGGAGCGCGGCGAGCTTTCTAACCTCGAGGACGAGGTCGTCGAAAGCCTGAAGACACATGACACGCTGGCGGAAAACATCGAAGAGGACTATGAGGACCACCGCTCGATCGGCGACCGCATGGCCGATGGCGTCGCGTCCTTCGGCGGCAGTTGGACCTTCATCATCTCCTTCTGTCTGTTTCTCGCCGTCTGGATGGGCATCAATCTTGCCATGGGCGAAAAGCAGGCCTTCGATGCCTATCCGTTTATCCTGCTAAACCTCGTTCTGTCGACCATCGCAGCACTCCAGGCGCCGATCATCATGATGAGCCAGCGCCGCCAGGAAGAAAAGGACCGCCTGCGTGCCCTCAACGACTACAAGGTCAACCTAAAAGCCGAACTGGAAATCCGTCACCTGCATGAAAAGGTCGACCACCTCCTCAATCGCCAGTGGGAGCGCTTGACCGAAATCCAGCAGATCCAGATCGAGATGATGCTGGAACAGGCCAAGGCGGCGACCCGGGCGATCAAGGCCAATAAGGCAGCGAAGGCGAAGACCAGTGCGCTGAAGAGCCTCTTTACCAAGGTCAAGGATTCCGATCCGGACGATTCCGTCAACTGACATGGGCAAGCGGCTGCCATTACCGGCGTACCTGCATAGACAGGATTGTTCGCTTGCCCATTCACTTAGCTCGCTAGGGTGCCGCTCACCGCGGCTCCACTTGCCGGTGCCGCACTCCGTCCTTCTGTCGATCTGCCCGCTGGCGGTTTGCGAAGAGAACCGGCACGCATAGGAGATAGAGCAAAGCACCAAGTACCCAGATCAGTCCGGGAAAGACATGCCTCGAGACGAAGTAGATCTCGCTGATCGCCAGAGGCGCGATCATCGATGCGAGGCTCGTCAGGCTGGTCAGCACACCTTGCAAACGCCCCTGTTCGTCCGGACCCACGCGCTTGGTCATCAAGGACAGCAGCGCCGGCTGGCCGATCCCGCCGAGGCAGAAGAGCGGGAACAGAAAAAAGACGAGAAATCCCCGTGTGACGAAAGCGATGGCGACATAAGCCGCGCCGTCGCAGACAATCGCGACCATCAGCGCGCAGCGTTCGCCCCAGCGCTCACTCAAGGGACCGGCGAAAAAAGCCTGGGCGAGCGCATGGAACAGGCCGAAACCAGCGAGAGACAGGCCGACCGTCGCCGTGTCCCAGCCGAACTTGTCCTGACCATAGAGCACCCAGACGGTGCCGCCGACCTCGCCGACAATGGCAAGGAGGATGGACATGAAGAGCAGCGGCACCAGCGCTGGAAACGCACCGATCCAGCGCAGCGCCGCCAGCGGATGAAAGGCCGCCGGATCGATCCGCTCGGGCTTCGCCGTTCTTGTCTCGGGCAGCGCGACAAGCGCAACGACGAAATTCACCATCACCAGAATCGCGGCCGCGACGAAAGGCGCACGTAGCGAAATCATGCCGAGTACTCCACCGATGACCGGTCCGAGGATGAAGCCGATGCCGAAACAGGCACTGAGAAGCCCGAAGGCGCGCGTCCGGCGCTGCTCCGGGGTGATGTCGGCGAGGCAAGCACTCGCAACCGCGGCATTCGCCGCGGTCAGGCCGGCGATGGCACGGCCAAGGAACAGCCACCAGAAGCCTGGCGCCCATGCCATGAAGGCGTAGTCGATCATGCCACCCGCCAACGAAGCGAGCAGCACGGGTCGGCGGCCGTAACGATCGCTCAGCGTCCCGAGAATGGGAGAGGCGAGGAACTGCAATGCCGCATAGAGCGATAGGAAAGCGCCGTAGCGCCAACCGAGTTCGGGCGAATGCGCCACGCTCAGCAGAAGCTCCGGCAGGATTGGCATAACAAGGCCGGTGCCGGCGGCATCGAGAACGACGACCGCCAAAATAGTCAAAAGCATCTTGTTCATAGCGGAAACTTATCATTGATAAGGAACTTTATCGCCGATAAATTATACGAGAGAGACTGTCAATCGGAGAGACGATGAAAATCGATCGAAGCCAGATCGTCGATGCGGCGCTGACCATTCTGAACGAAGTCGGCATCGACGGCCTGTCGACGCGGCTGATCGCCCAGCGTCTCGGCGTGCAGCAGCCCGCGCTCTATTGGCATTTCAAGGGCAAGCAGGCCCTTCTTGCGGCTATGAATGCCGAGATGCTGAGGCGAAATCACACCCGAAACATACCCCTTGCCGGAGAGACCTGGCAGGAATTCCTGCGCGCCAATGCCCGCAGCTTTCGCTCGGCCCTGCTGGCTTGGCGCGACGGCGCTCGCGTTCATGCGGGAACCGAGATCGATGCTCCGCACCTCGATGCAATCGAAGCACAGCTCGAATGCCTGCATGCTGCCGGTTTTGATCCCGAGAAGGCTCTGGGGCTACAGATCGCGATCAGTCGCTACGTGGTGGGGTGCGTGCTTGAGGAGCAGGCGCACGAAGCCACTTCCAGGGACCGGTCGGCAATTGATGCCGTGGCCGAAAGCCATCCGAACCTTGCCAAAGCCCTGTCGGTCTATCGCGCCAAAGGCCATGAAGCCCTGTTCGAAGCCGGCCTCGAGCTGCTAATCAGCGGGGCCGAGACCGACAAATAGATACCGGCTCGCCCGGGGGGCCGTTCCGGCCGAAAAGTGATCATCTCTCAGCCTCGAAAGCGCGGCCGAGATCCGGCCCAATACCGAAACAATGTCAAAATCAGTAAAACAGCGGGCTGCATCTGCTGGTGTCGATATGATGGCACAGACGATGACGATACGCGCGTTCGCTGGCCTTACCCGCTCCCGAATTGTAGCCAGCATCCAGCTAGCCGAAGCTACGTGATCTACCTTTCTACAACTATTGAATTGCCTGGGGCATGCCTCAATGCATGGGCGTAACGACCCGCGATCACTGTCGGTCGTCGCGATAAGCGAACGTACATCGCAGCAGTTCTTCGCAACATGCTGCTTGCCTTGAGTCCCCTCCCGACAATAATTTTTGCAGAAATGAAGAAGGAACGCCGCCAGGCCCCTTACTGGGCGCAGCTTGCGCACCGCGAAAGGTGAAGCTGACATTACACGAAGGCAACAAGGATGGATTTAAATTTTACTCCGGCCTCTCAATCAGGGGACGCTGGCGATCTAGCCAGGGAATGCCAGCGTCACTTGCAGCCCATCATCAGCGAAGTCGTTCGAACTGCGATCGCAGCTGGATGGAGCGAAAGCGATGTTCTTCTGGCGACGATTGACGTTGCCTGGGCGCTTTATGAAGGACACCGAGGGGAATCCGATAGTCATTGATAGCGGATCGATGATCAGGTTGGGCAACCAGCGCTTAATCCGCGTGCAGGTCACGGCGGACGCTGCAAGCTCCCGCGTGTTAGCATCGTCGTCGAGACTGTTGAGTTTCGCGAGATTTTGACCCCGAATTACAATTTCGTACTAACTCGTCTAGACGGACCTAATATCCTGAAAAGATCGATGCTTCGCAGGCGGGGCCGGGTCATGACGAAAGGCAAAACCGGGTCGAAAACTTCACGCAGCTCAAGAGAGCGGCGTTGGCAGAATAATGTGAAGGCGCGGATCATGGCGGAGAGCCTAGAGCTGTAAGCGCCATTTCCGAGTGGCTGGGGAGCGGCCCTATCATTCGCCGGAAATCGAATCTCAAATGACAAGCGACGTATACCTGTCCATAAAGCGGATTTCAAAATCTCACCTTCAGATCGGCCCGCAATCCATGCTCTCGCGCGTTGCGAGCGAGTGAGCCGGAATATGAGAGCCCCAGCATCGCGCCGTTAGTAAGATTGAGATCAAGACCGGTCTCGATGACGGCCACGTTCTCAGCAATCGGCACGCCAGCTACCGTGTACGGATTGCCCTCCGCAAATGCGAGTGACGCGGTCGGCACTTTGTCTCCAAAGGTGTGACGCCAACCAACCATGGCGCGTGCCGTAGCCTCGGCATCCCCGAGCGCAAATCGGGTGTCCCCCCTCAGGCCTAGCGTGGAATAGGTGACGTCCTCTCCGCCCCGCGATCCGTTTAGAGCCGCATCGCCGCCCTTCTCCGTAAAGTTGTTGCTATTGTAATTTACATGAGCGAGACCAGCAAACGGCTCCAACGAGAGCGCCTCCCCTTCGAGCCGATATCCAGCCTCGCCGAAAATCTGCGCGGTGGCTGCGTGATAGCTACCTCTTTCCGTTTCGGAAAAGCCCGGAAAAGCGACAGACCGGGTCGTATCGACATTGTGCCAGGAATAAGCGGTTCCGAAACGCAAACCCAGGCGGCCAATCTCGGACCCACCATAGGCACCGATATGATATGTGTCGACGCCAGCGTTGGAGGCGCGGCTTGCGAGATCATTGGAGGCGTGGTCGTAGCCGGTGACAAAGCCGAAGCGCCAATCATCGTTAACGTTCGCGTCAGCGCCGAGCAGAAACCCACCAATCGAACGATCGAACGATTCTGCATTGCCATTACCGTCCCATCGCCCCCAGGAGCCGAAGCCACGCGCCCAGGCGGTAATGGCAGTTCCTCTCACCGGCGCCGTGTCCGGCCCGGATGGCCGCGCACCTGCCGTGTCGATGTCCAAAAAGGCAGCGCGCGATCGATCAATCGCCGCCTCGCGAATGAAGCGGCTGTCCTCCAATATCGCCCCCTGGAGTGAGGCATGAATCTCACCTGATAACGCGTCCAGTGCCCGCTGTGCGTCGCTCGCGTCGGGAATCGCCGCCAAGGCCTGATTGACCAAATTGCCTTGCCCGCTGCTCTCTAATCCATTGGCCGCCACGCACTGATTGGATGTGCGGGCGACATCACAGTACCTGACCGCGTTGCGCGTGACGTCGACAAAAACCTTATCAGGATCGTAGGAGAGCGACAAATTCACAAAAGGCATATTCTGCTTCAGCTGCTCAAAGGTGCCCGTCACGCCGTCACCAGCCGACAGGATGACCCAGCGACTGCCCGGAGTGAAAGTGCCAGCGGACTTCACCACATCAACCGTGCCACCATGAATAGTTGCTGCACCCGTCGCTCCGATCAAGTCCCCGGCCAAGCTCGGGGTGATGTCCACAGCATAGGTCGAGCCTTCATCAAATGTGATATCGCCATTGACATTGAGGGTTCCCGGCGAATGACCGGGAGAGATGGTGCCGCCTTGAGCGATAGTCGTAGTTCCGACCGTGCCGGTGCCGCCAAGTTTACCGCCGGAAGCGATGTTGAGCGTTCCGCCGAGCTTACCATCGACGAAGAGCGTGCCGGCCGAGATCGTTGTTGTACCGGTAAAGGCGCTCGAGTCGGCCGAAAGGTTGATGCTGCCAGAGCCAAGCTGCCGTATGTTGCCGCCGCCACTGATCCTACCGGCAAAGACAAAATCGTCGGAACGGTCGAAAGCGAGCGTTGCCTTGTCAACGACGTCGCCCACAATTGAGCCTGATGTGCCGCCAACACCGAGCTTCAAGGTTCCGTCGCTGATTATCGTATTGCCGGCATAGCTGTTGGTTCCCGTCAGCGTGAGCGTGCCGGCCCCCGCTTTAACAAGTTCCCCCACACCTGTGATAATGCCACCCACCCGAAGGTCCGCATCCGTCTGAAGCGTGCCGCCGCCGGTATCCAAGCTAATTGCCCGCAAGGTTACAATATCGGATGTATTTCTAAGGCTGCCGCCGTCGAGGGTTAGTCCACCGGCTTCGGTGCCAAGATTAGAGTCCGAAGAAATCAGGAGTGTTCCGTCTCTGATCGTCGTGCCGCCGGCATAGGTGTTGGCGCCCGTCAGCGTCAGCGTGCCGCTGCCGGTCTTGACGAGCGCGCCACCGCCGCTGATGACACCGCTCGCGGTAAGGTCGGAGTCTGTTTGAAGCGTGCCGCCACCGCCATTGAGCGTCATGTTGCGGGCGGTGCCGAACGCTGCGGTTGTTTGAAGCACGCCTGCGTCAAACGTGAGCGCGCCCGCCGTCAGGCCCAGATTGGCGTCGGAGGAAACCCGCACGGCGCCGCCCAGAATGCTCGTTCCGCCGGCATAGGTGTTTACTCCTGATAAGATGAGTGTCCCGGCATCCGTCTTCACCAACCCGCCGCTTCCAGAAATTTGGGCGTTTATAGTCGCCACCACGCCCGGGTCGGTCCTGATCGTGGTCGCCGCATCGCTGGCGGTCAGGGTATCTCCGTCGATCACATAGCCATCGCTCATGAACTGAATGCCCGTGAAACCAACGGCACCAGCGGAATTGTCAACGGTGACAGTACCGGCGCTACCCCCAAATACGGCGAAATCCTGCCGCCAGATGCCATTGATCGCGCCATTCGCATCGGTCCAATTGCGGCTGGAGGCGTCCCACCTTCCGCTGCCGCCGGTTATGGTGCCGTCATCGTGGCGAGCGACATCGCCACCGTCCCAAAAGCCGAGTGTGGCGCCGACGCTGGAGATGAGATTTATCTGACCTGCAATATTGGTTTGGACATAGAGGTCGCTCGAACTGACGCCGCTGGGTAGAGCGCCCAGGGCCAGGCCGTTATCCGTCAGTCCCCCGCCATAGTTCATCAACCGATAGACACCAGCGCTGAAGCCGTCGACGTCGATGACGTTCAACGTGCCGTCCAGAGTAAGGTTGCCAGTGACCTCGATCAGATCGTTGACACCGCCGCCGATTACGCCCGGGCGACCGAGCTGATAATTGAGAATGGAACCGCCATTAAATGAAAGCGAACCCACCGTCAGGGTGCCGGGGCTCGACCCCGGCGCGATTATGCCGCCATCCGCCACGGTGACGGATCCGGCGATCGAGCCGGAACCGCCGAGTGTGGCACCGCTAGCCACGGTCACAGCGGTATTGGCAAGGGAGCCTTCGACGCTAAGCATGCCATCCGCGACGGTCGTCGCGCCGATATAGGTGCTAGAGCCCGACAATGTCAGTTTGCCGCCACCCGTTTTCGTGAGCGGCCCGGAACCGCTGATGACCCCGCTCAGTTCAAAATCGGCATCGGTCTGAAGCGTTCCATTGTTGTCTAGGACAATATCGCGTGCGGTGGTAAAGGAACTTGTCGCCTGCAGTGTGCCCATGTCGAATGTCAAGGCACCTGAAAGCGCACCGAGGTTGTTGTCAGACGAGACTGACAGGGTCCCACCGCTGATCGTCGTGCCGCCCAGATAGGTGTTCACCCCAGTAAGGATCAATCGTCCACTGCGGGATTTTATTACGCTACCGGCTCCCGAGATGGTGCTCGCGTCGACAAAATCGGCCGCGCTGGTGTCGAAGCCGATCGTCGACATACCGTCTTGCAGGTCAATTGAATTGTTTAGAATTAGCCCGCCGCGCAGTGGCGAGATAACCGCACCCGCGCCTGGCGCGATTTCGATATTGCCGATGAGGTTCGAGCCGTCCAATAGCTGAAGGACGTTTCTGGTGCCATGGAACTGTATGGCCGCGGCGCGGGTCACACCGTCGCTATTCAGCCCGCCAGCGATGGTGCCACCATTGGTAATGAAACTATCTCCCCAGGTGATCATGCCCGCGCCCGCGGCTGCGCCATTTCCCGCCCCGCCGGTGATTGTGCCAAAGTTCTGCAGAAAGCTGCCGAAGCCGCCAAGATTGACACCCGCGCCACTCGCCCCGGCACTAGCGGATCCGCCCATAGAACCTGTTCCGGGGCTGCCTCCCATGCCGCCGGTAATGGAGCCGATATTGGTAACTTTCGTCTCGGTACCAAAGACGAGCAGGCCGTCGCCGCCACCGCCGCCACCACCGCCGCTAAAGGTACTACCACCGTTTCCTCCAATTCCTCCTAAGACGGTACCTTCATTGTAAATGGTGGCTGCGGGAAGTACCAATATTATACCTGCACCACCACCACCACCGCCGCCGCCATTGCCGCCGATGTTGGGTGCCGCGCCCCCGTGACCTCCATTGCCCCCGGACACGGTCACACCACTGGCGATGGTCAGGTCTTTGCCGGAAAAGATACCTGCTCCCCCGCCACCACCCCCGCTTGCAAAGCCAACGCCATCCGGGCCGGCTGTCCCATCACCGCCGACCACGTCGGCCGCAATCACAACGGAAGCATCCGAAAAGGATATCCCCGTGGCGCCCCCCGTCCCTTCAGAAAAGTCGCCGGCTGCGCCATCTCCACCCGTGCCGTTTGTGCTTGCATCGCCGGCGATCACATCGATGTTGCCCGTCCGCTCATTGAAAACACTCGTACCACCGCCATCGCCGTTGCCGGCGCCACCATTTCCCGAGCGGTTTGGAACGCCGGCACCCCCTTCGGCGCTGCAAGGAGCGGTCGCGGCCGGGCCGCATGCGGCCCACGCCGATGTAAGATAACCATCCGTCAGAGTAAAAAAGCTCGCCATCGCCAAAGCCGATGCGCTCATCAGTGGTGTCGGCCAGGCCCGAGGGGTTAGGAAAAGAAAGGAACGCCGTCGCTCAACGAAAGGCACAGCAAATTTTTTCGTTTCCATCCCATCCCCAACACGTCTTCGCAGACTGGCTGCCCCACGCCCCAATGTCAGCACCGTGCTTGCGCTTTCTCGTCAAACGCGGGAGTGCCTTTCAATTCCCTCTATCATGAGGAGCATTTTACAGCCAGAGAACAACATGAAAATTGCGCAACATGCATCTTCGGCGCGCATTTCGCGACTATGTTACGGCACCCAGCCGCTCGCGGTTGGGCAATTGCTACTCCAAACATTCGTTATTGAGGCCGGACTTCACACGACAGGTAATTGGAAAAGTAAGCGGCCATGGCCATGTTCAAAGGCAATATTTTTGAACGACCCTTGGCAGGGGCCGCTAAACGCCGCCGAAGCGCGCCGGTACCAATAGCGATATGAGGTTGCGCGACGCCGACGACATAGAGCAGGAGCGGCGTCGCCAGGATCGAGCCTCCGCCACCGAGCAGGCCAAACATGAAGCCAACGATTCCACCGGAGCCAACGGCCGGCAAAATGGAGAAGCTCATGTCCTTCTGCTCCAAACCCGGTCGTGGAATGTCATGCCGATCAGCATGGCGACCACGAATAGCACCGTCTGCGGGATACCAATCGACAGGGAGGCGACGGCAGGGCCGGGACAGAAGCCGCCAATCCCCCAGCCGAGGCCGAACAAAGCCGAACCGACGACGAGCGGCGAGTCAATCTTCCGGTTCCCAGGTACCTGGAAGCTGTCGTCGAACGCGGGATGTCTTAACCGCTTCATGACCTGCACGCCGATGAAGGCGACGATGACTGCGCCGCCGAGGACGAAGGCAAGACTTGGATCCCAGTTACTGAAGACGTCGAGAAAACCCTGGACGCGCATGGGGTTCAGCATGCCGGAAAGCGACAGGCCGAAGCCGAAGGCTATGCCTGACAAGAGCGCCGCGAGGAACTGGTAGATGTTTCTGTTCATAGTCCGAGCCCTCGAAGAACCGTGACCGCGATCATGCCGGTTGACAGGAAGGTGGCGACGGCCACCATCGATCGCGCAGACAGGCGGGCAAGCCCGAGTACGCCGTGGCCGCTGGTGCACCCAGATCCCATGCGCGAGCCGAAGCCGACGAGCAGACCGGCCACAACAATAAGAGGCCAGCTTGCGGTAATCTCAACAACCGGCCACCCGCCGAATGCCAGTAGGTAGGCCAACGGGCCAAGCAGCAGCCCGAGCACGAAGGCGAGATTGGTAGCCAGCCCGACGCCTTGGGCCAGACGCCCGACGATACCGCTGATGCCAGCGATCCGGCCGTTCAGAAGCAGGAGCATAGCCGCGGATGCACCGATCAGCATGCCGCCAGCCAGAGACCGGGCATAGATGTTCATGTCTCGTCCTTTACGCAGAAGATGTTATGGAGGGCGGAGACGAGTTGCGCGGCCTTCTCCTCGGTTAGGCTGTAGAAGATCTGCTTTCCCTCACGCCGTGTTTCGACAATTCCCGAGCTGCGCAGTACCGTCAGATGCTGGGAAAGATGCGGCTGATGGATGTCGAGTTTTTCTTCGAGCTCGCTGACGGAGAACTCTCCCTCGACGAGCGAGCAGACAATCATCAGACGCGCCTGATGCGACAAGGTCTTTAGGAGATCGGCGACCTCTCCGGCCCGGCCGGCCATCTCCACGGGGGAGAGCCCCGCCTTCATCACCGCCTTCGATTCGGTCCTCATTCCCATGCGGCTCGCTGCAACGCATCGAGGGGAAATTTAAGGTAGCGCTTGCCATTGGCTTCCGGCTTTGGAAGGCGCCCGCCGCGGATGTTAACCTGCAGGGCATGCAGGATGAGCTTCGGCATGGGCAGCGTCCAGTCCCGCTTGGTCCGGAGCGCCACGAACTGCTCTTCCGTCATACCGGCAAGATGCTGGTTGGTCTTCTTCTGTTCGGCCACCGTGCTTTCCCAGCGCGGGGCACGACCGTACGGCTGGTAGTCGTGTCCGGTAAAGATGCGTGTTTCTTCCGGAAGAGCGAGAATGCCCTGAATTGATTTCCAAAGGACGAGGGCGTCGCCTCCAGGGAAGTCCGCGCGCGCCGTGCCGCTGTCGGGCATGAACAGCGTGTCGTGAACGAACGCCGCATCGCCGATCACATAGGTGATTGAGGCAAGTGTATGGCCTGGCGAGAACATAACCTTCCCATCGATGGAGCCTATCTTGAAGATCTCTGCGTGGGCGAACAGCCGGTCCCATTGCGAACCGTCGGTGGCAAGGTCCGGCCAATTGTAGATGCCCTTCCACAACTTCTGAACATCGACGACGCGTTCGCCGATCGCCGTCCGGGCGCCGGTCTTCTCCTTAAGATAATGGGCTGCGGAGAAATGGTCGGCGTGCGGATGAGTGTCGAGGATCCACTCGACGGTTAGACCGCTGTCGTGGACATAGTCGAGGATCGCATCAGCATTGATGGTTGCGGTGGCTCCGGACTTCTCATCGAAGTCGAGCACTGGATCGATGATGGCGCACTTGGACGTCTCGGGATCGGAAACGACATACTGCACGCTCCAGGTGCGCTTGTCGAAGAAACCCTTCACCTGCGGCCGACGCGCGGCGTTCTGCTTGAGCCAGGAGGCAGCGGCACTGGTGTCGAAGCCGCTGGCGCGTCCAAACTCGGCGACGTCTTCCGTTGCCATTCGCCCGTCGAGGACCTCGCCGATCAGATAGAGGCTGAGTGACCTCGTGCCCGACTTGCAGTGCGCCAAGACCGGGCCTTCGGAGGCGTCGAGCGCCTTCTGGAATGCACGCACGTCGGCTTCGGTGATCGTGGCGAGGGTGATCGGGATGTACGCGTAGGACAGGCCGCATTGCTCGGCCTCCCGGCTTTCGACGTCCGTGCCGGGCTGGGCGGCGTCCTCGCCGTCCGGGCGGTTGTTGATCAGCGTCGTGAATCCCCAGCCATGCAGTGATCTGATATCGTCGACGCTCGGCTGCGGCGAGACCGATAGCCTCTCGGAAACCTTGATGGCAGACATGACTGGCTCCGTAGTCCATGAACAATATACATTATAATATATTGTATAATGTAGACACCTCAAGCCTCTCGAGGAGTTTTATTGCCGCGGCAGACTACAGAGCGAAGAGGCAGCACGCAGACCTAGAAAAATGGCTTGCGGCGGCGCCTCTCCACAGCCGGCCGGCCGAAGCTGGCATCGCCGAAATGATGGCGGGCCTCTACCGCCACCCGCTTGATCCTATAACCGAGGCGCGGCTATTCGAATGGCAGCGAATGATCATGATGGCGCCTGGATATCGCAGCTATCGGCAGCCATCGCCGTCATGACGAACCGATGCAGATCGTCTCAGGTACTTTGGGGCGCCGGCGCATGCACTTCGAAGCACCTGCATCCAATCGCCTGGCAGCGGAGATGGACAGACTTCTCGAATGGTTCGAACAAACCTCACCCGAAGGACCCAAACCGCTTGCCGCCCTCACCCGTGCCGGCATTGCCCGTCTGTGATTTAGGAGCATCCATCCTTTTGAGGACGGCAGGTCAGCCGTATCGGCCGGGCGATCGCCGAAAGCGTGCTTGCACGAGCGATCTCCACGCTACCTTCAGCGCATTGTCGATATCGTTGCTGAAGCATCGCCAAGGACTATTACCCAATGCTGGAGGCGGCGAGCACCACGCTCACCATAGATGACTGGCTTTCGTGGTTCGCGGATCGGGCGCTTACGGAGGTAGTCCCCGTGCCAAAGAAGATAACGTTACGCGGCGCTTGATAACCGTTCTTGGGATTGGCCCGATCATCGCAACGGCTCCGACAGCACTGGCGCCAGAGCCGAGACGTTAGAACGCTGGAGGGTTTTGCCGCGCGGCTCGGGCTCACGACAAGCAACGGCTTGGCAAGACTTGGAAGATGGGAAACAAACGCCAGGTCGTCCCCTCATTATTCAAGCTAGTGTCGTTGTGCGATGGGCGGCACGAAAGGGAGCCGTTGCGGCCGCCAAGGACCATGAAGCCTTGTAGCAGGGCTAGAGCTGATGATCGGCGGGGCCGATGTCGGCAAGTAAATACCTGCTCGCCCGGGCCTGTTTCGGCCGAAAAGGCTTTGTTGGCAAGATGCGGCTAATCGCCCAAAGAGCGCTGAAGACCCTCCGGCGCGACTTTTAATGAGTCAAATAATGTCATAATCAGGGCGAAATCATCTTTTGAGAAATAACTATGCCAACCCTCCGGTCGATACCGTTGGAGAGAGCGTCGGCAGCGCCCTCAACTTCACTTTCCTCGACTTCGTTCAAAATTCTCCTCAAAACTTCTTGGATGCCGCGACTTTCGCGCCGACGGATTTCTGTCCGTCGCCTTCGATGTTGAAGAGGATGCTTGTGTCGAGCATCCAGAAGCTTGCGGTCTCCAGGCTCATGCCGGCGGTCACAGCTCCGAACGCACCCGAACCGTCAAGCCCGGAAAAGCCGCCGGTGACACCGAGCTTAGGCGTGAGCTTCGTGCCGTCCTCCATCGTGAACGAGCGGGCGATCTCGGCACCCAGGCTAACGCGGAACTGGTCCTCGTTGAACCCGTCAATGGTAATGGCATCGCCTGAACTGTTCTTGACCGTGTAGTCGTCGACCTTTTCGGAGAAGTAGACGGCCCTGAGCTTGGGCGAGATCGTCGTGGCCTCGTCGAGGTCCCATTGCCCCTCGATCGAGGTGTCGGCCATCCAGCGTGTCGTCTTGAAGCCGCCGTCCCAGAACTGGGTGTTGATGGTGTTGCTCGATCCGCCATAGCGCAGGCTACCGTTCCAGAACACACCCTTGCCCAGCTCCAGCGAAGCATAGGGACCGGCCAGCCAGCCATTGCCGGTCAGCTTGGCATCCTGATCGGTCGGATCGGTCATACGGTCGTAGTGGAAGGACACACCGACCAGCGCCTTTTCCGACAGCAGATAGTCGACGCCCATGTTGACCATGCCGAAGCTACCCCACTTGCTGGTGCTATCCTTCTTGCTCTTGTCGTCATGCATCAGGAACGCGCCTCCGATCCAGACGTTGAACGGCGCGGAGCCGGCATCGTCGTCACCGCGGGCGGCCCGCATCTGCGCCAGGCTGGTGGAGAAGCCGAGCTTCATGCCCTGCTCGGAGGGTGACGCGAGCGCGGTGATCGGATCGGTCGCCTTCTGCATCTGCCGGCGTTGCAGGAGACCGGGCACCTCGATCGTGTTGGCGATCATGTTCTGCCTGGATTGGACGAAGCCGCGGACAAGGCCGTCGATGTCCTCGGCGACCTTTGCGGCGTCATATCGGACATTGTAGGTGATGGTGCCGACATTGGAGGTTCCAAGCGCGCTGACGAGCTTGAAGCCGACGCGGACCTGGCCGGAATAGGCCGGGTCTGGCGTATAGTGCAGGTACCAACCGACCGGGGCGGTTGCCGGCCCCGCTTGCGCCAGCTGACCCTGGATGATCGTCACCGTGCCCGCATTCGGCGGCGTGACAAACGCCAGATCCGCGGATGTGAACGGCCCACCCGTGGCGCCACGGTTCAGATACACATCCGGCGGTGTCGACCCTTCCGGCACGTTGATGACCTGATCCGTCGCACTGACGGCGCGTTGGATGACCTTGAGCGTGAATGCCACCGTCGCCGTCGAGCCATTGCTGTCCCTGGCCTGGATGGAGAAGCTGTAGTCCCCTTGCGTGCCGGCAGCGAGCGGTCCGGTGAGCTGGCCGGTGGAGATATTGAGGATCAGACCGTTCGGCAGCGTGCCGGAAGCCAGGCTGTAGATCGTGGTTCCGACCCCGCCGGTGGCGGTGATCTGCTGGCTGTAGGCCTCGCCGGCCATGGCCTGCGGCAGCGCGCCGCCTGACGGCGAGAAGGTGAAGGTAGCTGCCGGCGGTGCAACCGCGATCGTATAGGCGGCCGAGCTTGTGGCATTGTTGGCGTCAGTGGCGCTGATGGAGAAGCTGTAGTTCCCCGCCGCCGTCGGCGTGCCGGTGATGGCGCCTGTGGCATGGTTGAGCGAAAGACCCGGGGGCAGCGTGCCGACGACAGCGTAGCCATAGGGGCTGGTGCCCCCCGATGCTGTGACCGTCTGGCTGTAGGCTACGTTGACGACACCGGCCGGCAAGGTGCTGCCTGGCGGCGAGAAGGTCAGTGTCGGCGCCGAGATCGTCACGCTGACCGTTGCAGGCGCGGAGGTGCCGGTGGCATTCGTGGCAGTATAGGTGAAACTGTCCGATCCGCTGTAGCCTGATGTCGGCGTATAGGTGATCGCGGTGCCCGAGGCCGTGGCGGTGCCATGGGCCGGCGCCGTTGCCACGGCAACCGCTGTGGCGGTGCCGCCGGACAAAGCAAGCGTGACGGGGTTCGCGCTACTGTTGGCCGCAACGGTCATGCTAACCGCCCCCGCCGTCGGCGCGGCCACGGGCGTCACCGAACTGGACGAGGCCGAGGCCGCACCGGTGCCGGAGGCATTGGTCGCCGTTACCGTGAAGGTATAGCTGGTGCCGTTGGAGAGGCCCGTCACCGTCAACGGCGAGCCGCTACCACTTGCGGTCAGGCCGGCGGGATTGGACGTCACGGTATAGCTGGTGATCGCGGCGCCGCCATTCGATGCCGGTGGCGTGAATGCGACCGTCGCCTGGCCATTGCCGGCCGTCACCGAACTGATCGTCGGCGCGCCCGGCACGGTCGAGGGCGTTACCGCGCTCGATGCCGAAGAGGCAGCACCCGTCCCGATGGTATTGGTCGCGGTAACCGTGAAGGTATAGGCGGTGCCGTTCGTCAGGCCGGCCACCACGATCGGCGAAGTGCCGCCAGTTCCTGTCAAACCGCCAGGACTTGAAGTGACGGTATAGCTTGTAATCGCAGCGCCGCCGTTCGAAGCGGGGGGCGTGAATGCAACCGTCGCCTGACCGTTGTCGGCAGTCACCGACCCGATCGTCGGGGCGCCCGGAAGCGTGGCGGGCGTCACCGCGCTCGACGCTAGGGAGGCGCTGCCGGTGCCAGAAGCATTGGTCGCGGTCACCGTGAAGGTATAACTGGTACCGTTGGAGAGGCCCGTCACCGTCAGCGGCGAGCCGGTACCGGTGGCCGTGAAGCCACCAGGATTGGACGTCACGGTATAGCTGGTGATCGTGGCGCCGCCGTTCGAGACCGGTGGCGTGAATGCGACTGTCGCCTGGCCATTGCCCGCCGTCACCGAACTGATCGTCGGCGCGCCCGGCATTGTCAAGGGTGTCACCGCACTGGATGCCGAGGACGCGCTGCCGGTGCCGACGCTGTTGGTGGCAGTCACCGTGAAGGTATAGGCGGTGCCGTTGGTCAGGCTTCCCACCACGATCGGCGAAGCGCTGCCAGTTCCTGTCAAACCGCCAGGACTTGAGGTCACGGTATAGCTTGTGATCGCGGCGCCGCCATTCGAGGCGGGGGCAGAGAAGGCGATCAGCGCCTGACCATTGCCCGCCGTGACCGATCCGATCGTCGGCGCGCCCGGCACGGTCGCGGGCGTCACCGCATTGGATGCCGAAGACGCTGCGCCGGTGCCGTTCACGTTCGTCGCGGTCACCGTGAAAGTGTACGATGTCCCGTTCGTAAGACCCGTTACGGTGATCGGTGAACCCGTACTGGTGGCGGTAAAGCCACCGGGGCTGGAGGTCACGGTATAACCGGTGATCGCAGCGCCGCCGTCCGAGGCAGGTGCGGAGAAGCCGACCGTTACCTGGCCGTTGCTGGCGGTCGCCGATCCGATTGTCGGCGCGCCCGGCACGGTCGAGGGCGTTACCGCGCTGGATGCCGGGGAGGCGCTGCCGGTACCAACCGAATTCGTTGCTTTCACCGTGAAGGTATAGGAAGTGCCGTTCGTGAGGCCCGTCAAGGTGATCGGCGAGCCTGTCCCGGTGGCCGCGAAGCCGCCGGGGCTGGAGGTCACCGTATAGCCGGTGATCGCGGCACCGCCATTCGAGGCGGGTGCGGAGAAGCTGACCGTCGCCTGGCCATTGCCGGCGGTCACCGACCCGATCGACGGCGCGCCTGGGACGACCGCGTTTACCGTCAGCGAGATCGTGCTGCTGGTGAACGTGGCAGGGCCGGTGCCGTCCGAACTATCGGTTCCAGTCACCGTGAAGGTGAAATGACCAGCCGCTGTTGGCGTGCCCGAGATCGTGCCGCTGCTGCTAAGGGTCAGGCCAGCCGGCAGGGCGCCGGAAGCAAGTGCGGTGCTGAACGTGTAGGGGGCCTTGCCGCCGCTCGCCGTCAGCGACTGGCTGTATGAAGAGCCATAGGTCGCGGTGGTAAGGGTCGTCGGCGTGACCGTGATGGTGGGATTGCCGACCGTGACCGTAACCGTCGCCGGCGACGAGGTGCCGCCGCTGTTGGTCGCGACATAGGTGAAACTGTCGTTGCCCCGAAAGCCTATGGGCGGGGTGTAGCTGGCGCTGCCCAAGCTGTTGATCGAGACCGAGCCGCCCTGTGCCGTGGTCGCCGAACCGACCGCATAGCTGGACGGGCTGTTGGTAACATGGCCGCTGACGTCGATGCTCGTCGCAGACGCGCTACCGGAATTGTAGGGAACCGTTGTGCCGTAGCTGAACGAGCTCGCAGTGGGTGGGGTGACGTAGGTATAGAGCGAGTTGGCGCTATTGCTGGCGCCGGAGGTGGTGACGATCACGCTCGCCGCGCCGGCCGTACCGGCCGGCGTGACGGCCGTGAGCGAGGTCGGGCTCGCGACCGACACGCTGGTCGCCGCGTTGCCGCCGATGGTGACTGTGGTCGATCCCGCGACGAAGCCCGTACCGGTTATCGTTACCGCCGTACCGCCGCCAGTCGAGCCATGGTTCGGGCTGATCGCCGATACGGTCGGCCCAGCGACGTTCGGAATGGTGAAACTGAACGTGACGGTCGTATCGGGAGCGCTGCTGATGTCGCTGCCGCTGGCGGCATACAGGGTTATGCTGTCCGGGCCGTTCGCCGTCTGGGTGCCGAGATAGATGGTGTAGCCGTCATTCCCGTCGCCCTGCAGATCGTTCCAGCGAAAATAAAAGGTATTGCCCTGGGTCGAGGTGACGGCCTCAAAGCCGCTAAAGCCGACCGGGGTGGCCGATCCGTTCCAATCGGCGGACGAACTCCGGAAGAGACCCGCTCTCTGCCCATCGCAACCGGTGCCGTTGTTGTAGGTCTGTATAGTCTGAGCAGCACCCGCGCCGGTCGTCGTAAAAGTCAGGTTGTAGGGGCAGGCGATGTTGGCGAGCGCGGGCGACGAGTCCAGCAGGATTAGGAGCCCAAACAAGCTTACAAACGTAGCGAGACTGCCCCCGACGAGGCGCAACGCCCAGTTACACAAAAATGACAACCGCAGGGCACAAAGACGCGCCCAAGCCCAACGCACCGAAATCCCCGCCATGCCAGCGACCCGCCATACTGCCGACAGACCGCATGTCTCAAGCGACCTGTACGCTATCCGCCCATAACCTCTCTAGATCAAGTAAAGGGATCCGATCTTAAAATAGAGATATTCTGTTTCAGTCTCGGATTCATCGACTATTGTCAACGACGACTAGGCGACCAAAGAAGTATTCGCCCCATTTATTCGATGGTGTTGCTAAATTCACTCGGTGTGGCAGCTTAGCGATCTGCGGAGGACCCATGGAGGATCAGGGAAATGATTAAGATCTCGGTCTCGAAGGGATTGAACCTCTCGGCCATAAGTTGAATTTTCTCAAGCCCTAGCAATATCTTGAGATCTGGACGTCACTTCTGGTGCACACGAAACCCTTCTCAATCTTCGCAAGCGCTGCGTTTGCCTCGCGAACGTGCTCGTAACCGAGGCATGTCTTTTGGCAAGTGAGCGTCCACGGAATTTCATTGATTGTCATTCAAAGATCGGCCACTCTCATGGCGGGTGTTTTTCAGGATTGGCATGGCTAGCCTTGTGGGAACGACAGACATTCACTTCAGTGCATCCGTCGAAAAGCTCCGGTGGCGATAGAGGAACTCTAAAAATTGCGAGAGCGGAGATGAGGACCGGGAACACATTTAATCATGTTAAGGCGCTGGCGGACGATGGCATTACTGTCCGCATCCTTAGCGTTGGCGACGAGCTACGAGCATCAATCGATTTTCCAACGTTCCAGCATCCAGATGGAAAATTCTACAAAGCCAACCCGAAGCATGATTCCCCGGTATCTGTTGCACTTTCGCAAGCGCAATCAATTCTGCCTCAAACGCCATTTACCCATGTAGCGGTTATTATAGATGACGTTTCCATGTGGCGATCAGAATGGGGCACGCTGGTGGCATAGCCCTAAACGCGGTGACATGCACGATTGGAGACGTTGCGCGCCCCTTAAAGATCTAATGCCGGCCATCGCACACTCTTTGTTCGAATTCTAGCGATCGCGGGAAGCAATCTGCAATTGTGTCCGGCTATCGTGGCGTCATGAGCAAGTTCACATTCCTCGTCATCGGCAGTTCGACCGCTATCTTCCTCGCCTCGGGCGGGTACACGCTGGTGCCACGTGAACTCTATGATCCGGCCTGCACCATCAAGGGCAACATCTCCTACAACGGCGGACAGAAGATCTATCATATGCCGGGTCAAGAGTATTACGCCGAGACCGTGATTACCTACAGCAAAGGCGAGCGGTGGTTCTGCTCCGAAGCCGATGCCAGGGCCGCCGGATGGCGGAAAGCCGGAAGGTAGGCGCCCGAGAATTTAAAGCGGCTTGGGTCAACTGAGGTGGATGAGGGTTCGCATCCCAGGGAGCCCTGCCACCACCGTTAGGCAGGCGGCAGCAGGGCACGTCGCCGACACAAGGGCATGTGCGCCGGCGACTGGGCATAAAAACCATAGCAGACAATCCACACGCCCAACTATCTTTTTCTTGCCGTCACGTGTCGGGCGTTCGCACTTCGGATTGCTGATTGGCGAGAATACTGACGATCACAACGATACGGTTCCGAAGCCGGGGGAAAGCCGCAACATGGTCGCGATGTAGGCAAGACGCTCGTCGAGCTCGGCAGCCGCGGCGTGGACATCTTTGGCGCCGGGTTCCGGCAGACCCTCAAAAAACCGTGTCGGCGAAATCCGAAAGAAGCGTGCGATCTCATAGAGCAAGGAGGCATCGGCGCGGTTCTTGCCGGTTTCATAATTATGCATCTGCCAGTGGCTGAGGCCGATTTGTCGGCCCACGTCCCTTAGCGATAAGTTCCATTGAATGCGCAGGAGCCGGATCTGGCGTTCGACGTGACGATCGACGGGGTGGATATCCCGGTGGCACAAGGATCCTTCGTGGACTGGCTCTCATCTTCATGACCTCCCGGTTGCAAAGAAGCTATGCTTGCGTGACTTGGCTGTCGGGACTTTCAAAATCCCGGCGTTCTTTCAAAATCCTCGCCTTTTCGTGAGGTCTCGCATTCTTTTGATCGAGGACCTGCCTGCAACCAATTGGTGGTCTTTTCAGCGCATGCTACTGTCCTCCCGCATGAATAGCGAGGGCGCGCCTGATGCCGAAATACAAAAGGTTGGCGGATGTGGATCTATTACTTGCGATCGATCGAACCAGGGTCGAGATCGAGGGGCAGAAGCAGATGGTTGCCAAGCTTGTTGCCGCAGCCGTCGAGTCCCCGGATGAGAGCGACCATCGGCGACTGGTCGACATGCACATCCTGATGCGCGCCATGCTGGAATCGGATCTCACGAAAATGGAAGCCGAATGGCAGCGCCGAAAGTAAGGCGTTTCACTCGGCCGGAAGGCGCTTCATGTCCATGACGGTCTTCGCCTGGTAGAGCGGCCATATGAAGATCGCTCGGAGCTGCTCATCGCCGGCAATCTGGCGCTCAATGTCGCGGATAGTTCGCCCGAGATAGGTCCTCAGCTTGCGCAGTGCCTTGCCCGCCCGCTTGAACTGTTTTGCATGGGCATATCGCTGGTGCTGGATCAGGGCGAACTTGCCGACCCGCACATAGGTTTGGCGCAGTTCCAGGCCGGTCTTTTTGGCCAGTCGCACCAGCCGTTCCCGTGCCCGGTGGATCAGCTTGGCATCGGTCGGAAACATCACGTTCTTGGGCTGAACGGTCGTGTCCACGATCACCTGCCGCGTGTCCGAGGGCTTCATCGCACCGGTCTTGACCGCCACCGAGAGGCTCTCCTGCAGAAGAGCCTTTATCCGCGTCTCACCCATGCGTTGCCGCCAGCGGGTCAGCGATGAACGGTCGAACGGCAATGTGTGTTGGAAGAATGTCTCGCCGCAGAAATACTGGCAATACGGGCTGTCGAGGTAACGGGCGCAAACCCCATCATCCGACAGGTTGAACGTATGCTTGAGGATCGCAAGCCCCGCCATCAACCGCGTCGGCAGCGGCGGCATGCCGCCGCCGTCCCGATAAACCTCACCGAAGCGCTCTTCCAGGAACGGCCAATCGATCGTCTGCGCCAGCCGGACAAGTTCGTGCTTCAAATCGATGATCTGATCAAGGCGAGATCGGAACAGATCCTGCTCTCCCGTCTCGCGCCGTTCATCAGGTCTCGACATTTATGGGCTCCGATGCATCGCCGATGGTGGATTGAATCACGCTTCGGCCCATCGCGAAACCGAAATCTGAAATCGCAAGAAAACAGATCGAAAACCTGCCCTTTCTTGCGATATCGATTACTCCGAATCCTAAAATATACAATGAATATCAACAGCTTGCAGATACTTCACGGCCGACGTTGTAGGTGCTGAGGGCGGTGGCGAGTTCCGGTCTGACCTGATGTCCGTCAGCGGCCATGGAGGCAAGGGCCCAGGTCAGGTCGGAGACATTCAACTGACTCAATATTTAACCCGCGGAAAAACAACATTCATAGCAGATTGTTATAGTCATAATTGTATTCCAAAACCTCCTGATAGCTCCAAATTCTGCCATCAATTCTATCAATATAGATATGCTTTGATCCGACTCGTTCCTCGACATCTGGATCAACAGCTCTCTTGCTGATCTGAAATGCCCAGAAAACAGGAGGACACAACTCCGTGGCCGCACTATGAGTGAGCTGTTCATCGCTATCCTTCAAGAAGTCAGCAGCAATCGCTCTTGCCTTCTCCTGTGGAATGTTCTCGCTATCTCGGTACTCAATAGGAACGCTGAAGGAAACGATATTACTTTGACGTAAACACGTGACGGTCGAAACAGCGTGCAATCGTTGCAGATCTACCCGCAGATATTCACGATAAACCTTCTGCCGGTCGATAAACCCAGCAATTGTAAACAAATTCAATCCTTGAAGACAGCCATGATCTCCGCCGACGGAAGACGCGAGATATATATCACAGATTTGTTTCAATTTCAGCATCATGACTACGCCTTTGTTAGATTTTGCTTAATCCAAGTTAGTCGGCCGATTGTATAAAAACTGCTCTACCGGTCATTTCTTTCTCCAGCGCGCTTTTGGGTACAGAGTAACTAGAACCTGCGCCGAGAGGCCAAGGATCACGTATATAGGCGGTATTGTTCGAAATGGAATCAACAATTATTGCGTGTGGTTGAACGCTTCCAGGCACCTTTACGGTAACTATTACTCCATTACCTTTGGCCAAGGCATCTGAGATAGCGTTGGCCGTCGTCTCGCTGGCAAAAGTCGCATTTCCGCGGAACCCAAGCTGTTCGAGCGCTTGAGGTACACTAGATAGGAAGGCACCGTCGCCAGAATCGCCAAGAGCTTGTCGAATGTATGCTTCCGGCAATTCGATGTTACTACCCATTCTAACGCAGGCAGAAACGCACGAAGACAACTGATTTTGGCCAACGGCAGGATTTTCGGGCACATACTCTCCACGTGCAATTCCGGGGAAAATTCCCTCACCAGATCCTGTTCGTTCCTCGTTACCTAGGTTTTTGAGCACATTGTTCGTCTTAAACTTTGACAAAAACGTCAACACTTGAACAAGTGCAAGCGGATCGCCGTTGCTGGCCTTTGCAATAAGCGATGGGATGGCGGTCACGCCAAATGGATCCCCGGTAAGCACCGTAATAAGCTTGACGGCGTCGCTCCTTTCTTGTGGGGAGAGTTTATCAAATCCTTCTGGAGCCATGATCTTCAATATTTGCTCGAACCCGCCGCTCCTGTTGAGCTCATCGAGTTCTGAGCGGTATTCATCTGCGGATATAAACCAAGATGATGCCGTACCACTGTAACTCGACAACGCAGCTACCACGCTAGCGAAAACTGCACCGCATCCTTCAGCCTGATAACCACTTGGTTTGCACGCAATCATCGCGTCCTGCTGCTGCTTATCCTTGGCCTCCAGCCGTGCCTTCTCCTTGCAGGCGTCATCATCCCCGCCTTTGCACGCTGCCTTTGCCGCATTCAACGCATCGTTGTCGGCATGGTCGAGATAATTATACTGATACTGCGCGACGCCATACGAGGCACCTTCACCACCACCGATTGCTCCCGCGAGACCACTAAGGCTAGAACCGATAGCTGCTGCAAGCGCCTGCTTGTCCTGATCGGACAAGGTGCTGTCCTTCAGCATGCCCTTGACCAGATCGGCAATGGCTGGTGTCAGCAGCGCTGAAGTTGCAGCACCGGCAGCCCCCTTGAGCGCACCCTCCCAGCCATTGACGCCGCCGAGAATGCCGGCGCCGATCGTGTGCAGCAGCACGCGGCCGGCTCCACCCTCCTTCCAATAGTCCATTCCAGCCTGGTCGCGGCCTTCCGCGGCCTGCCGGTAGAACTCACTGGCAATATCGCCCACCAGCCCCGCCATTGTCGCTTGCGCCGCCTGCAGATCGGCCTGCGTCTTATACTGCTGGCGCAGGATGTTCTGCAGGTCCGGCAGACCGGGCAGCGAGCTATTGGTGTTCTCGGTATCGCGGCGGATCGTGGAGATGTCCTGCACCTGATGCGCCGGATCGGTGATCGCGATGCCGATATTGCCGCCGATGGCCGAATAGGCCTTGCCGGTCTCGTTTTCGCCGGCCTTAACGGGCGGAGCGATGATAAGCCCGCCAGTGCCGATCCCTCCGCCATAGGTTTCGGCCTTCCAGGTCGAATGCGTGTCGATACCCGCAACCGTCAACGTGCCGGTGGAGAAGGAGTTCTTGTCCGCCGTCGCCTGGCTGGTAATCAGCCCGCCGACAAGCGAGGTCTGGCCGCTGACATCGATGTCGAGGCCGCCGGTGCCTGCATGGATGCCCGATTGTTCGGACACGAGCACCGCATCGCCCTTGGCCTTCTGCACGGTGCCGGAGACGCCGGTGTTGCCAAAGCCGATCTGGCCAAAGACATTAAACTGATCGGCCTTGGCCTTCCGCGTATCCAGCTGGCTTTCGATCGTCAGGTTCTTGACGTCGATCGCAACCGAATTGCCGGCGACCGTCGCCCCCTTCAGCGCGAGATCGTTGGTAACGATGGTGACATCACCGGTGCCGTTCACATGCGTGTTCGTATGGCTGGTGCCGGAGGTTTCCAAACCACCCTTGCCGTAGGAAGCGTTGAGCCCGACGTCCGTCTCCGCGCAGCCATTTTTTGTACTGCAGCCGAAGTTGATATGGGGTATGCGCCTTGGGCCGGGATAATATGATCCCAAACCATCCCGTGTTATTTAGGGTATTCTATTCTGAAAATATGCGCCGATACTCATCCCTCATTCGCTTACCAAGCAACTTTACCACAGGGTTTGGTAAACGCTCACCGGGAGACAGGTGCTCGATAAACGAAACTGATATCAACTCGCTCAATGGATCATTTTGGCTCGAAAAATTCTCTTCCAAATATGCGAGAAAGCTTTTGATCCAATGGCTTTCAGGAGTTTTCTCAACAAGACGGCAATAATCCGCCATCAACAAATGGGGTAAAATTTCACCACTGTTGTCGCGCAAATGCTCAGACAATATGCCTTCGAGTGGCTTAAACGTAAAAGCCAGCCCAGCCGTAAAGGCAACACATATAGCTAAGGTCATCGCCTGCTTTTAATCCATTTTGGAGATCTCCGATTATGGCTAGCGCGATTTTTCGATCAATCGCGAGAGCATTAGGAGTATTTTTGATCCAATTCTCGAGACCCTTAATCGTTTCTTGTGTTTTAATTACATGCGACCGCGCACGAACTTGCTCGCCTGACGCAAGTTCATAACGAACGGCATCACCCAATGTGCCATCGCCAACTCTGTTCGAGTTTGTGACTCCCATATAAACATTATCAACTAAATTCTTAAGTTTAGGATCGACTACTTAAGGTTTAGTTGCCGCTGCCTTTCGGTACGCCAGCCATATGTCATCCCCTAGGATCCGAAGGCGCTTCGGGCAACCACGACCCCGCAAAATACCCCGGATCAGGACTGGTTAATTTCCATATCTCGTTTGACGATTTGCACCTGAACCTTCGGTCATCCCACGGACGGGCAGTACCGCCCCTATTCGGAATTTCCTCGCAACGGCCTTCCTGTACTTGAGTTTCAATCCAGCGAACAAAGCGGCGAAACTCTCCAGGAGAACTAAATGCGTGGATTTCTTCCCAGTCGCAATCGGACATTACTTGATCCAATTCGGGTTTAACGGATTTAGATTTTTATCAAAATAGACTTGATTGCCGCCACCAACCAAGCCTCGCTGCGATGCCGCAGCCCCCTCAAAGAGTCTAGTTCCGACTGGCACTTCCATCTGAACAACCTTGGTCGCGCTGTTGCCCCAGATCTGATCAAGTGCACTATCGATTACTGACTGAAGAGGCCCTGCGGGCTTGGTCCGGCTCCAGTATCCTCCGGCAGGATTTCCATTGTCTCCTATGACACGATACAGCGTCGTTGGCTGCGTGGTGATCACTTCGTGATAGGTTGCGCTGCGGAAAGTCAAGGCAATATCATTAGGCAGTGGCCCTTTATTCAAAGGCCCATATTCGGCAACCACTCCACCTGTCGATCCGCCCGTGGTCGCTTCCGGTTTCCCCGGTGATTTTACGTCAACAGCAAACGGCCCGCCAACTCCGGCGAAGATCCCATTGAAGACGTCCCAGGGCAGCATGCCCTGATCGACTGCGGAGACGGACTGATTGACTCCGATGATGGTTTGGGCGTTCTGGTACAGGTTGCCGCCGATATCGACCTGATTGAGGTGCTCCTTGTTATAGATCTGCGAGGCGATGTTATAATATTGGGCGGTCTGCTTGAAGAAGTCGGCATTGATGCTGGAATCCCGGTATTGGTCGCCGGTCGCATGGAACCAAGTCTGGCCGCAGTAACTCGCTCCCGCCGGGCAATTCAGTTCAGGAATCGAACCTTTCGGAGCGATCTTATCGAGGAAGGCAGCAGCCGCATCGTTCTGCTGGTAATCCTTGCCGGTGATATCCGTTTGCTTGACAGCCTGCGTGATCAACTCGGAGATCGCCATATCGATCTTGGACTGGTCACAAGTGTCAACATTGACGCAATAGCGGCGTTCAACGGCATATTGCGCAGCACTGGAGGCGATGAGTTGCGCTTCCTTGATATGAAGCTGGCGATTGAACGTCTCCGCGTCCAGCGCGGTTGCAGCTCCCGCTTCGCCGCCGACAATGCTTCCAACCACGACTGCTGCCCATTGGCCGAGCGCATTGCGCTCTTCCTGCGTCATATTGGGGTTGTCCATCAGGGCTTTATTGATCACGGCCCCGATGAGTTCCTGCGTACCACCCGCAAGTGCACCTCTGCCAGCATCGCCTCCAGCAAGCGTAGCCGTCAATGCGCCGACTGCGGCATGCATAGCCACTTTTTCGGCGCTGCCTTCGGCAAAGCCAAGCCGCGAGGATATTTCACCGACGGCCATGTTCATGAGTTCGGAGAACGCCGCCGCACTTTCCTGCTTGGCCTTCAGGCGGTCGATATCGTATTTCTCAACCTGCGTATTGGCATTCGAGAGATCGGCATTCAGACCGGAGAGATCCTGCGTCTGATTTGTCAGCGTGAGTTTGCCGGGCGTGAGCGTTGCCTTCGCCCCGCCGCGAACCTCTTCCTTGGACGGCTGGCCGACATACGGAACGGGCAAGCCGGAAGGTGTCAGGCCAACGCCGATATTGGAAGAGGATGCCTTCGACTCGTTCTCAATGTCCGAATAAGTCAGATGATCGGCGGAAAGCGCGTTCTTGTCTTGCTCCGCTTTCGAGGCAATGACGCCGCCTTTAAGGTCCACGCCGCCGCCGACAGCAATGTGATAACCACCCTCGCCAGCAAGGATCCCGCTCTGTTCGGAGACATTTGAATAATTCCCCTTCGCAGTGCTTTGATTCAAGCCGCCAGACAAGCCGGAGGCGGAAATACTTAGGCTTCCGCCAGTCATTTTCTCAGAGTAAGTGGCGATATCCGGCCGGCTTTCGACGTTGAGATCGCCACCGACATTCGCAATGACCGTATTGCCGGAAACGACCGCTCCCTTGAGATTGGTGTCGCCGCCGGAATTAAGCGCAACTGTGCCGGTGCCAGTGACATGGCTGTTGAGCTGGTTGACGGCCGTTTCGGATGACTTGCCCCGGCTTGCCGAAACCTCGGCCTTTGGCCCCACGGCAATGCCGTTGACGCCGACATCGATGCCGATGCCGACATTTGCGCCGGAGTTCTTCGACGTGGATTTCGAATCGAAGCTGGATGCAGTGCTCGTCAGATCGATGACGTTGCCGGCAGATAGGAGGATATTACCCGCTGCAGCACCCGCTTGTGTGTTCGGTCTTCCGTCCTTGTCTATGCCGGCAGCGATTTGAACACCGTGGCCCGTGATGCTACCTCCGGCGTAGATACCCGTCGAACCACCACTGCGTATCTGGGTTACAACGGGGACAGAAGACGATGCACTTTGTTGGGACTTCTGAGCGTTAAAGCCGACCCCGATACCAAGTGACACCAAAGGCGTATCGCCATTGAGGGCGTTTGCGAGTTCTTGATTGGTTTTTATCCCGGCAAGAATCGTCGGAGCGATAGCATAAGTTCCGTTGGAGCCACCGACTCTGGAGGCTGCATCCATTGTACTGCTTGCCGCAGCAGCCAGACGGCTCGACACCGTGAGCGTCACACCGGCAAATCTCTTCTCATGCACCTCCTCGTAATTGGTGACGTCGTTGGCCGAGAGCAGATTGATGTCTTGACCAGCGAAGAGATCGACGTCGCGCTCGGCCGAGGCGCTGGTCGCTTGTAGGTTGACGTTATTGCCCGCCGAGATGATGAGATCCCGCCCGGCCGAAAGCTTGGAAACCGCATTAGTGTCGGCCTGCTGCGCCTTGCTGTCCTTCGTTGACTGCGCGCCGATGCCGATCGAGAAGCCGCCATTGGCGGCGGAAAATGCAAGACCGAAGCCTGACTTCTTCTGCTGCTCGGACTGAGACGAGCTTTCGGCGCCCGGCGTGACGTTGACGTCACGAGCGGCCGAGAGTTTGATGTCCTGGTCGGCACTGACCGACGATCCCATGATGTTGAGATCGGTCGCCCTGGCCGTCAAATTGACATCCTTGCCGGCTGTAAGCTCTGAGCCGACATTATCGGTGGAGCTTTGCTGACCCTGCTTTTCATTCTTGCCATAGAGCGAAATGAAGCCGCCGCCGGAGCCAACGAAGAGGCCGGAATCCTTGCGCTTGCTGTCAGACTGGTGGTTTTCCTGTGCCCCGATGATCGAGACGCTCTCACCGGAGATATTCAGCGAGCCATCGGCATTGACCTTCGAGCCGACAATGGCTGCCGCCTTGCCTGCATCCAGATTGACATCGCCCGAGGCTGAAAGCTGCGACCCGATGGTCGTCTCGTTGTAGCCGTCATAGCTCGAGCTGCCGCTGCGCAGGAATCCCTTGCGCTTGGCGCTGTCGTGTTCGGTCTCGGTGTCCTTGCCGGCCGTGACGATCAGATTGCCACCAGTCTGGACATTGAGATCAGCGGTATGAGTGTCATCACCCGCCGTCACCTTCGAGGCGGAGACCGTAGTGTCGCCGCTGGATTTGATCGTCACGCCGTCCTTGCCGGAGAGTGACGAGCCAGCAGCCTCCGTGGTCTCCAGATGACCGGAAGCATTCTCCTTCGTTGAACCGAGGAAACCACTCTTCTTGCTGGAGCTTTTGACATCGAGGGTCGCGCTGTCGGTCGCCTCGGCGATGGTAACGTTGTTCTTTGCCTGCAGACCGAGCATGCCGTCGGCCGCCATCGTCGAGCCGATGACGTTGATGTCGCTGTTCGACTTCGCGACCAGATCGCCGCCCGCCGTAATGGTCGAGCCATTATGCGTCACCTCGGACGAGGAGTTTTTGCCGAACGTCGAGTTGGACTGGCTCTGAGACGTGGTGATGTTGATGTCACCGTTGGACGTCAGACCGACATCATCCTTGGCTGTCAGGTCCGAACCGGAGATCAGAACACCAGTATTGGCATTGACCTGCAGGTTGCCGCCGGCCGAGAGCTGCGAGGCCTGCTGATCGGTACTGGTCGTCTTGGTGTAGCCGTCGTCGGTGCGGCGGGCGACATCGGTGGACACGATGTTGACCGCACCATCCGTGGCCTTGACCTTGAGATCGCCACCGGCCTTGGCGGAGGAGCCGATGATGTCGACGTCGTTGGTGCCAACAATATTAAGATTACCGCCAGCGTCGACACGGGCACCCGTCGCATTTTGCTGACTGCCATTGTCGACCTTGACTGCGGCGAGGTTGACATTGTTGCCGGAAAGCTGAGCATTGCCGCCTGCGGCGATCTTGGTGCCCTCTAAGCTCAGCGTACCGCCCGCGGCGATCTGCAGATTGCCGCCAGCCGACACGCCGGCATTGGTGTTGACGACATTCTGACCGCCGAGGGTCATCGTCTGGGCGGCGAGCGTGAGACCATTGGTGGCATTGAGGTTCATGTTGCCGCCGGCCAGGAAGGTGCCGCCATTGGCCTTGATCTCGGTCGCATTGATGGTCATGCCATCTGCAGCAGCGATCGCACCGGAATTGTTGACGGAGCCGGCATCGATGCTGACGCTGTTGCCGGCGATGACCGCACCGCCCGCGTTGACCTTCGCCTTATCCGCGGCAGAGAGATAGACGACGGGCACCAGCACCTGCGCGCCGTCGACGATCTGCGTCTGGTAGATCACCATAGACTGCGTCAGCGATGCAGCCTGCTCGGGCGTCAGTGCTTGCCCGAGAGCAAGCCCGTTCGCCTCGGCGTAAGCGACGCCATTGTCGAGCAGCGTCTTCATCTGGTCGGTGGCATTGTTGCCGGGGATGAAGGATCCCGCGCCAAGGCCATCGCCCACCAGTTGCCGCATCTGTTCGTCCACGAGTTGATTGTCGAAATAAGCGTCGCCGAGGAAGGGAACCTTGGTCTCCGGCGTATAGCCAACCCGGTCGATGAAATAACTCGAGCCGTAGAACTTCGATACGTCGAGGAAGGCCGCCCGTGTCTCGAACAGGAAGACTTGGCCCGGCACCGTGCCGCCGACGCCACCCGATTGCGGCTTGGCAAGCGAGGCGAGTTTCGCGCCGTTGACCTCCAGGACCTGGGCCAGGTTGCCGCTATTGCCGACCGCTGCGGTGAGCTTGCCCATCAAGCTGTTGGGATTGATCGCAGCACCACCAGCTGTCAGGGTGCTCGAGGCGATCGATGGGCCGCTGGCGAGCGTTACACCACCGCTGCTCACCGAAGCACCGACGGCTGCCGTCAAGCCGCTGCCGTTGACCGTCGGACCGCCGGCGATCGTCGTGCCGACAGCTGCCAGCGATGGGCCGCTACCGACGCTGGCGCCGCCATTTGAAGCGAAACTGCCGAGCGCGGCATTGACATTGAACAAGGCGCCCCCGGCGGTCATGCCGTTCAGGGCGGACAGAGGGTCACTCGATGTCGAAGGCGCGCTAACGGCGGCGCCGCCGCCCGTCGAACCGAGCGACGTATTGTTGATCGTCCCAAAATTGAGGCTCAAGGCGTGGGCCGCTTTGAGCGTGCCGGCCGCGCCACCGATAACCTGCGATCCCGACACGATCGACGTGCCGTTGGCGATATTGCGGGAAGGATCGGCCGTGCCATCGGCGTTGTAGGCCGTACAGGCACTCTGAGCGCTACAGGTCAGCATCGTGGTGCGATTGAGGACGACGCCTTCGTTGGTGAGCGTCGATCCCTTGAGCGTCGCATCACCGCCGGCTTCGATCCGACTGTAGGAATTGGTGAGATTGGTCGCATCGACGGTGAGATTGCCGCCAGCGCGGATCACGGCCTCAGGACTGAGCGCACTGGTGAAGCGGTCTTCATAAACCGACTGCGATATGTTGGATGTTGGATCCCATGTGTAGGTCGTGCTCGTATCCGAGCCATTGCGAACGACCTCGTCAACAATGAAATAACGCGAGGGATTGTTGGGATCGAGGATCGGATTGCCGTTGGCATCCTTAGGCACGCGAGCCTTGATCCAGTCGAAGATCGGCCGAACTTCGGTCGGCCCACTATCGCTGACCCAGGTCCAGGCGTGATAGGACGTGCCGTCAGCAAGGGTTGCGACCGAATACAGCAGCGGCTGGTAATCGGAAAACTGCCCCGGATCCACCCCTGCATAAAGCTGGAACATATTCTGATCGGTCGATTCCAGATAGGCGAAAGGTTGACCTGCGACTGCTGGATTGAGCACAAAGGTCCCGACAACGGCACCGGAGGAGACCAACTGACCCGTCACCCAGGTCGGCGTCGTCGATCGCCGGTTGGTAAGATTGCTGGTGAGCATCGACATGTCACCACCGGCTTGAATGAGGCCGGACACGTTGGTGACTGCCGCATTGCGCTGGCCGGTGGTCGCTCCCTGGATAGTCATCCCGCCATCTGCGAGGATAGCGCCCTGGTCATTGGTGAGCATGCCGCCGACGAAGAGGTTTGCGTTGTTGCCGGCAAAGACGAGACCGGACGGGCTGTTGTAGAAATCGCCAGCGACGTTGAAGGTCAGATTGTTGCCGGCCGCCAATTGGCCAGTATTACCAAGCGATGGCAGGTTCAGGGTCAGGTCATGGGCGGCGAGCAGCGAAGTACCGGCGGTGGTGGCAAGGCCCGCGGCCGAGATGGTGATGTCGCCGGAACCGCCAGCATTGGTAACGGTGCTGACTTGCGCATTGGAAAGATCGGCACCACCCGACAGATTGAGCGACAGGCCTCCGAAGACGAGATTGCTTCCCGAGAGATTGGCGGATGAGGCGTTGACGATCAACGTGCCGCCCGTGGCAATCCGGCTGCCCCTACTACCCGAGAGATCGAGTGCCCCGCTATTGAGCGTCAGATTGCCTCCGACGCGGGTGGTGCTGGTATAAGCAATGGCGCCAGGGCCTGTAAGCGAGGCATTCCCCAGGCTCTGCAGGCTGTTGTAACCGATGTTCCGCGTCGCCGTAGCGGCAAGATTGCCGCCCGAAAGCAGCGAATTGGCGCTGATACTACCGCTCAAGGCCGACAGCGTCATCGCGCCCGCACGCTGCAACATCAGGCTACCGCCAGCCGCAGCATGGGTCGCCGCGAAGTCGACGCCGGAGACCAATGTATCGATCGTCATCGATCGGGCGGACAGATTGGCGTTACGGCTTGCAAGCGATTGGCCGGTCAGCGTGATGGCGTTGCCTGCGGTCAGCGCCAGGTCGCCATGGGCGACGGCATTGGCGCCGATATTGTTCGCCGCATTGGCCGTAATCGTTCCGGCAGCAAGGAGGCTGTTGAAAGAGATGTCGCCTGCCGTGGCGGTGAGCGTCAGATTACCGCTCTGGCCAAGAATGACATTACCGGCGCCCGATTGGTCCATCGCCGCGAAATCGACCCCGGCCGCGATAACGTTGCCGCTGACGGCAGATCCGGTCATCGAAACGTTGCTGGCGCCCAGGAGTTGGCCGTTGATCCTCACTGTGCCGGGACCGCTAGAAGAGCCGATCGCGACCGCACCATGGCCCGTAATGTTGCCGCCCGTAAACGCGCTCGCGCCCACATTGAGATTGCCTGCGACTATCAGCATGCTGGCTGACGCGCTTCCGGCGTTAATGGTCAGATCGCCGCTTGATCCGAGAGCGATGGCACCGTTTGACGATCGCGCGGTAGCAGCGAAATCGACGCCGGTAACTGCCTGACCGAGTTGGACGGTCGAACCGGAGAGCAAGACGTCGCCAGCGCCGAGGAGCTGACCCGAGACATTTACACTGTTGCTGGCGGTGAGGGTGACATCGCCATGCCCGGTCACGGCATTGGCCGTAATCGCAGACCCTCTGGCATTGATAGCGCCAGCCGATAGCATGGTCTGCGTCGTGATGCTCGCGGACGCGGTCAAATTCATATTGCCGGCAGTTCCGAGCACTATACCGCCGCCGCTGGCATTGGTGGCGGCGAAATCAACACCCGAAATCAAGACGGGCGCACTGATGCTGCCGCCGCTTATTATGAGATCGCCCGCGGAAATCACCTGATTGGTGGCTGCGAGATTGCCGAAAATATCGACTTTGCCATGACTGGTAATGGTGGCAGCAGTCAGATTTGTGGCTCTTGCCACAAGATCGCCGGCGGAAAGGATCGTGCCAGCCGTGATATTGCCGGAGGCCGTAAGATTGGTGCTGCCAGACGATGCCAGTACGATGTTGCCGCCGGCGCGGTTGGTAGCATCAAAGTCGATGCCCGAGATCAAGGTCGGTGCGCTGATGCTGCCGCCGTTGATCGTGAGATCGCCGCCGGCAAGAATCTGGCTAGCAATGTCAACGTTGCCGGCAATGCCGACATTGCCGTGACTTGTGACGCTACCCACCTGGAGATTGGCCGTCTTTGCCGTGACATCACCTGCCGACAGGATCGTGCCGGCCGTGGCATTGCCTGAAACGGTGAGGTCCGTCTTACCGGCCCCTCCAAGCACGATGCTTCCACCGTTGGCCGCGGTCGCCGCAAAATCCACGCCGGAGACCAGAAGTCCGGCGTTAAGGCCAGCACCATCGATCGAGAGATTGCCGGTCGATAGTACCTGGGCACTGACGTCGACACGACCGCTGGTCGCCAGATCGGTGGCGCCATGGCTTGTGATGCTATTCGCGCTCAGATCGCTCGCCTGCGCGGTCAAATTGCCTGCCGACGACAGCGTGCCGATGGTGAGATTACCGCTAGAAACCAGGGATACATCGCCGCTCGAATTCTGAACGATATTGCCGTTGGCAGCAGCCGTGCCCGTAAAGTCTATACCGGAGATGATCGCGCCTGCAGCGATGCTCGGGCCTGAGATGCTGATGTTTTCGCCACCAAGGATTTGGCCATGGACCGTGGTTGCGCCGGCAAGTGTGATATCCTGGTGGCCGGTGACGGTATCGGCCGCCACGGTCGCGGCATTGACGTCAATGGCGCCCGCGGCCTGTATCGTCGATGCAGAGAATCCGCCATTGAGCCGGGCGGTAAGATCCCCTGCGCGACTGCCTGCAATCGTCGCGGCTGGACCAAGAACGATATTGCCGCCTGACCTGTTGGTCGCGTCGAAGTCGATACCGGTGACGACAGATTGGGCTGAAAGGCTCTGGCCAGTGATCAGGATGTTGCCGGCGCCGAGAACTTGCCCAGCAATGCTGGTGACGCCATTAAGCGTGATATCGCCGTGCGCTGTGACAGCATCCGCGGTCACAGTCGCACCGCTGGCGGAAAAAGTACCGGCTGAGAGCAATGTACCGGTCTTGGTCGCACCGGTCGAAGCGAGCATCAGATTGCCGCTGGTCGTCTGGACGATGTTCCCATTGGCGGCTGCCGTCGCAGTGAAATCGACGCCTGACACAATGGCGCCGGCTTTGATGTTCGAGCCGGAGATACCGATGTTGCCGCCGCCCAGAATCTGCTGATTGACGGTCGTTGCCCCGGAAAGGATGATGTCATGATGACCGGTGATGGTATCGGCCGTCACAGTCGCGGCGTTGACGTTAATGGCACCGGCGGCTTGCATCGTCGATGCCGAGAACCCGCCGCTCAACCGAGCCGTCAGGTCCCCGAACTGTCCAACAACGATATTGCCGCCGCCGGCGTTAGTTGCACCGAAGTCGATGCCCGCAACGACGGTCCGCGCTGACAGACTTTGGCCAGTGATCAGCACGTTTCCGGCGCCTAGGATCTGGCCGGTAACGCTAGTGGCACCCCCAAGTGTCACATCGCCATGCGCCGTGACGGTGCCGGCTGTGATGGTAGACCCGGCCGCATTAAGGCTGCCTGCCGAGAGCAGTGTGCCAGCATCGATGTTGCCGGCAGAGGCGAGCGTCAGATTGCCGCTTGTTGTCTGGACGATGTTGCCACTGGCCGCTGCAGTTGCCGAGAAATCGATACCCGAGACGACAGTCCCCGCCTTAATGCTCGAGCCGGAGATGCCAACGTTACCCCCGCCAAGCACTTGGTTCGCGACATTCACACCTCCGACTGCCGTGCCTGAAAGGCTGATATCCTGATGACCAGTGATTGAAGCTGCGGCGACGGATGCACCGCTGATGTCGATGGCACCCGCGGCCTGTATGGTCGATGCCGCAACGGCGCCATTGACGTTCACCGTCAAATCCCCGGTCTGGCCAAGGACGATATTGCCGCCGGCTGCATTGGTGGCATTGAAGTCAATGCCGGCGACAAGCGTCTGCGCCGATAGGCTCTGGCCTGAGATCAGCACGTTGCCGGCGCCCAGGATCTGGCCACTGACGCTGATCACGCCGCCAAGCGTCATGTCGTGATGCGCGGAAATATTGCCTGACGTGATCGATGCGCCGTTTGCGATGAGATCGCCTGCGGACATTAGCGTTCCGGCACTGATCGCGCCTGCGCTCGTCAATGTCAGATTGCCAGTTCCCGTGACCGTCGGGCCAAGGGTGATGCGCCCACCTGCCGCATTGGTGGCGCTAATATCGACGCCTGAGACAATGGCGTCGGCTGCAATGTTGGAGCCGTTGATGCCGACATTGCCGCCGCCGAGGACCTGACCTCTGATCTTCACGCTGCCGCTTCCGGCGGTCACACTTGCGGCGCCGGACAGCGCGACGGTCTTGCTGCCGGTGATCGCATCGGCAGTGATCGTCTGACCGGTGACGTTGATTGCACCGGCTGAAAGCACGGTTCCCGCCTGGATGGCGCCAGCAACGTCGTTGATCGTCAGATCGCCGTTATCCGCAAGCACGATATTGCCGCCGGCGGCCTTGGTCGCGGCAAAATTGACCCCAGACGCGAGCAGACCAGCGCTGACACCATTGGCGTTGGCGTTGATGGTGATATCGCTGGCGCTGAGCAATTGGTTGGTGACGCGCATGCCGCCGTCGATACCAACGTTGCCGTGACTGGTGAGATTGTTGGACTGCAGCAAGGAAGCCTGGGCAGTCAGATTGCCGGCCGACAGCAACGTATCGACCGTGATGGTTCCGGCGGCAGCTGTCAGATCGAGTGCGCCGGCCGAACCTAGGACGATGTTGCCACCAGCGGCGTTGGTTGAGGCAAAGTCGACACCGGACGCGATAGCGGTCGCCTGAATGCCAGCCCCGGAGATCAAGATATTGCCCGCTCCAAGAATCTGACCGCTCGCGTTTATCGCAGCGTTAACAGTGAGCCCACCATGCGAGGTAACATTGGCGGCCGTGAGCGAGGTCGCGGTCGCGGTAAGATTGCCGGCTGATTGAATATTCCCCGCCGTGATATTGCCGGTCGCACTGGTGTTCAGGCTTCCAGCCGACTGCAGATTGCCGGTGGCTATAGCGCCGCTGGTTGCCGTCAGGCTTAAGTTGCCTGCCGAGCCCGCGACAATCGCGGGCGATTGCGCTGAGAGAACGACATTCCCGCCAGGATCGGCACTGGTGGCAGCAATATTGATGCCGGAAACAACCATGCCGGTGGAGATTGACTGCGCAGTGGCGCTGACATTGCCTTGCGCCAGGACATTGCCGGAAACGGCAAGTCTATTACCAGCGGTAAGAACGAGATTGTTGTAGCTCAATAGCGAGGCGGCCGAGATCGAGCCGGCCGAAGCGGTCAGAGTGAGGTCGCCGGTGCTATTGGCAGCACCAGCGATCGCGATATCGCCGGAAGTGGCGACAAGCGTCGCTGCGCCGTTGCCAGCGGTGACGCTACCGGCGGCAATGCCGCCGCCCGAACTCATCAGCGCGGTCGTGCCGCTGTTCACGTCGCCAGAGACGCTGAGCAGGCCGGCACCGTTCGCGAGCACAATATCGCTATCGGCGGCGACCGATTGCAGGGTAATGCCCTGGTCGGCCTGAACCTTGACCTTCTGTCTCGACGTGACCTTGGCGGCTGTGACCTTCTGCTTCGAGGTGATGGTCACGCCATCGCGTGCGGACGCATTGCCGATCGAGATCTTGCCGTCGGCTGACAGTGACAGTTCGCCGGCATTGGCGGCCATGTCGCCGCTCATCTTGACGCCAGCACCCTTCTCGGTGACGACGACCTTGATGCGGTCAGCCTGCATCGCGCCGAGCGCCGTGCCATCGATCGCATATTCCGGCGTGCCCGAGGTGGCGGTCAGCGCCGTCGCCTCGCCGGTGGCATAGTTGTATTGGCTGGCGCCACCAGTCAGGCGGACGGTCTTGCCATAGATCGGCGCGTTGACATGGATCTGGCGGGAAACCACGTCGAACAGATCGACAGCGCCAGGAGCAGCCGCGAAATTGCCGCCTGCCCCTTCGAAGGTCACATCGCCGCCATTGACGGTGAAGCCTGTCAGGCTGCCGTCGGCGCCGATGTTGGGCACGCCCGTCGTCAGCGTCGCATGCGGCGTGTTGATGAAGCCGCAGCCCGCGCAGGTGATCCCGTTAGGATTCGCGATGATTACGTCAGCTCGGCCGCCGAACACTTCCGTCGGGCCATTCAGAGCCGAGCGGTTGCCGCTGGTAACCTCGTTGAGGATGACCGAGGCCGGGTTCGAGGCATTGAGGTTTGGATTGCCCGGTGTCACTCCGCCGAGGTTTGAGATGCCTTGCTCGCCTTTGAAGTTATTGAGGATCAGACCCTGGGTGCCGACATTGAAATTGTCGTACTTGTTATGCGAGAGGCCGGCGGCGTTCGGCGTGACGATATCGATCAGCGGAACGCCGTTCGGGGCAGCGCCGACGCTGGGCTGATTGGCTGCGGGTGCCGATCCGGCCGCAGAAACGGATTGCGCATTCGCCAGCATTGGCTGGAAGATAAGCAGGCAGCTTAAAAGTGTCGCAGACAGTTGACGCAGGGCACTGCCCAGGCGTCTGACACTTGCCTTGCCATTTTCGCCACTTGAAATACCTGCTGACGTCCTGGTCATCGCCCTTCCCCGTTAAACGCTTTCTGCCCGCTTCGGATTTCCGATGGACTACTTCCGTGGCGTCAGCCACGTCTTCACCTGCTTCATGAATGTTTCGGCCAGTTGGGTCGCCACTGCGGTCTGATTGGGGGTGACGGCCGCGTTGATGACCATCGCGGGAATGAGTGCTAGCCCATCCCCGCGGACCGTCATGTCGTTGGCGCGGATCTCCTGGGCCTGCGCGATCAGTTTTCCTGTGCGCATGTCCTCGAGGCGGACGGTTCCATCGATAAAGCTGTTGTTGCCTGCGATAATTCTGCCGGGAGCCGAGGCCACATCCAGATCATGAAGGGTGACAATCAACCGCGCGGGAACATTACCCCCTGGATAGCCCTTCAGATCCTTTGCAAGTCTTTGCTGCAGGACACGCGACACAAGCGCGACCTGAGATTCCCGCGTGTCACCGTTCAATAGAGGTGATCCCATCCGCAGATCGGGCGCCGATTCTATGCGGACATCAGCGATACTGGCTGTGCTAAGTGCTGCGGTGAGGCGTGGATCTTGTGTCGTGCATCCGGCCACTACCGTCGAACCCACAAGCACAGCGGCAAACAGAACTCTGGTCACGCCGCGATGCCATTTTTTGCTATTTTCCTTCATCTGCTCACCCATTTCACCACCTCACTGAAGTACTTACGAAAAGAAGCCCGGAGTCGCGGCGGTCGACCGTGCCGCCAAAGACATCCGAATAACCCATATCGAAATTGAGATTGCCGCCGGCGAGCTTGGCCCCGACCGTCCAGCCGAGCATGTCGCCGCCGGCGATCTGGTAGCGGGCCTGGCGTGCGATGCGCCCGTAATCGAGGCCGACATAGGGTCTGAACTCTCCAAGCATCTTTGCCAGCTCGGCATTGTCGGCAAAGGGCTGTGTCCGCCAGACGAGATCGTTGCGGATGAAGACGCCGTTATTGCCGTAAAGCATGGTCTCACGCGTGCCGCGCACGGAGGAATAACCACCGACCGAGATCTGCTCCGCCCCGAACAGATTGTCGGGAGAATATTGCCCGGTGACGATGGAATTGATCTCAAGATGTTGATCTGCCACCTCGAACGGCCGCGTCAGGGTGATCGTGCCGGTGAATTTCGAGAAGCGGGGATCGGCGTTGCCCGCACCGGCATCACCGGGGGCGACCGCGTCAAAGAGATTGAGCCCCTGGCTGTAGGAGAGGTCGAAGACCCAAAGGCTGCCGAGCATGCGGCGCGAATGCGAGATGCCGAGATCGCCGACGGTGTATTTGCGGCTGCCGACCTCGATCCTGTTGCCGAGCAGGAAATTGTTGGTTTCCTTGTAGGTCAGGCCGCTGTTGAAGGTGGTGATCGAATCCTTGTCGCGGAAGATCACCCGATCGGCGCCGATGCCGACCTGCTTGCTGTCGCCCGACGTATTGAGCGGCCCGAAATTACCCGGAACGGAACTGTCGTACTCATACCAGGAGCCGTTCGCCGAGAAGGTCCAGTAGCCATAGGGCACGCTGACATTGCCGGAATAGCTATTGCTCTTGCCGTGACCATCATCGCGCCAGGGGTAATCGGGGCCGGTATGCTCGTAGCCGAAATTCCACTGATCGTTGATGCCGAAAAGATTGTCGTAGCCGATGGAGGCCGAGCTCTTGGAATAGCCGGTCTGTGCCTCACCGAGATTGCTGTTGCCGAATGACAGATGCCAGGGATGGCTGGGCTTGTTCTCGATATTAAGGATGGAGGTGCCGTCCGTCTTGCCGGGCAGCATCGCCGTCTTGGCATTGTTGGAGGTCAGACGATTGATCTGGTCGAGACCCTGCTCGATATCGCGCAGATTGGTGATCTTACCCTTCATGCCGGGAAAGGCCGTGGCGATCACGCCGGAGCCCGCCGCACCGAAGCCCGAAACCGGCTTGCCGTTGAGGTAGATGTCGGCAAGCGCGCCCTCGACGGCAACGAGGCGCAGCACCTTGGTCTTGGCGATATCCTGCGCCGGCACATAGACACGGGAGCTGACAAAACCTTTGTCGAGATAGAGATGCGTCAGATCGCGCAGGAGCGCATTGATCTCGCCGACGCCAACGCAGCGATTTGCGTAAGGCCCAGTGACCTTGTCGATCGCACCGGCCGAAAACTGCTTGACGCCCTCGACCTCGATGCGGGTGATGGCAAAGCACGGGCCAGACTTGCCGCCACCGGCCTTCTCCGGCTGCTGAACTTCGGCCGGAGACGGCCTTGGCGTCATCTGACCCAAGCTCTGCAGCCGCTGCTGCTCGGCCTCCTGCGCCTGACGGCGCGCGAAGTCGTCGTTCGGAGTTTGGGCGGCCGCGGTCGACACCATGAGGACCGCTGCCAAAAGCCCACCGATGGCGGTCGCCGCGCGCGAGATTGAGGTCATAGGCTCGCTCGGATCAGTTGGAGGCGGCCTTCTGGAGCGCATCGAGCGCCGCCGACAATCCCTTCAGCGAGAATTTGATGTTGACCTTCTGGCCATTCATCATCTGGACATGGCCGGTGCCATCCGCGGCCTTGGAAAGGGCTGCAACCATCTTGCCGTCCAGCTTCTGCTGCGCCCAGCAACCCGCCTGATTGCAGTTGCGGTAGGCAAGCTGCACGACGGGCTTGTCGCTTGCATCGATGCCGATGCCCGCTGGCAGAAACATATTGAGCGGCACGAGCGTCGTCAGCACCAATTCACTGGCCGGTTGCTTTGCCGCCTTCTTGTCCGTCGTGGCGGGCGCCGCAACCTTGGCGATCGCCAGCGTCAAAACGTTGACGTCCTGGTCACCCTGCTTCACCGTCGCAATCTGCGCGACTTCGCAGTTCGTCGTCGCTGAACCGTCCGCCGCCTTGCCGTCAATGCAGCGATAGTACCAATCATCGAATTTCTGAACGCGTGCCTGCGGCGCGGGCTGCTGCTCACTTGCCGCGGCAGGGGAGGCCTGAGCAGAACCGGTGTTGGACGACGTATTAGCTGCAGCCGGAGCAGGCTGTTCCTGCGCGGCCGCCGAAAATGCAACCAGCGCCGAGGAAAGGAACGCGATAGCGGTGAAGCTCTTGAAGGAGAAAGACTTAATTGCGGGGGGCATACAAACTACCAGGTCAAAGCCATCCGCTTGCGCAAGGCGCACGTACCTTGCTCAATCGGCATGTCGGTCGAAAATCAGGAAGGTTCACCACAGGGTGGCGTAGCCGATCATGGGCCTAATCCGCTCAATAGCAGATTTCTAAAAAAGTACAGCAAAAAGTAGCAAGCACATGAGCGATTCACACGCTCGTTTTTAGATATGCGTGTAAAATCTGCAACACCGACGTTCAACAATTGAATAAAATTGTTGTTTGCTCTTGAAGGCACCTCTCCGGCCGATGGGCGGAGCGCGCCCGAGGAATCCTAGATCGTTTGGAATGATGCCAATCATCCACCTGCTTTTGCTGTTTAAGAGCGCATCACCGATTATGAGCTGCCATTCAGCGCGGATTTTAAACCCAACTCACCCCAGCAGGCGGCTTAGTTTAAAGCGTTTCGATGGTCCAGCGCGAGGGGCTCATGAATGGACGGCCTTCCTTGGCAAGGAATTTTGGTGTGACAGCGACTTGGTCGGGCGCAGGCACTCCAAAACCGGCTCAGTTCCGCGTCGAACCAACAGCAAAACAACCGCAATGATGATACGTTCCGACCATTAGAGCGCATGGTTTGAAACAAATGTAACCGTTCCCAAGTCGGGAGCGGGAAAAACTTGGGGTAAGGATCTTTGGCAATCGGGTGCCTTTTCTGGAAGTGGTATTCGTGACAGCTCGGATCTCTGTGATAACAATATTCAGACTTCCAATTTAAGAAAAGCGGACAGCTTTCCTCGACAGTAGGTTAGTGGTGGACCTTAGCGTTGCTTTAAAGAAGCTGTGCAAGGATGCAGGTGCGTCTGATATACCGGCAACCTGATGAAGTTTCGAAAAAATCCAAAGATATTGCGTGGCTTCGCGAGTTCTGCAGTAAACCATACTAGCGCATTTGCTCCGGCAATATTTGCGACGATCATCGCAGTAATCGTCGTCTATGTTGCAACCAACTGGCGGCTGGAACGATCACTCGCCGACGAGCGCTCGCTGGTTGCCGGCGAACTTGCTACCATATCATCTCGGCTTCAGACGAACCTCAACAGCAATGTGAAGCTGCTGCAAGGACTGGCGGCCGGTATAACAGTCAACCCGGCAATGGACCAAAGTGCCTTTTCGAAACTCGCCGCGGAGATTTTGCAGCCAGATTCACAGTTGCGAAGCTTCGCAGCAGCCCCCGGCATGGTGGTCAAGTGGGTTTATCCAGAAAAACCAAACCAAAAAGCGATCGGTCTCGACTATCGAACGAACGAAAAGCAACGCGATAGCGCAATGCTGGCGCGCAATACTCATAATATTGTCCTGACAGGCCCTGTGGACCTCCTTCAAGGCGGAAGGGCTTTCGTTGTCAGATGCCCAGTTTATATCACGGACGGAACAAGCCAGATCTTCTGGGGTCTTGTTTCCGGAATCGTAGACATACCGAGGCTCTACCAAGATAGCGGTCTGGTATCTACCGATCTCGAGATTGCCATCAGCGACACACCGGAACCAACGGTACCCAAACAAGTTTTTCTCGGCGACCTCGATACTTTTTCGAAGAATCCGGTCGTAGGATCCGTTGATATGACTTATGGCCGATGGACACTTGCCGCAGTACCTCGGGACGGATGGGGTCAAAACAGGGGATTGGCCACTTTCGAGCTCTATGCTTGCTTATTGTCCGTGTGTGTCCTTGCACCGATTGTCTGGATAGGCTTTCTGACCAAATCACGCCAAAGGACCATCGAAAAGCTTCGCCTTCACAAGAAAAAGCTTGTTCGAGCACGGCAACGGCTCGAGCACCTGTCTTTGCACGACGCGCTAACGGGCCTTCCCAATCGCCGATTTATTGACCAGATGATCTCGCAGCCGCCGAGGCCGGGTCCGAAAGATTGTCTGATACTGATTCATATCGACCTGGATCGATTTAAGGAGATCAACGACACCAAGGGACATGCCGGAGGTGATACGGTCTTGCAGGCGGCAGCTTCGCGCCTTGTCGACTTGGCCGGCCCAAACGACGTGGCGGCTCGGATCGGCGGAGATGAGTTCATCTTCGCGAGCTGGAGCGCCGATCCCGCGCCGAGGGCAACTAAATTGGCTCAACAGATCGTCGATACACTCAAGCTGCCCTTGTTCGTTGACGGTTTAGAGTGTGTGGTCGGAGCAAGCGTCGGCGTGGCCTGGGAGACTGAACGTGCACAGCGAGATCTCAGTCAGCTGCGTCTCAACGCCGATTTGGCTCTATACGAAGCCAAGAAGAGGGGTCGGGGCCGGGCCGCCATATTCACCGAGGAGCTTCGCAGTGCTGCCATCCATACGAAGGAATTGGCGGACGAATTCAATCATGCGCTCGATTGCGATGAACTGGTTGCGTTCTTCCAACCGCAGTTTCATGCAGACACATTGGATATTGCGGGCGTCGAAACACTTGCGCGTTGGGATCACCCGCAAAAAGGTCTGCTCACCCCGGATAAATTTCTCGCGGTCGCGGAAAATTTGGGACGCTCCGGCGACATGGATCGGCTGATCCTCCAAAAGGCGCTGTTCGAGCTTACAAGATGGGACAGCTTGGGAATGCGCATCCCCCGCGTCTCGGTCAATATTTCCGCGCGTCGACTGGCCCAGCCAAATCTGCTTGCTGAACTGGCTGAGCTTCCTTTAGTCAAGGGTCGCCTATGTTTTGAGCTGCTTGAAACAATCTCTTTTGACGATCTTCAACCAGCTCTCGACGAGATAATTCCGGCCGTCAAAGAGCTCGGTATCGAAATCGAGATCGATGATTTCGGCACCGGACATGCCAGTATCGTCAGTTTGCTTAGATTTGAGCCACGACGGCTTAAAATCGATCGGGAGATTGTCAAGCCGATCGTGACATCTCCATCTCAGCGCCGCCTGGTCTCTTCGATTATCGAAATCGGCCGATCGCAGAACATCGACATCGTCGCCGAAGGCGTGGAGACGATGGAGCATGCGAAGATCTTGAAAGAGCTTGGCTGCCATTTGCTGCAAGGCTATGCTCTGGCAAGACCAATGTCCTCAAAGCGGTTAATCGAATTTTGCCGCACGAAGGATAAGAAGCTCAAGCTGGTGGGATAGTCCCGGCCATCAGGAAGACTTCAGCATATCGACATGGCGATGGACGGGCTTCCATTCCCACTCCGCAGGCCGGAAGACCTTCATCAAGCACAGCGACATCGGAACGATATCAGGGCCTGACTTCCTGACTTTGGTGTGCTGGCCTCCTGTCCAAAAGCCGGTTTCCATCCGGCGAGTTTCGAAAGACTTCGAAACTGCCCGTGCCTCCCTCCTTAAACGAGACGGTCCTTTTCGAGACGTTGACCGCCGCCGCGCCTTCGATCCTGTCCGGGACGGAGGAAAGAATGCACGACAGCGCCATCGATGAAAAGGGTTGCTTCCAGATACAGATCCGACACAAAGCCGTCAGGCGCCGGCGGTCTGGGCATGGGTCGCAAGCTGCTCCTCATGGTTGTTAAACAGCACGTGGACCGCATCGTGGCCCGTCGGCGCGTAGTTCTGCAGCGTGGCGACCACATGGGTCTCCGAACCAGTGTTGACGCTGATCTTCGTCGAATTCGCTGCAGTATCGACCTCGGCGGTCATCGACGCGACCGCACTCGCCTCGGTCATGCCCGGATGTTCGCCGACCAGCGCATTGAGCAGGTTCGATACATCCAGCTTGTCGCCGTCTCCCTTCGGGCTGAAGTCGGTGATGACATCCGCCATGTTGAGGTTGTGCAGGGCCTTGGCATCGAGAACGAAGGTATCCGCACCGCCGCCGCCGGTCATGGTGTAGCCGCCGCCGCTTGTCAGGGTGTCGTTGCCGTCTGTCCCGTAGAGATGGCCGATCCCGCTGAAGTCGATCTCGGCAGATGTACCGTCGTGACCCAGCGAGAAGTCACTGGCCGAATACTCGCCCGTAAGACCGACCGAGGCGGTATGGGTGCCATCGGTGACGGTCAGCACGCCGCCGGTCTTCGCTGCGTTCTCCGTATAGGAGAAGCTGGCGGTCGCGGCGGAGATGTCGCCGAACCGCAAGGCGTCGTTGCCGTCGAGACCGGCGATCGTGCCGGTGAAGGCGGCCGCGTGGTCGATCGTGATCGTAGCCTGAGCGTCCTTGCCAAGTGTGATCGCCTCGTTGAACGAGCCGCCGATTTCAAGGCCTGCGTGACCCGACACCAGCACGGTGCCGGTGCCGCTAACATTGCCGTCGAGATTGACGTCGCCGCCATTCGCCCACAGCAGGCCGTTATTGACGACATCGCTGTGGATATGGAGACCACCCGCCCCGGTCGCCTCCAGCGTGCCGGTGTTGCTCACCGCATTCACGCCGGTGTCGATGACGAGCGCGTGGCTGCCGTCGGCAATGATCGTGCCCTCGTTGACCAGCGTCAGGTGACCGTCGCCGATCTGGCCGGCGCCGGAGATGGTGTTGTCGACATTCGTCAGCGTGACATGGTCATCGCTTCCGAAAATGACATTGGATGCGCTATCTGACAGTGTCACCTTGCCGCCGCCGGTCAGCGTGAGACCTTGTTGAACGATTTCGAAGTCCGTCTCGCTGCCGGCCGAAGAGATATGGATGCTGCCGGTGTTGTCGAGCGTACCGCTGAAGGGCATCAACGCACCGTCGGCAATCACCATGTCTCCGCTATTGTGCGTGACGACCGCTTCGTTGAAGAGGAAGTCGTCTGCGGTCAGCGCCGCAGCACTGACACCTGCCAACGTGATGGTCTCGCCATTGCCGAGCGTGATGACGGCATTGCCGGAGGCATCGCTGGACAGATGGGCCAGAACATCGGCGAAGCTGTTGAAGCCCGCAAAGCCGATAAGGTCGATCTTGTCATGCGCCACATCGAACTTGTGCACGACGTCTGTGCCAATGGTGTTTGCAAAGACCAGTACGTCGCTGCCGCTCGATGCTGTCAGCGTGTCGTCGCCCGACCAGGCAAAGATCGGCGAACCCTTGGCATAGGCTTCGACATTATCGGCCACGGTGGCCATTCCAGTCGAACCATCGGCATTGGTCCAAGTCTCAGTGACCTGGAGAACCACCGCACCGGTTACGCCATCGGGCGAAGTCACCGTCAGCGAGGACGGATTGTTCGTCACCACGGTCCAGGTGCCGTCGGCATTATGCGTGCCTTCGTTGAGCATCCAGCCGGCGGGAAGGCCGGCAACGCTCAACGTGACCGCGCCGACGTGATGCGACGGATCTGTGACCGCGAGGTTGATGGCCTCACCAGAGACGCCGGCAGGCTTGAAGGCGTCCGAAGAGCCGCCGATTCCCGAATTGCCGGCCAGATCGGTATAACTATTCGCGTCGACCGTCACATACTTCCAGCCGTTGTTGTTGGAGTTGTAGGTGAAATTCACCGTATAAACGTCCTGGCCTGAGCCGTTTAGGCCAAGGTGCTGGAAGTTGAAAAGACTGAGAATGTTAAAAGCTGTGATGTCCGCAGCCGTAAATCCAGATACCGCCTGGCTGAAAGTGAAGGTGAAGGTGCCGACTCCGCTCCCATGGGTTTGCGTTATCGCGACTGTCGGCGGCGCGGTATCGATCTTGATGTCATAGGCGCCACTCTGCGATAGCGGGCTGGTGGTACCCGCATCCGTAAGCGAAGCCCTGAAGTTATAAGTCGATCCGTTCGTCAGCGTTGGTGTAGTGATATCGACATATCCATTGCTGATGTCGATCGCCGTCAGCGTCACCGCGGAGCCGAGTACGGTCGTGCCATTATAAAGCTGCACCGTATCACCACTGACGGCACCCGTGCCGGCCAGGCTCACCCGGATATCAAGATTGGTGTCATCCGTAACCGCACCGTCAGCCAAGCTGCCTTTGATCGATCCAACGTTGTCCGTGACCCTGCTGATGCTTGGTGCCGCCACCGCCTCGTTGGCGCCGTGGATGGTTACAACAATATCCTGCGAAGCTGTTCCATCCGCGGACGCTACAGTCAGCTTATCCGTAACCGTCTGCCCTCCATTCAACGCCTGAACATTCGATGCAGAGTTGTTGAGCGTGTAGCCCCATATACCGGTCGTCGCATTGAAGGTGAACGTGCCGTAGGTGCCAGTCAACGATGCCGGCGTCTGGAAATGGCTCTGACCGTTGTCGACGTCGGCAACCGTCAGCACGCCATTCGCCGTCAACTGGCCATCCTCGGTGACCGAGCCGGTCGCCGTGCCGGAGATCGACGCTGCATCATTCGTGCCGTTAACTGTCACCACGACCGTCTGCGTCGTGAGACCGCCCTGGCCGTCACTCAGCTGAACTGTGAAGTTTTCCTTCGGATGATCAAAGACATTCAGCGGATCGGCCTTCGACTGGTCCAGAACATAGGTCCAGATGCCGTTCGCATTGACGTTCAGCGTGCCGTAAGTGCCGGTGACCGATCCACCCCCATTGGCAGTCTGGCCGCTGCCGGCGACTATCGACCACGCCAGTAAGGTGCTGTCGACATCAGCCCCGGTCAGATGGCCCGAGATCGTGTTGTGAGCGCTGTCATCGGCAATACCAATGCCGGCCTCGGTCACGGCGCCGCTGGCGCTATCGCCATTGGCGATCGTGATCGTCGGTGCGTCGTTCGTACCGTTGACCGTCACCACGACCGTTTGTGTCGTAACGCCACCTTGGCCGTCGCTCAACTGAACCGTGAAGCTTTCCTGCCGATGGTCCGAGGCCGTCAGCGTATCAGCCTTCGACTGATCCAGGACATAGCTCCAAGTGCCGTCCGCACCAACGCTCAGCGTGCCGTAAGTGCCGGTGACCGACCCACCATTGGCAGTCTGGCCGCTGCCCGCAACCACCGACCACGTCAGGGTCGAGCTGTCGACATCAGCCCCAGTCAGATGACCGGAAACCGTGTTGTGAGCGCTGTCGTTGGCAATGCCAATGCCGGCCTCGGTCACGGCACCGCTGACGATGTCGCCGTTGGCGATCGAGATCGTCGGCGCATCGTTGGTGCCGTTGACCGTCACCACGACCGTCTGCGTCGTCACCCCGCCCAGGCCGTCGCTCAGCTGAACCGTGAAGCTTTCCTGCGGATGATCGGAGGCATTCAGCGGATCGGCCTTCGACTGATCCAGCACGTAGGTCCAGGTACCGTTCGCGCCGACGCTCAGCGTGCCGTAGGCACCTGTTACCGAGCCGTCGACATTGGCGGTCTGGCCGTTGCCGGAGATCAGCGACCAGGTGAGCGACGGGCCGTCCACATCAGCACCCGTCAAATGGCCGGTCGCCATGTTGTGAGCCGCTTCGTCAGATACATTGACGCCTGCCTCGGTCACACTGCCGGCGGCGCTGTCGCTGTCGACAAGCGCAATCGTCGGCGCATCGTTCGTACCGTTGACCGTGACCACGACCGTCTGCGTCGTGACGCCACCCTGGCCATCGCTCAGCTGAACGGTGAAACTCTCCTGCGGATGATTGGAGATATTCAGCGGATCAGCCTTCGACTGATCCAGCACGTAGGTCCAGGTACCGTTCGCGCCGACGCTCAGCGTGCCGTAAGCACCGGTCACGGAGCCGTCGATATTGCCGGTCTGGCCGTTGCCAACGACCAGCGACCAGTTAAGCCCCGGGCCGTCCACATCTGCACCCGTCAGATGGCCGGTCGCTGTATTGTGAAACCCGTCATTGGGAATATTGACGCCCGCCTCAGTCACACTGCCGGCGGCGCTGTCGCTGTCGACAAGGGTAATCGTCGGAGCATCGTTCGTGCCGTTGATCGTGATGTCGATCTGTTGGGACGTGCCGTCCGCCGTCGTCACTGTGACGATGTCGTGCAGCGTCGTGTTATTGCCGGTGCTGTTCAGCGCCTGGACGGCACTATTACTGTTATCCAGCAGGTAACTCCAGTGACCGTCAGCGCCGATCGTGAAGTGACCGTAGCTCGTCGCCACGTTGCTTTGAGCGGTAAACGAAGGATCGCTATCGACATCCGTCGCCGAAAGTATTCCGCTCGCGACGGGCACCCCAGCCGCCCCGTTGTTGACGCCACCGGCTTCCGTGACACTGGCAGATACGTCACCGGTGATCACCGCAGCATCGTTTGCGCCGTTGATCGTGATGTTGAACGTGCCGCTGCTTTTGCTGCCGTCACCATCAGTCAAGGTATAGCCGATCGACAGGATCGATGTGTGACCCACTGACAGGGCATCGAACGCAGTTCCCGGCGTAATGGTCACATGGCCGGCGTCGATCGAGATCATCGACGGGCTCAGCGTTAAGCCGGCGAGATCACCCGTGGCCTTGACGCTATCGACATGGATCGCACCGTTCGCAGCCGCCCCATCGGCGCCGAAAGCGATGGTGCCAGCAGCAAGAGTAAAGGTTGGATTGTCGTTCTCAAGCATAGACCCAAGCGAAACGGTGCTTGCGATCGGCTTGTCGTCGCTGATGTTGAAGGTCAGTGTCGCGGTCTGGCTTTCACCGTCAATCGGCGCATCGCTGATTTTGACCGCGAAGTCGTCATGATTGCTCGCGCCGCTGGTCGCGCCGGTCAGCGTATAAGTATAGTTGATAGCCGTGGTAGTGACGCTGAGGATATGCAGCGTTCCATGGGCGCCCTGAATGGTGGCATTGGTATCGCCGTTGGCGATAGCGGTGCCGACGTTGAACGTATGGCCATTGATCGTCACGATCGAGGGCGCATCGCCTGCGGTGATCGCGATGCTGCCGGAATGGACGTTGGCGACGCCGGCTGTCCCCGTGCCACCTGGCAAGCCGCTTTCGCTGACACTTGACACCAGGCTCGCCGAAGAGATTGTCGGAAGGCTGTCCGTCGCCGACTGAACGACAATGGTTGCGGAACCGCCGCTCAAGGTGACGGAATCGCCGTCGAAATCCGTCGCTGTCAGATATTTCGAGAAGTCGAGCGGCAGCGTCTTGCCGCCGTCGATCGGATGGTAGAGATCGAATATGGCGTGACCGGTCGCAGGATCGACGGTCAACGTGAAGACCGTGACGCCTGCGGCCGAGCCGGTGATCGTGTGCCCATCCGCGCTGGCAAGCGTGATGGCCGCGCCGTTGTAGGTCAATCCGGTACCGCCCGTCAGGCTGCCGGACGACGTTCCAGTGGTGATGGCGTTCACCGACCAGATCAGGGGACTATCGGCGCCAGCGTGAACCAGCGAGGTCAGATCCAGCGTTGTCTCAGCGGGGGCATTGGTGGGCGTCGTCGTCGTGTCGATAACATGAATGTTGTCGAGCGTGATCGTCAGCGAATTGTCATGCGGATCGATCTCGAGTGACGTCAGTTGTTTGCCTTCGAGGGCGGTGCCGGTGGCAGAGAAGGTCGTACCAGTAGTCGTCACTGAATAGGTGTTGCCATTGGCATCGGTGCCGATGATCGTGACCGTCTTGGACGACGCACCTTTGTGGTCAAACACACCTATATCCATCTGGGTGAGGACAAAGGTCGTTCCCGTATTGGACACGAGCACGATATCGCCCCCCTTGGACGACGATTCCACATGGCCGTCGCTGACACTGCCCTCGCTGACCGTCAGTTTGGCAGCCGCAGGGTTCACCGTGTCGAAATCGATCGCGTAAGATGCCGTCGTCACTGCGGGAGCATTAATGGCCGTTTCCGAGACGGTCGCGGAAACCGAGGCATGATCAGCTAGCGCCGGCACATCATCGATCACATCGACGGAGAAGCTCTGCGTGCCGGTCGTGGTGTCGCCGTCGCCGTCATGTCCAGCAACCTGGAAGGTCAGCTTGATATCCGAGAGGTTGGTTTGATCGTTGACGTCGTCGAGCGACTTGTAAAGCGTGAAGTCGTAGGCGCCGGTGGCGTGGCCGCTGTCCTGAGACAGGGCAACCTTAAAGACCCAGCTCGACTGGTCGGCGGCGTTGCTGCCCGTATAGGCGATCAGCGTCATACCGTCACTGCTGACCGAGTAGGACAGCGCATGGCCGCCGGAGCTGAGCTTGGTCGCATCGAGGCTCTGATTGTTGCCGTAGCTCGCGGTGAAATAGCTGCCATTCGAACGGGCAACAAAGGTAATGGCATGAGCAGCCGGGCCATCGGCGCCGAAGGCGAAATTGAGCGCAACCGCGCCGGTGCTGACGCCGGAAGGCGACAGCGAGCCCGAATTCGTCACAAGATCATGCTCGGCGAGCGTCTTCGTCGAGACGGCACCGCCAATCGACGGGCCGTCATCATCGAAACGAATGCTGCTGCCGATGGAAACAGACTTGGCGACAGTGTCGCCGTCGCTGTCTGTCGCGCTCAGCACCGCCGAGAGCTTGCCGGTAAGATCGACCATATCGCCGTCCGACTTAGACGTGTTCGGGTTGGCGAGCGACATGTACTGTGCGATGCTGACCTTGCCGCTGTCATCGATGCGGATCGCAAAGGCGATTTCGCCGTCGCCGATCTTGCCGACAACCGTACCGTCCGCGAGCTGCGAGAGCGTGATCGGCTGACCAGCACTCGTCTTCAAGCCGGAGTCGGCATTGTCGATATGAAGCGTCAGGCTGCTCGACGTACCCGGCGCATCGTCAGCGCCCATGGAGATCGACGGCGAGACGACGTTGTGCTGAGCGTAGACCGTCGACATATAGGGATCGGTGCCGCCGGTGATGCCGGCAAACAGGCTCTTGACCGCATTGCTGGCGCTGACGTCGTTGTCGCCGCTGCCGCTCTCATCGATCGTGATCGAGCCCGTGAGGGCCAGATCGACCCTCGGCGTGTCATCGACGATCGTGACTTTCAAAGCACCGGTCAGTGTCACGCGGTCGCCGTCACCGTCAGTCGCTTGAATGACCGAGCCGAAGTCGATGGCCGAGATCGAGCCATTGCCCGAACGCAGATCGTTGCCAGGACCGGCAACGTTGTCGAGCTGATCGTATTGCTGAAAGGTGAAATTGCCGCCGCCAGATAGCGACAATGACAGGACTGGCCGGTCGACAAGCGGATTGAAGCCGCTATGGTGATCGTTATCGACATAGCCGATGATCACATTGTTAACGACGGCATAGGAGAGCGCTTCGCCACCCGAAGTCAGATGCAGCGCGGCGAGCGTCGATGTCGCGTTGGAGGTGAAGCTGAAGCCGCCGCCAACAGCTGCGCCGTCGGCACCGAAGGAGACGGTGGACGCAACGGAGCCAGATACGGTGGCGGCAAAGCCGAGACCAATCAGAGCGGGCTGCGAGGACGATCCGTCATGCGTGCCGTCGAGCGGGCTGTTGCCCTGCGACAGGGCGTTGTAGATGTCGCCTTCGTCTGCCCTCACCGAGATGGTCGTGCCGGAAGCAACCGGGACATCGTCCGTAATGGCAATCGCCAGCGAGCCCTTCGCTGCATCGCCGTCACCATCCGTGACCGTGAAGCCGAAATTCAGCGTCAAGCTGTCTTCGGTGGTCGACGATGTCGAATGAACGAGCGGCGCATCCGTGGTGAAGCTGTAGGAACCGTCCGAGCCAATCGTCAGAACTGCAACGGTGGCATGACTGGAGGCGCCGGTTGCCGTCCAGGTCGTCACGCCGTTCGTCGAAGACGACGCCCACGTCACGGATTCCTGGTGGCCGATGCCATGGCTGTCGAGATAGATCGCCTTCAGCGTCGGGAGGCTGTCCATCGACACGCTCTTGACGCCATCGGCGCCAGCGGAGAACAGGGCTCCTGCATTGCCGTTGATCGTGTTGACGTCCGCGCTGCCGCCGTCGAGGTTGCCATGTGCCTGTGCGTCGTCGTTAAGTAGCGTCGAGGTGACATCAACCTTATAGGCGATCGGTGCGTCGTCCTTGACGGTAACCGTGAGCGCGCCGCTGGCCGTATCGCTGTCGCCATCGGTAACAGTGAAATTGAAAGTTAGATCCTGCGTATTTTCCGCAGTCTGGCTCGCGCCATGAGCAATCGGTGCACTCAGCGTGAAGCTGTAGGAACCATCCGTGCCGATCGTCAGCGTCGCGACCGTCTGGCCGCTGTCCTTGCCCGTCGCGACCCAGATCGTCTCGCCGCCCGCCGCCATCGTCGGGCTGCCCCAGACGACCGACTCGACATGGGCAAAGCCGTCCTTGCCGGTATAGATGGCGTTGAAATCCGTGGTCGCTCCGAGCGTTACCTGATGAACTCCGTCCGCGCCACCCGTAAAGAGCGTGCCGCTCGTGCCACTGACGCTATCGGTGTCGGCGACACCGACCGTGTCCGGGTTACCGCCCTTCAGGGCATCGTCGTTCAACGTCACGTTGGTGACGATGACGGTGTTTGCCAGCGGCACATCGTCCGTAACATGCAGGGTCAGCGAGCCGGTCGACGTGTCGTTGTCGCCGTCCGTCACCGTGAAGGTGAAGGTCAGCGGCAAGCTTTCTTCCGTCGTGCCGGAGGTCGGATGCACGAGCGGCGCACTGGTGCTGAAGCTATAGGAGCCGTCTGCATTGATGGTCAGCGTGGCGACAGTCTCGTGATTGGCGCTGTAGGCAACCCAAGTCGTCGCACCGCCGGAAACCGTCGGCTTGCCCCAGGTCACGTCTTCCTGCTGCGCGAAACCGTTGGCATCGAGATAGATCGTCTTCAATGCCGGCAGGCTGGACTGGTCGATCGAGACGCTGGAAAAACCGTCGGCGCCAGCGCTGAACAGGGCACCGGCAGCGCCCGAGACGCTGTTCGTGTCGGCGCCGTTGCGGTCCAGGTTGCCGCCGGTCTGCGCATCGTCGTTGACCGATGAGGCCGTATTGTCAACCGTGTGAGCGATCGGCACGTCATCCTTGACGCCAACCGTCAGCGAGCCCGTTGCCTTGTCCCCGTCGCCATCAGTGACGGTGAAATTGAAGGTCAGGGACAAGGTCTCTTCATCGGCTTGCGCGGTCGGATGCGCAAGCGGCGCACCGGTCGAAAACGTGTAGGAACCATCGGCATTGATGATCAAGGTGGCGACGGTCTCATGATGTGCGCTGCTCGCAACCCAGGTGGTGCTGCCATCAGTGACCTGCGCCTTGCTCCAGCTCACGGCTTCCTGATGCGCAACGCCATCCGCATCGGTGTAGATCGTGGTCAGCGTCGGCAGATCCGAGTGAGCAATCGCGACCTTCTTAAAGCCATCCGCGCCTGTGTTGAACAGACTGCCCGATGCGCCGCTGACGCTGTTATATTCATCGGTCTTGTCGGGGTTGCCGCCCGTGAACATATCGTCGTTGAGGAGATGCTCGGCTGTGACGGTGCTTGCGGTCGGAAGGCTGTCGGCGACGTTGAGCGTCAACGAGCCCGTCGACTTGTCGCCGTCACCGTCGGTGACTTCAAAGCCGATCTTGAAGTTCTCATTGTCAGAGCCCTTGGCGTCGGCAAAGGCGCCGGACTGAACATAGGTATAGCTGCCATCGGCATGGACGGTCAGTGTGAAGATGACGTGGCCGGAATCCCTGCCGATCGCGGTGTAGATCGTGTCGCCGGAGTCGTCCCTTGAGGTGCTGTAGGATAGACCTTCCTTGTGAGCGACACCGTTTTCATCGATGTTGATGGCCTTGAGACCGGTTGGATTGGTGAAGGTCAGTCGCGCGAAGCCATCGGTGCCGGTCGTAAACAGGCTGCCCGCTGCGCCGCTGACGGAGTCGCTTTTGGCGCCATGCGACGGTGGCGAGCCTTCGCTCGGCTGCTCGACAAGCAGCTGGACGGGAGATGGATTCGTCTCCGAGGACGTCGACGTGGTGTCATGGAGGCTGCCCGATTCGACCATCACGTTGTTAGCGACCGGAAGGCTGTCGGCGACGTTAAGCGTCAGCGAGCCTATCGCCTTGTCGCCGTCGCCGTCGGTGACTTCAAAGGAGATCTTGAAATTCTCGTTGTCGGAGCCCTTAGCATCGGCGAACGCGCCAGATTGCACGTAGGTATAGCTGCCGTCCGCACCGACGCTCAGGGTGAAGAGAACCTGGCCCGATTCCTTGCCGGTTGCGGTGTAGACGGTATTGCCCAGATTGTCCGTCGTTGTGCTATAGGACAGGCCCTCCTTGTGAGCGACTCCGTTGGCATCAATATAGATGCCCTTGAGGCCGGTCGGATCCGTGAAGCTGATTTGTTGGAAGCCGTCAGCACCGGCAGTGAACAGGCTGCCCGATCCGCCGCTGACGCTGTCGGTAGCACTTTCCGACGGGGTTGACCCCTCGCTCGACTCGACGAGTGGGCGGAGCGGCATCTGCTCAGTCGGTGTTGTGTCGTAAAGACTACCTGTTCCGACCGTGACGTCGCTGGCGACAGGCTTGTCGTCGGCAACGGTGATGGTGAAGCTGTTCGTGGCGGTATCGCCATCGGAATCGGTGGCCGTGTAACCGAAGGTCAGTGTGATGGCGTCCGAGCCCTTGGCGTCGTCGAGCGACTGAACCAACGTGAAGTTATAATGACCGTTGTCGGTGTCGGAAACCGTTGCATAGAAGACGATATTCGAACCGACCACACTCTTTGCATCTGTGACAGCGGTCGGAGCAACATCACCGGTGTAGCCGACCAGCGTACCGTCAGCGAGCAGTGCCGTGTGCACTGCAAGACCGTGTGAGCTGAGCGTGCCGTTGTTCTCACCCGTCGCCACAACCGTGGCATTGGTGAAGGCGACCGAGCGGTCGCCGGCTCCGCCTTTGTCGGTATTGGCGTTATCAGCACCCCAGGAGATGTTGAGCGAGCCGGTGGTCATCGCGGCGCCGGTATCATGGGTCAGGGCTGCGTTGCCGGCCGCCAGCACCGCCTCAGTGACGGAGCCAGCATCGCCGGTCGAGGCGACGGGCTTGTCGTCGGCGACCGTGATGGTGAAGCTGTTCGTGGCCGTGTCCCCATCCGAATCGGTGGCAGTATAGCCGAAGGTCAGCGTGATTGCGTTAGAACCCTTGGCATCGTCGAGTGACTGCACCAACGTGAAATTATAGTGGCCGTTGTCGGTGTCGGAGACCGTCGCATAGAAGACGACGTTGGATGCGGAGGTTGCCGTCGGAGCCACCTCACCAGTGTAACCCACCAGCGTACCATTGGCCAAAATCACTGTGTGCACGGCGAGGCCATGTGAGGTTAGCACGCCGTTGTCCTCACCCGTCGCCGCAACCGTGGCATTGGCGAAGGCGACCGAGCGGTCGCCGGCTCCGCCTTTGTCGGTATTGGCGTTGTCAGCACCCCAGGAGATGTTGAGCGAGCCGGTGGCCGTTGCGGCCCCAGTATCATGGGTCAGGGCTGCGTTGCCGGCAGCCAGCGCCGCCTCGGTGACCGAGCCCACATCGCCGGTCGAGGCGACGGGCTTGTCGTCGGCGACCGTGACTGTGAAGCTGTTCGTGGCCGTATCACCATCGGAATCGGTGGCAGTATAGCCGAAGGTCAGCGTGATTGCGTTAGAACCCTTGGCATCGTCGAGTGACTGCACCAACGTGAAATTATAGTGGCCGTTGTCGGTGTCGGAGACCGTCGCATAGAAGACGACGTTGGATGCGGAGGTTGCCGTCGGAGCCACCTCACCAGTGTAACCCACCAGCGTACCATTGGCCAAAATCACTGTGTGCACGGCGAGGCCATGTGAGGTTAGCACGCCGTTGTCCTCACCCGTCGCCGCAACCGTGGCATTGGTGAAGGCGACCGAGCGATCGCCGAGACCGCCCTTGTCAGTGTTTGCGCTGTCGGCGCCCCAGGAGATGTTGAGCGAGCCGGTGGCCGTCGCGGCGCCGGTATCATGGGTCAGGACTGCGTTGCCGGAAGCCAGCGCCGCCTCGGTGACCGAACCCGCCGTACCGACGGCCGCAACCGGCACGCTATCGGTGATGTCGACGCTCGCGACAGCCGAAACCGTGTGGCCGCTCGTGTCGGAGACCGTGTAGCGAAATTGCAGTTCAAGCACATCGCTGGCCGAATTGGCACCGCGTGGATGGTCGAGGGCAGCCAGCTGGGTGAAGGTGTACTCGCCGGTCGAGGCGTTGAATACCAGCGTGAAGACCGTGACGCCATTGGCGACGCCGGTGACGGTCTGGCCGTTCTGGGTGACAACAACCGCAACGCCGCCGGAGGTCAGGCCCGACAGCTGCTGTGTGCCGCTGCTGGTGATTTCTGCCTCGCCAACCAGCGTGACAGTGGTGATCGAGGCATTGTTGCCGCCGAAGCCGAAGCGGCCGGTGCTGCTTGAGGTAAGGAAGGCGCCGGTGCTGCTGCCGCGCTCGACCAACGAGGCCGTTTCAGTCGCCTGCGGATCGATGAAGGGAACACGGGTTTGGGTGCCGGAGAGATTGCCGCCGTTGCCGCCTCCGATTAAGTCACCAGGACCGAGAAGGCCGATCAGATTCAGCGGAGTGCGCGGATTCCCGGCCTGGCTGTCCGTGAACTGGTGACCGGAGTCCGCGCCATTGCCGGCGTGAACCGAACCATCGGGACCTTCGGCGACATTGATGCCCTGCTGCTGTAATGCCGCGACGACGGCCTGCTGCGGCAGCGTCACTTCCCCGATCAGGAAGGTCGGAACATGCAGAGCACCGTTGATGATGACAATGCGCGTTCCGTCGGCCTGGATGAGAACAAGGTTGCGTCCCTCGACATGGATGTCGTCGATAGAAGTGTTCGGCGGCAGATGAACGACGTTGCCCTGATCCGGCACGATCTGGATCGGCGCCGTGGCGGGAGCATTTTGCGGCTCGTTCGCGGCTAGTCGCCCCGTTTTGCCATTCGCCTGTTGTTCCTCGGCTTGTGCCACCTCGAATGCAGCGACATCAGCATTCTGCGACAACGTCGGCGAATAACCGGGGCCAGCATCGGCTGCAATGCCCTCGTCCCGACCGCTTGATGCTAAATCATGCGAAGCAGCTTCGTGGTCTACGGTCGAAATGCGCAAGTCGTCCATGGGTCTGGCTCCCGGTGTCTATCAATTTGCCGCAATCAATTACGGGATCAGGACGATTGCAATACTTCCTTAACCTCATCGATATAGCCGGTTATGCAGCACTGCAGAATTATTTTACCGATGGTTAACTTAACCAAAGAACAAGTCGTTAAGTATACCGCTTGACTTTACGTCAGCTGCGGTGTGCAAATGCGGCCCGATAGGCTGTTTCGGCCTGCCATGGAGAATCGGGGGAGTAGTTGTGCCGTTTGCGATCAGCCTTTCGTTGGACCTTTTGACCGAGCGGCTAGCGCGCAGACTGCATCGGCGACCAGCACGCGGTGCGGCCCTCATCCTCTGTGCCGGCATCGCCGGCTGTCAGATGGACGGTGTCGGACTTGAGAACAACAGCAAGAAGGACGACATAAAAATGCCGTCCACCGCCATTGAAGAGACCTATGGTGGCGACAGCGGCACGGAAATCACATTGCTGCTGCGCAAGGGCGCGGCCGGTCTCTACGAAGGTCCAGCCCGCGACATACGCGATGGGGCGGTGCTTGGCGTCGGCGAACTCGGCAACAATCAGGTTCGGCTGCGCGTCAAGGATGTTGGTCCGGGTCTTGCTGGCGTTGCCGCACAGGTCGCGGCGGCCAAAGGCCGAAATGCCGCTTTGATCGTCAGCTATTTGCCGCCGGCCGAGACTGCGGCCATTGCCGCCATTCCTCCCGCACAGCGCCCGCCATTGCTTAACCTTGCGAGTACGACGGCGACAACGGGCGGCGACGTCTTCAATCTCGCCTCGGGCGAAATCGACAGCGCGACCGAGGGCGTCAAGGCGGCAGGTCCCGGGGGTCATAAGAAGGTATCGGCGCTGGTGCCCGCAGATTTTTCTCAATCCGAAACAACGAGATTGGGCAGCGCCATCTGGAACAGCGGCAACACGTTCATGGGGCTAGGTCGTTACGGCGCAAGCGATCAGGCCGCCGATATCCTGGCCAAGAACCGGCCGTTGATCCAGTCAGCCGAAATCGTAGTCATTCTCGGAAACACGTCGGAAGTTGGCGTGGCAGCAAGTGCCGTGCGCAGCGCCGCCATTCCCGGCCAGACGTTGGTCGGCACCAACAACTGGCCGCAAGCAGCATATGCGGCTCCGGCTGTTGCAGGCGCATTCGTCGCGACCGACGATACGCAGAGCGGCGGGCTCATTGCCGAGCGTTACCAGCGCCATTTCAATCACCCGCTGACGACCTCTGGCTCCTATGGCTACGACGCCATGGCGATCGCCTCCGGCCTCGTCCGTTCCCAGGGGCCGCAAGCCATCACTAGCGCCAATCTGACAAACAAGGTTGGCTTTCGCGGCACCACCGGACTTTTCCGCTTTAATGCCTCCGGCATGGTGGAGCGCAAGATGGTGATCAATACGATAGAGGGCGGCAAATTGAAGATTTCCACACAGCCCTCGCAATCGTTCTGAAGCCGGACAATCCCATAGAGCACATTGCACGTCGTTGCGGCGCGGTCACCATCACGATGGCGCCACTTCACCGATGCGGTCTTAGGACTGAACTTACTTGGCAGCCTTGGCTGCATCAGCCTTAATACTTTCTAACTGGATCTTGTAGAACTTTATACTTATTTGATCGCTTAATTTATATTTAATTTATCTACGTTTCCGAACGCCATATTCAGAAGTATCGCGCACTATTCTCTCAAACAGGGGAAATAGTGCACCAATGGAACGCAAGAACAAAAAAAATATACTTGCAGCGCTTGCTGCAGTCTCCTTCGCTCTCGGTCTATCATCACCGACCGCTAGCATGGCGGCGACAGGCGATACCGTGCGCCCAGTCGTCAAGCTGCTTCAGGGCCCTCTGGTGGATACGGCCATCGATCTCTTTGCGCCCACCATAGGAAACGCCGCAAAGGCGATTAGTGGCATCGACCTCGCCACGCTGAACCAGAGTCTTGTCGCTGCGCCAGGTGGTCTTCCGCATAATGACCTGACCGCATCCGAGCCGGTACGTCCCGCAAAGCCAAGCAACGTTCCTTTAGGCGACTCGGTATTCGGAACCGTCGCCATTCCCTTCAAACATCTTGCCGCGCTTAACAATTTCGCCGCCCCGCTCGCCGAAATCCGGTCAGGTAAATCGCTTGATTGCGGTGCGGGTGGATGCAACGCAGCCGAAACCGCCATAGCCGCGGCTGAAACAAAGATTGCTAGCGCCTCGATCCGCGACAAGATCAATAACATCAATTACACGGTCAACCATGCCATCCGCTACGCCAGCGACATGGAAACCTATCACGTGGCGGATTACTGGGCGAAACCGAGCGAGGCCCTGTCGCACCAGCAGGGCGACTGCGAGGACTATGCGATATTGAAGATGGCAGCACTCTACAATGCTGGCGTCGATCTCGACCAAATGGCGCTGGTCGTTCTCTTCGATCAGCAGCGGCATTTCTATCACGCCGTCCTGTCGGTCTCCGTCAACGGAAACAACCTCATCCTCGACAACATGCGCGATGAGGTTTTGTCCGACAAGCGCATTGCAGAATATCTGCCGCTCTATTCGATCGTGGCTGGCCGCGGCTATCTGCATGGCTCGCGCGATCCCCATGCGCAGGCGGTTGCCGCCGCGATGCCGCTCGCTAAGGTGGTTCCCGGCGAAGGCGAGGTCAACTAACCGAGTCCACCCAGTTTAGCAGGGCCGAGCGTCACGCATAGCGAAAGGGATGGCGCCTCAGTGGACGGAAAGATAACCGATCAGCATCAACGCCTCGTGCGTCGGTGCCAACGCCAGATTGATCTGGCCCGTCAGCGATTGCGAGCCGAACCCGATCTTGAAGCCAGTGTTCAGCGTCTTGCCGCGATTGATCGATAAGACGGAGAGTACCTCTTGAACCTGAGTGTCAATTGACAGGCGCAACGTGCGCGCCGTCTGCTGAACATCGTCGATCAGCGTTAGCCGATGGCGTAACATCTTCAGGAAGGCATCGTTGAAGAGCTTGATCCCGCGCTCTTGCGTCAACACCACTGCCGGTGTCGGCGACGCCTGAAGGACGGCGTTGAGATTGGTCAACGATGCCACATGCTCGACGGCATCAAGCCGGTTCAGCGCCCATTTGAAGCTCAGTACGCGCAGCAAGGATGTGAGATTGCCGGTTTCCGGCATTTCAGCCGCCGTATTGGAAACCAGTTCACCGATGCTGATGCCACCGGCTTCCGACATCCGCCCGAGACCATCCCAATAGATACGCTCCAGACGAATGCCGCGACGCTCGCCGCCGCCGGTTACGGCGCGGAAACGCGGCTCCAGTTCATCACCATCGACCGATGGCAACGCCTCCTCTCGTGTTATCATAGCGGCTTCGTCTTTCCCGCCTCCTTTGCGCATGACCACCCTCACCGCTCCGTCAGCGCTTCGGAGCGCGCTTTGTTGATCGGCTTCATCAGATAGGCCAGGATGGTCTTGCGGCCGGTCATGATCTCGGCGGAAGCCACCATGCCGGGAATAATCGGATAGTGCTTGCCGTCACGCTCCAGCGCCGATTTGTCGGTCTTGATGCGTACGAGGTAGTAAGTCTCGTTCTTGTCCTTTTCGACAAGGCTGTCGGCGGAGACATTGACGACCTTACCGTCCAGGGCCCCGAAGATTGAGAAATCATAAGCCGAGATCTTGATGACCGCCGGCTGGTCGATCCGTACGAAAGCAACGTCGCGCGGCGAAATCTTTGCCTCGATCAGAAGAGTGTCCGCTGTCGGGACGACACCGGCGATGACCTTTCCGGCATCAACGTAGGCGCCGATCGTGTTGACCTCCAACGTATTGACGATGCCATCGACCGGAGACCGGATATCGGTATGCTTGACCCGATCGGACGCACCGCGGATCGTCTCATCGACGACGGAAAGTTCCGACAGTGCCTGTCCCTTATCGGTCAACGCCTGCTGGCGCAGTTGCAGCCCAAGGTCGGTAGCCTGTAATGTCGCCTCCTTGACGGCCGCCTGCAGCCGATCGAGACTTTCGACATAGACTTTGAGCTGTCCTTGCAGGTCGACAAGGTCTCGCTGGACCTTGAGAACCTCCGTTTGAGCAACAAGCTTTTTTTCACCGAGCGGTCTCAGCAGATCATACTGCTTCTGGGCGCCAGCGATATTCTGCGTTAGGCGATCTATGTTGGCGTGGGCTTCATCCAGCTCGTTTTGATGTTGCTTCAGGCGCTGATCGAGAACATCGAGCTTGTTCTTGTAGGAAGCCCTATCCGCCTCGAAGAGCTTTTCCTCGTTGTCGCAAACGTTTTTTGCGGTAGCAAGAATATCAGCCGGACAGACGAACTGCGCGTCGAAAGCGCCCGCCTCCTCCAAGGCCAGACGCTCGACTTTGGCACCGAGCGCTCGAGCTTTGGCAACCGATTCTCCGAGAGTCGATGCCGTCGTCGTATTGTCAAGCTGGATCAGAATATCGCCTTTGTGGACGACCTGTCCGAGATTGACATTGATCTGCTGGACAATGCCAGGCTCGGACGATTGCACGATCTGCGTCTTCGATACCGGGATCACCTTTCCTTCGCCGCGCGCGATCTCGTCAATGTCAGCGAAGGCCGCCCAGGCAACGAACGCAACGATCATCGAGGCACACAGGCCAAGAATCAGCCGGGCGAATAACGGAGGAGTGTCGGGAGTATTGCGGTGAGAGGCACGCATCATTGCACCGCCTTGCGCTGCATCGCCTCGATCACGGCGTTTTTCGGCCCGTCGGCGATAATGCGTCCCTTGTCGATGACGATCAGCCGGTCAACGAGCTCCAGCATGCTATGGCGATGGGTTGCTACTAGCAGTGTCGTTTGCGGGCCGAATGCATTGGTCAGCTTGTTGATCAGATGACGCTCGCTTGCCAAATCCATCGCGCCCGACGGCTCGTCGAGGAAGACGATCTTCGGCTGGGTCAGGAGCAGGCGGGCTATGGTCAATGCCTGCTTCTGGCCGTTCGACAGGTTCGCGCCGCGCTCGCCAACTGGCATATCGAAACCACGGGGATGCGTGGAGACGAATTCATCTACGCCGGTCATTCGGGATACGGCCAGAAGCTCATCATCGGTGGCATCGGCTCGGCCAAGCAGCAGATTTTCCTTCACGGTACCGGAAAACAGCTCCGACGATTGGCCGGCGACAGCGACGGCGGAGCGCACCTCCGCCACGTGATACTGGCGGATGTCGACGCCATCGATCAGTACACGGCCGCTGGCCGGCTGGAACAGCCCGTCGAGAAGCCGGCCGAGAGTCGTTTTGCCCGAACCAATGCGGCCGATGATCCCGATCTTTTCGCCGGGCGCAACGGTGAAGGAGAGCTGATTGATGACAGCCTGATCGGAGCCCGGATATTGGAAGGAAACGTTCTGGAAGCTGAATGCGCCGCTGCGAATCTCCCGGTTGACGAAACCGACGGTGGACGGTCGATCATCAGGCTGCTCCATGATCTTGTCGAGAATCCGCAGCGACATGGTGGCCTGGCGGAAGCGCGCCAGGGTCATCGCAATCTGTCCGAAGGGCGCTCCCGCGCGACTCGCCAGCATGACGGTTGCGACGATCGCGCCCATGGCGATTTTTCCGTCGGCGAATTCGTAAGTGCCTGCCACCACGATGAGTACACTGACCATCTGTTGCAAAAACATCGTCATGTTCATGGCATTCGACGAGATGTGCTTAATGTCCTCGCTGGTCCGGCTCGAATATTTCGTTAGCTCCTGCCAGCGGCGCAGCATTGTTGCCTCTGCGCGCAAGCTTTTTAGCGTCTCGATCGTCGAAATGGTCTCGACAAGCAGGGACTGGCGGCGAGAGGCTTCGTTCGTCGCCGTCGCCATGCGCTTGCCAATTTGGGCCTGGGCGACAAGACCGATCGTCACCGAAAGGACGAAAGCAACAGCCGGAATGATCACGAGCCAGCCAGCGATCAAATATATGACGATCAGGAAGATCACGACGAAGAGGCTGTCGATTAGCACGCCGATCGTGTTCGAGGTAAAGAATTCACGCACGAATTCATACTGCGTCACGCGATTGGCATATTCTCCGGTCGACATCGGGCGGGATGCCAGCGTCGAATTCAGGATCTTGTCGAAGATCAGATGCGACAGCCGCAGGTCCGCCTTTCGACCGGCATAGTCGATCAGAGATGCACGGGCTGTCTTCAACAGAAAATCGAAGAGATAGGCCAATGAGATGCCGGCGGTCAGCACCCAGAGCGTTGGGAACGCCTTGTTCGGCAGGACCCTATCATAGACGTTCATGGTAAAAAGCGGTGAGGCCAACGCGATGACGTTGATGAACAGTGCCGCGAGCATGACGCGGGCGTAGGTGCGCCAATACGGTACCAACGCCGTTGCCAACCAGTGCCGCTTCTCGATCTCCATGGCATGGCCGACGCGCGCTTCTTCTGACGAATTCTGATAGTAGAGGGTGAAGGCAAATGCCGCTTGCGGATTAAGCGCGGTAAGCTCCTCCCGCGTCAAACGGGTTGCCGTGCCGGCGACCGGTACAATATCGGTGACATAAGAACCGCCGTCGGTCATTTCGAGCAATGGCAGAACGCCACCATCAGCAAAGGTGACGATGGCGGGACAGTCGAAATTGCCGAGCCGGCAATCTCGTTCCGTATGCTTCAGGACTTGCAGACCGATCCGTTCCGATAACCGTTCGACATCGTCCAGCTCCATCGCTTCCAGGATTTCGTCCGGAACGCCTGAAAACAGTACAGTATCCGAGTTCGGGCGACCGTAAAACGCAGCGACCGATTTGAATGCCGACTTGAAAGTCTGCAGCGAGACGCTCGCAGACACGTCAGGTGCTACGTTCAACATGGACTATCCAATTCGTAACGATTAACGAATCGGCTCGAGCAGATCCATCGGCAAGCCGGGCTTCTGATGCGAGTCGTATTTGGTATATCCGGGATCAGCCGTATTCGACGAAACAGCGAACTGATCACGGGCATAAGGCGTCGCCTGATCAACCGGCTTCAGCTTCATCGTCGACAACAGGCTGCCCGACGCTGCAAGGATCTTGTATTCGGCAAAGAGCGACGCAACTTCCGCTGTCTTGGCCAACACCTCCGTGTTGAAGCGAGTGTTCTGGGCATCCAGCAGATCCAGCAACGAGCGCTGACCGACCTTGAATTGCTCGCGATAGGACGTTACGAGCTGAGCATTGGTCTTTTCCTGGCCGTCCAGGATATGAGCCAGCTGTCCCTGGTTGGCGCGCTCGCTCCACGCTGAGCGGACAGATTCATCGACCTCGCGGTAAGTCTGGCTCAGTGCGAAGCGCTGTTCGGCGGCGCGACGAACTAGCTCCTGTTGATGGGCGGTATCGATGCCGCCATGGTAGAGGTTCCACTTGGCGACGACACCGACCTGGACGTCGCTTGTGTTACCCTTGTTGCCGTCGACATCGTCACCGATGCGGGCGCTTCCCACGAGGTCGAGCCGCGGCAGAAACGCAGATTTGGAGCCGCGGACGTCGGCATCGGCAGCATTGACATCAGCCTTGGCCGACGAGATCTGCGGATTGTTCTTCTGGGCGATGAAGACTGCGTCGTCCAACGTCTTAGGCAGGTAACGCGCAACGGAAGCGGGACGATTCGCATTGCTAATCGGCTCACCGACGACCTGAAGGAAACGGATCTTCGTCGCGTCGAGTTCCTTCTTTGCCTCCTGAAGGCGGGCGTTGGCCGCCTGCAGGCGCTCGCGACCTTGAAGACGATCGGCATCCGTGAGCGCGCCACCCTTGATACTGTCCTCGATGTTGCCAACCATCTGCTTGTGGAAGGCGACATTCTTTTCCGCAGCCGCAACGATCTCCATTTGCAGCTGATACTCAAGATAGTCCTGGGTCACTTCCAGCGCCAAGGCTTCCGAGCGCTGCTGGACCCGAAAGGATGCACCGTCGACACGAGCTGCCTGCTTGTCCTTCTGTGCCTTGCGATCACCGCCGTCAAACAACGTCTGAGTAATAGTCAAGCTTACATCAGCAGGATTCAGGTAATCGCGAGTACGCGACAAGGCTCCGGATGTGACATCCGACAGTCTACGTCGACCATAACCGGACTCGAGGTCGACCGAGGGCAGGTAAAGCCCTCTCGCCTGACGCAGTTGGAACTCGGTTGCCTCCCGATCCTGCGCGGCCTGCATGATCTGGGGGTTGGTTTTCATTGTCTTGTCGATCGCCTGCTGCAATGTCATAGCGCCAGCAGAGCCACTCGATAAAGAATTCATGGCCATCGAAATGCCGATTGCCGCCATCAATCGCGTCTTATAAGCCACGCCTAATATCCCTTCCCCAAACTATACTTCGTAGATACCATTTATAAATCTTATTCATCTACATGATGTAGACGAAATCACGTTTATTTGTAAAACGGATTCATACTTATTCTCCTGAAACGGTTAATATCGGAGAGCGCAAGCCTTTGCACTGCAAAGTCATTGACTATTTTTGGGATATTAACCATCACAGCTTATGTGTTGCATGCTCGCAACAAACATATTATTCAACAAACATAGAATTTACATAATTTTTTGCAGCCATGCGCCGCCACGATTACGCGTAAACACTAGTAATATCAGAAAGAACTTACTGGCGGGCAGTCCCCTCCGGAAGCACGGATGACGTTAAAGCGAGATTGACAAATCTTCGAAGACTGAGGAGGCCCATCTTGTCCGCAGGAGCGGCGGTGCCGAAGCACAATCCATGATAATTGGTGTCGGGGTTTACTGCGGTTAGACTCGTCTGCAAATGTGAAGCGCCGTCACGGGCTGTCATTGTTTCTTCGAACCTGTCTCATAGCGCGCTGGGTCGCGCTGTTCCGTGAACAACTTGCAGCGAGATGCCATCTACTGAGGACCAGATCAGGTCGATCAACAGGGGGAATGGCAACCATGGTACAGATTCCTTTGACACTGAAAGAACTGGATAGACCGAGTTGTCCTACCACCTTTCATCGTCGCGATCCTTCGATTGCCCTAGGCTAAGGCCATTGACGTTGACTGTCGCCGTCCATTTTTGATCGGACTACGATTTTTGGATCTATCGTGTTCCGGCATTCGGAAGTGTGAATAATATTTCCTGGAAATTGTTGCTACAACTCTCGGTCAACCCGCTCTTAGGGCCGGCGTTTTTATTTGCGCAGAGAGCTCACCTCGATCAGCTCTAAGCGCAAATCAACATACTGTGCAAAGCAACAAATTTTACAGAATTTCTTAAGCCGGTTTTTTCGAGCCTCTGCTTAGCTGACCTAGCATTAGAGGAGGGGGATAACTCCGACATGATTCTACAACAGCGACATCCCTCTGCCACCATCTTCAAAGCCCTGCAGAGGGCCACACTCGGTGCGCTATGCACCGTGGTCGGCTCCGTTGGTCTTTTACTTCTATTATACCTACTGATCCCAGATCGGCCATTTTTGGTCGGATTTGTCGGTGCAGCGCTTATTGCCGCTTTTGTGGCCTTTCCGCTGCTTTTTTCCCTGCAGCTCAACAACAGCGCCCTCCGCCAGATGCAGGAAAGGGTCACCCAGGCGGCTCGCTACGACAGCGTGACGAAGACGCTGAACGGAACTGCCTTTGCCGCGGCCGTCGAGCATTTTATCGACCGGCGCAAGCATGCTGCCACCGATGCCGGCGGCATTGTCATCGCCGTCATCGTCGACACGCTCGACGACATTGGCCGCCGCTACGGGCCACAATGGGCTGACACCGTAATGCAATCACTTGCCTTGATCGTCCGTGAGCGCGACGAAGACCCCACCTTTCCTTTTGAGATTGAGGCCGCGAGATAAGCTTCTTCATCGATAGGAGCGGAATGGAATGGTTGGAGATCG
>NZ_VITM01000007.1:0-267274 GCF_007828675.1 Rhizobium sp. ERR 1071 | reverse complement strand
CGCTTTCCATCGAAGGTCTTCAGCGTGTAGCTTGTGTAGTATTTGAAGGCGCCGAGGAAGGTCGGGAAACGGAACTTTTTCGCATAGGCGTGGTCAAAGAGATCGCGCACGAAATTGAAGGAATACTGATCCAGCACCTCCTGCTCGTAGTAGCCTTCCGTCACAAGATAATCGAGCTTTTCCCTCAGATTATGGAAGAAGACCGTGTTCTGGTTGACGTGCTGGAGGAAGTATTGCTTGGCCGCCATGCGATCCGTGTCGAGTTGGATCTTTCCGTGCTCGTCATAGAGGTTCAGCATGGCGTTCAGTGCGTGATAATCGAGCGCCGCATCAGCGGCCTGCGCCTTCAAGGGGCGCTCGAGAACTGCCGTGTCCAAAATCGTTCCAATCCGTGTCTGACATTGGCGACGTCCTCTTCGGTGCCTAGGAGCTCGAACCTATAGAGGTAAGGCACCTGGCATCTCTTTGAGATGATGTCGCCGGCAAGCCCGTAGGTCTCGCCGAAGTTGCTGTTGCCCGCGGCGATCACGCCGCGAAGGTTCGAACGGTTCGCCGCATCGTTCAAGAAACGGATCACCTGCTTGGGCACGGCCCCCTTGCCGCCCTCGCCGCTATAGGTCGGAACGAGAAGCACATAGGGCGACCCTGCCTGCAGGGTCTCGCCAGTGATGGGGATGCGCTGCGCGGGAAGGCCGAGCTTCTCGACGAAGCGATGGGTATTCTCGGATCTGCTGGAAAAGTAGATCACCTCACCCATTGCAGCAGCCACTCAGGCGAGCGCGCTGATCATGTCCGGGCGGAAGCCCGCCCAATGCTGCTCGCCGGCGATGACGACGGGAACCTGGCGATAGCCGAGACCCTGCACCAGCTCGTAGGCGGCAATATCGGTCGAAACGTCGACGACAGTATAGTCGATCCCCTGGCGGTCGAGCGCGCGGGTGGTGGCAGTGCATTGAACGCAGGCAGGCTTGGAATAGACGGTGATCGACATGGTTTCCTCGTGAAGCTGGACGCAGAAAAGGGTGTCCGGCCTGGCATCGGACCGGAGCGAAAAGGGCTGTGGCAGAAATCGACGGCGCGGATGGCCGCAGTCGAAACGACTACGGGTCAGCGATGATATAGAATTGTGAATTCATGGCCTTCACCCCGAAGCAGACAGATGACGGGGCAGCGAGGACGGCATAGGACCGGCTTCATCCGGACGCAATCTACCGTACCCTGCCGGACACCCCGCCGGCGGACGTATCGATCAAGGCAGGTCTCCTGGCTCACGGATCGCCGCACCTTCTCCGCCTTCCCGGGAACTCCCAGTGGCATAATGGACAAGGCACTCGCCGTTCACAGTTGCGGGGGGCAGCCTCGGCTTCGCGAACATCATGTGCGCTACCGAATTCCCATCTTAGCCCTTGATCCGAATTCGAATCGAAGGGAACCTCGAACACTAGATATAGTATACGAGGTTAAATCCGCGTCAACGGCTATGATGCGACTGTGCCAAATTCACAGGGGAAAACCCGGCTGCAAGGCTCCAAGCCGTGGATATTCAGTCCTTCTGGGTCAGAAGCTGCTTGTCGAAGTCCACGCTGGTATCCATCCCTTTTGCCGAGGGATACGAGAACCGGCCGAACTCGCTGTAGCCTTGGCTTCTCCAGAAGCTGAGGGTATCAGGTGTGCCCGCATCGGCATGGAGATAGGACGTGACATAACCGAGATCGCGCGCCTTATTCTCCAGGGCAGCAACGATTGAACCGCCGAGTCCTTTCCGCCGCACGTGTGGCTCCAGATAGACCCGGACGATCTGGCATACATTGGCAGCGTCGCAATAGCGATCTTGCAGGCGGATCGCCGTAGTCGGCTTGTTCTGAAGATCGTAGAGGCCTCCGGCGGCGACGACGCGCTCTTGTTCGTCGCGAACGACTAGGAAAGCCCCGCGTCTTTCATTCGAGAACCAACTCTCCGAGGACACGTCCAACAAAGAGTCCAGATCGGTGTGCCAGGCAGGGGTATAGTCGATCTTGTAGAAGTCCTTGATGATCCGGAGGCAGAATGCGCGTGCTTCAGTCCGCACAGCGGTTGGATCGTCATCAGTGAGCCATGTCAGTGCGCTTATCGATTTCACAACTCTGTTCTCGAACGTCCCCAAATCCCGACTTAGCGCTAGACTATCCCATTTATATATCGACGCATGCAATACAGGAGCGTTGCACGTTCTTCATTTTCGCAAAGGTTGATCACCCTGCCGAAAAGAATGCGGTGAGTAGCCTCATCAACGGCATTGACAAGTTCGCATTCGAAACTGACCGATGCGCTAAGAAGGACGGGGGAGCCGGCAATCCCTTCATTCCATTGCCCGAATGAAAATCGATCTTCTGTCGGTATCCGGCCTCCGAACGCGTTTGAAATGTCTTCCTGGCCTGGCATCAGGGTGTTAACGCAAAAATAGCGGGCGCCTCCAAAGGCATGAAAACATGAACTTGCGCGGTTGATACAGACGAGAAGCGTAGGCGGCGTATCGCTGACACTACAGACAGCCGAGGCCGTGAAGCCGTATCGCTTGCCCCTAACGCTGGTGCTGACGACATTGACCGACGTGGCAAGGCGAGACATTCCATCGCGAAAAATGGCGCTATCAACAATGTCGAAGCGGTGGTCATCCATTTTCATATCAGCCTCGTTAGCGCCGTCGAGACGGTTGTTTCTCTCAAAAATCAAGTTCGGCAGCGAGCCCCTGCCCCACAGAATTGGCAAGGCGCGCGCAAACATTGACGGATATGGGTGAAGCTGTCGCTGTCCCCTGTAAGCAACTCGTTAGGCCGCAGCAGACAATTCCCTACGGACGATTTCCGCGCCTGCGCTCAATGCCTGCAGCTTGCCTCTTGCCACGCGACGCGACAGCGGGGCCATGCCGCAGTTGGTGCAGGGGCAAAGCTTGTCGGCGTCGACGAACTGGAGAGCCTTTCGCAAGGTGGCGGCAACCTCTTCCGGAGTTTCGATGGTGTTGCTCGCCACGTCGATCGCACCGACCATGACCTTCTTGCCCCGGACAAGTTCGATGAGATCCATCGGCACATGGGAGTTGTGGCATTCCAGTGAGATCATGCCGATGCTGGATTTCTGCAGTTTCGGGAACGTCCGCTCATACTGCCGCCACTCCGAACCCAGCGTCTTTTTCCAGTCGGTATTGGCCTTGATCCCATAGCCATAGCAGATATGCACCGCCGTTTCGCACTTGAGCCCTTCGATCGCCCTTTCCAGGGTGGCGACGCCCCAGTCGTTCACTTCATCAAAGAAGACGTTGAAGGCGGGTTCGTCGAACTGGATAATGTCGACACCGGCAGCCTCAAGTTCCCTTGCTTCCTCATTGAGGATTCTGGCGAACTCCCACGCCAGTTTTTCCCGGCTTTTGTAGTGGTTGTCGAAGAGGGTATCGATCATGGTCATGGGGCCGGGAAGCGCCCATTTGATCGGCTGCTTGGTTTGCTGGCGCAGGAACTTGGCATCTTCAACGAAAACCGGTCTTTGACGAGACACGGCGCCGACAACGGTCGGCACGCTCGCATCATAACGATCCCGGATCCTGACTGTCTCGCGCTTCTCGAAATCAACGCCGTCCAGGTGTTCGATGAACGTCGTGACGAAATGCTGGCGCGTCTGCTCGCCGTCGCTGACGATATCGATGCCCGCTTGGTTCTGGTCATCAAGAGAAAGGCGAAGGGCGTCGTGCTTGCCCTCGGTCAATTCCTCGCCTTGCAACTTCCATGGCGACCAGAGCTTCTCGGGTTCGGCAAGCCAGGAAGGCTTCGGCAGGCTGCCGGCAGTTGACGTGGGCAGAAGTGTTTTCATGGCATTCGACCTTGTGATTTCGGTTCGTCAATGAGCGTGCTTGGCAGACCATTGTTCAAGAATGTGCCCGTAAGGCTTGATCAGATGGTCCTCGGCGAACTTGCCCTGTTCCACGGCCAGCCGGCTACGTTCGTCCCGATCGTAGACGATGCGGGTCAGCGAGTAGTCCTGGTGCTTCAGGCTCGGTTGATAGACGCCGCCCGCTGGCGAATTGGCGTTATAGATTTCGGGACGATAGATCTTCTGAAAGGTCTCCATCGTGCTGATGGTGCCGATCAGTTCAAGATCGGTGTAGTCATGGAGAAGGTCGCCGAGGAAGTAGAATGCCAGAGGCGCCACGCTATGTGGCGGCATGAAGAAGCGAACCTTTAATCCCATCTTACCGAAGTATTCATCGGTCGCCGAGAAGCCATTCTGCTGGTATTCGATCCCCAGCACGGGATGCTGATTTTCAGTCCGACGATAGGTCCTGCTGCTCGAGGCGCTCAGGCAGATCACCGGCGGCTTCCTGAAATGCGTCTTGAACGCTTCGGACTTCAGGAACGATTGGAACAGGTTTCCATGCAGCTCCCCGAAATTCTCCGGTGTACTGAATTCGGCGCGCTCCTTGTTGTATGAGGGCAGCACGATGCTGAAATCATAGTCGCGGATGTAGGATGACAGGTTGTTTCCGACGATGCCGTCGATGCGAGCATTCGTGGCTCGGTCGATGATCGTCGTCTTCAGGATCTCAATCAGCGGCAAGGCGTCGGACTTGCCTCGAGCATCGGTCGCAAGCTCGACCGAGATGATGTCGAGGGCGACGGAATATCGATCACCTGTAGCATTGTCCCAATGAACCAAGGCGTTGAAGCGATTGTCGATCATCGTCAGGGTGTTGCGAAGATTCTCCTGGCGGCGTGCCCCCCTGGCGAGGTTCGCGAAATTAGTCGTAATGCGCGTGTTAGCTGCCGGAAGGTAGTTCTCATCGAAGGGAATACTCTTGAGGACGAAGCGAAATCCCGCGTCCGCCGCATTATCATCCGTCACATCCGAAGTGAAAGCAGGGTCGCTTTGTTTCTCCTTTATCGCTCTCATCGCTTCTCTCACCCTTTTACCTGTCAGTACTGGAGGATTCTGCTGCTGGTATGTGCACCCCTTATGTCTGAGCCTTTGACGAAGAAAAATTGATTTGATTTCACGCAATCATGAGCGGCTCTCATGCTTGGGACGAGAGACATCTCTCGACCCGCGCGACGCAGTGAGAAAGCCCGCAATGAAATCGACGGCCTCTTCCCTACGTCTCAGGCCGAGATGAATGCTCTTGTGGATCCCTGTGGGGCCGATCCGCACAGGGCAGACGCCGAGCGTTGCCGCCTGCTGGTGCACCAGCCAGTCCGGGATGGCGCTGACCCCACGGCCAGCAGCCACGAGCTGGAGCATCATCTCGGTTGTCTCGACATTGCGGTGGTGTCGGGGGCTGCAATTGGCGGGCACCAGGAATTGCGTGAACACGTCCAACCTCTGCGGCGGAACAGGGTAGGTCAGGAGAGTTTCATGGGTGAGATCCATCGGGTCGGCATAGTCCCTGCTCGCAAGCGGGTGAGAGCTTGGAGCGGCAAGCACGAGCTCATAGTCGAACACCGGCACGTACAGGATACCCGGTGCCTCGATCGGGTCCGGGGTGATCAGGATGTCGATCTCGTGGACCATTAGCGCCGACACACCGCCGGCGGCGAATGAGGTCGTCAGCTCCAGGTCTACCTGCGGCCAGTCCATGAGGTAGGGTTTTGTCACACCCATCAGCCATTGATGGCATGGATGACATTCCATGCCGATCCTCAAAGAACCCCGCTGACCCTGACGATAGTCCGTCAGGACATGTTCGGCCCTCTCGATCTGCGGCAGCACACGCTGCGCCACCGAAACAACGTAGCGGCCAGCCTGTGTGAGACGGAGATTGCGACCGTCCTTCTCCCACATCGCCACGCCATAGCGGTCTTCGAGCTTTCGGATCGTATGGCTGAGCGCGGACTGGGTCACGTTCAGCCGTTCCGCGGCCGCGGTCAGACTTCCCAGGCGATCCACTTCGCGCAGGATCGATAAATGCTGTCGGTCAAGCATGAGCGTGCCCGTCCTCGCTTGCGGAGAGTTCTACCGCAGTGGTTTCCTCGAGGATCGCAATCGGCCGGCTGTCTTCGCCGACCGCCACCATGTTGAAGTACCCAGTGGCGGTAATGGATCTTTCGCCCGCGAGCAGATTCTCCGACCAGAGCTTTGTCTCAACAAGCATCGAGCTGTGACCCACACGTTCGATACGTGCCTCCGCCTCGACGATCTCCCCGATCTCAATGGGTCTCGCAAAGTCGATACGCTCGGATGACGCCAGCACCACCAGCTTGCCGGAGTAGCGCGATGCCTCCACGAAGGCGGCTTTCGTCATGAACGAGATAGCCTCACCCCCGAACATCCGCCCGACGCTGTTTGCCTGATCCGGAAAAACGATATCCACCATCTTGACGCTCGCCATCGGAAGCGGCGGCTCCACAGGCAGGAGTTCCGGGAGGCAAAAATCCCGGGCGCCCTGGCCTTCGGGAGTTGCCACCATATTAAAGATGCCGCGAGTGCAAGCATGGCGGTGATGCCCTACTACTGTCTCCGCGAACATCTCGACCTCGACCGTCACAGATCGACGTCCGGCTCTGACCGGCGCCGCCGAGAACTCAACGATGTGGCCGGCATGTGCCGGCTGCTTGAAATCGATGCGCTCACACGAGGCCGTCACGAAGGGGACGCGTCCGAAGCGGGTGGCCGCTATGAATGCGACGCGGTCCATGAGAGCAAGGCCAGCTCCGCCAAACAGCGTTCCGTGATGGTTCGTATCTCCGGGAAAAACGATGTCGATGAGACGGGTCGCCAGAGCTGGCTGGCCGGTTGTTTTGATCGTCTGTGTCATCCGCACTTCCATCAGGTTGTGACGGGGCGGACGCATGACGCAGGGCGAACGGCAGGGCATGCCGATCGCGTAAAGCGGCACACCGGGACACCCCGCCCGTGGACGTTATCTATCGCGGCAGGTCTCCTGGCTTGCGGGTCATCGCTGACGTTCGTCTTCCCGAGGAGTCTTCCTCAGTGACATGTTGAACGACAACTCTCCGCCTACAGTTGCGGGGGCAGCTCCGGTATGTGCGCTTGTGTCGCCGCCACCGAATTCCCTCTTAGCTCCGGATTTCGACATCCGCAGAACCACGACGGGCACACCATGCCTTGGCGAGAGCGCAGCCGTCAACCATATAACGACATCTTTATATGACTTGCTACATGGTTTTTTTGGGTAGAATGCGAAGCTAATGTCTGACTTCATTGGCAACGCCAGTTGCATCTTGTCATCGCCTTGCGAGAGCCGGAGACCTTTGCTCTCTGGTGCGCGAAGGACTAGCCGTCTCTATAGTATCCCTAGCGTCGGCCTATAGCCGACGCTGACGAGGCGATACGATCAGGGGAAGGCAGCTTTCAGGCGGTCCCGCTATCCGAAATGACGGCGCAAAGCAGTCGTCCCGCACTCGGCTGCAATGCCACTTTTAGAGATCACGACCCACAGTCGACAAAATCGATCCGTAATGATGTGAGGGGAATCGAACTGTCGGCCCGGAAATTCAAACAACCCATAAGTTCGCGAGAACATTACGCTTTAGATCAGGCTAGGTGATGGAACTCGTCTTTCCGCGTTTTGAATAGCACTACGGAATCTGCCGGCGGTCACCGCAGCTTGATGTCTTCAAATCCGAGATCGAAGCGCGCAAGATACTTCGTGAGACGATCTGCGTCATTGCTGCTTTTCTTTTCCAATCGCGAGATCGCAAACGAGGTTTTGCCGGCAGAACTCGCCGTCGTATGCTCGCGGCAACTCTGAAGAACGGTTGCAAGCTGCACTGCATCAAAACGTTCGAGCCGGGCGGCATCTTCTGTGCCTAACACATCTTCAATGATCACATCGGTCCCTTGACCATCGGTCGCCCGGCGGCAAAACGCATTGAGGCGCTTGATTTCGTCGCCCACCAGCTCGGTCGTAATATGCCCGTGGCGGCGATTGGACGGATCGATGTGGGCCGCTCAACCCAACCCCCTGCCTAGAATAACAGGCAGCTGTCCCTAGCGTATCTATTCTTCAACACTCGTGGAAAGTGCGGTTTCAGGCTGGTATGCAACAGCCACCAAACCGCCCAGACGTTCCACAACTCTGCTTATCTGTTCTTTATCAGGCTAAGTATTAGTATCCTATGCCGAAGCGAAATACGCCAATTTTTTCAATTCTCTACCAATTGCGATAGCGATACAAATAGGCCCAAATTCTTCCAGATTGGGATTGAACGAGACCATGATATTGCTCGCCGGAAATCGGCGAGTGTGAGAGCGCACCGCGGTCAACTTGCCGGCCAATCCCGATCTCTAGGGGCCGTTTCAGGCCAGTTGCGGGGGAACGGATTGGCTCAATTGGCGGGGCACCACGCCTAAGGCTTCGGATAGGTTCACAGCAAACTGTCCGCATTGATCGCGCCAACCAATGAATTTGCCCTTTCATGGGTATCGGGTCTTTGTCCCAAACCCATGTAATTAGCTTCGATGTCAACCAGATATGCAATGACGGTGGAAGTGGCAACTCCTCTACGCAACTGTTCTGCCGCGTTTAGCAGGTAAGTATCGTATTCATCGGCGAACGACCTACACTCTTCATCTTCCCACCGTTGTCCTGGTTTCAATAAACCTATTGGATCCCACAGAGACCAACCAATATCGCGTAGCCGGGAGAGTTTTATTGTTGGCGGCGATTGAAACGGAGCCATTTCTTATCTTCTTGACCATTTGTCACACGGGTTAGGGCTGTGCCAATTCATTCTGGGTCTCATTGCGGTAGACGATAGACCTCGGCATTGTCCTGCCGTTCCCGGAGTCCCTTGTACGAAGCGTGACGCAGTTTGCCGTCATCGGTCCAGGCACGATACTCGATTTCGGCGATCAGCGTCGGTTGGACCCAGACGACACCACGCTGTTTCAGCGCGATCGGCGCCCGGGATGTCTTGAGCTTTTCCAGATCCTTGCGGAGCCTGGTGGCATAGCGTTCATTGAAGCCCGTCCCCACATTGCCGACGTAAACGAGATCGTCACCTCTATAGGCAGCAAGAAACAAGTTGCGGATCCCACCGTGCGCAACGGCAGATGGTTCATAACCGACGATGAAAAAACTGTCGCTCCGGACGCATTTCACCTTGATCCAATCACCCGTACGGCCCGAGCGATACGGCTGGTCACGGTTCTTGGCGATGATACCCTCCAGCCCGTGCGCACATGCGGCGGCCAGCAATTCGTCGCCATCGGCTTCAACCTTCTCGGATAGTTTGATGACGCCAGCATGATCGACGAGAAGCCCATCGAGGATCTGCCGACGTTCAGCGAAATCCAGCTTTGTCAGGTCATGTCCATCGAAATAAAGGAGTCGAACCCGCGGCCGGGATCCTAATGAACTTCTGCGTATCCTCAAGTGGCTTAAGGCCAACTGAATTGGGTGGAGTCCTCGTTTGAAGTTAAATGCGCCTCCAAGCTGAAACGGGGTTCGCCTGGACAACAGCTTGTAAACGCCCAGCCGTGGAAACGAATGTTGCTCAATAGCCACAATCGTTCGAAACATGACAAATGTGATCAAGAATACGACGCAAGGCGCGTGATGCGACCCTAAATGAAATCCGTCACTTATCACCTCGGCGGGCTGGTATCTCTGGAGCACTTTAGAAGCCGTCTAAGATTCCGAGATTGCAGTTCATTTTTCGATCACCTACAGCCAACAGGAGGATCTGTCGCGGTTTGAAATCTGGATGAAGTCAATGAGTGCCAAGACGTTTGATATCGCTGGTTTATACGTCTCCGAACAAAGGCGCCTGCAACAACTCATCCGACGCCTCGTCGGCAACTGGGCCACGACGGACGATCTTGTCCAGCAAGCATTCACCAAATTAGTCGCGGCCGCGGACACTGGCAATCTCGACAACTGCCCGGCCTATCTCATGACGACGGCACGCAATCTCGCGCTCAATCATCTCCGAGATCTCAAGCGACATGGCGAAGTTGGCATCCCGGATGCAGAGCTTCACGCCATACCGGATGGACGCCCCTCCCCAGAAATGACAGCGATCTATCGTTGTGAATTGCGACGTGTTCTGCAGGCAGTCGCGTCGCTGCCGATAAAGCGCCGCGAGGCCTTCGTCCTCAACAAGTTCGAAGGCATGGGCTATGACGAAATCGCTGCACGCCAAGGTATTTCTCGCAACACCGTGATTTCTCACATCGTTCTCGCTCTTGCAGAGCTCGACCGGAAAATTGGTCGCTATTAATCCGGTTCCTCATTCATCGGATAGCTTGCTTGCGGTGTCATGGGTAATAGAGGCTTTGACCCACAAGGGTCTAGGGAACGCCGGGCTGCGAAGCGATATGAACGAAGAAGTGACTGACCCGATCGTCATGGAAGCCCTGGAGTGGTTCGTGCGGATGCGCGACGACAAGGTTACGGCGGCCGACCGGCAGGCGCTGGAAGAATGGCTCGCTCGGGACGACGCGCATCTCGCTGCATGGAATCACGCGCAGGCGCTCTGGGCACGCTTCGATATCATGCAGCCGGAATTCGATCGAATGCGCCGCGGTCGTCCGCTTCTGTCACGACGCAATTTCGTCCTCGGCTCCGTCGCGATCGTCGGGGGGCTTGGTGGCCTCTATGCCCTCAATCAGCGGGGCTTTTTTGCGGAATACAAAACCGACATAGGCGAGCGCAGGACGATCGGCTTGCCTGACGGCAGCACTGTCGAGCTGGGGAGCTATTCGGCGCTCTCGACGCATTTCAGTGAGACGGAGCGGCGCGTCGAGCTTTATCGCGGTGAAGGATTCTTCGATGTGTCACGCGATCCGGCTCGCTCTTTTCTAGTGGATGCCGGGGGTGGAAACACCCGCGCACTCGGGACGAAGTTCGATGTGAAATTTGTAGACGATCTCGTCACCGTCGCCGTCAGCGAGCATGCCGTCCAAGTGCAAGAAGACGGCTTTTCCAACCTGCGACTGGAAGAGGGATGGCAAGTCAGTTATGGCCGCAACGGTCTCGGCCAGCCGACCGAGGCAAGTCTTGACACGGTGGAGGCATGGCGCAGCGACCGCATCATCTTCCAGGACGTGCCCCTGCGGCGCGTATTGGCGGAACTGGAGCGTTACCGGCGCGGCCGTATCATTCTTATGGATAGCAGCATCGGCGACATACCGGTTACGGCGATCTTTGAAACGGCCCGTACCGAGAGCGCCTTGCAGACGATCGCAGACACACTTGGCATCCGCCTCCTGAACGCGGCCAATTATGTCACGCTCGTCTACCGCTCCGGCTAAGTTCCAAAAACATGAATTTTTTTCTCAACTAATTCATTAGCTCCGCCCCGTCAGGTGTCTAACTTCTCGAGGCCATCGAACCGAGGCCTTTTAGAGCAGCAATCCCGCATTGGCGGGCACAGGATGCAGGTGGGCGATGCAGTACCGCGGAAATGACACTCGGAGATCTCAGCAAAACGGCGGAGCCGGAAAATTGCGCTGCAACCGTTCCCTTGTATTCGCGCTGCTGGTCACGACCACGCTCGGCACCATCGTCGCCGCCCCTGCACCTGTCTTCGCGCAAGCGGTCGAGAAGACCGGCCGCGTCGCCTACAACATCCGGCCGCAGCCTCTGTCCCAAGCTCTCGTTCAATTCTCGAAAGTGACCGGCATCCAGCTGTTCTTCAGCGCCGATGTCGCGCGCGGCATAAGCTCGCGAGGTGCCAGCGGATCGCTGACCCGGACCGAAGCGCTGGACAAAATCCTGGCCGGATCAGGCCTGACCTATCATTTCACCAACGCAACGACGGTGACGATTTCCAATCCGAGTGCTGCAGCCACAGGAGCGGCAGCGGCCGATGGAGCAACGACGCTCGCTCCCATCGTGGTGCAGGCGGCCAAGCAGGCCGGTTTCGTCTCGACCGACGGCAACGTCGCGTCGAAGTCCGGCATCCCGCTGCTGGAAACGCCGCAATCCGTGCAGGTCGTCACCAGAGCCCAGCTCGAGGTTCAAAAGCCGCAGACTGTTCGTCAGGCCATTGCCTATTCGGCCGGCGTGACTACGCCTGACAGCCCCGACAACCGGCTGGACAATTTTCTGGCTCGCGGATTCCAGATCGACCAATACTATAATGGCTTGAAGCTCCAGCAGGGGACCTGGGCTGTGCCGAAGGTCGACCCCTTCTTCCTCGACAGCATCGAAGTCCTGCAGGGTCCCGCCTCGGTTCTCTACGGCCAGGGATCGCCCGGCGGTCTTCTCAACATGGTCGGCAAGAAGCCGACGGATGAACCGCTGCACGAGATGCAGTTTCAAACCGGCAGCTACAATCGCGCCCAGGCGGCCTTCGATTTCAGCGGGCCGGTGAACGACGAGGGCACAGTGCTGTATCGCTTGACCGGGTTAGGCCGCACCACAGGCACCCAGGTCGAGAGCCAGCGCGAAGAGCGCGTCGAGATTGCACCATCCGTGACGATCAAGCCGGACGAAGATACCAAGCTGACGATCCTCGGCGATTATCTCAACGATCCGAAGGGCGGCTTCTGGAGCCGCCTTCCGACTACCGGGACGCTCTTCCCGACAAGCCGCGGCGCCTATTTCCCGACGGACCTGTTCACGGGCGACAGGGATTTCGACCATATGCGGCGCCAGCAGCAGAGCATCGGATACGAGTTCGAGCATCGTTTCGACGACGTGTGGACAGTCCGACAGAACCTGCGCTTTCAGCACGTGAGCGTCGATTATGCCGAATTGCAGGCTACGGCCCTGGCGGTAGATGGCCATACGTTGGCCAGGTCGGCCTATACCGCTCAGGAACAGCTCAATACCCTTGCAATTGATAACCAGGCGGAAGCTGACTTCGATACCGGCCCCGTCGCGCACAAGGCGATCCTGGGTTTGGACTATCAGTACAAGAATTGGAACAACCTCACGCGCTTTGGCGCCGGACCTTCGCTCGATCTCGACAATCCCGACTATACGCAGCCCGTCACATTGCCTGCCATCTTTCAGAACGCCAACCAGAAGCAGTGGCAGCTCGGCGTTTACGCGCAGGACCAGCTCAAATTCGACAATTGGGCACTATTGCTGTCTGCTCGCCAGGATTGGGCCGCGACCGACAGCGACAACTATCTGAGAAACGTCACGACCGATCAGAACGACCATGCATTCACTTGGCGCGCCGGCTTGACCTACCTCTTCGATAACGGCTTTGCGCCCTATGTGAGCTATGCCACCTCCTTTAATCCCACCATCGGCGTCGCCGCTTCGGGCGAGCCTTTCAAGCCGACCACCGGCGATCAGTATGAAGTCGGTTTCAAATATCAGCCCACAGGTTATGACAGCTTCTTTACTGCGTCGCTCTACGATCTGACGCAACAAAACTACTTGACCAACACGTTGACGGTACCCGTCGTCCAGACGCAGGTCGGAGAGGTCAGAAGCAGGGGGGCTCAAGTTTCCGCCGTCGCCAGCATGAACGACGAACTCGACGTGACCGCCTCCTACGCCTACCTCAACAACGAAATCCTGAAGGCGAGCGATGGGACCGCAGGCAACCGCGTAGCGAATTTGCCCGCCAATACAGCATCGCTGTGGGCCGATTACAAGTTTCAGGATGGAACGGCCGGCGGCCTCGGCCTCGGCTTTGGCGTCCGATATATCGGCAGTCGTTACACCACCAATGCCAATACGGCAAAGATACCCGATCATGTCGTATTCGATGCGGCGCTGGACTACGATCTCGGAAAACTCTCGAGTGAGATGCGCGGAGCAACGTTTGCCTTGAACGTATCGAACCTGTTCGATAAGCACTTCATCAGTGATTGCACTGCGGCGGGCTGCGTATACGGCATGCGTCGTACCGTCTTCGCCACGCTCGGGTACAAGTGGTGATGACAGACAGAAGGCATCCCCCAGTAACCATCGGACGCCGCGCCCTGCTGGTAGGCCTCGCGGCGTCATGGGCGGACAGCATATCCTCGCGGGCAGCAGAGCTGACCGATGCTCCGGTTGCAGATGCCCCGCGCGTCGCCGCATTGGACTGGGGCATTGCCTCGACGCTTATGGCGATGGGTATCGCGCCGGTCGGCGTGCCCGCGCCAAGCTGGTGTGACCGCTATGTCGTCGATCCGACCTTGCCGGCCTCCGTTGTCGATGTCGGGCTCTTGTTTACGCCAAATTTCGAGGTGCTGATCGCGCTCGCTCCCAGCCTGATCGTCACCACGCCGACCTTACAGCAGGCAGCGCCAATGCTTCAGCGCATCGCGCCCGTCTACGGCGACCTGCTGTTCCAGCCTACACCTGACGTTCTTGAAATCGCCGAGCGCGGGACGCTCGGCCTGGCCGACAGGATTGGCATGCGCGACGCAGGCGAGCGCCTCGTCGAATCCACCCGCGCCGAGTTGGCGAGGACCGGTCAGCGCCTCTCCGGCTACACAGGTTCACCCGTCCTCCTGGCAAGTCCGCTCGATAACCGGCATGTCAGCCTCTTCGGCCCTAACAGTCTTTATGGCGCTGTGCTGCGGCATATCGGCTTGCCGCTCGCCGAGCCAGACATCGCCGGCGAATTCGTCATCGTCGGACTTGAGAAGCTCGGAGCCTATAACGACGCCACCATGGTTATGATTGATAGCCCCATCGCGCCAGGAATGGCGAGCCGACTGACGGAAAACCGTCTCTGGCGCACCTTACCCTTTGTCCGCGAGGGGCGATTGCGTGTCATTCCCACCGTACTCGGCTCGGGCGGTCTGCCGTCGGCCTCCCGTTTCGCACGTTTGCTGACCATTGCCTTGGGCGAGAATGGCGGGGGGACGCCTTGATGCCGGTCCAAGAGAAGTTTCGCATAGGTCCGGTCGCGATCATGCTGTGCCTGTTTGCGACCGCTCTCATTTCTGCCGCGATGCGGCTGTCGGAACTGTTGCCCGTGTACGATTGGTGGCAGGTGGCCGCCAATCCCGATCTCAATTCCTATGTGCAGGTTCTGGTTCATGACAGCGTCCTGCCGCGTTTCCTTATCGCTCTTCTCGCCGGCGGCGCGTTAGGACTGTCCGGCACCATCTTTCAGCAGGTGTTGCGCACGCCGCTCGCCGACCCCTCGACGCTCGGCGTCTCGGCCGGGGCTTATCTCGCCCTTGCACTCGCAACCTTGTGGGCGCCCGCCCTGGCAGCGTCAACGCGCGAACTGGTGGCTCTCACCGGCGGCTTGGCAGCCTTTGCGCTCGTTTTCCTGATCGCATGGCCTCATCGTCTATCACCCATATCTCTGATCCTGGCCGGTCTCGTCATAACCTTCGTCTGCGGAGCCGTGTCGGCTGCGGTCAGCCTGTCCTATGGCATGGGAATGACCGGTCTCTTCGTCTGGGGCAGCGGCTCGCTCACGCAGAATGATTGGTCGGCGGTTTCCCGCCTGCTTCCCTACACTCTGCTCGGTTGCCTCGGTGCTGCATTTTTGGCCCGACCGCTAGAGCTGCTGTCGCTCAACGACGAGGGAGCCAGATCGCTCGGGTTACCGCTTTTTCACGTGCGCCTGCTGTCGACCATTCTTGCTGTATTGCTCGCCGCCTTCACAGTCAGCGCCGTCGGCGTCATCGGTTTCGTCGGATTTGCCGCACCCTTTATCGCCCGTGCGGCAGGCGCTCGCAGACTTCCGCAGCGCATGCTCGCGAGCGTCTTGATCGGCGCGATCCTGCTCCTTGCCGCCGACGAGGCCCTGCAGCAGGCCGCACGTTTCATGCGCGAAATCTCTGCCGGGGCCGCGACTGCGCTACTCGGTGCACCGCTCATCGCCATCTTTCTGGGACGATTGCCTGTTGTGGAAACGCCGACGCCGCCACTCACCGCAGCACGCAACCATCGTCCTCTCCTGTATCTTACCATCACCGCCTCAGTCCTGCTGGTGTTGATCTGGATTTCCCTGTCTCTCGGCCCGTCCTTAAGTGGCTGGAGCTTTGCGTCACCGTCACAGATGCACTCGCTATTGATGTGGCGGCTCCCGCGCTTGGCGGCCGCTGCTTCTGCCGGAATTCTCTTCGCGCTCTCGGGAACGATCGTCCAGCGCATGACGAACAATCCAATGGCAAGCCCCGAGGTTATCGGGGTCAGCACGGGCGCTGCCCTCGGCATACTGCTGCTCGTGCTGCTTGCGCCGAGTTTTACGCCCATCTCACAGCTTGCCGCGGCCGCTACCGGCGCAATCGTCAGCCTGATCGCCGTTCTGCTGATGGGGTATCGCAGCCGTTACAATCCCGATTACGTTCTGCTCTTCGGCATTGCGATCAATACCGCTTTCGCTGCCCTGATCGCGGTTCTGCTCGGCACCGGCCTGCCGAAGGTTTTCGGCGTCATGCAGTGGATGGCGGGTTCGACATACAGCACAACGCCGATGCAGGCGACGATCGCAGTTACCATTGCCGCGATCATGCTGTTGATAGTGCCGTTCTTCAACCGCTGGCTCGATCTTCTGCCGTTGGGCACGGCCTCCTCGAAGGCTCTCGGGCTCAACATATCGATCAGCCGGGCGGCACTTCTCTTGCTGGCGGCCGTGTCCGCCGCCGCGGCAACCCTGCTCATCGGACCTTTGAGTTTCGTCGGCCTGATGGCGCCACATATTGCGCGAACGCTCGGCTTTCAGCGCGCCATTCCCCAGATGATCGCCGCCGCTTTGACCGGAGCCGCAATAACAACATGCGCAGACTTCATCGGGCGCGTCGCGCTTTTTCCAAACCAGCTACCGGTGGGCATCGTCGCGACATTGATTGGTGGGCCCTATTTTCTTTGGCTGATGCGAAAACGAGTGCATTAGGCTCATGACTGTAAGAATGCGGCCCCTATCGCGGGCATACTCCGATTCATCTTTTGCGTATCCGCCGGCGGGCCGCAGAGTACATAGAGACAAAGGATTGTGAATGATGATGACCAGTGGCTCAGAAGCAAGATCACCGCGCCATGTCGACGTTTCAACGGGCGGAGACGATCTCTTCCGGCTCGACGAGGTCTCCTTTTCCATCGCCGGCCGCACGCTGCTGCAGCCACTCACCCTCACGCTCGCGCCCCGGAAGATCGTTGGCCTCATCGGCCATAATGGCTCCGGAAAATCGACTCTTCTGAAACTGCTTGCCCGCCAGCAGCCTCCGGCCGGCGGTACCATCCGCTTTGAGGGCAAGCCCCTGCCCGAATGGGGCGATCGAGCCTTTGCCCGCAAGGTCGCCTATCTGCCCCAGGCCACGCCGGCTGCCGCCGGCATGCTGGTGCGTGAGCTGGTGGCGCTTGGACGCTATCCCTGGCACGGCGCGTTTGGGCGTTTTGGCCAGACCGACCGCGACAAGGTCGAGGAAGCCATGAAGCTCACCGACGTCGCCGGCATGGCCGACCGTCTCGTCGACACGCTCTCGGGCGGCGAGCGCCAGCGCGTCTGGCTTGCTATGCTGGTTGCCCAGGACGCCGAGTGCCTACTGCTTGACGAACCGATCTCGGCGCTCGATGTCGCTCATCAGGTCGAGGTGCTGTCGCTCGTCCAAAGCCTTAGCCACGCCAGGGGCCTCGGCGTGGTGGTCGTGCTGCATGATGTGAACATGGCCGCCCGCTTCTGCGACCGCATCATCGCGCTTCATTCTGGCAGGATCATCGCCAACGGTCCGCCGGATGATATCCTCACCACCGAGGCGCTTCACGCGATTTATGGCGTTAAGATGCATATCCTCCAGCATCCAACTTCGGACCGCCTAGTCGCTATACCGATGTGAACGATCCAATCCTCATAAGTGGACGTCCTCCTTGACCATTTCCGCGGCTTCCACGAGAAGCAGGTGGGAGCTGCCCGCTACCAGCTCTGCGGTAGCAGATCGCACCAGCTTGCTTACTATGGCTCATATGCAGGCCAGCCAGAGCATAGAAAATGAACTGTCCCACGCCACGATACACGAACGGCTCCGCAGGCAGTCGGGTCAGAGAAGCATTCCCCCTAAACGAAGTGCGATCCGATTGAGGTTAGAAAAGATGCCGAAAGCCATTCCACTGAGTGAAGCCGGACAGTCGAGGCAGGAGAAATTGTTCTGGGTAGCCTTGGGGCTACTGCGGCCATTCTGGCCACTTGCGGCTTTTGCGACGGCGATCGGCGTTCTGGGCGGTTTGGCGAGTGCCTGGTTGCTGGCGACGATCAATTCCAGTCTGCATGACGCAGACGGCTTCACGGTTCCTCTACTTGCTCGTTTCGCCGGCCTTTGCGCCCTGAGCGTGGGGGGCACTGCGATTTCCGGCGCGATCAACAGCATTCTCGGCCAGAAGATCATCGCTGCCCTGCGCAAGGATATATCCGCTAGGATCCTGCGCGCCCCGATCGCCTCTCTTGAGGCGCATCGGTCCTACCGTTTGATGTCGGTCCTGACCGGCGATGTCGACATCGTCTCGGCCTTCACCTTCAACTTCTCCGGCTATGCCATCGCGCTCGCTATCACCGTCGGGGGTTTTGTCTATCTCCTTACCCTGTCGCCGACTGTCTTCCTGCTGGCGCTCGTCTCGTTGGCGGTAGGCCTTGCCGTCAACGTCATCTCCCAGCGCGTCTGGATCCGTGATTATCAGGCGGTGCGCGTCGCTCAGGACGAGTTGCACAGGCAGTATCGTGCCATTATCGATGGTGCAAAGGAGCTCAAGATCAGTCGGCCGCGGCGGGAGCGCGTCTTCGACGTGTTGCTGACGGGGGCTGCCGATCGCATTGCTGAACTCAAAAGCCGGGCCATGCGGCTGCACTGGATTGCCGACGCGTCTGGCTCAGCAGCCTTCTTCGTCATGATCGGTCTGCTACTGACCGCCCGGAACCAGCTCGGCATCGATACCACCGTCATCAGCGGCGCGGTCATCGTGCTGCTTTATGTAAAAGGACCGATCGAGCAGATTGCCGGCGCCCTACCCGTCTTCGATCAGGCACGGATTTCCTTTAGACGAATCGCTGCACTCTCGGCCGAACTTGACCAGAGCGAGCCGAATATTCTCCTCTCGCCGGAGTTAGGCTCAGGCACAAACGGCCTCGCCATTCGCTCGATTGAGCTGCGTGGTGTCAGATATGCGTTTGCGGCCGGGAACGATGTCCCGCCCTTCGTGCTTGGGCCAGTGGACCTCACCATCCAGGTCGGCGAATTGCTATTCATCGTCGGCGACAATGGTTCCGGAAAGACGACGCTGATCAAGCTCTTGCTCGGCCTGTACGTGCCGCAAGAGGGCTCGATCCTGTTGGACGGCGTGGTCGTGACGGCGGAGGACCGGGACCACTATCGCCAGCTCTTCTCGACCATCTTTTCCGATTACTATCTCTTCGACGATCTCGCCTATGGCGCCCTGCCGGAAGACGCCGGACGGCATCTGGCGCGACTGGGAATTGCCCACAAGACGACCCTCGACGGCGACCGCTTCACGACTACGGATCTCTCGTCCGGCCAACGCAAGCGCCTCGCCCTCGTCCAGGCATGGCTGGAGCATCGCCCCATCATAGTCACCGACGAATGGGCCGCTGACCAGGACCCTGACTTCCGTCGTGTATTCTACGAGGAGCTGCTACCTGAGATGACCAAGGAGGGCAGGACGCTGATCGTCATCTCCCACGACGACCGCTACTTCCACGTCGCTGATCGGATCGTGCGAATGGCAAACGGGCATATCGTTGAGGATCGCATTGAAGAGGATACATTGGTACAGAAGGAAGCATGATAAAAACGATATCGGAAGCAGCGGGCGCGCAATCGGCGTCGTCATCCCCAAGTCAACGCCAAAGTCTAGCGCAGACTACCGTACGTCGTATCGTGACCGCTTCTCTCTATTTGCGCGGCTGAAAGCTGGGCCTTATGAATCTTGACTGTTAGAAACTACGCGGACGCCACCTTTAGGTGGCGCCCGCCGCCTAGTTAGGCTGCAGCGGAGTGCACTAAGTTTTCATAACGAAGAACGTTCTTCAGCTCGCGCTCGATATTGGCGAGCTGGCCAGCCGTCGTTGCTGGCATCGGCATGCGCGGCAGGCCAGCCTCGGCACCCTGTAGGCGGATGGAGGTTTTGATGTTGGCCGGTAGGTTGTCTGCATAGATCGTATTCCAGAAACGCAGCAGCGCTTCATGGATTTCCTTGGCGAGCTTGTGATCGCCGCACTGGACCGCATTCCAGAGCGCGATGCAGACGCCCGGAACGGCGGCCGGGTTGGCAGCGATCGTGCCGTGGCAACCGATCGCGAAGGACGGATAGAGCAGCGCGTCGACAGCCGAATAGACCTTGCAGCCGTTCGGGACGTTCAACATCAAGTCTGCCATCAGCTTCAGGTCGCCGGCGCTCTGCTTGACGCCCTGAACGCCCGGCAATTCGGTCATGAGACGCACGAGCAGAGCGGGGTTCAGATAGTTCCACGGCACGACGTTGTAGATGATGACAGGAACTTCGGTTGCTTCGGTCAAAGCCTTGAAGTGCGCGAAAGTCGCATCTTCATCCGGTTTGAAGACATAGTGAACCGGGGTAACTTGCAGACCCTGGATCGACAGATGCGAGATCGCCTTGGCACGACGGATCGCTTCTCGGGTCGAGTTGGCGATGATACCAGCAATAACCGGAATCTTGCCGTTGACTTCCTCGACGCAGATCTCCATGAGGCGCGTATATTCCTCAAGGGTCAGCGTGTGTCCTTCGCCCGAGCTGCCGCCGACGCAGACGCCGTGAACATTCTTGGAGAGATTGAACTTCACGATGCCGCGGAACGCTGCTTCATCGATTTCGCCATCCTGCGTGAAGGGGGTAACGATCGGCGGGATGATTCCGTTTATTTTATCAAGGTTCATTATCATTGCTCCTATTGTAGGTGGGAAAAGTCGCTCGCTATGGCACCCGGCGGCTTCAGGGAGGCGGCCGGATCGGTGCCATGAGCATCTTCGATTTGGGTTAGAGCGCTTCGGCGAGCGCCCTCATCCAAATGGCAACGGCGGCAGCACCGCCGTCCGGGACGCCGACGGCACGCTCGCCGAGATAGGCAGCACGGCCGAGCTTCGGGGTCATGGTTTCGGTTGCCTTTGCACCGCCTTCTGAGGCCTCGGCTGCGGCCAGCCAGGCCGCCTTGGCATCCGTCTCGCCGCCTGCCTTAAGCGACTTCAGCGCCGGATCGAGGGCGTCGAGCATGGTCCTGTCGCCGGGCTTGGCGCCGCCGATCTGGCTGATGGCAGCGACGGCGATCTCAAGGGCAGCGATAAAATCGGCGGGTCTGAAGTCAGCGTTCTCTGCAAGATGCCGCCCGGCGCGAGTTAGCGCGATTGCGTAGAACGGCCCAGAGCTGCCGGCGATCGCACGGCGCAGAGCATTGCCGATCGACACGAAGGCATTAGCGGGATTGGCCCAGGCCTTTTCCGGCAGGTCGCGAATAGCCTGCGCACCGCGCAGCATGCTGGCGCCGAGGTCACCATCCCCGGCCTTGCTATCGAGATCGGTGAGATACCCTTCCGCCTTTTCGAGCGCATCGGCGACCGCAAGGCCGACCGAGCGGAGCTTCACGGAATCGAAGGACACGCCGTCGCGGAGGATCGCATCATCCTCGGCAACACCCTGAACCTTGACGATCTGGATCTCGTCCGGAAGCTTGCCAGCACCCGGCCAGGCGAAAGCACCGGTCGGCGCGTCGAGAAGATCGGTATCGCCAGGCTGCAGCTGAAGAAGCGATATCGAGCAGCCGGGCATTTCGATCGCGGTCAGGAAATCGCCGCTCCAGGCCCGGTCGACCGTGATGCCCTTCTCGCGAAGTATAGCCAACGCCCGACGAGCGACGATGGCAAGCTCCATCGGCGGTGTCGCCCCAAGTCCGTTGACCATCATGGCGACGCGTGCGCCACGCTCGATCCTCATGTCGGAAACGATGGTTTCGATCAGCCGGTCGGTCAACTCGTCGGCGGACTTCATACCCGTCCGCTCAATGCCCTTTTCGCCATGGATACCAAGGCCGAGCTCGATCTCGTCGTCGGCCAATGTGAAGCCGGGTTTGCCGGCTGCCGGCACTGTGCAGGCCCCGAGCGCAACGCCCATGGTGCCGATACGGCCAGCAGCGGCGCGCGCAATGTCGGCAACTTCCTGCAGCGACTTGCCACTTGCGGCAGCGGCACCCGCGATTTTGTGCACGAAGACCGTACCGGCGATGCCGCGACGGCGTTCGCGGTTAACGAGGCCGGCCAGGGCGACATCATCGGCAACGACAACCAGTTCGCTCGGAATGCCCTCGACGGCGGCAAGCTCGCCTGCGAGACCGAAGTTCAGGCGGTCACCGGTATAGTTCTTGACGATCAGCAGCGCGCCGGCCGGACCGGCCGCTGCTCGGATAGCGGCCAGAACCGCATCGACACTGGGCGAAGTGAAGACTTCGCCAGTGACGGCAGCGGTCAACATCCCCGGTCCAACGTATCCGGCATGGGCAGGCTCATGCCCCGCGCCTCCACCGGAGATCAGTGCCACGGGACGGCTCGGCACCTCCGGCAGGCCGCTGCGGATCACAACGTTTTCGGTATCCAGAAGAGCAAGCCCCGGATTGAGACCGACAGTCCCTTCTAGCATCTCCCGAACGACGTCGGGTGTCTTGTTGATGAGCTTCTTCACGTTGAATTCTCCATGCTGTGCGTAGTTCATGCCCCGGGAAGGATCTTTCCCGGATTGAGAAGGTTGCGCGGATCGAGCGCCTGCTTGATGAGGCGCATCACGGCGACCCCTTCGCCATGCTCGGCATTCATGAAGCGGATCTTGCCGCTGCCGACACCGTGTTCACCGGTGCAGGTACCGTCCAGCGAAAGCGCGATCTCGACCACCCGGTCGCCGATCTTGCGGGCATAGGCCATCTCCGCCTCGATCGCCGGATCGACGACCATGCCAAGGTGGAAATTTCCATCGCCGACATGACCGGCAAGCGACACGAAGAAGGGGGCCTTCTCGATCAGCGGCTTGATCTGTGCGATGCATTCGGAAAGAGCCGAAATCGGCACGCAGGTATCGGTGCCCCAGATTTTGGCGCCCGATCGCGTTGCCAGCATGGCGTAATGGAGATTGTGCCGCGCATGCCACAGGCGCGCGCGCTCCTCGGCATTGCTAGACCATTGCATTTCTCCGGCGCCATTTCCCTTGGCGAGTTCGGAAAAAAGGCTGGCCTGTTCAGCCACACTCGCTTCCGTACCGTGGAATTCCAGGAAGAGCGTCGGCGCTTCAGGATTCGTAAGGTTCGAAAAGGCGTTGACGCATCGGATCGTCGCGGCATCGAGCAGTTCCATGCGCGCAACCGGAATGCCGCACTGGATCGCTTGGATGACGGTCGCGACGGCACCTTCCACTGTATCGAAGGGGCAGACAGCGGCCGAAATGGTTTCCGGAATGCCGTAAAGCTTCAACGTTACTTCGGTGATGATGCCAAGCGTGCCCTCCGAGCCGACAAACAAGCGGGTCAGATCGTAGCCGGCAGAAGACTTGCGGGCTCGCGAGGCCGTGCGGACGATTGTGCCGTCTGCCAGAACGACCGTCAGATTGACGACGTTCTCGCGCATCGTACCGTAGCGAACAGCGTTCGTGCCGGAAGCACGCGTCGCCGCCATGCCGCCCAGCGTTGCTTCGGCGCCGGGATCAACTGGGAAGAAAAGTCCGGTATCGCGCAGTTCGGCGTTGAGCTGCTGGCGGGTGACTCCGGTCTGCACGGTAACGTCGAGATCGTTGGGCCGGACCGAGAGGATCGCATTCATGCGACTGACGTCGAGCGCAATGCCGCCGCGAAGAGCAACGACATGGCCTTCGAGCGAAGTACCCGCGCCGAAGGGGACCATGGGCACGTCATGAGCGACGCAGAGCTTGACGATGTCGCTGACCTCTTCCGTCGTCAGCGCGAAGCAGACTGCATCCGGCAGGCGGGTCCCGTGATAGGACTCGCCATGGCCGTGATGCTCCCGGTCGGACATTGCCGTCGAACAGCGGGATCCGATCCGCTCGCGCAGGGCGGCGATCAGCGCGTCCAGGCTACTTTCCTCGCGACCGGGCACGATATCGAGCGCCTTTGACATTAATCCTCCTGGTGCGACGGCAGAACGCGGAGCGCCAGAGCGCAGACCGCGGAGAGTACGGCGATGCCGGCCATGTAGAACATGACCGGGGTGGCGGACTTATATTCGGTAAGCAGCGTCACGGCGACGAGCGGCGACAGACCACCGCCCAGAATCGGGCCGACCTGTTGTACCAGCGACAGGCCGGTATAACGCACCCGGGTCGGGAATAGCGCCGAGAACAAAGCACCCTGCGCGCCGTACATCATGCCATGGCCGAGGCCGAGGCCGATCGCGACGGCGACCCAAATCGTTGCGGCGTTGGCCGTATCCAGCATTCCGAAGAAGAAGAAGGCAAAGACGGCCTGCAGTAGAGCGCCGGCGACGTAGATCGGCTTGCGGCCCATACGATCGGACAGGCTACCGAAGATCGGAAGCGTGATGCACTCGACGGCACAGCCGAACAGAATGCCGTTCAGCACCAGTTCCTTCGGCAGGTTCAGCGTCGTAACGCAGTAGGTGATCGCGAAGACGGCATAGATGTTGAAGAGGCCGCTTTCGGCGATCTTGGCGCCGATGCCGAGCAGCACGTTCGGCCAATGATTACGCAGCACTTCGGCAACTGGAAGCGCGGCAGGCTTCTCCTTGGCGACAGCCTTTTCGAAGGCGGGCGATTCAGCGATGCGGAAGCGGATGAAGAGCGCGACGCCGACGAGGAGAATACTCGCTAGGAACGGAACACGCCAACCCCAGGAAAGGAAGGAATCCGGATTCATGGAGACGCTGATAACGCTCAGGAGCGCGATCGGGATGAGGAACCCGGCGGGCGTCCCAATATGCACCAGCGACGAGTAGAAACCCCGGCGTTCCCGCGGCGCGTTCTCGATGGTCATAACCATACCACCGCCATACTCGCCGCCAAGGCCGATGCCTTGAAGGAGGCGAAGCGTCACCAGCAGGATCGGGGCGTAGATGCCGATCGCATTGTAGGATGGGATCAGGCCGATGAGGAAGGTACCGATGCCCATGATCAGGACGGTCAGCAACAGCATGGTGCGGCGACCGACCCGATCGCCGAAGTGACCGAATAGCAGGCCGCCAAGCGGACGCGCGCAATAGCCGACGAAAAAGGTTGCAAAGGCGGCGATGGAACCTACCATCGGATCACCGCTGACGAAGAAGATGTGATTGAAGACGAGCGCGGTCGCCGTCGCATAAAGCGTGAAGTCGTAATATTCGACCGTCGTGCCGATCGCGCTTGCCAGCGCAACCTGACCAGGACCGGCGGAGGGCAATGCCTCTTGTCCCGTTTTCATAGAGGATGCGTCATAAGTTCTATCTACGATCAAGTTAACCTCCCTTGGCTCTTGTCTCATTTTCCTCTCCCAACGATGCCAATCTCAGGCTCCGAGATAAGCGTCGCGAACGTGATTGTCCTTGAGCAGCGCTTGCGCCGGACCTTCCAGCGCCACTCTTCCGCCTTCAAGCACGTAGCCGTAGTCGGAGACGCCGAGGGCCGCGTAGGCATTCTGCTCGACGATGACGACCGTGCGGCCGCCGGCGGCAATGCGCTTGACGTCGCGGAACATTTCAAGGGTCAGCTTCGGCGAAAGCCCCATTGACGGTTCATCAAGCAAAAGCAGCTTGGGGCAAGCCATCAGGCCACGGCCGATGGCGAGCATCTGCTGCTCGCCACCCGACAGAACGCCGCCCATCATCGTCGCCTTCTTCTTGAGCACTGGGAAGAGCTCGAAAACCTCGTCGCGAGCGGCCGAAACCGCACCCTTGTCGCCTCGCTTGACATAGCTGCCGACCTCGAGGTTCTCCATGACGGTCATGGTACCGAAGATGCGCCGGCGCTGCGGCACGCAGGCTATCCCCGATGCGATGATCTGCTCGACAGAGTGGCCTGCAGTAATCCGACCACCGAAGCGGACCGTCCCTTTGGTCGGCTTGAGGCGCCCGACAATGAGGTTGAGCGTGGTTGACTTTCCCGCGCCGTTCGCGCCGATGATCGAAACAACCTTGCCCTTCTCCACGCAAATGGACAGGTCGAACAAAACCTGCGCTTTTCCGTAGAAGACGTCGACGTTTGACAATTCTAGTTCGGGCGTCATCACCAGCTGTGGAGCTGTTTGAACGGCAATGGTCATTTTTGAAAGCTCACCGGTCAGTTGCGGGTCAGAACGGCCGGCTTGCCGTCCTTGATCTCGACGATGTTGATCTGATGGTTGCAGTTACCGGCATCGTCGCACTTGTAGTCCGCGAGCAGGCCACTGTAGGTCACCTTGCCGAAAGCTTCGCGGATCTTGTTGGGATCGGCCGCGCCGGCCTCGTTGATCGCCTTGGCGGCCAGGATCGTCGCGTCGTAATAGGTCGCTGACCAAACGTCCGGCTCCATTTTGAAGCGCTCCTCGTACTTCTTGTTGAAGGATTGCACCTTCTCGCTAGGATCAGTCGGCACGAAAAAGGATGCGCTGAGCGCGCCCTCGGACGACCGGCCGGCAAGCTTCAGGAAAGCGTCTTCGCTGAGAACCGAGCCGGCGAACTTGATCGGCAGGCCAAACTGCTTGGCCTGCCGTACAATCATTGCGGCATCGGTATCGGGAGCCCAGAGAAAGACCAGCTTGGCGCCTGCGCCGTTCAGTTTGGCAAGCAGTGCCGAAAAATCTTTTTCTCCCGGATTATAACCCTCGACGGTTGCCGGCTTTAGGCCGAGCGCATCCATCTGGGCGATGAGGCGCGCCTGGCCGGACTTGCCGAAATCGTCGTTGACATAGAGCACGCCTGTTTTTTCGCCCGCCTTCAGTTCCTTCTGGGTGTACTCGATCAGTGCGTGGGCCTGAACGTTGTCGTCGGAGCGTGTGCGGATGACGAATTTGCACCCGCTGTTAGTCACAGGGACGCCTGTCGCACCGGTGACCGAGACGACGTTGCCGTTGCAATAGGTGCTCTGCGTCGCCATCTGCGTAACCGAGTAGTGCGGGCCGATCATCAACGGAACCTTGTCCAGCTGCATCAGCTTGTTGACGGCGTTGATGGCGCCGTTGGCATTGTCGCCCTGGTCGTCTTCGAAGACGACTTCCAACGGCTTGCCGAGAACGCCGCCGGATGCATTGATGTCTGCGACTGCAAGCTCTACGCCGTGCTTGAAGTTCTGGCCGACGAGCGCCTTGTTGCCCGTCATGGGGAGCGAGACACCGATAAGGGGATCCGCATGCGCAGCCGACATGGTAATGGCGCCCAGAATGGCTGTTGCCGAAATTGCCTTGGTAATTCTCAGGAACCTGGTCACGTGATTTTCCTCCCTATTTGTCGCGGACCGTTTCGAGGGGAGCATGCTGGATGACACCGCGAGGGTGGTCCTCTCCGGAATGCTCGGGAATATCGACTTTCTCGCCGAGATAGGCCTCCACCACGCGCGGCGAATTCATGACCGTCGCCGGATCCCCTTCGGCAATCAGCTCGCTGAGGTTCAGGACGACGACCCGGTCGCACATGCTCATGACGAGTTTGATACGGTGCTCGATGACAAGGATCGTCATGCCCTGACGGCTGAGCGCCTTGAGGATTTCCGCGAGTTCGAGGATCAGGCCGCCGCGCAGGCCGGCGGCCGGCTCGTCGAGAAGCAACAACTTGGGCTTGTTGACCACGGCGCGTGCCATTTCCACAAGGCGGCTTTGGCCAAACGACAGGTCGTTGGCATTGCGGTTGGCAAGATGTGCGACGCCCATCTGCTCGAGCGCCTGAAGTGCGGCCTCGCGTGCCTTTTTTTCACCCGGCCAAACCTTCGGCCGGTAGGCAACCATAACGTTCTCGATGACGGTCAAGGAATCCCAGAGGCGCACGTTCTGGAAGATGCGGGCCACGCCATGCCGGTGGATCTCCCAGGGGCGCAGGTTCTCGATATGGTGCCCGTCAAATATGATCGAGCCATCGACCCCGGTCGTACCGGAGCACGCATTGACCATGGTCGACTTGCCGGACCCGTTCGGGCCGATAACGCCAATGATCTCGCCGGTATTGACCGAAAAGCTGACGTCGGTCATGGCCGAGATGCCGCCGAAACGCTTGTTGACTCTATCCAGGGTCATCAGCGGCGTACCCGCTGCGCCTACGGTATCGGAACCCGTCTGCGCAGAGCGCTCGGCAGCCGCTGCAAGGCTGAGCGGGCCTGCCGGCTCCGTGCCGGTCTCAACCGGACGCCCGCTCCAGAATGTTCCAGCCAACCAGTCACCGAAGACGCTGAGACCGCGCGGCCAGGCCAGAAGGATCAGCACCACGCCAAGCCCGAAAGCGGCCATATAATAGGTCTGCAGATCGCGCAGCGCTTCGGGCAGGACCGTGACGACGAAGGCGCCGAGTATGGTGCCAGGGATTGAGCCGAGACCGCCGAGTACGACCATCAACAGCATGCGGATGCTTTCGGCGATGGTAAAATTCGTCGGGGCGATGAAGCCGACAAGCATAACATAGAGGCCGCCTGCCAATCCGGCGAAGGCGCTGCAAACGACAAAGGCGATGGTCTTCGTATGAGCAGAATTGACACCCATGGCTTCCGCGCCGAGTTCATCGTCACGCACGGCGCGGATGTCGCGGCCGATTCGGCTGCGATGCAGCCAGATGGCCAGTGCGTAGACCGCAAGCATGACAGCCACCAGCGGCAGGTAGAATTGCGCATCGACATTGCTGCCAAGGAAGGGGATCTGTACCTGCGGGATGCGCAGACCGAGAGGCCCGCCCGTCAACCACTCCTCGTTGAGAACGACGAGACGGAAAATCTCATTGAGCGCGAGCGTGGTGATGGCGAGATAATGCCCCTTGATCCGGGTCGACAGACGGCCGAGACCGACGCCGACCAGCCCAGCGGAAAAAACGGCAGTTGGTAGCGCGAGCCACCAGGGCAAGGCTGCCTTCAGCATCAGGAGCGCCGTTGCGTAGGAGCCAAAACCGAACAGGGCGGCTTGCCCGAGCACGATCTGGCCGCCGACACCGGTGGCGATCGAAAGGCCGAGCGCTGCGATCGCGAAGATCCAGGCCGAGTTCAGGACACGGACGTAGTACTGGTTGAGGCCGAGCGCGATCGGGGCGATCAGAAGGGCGGCAACGCAAATCCAGGTGAGAAGACGTAACGGCTTCATGTGACAGGTCCTTCCCGGATTATGCGCGGTCTGCGTCGCGCTCGGGCAAAAGCCCTTGCGGTCGAAGCAGCAGGAAGATGAGAAGGACGCTGAAGGCGATCGCATCCTTGTAAGATGACGAGATCTCGAAGGCGCCGACGTTTTCGACGACGCCGAGCAGGACGCCACCCACGATGGCACCAGGCACGCTGCCAAAGCCGCCAATGATCATCGCCACGAAGCCCTTGAGGCCGACCAGCGTACCCATTTCCGTAGTGACGTAGAACAGCGGCGCGAGCAGTATGCCGGCCAGTGCTGCCAGCACCGAGGAGAAGGCGAACGCGCCGGCGAGAACGCGGCCGACCGGAATCCCCATCAGAGCCGCCGTTTCGCGGTCAAGGGCCGTGGCGCGCATGACCTTCCCGATCATCGAATAGCGCAGGACCAGATACTGGGCGACCATGATGACGAGTACGGTGCAGATGACGACGAGCTGCTGGACCGGCATGTAAAGGCCAGCAAATTCGAGGACGCCATCGCCGAAGGGGCTTTCATAGAGGATCGGCTGCGGACCGTAGATGATGCGTGCCAGCTCGCGAAGAAAAATGCCGAACCCAACGGTGGCGATGATCGCGACCAGAGATTTCTGCTTCTGCAATCTTGCAAAGACCAGCATCGAGAACAGCGCGCCGAGCACCGCCATGAAGGCACAGGTAAGGATTGCTGCAAGCCAGAAGGGGAAGCCCATGCTCATGGTGAAGCTTGCCACGAACACGTAGGCGGCAAACGTCAGGAATTCGCCGGCGGCGAAATTTACGATCGCCATGGTGTTCCACACATAGGCGTAGCCAAGGGCGATGAGCGCATAAATGCAGCCCATGGCGAGACCGCTGACAATGACCTGTCCGAGCATAGTTCCTCCAACGACAACAGGCGCCTGAGCGCCCGGAAGAACGAGGCTCGTCCTTCCGCTCTCCCATTTGAGGGGACCTCCATCCCCACGCCATCATCAAAAACTAGTGTGAAAGTTCACAAAAATGTTCTGACATGTTAGGCTGACGTGGTAACTACCAAGTTCGCCGGACGAATGCAAGGCCTCTTTCGGGTGGTGAGGCGGAAGACCTCCGCAGATCCGACAATCAAACAGACAGGAAAGTCAGTGGATGGAAAATTTGAGTGTGGAAACGAAGGAAGCGCAGCCGATGACGGGAAGAATGCAAGCATATGAGAGCTTTCGTCAGCAAATACTGGAAGCGCGCCTGAGGCCGGGGCAGTTCGTATCGCAACGCCACCTTATGGAAATCCTCCACCTTCCTCTTGGCGCCGTTCGCGAGGTAATCCCTCGTCTAGAAGCCGCCAGACTGCTGGTGACAGTCCCGAAGCGAGGTCTGCAAATTGCCCAAGTCGACTTCAAGCTCATCCGGAACGCATTCCAGATACGTCAGATGATCGAGAAGGAGGCGGTGACAAATTTCGTCGACGTCGTGACCGACGACGAATTGGAGCGACTGGAGACCAGCCACCGAGATATCCTGGCGCGGGCATTGGCGCCGACACCAGACAAATTGCTCGACCGCGATACCCAACAGGTGGATTGGGGCATGCACGACCGAATGGTCGACTGCCTCGGCAATGAAATCCTGTCCGAGATCTACCGGGTAAACAGCCTCCATGTCCGGCTGATCAAGATCGACGCGGAGCTTGTGCGGCCCATGCGCATCGTCCCCGCCATGGAAGAACATCTGGCCTTCATCGCCGCGCTAAAGACACGCGACAAGAATGCCGCCGCATCGCTGATCGGGCAGCACGTCGAGAATTCTCGCAAGCGCGTCCTCGAAGGCCTTCTCTAAACACTCAGAGGGTAGCGCCGCCTTAACGGATCTTCGTCTCAGCAAGCACTCGCCGCCAATTCACAGCAATTCGACGATGCGATTTCACGCCAGGTGTGGACGGACCGGGTGGGGAGTTGGCAGTGGTCTGCGGCAGTGAGATGGACCGTCCACGTTCCACGCTATCTTTTCTTAATGGGTCGACGGGCGGCCTCAGATACGGCCTCAAGCTCACGATACGCTATCGCACACACACCGCGCGACATCTGCAAGAACAGCTTCCTGGGATTTAATCGATCCAGGGGCATGGCCAAGATAGGCCGCAACGATGACAGGTGGGCGATGCGGCGGCCAGATGACGCCGACATCATTGGTCGATATGCCTTCCCAGGTGCCTGGCTTGTTGGCAATCCGCCAATCCGTGGGAACGCCTTTGCGCAGTCTTTGTGTCGCGGCATCCTGTCCGCCCACCAGCCAGTCAGTCAGAAGACCACGCGACCGCGGGGAAAGCACGTCACCCAGGATAAGCCGCTTCATCGTCCCGGCCATTGCGCGGGGAGACGTCGTATCATGCAGCTCACCGGGCTTCACGATATTGAGCTTCGGTTCGACATTGTCCACCCGCGTCACACTATCGCCTATCGAGCGAAGATAGGCCGTCAGAGCCGCCGGACCACCAAAACTGGCCAGCAGCAGGTTTGCCGCGGTGCTGTCGCTGTAAATCGCCGCAGCCTTGCAGAGCTCACCGATTGTCATGCCTTCGGGGCCGAGGTGAGGTTTGGTCGCCTTATAGGGAAGGACAAGGTCCTGTTTTGAAAAAACCACCTTTCGATCAAGATGTTCTTTCCCTTGGTCGACCCGTGCAAGAACGAAGGCGACGGCCAGCGCTTTGAACGTGCTGCAGAGCGCAAACCGTTCATCCAGACGATGACCAACTACCCGGTCCGTCGCCGTGTCGAGAACGGCAACACCCAATTTTCCTCCGCTCTTCGTTTCAATGGCGCGAATATTTTCCTCGATCGCGCGATCTGTCTCGGCAGCGAATGACTCGGCTGCGGAGAAAAGCGGAGGTGAAAATAGCGCCATAAACAATGCGGCTCTTCGAGTGAACCTGACGGTCATGCGAAATATCTCTCATGAAAGATGGTGGATGGATCTGGCTTTGTGCTCCGGGCATTTGTGCTTCGGGCAAGAGGTAGGAGACAGGAGGGTTCAGACGCAAGCGCAACTTCTCATCATTCCGATTCGTGTTTTCGAAAGTCTAATTTTGACTGCCGCGTGCGACCTACCGCGGATGAAATTTCCCTAATTATGCCATAGGATTAGCCTGAATTCTGGCTCATTGATCGCGAGAAGCCTGAGCAGGAACGAGCACGAGGTTTATGAATATCGACGTCATCCGTGACTTTCTGAGTTTTGCAGAGAGCCTTAGTTTCACTCGGGCTGCAGTGGACCGCGGAACCACGCAATCCAACCTCAGCAAACGACTTCGGCAGTTGGAGCTTTGGCTGGAATCCGACTTGATTGATCGGCGAAGCAGGCCGGTCGCACTGACACAGGCCGGGAAGGACTTCGTGCCAGTCGCCCGCAGTATCCTGGTGGAACTATCCGCTTTCCGCTCGAACCATCGGCCTTGGCATGCCGCGGACGGCGCAATAACGATTGCGATGCCGCACAGCGCAACCATCAGCGTTTTCCCGTCATTCAAACATCAGCTCGCAAAGAAGGCGCTCTCCGCAAGCTTTTCCGTTCGAATAGCGAACCACGACAGGGTCGGATCCATGCTTGCGAATTCCGAATGCGATCTGGCGCTGGCCACGAGCCATCCGAAAGTACCCCAATCGCCGGAGTTTTCGGCATTGCGATCAATCGAGATCGCAAAGGAGAGGTTGGTTATCGTGTCGTCCGCCGAATGGGACGATCGCAAGCCGGCGCCGCTGCATGTCTCAGATCGCCGAACCTACATCGGTCAGATCTGGCAACGGTGCCGGATTTCGCTGCCTTCGACTGTCGAGCTGGAACACGACATGGCGGCGGACATCAGGAATTACTGTCTCTCCGGTGATGGACGGGGTGTGGTGCCGCTGAGCCTGGTCGAAGCGGACATAAACTCCGGCAGGCTACGGAATGTCGGGTCTGGTCAAAGCTTGGCATACACGTTCCTGCTTTACTGCGCGCCGAAAGCCAGCATGCAAGCGAAGAGGATATGGTCTTCCGCAGCGTCGATCTTCGGCACGACCTAACCTCAGTCCTTACCCTGTCTTTCTGCTGTCCCAAAGCGGATGTAGAGCGAAGCTTTCGGGGGTGCGCACCGTGCACAGTCGCTGGCCAGCTGTCCTCAATCGGACGAGGTGGTTACTGCCAGTAGCTGTTGAGCGCTGAAAGGAAATAAGGCTCGACGTCGAGAAACGCCGTCGTGCGTTGCACCGGTCTTGACGGCCAGTTGGCAGCCCTGTTCAATTTGGCAATGTTCAAAGCCGCAAATGCTGTGCAGATCAGAGTTTCCATCGACGAGATCCAGCCTGACGTCTGGCGCCGTCTGGTTCTGCCGGTTCATTGGAACCTGGAACAGCTGCATCTCGGAATTCAGGCAGCCTTCAACTGGTGGAACTATCATCTGTATGAGTTCCGGATCGGCGGTCTCAGGCATGGAGATGTTGAGATCCTTGAGGAGGACGCGACCGACGACGATCCTCGGGTCTTCGATCAGAGAGAGGTTCGCCTGCTCGACTTCGAGCAAGGCGCTGTCTTCAGCTATCACTATGATTTCGGGGACGGCTGGCGGCATACTGTTTCAGTAGAGGACTTCTTGACACTCGCCACAACCCCAAAACACGGAAGCTGCGTCGCCGGCGAAAGGGCGCGGCCGCCAGAAGACGTCGGTGGCGTATCAGGATACGAGCGGTTTCTGGAAATTATTGCCGACCCAGAGGACCCCGAATATGCCGACACCATTCGATGGTGCGGTGGCTACTTCGATCCCGAATGGTTCGACCTTTCGACCGCGGACAAAGATCTCCGCAACGCTCTACGCTCGAATGTCAAGCGGCGTCTGTACCAGCCGAAGCCGAAGGTCGCCTCGAGGAAATGAGTTTAGACAGGATTTCTGGTTAGATGCTCTTGATGAAATTCGAACCTCCGACCCTTACGATCCTAGCAAATGGGCTGAGGCGATCCCAGGAATTCCCCGAAAAAGACATCAGCTCGCGAATACCCACGCGGCCGATATTATTCGCGCCACGGATCGACGAGGATCACGCCGGTACCATCGAAATCTTGAACATTCCGTGTGACCACCGTTAAACCGTGAACCAGCGCGGTCACCGCTATCAAGGCATCGGCTTCGTTACGGCGATCTGGAATATGTAAGTGGGCACAACGCGTTGCTATCGCGTCATCGATTGACAGAACTCGCTCCGCGAACTCAGGGCGGACACGGCTGTCCATCCATGCCCGCAGGCGAGAACCTTGGGAAGCATCTCGACGTTGGATGCTCAATATCCCGCGCTCAAGTTCCAGAATCGTAATCGCGGAAATGAATAGGTCGCTGGAATCTTGAGCACCGACCCATTTCGTCACATTTGGATCAGCTTTACCGTCTCCGACTTTACGCAGCTCGGAGACGACGTTTGTATCCAGCAGATACTTCAAGACAGATCGACTCCACGAGGTGCAATTTCGGCTCGGGGTGGATCGAAATCGATGGCTGACAACCCGGGCATTGAAAGAACATCGACAAGATTGCGGCGCTTACCGGTCAGGCGCACGAACTCACTGTAGGTCATCAACACATGGGATGGCTTCCCGCGATCTGTGATAACTACAGGCCCTTTATTGGCAGCCTTCTTTGCCCTACTCACGTCGTGGTTCAACTCCCGGCTAGATAAACTCGTGATGCTCATAACAGCCTCCATGTAGGAACATGCCTACATATAGGTTACCGCTTGCTGCCAAGCAATGCCCGCCTTGAAAGGAGTCGAACCCGTCACCCATCACTCTTGTGCAAACATCATTGATAATTAAGCGTTTTTCTACCGACGGGACGTGTTCGCTGCGACGGCTTATGCTACAGAACCAGTACCGTGAAAGCTGTACTTCCAACTGTTTTTTTGTGCCTTGGGTGAAGAAATCAGGCGTGACACCGGAAATGTGACTTCGCCAGCTGTATGATAGATAGCGCTCGTGGAGGCACCTCGATAATTCACACAATATCGAATCCGGCAGCTCTCGCCTTCTGGCGGCGGGTCGTCGAGAACAACCGCATCCTCCATCGGCCTACCCGCATTCGGAAATACGATCTTATGTGAGTTGCGCCACGTTCCGGGATTGGCAACTGATTGCGCATAAGCTTCTACGCCCGCGACGCTCGGGGGCACTATCTTCGAACGAAATCTGGAGATGGAGCTCGGTTTCCTTCGCAGGCGTTTTACCCACATTAGTGGCTTCAACGCTGAACTGGATGGCGAAGGTGCCCTGATGTTCTGCAAGCTGTATGATTGGGCGCTCCAGCTTGATCCATGGCCGTTGATCGAGGATGAAGTTCTCTCGCGCTAGCTGGTTGGCGTTAAGAGCAGCTTTCGCCGCCGCTGCGGCCGCCTTTGTCGAGGCCCACGTCAACAATAGGGTGATAATGAGACCCAAGGCGCCAATTACAGAGACGACAAGTTGGAGCCAGCCAATCGACAACTGCGTTTCGCTCGCGGCAGCAGCTCTTTCTGCAGCAATCGCCGAACGCTGTTGCGCTTCGAGATCTAAAGCGTCGTGACGTTCAGCAGCAGAACGCTGCCGCAATTCTTCTTCCAGGGACAACTTGTCCGGAACTATTCGAACGGGAACTGAGAACTCCGCCTCCTGCGATGTTTGAGCGCTGCCGAGGGCCGGGCCAGCCACCGTTACACAAGCGGCCATCACAAAGCGTAATACGGTGAAGCGAGAAAATGATGCGCGACCGTTCATTATCTTATTCGCGGTGGTTGTCCGAAATGGATCGAAGGCGCTGCAAGTCTTCGTCGTCTGCTGCTCGGGAAGGCGTCGGGCGAACATTGCCGAAATATTTCCGCTCTAAACCACCATAGGTGATGCTCTCCGGCAACTGGGTCAGCCGCACCTGAAACATTTTCGCTCCAACGACGAGCTCAATTGGATTGTTGCCGTGGTTGAAGAGTTCGATAGAAAAACAGCCCCGAAATCCCGGCTGGACCATGGTGTTCACCGCGATCCCAAGCCTGTTGTAGCTGCTTCGCGTCAGGACGTCCGCATAGCAGTCACCTGGAAGCGCGACGTATTCAAGTGTCGTCGCAAGTACAACCTGATCCGGATAGAGAATGAACCGCTCGCCAAGTTCACGGCGAGTCGGCTGGAAATAGGACGAGATCGCCCGAAACCGTTCGTCGTCCCGTGCGATGCCTATATAGGGACGCCGGGTCACGATGGAGACGAGAAAGTCGTAGCCCAGCCGGAGATCAATGGTCAAATCGCCGATCTGACTCTCATCAAGAAGAGGATCAATCCATAGTCCGGTGGGATCAGATTTGCCGAGCCGGGCGAGGACGTCTTTTTTAATCATGCCGCTCCTCGTTTCCATAAGTCGCGAATGGACGCATTTCTGATCGACTTTTCGACGAGGTCGTTCACAATGCGGGTCGCATCGAGGTGGCCTCCGCCGGTGGACCAATTCGGCCCTCCGCCCGACTTGACCTTTCCAAGATAGGACCAGCCCGCGGCAAACATGCCGTGAAGTTCCTCGTCGTTCGAGATCGCGTATGGCCGGATGTCGTCAAACGCCGCTTCCAACGGTGGCACAGTATAACGGGACTGGAGCGTAGGGAGACCGAGGCTCTTCAACGCGGCCTGATACATCTCCATTTCCTCGAATTTGTCGCCGTCCAGGAATGACTGGATCGTGCCGAGCCGTTTCTCCGTTGAAGGGTGGGTGAGACTGATTTCAGCGTTCGGGTTGATCGCGTAGAGCGTATCAATAATCACCGGTCCGACATAACAGGCTGCAAAAAGATCCGCAAAATGCTCGCGTCGATGGACGAGCAAAAGCTCGAGCACCTCGGGCGTGGCCTTTGGCTGCGGATGCGTCAAGAGGGTTGAGCCGGAAACGTTGCGCGCAAGATCAACGAAGTGTCCGAGTTCATGATAAAGTGCTGCGCAAAAGAGCGGCATGTGCTTGTAGATTCGGGGAACGCCGATGAAGATGAGCTTCTCCTCAGGCAGTTTCCCTTGATATCGGTCCATTGCAGTTGCCACAAACTCCCAAGGGTCCCCCGGCTTGAGATGAAAGTCCTTTTCATCGGTCAGTGCCGTGGTGATGATGCACTTGCCTGGCAACCATTCGTTGATCGCGTGCCGCATGCAATATTCGATCTCGTAGGGCGCCTCTTTCGTCGTCGAGCCCTGAAGATAGCGATGACACGTCCAGACCTTCTCCGTAAAAGACCGGAGGATTTCTTCATCATAGGCCGGCGACACCTCCAGCGCGTGCTTAATAACATCGATCAACGCGTTCGCGTGTTTCTCAATCGCGCGATTGAAATAGGGTGTCTTGGAGAGCTGTGTCAGGCTTTCGGCCAGTAGTGCAAGATCAGTCCGCGGATGCAATTCTCGGCTCCAAATTTCGGAGCACCTTATGAGCAACGGCTTGGCTGACATCGTCGAGCGAATTGACCCCGTCTAGAGCGTCACGCAGACCCTTGTACGCCAAGAGATCGTTGGCAAGCTGTACCGCTTGCGGCGTAACATCTGGAGAGATCGCATGTGGGTTGTCAGAAAGTAGTCTCGCTTGGTGCAATACACAGTCAAAGTGGAGCGATAAAGGATTGGGAACTGGGCTGTTACCGCGATCGATTAAAACCAACGCCAGTCGAAATAGCTCCAATCGCCTACTGTTTTCGGATGGCATGGCTGCAAGCATATCGTCCCCCAACTCGCGCCGAATCGAAGCGAGAATAACTCGGCAGAGTTGAGAGTGGAACAAGACATACTAATTTTCCGGTAATATATCCCCACTATCTTTGCACCATTCTATCCGACCGCCGCGCATCCAGAAATGGCAACGGCAACCGTCGGTGCGTCGCACGGACGGCTCGAGACTTGGCCGGCCGAGCCAGTCGGAACTGACTGACCAACGCGGACGCCGTTCCTGATTGAGCGAGAGAAGGATTGGAGCCCCGCAGCCGGACGGGCAGGTAAACGTCACCCATTTCGGCCGATCGGCTGGACCGACGATGACGGCGCGGCCCGGAAGAAGTTCATCAGGACCTGGCATATCGAGCGCCGTCGAAGCGAGAAACGCCGGACGTTCGATGATACCGAGCCAGGCAAGCACCCTGGCAAACGAGGTACGCAATATCATCCTGCTCTCCCCAGGAATGGTTGAACATCGCCGAGGCCGTGGATACGGTCGGATGTGCAGATGCGGCACGGCTCCTGTTTTGCCCCGGGCCGGAAGTCCTCAACCAGATTGAACTTGCGAACGCGGTTGGCGATGGAGCCATCTTCACCGCGAAACTGGTTCATGCGCTGGATCATTTCCTCGACAGCCATTGTTGCGACCGAGGTTGTAAAAGAAATAACAGCGGGCGACGGATCGCCCTCACCGCGGACATAGGCTTCTGTCTTGCGGCGTTCATATTCCTCCGGGTCGTTGCGACGCAGCGCCTCTTCTGCTGCGATCCGGGCGTCGACAACACGCCGGCAGACGAGGCAGCTGCTTCCCGGCTCCAGCACAGACACGCGGCCGTCGGCCTCCAAGCACGAGATCGCGAAGCGCTCGGTGACGCGAAGCGCGAGGCCAATATCGATGACCGGGATGAGGTAGTAATAGGCAAGTCGATTGAGCAGCAGGCGGCCGTCGTGATCGTCGGTACAGCCAAAGATCAGATCCATTGACTTTAGCGCGTCGCGGCATTCGGCCGAACCGATCCAGCTGTCATACGTCCGCACCTGCGTTCCAAGGCCCATTTTCTCGATCTCACGCTTTGCGACCTCGACCTTTTTGACCTTGCGTTCCGCGTCGTCCCAAGTGGCGCCATAAAGGCGATTGAGATTGGAGTGCTCGACGTGATCAGGGTCGAAGATGCCAATGTGCCCGGCGCCCATTCGCGGCAGTTGCTGCAGAAGAGGGCTTCCCGTGCCACCGGCTCCCACCACGCCGATCCGCATATGGCTCATCAGACGGTTGAAGCCGGCTCCCAACGCCAGTTCCTGTCGCGCAAGCGCAGGTGAGGCAAGGGTGGGCTTTGCGGCAAGGAATGTCGTATGCCAATTGCCGCCGATCGTGCGAGCGTAGCCGAGATCGACGACGATATCCGGAGACGTCCATACGCGGCCGGCGACGAGCTTGTCGTTGGCAAAAAGCAAGCTCGGGAGCACTGCTGTCTCGCCATTTCGATTTTGCGCGAGGCGGGCAAGCTCCGCCTCGTTGCGATCATCCTGAGAAGAGAAATGATCGGGACCGCGCGGATGGGAATGGGCGATGCCCACATGGAGGCCTTCGCGGTCGGCGCGGGCCAGAAGCTCCACGAAACGTTTGGTGCTCCACGAGATGTGCTGGTGGTCCGCAGACTTGATCTCGTCGCCTGCTACCCTAAGCACGTCCTTGACCATCAGGCGAAGGCGCGGCTGCCCATCGAACGGGTCTTGCTCGATGCGGGAAAGTCCGAAGAGGACGTAGGCTGCATGCTCTGTGTCGTCAAAGCAGCAGAGCTCGGCGCGAAGCACGCCGAGATGCAGTTCGTTGATTGCGAGGTCGGCTCTCATGCTGCGATCTCCAACGCGCGTTCGATACGGCGTACCATCGTCCAGATGCCGTCGACGCCAGGGCGCCATGCATTGTTGTGGCGCGACCAGCGCTGCCAGGTCTTGCCGGCGTACGCATGCGGCTGATCGGCGGCCGTCGGATAGCGTTGGCTGGCCGCCAGGCGGATCCAGGGCATCAGATAGAACATGTCGGGGGCACAGTCGGGATAGGCGGGCGGCAGCAGGATGAGAATGTCTGCTGCACCGACATCGAAGCGCGCCGGCGGCAGGCTCCAGCCCTTAAGGACCACGGCCCTTGTCGCGCCTTCAGCCACCTCTTCGTATTCGATGCCCTGTTCGCGAAGGTAATCGCGGTCCTCGGGCGGGAGCACTGCTGCTCCCGCGCCTTCGGTGGTGGTGTCGATACCGGTGAAGAAACGCTCGGTGCCGTCACCCTGAAGATCGACCTTCTCCTTATTGGCGATCAACTTGTCGTCGCCAACGCGCTGGGAAAGCCAGACGCCGTAGGAGTTGGGGTCAACGCCGGCAAGCCGCTTCAGCTGCAGTCCGGTGATGAAGGGAAGACCCCATTCGAACTTCCGGCCATCGAGCACGAAGCGGAAGGAACGATCGCTCTTGAAGGTGATGAACTGCTTGCGGCCTTCACGATGCAGATCGACGCTCTCGTCCGGACGGATCTCCTCGAGCTGACCGTCTTCGAGTTCCTGGAACAGGAGGTATTCGTCGGTCGGGAAGAGTTTTGCCTTCTGAAGAATCTGAGCGCCGATGACGATCGGATCGTCAAAGGTGAAGGGATTGCCGTCGATCTTGATGTCGAAGGTGTGACGGCGCTGTTCGATATTGTCAGTCATGCTTGGATTACTCCGGTTGCCGACAGGGCGCCATCCGCCCCGTCTGCATCTATATTTAATAGCTATTTTTTAGCTATGCAATAGCCAATGACTGAATTTTTTTTGTTGACTAAATCAGTAAAATATCTATTTTCGTAGAGTCCATTTGCACAGGAGGCCGCCTCGTGAAGAAAACCATGACACTCAACCTGACTGACGCTGAGATGCAGGCACTGCAGGATCTCTGCGACAAAAAGGATCTCTCAAAGACAGCCGTGCTACGTCAGGCACTCAGGCTTTATCAGCTTGTTGACGGACGCATTGAACAAGGTGGAAAGCTCTTCTTCGAGGATGAAGCCAAGAAGGAGAAAGCGGAACTTATGGTGCTTTAAATCGTGATCTCCTATCCTGCGTTTCTGATTGATAAGCGTTCTGGCCAAACGGTGGACGCTCTACTCGTCGAAGGCATCAGCGAAACTGACTTGCAATCGGTAGAAACCGATTGGAGGCCTGTGCTGGAAGCAAGGCTTCGAGAGTTGATGGCGCAAGGCGCCGATCGATCGACATGGCCTGAAAGCAGTCATTGGGACTGGCGCAGGAAGGTTGACAGGGTTCGAGGATATCTCGCGTTCAGGACGATGGCGCTGATCTGTGAGGGTCAGCTGCAGGGTCTGATGATGCTCGCGATGGCAGGCCATACCTGCCGGATCGCAGAGCAAGCCAGGAAGGACCTGGTTTACGTCGACTATCTCGAATCAGCCCCGTGGAATCTAAAATCCATCGTCGCGCAACCTCGCTTTGGCGGCGTTGGAACCATGATGATCCGCGCCGCCATCCAGGTGAGCAGGGAGCAAGATCTGCAGGGCCGCATCGGCTTGCATTCGCTTCCTGCTGCCGAGCGCTTTTACAAGGACGTTTGCCGCATGACCGATCTCGGCCATGACGGAACCTATCAGGGACTAAAATATTTCGAGATGACGGCGGCTCAGGCTGACGCATTCTCGATATCGACAGGAACATAGCCATGAAACTCGAAATCACGAGGGAATGGTTCGAACGTAGAGCCAAGCTTGAAGGAGACCTGGAAGTCTCCGCCGGTGGGCTCACCAGGGACCCGACCCTAGACCACAACGAAGACACAGATCCGGCGGCCGAGGCATCTGGATCAATCCGTATGGCGTTTGGTTCATTTGTTGAAACCATGCGTCGACAGAAAGGAATGTCGATCGAAAAACTCGCCGAGCGCGTCGATCTCGATGCGACGGATATCATGCGGATCGAGCGTGACGCGCATTTCACGCCCGAGCCGCGCGTTGTTTTTCGTTTGGCGGAGACCTTTGATCTGCCTGGCAAGGCGCTGCAGCAACTGTCTGGAAATACGGTCCCTCGCCCAGGTTTGCAGGAGCAAGCGCTCCGGTTCGCCGCGCGATCGGGAGATTCTCCACAAAAGCTGTCCCGCGATGAGCAGCGGGCACTCGAAGAGTTCATCGCGTATCTGGAAAAGCAACAAGGCTGACGAAGTGCGTAACATCATTCTCAGCCGTGGAACGGCATCCGACATTGAGCGTCAGGTCAATAAGGTTCTTAAAGGCCTGGGGAATCCGGAGCCACCACTGCGACTAGAAGATGTACGTGAGCTTTTGAGGCTTGATCGCCGATACTATTCCACGACAGACGACAGCGCTCTTCGGGAGACGATAAGCAAGCTTACAGTGGCCGGGGCGCAAATCATGAAGCGCCCCGGCCTCATCCTGGACGCGGTGCGGAAGCTCGATCTTCGCGCTTTATACCTGCCCGATCGAAAAAGGATCCTGCTCGATAGAGCCCAGCCTGACGCAAAACAGCGTTGGAATGAGGCGCATGAGATCGGGCACAGCATTTTGCCTTGGCACGAAGATTTAATGCTCGGCGATCACGAGTGGACCCTGACGCCGGGTTGTCACCAACAGATTGAAGCTGAGGCGAACTATGCAGCTGGCCAACTGCTATTTTTGCAATCGCGGTTCGGCGCAGCTGCAAACGACTCTACGCCCGGTCTCGATGCCGTCCGCGCTCTTAAGTCAGCATTCGGAAACACTTACACGACCACGTTTTGGAGGTTTATCGAGGACTCCCACCGGGATGTTCCGATGATCGGGTTGATCGGACAGCACCCGCTTTTTCCAATTGCGAACCAACCGGAGTTTCGCCACATAATCGAGTCGCCTGCCTATAAAGCAATGTTTGAAAGTCTGCCCGCGGATCGCCTAGCGCAGGTAATCCGGACTTACTGCGAATACCGCAAACGTGGGCCGCTCGGCGCAGGCGAGGTTAACTTGATCGACAGCCGGGGCGAGACCCATGTCTTCTTGTTCGAAACATTCAGCAATACCTACGATTGCCTGACGTTGGGAACGTACCAGCGGCCTTACGCACGCGTGGTTGGTTTCTGATCAGAAGCGATCTTTGGTATTCAAGCGCCCGTAGATTTCAGCGGTTGATCAATGTCATCGCCGGTCCACGTCCCATGGAAGGGTCAGAACAAGATTAGTGCGAAATCGTACGTTTAGCCGAGAAAGGGATGCCCGAGATCGATATCCGTTCCAAAAACAGGGGCATAAAGGCATTTCGCCCTGAAACTTCATATTTAGCATGAGCAGCAAACTGCGGAAAACATGCACGAAATCGGTCAGCGTATGATTTCGCATTAATCTTGTTCTGACCCCATAGAGGATCGTCTTAAGCTGGTTGTAGAAAGCCGGCCGCCTCTGCGTCGTCGACCATTTCCTGACAAACCTCATCGGGGTGTCTCGATGAAAACATGTGCTCGATCGAATTACGCCACGTCAACGTGTTCGTACTCGCTCCACTATGGCTGAGCGAGTAGTATCGGCCGCTTGGCTGATCGTGCCGGTGATCCATCATCAGAATGCGCGTCGGCGATAGAGGGAAGGAAACGAAAGTTTGTGGATCCCGGATTCCTTTGAACTGAAGTGACGGGTGGTGAAAAGCGACCGGGTTATCCGAGGTCACGAATACCGGCCGCTCTGAAACGACGATGGCCCATCGGAGACCCATAAGCTGTTCCGCAAACCAACTGCATTTGTCAACCACGCTGATCCATGCACGTTTTAGCTCCTCATCGTCCGCGCCGATGCACTCCGCCCAGGTTTCTTCCGAAATCGCAGCGGTCGTCCTGCCGATTGTGACGTGTGTTGGCGATAGCCCGTCGGTGGGAACACCTGCGATCAGCGATCTATGAAAGCCCTTGGTCCAATCGAGCACGGCCGGGTTTCTCAAATGCATCGTCGCGACGAGCAACGAAATCATCTTTCGATACCAGCTCTTCGAGTAGTCGGGAAAATCCGAGCAAAGCGCTTTCCAGGGAGGGCTTGAAAACCACTGTTCGAGGTCAGCTAGCTTCTTTTCAAAACGATCGTCTCGCCGGCCGGTCTCACTCAAGGGCGAGTAAAGATGGAACTTAACCGCCACCTTTTTTATGGGCTTCTGTTCCGCAAGGAGCGTCGTTTTGCTCAGGCGCCAAATCTTCTCGGCGTTTTCCGGTGGAGTTGCAAAGTAACGGAGATAGGATTGAGGAACCCAATGGCAGTTCTTTGTGACGTTTTTGCTCATCCCATTTGTAACCTTTGCCTGACAGAAGGCACATTCTAAAACCAGTAGGAAAAAGAAAGAAAAATCAGAGAAAACCAAAGTTCTCGCTGCCGCTGGCGTTCAAACTGGCGCCATTGCTCGATTACTATGAAAGCGACCTATTAAACATCCCAGTGTAGCTTACCGTGGCTCAACTCTCAGCGTCAACTTTCTCAAAGACCACATGGAAGCGTGGCTAGCTCTCCTGGCGTCCAGCAGCTGTCCATATAGATGCAGGCTTGGCAACAGGTCATCTCATCGATTGCCATGATCCGGCATCTTTCGTCTTTCCGATCCCTCATCGCCAAATGGGCGCAATGATGGTCCTGCGTATCGACGAAGAAAACCCGTGGATTGCTCACTCTCCGGATGCTGATTGCGCCGTAGCTGCTCTGCTGCCCAACAGACAAACAACCAGCGAAACTATGATAGGCACAGGGGGATTTCACAGGGATCGGACGAAGATAGTGCTTGAATTGCCCCGTCAGAAGCATCCATTCATTGGGTGTCTCTGCCTGATCATCCAGGAGAAGCGGAACCGTCGGCGCCAGCCGTGCCCGCCTTCCTTTTGGCGGAAATCCGGGGAACTGCTCGAGAGCCGACACGGACAGCGTCATGTCTAACTGCCGACGGCAAAGGAGAAGAAGCTCGTCGGCATGTCGTTCAATGTCCGAAAGATGGGGCACGATGCCATCATCGCTGGTTGGCAAGGGGATGCCATCCCCTTCTCGAAGAACCTGAAGCAAAATGCCGTCGCTGCGCTCGATGATGATCGCTGGATAGACGAGGATTCGCGGTCGCGGCTCAAAGCGTGAACTTCCGGAAGCCTCATATCTGACGTGAAGGCCGTGAAAGAGACGGGCCACATCATCAGCCTTTACGAATGTTCCCAATTGCGCCGGTCTCAGCGTCGAGGGGATGGTGGCAGCGATCTTATGCCGCCCCAGAAGATCCAGAATATCCGTCGAGTGCGCGACATAGTCAGCCTCCCGAAGCAGTATAATGTCGGAAGGATCCGCATTATTCGTCCCAAGAAAGGTCCGGCTCGGATGTTCAAAAATCACCATCCACTGACCGCTGGTCAGAAGGACGCGCGCTAGATCATGGCCATGCTGATCTTTCAAGCTTTTTACATATTTGAGCACTTGGCTAAGATAATCGTGCCATGCACCGATGACCGGCGAACTTTCCTTCTCTCCACCATTTTTGACATGTTCAATCGCCCGGATGATGAGATCGCCTGGTTGCTCCCTCGTCCTGATTGAATCCGAGGGGGAGATGAACGGCTTATCCCAGCCCTTCGCTTCGATTACGAATAGAGGTAGACGGGAGTGATCCGAAACTCCGACATAGTCCATGAAAATGGTGGTCTCGGCCTTGATCCGGGCTTCTTCCGACATGTCGCCGGCAGGGCCGAGCTCCCAACCAAGGGCCTGGAGCAATCTGTCGATGAAGAACTTGCGCGTCGTATGCTCCAGCACTTCGCCGTCGAGTTCGCCGGCATAGGCGACAGGACTACCGGGGCCAACCGATCGCTTCATCTCCGCAAGAAGCAATTGGATGGCGCGCTTGAAATCGTTTTGTGCCTTCGGATCGTTCATTGGAAAAGATCGGGAAGCCTGAAGAGAAGTCGGCGGGCCGCAGGCCATCCCGCATCCATAAAGAGTTCCAAGCACTTGATGAGCGCCACACGGCGATCGTCGTCCTCAAAAATCTCCTTATGGTCCGCAAGGAACTGCCCGACCATTCGCACCATGAGGTCTGCGCCCATCGATTCATTCTGATAGCCCGTTCGCCGGCCGCCCTGGAGAATGGCGATTGCTGCCACGTCAAAAACCCGAGCGGTATCGGTGGAGATCAATGCCTCCAACAGCTGAAGAAGGTAATAAATCGTGTGCGGGGTGCCGACACTGCCGATAACTACAAGAATTGGCTCGATCTCCCGGAAGAACGCAGTCCGCTGGCCCTCGCCAAGGACGATCGCATCGTCGCGTCTTGACCTGACCGAGAAGAAGATCTCCCGGGAAGCAACGTCGAGGAGTTCGGCATAGGCTTTAAGACGGTCAGAATCCGCGGATTTCGCATCGATCGCATCGAAGTACGGATCCAGAACCGCCTTCGCCGCGTGTACGCTCTCTACGAAGATGCCGTGGGCGCGCTGTCTTATGTCCGCACTGCCCGCAGCCTCGCCTTGGAGACCATGAACGAGCGCCCCTCGCAGCGTGGCGAGGACTTTTCCGCTAGCTTTGAGACAGCGCGGTTGCAGCAACCAGCCGTCGATGATCGCCTTCGACTCTGATCGTTGGTAGGTCACCCAGAGTATCGCAAGCAAGGGCGCGATATGCTCACGAACACGGTCAGCCCGCGCGGAGGGCTCGTCGAAACGAGCGAGGATCGCGGTCGCCAGAACCTCGACCTTGACCGGGTCATGAGAGACAAGATGTCCGAGAAGATTGGACGCAACGAAGTCCAGGACACCAAGATTTTCTTCCGCGCGCGCAACGTGGCCGATCCGTTCCCAGAACGCGCCCGGGTTTAGGGGCAGCAGTCGCGGCAAGCGAAGAACCGTTTGAAGGCGTACTGCGGGATGCGGGTCGCCGATGAAGCCGTCCGCCAGGCGCAGAAGCACGCCATAAAGATCCGGACGCTGCTGAAGCCAGTCGAGGGATGCTTCTGCCGCCTCGAGACGACCCGCAGGGGAGCCCCAACCATTCGAGTCCTCGAACCGTGCCTCGGTCTCCGCGTCGACCTTGGGACTCTTGTAGGCTGACGCCTTTTGCAACAGCCGGAGCATCTCGCGCGTTCCGTCTTCGTCGCCTGCCTGCGGTGAAAATCCATGGTCGACGAGCTTGGAGAGACATTCGGCGAGAACGGCTTCGGCATGCTCGCGCAAACCGGTATGCGCCGACGGAAGGCCGACGATAATTGTGTCGAACCTCGTCAAGGCTTTTAGGAAATCGGCGGCTGGCGGCTCGCCGTTCTCTTTATCCTTCTTGTCGAAGTCGAAAAGCTTCTTCACAACATCGGTTGCTTCGGCCAAACGGGCGTTATCGGGCTTGGTTTCGTCAAAGCCGTCCAGCCAATGATATCGCCGCGGGGCTTCCCAGGAGGTAGAAACGCGGAAAATCCTCGGGTTGCCGTCGGACGTGGTGTCCGTGCCATCGGAAAGCCGATTCGCAATTTCCTTGGCCTCTGTCGTCAGTAAGCGCTCGGCGCCAATGCTCTGAAACAGCCGCTCTAGGAAGTCCGCCCTGGCACGCGCTGGGTCGGCAAATTCAGCGAAGCTGAAATGAAGGGCCGCCTCTTCAAATGCGACGCGCTCGAGATCGGTCCGGCCGTCAAGACCGCTTCGGACGAGGTCGATCGCATCTTTCCGCGTGTCGGGACTGACGAGAAAAGGCTCGAGGATCGCGAAGGGCCACAATAGCTGTGTCAAAGCGTCATGCCGGCTGGCCGCCGCCATGAACAGCCTCGACCAAAAGATGCCAAGCGTACCGGTTTTCGTGACCTCTTCGGCCAAGACCAGCGCTTCGGCCTCCGGCGCCTCACGTAAATGCCTCAGGAAACTCGCTACCAGCGTCTCACCGTCGCTGCCGTAGCTTGCCTCCGGATCGTGCGCCCAAATATAGCTATGATCCTCCTGAAGCACATAGGATTTGCCGGCAACCTCGACCGGATGAGCAGGATAGTTCTTGTAACCGGGATGCTCGCGGTCGACATAGCCGCTGACAGCACTGACGAACGCTTTGACAGCCCATAACGGCGACTGCACCAGAAATTCTGGAAAATGCTCACCTAACGAATAGCGCGCCATTTCGAAATCCTGTCTCGAACTGGAGCGAAGCGCGAGGATTTGACTGCGAGACAGGTCCGTTTCCTGATCTTCGGCGATCTCGCAGCTATAGACAATGCGATATATCTGCGCCGCGAACTCGGGATCTGAGAGCGCGATGGCATTGATTTTCCGCGCCACGGCCGGCGCCTCGCTGGAAGCGAAGCGGGCGAGGCGTTCAGGCGTCAGGACTTTCGAAAACAGGGCGTGGCTCTTATGCGGATCGGTCGCGTAGGTGTCTGCAACCGCACCGATTGCCAAGACTATAACGTCGTTGTTCTCCGCCACACCAAGACCATAGCGAAGGAGCGCTCTGGAGCCGCTTCCTATCTTCGCCCGGTCATCCTGGCCTGCAGGCCTGCTGATGAGGAGATAGATCAATACCCGAAGCGGCCATTCTGCTACCTCAGCCGATTTTGCGAGTATAGCGACAGCCGTCGCCCATGCGGGAACCGCAATCGAGAGGCCATCTTCCGCGCGCACGGCGAGTGCCCCGACCACATGCGAGAGCGCCTTCAACGCCTTCTTGTCGCCGTCAGCACAAACGGCGGCGATCCTCTTGACATCATCGCCGAGTTCCGGCAGCTCGGACGCTACCCGGCTGGCGATACTGCGGATTATCGTGTCCTGCGTGTCGTCGCCGAGAAGAGTGATAACTGCCTGCCAGAACCTGCCGCGGTCGAGCTCCTGCGACCAGAGCTCGTGCAAGGCAAAGGCCATTGCCGGCGACAGCATCAGGCCAAGGCCACGCTCGCCGCCGAACGGCGAGCGGCCAGCGGCGATCTCATAGGGATCAATAAAGAGTCGGCTGGCGGTATAGTCGAACAAAAGATGGTGCCTGAATTGGATCCAGCGGTCGCCCTCGACGGAAATGAGTACGCCGTCACGCATCAAGCGTTGGAGCGTGTCCGGATCGGGAGACGCGGCCTCGAGCCGGCCCGCCCGCAAGCTTCTTGAAGCGACCATCGCGTCGAGGATGCGTCGGAGACAGGACTCAGCGCTGACGCCGTGGGTCTGGACGCGATGATTCCAATATAAGTTCAGCAGCCCCGTCTGCGATATGACGCTAGCGACATCACTCGATACGACGCCGTCAACAATCAGCTCGGCCAATAGTCTTGTGTTGAAGGGAACGGTTGCAAGATCCCGCACGTGATCGGAAGTCTGCTTGAGGAAGTCATCAAGTGCCGGGACCAGCCGTCTTAAACGTTCGAATTCAGATGAAGACCATAGCGGAATTTTGATATGGCGAACCGCCGCGAAAGCGCGTTCCGACAAGCTCGCGTTCGGCGGCGTGCCCTTGAACAGCGCACGCAGCTGCTGACCCATCTGCAGGTCGAAAGTTCGAATCGAGGCGATAACCCGCCACCGCCCGTTCTTTTGCACCATGGTCTCGATGAGCGAGCGGAAGACGCCCTCTCCCTTTCCACCGCGCGTAGCGTCGAGCGCATCGATGATTAGAAAAGCGGGCTCCTGGCCATCCCAGGCCTCGAGCGTCTCTATTAGCCCGTGCGCCAACCTGAGCTCTCTCGAGAGACCTTCAAGACTCTCGACCGAGTAGCGGTCCACGGCCAAAACGACAACGTCATACTTCTCGTCTTTCAGCTTGGTCGCGAGAGCATTGAGGACGCCGCTTTTCCCGGCCCCAGGTTCCCCAACGATCAGGAGTGAACCATCCATCGCCGCCCGCTCGACCTCGATCTGACACTCGCGCGCAATGCCGACCATCTCGCCGCCGCTTTGGATTGTTTCGTAGCGGGATAGCGACAGGCTGACATCGCTGGAATGGCGCCGGAGCGCCGCAATGTCGGCGCTGAACCGCGGCGCGGCTTTGAGCGGCACGTTGCGCGTCATCAAGGCCTGCCGGAGCGCCGGGAGATCGGCGCCACCACGGCGAACCATCAACTCTTCGCAGAAGTCCGAAAGGGCCGTTTGTAGCGTGTCGACCGCATCCCCCTCAACAATCTGAGATCCGGAGGTAAGCATCGCGGCGACAGCGGCAGGGTCAAAAGTGAAGATGCTGACGAGCTGCGCCAGCTCTCGAAGGATCCGGTCATCGAAAGGCTCACTCGTCAGCCGTGGCCAGGTGGTTTGGACGCACTGTCGAAAATCGTCGAATGCATCTCGCTGGTTCTTGGAAAACATGGGCTGGCCGGGTCCCCGCGCAAGAGCGAGGGCCGCCGGCAAATGGGTCCGGATGGCGGCAGGACTCTCCGGTCCGGTCGCCAGGACCAACCGATCTTTCGTCCAATCCAGCGGCCGGTTCCATTCTAGGCTGCCATCCCCATCTCGGCAAACAAGCCACTGGCGAACGAACTGTTCGACGGTCTTTCCAAATGGCGAAGCGATATCCTTCGAAGACGATACCGTGGTCTTCGCCTGGATTGCCAAGAAACCATCGTTCGTGGTCGCTACCAAAATATCATCGACCGGCGCTTCTGTTTCAAAGCGCAGCCATTTTGGCTTTGCCTCGCCAAGGTTGAAGCTGCGATCAATTTGCATGTCCGCCAGCAACCAGCCTGCGAACAACGCGCCGAGCCGCTGCTGGAAATAGACACCCCCGCTGGTGGCGGCCCCGCCGCCTCTGGCAAGTGATGGAATGATAGGTCGCGACGGCAAAGGCAGGTTTCCAGTTCTTGATTCAATCTGAAGTTAATAAGTCTGAGGTTCCGTGGCAAACGAAGAAGTATTTATATGGGCTCGCGTCTACCCGGATCGCCCCCCAAACCGGAAGATCGACGCTCAAGTGGCTTGGGGCGCCTGTGAAGTCGTTGACATATGCAGCGCAAACCTGCTCTTATATGCAATGCATACGTCACGATTCGCGAGGAAAGACCAACGTGATCGGAAAATTCGAAGAACTGACGCTCTTAGCACTCATCAAGGCCGGATCGGAGGCTCCTGCCGCAAAGGTCTATGGAGTAATGGAGGCGACGCAGGAAAAGGTCGCGCCGTTCGCTGCGCTTTATACTGCCCTCGATCGCATGGTGAAGAAGGGCATGATTTCCGAAACGAAGGATGAAAGCGACAAGCGTGCGCGGCGCCTGTTCACCATCACTGGCGAGGGGCGGCAGGCGTTGGACGAAGCCGTGAACGCGACGCAAGCCTTGAATGCCTACGGCGGCAAGATCGTCTTCGGAGGCCGCAATTGGGCATAGCGTTTCTGACAAGACTCTCTCGTCGCTTGCTCTGGCGCGATCAGCGAAGCGAAGAAGTATTGCTAGCCGATGCACGCCAGGAACACCGAAAGTTCAAGGCAACGTCGGCCCGTCTGGATAAGCTTGCCGAGAAATTTGAGCGGGAGGCGGCCGAGATGAAGGAGGCGAGACTCAAGCTGAAGCAGATGCGACGGCCGCATACCTATGTCTTTTTTGTGCTGCTGCCAGCTCGCCTCGCCGGCGACTTCCTAACGAACCTTGAAACCATATTTACGGAGACCTGGGTTCCCCGTTATGGCTACGAAAGATCCCGCTGGTTATGGCACCGCAATTGCTGGGGCATGGTGGCCTACTATTGGTTTGACACTGTGATGTTAGCGGCCGAGCGTATCCGCAAAGTTATTTGGTAGGGGAACGAGCGTGGCGGATTTCGGGAGTGTAATTCGAAGGGCGGTTGATGGGCTTGCGGAATCATCCCCCGCAACACGCCGGGTTGTCTATGATAGGGCGCGACGCGCTGTGGGACGTCAGCTGCGGAACATGAAGCCGAGCCCGCCCCGGGCCCTTCTCCTCCGGCAGATGCAGAAGCTGGAAAGTGCGATCATCGCAGTTGAGGGTAACTATCGGCCGCTCCCCCATATAAATCGAAGAGGTGGCCATCTCATAACGAGGCTTCTGCCGGCTTCGATAGCGGCCGACTTCCTTGAGAACCTGGATGAGGTGGCCGCCGAGATCTGGATTCCCCGCTATGGCGTCAATCGCACGAAATGGCTCTGGTGGCGGCAGGTCATCGGGATGGTGCTCCGTTATTGGTCGGAAGGAGCAGTGGCCTACCTCGGACGCCTGTCGGCAATAATATTGAAGTGATCAGTTCGCGCACATGGTGAACGGTACAAGATTGCTTGAATATCGCCTTGACGAGGCGACCAACGTTAAAGAGTCCAGTTCGCTCCTGACGGACGAACTCGGCTTCTTCGATCGCATCGACCAACTGATCCTCGACTTTTTGAATAGAAGCGACAAGCTTCTGCCGGGAGAGTCGAAGCACTATGCATTGTGCTCCTTGGTCAGGACACAGCTGATCAAATCTTGCAATAGCATGTTGCGCCACCACATTGGCGATGCCTTTGCGGCCACGAGACTTGCGACCGATGCTGCCTTATTTTCGCTGCTGATGTCTCGCGGGATGCTTTCGGAAAATGACTATCTAACGAGCCGCCGCGCCCGCGACGATGCCGTGAAACTCCTCGGCAAACGCATCAAAGCCGGCGATACATTTCCGCCAATCTTTCTGGCGATCAGGCAAGTTCGATCGGATCACAGTAGCCACGCACATGCGGATCCGGTTGCCCTGGCTAACCGGATAAATAAGCTGCCGGACGGGTCGATCAAATATAGCAGCTTCCAAACGATGGATGATCCAAACGATTTCCGCTATTTCTTCATGGGAATGCTCTGGGTCGCAGGGATGTGTTTTCGGGGATTTCTGCATGTACAGGAGACCGAGTTCGCCGAAGACATCTCACAATTTCTCGTGCGCTTGAACGACTGGAAGGCAGCACTGCACAACCACCGATGCACAATCGGCATCTTTCCAGAGCGAGGCGACGATGAGGGATTTTAACCTAATCATCGTTCGGCGGACGTGCCCATAGCAATATACGGGTTAATTTCTCGCTTTTGATTGCTAAACAACGGCGGGCACAGCTCTATCTTGCTCCTGAAATAGAGGCAGCGTCGCGGTGTACTCGCAGGATCATCGGAAAGGAAGATCTATCAGGCTGGTTAGCAGGACATACCAGTGTCCCGGTGTCGAGGCAGAACGGCAATACCCAAAGCCGAAGGTTTTGTGCGCTCGGGAAGATGAACGGCTCGAGCGGGCGAGGGAACGCCTCTGTCTTTGGATAGACGAGCACCACGTCGCCCTCCCCTTCCAGGTAGGTGTGACCATAAGCGTGGAGCTGGTAGAAATCGCCTTGCGAAAGATTGTACCTATCTTTCCGCATTGTTTCGATAACGTCGAGCAGCTTCCATTTGGTGTCAAGCACCACGATGTTTCGGCCGTCCTTCCGGACGACAAGATCGGGCTCCAGCCGGAACCATTGCTCCGCCTCGTACTCGACGAGATAATGGGTCGCCGGTTGAACCTTCAGCCGCAAGGCGGGATCGATCGCATGTTCGAGGTGTTTGGCGACGTAGGCCTCAAAAAGCGTTTCCATGGGAAAGAGCAGTGACGACGCTGACCTGTTGCCGACGCCCGTCAAAGGAGAGAAGCCGGTCAGGATCAGCTCGGCCCAGGCAAGTGCCTCGCCATAGTGGATCATGCTCCGGTCCGGCTGCAGCTTCCTGAGATCCCCGGTGACGTCGTCGGTTGGAGGGACATCGGAAAAGACGAAGCGCAGTTCCCGCGCCCGTCGCTGATTTTCAAGCGAAACCGACTGAACGATCACTTCATTTAACGCTGCGTGGATGAGCCGGTTTTCCGGGCGATCGGTTGAGAAGTCGTCGTGTTCTGTGAAAAAAGCGTCAGCACGAACAAGGTTGTGTCGGAGGTGATCAGACATCATGAGCTTGCCCCGCAGAAACGGCAGATTGCCCTGCCGTGTTACATAAGCCCCCCTGAGTCCGCGTTTGATAACGGCGGAGACCGCATCGAGGAATTCAGCCACGAAAACCTCGAGCAGCGACATCCTGGCCGCAGCAAGCTCGGCGCGGGCGGTCCTGATATGCCGAAACGGACCGAGGCAGGAGAGCATGCGGATAAGCAGGCGCCGTGCCCAATTTTCGTGGGTACCACCAGCGCGGCCGACTTTCGGCAAGACCTCGATCTGCACGCCACCCGGCGCGCGGATCACGCCAACATAGTTTGTGACCTGCACGACTAGCCGGCCGCCGCGCTGCGCCAGCCGCGCCCACCTTGCTCCCTTACCCTCCGTCTGGGCCAGGCATTGTTCTTGCAGCCATTCGAAAACATGGTTTGGAACAACCGCCGCTGCGTTCTCGCCTGTCCCCGCCGAGCCCTCTGCGACCAGGATGTCGAATTCGTGGATCGTGAGCGTGCGACCGGGGATCGGATAGGCCATTAGCGGAAGATCTTGTATATGCCGACATAAGCCGATGGCATCGAGAACGCACCGGGCTGAAGAGCGAACCTGGGCTTGGCGGCAAAGGAATCTATCGATGAATTCGCGCCGAATAGCCTCTGGTATTCCCCTTGCGCATCACCGACCTCAGCGACGAACTGTGCCAGCGGCTCTTTCTGGTTGTCGCCGAGCACGAGCCTGATCTTCTGCCAGTCCTCGAAGAAATATTCCTCTAGCAGCGGTACGATATTCGCCCGGAAAATCGCCGAGAGTGTCTCAAACCGCTCAAGCCCATCTGGGCTTTCCTTCAAACGCGCGAAGTAGGCGTGGCCGATCGTATGGTCACGATCATAGAGGGCTTCGATCCGCTCGTTGATGGCTGAAAGCATCTTCGGAATATCGATCGTTGTTTCCTCCGTTTGCACTCGCAGACCCTGTAGCGGGGCGCCCGCTTCGTCGCGGCTGTCTGGATAGACCGGCTTGAAATCGAACCGGCGGCGCAGCGCTGTATCGAGGAGGGCGAGCGACCTGTCAGCTGTATTCATCGTGCCAATGATGTCAACGTTTGCCGGGACAGAAAATTTGTCGCCGGAATACGGAAGAGTCACGGTGATCTCCTGCTTCATGCCCCGGCGCTTGTCTACCTCGATCAGAGTGATCAGTTCTCCGAAGATCTTGCTGATATTGCCACGATTGATCTCATCGATGACGATCGCGAAACGGTGATCCGGTGCGGCTTTGGCTGCCTCGCAAAGCACGCGGAAGACGCCCGGGCGGATCCTGTAGGCGATGCCACTCCCCTCGCCTTCCCCGTCGAGGAGCGGTCGCAGCCCCTCGACGAATTCCTCGTAACCATACGACTGATGAAAGGTGACGAACTCATATCGCTTGATAACACTGCCTGCAGGAGGACCGCGGCGGAGCTCGTCGACGAGCTTGATGATCTCGCCGCAGGCGTCGTTCCATTCGCCCGCAAGACTCCAAAGCGCGTTTTCGCTTTTCTCGAAAATGATCGGCGCGTGCGCCCCGCCCTGCGCCGCAGCAATCGCATGCGATGCAAGCACACGGTAGATCGTCGACGGCACATGGTTGTTGTTGTTCGCGGCCTCCACCGTTCGAATGATTTGGTGGTCCCGGATTTCGGTCACCTTCGAAGGTTTACCCAGGTCGTAGAGCGCCGCAGCAATCGCTTCCCACCACCGGAGCTCGCTGAATTTCTCCGCAATAAAGTTTCTGCGCCATTCGTCGGCGTCGTGTGTCGCCGTCGTGTCCTGATAGTCGGCCTCGATCAGACGGCGAACTGCGAAGGTCTTTCCGGTCCCTGGCGGGCCGTAGTAGATGATGTTCCGTGGAGATGGCGAGCTTACCTTAGCGGAGGGCCGTATGTCATCGCCCGCACTCTCGACGTCGCCCTCGGCCTTCTCAAACGACGCTTCATCGGGCCAATAGCCGGGGCGGTCCTGGCTGGGGGCTGCCCAATCGAGGAGCACGGCGCTGCTCGACGAAAGGGCAGCCTCAAGCTGCGTTACGAGATCTGCCGTCACCGGTTGCCGCGTGAACTTCGACAGGTCTCCTAGGTCGTGCCTGAGGCTTAATGTCCGAGACGCGCGTCCGTGAACAGTTCCGAGAACGCCAATGGCGCGCTCGCTGCCTGGCTCTTTGCGGCCGAACCGGACCTCGATGTCCGTGTCGATATGCCACCAATCAAGGTCGCGCTCATGCACCAGCCGCGCCAGGCGGCAAAAGAGTTCGGTCTCCTGTGTCGTCCAGGATGCGCGGGCACTTTTGAAGGCGGCCTTTCCGTCGAACCGGCGAAGGATTTCCTTATCGTCGAGGGATCCAAGGCCCAGCGCTTTAGCCAATTCATCGTAACCCGGAGAAAACGTGTTGATCTCTCCGACGCTCCAGGCGACAAGATCGTCGATAGGCCTGTCCACTCCATCTGCCGCCGACAACATCGCCACTATGTGGGAAGAGTTGCCATACGGGCCGCGCATCTCCGCATATTTTCTACGAATTGGGTCATTATCGCTGAGATGGACAGTGTCGATCTTGACCACGAAGCAACCTTCGGCCTCGATTCCGACCGTGTAGGCCAGCCGTTCAGGCGCATTTTTCGTCGGATATATCCGGGCCCAATTGTACCGTTCGAAATTGTTTCCCTGATTGGTCGGCCGCCGCCGGCAGGTGACGGTTCCCGATGGAAAAAGGGCGGCAAGAAGACCATCAGCCCACTGCTTGGTAAGGTCGTATGCGGTTTTCAGCTCTTGATAAACCCGCTGATGATCAGGGTTGTCCCGGTCATATTTCCGACCCTGCCATTCCCTGAGCAAGGCAAAGTGATGTGAAGAAAATGTTTGCAATTTGTGGGATCCTGAAAGGGCACGAATCGACTATCGATCATCTTATAGCAATAGTTGCAGGCTTGGGACGCCGCTCCTCGCTTCCCTCGCCATTTCCTCGAGGAAAGACGTCACCGCGGAAGCGCTATTTGCGACTGCCCGCAATAAGGCCTGCTTTGACTCAATTTTTGATTATCAACATCATGGCTTGACGTCTGGCATTCGGCAACGCTCTTGTCGGGCTAGCCTGCATTCTGCTGCTTTTCACCAGCGGTTGATTGGTGAGCGTTACGAGGCCCTGTCGCTTACCCGTGACAACACGGCGTTCGCCAGCCAGCCGTATACGCCTTCCATCAACCAGGTCTCAGCTCGTCCGGCGTCGACAACCTCGCTGAGGACGAGTTGGTTGTCTCTTGCGACACCATACTAACCGGGAACCCAACGCAAGTCGTCGAGATGAACAATAGGACGTTTGATGATGGCGCCGACTTCACAAGCAAGCCATGTTTTACCTGTTCCACCGTTCCTAAAGATCAATATCCGCCGTAGGTCTTCAAGATGTGCCGAGTACAATGGTCTCTCCTACGTTCGGGCACCGCAGATTAGATCCGACGGTGAAATTCAATTCAATATCGAAAGCCGCAGCGGCGGCAGTTGCCCTGCGATTTGGCGCTTTCCTCCAATCTGCCCCACTTACCGGATACAGTAATTGGGCAGATTCGATGGCGAGGGCTGCTGTGGCGGTCTTCTTGAAAATCTGTGCACAAGTGCCCGTTTGGTGAGTTGATCATTTGCCTGGGGATTCCGCAGGCGAAGCAAATCAGATTCCGTCTCGATATGGCAAAGAGACGGCTCCCCGCACCTGAGCATGCCGATACGTTGTCGCTAAAGGCGTTGCGCAGTTTGGTGACAGGGCTGCTGGAAAGGGCAGGGCAAGCTGAAGTTCGCCTCGGAAAGCTGGAAGCTGAGAATGCGGCGCTCCGCGAGGAAAATGCAGAGCTTCGGCTGGAAAACACCCGCCTCAAGGTCGAGAACCAATTGCTGCGCGATGAGATTGCCCGGCTGACAAGCCTGCCGCCGCGGCCGCCGTTTCGCCCGTCCGGCATGGACAAGGCGACCGATATCAAATCTGGCGACAAACAGGCGGCCAAGAAAAAGCCGCGCGGCCCGAAGCTGGATATGGAGCGAGTGAGCCGGGAAGAGATCCTACGCGCCAATGTTCCCGTCGGCTCACGCTTCAAGGGGTACAGGAGCTTTGTCGTACGCGATTTGGTCGTCAGGGCCGAGCTCGTGCGCTACCAACGTGAGTGCTGGGTCACGCCCGATGGCAAGACCGTGCTGGCACCTCTTCCCGCCGGGATTATGGGTGGCTTCGGCGTGCACTTAAGGCGCCTTTGCCTGATGCTGCACGCTCAAGGCCAAGTGACGACCGGACGACTGACGACATTGCTGAACGATATCGGCATCGACATTTCCAAGCGCCAGCTGGTGCGTCTCTTGACCAAGGGACTGGACGGATTTGTCGCGGAGGATGCGGCAGTACTTCATGCCGGCCTGGTGTCGTCCTCCTACATCACAGTCGACGACACCGGCGCCCGCCATGCTCATTCCAATTTTTATACCACCCAGATCGGCGGTGAGCACTTTACGGTCTTCCGCACCACCAAGTCGAAATCGCGGCTGAACTTCCTGTCCTTGCTGCGCGGCAATTATCGGGATTACGTTCTCAGCGATGCCGCGTTTGATTATCTGGAAGGCCGTCGTGCCGATCCAGATCTTGCTGCCAGACTGCACTCATTCGAGCCGCAACGCTTCTGTAACGAAGTACCGTTTTTGGAGCATCTGGCCAGCAAGGGTGTCGAGATATTCGACAGGCAGGGGATTGGCTTGCTGACCGAAGCCGGGCTTTGGGGCTGTATCCGTTATCATGGCCTTGTCGGCGACATGGTGATCATCTCCGACGATGCCGGCCAGTTCCGGATTGGCAATCATGCCCTGTGTTGGGTCCATTGCGAGCGTCTTCTGCAAAAGTTGATGCCGGCGAAAGCGAAGGAGGTGCGATCGGTTGCACTGGTTCGCGATCTCGTCTGGCGCTTCTACAAGGCGCTGAAGGCCTGGAAACAGCATCCCTCACCACAGGCAGTCCCGGCCTTCCGACGACGGTTCGACCGGATCTTTACGCTGCACACCGGCTTTGAAGCACTCGACGCCTTGCTGGTCCGACTGCACCGCCGCAAGGCCGAACTGCTGCGCGTGCTCGAGCGACCGGAAATCCCGCTCAACACCAATGCGTCGGAAAACGACCTGCGCAGCTTCGTCATCAAGCGAAAGGTCTCCGGCGGCACGATGAGCCGCGACGGCCGTGTTGCCCGTGACACCATGCTCGGCCTGATGAAGACGTGCCAAAAGCTTGGTCTGTCTTTCTATCACTATCTCGGCGATCGGCTTGGCGTCCGCGGAAAAATCGTCCCATCGCTGGCGGGGCTCATCACTGCCAAGCCCTGATGGGTTCTTCATCCACAATCAGCTTCCAGACCGCATCGCCAGGTGCGCGGCGACCTCCCCCGCCCGGACCATTCCACACCCTTGACCTTGCCCAAGTCTTATCCGCTGCTACAGACTGTGATAGAACAGCGCCGAAGCATCGCTGCCTGCCAAGAGGGCGCGGCCATCGAATCTGCCCCACTTACCCAATCCACTCCGATCATTGAGCAGATTTTTCCTTTGTTAACCATATGAATTAACGCTGTTCTTTTGTCTTGTTGAATTGAGGCTGACGTTTGCTTCCGTTGCTCGGACGGTGTTTTTCAGTGCCTATCACTATTGATAGGATGCAAGTATCGATAGTGATAAGTACAAACGCCTTGTACGCGAGCATTCACGCTGCTACAGTAGCGCCAAAAGCCACTATCGGAGCGCACAATGCCCCAGACCAGCTACAAGATCAGCGATGCACGCAAGAATTTCGCCGAGGTGCTCGAACGAGCCAACCAGGGTGAGGAAATTGTTATCATGCGCGGCAACGAAGTCTACGCGCGTATCGGCCCGGCCGACGGTGGCAAACGCCCGTTCGGCCTGTTGCGCCAGCGTGGCCTGCCGGACAACCTGTTCGACGATGTCGACACTGAGCAGGCGGTGATCGATGCCGGCGACTTCAACGACGATGTCGGCGTCTGGCAGGGCGGAGCGGCCGAGCGCGAGCCCAAGCCGTGAAGGTGCTGCTCGACAGCCACGCCGTCTACTGGTGGACGATCGGCAGCGACCGGCTGTCCGGCACGGCCCGGGCACTAATCGAGGACAAGGCCAATACCATCCTCGTCAGCGCCGTCTCCTTCTACGAGCTCGACAACAAGATGCGCCTGAGGAAACTCGACCTGAAGCCGCAGGAATTGCGCGCCGCAGTCATCGCCAGCGGTTTGCAGACGCTGGCCATCAGCGATCTGCATGCCGAGCTGGCGGCAAGCTTCGACTGGGATCACCGCGATCCCTGGGATCGCATTCTCGCCGCCCAGACACGGCTGGAACACTGCACCTTCTTGTCGCTAGACGTGGCTTTCGACACGGTGCTGCACGAACGGGTCTGGTAAGGGGCAATAGCGATCAAGATTTATGCGCTGCCGCCATTGCTGTGCCGACGAGCGCCGCGGAAGCTGTAGAAGAGAGGCGTGGCTACAAGGATGTTGATTTTTCCCATGTCTGGGAGGAATGGCAGGTCCTTCGCAGGCAGTTCGATCAATCTAAGCCGTGATATCGTTTGTATTTGACCTATACGGGCCGCACCTTGGTCATTCGTTTATGTGGCGGCGACAAGTCCTCGCAGACGCGCGATATCGCCCAAGCGAAGAAAATGGCGAAGGAGATCTGACATGGTGCTAGAAACGACCCGCTTTGATGTTCTGGATTACCTGAAAACGCCGGAGGAGCGCTTCGCTTATATCGAAGCGGCTTTTGAGGATGGCGACCCCTCCCTGATCGCTCATGCGCTTGGCGATGTTGCTCGTTCTATCGGCATGAGTGCTGTTGCCAAGGAAGCAGGTGTAACGCAGGAAGCGCTCTATAAAGCCCCGAGCGAGCAGGCGATCCGAAGCTTTCGACGCTGATCGGTGCCGCCAGAGCGCTCGGCGTGAAACTCTCCGTGTCGCTCGCGTCGTCGGACGAGCCATCGAAGGCGGCTTGATTACGAGGTGGCGTGAAGGTTTCCTTCGCCGCCGTCTCATAACGCTGAAGCCGCAGCCTATGCCGAGGCCCGGGCCATCGGCGCGGCTTTGCTCCCCTCCCTCATCCGCCCCGCCGTTTCCAAGGCGGACGAAGGCAAGGGTGGTTTGCTGGCTGCCGAGGCAGATGAGTACAGCGACTAGCATGCAACGGACATGATCAACGTCCCGAGGCGGCTGAGTAATCAGCCGTCGCCGGTCGCAGCGTCTCTCCGCTGCGACCGGCTTGCCTTCTCCATATCTTGCCCGTTGTCATTCTTGACAACGGTTTTAACCGATGGCATAAATGACAACACGATTGCAGCGACCTTGATCGAACGTTCCAAAACGGTTTTGCCAGACGGCGCGATTGTCGAGATCGTTATCTGGAAAGTGCCTGAACCTGTTGCCGGAAGCTGGCATCTGTTCAAGTATCGACTGTTCTACGGCAAGGATGGTCGCCGCATCGTCGGTTTCGACAATGAGCGGGGTAAGGGTGATCATTGCCATCTGGACGGTGACGAGCAGCCTTACCACTTCACGACGACCGATGCCCTCCTGTCCGATTTTCGGAAGGAGATCATCAAGAGGAGGCAGAAGCCATGAAAGAAGCCTTGATCCAAATCCGAGCTGATAGCGAAGCAGCTCTTGATGAAGCCTTTGACCGGGCGGCTAGCGCGATGCGGTCGGGAAAGCCCTCTGATCCCGTCGCCGTCTTCACTTTTTCCTCACCCGCCCAGCTCTTTTCGGTCATCACACCCAAACGATGGGAATTGATCGAACATCTTCAAAAGATCGGCCCGTCGAGCATTCGCGGCCTTGCCCGCTCTCTCGAACGGGACATCAAGCGGGTGCATGACGATGTGTCAGCCTTGTCTGATTGGGGTATAATCGAACAGACCGACGATGGGAAAATTCATATTCCCTACGAGGTGATCCACGCGAATTTCGATCTGCGAGCAGCTGCTTGATCATCATTGGGGCGAGGGGAACCCCCTTCGGCCCTTCCCCTCGTGCACCCCTGCCCGCCCGCAATGAAACGCAAGGTCGAAGGCAGGCGATGCCCCCGGCTTTTCGGCCAGATCGGTCCGATCGCACCCGGAGCACGACAGACAGGACTAAGACATCCCCGTCGGAAGCATACCGTTCGGTGCAATGCCGGGCGGCTTGGTTATCAAGTGACGGCTTCTCAAACAGCGCCGTTGCCGCTTCTGCTTCCTCCATATGCCGCCGATACCAGCATGTAGGCACGCCCAGGTGATCACCTTCGGGCTGTGGACCGAAACCTTAGCGCTGCTGTTTCGTAATTTCCCTACCCATCCGTGGCATGGCTGTTGTTCGATCGCGCCGGCGGCGCGTTGTCTTCATGGAAGGCAGATGAGACGAAACCTGAGCGCCGGACGTATCTTCCTGGATTGCGTTGCCTCAAGTTGATGGCTCATTGCGACCGGCCAGTCGGACAGCAACCGCCGCATTGACGAATTTCCCCTGACTGACGTCATTCCTCGCGAAACAAATTCCTCCCAGCCGGCGCCGCTCCGCATGCGCTTTGCCCCTCGGGTGCAGTCCCCGCGGCAAATGCCCTGGCATTTGCGCTGACTGTCTTCCGGCCGCTTGATCGTGACCATCGGCAACGCAAACCAAGGAGACACTGCCATGACCGATCTCGTCAACTTCATCCGCGTCAACGAGGACAACACGCTCACCGGCAATGTCGCATCCCTCGCCTACGACTTCGACATTTTCGGGGAGGAATTCGATAGCCCCAACGCCAAGGCTCCGGTCTATCGCCTCTTCGTCAAGACACCTTGCGGACGCCGCGTCGAAATCGGCGGCATCTGGAAGAAGCAGAACCAGAATGGCGGAGACTATTTGACCCTCTCCGTCAACACCGGCTACGGCAGGCTCAACGCCAACCTCGGCCGCTATCCCGGACAGGATGGCGACGAGCTGATGGCCGTCATCCCTTGGGACTGACACCGCAAATCTCCCCCGGTCTTGCCACCGGGGGCATCGTTCTGCCGTCGAACGTCAAAGAGGCCTGTCCCGCCGGGGGGTTATTTCGGCTGATAGCCGCGTCTGGTTTTCTGAGGTGCCAGCGCATCGATGCGCTTCGAGGGATCGACATCCTTCTCGATCAGTTCCAGCTTTATCTGACCGTGCGTGGCGATCCGGCCCCAACGCCGCTCAAGCCAGACTTACCAAGTATCGATAGTGAGCCATCTGAAGGCGTTCGCTTGCTATCTTCCCAGCAAAGCACTATCTTTGCGGGGCCATGATATCCGCGCCAGGAGTGCTCAAAATGCCCGCACCGCGGCTTTCCATCCGCAGCAGCAAGGCACGCGATCTGGCGCACGCCCTGGCCAGACGCACCGGCCAACCAATCAACAAGCTCGTCGAAATTGCGCTCGAGCATTACGACCAAGAACTGCGGCAAAAACCGACACAGACGCCAGCCGACACGCTTTGGGAGTTGATGGCGGAGGGCCGACGGTCCGTGCCGGCCGGCACCACCTACGCCCACGGTGATCTCTACGACGAAAACGGTTTGCCGAAGTGATCGCTGTCGATACGTCGGTAATTGTGGCTACATCACTGGGAGAGCCCGAAGCTGAACGGTTTCATGCGCTCGTCTCCCGCGAGGATGTCGTCATTGGCTGGCCGACCTTGCTTGAGGCACGAATGGTGCTCACCGGCAAGAACTTTCCTAACGCTGCAATCATCATTTCACAGCTCGTCGCTTTGCCAAATGTGATTGCGGTGGCCTTTGGCGAGCGGCATCATTATGTTGCCGAGAAGGCCTTCGACCTGTTTGGCAAAGGTCGCCATCCGGCCAGCCTTAACATAGGCGACTGCTATTCGTACGCCGTTGCCGCGATCGCAAAGGCCCCTCTCCTCTTCAAGGGGAATGATTTCGGGCGGACGGACGTAAAGTGCCATCCCGCATCGGCTACTCAATGACAAGCAAAGCTGTCGTCCGGCCCTCCCCCGCTGATCCAGTGCTGCTCTGCGCCGAGGAGCTGGACGCCCTTGATGCTATCCTGCCCTTCGCCCGCCGCGATCAGCTGGCGGCGCTGCTGACCGATGACGACGTCGCCACCCTTAAGCATCTCGCCAAGGAAGGCATGGGCGCCAATACGCTTCGCGCACTCGCCTCCGATCTCGGCTATCTCGAAGCCTGGTGCGAGCTTGCCACCGGCGCTTCCCTCCCCTGGCCGGCGCCGGAAAGCCTGCTTCTCAAATTCGTCGCCCATCATCTCTGGGATCCCGCCGAGCGTGCCGAGGATTCTTCGCACGGCATGCCGGCCGACGTCGAAATGGGATTGCGCGCCAAGGGTCTGCTGCGTGTCGATGGCCCGCATGCGCCAGACACAGTGCGCCGGCGCCTGACCTCCTGGTCGATCCTGACGCGCTGGCGCGGCCTGACGGGATCATTTGCCGCGCCTTCCCTGAAATCCGCATTGCGCCTTGCTGTGCGCGCCACGCCGCGACAACGCCGCCGCAAGAGCAGACGAGCCGTCACCGGCGATGTGTTGGCAAAGCTGCTGGCCGCTTGTGCTGGCGACCGCCTCGTCGATCTTCGCGACCGCGCCCTGTTGCTGACCGCCTTTGCCTCCGGCGGCCGCCGGCGCTCCGAAGTCGCTGACCTGCGAGTAGAGGATCTGGTCGACGAGGAGCCGGTGCATGCCGATCCCCGAAATCCCGCCTCCCCTCTCCTGCCGTGTCTCACCATCACTCTCGGCCGCACCAAGACGACAGCGGCCGACGACCGCGCGCACGTCGTTTTGATCGGCCGGCCGGTCGAAGCGCTCAAGCAATGGCTGATGGAGGCCAAGGTCGACGCGGGACCGGTGTTCCGGCGCATCGACCAATGGGGCAATATCGATCGGCGGGCGCTGACGCCACAGTCGGTCAATCTGATCCTGAAGACACGCTGCAGCCAGGCCGGTTTGGATCCGGAGCTGTTTTCGGCGCATGGACTGCGCTCCGGATATCTGACGGAAGCCGCCAATCGCGGCGTTCCTTTGCAGGAAGCCATGCAGCAATCCCTACACAAGTCCGTGGCGCAGGCGGCGAGTTACTATAACAATGCGGAGCAAAAGAACGGACGGGCGGCTAGGTTGGTAATCTAGTGGCCGCCCGAACTCAGAATTATGCCCTTTTTGAGCGGTGTGGTGACTTTTCAGCGATGCTGGAAAGGTCGACCTTCTTGCCGGCGACATCGGCGATGATTTTCAAGCTACCACCTAGAGATTCAATGTAATCTCGGAGTGTCCACAGCTGCGCATGGTCGAATAGCGTAACAATTACAGAGATGGAAATCCCGGCCACCCGCTTGTCAACGATCAAGCAGGAGCCGGTCGAGTTTGCTGCTCGGATTCCCGAACACCAGATCCTTGAACAATGCGGAAACGATCCGCGGGCGCGAACCTGTTCTCTCATCGATCAACACCACCGAGAGCCTCTTGATCTCGATGGTGATTGTGCGTGCATCGTCACTGCGACGATACCTCCATGCATCGAGCAAATCGAAACCGTTCCGTGCGGCCCATGCCGCGACAATCTGCGCCGTCATGACGTGTCCTTCGGATGAGACGGCCACCATGTCCGCTCAAATCATCCTGCCCTATCGAAATAACTCGAACGGAGGAAAGGGATCCAGCGCCGGCTGGGCCAAGCGGTCAATTGTCGAAAACTGTTGCAGCTTGGACTCACACTTGAGGTGCGAGGTCGATCAACAGCAACCTTTGCATTGCTCACCCCCAGCATGGCCCGAACGACCACCGTGGCCGCCATCAGTTCGCGCCCATGCGAAATCCGCCACAAATCGCATGGCTCGAAATTTGCGGGCAGGCTCTGGTACCACATTCAACGGAAACGCTGTTGAAATATTGATCTTTCAGCATCTTTCCCAAGTCACCCGACCCAGGCCGCTACCAATTTGTAGGATTCTACAACTGCCACACGATTCCAATCTGTGCTGATTTCTCCGCGGAAGAAACAACGACGGAGAAGTTCATGCGAGTTGTCGCGTTCTCGACGCCCCGGACGATCCAGGAGACGCATCTCCTCCACATGCATCACAAACTCCGTGCCCGCGTGTTCTCCGGTCGCCTGGGTTGGGACGTCAAGGTAACCGCGGAATGCGAGTCCGATGACTTTGACGCTCATGGGCCAACCTACGTCCTCGCAATCTCCGCCTGTGGCCAAGTGGCCGGATGTGCAAGGCTGCTCCCGGCCCTCGGTCCGACCATGGTGACCGAGGTCTTTTCCTCGCTTCTCCCGAATGGCCGGCTAAATGCCCACCGCGCAATGATCGAAAGCTCGCGCTTTTGCGTCGACACCGCACTTAAGGAGGGAAGGGAAACGGGTTCAGTGCATGAAGCAACGCTGACCATGTTCGCGGGAATCATCGAATGGTGCATGGCGAACAACTTCTCGGAAATCGTCACGGTGACCGACGTCCGCTTCGAGCGGATCCTCGCTCGTGTCGATTGGCCGCTCCAGCGCCTCGGCCGACCCAGGAAGATCGGTGGTACCATGGCGGTAGCCGGCATCTTACCTGCCAATGAGGAGATGTTTCAGAAGCTCCGCCCTTCCAACTACCAGTCGGAATTCACCCCTAGCAACCATGCAGTGTAAGGAGAAATCGGTGAACCAGCTTCGCTCTCACCCCCGGCTTGTCCGCAAACTTCAAGAAGCCCTCGGCGATCAGCTCTGCGTCGCGCTAGATGATCCGACCGTCGTCGAGATAATGCTCAATCCGGACGGAAAGCTCTACATCGAACGGCTTGGGCACGGTATCGCTCCGGCCGGCGAGATGTCGTCGGCCGCCGCCGAAATGGTGATCGGCACGGTTGCCCATGCTCTCCAGTCCGAAGTCGACGCCGAGCAACCCATCATCTCCGGAGAGCTACCGATAGGCGGTCACCGGTTCGAAGGTCTGCTGCCGCCGGTGGTCGCCAAGCCTGCCTTCACGATTCGCCGACGCGCTTCGCGTCTAATCCCGCTCAACGATTATGTGTGCTCCGGCGTTATGACACAGGACCAGGCCTTCACGATTCGAAGCGCGATCTCCTCCAGGCTGAACATCATCATTTCGGGTGGTACCGGGTCTGGCAAGACAACGCTCGCGAATGCGGTGATCGACGAGATCGTGAAATGCGCACCAGAGGATCGGCTCGTCATTCTGGAGGATACGGCCGAGATCCAATGTACGGCGGAGAACGCCGTTCTTCTTCATACCAGTGACACTGTCGACATGGCACGGCTCTTGAAGAGCACCATGCGCCTGCGTCCCGATCGGATTGTTGTCGGCGAAGTCCGCGACGGTGCCGCTCTCACCTTGCTCAAGGCATGGAACACCGGTCACCCGGGTGGAGTGGCAACCATTCACTCGAACACCGCCCTGTCGGCGCTGCGTCGTCTTGAGCAGCTCACGGCGGAAGCAAGCCAGCAGCCCATGAACGAGGTGATCGGCGAAGCCGTCGATCTCGTTATCTCCATCGAACGGACAGCGCGCGGGCGGCGCGTTCGCGACGTCATCCAGGTCGAGCGCTTCGTCAACGGCCGATATGAAATTGAATCCGACCAACTTAGCGAAGAACAGGAAGAAGCACATCATGTCGTGTAAGAACTTGAGTTTCATCGTTGCGCTGCTTGCCGCATCCTTCGCTCTTGCTAGCGTCACCCCAGCGTTCGCCAGTTCTGGCGGCAGCCTGCCCTGGGAAGGTCCGTTGCAGCAAATCCAGGAATCGATCACCGGTCCGGTCGCCGGCGCCATTGCACTGGCCGCCGTGGCCATCGCTGGCGGAATGCTGATCTTCGGCGGCGAGCTCAACGATTTCGCGCGGCGCTTGGTCTATGTCGTCCTCGTCGCCGGCATCCTGCTCGGCGCCACCAACATCGTCGGCCTGTTCGGCGCGACCGGTGCCTCGATCGGATTGCCGGACGCGCAGCTAACATCGAACGGACAACGCTTGGACGGGGAGAGGACTCATGACTGAGCCCGTATCTGGCCTGCAGCGCAACCGCATTCACCGTGCACTCTCGCGTCCGAACCTCCTGATGGGCGCCGACCGCGAACTAGTGCTGCTCACCGGTCTGGCCGCGGTCATCCTGATCTTCGTTGTGCTGACCGTCTATTCCGCGCTCTTTGGAGTCGCCGTTTGGATCGTCATCGTCGGACTTCTCAGGATGATGGCGAAGTCCGACCCATTCATGCGGCAGGTCTATATCCGGCATATCTCGTATAGACCCTATTATAAGGCGACCACGTCGCCTTGGCGCCGGTATTGAGGAGACGGCTATGGCGGCACTCAAACGCTTCCGCGCGACCGGTCCATCCTTCGCCGATCTGGTTCCCTATGCGGGCCTCGTCGACAATGGCGTTCTACTGCTGAAGGACGGGAGCCTAATGGCCGGCTGGTACTTCGCCGGTCCGGACTCGGAAAGCGCGACCGATCTTGAACGCAACGGCCTTTCGCGGCAGATCAATGCGGTCCTCTCGCGGCTTGGAAGCGGCTGGATGATCCAGGTCGAGGCCATCCGCATTCCGACGGTCGATTATCCGTCGGAAGAGCGCTGCCATTTCCCCGATCCGGTCACGCGCGCGATCGACGCGGAGCGCCGGGCGCATTTCAAGCGGGATCAGGGGCATTTCGAGAGCAAGCACGCCCTCATTCTCACCTACCGGCCGCTTGAGTCCCGGAAGACCGCTCTCAGCAAATATATCTATTCGGATGAAGAGAGTCGGAAGAAGTCTTACGCGGACACGGTGCTCCTTGTTTTCAAGAATGCCATCCGTGAAATCGAGCAGTATCTCGCGAACATATTGTCGATCAGGCGAATGGAAACCCGTGAGACGATCGAGAGGGGAAGGGAAAGGATCGCCCGCTATGACGACCTGCTGCAGTTCGTGCGATTCTGCATCACGGGCGAGAACCATCCGATCAGGCTTCCGGATATTCCCATGTACGTCGACTGGATCGCGACGGCCGAGCTTGAGCATGGCCTGACGCCAAAGGTCGAAAGCCGCTTCCTAGGCGTTGTCGCGATCGATGGTCTGCCGGCGGAGAGCTGGCCAGGCATTCTCAATAGCCTCGACTTGATGCCGCTGACCTATCGATGGTCATCCCGCTTCATTTTTCTCGATGTGGAGGAGTCGCGGCAAAAGCTGGAGCGCACGCGCAAGAAATGGCAGCAGAAAGTCCGGCCATTCTTCGACCAGATATTCCAAACACAAAGCCGGTCGATGGACCAGGATGCGATGGCCATGGTGGCCGAGACCGAGGATGCCATCGCACAGGCCTCATCGCAGCTGGTTGCCTATGGCTATTACACGCCGGTCATCGTGCTGTTCGACAGCGACCGCGAGGCACTGCAGGAAAAGGCTGAGGCGATCCGCCGGCTGATCCAGGCCGAAGGTTTTGGCGCTCGGATAGAGACGCTCAATGCGACGGACGCGTTTCTTGGCAGTCTGCCAGGCAATTGGTATTGCAACATCCGCGAACCACTGATCAACACCAGCAATCTCGCGGACCTCATCCCGCTCAACTCGGTGTGGTCGGGAACTCCGATCGCCCCCTGCCCCTTCTACCCACCGAATTCGCCGCCCTTGATGCAGGTCGCGAGCGGATCCACCCCGTTCCGGCTCAACCTGCACGTCGATGATGTTGGCCACACGCTGATCTTCGGGCCGACGGGATCGGGTAAATCGACACTTCTGGCGCTGATCGCCGCGCAGTTCCGCCGATACGGCCAAGCTCAGATTTTCGCGTTTGACAAAGGAAGCGCGCTTTTGCCGCTGACGCTCGCGGCCGGCGGCGATCACTATGAGATCGGCGATGACGCCGAAGGGAAGGACCGGGCGCTGGCCTTCTGCCCCTTATCCGAACTCGGAAGCGACGCCGACCGTGCGTGGGCGACGGAATGGGTCGAGATGCTGGTCGGCCTCCAGGGTGTCACCATCACGCCCGATCATCGTAATGCTATTTCCCGTCAGATCGGACTGATGGCGAGTGCTTCTGGGCGATCGCTTTCGGATTTCGCCAGCGGCGTGCAGCTGCGCGAGATAAAGGACGCACTGCATCACTACACCGTCGATGGGCCCATGGGGCAGCTCCTGGATGCCGAGGAAGACGGGCTGACCCTTGGCGCCTTCCAGACCTTTGAGATCGAGCAGCTCATGAGCATGGGCGAGCGCAACCTCGTCCCGGTTCTGACCTACCTGTTCCACCGGATCGAGAAGCGCCTGGACGGGTCTCCCAGTCTGATCGTGCTCGACGAGGCCTGGCTGATGCTCGGTCATCCCGTGTTCCGCGACAAGATCCGCGAATGGCTGAAGGTACTGCGCAAGGCCAATTGCGCGGTGGTGCTCGCGACCCAATCCATCTCGGACGCCGAGCGGTCCGGGATTATCGACGTCCTGAAGGAGTCGTGCCCGACCAAGATTTGCCTTCCCAATGGTTCCGCTCGACAGCCGGGCACGCGGGAGTTCTATGAGCGAATGGGCTTTAACGAGCGGCAGATCGACATTGTCTCCACCGCGATCCCCAAGCGCGAATATTACGTGGCGACGCCTGAAGGCCGACGCCTCTTCGACATGTCGCTCGGACCGGTCGCCCTTAGCTTCGTCGGCGCTTCCGGCAAGGAAGACTTGAAGCGCATCCGCGCGCTGAAATCCGAACATGGCCATGACTGGCCGATCCACTGGCTTGAATCGAGAGGAGTTCACGATGCCACATCGCTACTCAAGTTCGAATAGATGGTTCGCCTGCCTGGCGGCCGCGGCCCTGTCGATCGCAACCGCGCCTTTAGCTCGGGCGGGGACCGCCACCGGTGCCGCGACGGAGTGGACGCAGCTCGCCAACAACGCGCAATTGGTGGACCTGCTCAAGAGCTCGGGCATCCAGGTCGACAACCAGCTGACGCAGATCAGCCAGCTTGCGGATCAGATCGAAAACCAGCTCAAGATCTACCAGAACATGCTGCAAAACACGGCTCGGCTTCCCGATCATATCTGGGGACAAGTTGAAAGCGATCTCAATCAGCTGCGCGGTACCGTCAACCAAGGTCAGGGCATCGCCTTTTCGATGGGCAATGCCGACGATGTTCTTCAGCAGCGTTTTCAGAGTTATGCCGATCTCAAAACCGGCCTGCCGGACAACGCGACGTTCTCCTCGACCTACCAGTCCTGGTCAAACACCAACCGCGACACCATCGCCAGCTCCCTGAAGGCGGCGAGCCTGACGGCCAGCCAATTCGACAGCGAGGAGGAGACGATGTCGTCCTTGAGATCGTTGTCGGAGACGGCCGATGGGCAGATGAAGGCCTTACAGGTGGGCCACGAAATCGCCGCCCAGCAAGTCGCGCAGATGCAGAAGCTTCGCGGTCTCGTCTCACAGCAAATGACGATGATGGGAACTTGGCTCCAGACCGAGCAGACCGACAAGGATTTGGCTCAGGCGCGTCGGGAAAAGTTCTTCAGTGCGAAGGCGCCATCAACGTCCGGCGGCGAGAAAATGAAGGTGGAGTGGTGAGAACGAAAGCAATCCTCATTGCGGCCGCATCAATTCTGGCCTTCGGCAGCGCCTGCATTTGGATGCTGATCTCCGAAAAGCAGGCGGCTCAGGAGCGCAGGGCGATGTTCTTTGGCTCATCGAAGGAGTACCCGACATCCGGCGGCGAGAAGATGAAGGTCGAATGGTGATCCAATGACACACACAACGACACTTCATCAGCTCCGGTTCGCCATGCTGATTGCCGCGTTCGCGGTGGTGACGACCCAGCCTACGTTTGCTCAAGAAGGATCCGTTTTGACGTCCCTTCAGAGCCAGATCACGACCGCTGCGAAGGGGTGGGAAACCACCGTAATGGACGCCGCGAAATCTCTGTTCTGGATCCTCGCGACGATCGAGATCGGCATTGCCGCCGTCTGGCTCGCGATCCAGTCAGCCACCCTGGATAGCTGGTTCGCCGAACTGGTGCGACGGATCATGTTCGTCGGCTTCTTCGCGTTCGTCCTGGCACAGGGGCCAACCTTTGCGAAAGCAGTCGTAGACAGTCTGTTTGAGATCGGCGCCGGCGGCGGGACGGCCTCCCCGGCTGACGTGTTCAATGCCGGATTGGCAGTTGCAACGAAGATGTCGGAAAAAGTCCAATTCGGCCTCTTCGAGGACAATGCGCTCGCTATCTCGGCGGCATTCGCCATGGTCGTCGCGGTTATCGCATTTTCTCTGGTCGCTGCCATTTTCGTTTCCGTGATGGTGGAGATGTATATCGGGCTCCTCGCCGGCATGATCATGCTCGGTCTTGGCGGTTCGTCCTTTACCAAGGATTTTGCAGTCCGATATCTAGTCTACGCCTTCTCGGTCGGGATGAAGCTAATGGCCCTGGTGATGATCTCCAGGATCGGATCGGAAGTCCTGATCGGCCTGGCGAACGAACCTGATGTTGGCGACCAGTTCCAAACCGCGTTGGCGATCGCCGGCATTTCCGTCGTGGTCTTCATTATCGCCATGTATGTACCGAGCATCCTTCAGGGTGTTGTCCAGGGAGCCTCCGTCAGCGGCGGTATGGAGACGATCCGCCATGGTGGACAGGCGGCATCCTTCGCCACCGGCGCCGGGTTCCTCGCCGCTGGCGCGGCTGGCGCGGGCTTCGCGGCGGCCCAGGCTGCACGAGCCGCGGGCTCTTCCGTCGCTGGCGCCGCTCTTCGCGGTATCGGTGTGAGCTTCGGTTCGGGCGCGCAAGCAGCCGGCTCAGCCGCCAAGGAAAAGGCGATCGGCTCCCCCGGCGCCTATGCCGGCTCCATTCTCGGACTTGCGAATGCGAAGCTCGATGAACAGCGTGGCGGTCACGGCGCGCCAAAGCCGCCCCCGGAACGCAACGACAGATCATAAATCACAAGGGAAGAACAAATGGCAGCGAACCGCGCACCTGATAATCCGTATCTCGCCGCACGTCTTGAATGGAACGAACGCTATGGCTCCTATGTGAAAGCCGCCGCCGCTTGGCGGATCGTCGGCATCCTTGGCCTGGCAATGGCCGTGATCGGGTTCGGCTACGCGATGTATCTGAGTACCCAAGTGAAGCTTGTCCCCTATATCGTCGAGGTCGACAAGCTTGGAACCGCGATAACAGCCGGCTTCCCCGAACAAATCGAGTATGCCGATGCGCGGGTGGTACGCTCGACGCTCGGCAACTTCGTCACGAGCTTCCGTTCTATCACGCCCGACGCCGTGGTACAGAAGCAATATATCGACCGCACCTACGCCCTGCTGCGCACCTCCGATCCGTCGACCGAGAAGATCAACACTTGGTTCCGCGGCAATTCACCCTTCGAGAGGGCGAGATCCTCGACGGTCGCGATCGAGGTTAACAACATCGTGGCGCTTTCGAAGCAGACCTATCAGATCGACTGGACGGAATACGAGCGGGACCGGAAGGGCAAGGAAACCGGGACCCGTCGCTTTCGTGGCATCGCCACGGTCGCGCTTACCGCGCCGCAGGATGAGGCGACGATCCGCCTCAATCCCATCGGCCTCTATGTCCGGGATTTCGACTGGACGGCTCAGCTTTAAGGATAGGGATATCTCAATGCGAAAAAGAGGATTGATCGCGGCCGCCGGCTGCATGGCCGGACTCGCCTTTGTGGCGTGCGCGCAGGCGCAAAGCATGACCACGAATGAAGTGAGGGGAACGAATATTTCCCGGAAGTGGCGTGGGGCACCTGGCCTGGTCACGACAGGACCGGATGGCAAGGTCATCTTCCTGTTCGGCGAGACCCAGCCCTCGGTCGTCTGTTCGCCGCTGCAGGTCTGCGATATCGAGCTGCAGGGTGGTGAGATCGTCCGTGACGTGCTGGTGGGCGACACGGTGCGCTGGAAGGTGGAACCCGCGACATCGGGGGCCACCGGAGGCCAGGCGATCCACCTGATCGTCAAGCCTTCCGAATCTGGTCTTGTGACCTCGATGGTGGTCACGACATCGCGACGCACCTACCATATTCAGCTCAAGTCTCACCCCAGCCAATACATGGCGCGTGTCGGCTTCGAATATCCGGAAGATGTTTCGACCAAGCTCGCGGATATCAATGCCCGTCTCGAAACAGGCGGCATTCCGGGCACGACGCCGGATAAGCTGAACTTCTCCTATTCCGTGAGCGGCAGCGCGCCCTGGAGGCCAAAGCGGGTCTATTCGGACGGTGTGAAGACCTACATCCAGTTCCCGAAGTCGATCTCGGGTCAGGACGCACCGGTACTGTTCGTCGTTTCCGGCGGCCAAAATCGCATCGTGAACTATCGGATGAAGAATAACATGATGACCGTCGACTATGCCATCGACAAGGCGATCCTCGTTTCCGGCGTCGGTTGGCGACAGCAGAAGATCACTATCCGGCGGGGAGGATGATCGATGGGCAAGCTTTTCGGATTCCTGCTCGTGGTCGTGCTACTTTCCGGTTGCCAAACGGCGGATGACGCGCTGACCACGAGCTCAACTCCCGTCGCCGTCACCGGACCCGCCGCAAGCGCCATTGCCGGTGACATGGCGAGCCGGCTTGCCGAGCAGATCGGTCCGGCCGGTGTGGCGACGATCAAAATGGAGAACGACACCTCGGAGTTCGCGACCGCCCTCGAGGCGGCCCTGAAGGGGTGGGGCTACACGGTCGTCACGGACGGCAAGGTTGCGAAGGACGTCAAGCCGGTTGAGCTTGCCTATGCAATCGAGCGGTTCGACGGACAGGTTTTGGCACGCCTGTCGACGCCTTCGATCGCTCTTGGCCGTGCTTATACGCCCACGGGATCCGGCGCCGCGCCGGCCAGTCCACTTTCGATCATGCGGCGCAACTGAGGGAGATCGAAATGGGCCAATCGCTCCAGCTTGGCACGTCAGGCCAAGCCGACGATCAGACCGGCATGCGCCGGCTCAACCGCCTGCCGATCATCGTCGCCATCATCGTCATCACGCTGTTCGTGGGAATCGTCGTCATCGGTCTGTCGCTGCGCGGTCTTTCCTTCCAACGTGGCGACATCGTGGAGGCGTCTAACAGCCCCGCGACCAATTTCGGCGACCAGCTCAAGAGAGGTGTAACCGATGGCATTATCGGTGAGCCGGAAAAGCAGGAGTCGTTTCAACCAACTCCCGTTATCGTGGAAAAAACGGAGAAGCACGAACCACTCGTCGAACGTCAGCCACCGGAGCGGCAAGATCGTCGACAAAGGCTGGAGTCGGAAGAGGAGTGGAAGGCGCGGTTGAAGCGGGAGCAGGACGAGCAATATATCCGTGAAGCACAGCGCCAACGGATGGCGCGCCTTCAGGCCCGCGCCACCGCGCTCGATTCACCGATTAAAGTCGACATCTCGGATGTCGAGAAGGCGGCGAGTTCCACCAATGAGCCTGGTCGCCAGGCGCCGAATGCCGCCGCGAACAATGCTTCGGACCTCTACGCCACCGCCATGAAATCCGGGCTTATCGGCCAAAACGTCGACCAGAACGGCCAGGCGTCGAAGGAGGATTTCTTCAACCAGGACATCAAGGATCTCGGCTACCTGCCGAACCAGGTCGTGCCGCGGATGTCGCCTTATGAACTGAAGCGCGGCTCGGTCATTCCCGCGACCTTGATCACCGGCCTCAACTCCGACTTGCCTGGGCGCGTGACCGCGCAGGTCAGCCAGAACGTCTATGACAGCGCGACGGGCTATCGCCTCCTCATCCCGCAGGGCGCCAAGCTGTTTGGTCGATATGACTCGAAAGTTTCCTTTGGTCAGGAACGGGTACTAGTCGTCTGGACGGATCTTATATTCCCAAACGGGTCTACCTTGCGGATCGGCGGCATGGCAGGCACCGACGCTGAGGGATATGGGGGCTTCCGGGACAAGGTAGACCGCCATCTCTGGAGGACATTCGGTTCAGCGGCGCTGGTGGCGATCATCGGGACGGGGATCGACATGTCGATGCCGGAAAGCTCAACGCTTGCGACGCAGGACACGGCCTCGGATGCCGCGCGACGAAATTTCGCCGAGAGCTTCGGCCGGGTCGCGGAACAGACGATCTCGAAGAGCCTCAATGTTCAGCCGACGATCCAAATCAGGCCGGGCTACAAATTCAACGTCCTGGTGGACCAGGACATAATCTTCCCGGCCCCCTATCAGGGATAAGAGAAGCTTCGACGGAGCGTCAAGCGGAACGCATCGATGATTTCGGTGCATCCGTCTCGTCCCTAAGTCGCTGAATTTTCCGTAGAAGGTGCCGATGCCAAACGAGGTCCCGCGAGTCCCGATTCCTTCAGCTGCCGTCCGATCCATTTTCCCTGGCGGCCAGCAGGCATATCCCGCGGGCAACATCCAATGATCGTTCGAAGGCCGGCAGAGGTAGAAACTCGAAGCGAGAATGAAAGTTGTGCGCGCCGGTGAAGAAGTTCGGAGTCGGTGTTCCTCGAGCGGAAAGCACGGCGCCATCGGTGCCGCCGCGCATTGGCAGTAGCTTCGCTTCGATCCCGAGCTCGGCGAGAACCTCGAAAAGCAGCTCAGCGGCGCGGTTATCATCGCAAAGGCTGCTGGCGATATTTTGGTAGGTATCGGCCAGCTGGCAGCGAACATCGCCAGTCGGATATCGCGAGTTGACCAAATCCGCTATCTCCAAGATCCGACGTTTGCGTTCATTGAATCCGATCTCATCGAAGTCCCGGATCAGGGCGATCAACGTCGCCTGGCTGTCATTTGCGATCAGATCCTTGAACCAGAAAAAACCCTCCCGATCCTGAGTGCATTCCGGTGCATCGCCACGGTCGAAGTGGCCGATAAAGTCCATGGCCATTAGCAGGGGATTGACGAGGGTGCCCTTCGCCGACATGGGATGAGCGCTGACACCCGTGAAGACGATTTCACAAGATGCGGCGTTGAAGGTCTCAAGGACTACTTCGCCTAGCTCGCAGCAATCGATCGTATAGGCGAAATCGCAAGGGAAGCGGGAGAGATCGAGCGCCTTGGATCCCCGCAGCCCGATTTCCTCGTCCGGTACGAAGGCAACGAAGATGTCTCCGTGCTCGCCTTTTGCATCGAGCCGGGCAAGGAGTGTCATGATGACCGCGATCGCCGCCTTGTTATCCGCGCCCAGGACGCTGGTGCCGTCGCCGAAGATGATCTCCTCGCCTGCCCAACGGAGAATTTCCGGATGTTCGTCGACGCGCAGCCAAATGTCCTCGCGAGGATTGAGGCAAAGATCCGCTCCCTCGAAGCGAAGAACCCGCGGTCGGACGATCGGCGAGAGACCGACGTCTACTGTATCAAGATGGGCTATGAAGCCAACTTTTGGAGCCTTCGGTCTGCTCCCGCGCTTCACCGCCGTCACGATCGCATGCTCGTCGACCTGGACATCATCGAGCCCGAGCGTACGCAACTCCTCTGCCAGCAAGACGGCGAGCTCGAGTTGTCCGGGTGATGATGGCAGCGATTGGGAACGGCCGTCGCTCTGGCTTTCGATCGCGGCATAACGAAAAAATCGACTGACGAGCTCGTCTCGAACTTGCATGTTTTTCATCCCATCCAGGCTGGCCCAAGGAGGTGCCGTCGAAATCCTCGGCATTCTCATTCGTGGCACGGCCGATCGCTGCATTTGGGCATGGCGTCAGATAGCGAAGCGATCGCGCATGACCTCCGACCCTGATGTCCTCGGCTCGAGCCGCACGACGCCAATATCGCCCTCGATCACGATATCGACGCCAAGGCTGGCCGATTGTTGGGAAAACCGCCGCAAGATTCTCTCGGCGCTTTTCGCCGTTGCCAGATGTGGCACCAGCCGGCGCTCCAGCAGTCGGTCCTTCAGTCCCTCGTCGCCGCCGATGATGACGGGATGAAGCGTTATGGCGGTAAGATTGTTGTCACCGTCGAAAGAGCACAAGCCGATCACGCTCTCCCAGACCTCGGGTGCCGTCCAAGTCGATTTTTCCGAACGAACATGGAAGATGAAATTGCCAAGACTGTAGAAGATCGGCTTGGCCCGATAGATCTCCAGGGGCTGGAGAACCGGCGCGCCGTGGCTGACGAACATGGCGGCTCCCGCGTCGATGCATTGCCGGGCGACGCCGCCGACCCATTCGGGAACCTGGTACCAGTCCGAGGCCCAGTGATGATGGTGCAGATAGGCGACCACCAAGGAGCCGTCGGCCGCGGCGGAGCCGATCGCCGCGAGATTTCTTGCCATGTCGCGCTCATCGATCGTCACGCCGCGGCCGAACCCGTTGGATCGCGTGAACACGGCGCGACCGATACCGATCTCGCGATTTGGAGAGAGACGCCGTGGATCGTCCGGCTGGCTGTCATTGGCAAGGTCGATCGGCGTGTAGCCGACCCTATCCCGGATGACGCCGATCCGTCGGAACGACTCTTCGTCCACCTCGATCACCTGTGACAGTCCGAGCCGGTTCACGCCGGGGCGCTCGGGACGGCCGTTGTCCGCATCCGCCGCATACATGAAATCCGGACCCGGACCGCCATCCATTGCGATGATCGCGACACGCCGGCCCTTGATTGTCCCGACACCCGCACGCGAGGCCTCCTGACCGTTGCGACCAAGACCGGCATGGAGGAAGCCTCGCTTCTCCACCTCTTCCAGCGTCGACAACACGCCCGGCGGGCCAAGATCGAAGGCATGATTGTTCGAGAGCGAAAGCGCGCCGAACCCCATGGATCGGAGAGCGTCCAGGACGGCTGGTTTGCTGCATCCGAAGAACGAACCCTTTAGCGGCCAACCGCCGTGATTACCAAGGATCGTCCCCTCGAAATTGGTGAACGAGAGATCGGCCTGATGAAGTAGCGAGCGAACCTGCCCGAAGGCTGCAGCGCTTATATCGTGGATGTCGTGCTTTATGAGCGATTGGCCTGTGACGGCCAACGTGAAGCTGTTGTTCATGTGTCACCTTTTATCGCGGCGAATGCCGCCAATTTCCAAAAACCAATATTGAAGCGCGCACCGGCGCTCAGCCGTTGCAACAATCGAGGCTCAGGCCATGAAGCGGTGAGGCCGCGCGCTGATGAGCGTTTGCGTGTAGGGATTGCGGGAACGCGAGAAGACGGCATCGCAAGGGCCGGCATCCTCCACTTGGCCATTCCTGAAGATGTAAAGGGAATCGCAGAGCTGCTGCACGACGGCCAGATCATGGGAGATAAAGATCATGGTGATGTCCCGCTCGGTGATGGTGTCCTTCAGCAGCGTCACGATCTCCGCCTGCACGGAGACGTCGAGAGCCGATGTCGGTTCGTCCGCCACGATGATTTGCGGCTTAGCCAGCAGGGCTCGCGCTATGCAGGCGCGTTGCTTCTGGCCGCCCGAAAGCTGGTGCGGATATCGGCCGAGCAGGCTTCGGGCGAGGCCGAGGCGATCCATCATCCTCACGAGATCGTCGGGCTCGCCATCGTGACGCGAAACTCCGCCAAATCGGATGCTTTCGCGCAGCGTCTCCTCGATCGTCATCCTGGGATTGAGCGACATGGCCGGGTCCTGAAAGATCATCTGCACGCGGCCGAGAAGACCGCCGTGCCGGCCATTCCTCGAAGGGTCATAATCCCTTCCGTCGATGATGATCCTGTCTGTTTGTGCCGTGTCGAGGCCAGCGACGATACGGCCAAGAGTCGTCTTGCCGCTCCCGCTCTCGCCGACGATGCCGGTGATCGTGCCGCGCCGCAGTTGGACATTGACGTCACGCAGCGCGAACTTCGGGCCGTTCCCGCCAAGGCGCCACGCCAGCCCCGGCGGCGGAAAGGTTTTGGAAAGACCTTCAACCACGAGAAACATGTCTCGCTCGTTATCGTTCTTGACGGAAACAATCCCACCCGTGTCATTATCAGTCTTCACAGCCGTCACGGCGATCCGCAGCCGCGGGACGGCCGCGAGCAGGTTCCGCGTATAGTCATTTCGCGGCACGTCCAGGATAGCCGTGGTACGATCCTGCTCGACCACTTGGCCCTTTCTCATGACAAGGACTCGGTCGGTGATCTCGGAAACCACGCCCATGTCATGCGTGACGAGGACGACCGAGACGCCGGTTTCATCGACGAGGGTTCGAAGCAATCCGAGAATCTGCTTCTGGACGGTGGCATCCAGCGCCGATGTCGGCTCGTCGGCGATGATGATGTCCGGAGAGCCGGCAATCGCGATGGCGATGACAATCCGCTGTCTTTGGCCACCCGAAAACTGATGCGGGTAATCGCCATATCGCCGCTCCGGGTCGGGAATTCCAACTCGGCCCAGCAGATCGATCGCACGCGCGCGGGCCTGGCGCCGAAAAAGGGAGGGGTCGATCGCCAGGATCGTCTCCTGGATCTGCGTCCCGACGCTCATTAGCGGATCGAGCGAGGATGTATGATCCTGAAAAATAGCCGATATCCGCCGCCCGCGAATGGCATCTCGCTCACTCATTGTCATGGCGTCGATGGACTTGCCATCGAATTCGATCGTTCCGGTCGATTGCTGGAATTCCGGTGCGAGCAGGCCGAGCACGGCATTACCCAGCGTGGATTTTCCCGCTCCCGACTCGCCGATAATGCCGAGGATCTCGCCACGATCGAGTTCGAAGCTCACATCGGTCAGGATTGTGACCGGCCCGGACGCCGAGCGGTAACGAAGGCCAAAATTGCGCACCCGAAGCAGGGGAGTCTTCATGTTTTCTTCGCTCATGCCGCGCGGCTCCTCGGGTCAAGACGGCGGCGAATATCCTCGCCGACCAGATTAATGCTGGCGATCAGCCCGAATAGGGCGAGGCCGGGGAAAAGGCTGATCCAGTACTGGCCGGTCAGGAGATACTGAAAGCCGTTCGCGACGGTGGAACCCAGGGATGGCTTGTCGAGCGGAACTCCAAGGCCCAGAAAGGACAAGGTCGCCTCGAGCGCCACGGCGTGACCGATCTCGATCGGTATCAGGGTCACGGCAGGCGCGATGCTGTTCGGTAGCAGGTGGCGAAAGATGATCCGCGAGGTCGGCATCCGCAGCAAGCGCGCGGCATCCATGTAAGGCTTGCCCGCCTCGCTCAAGGCGATGCCGCGCGCCAGCCGCGCATAGGTCGCCCACTGGGCGATGATTAGGGCCAGGATGATCCGGTCCATTCCAGGCCCAAGTGTGACGATGGCGATCAGGGCGATGAGGATCGTCGGAAGGCTGAGTTGCAGGTCGACCAGCCGCATGATCGCGATATCCACCCACTTGCCGAAAAAGGCAGCACAGACGCCAGCGGTAAGCCCGATCAATGCGGCGATGGCGGCGCTGGTGACCGATACGACGAGGCTGATGCGCAACCCGTAGAGGATGCAGCTGACGATATCCCTGCCGAGCCCATCAGTCCCGAGCAGGTAAAGATAGCCGCCACTGCCGCCTGTGCCCGGGGGAGAGGACGCCTCCCAGCCGTAGATCTGCAGCGGATCATAAGGGTTTTGTGGTGCGATCGCCGGTGCGGCGACCGCGACGAGGATATAGACAGCGAGCACGATGTTGGCGGCGGTCAGGACTTGAAGACGCGGACGCCTCTTCAGCGTGTTTAGGATTTCAGTTCTCACGATGGATCACCTTATGAAGACAAGCGCACGCGCGGGTCGAGCACGGCCTGGAACAGGTCGACAAGGGCGTTCAGAACGACGAAGGCGACGGCGATGAAGGTCAGGGTGGCCATCACGACCGGCCGGTCGAGGAGCTGGATGGAATCAATCAGCAGCTTGCCGACGCCCGGCCACGCGAAGATGGATTCCACCACCACCGCGAAGGCGAGCATGCCGCCGAACTGCAGGCCGATGATGGTCACGATCGGCACGCTGATGTTGGGAAGCGTGTGGCGAAACAGTATCCGTCGCGGGGAAAGGCCCTTGGCGCGACAGAACCGGGTGAAGTCCAGGTTTTCGACTTCGATCGTGCCTGCTCGCGACAGCCTGGCGATCAGCGCGATATTCGGGATGGCGAGCGCCAGGGCGGGGAGGGCGAGATGCCACAGGCCGTTCGCGGTGAACACGCTCCAGTCCTCGCCGAGGACGACCACGGTCGAACCCCGGCCGCCGGAGGGGAACCAGCCCGTCAGGATGGCGCCGACTAGGATCAGCATCATGCTCAGCCAGAATGATGGAACGCTGAGCGCGAACACGCTTGATCTCAAGATGGCCTTATCGAGTGACGTACCCTTCCTCCGGCCGGCGAGGAGCCCCACTCCTACGCCGACCGGAGCCGCGATGAGCATCGCCACGCCGGCGAGTTCGAGCGTCGCGGGAAGCTTGGCTATGACCAGCGCGAACGCCGGCAGGTGATAGATGTAGGACGTGCCGAAGTTTCCATGCACGACATTGTCCAGGAACAGGAGATACTGACGCCAGATCGGTTGATCCAGCCCGAGCGCGATGGTCGCGCGCCGGATATCCTCGGGCGTGGCGGTTTCCATATTGACGATGCTGAACACCGGGTTGCCGACGCTGTGAAGCCCGATGAATCCGATCAGCGACATGGCGAGGAGGAGAAGGAGGGCTTGAGAAAGCCTGCCGAATGCGACTGAAACCAAGGCCATGATGCTTACTCCGTCGCCGCGAGCGCCTGCATCGCGGTCGTCCAGCCACGGGGATGCATCACATAGGAGGCGATACGCGGCCCGTAACCGACGATGTGATGGAAGTGGTAGAGCGGAATGATCGGCTGGTCGGCCATGACGAACTCCGTCGCGGCGGCAAGTGCCTTGTTCCGCTCCGGCCCATCCTGCATGCTTTCCGCCTTGGCGAGCATCGCGTCGAAGGTCTCGTTACGATAATGTCCAAAGTTCAGGGCTCCGGTTCCACGGCCGGGATTTGGGGAGGCAAGCAGCGCATCGAGGATGACATTCACGGTCTCGCCCGAGCTGCCGCCATACCACAGGGCATAATCGCCCGCCGCCCTCTGGGTATTGAACACCGAGAACGGCGAGGCGACCGGCCGGACGCTGACGCCGATGCGAGCCCAGCTCTGGGCGATGGCCTGAAGGCTCTCGGCGTCGCCGGGATAGCGGCCGGCGGGTCCGGCCAGAACGACGTTGAAGCCGTTCGGAAAGCCTGCCTTCGCTAGAAGCGCTTTCGCGTCGTCATAATTCGGCGCCTCGGGCTTCAGGGTCGCGGATGTGCCCGGCAGGCCCGCCGGAAAGACTTGCGCGGCGGCCGTGCCGTAGCCCGAGAGGATCTTCTCGACCAGGATACCGCGATCGATCGCCATGGCGAGCGCCCGGCGGACGGATGGGTCCTTAAAGGGGTTGGGAATGGGTTCGCCGGACTTTCCGGTGACGCCTGGGAGCGTATCTCTGCCAACGTCGAACTGCAGGAAATTAACGCGCGCGGCGCCAATGCTGGCGATCCGGACGCCGCGATTTTTTAGGGAGGCGACATCGCGCGCGGGAATGGCGTCCGCCACGTCGACATCGCCGGTGGCCAGCGCCGCCACGCGTGCGGCGGGGCTTTCAATGACCCGAAACGTCACCGCGGACCAGGCGGGCCTTCCACCCCAGTAGCCATCATTCCTGGAAAGCCTCAGCGTCTCGCCGGAACTCCAACTCTCGAACATGTAGGGTCCCGTGCCGACCGGACGGCCGGTATTGAGCTCCTCGGTGGTCTGGAACCCCTGCGCCGGCCTGTGCATCACGAAGATTGAGGAGAGGGACAAAGGCAGGTTCGGGAGATTGCCGTCCGTGTCGATGACAACGGTAAGGGGATCTCTTGCCGAAACTGACTTGATTCCGGTCAGATAGGACCGAAAGCCGCCGCTCGGTGGCTTCAGGACATCGCGGATTCGCTCGATCGTATAGACGACATCGTCCGCCGTGAAGGGCGAGCCATCATGAAAGCGGACATTGTCGCGAAGCTTGAATTCCCACTGCGTGTCGGAAACGGCGCGCCAGGAAACCGCGAGCTCAGGCCTGAGGTCAAGATGCTCATCCTGATAGACCAGCCGCTCATAGATATGGGACAGCAGTGATGTGTTCTCGTTGAGGTTCGCGTAATGCGGATCGAGCGTCATCAGCTTGTACGAGGTGGCGATCCGCAGCTCCTGCGCCTGTGCCGGGCCAGCCAGCACGCTCCAGACCGTAAACAGGATCAGCGGCGCGGACAGGATGAGCCGACGCAATGGATTTCCGAGTTTCATCATGAAGTTCCCTTTTCTTAATTTTGGCGCGGCCGAGGCCGTCGCGGTGGAAGCGATCCCACCACGCATGTCTATTGAGATGATTTCCTCAGGGATCCGGCTCGCACCGTCTGGCCCGGCCGGCCGTCCCGATGAGCAACCCCGAAGCGGCATCCTCCGATTACACGAGGCAGAGGCGTCTCCGCGTCAGCGGAGGGGAACGAAAACCGATAAATTCCTAGAGAGGAACCGAAGCGGCGAACCCGACCTGCGGCAGACGCGCGGTGCTAGACACCGAGCGTCGCTCCCTGCATCGCGGCCGTGACCTGACGACGAACGCTACCGCGGGACGACATTTCGGCGTCAATCTTCAGCAAGTCGGCGATGACAGAACGGAGCTGTGGCCAGGGATCCTCATCGCTTGAAGCGGATGGTTCCCATCTGGCGAGCATGGCATCGAGCTTGAGGCTCGCGCCGACGATTGATTCCGCGGGCGTATCCCACAGCCTTTCTGCCAGCTCGTCTTCAATGGCAGCCGCGCGTTCCTCTTCCCGAACCGCCGCGCTATATCCGAACTCTCGGTCGGCCGCCTTCCACGCCTCAGGCGCGTCGGACGGCGTGCCAACCATCTCGAACAGCCTCTTTTCGAGACCCTGCTGCCGCACGCATGATTCGATCAACCGGTGCCGTGCCGCGCACCATTGCTCCCAAATGGCAAAGGCGAGATCGTCATTTTGGATATCCAATGGCCCCATAAGTCGGGCTGCAAGCCCAGGATGTGTGGGAAAAGACGCCGACACGAAGGAATGGAGGTCTCCTTGCGTGACCATAGACAAAGTTCTGCTATTGTCGGAATCAGCCATGATCCGAGCTCCTGACAGCTTAGGTTGTGGTCAGATCGAACAGGTGTTGCCGCACTTGTTCGATCGCTGACCGTAGCCTCTCCTACAAAATGATAGAAGTCAATCAGAAAGTGTGCCTTGAATAATTTTCTTCTTACAACTGAGCAATGCCGCGGGGCACGAGCTATGTTGGGCTGGAGCCAAGCGGAGCTTGCAAAAGCAGCAAACGTGTCTCGGCAAACGATCGCTGATTTTGAACGCGGCGCTCATATGCCTATCAACAATAATATCGGCAGCATCATCGCCGCATTTCAGGCGGCCGGAATAGAATTTATCCCAGAGAACGGTGGTGGAGTTGGTGTTCGCTTCAGGAAGCCGGGGGCGTAGACCGTTAAAACACAATCGGCCGAACACATCGCTGCAGCCCGTCGCCCTTACGATTGTCGCGGCTCACTTTTTGCGCTCGGCACACGAGCAAGCGGCGCGGCTGCCTCCGAGCCATACAACACCGGGTACCACACACCGGCAGATGTGTTTGCCGACCTGCAGAAGGATTACACCGGTTTCCCCAACCCTGGACCTTCCTCTCAACATATCTCTGCCTGAAGCAATGATCTGTCTGGAAGAAAGATCGGGTGAGCTTGCGGACTCGCCATCAGCAGCCTTTGCATCTCTTCGATGTTCTTTGTACGTTCTGCCCATCGCGGGCGACATGCTCAGTTGAAACAGCGGATGGGGTGGGACAAGGTAGGGCGATGATAAAGGGTGAGTCGACTATTTTTAGCCAGAAACAATCTGGCGCGTATTTCACGCCAAGCGATGTCGCGCAGGCTCTCGTGAGTTGGGTGCTTCGTCGGCCGTCCGACCGGCTGATAGATCCGTCATGCGGCGACGGCCAATTCATTTCCGTCCACCATAAATCCGTCGGCATCGAGCAAAACCCGCTTTCCGCTCAAGCTGCCATTGCGGCCGCACCCTGGGCGCTGGTTCATAAAGGCGATTTCTTCGCTTGGGCTGCCGAAACGCGCGAGCGCTTCGAATGCGCAGCGGGCAATCCTCCATTTATTCGCTATCAAAGTTTCAAGGGCGACGTCCGACGCCGCGCGTTGGATCTGTGTTCGCAATATGGCGCGCACTTCTCCGGCCTGACATCGTCCTGGGCGCCGTTCCTGGTGGCAAGCGCCTCGCTGCTGAAGCCGGACGGACGGATGGCTTTCGTCGTGCCGGCAGAAATCGGGCATGCGCCATATGCCGCCCCTCTCCTGGAATACCTTGTCGGCTCCTTTGCTGAGGTTCACATCATCGCTATCCGGCGAAAGCTATTTCCATCGCTTTCGGAAGATTGCTGGCTGCTTTATGCCGAAGGCCACGGCGGTTCAACGTCCCGCATTGGCCTGACAGTGTGCGAGACATTCAAGCCCGACAAACACAGGCCGAAGCCTGATATCTTCGTCGACGTCGATGAATGGCGCACGACCTGGTCGCGTCGCCTGAGACCGTACCTCTTGTCGAAGAATGTTCGCGACATCTATGCGACGGCCATCCAGGATCCGACAAGCAAACGGTTCGGCGATATAGCCTCCATTGGTATCGGGTATGTGAGCGGAGACAATGACTTTTTCCATCTGCGGCCATCGGAGGCCAAGCGGCTGGGAATTCCGGCTGCATTTCTTCATCCCAGCCTGCGCAACGGCCGGGCGATGCCGAGCAGCCAGATTACCGAGGCAACTGTCGAAGCTTGGACCAAAAGTGATGATAAGGTTCTTCTCCTTCGACTGACGCGCGGACAGGAACTGCCGTCGAGCGTGCAGCGCTATCTGAACAGCAGTGCCGGCCGTGAAGCCCGCCTCGGCTACAAGTGCCGCAATCGCACGCCGTGGTATGCCGTGCCGGATGTGCAGATACCGGACTTCGTCCTGAGCTACATGTCGGGTCGATCCGCGAACCTCGTGCAAAACCTCGCCGGTGTGACCTGCACCAACAGCGTTCACTCGGTGCGTGTCCGTGATCGTGCGCTTGCAGCCAAGTTGCTGCCGCAATGGACAACCCCATTCGTGCGGCTGAGTTGCGAGCTTGAAGGGCACGCGCTCGGCGGCGGAATGTTGAAGCTGGAGCCCCGGGAAGCTTCGCGCATTCTCTTTCCAGTGGAGGCCAGAGCCGCTGAAGCCCACAACGACGCATTGGAAGATGCGATCAACACGCTTCATCGTTGGAGGCATTATGCCGAGTAATCTGGAGGCGAAGACCTGCCAATGGACCAATCAGTCTGATGCCTTGGCGGCTTTTGCGGAATTCACTGGCAAGACCCAGAGCGCCAGCCACATCAAGCCGCTGCATTGGTATGTAGCCTGTCGATTGGTCATCGAAGGCGGCTTTGATCCAGACGATATCGTACCCCGCCCACCATTTCGTATAAAGCGCCGTTCCGGAAAGCCCCCTCTTCTCGAATACGAACCGGCTTCGGCAGGAGGTGGCGAGCGGACCGTCCTTGGCGCCTTGAAGACCAAGAACGTCGACGTCGTGGTGACGCGCGAGGGTATTGGCCCGGTTCTGGCCGTTTCATGCAAGGGAGTGACCGGTGCATTCCGAAACCTGACGAACCGCATGGAAGAGACGATCGGTGAGTGTACCAATCTGCACATCACGTATCCGGCACTGGTTCTAGGCTACCTCGTCCTGCTACGTGCAAACCGAATGATTGAAACTGCACTTGACGATGCCGCCGAAGTCGCCGCAGATGCGGAGCAGGCAAGCGAAGGTGCCAAGACGCTTGCCGCCAACGACGTCGCTATGACGGAAGGTGGCGAACCGGTTGCCGGTATCGTCCGCTTTCATAATGCGCTGCGCGAACTCGTCGGCCGGCGCGGCATTCGCGACGATGTAAGCCGTTACGAGGCGATAGGCTTCGGTCTGGTCGAAATGCACGGGACTAGACGAAACAGCCTGCTCGATAGTTTTCCTGGTCCCGATAGCCCGCTTCGATTGAGCGGCTTCTTCGACACTCTGTATGCTCGCTATGATGAGCGCTTTGTGGTCAGCGCTCCCGATCTCTCGCGCACTACGAGACGACTGGAATGGGATCCTGCATCACCGGCCTTTAAGGTGCCGGATCGGGACTATATGCCGCGAGTGGGTGGAGAGATCGCGCCAGTCGAAAGTTTTGATTAAAATTCGCACTACTGGCAAGTATATAAAAGGCTGCTTCTCTCAACGGCGAAGCTCGACGCGCGTAATTGCCGCGATGAGACCTGATGGTGGCAGGAGATCTCTGATCTTCAATAGCGGCATTCAACTGGTTGGTTGCCTAGCATCCCACGACGTTCCGATTTCGCGCGAGGTATTTGATGAAAAATGGCTCGGCGCGAAAAATATTGGCCCCTGACCTTTGCCCCGTTTCTTTAAGGCTGGACCAGCATTTGCTCCATCACGTGAGCTTCGAAGTCCATCTTACGTGAGAAGATTTGCCGCGGGTCTGCCAGCCAGCTGGTCGAGGGTGGCCTGAGGGGTGCTCATCCGCCCAGTCGCCACACCATGATGATGTCGTCGATTGCCCTGCCGTCGTCGAGCACTCCGCCGGGAATTCGACCAACCTCGACAAAGCCATGGCGCCGATAGAATCGCGCCGCGACCGTATTCTCGGCGTTGACCGCGAGTTCCAACTGCAGAATTCCAAGACTTCTTGCATAATCTGAAACCGTGGTCAGAAGATCGGCCGCGGCGCCGGATCCGCGCGCACTCTCTCGCACATAAACACTCACGAGGGTTGCGCGATGCGCCAATTTCCTCGGGCGATGACGTGAGAGGCCCATCATCCCAACCGGCTCCTCATTGATGAAAGCGACGAAAGCCGGCTCGTTCAACCGGTTGCGCCACTCCTCGTCCGAAAGATCTACCCAATCTTCGTGGACGCTCGCAAATGCGGACGGTTCGCAGGAAAGTGCCTCCAGGCGAATGCGGCGGAAGACTTCGACGTCGTCGATTGTTAGGCGCCTGATCATTAGCCTCCGTGCGTTCGACGACATATCCATCTCCAGTAGAGTAGGGCCAGTTATAACGGGTGAGGGGGCCGTATGTTTCAGTTTCTCCGAGGCGGTTTGTTACGACCACCGTGCCCACTGCCACTCCGGCGGCGGAGCATGAAGCCCCCTGTTTCTCGCGCGCTCTGTCAGTTCCGCCCAAATCGGATCGCCGGTAAAACTCGCGAGATCACCGCATGCGTCCGTAAGCGACTGTTTACCATAGATCTCCAGCAGACCCATCACGGTCTCGTTCTCCAAGGCCGCAAAGGGAGAACCGTTATGTGGTTTCAGCACGCGATGTCCCCATACTCCTGGACAGGCGTCGGCGCGGAGGGAGTTCAACAGATCAGTTTCACCTGTCTTCCCGAGCGCTGTCGCAAGAACATGGCGCATGAGGGGATAGTAGACGACCTGACGACATCCACCGAGAACGCGTGTTCCTGGCAGGATTGAGATCACCAGAAACGCGACAAACAGGCTGGGCACGATTCTGCGTTCCCGAAGCGCTTCCGCGATACAGCTGGGCTGAAATGGCACGTCGGAGCGGGATCCCTTAATGTCCGACAGATCGCCATTTTTCAACTGCAAGGGATAGATCTTGCCGTCTGCCAATCCCCAGAACAGGTCTGTCGTTCTGCGAATCCATCCTGTCCATGGCCCGGTGTCAAGTTCATCGATCGCCTCCAGGATGGCGGAAGCCCATCCGCCATCTCCACCGATGCACTTCGAAAGCCATGAGCCCGTATCTTCAAGGTGATCTGCCACGAGATCCGCGACATCGATGTCGTCAATCTGAAGCAACTGAACCGGCTCCGGAAAAAACCGCGTCCATAGTGCCTGATTCCCGGCTTTGATCGCCTCGGCGGCCGATGCGAAGCCTTCGCTCGGCAGGATCGCTTTCAACCTCGCCGCAGACGGATTGGCCGCTTCGCTCCTTTCGATTCCCGACAACAGGAAATTGTAGGCGCCATTCGATCCACATAGGCTGTAGGCGTCCATTCGGCTTCGCGGCAGGCCGAACACATTGATCGCTTCGTTCTCAAGATTGAGCCACCCGGGCCCCTTCTTCGCCTTCTCGATGAATTTGACGGTGGAGGCGCCATACCAGATATGCCATCGAAGCCGATAGGCGCTAAGACCAAGCAGGCTGAACAGATGTGTGTAAAAGCTATCGGGCTCTATCAGCAGATGGCAATGTGGTCCGGTTTGCATGACAGGAGCCGCGGCCAATTGATCCGCAGCCTCTCGCGCCCGCGCGCGATCGGCACCTGACCTCAGTGCCGCCCGTTCGACACACGCTTTCAGCCGGATCATGGCATCGTCGCGAATAGCGCAACCGGCGCGGTGGCGCTCGACCTCGTAAACAGCTCTTGCGTAATCGTTAAGCTCGCGGCTCCAGAACTGGTCAAGGCCTGGCATCACATGTGACAAGGTCCTCTTCAGGTCCGCCGGGGTCAAATGGCCGTCGCCGCTCGCATCCATGCGTATCCGTTTCCTTGTCTTGACCCCTCATATGGCACTGTCAGAATCCACCGCAGGGCGAGCAGTCCGCCACGCCCACCGCTCATCGAGCGGCGGCGCTGTCTCGTGCGCAAAAATAAGAGGCAGTTGCTCGTAGCAAAATTCCTCTGGAATCGCCGGCTTCACCATCGAGGTGACGAACTCTCGCAGTGACGCGGCCGAATTGGACGAAACGATCGTGTAGAAATTGCCGCTATTCCAAGTGACGACGGAATAGCTGAAATAGGATCCCAGCGCGGTGATCGACGTCTCCAGGTCCACCTGGAACTTCGTCATGGTGTCGAGAACCTCGTGCTTCTTGGCCACGATCTCGGTTTTCGAGAAATAGCGCGACTTGAATTGTTCGTCCTTCTGGCGCTCGCGTTCCAGATAGGCATCGACGTCCGGATGCGCGATCTTTTGCACCTGTATAAGCAGGCCGCCGGGTCTGATCCGAGGCGCGATGACGGCGAGTTGCTCCTTCCGGTCACGACCGTACATTTGAAAGGTCGTATCTTCGAAAAGTAGATCATAGCCGTCCCGGAATGGCTGGAGATTTTCATCGGTCGCATATCGTTCGTCGTCGAGCTCGAAGAACGGACCGTGATGGAAATGGGCATGCTCGCTTCCGCGCCGCGCGAAGAAACTGATGCGATTTCCGTCCGTGGGACTGCAGCAGAGCGTTTTCAGCCTCCCGTCGCCGAGCCTTGCCAGCGATCTCGAAAGCGTGCCGGCTCCGGCCCCGAGCGTATAAACGGCAGCGGCTTGCCGCCTGCGTCCCCATGCGTGCAGGGCAAGGACGAGCATCGCGGCGCCCAATCGGCACTCCTCTTCCAGGCGATAGGGAATGCTCGCGAAATAATGGTGGTCGAAATTCCCCCAAAGGCGGCGGTGCGTGTCCCAGAACGCCATGCAGTCAAGATCGAATTCCAGGAGCGATAAGTCGGGTTCGGGAGTGGCGAGGTCAGGCATTCCGCCAAGACCTCGAGCGGTTCGCTCAAAAAACGGCGCGAACGCGTTCAGGCGGGGCGCCTTTCGCCAAGCCTCGATCGTTTGCCTATTAACCATGTTTCAAATCCTTCCCGTCGGGTCGAAAGGAGCAGCCGCGTCACGATGCGATCACGGCTTTGGACTGGGTCGTCGTCAGCAGGCTGAAACGGCGGCTCCGTGATGCACAGATGTCATCGAGGTGGGATGGCGGAGCAATCGGCCGATTTTGTTAGATTGACGAGCAAGCGAAGGCTGTCGGATTGGCGCCGAGTGGCATTTGGCTCATACATCGATCATCTCCAGGAAACTGGCCCTGGCGACCGCCTGATGGAGCGTCCTGGCGCCGAGCTTGCGCCTGGCCAGGCGCAGATAAAGTCGTACCGTGCCTTCGGAAATCCCCAGCGTGGCGGCAATGCGCTTGGGAAGCTCACCGAGCGCGACAAGCCGCAGGCACTCGCGCTCGCGGCGGGATAGTACGGCGTGCTCGCGAAAGGCGCGAAGGCCGGAGACAGGTAAAGCCTTGTCATGCAGATAATGGGACAGGATTTGCAATTCGTGGATGCTCGAATCGCGAAGTCTCCGCCAGTCCGACCGGCTCGCATTTGACGTTACCGAAAAGAGGGAACGCTCTCCGCGTGACCCTCTCACGGGCACGGAGAGGCCATGTCTGCCGACGCCAAACGCTCTCGCGTCCCTCAAGAACGCCTTACTTTTTTCTGACGGCACGCGCAGGGCATGCCAGTCGACCGGAAGAAGGCCGGTACGGCTGATCGCGATGACAGGATCGATCTCGAAATGGTTTTCTCGCAAATAGGTGTCCGTCCATTCGGGCGGATAGGTCGTGCGAAAGTACGGATAGCAAAGGGGAGAAATTCCGGCACGGACGACAAGGAATGTCGCATGCGCGAAGCCATAGGCCTGGCGAATTTCCGCGAGGACCAAGTCCAACTCGTCACCGTGCCGCACACGCTTCAGTGTTTTCAGTGTCGACGACAACCGGCCTCGACCGAAAGATGTTTCCTCCGCGCCCGACCCCGTCATCGGTCCATGGCTCGGGCGGCGCGGCGTTTGACGAAGCCCCTTCTCAGCTCGTCGTTTTCCAATGGCTTGTCGCTTACCAATGATCTTCCTTGTCACGATCGAAATGTTCTCGAATCCGGCGATCGAACGTGCCGAGGGCCCTGAATGAGCCTCATCCAAGTCCGACGGAATGCCTGATCGCCAAGATCGCCGCCCAAGGGAGCGTGGGCAATATGAGGATTCACCAAGTCCCCTCCGAGGACGACGGACAGCTGCCGCAGGTGGCGCAAGCGTCGGGCTTCGTGTTGCTTGGGACCATGCAAGGAGCCGAGCCACGAGCGAACCGCTTGCCGTGTTCTACCGTCGGGGCCGAAGTTTGGTTCAGGACACCCCCGAACTTGAAACAAAAAAAACAGTACCCGTTAAGCGCGAATGACGTTATCATAAAACGTTCACAAACACCGGGTGATGCGAGCACGGCGGGAGGCCGTGGTCGCCGCGATGATCTGGCGTTGCGGTACCCGGCGCCGTGCGAACAGACAAAAGGGAGGACTGACGCAATCGGACTGGAGACAACTTCATGGATAGTGATCTTCGCTCTCTCATCGACATGACTGAGATCGCCCACGACGAACGCATGATCAAGAGCGCCCTGAAGACATTTGCCCATTCATGTGGCTTCGAGCGCTTCGCATTTCTGCGGAAAGAGGGCCTGCAAATCCGAACATGCAATTCGTATTCGGAGGAATGGCAGGGCGTTTATTTCAAAAGCCGGTATGCGTTAATCGATCCCGTCATCATCGAAGCCAAACGTCGCATGGACATGTTTAGCTGGAGGGCAGATGATTGGCCGGCGCGTGGATCCTCTGAACTCAGGCGCTTTCGAGACCAGGCAATCAAACACGGCATTCGCAGCGGCGTGACGATACCCGTTGAAGGAAGCTTCGGCTCCACGATGATGCTGACCTTCGCGTCCTCGGCACAATCGGCCGACATTTCGAAACTCCGGGATCCGCGAAAGGCGGTTCATGCGTTGCTCGCGGTCCACTACGGCCTGAAAATCATCGCCGCCTCTACCATTCTTGCACCAAAACGATTGCTTTCTCCCCGGGAAGCCATGTGCATGATGTGGGCCGCGAAAGGCAAAACCGCTCCAGAAACCGCCAGGCTGACGGGGATCAAGGCGAGAACGGTCCAGCATTATCTTGATAAAGCCCGTCGCAAGCTCGGGGCCGCGACTGTTCCACAACTCGTCGCGATCGCGAAGGATCACGGATTGGTGTAACCGTCACGTCTCCTCGTCGAGCGGAACCTCGGGAACATAACCCAGAACGTCGATGATTTCCGAAAGCTCTCGCTGCTGTGCCTCGGCTTTCTTCTGGCGCGCGAGATATTCGTCTTGCAGACTGGCAAGAACATCGGCGGAGACCGACGGGTCCGCCGACGCACGGGTCCATTCTTCGTAAACAGCCTCGTCCGCGACAAGAAGGCGACGGTGTTCAAGGATCGCGGAAACGGCCAATGCTTCCAGTTCCGATTCTTGCATCGACCGGTAGCGAGAGTCACGGGCGGCCTGTTCGCCTGCCTCGGATGAGCCAGCCTCAATCATCCTTGTTTCCTCCTGCTTCATTTTCGCGGTCGCCAGGAACCGAGGCTTAGTGGCATCATGCATGCTTGCGATCGATTACCAATTTTCTGACAGTCGAGGGAAATTGATTTTTCTGTCGTTCACCGCCGAACATAAGCACCATTTGGCGCCGCGCAGGGCCTTGATTCCACATGTGGAACCGCGTTGTAGAGTATACTCCGTGGTGAAATACTCCACAAGCGGTTGCTCTCTCGATCATGGAGATTCGAGAGGTGTTCGCACGAAATCTGAAAGCTGCGCGTCTGGCCAAGGGCCTGTCGCAAGAAGAACTCGCGCATCGAGCAGGAATCGACCGAACCTATATCAGCTCCCTGGAACGCGGCGTATACAAGGCCAGTATCGTCGTGGTGGATCGCTTGGCGAGGGTCTTGGAAACAGAGGCGTCCGATCTGCTGAAACGGTTGCCGGAGGAGAAGTGAAGCCGCGATCTTGACTGACGAAAATCTCGCGGGACTTTACGATAGACATCTGCTGAGAAGGAAGGAATGCCCGCGGCAGCGTCTCGGCGAGAGACGCCGCTTGCTCGCGGCTCACATTGTCCATAGGAGAGATAGCGGTGCTGCCTGGAGCTTTTCTCCAAATGGCGTCACTCGGTCGTGGTCGTGTAGGACGAGCCCTCTCACGAAACGATCACCAACCGCCTCTTGTAACTGGCGCAACCCGCGAAAATCGTCAGATTTCACCGTTGCTGACGCCTTAACTTCTATCCCAACAACCCGGCCGCGCCGATCCTCAATGATGATATCGACTTCATCTTGGTCTCTCGTCCGGTAGTGGGAGAAGGAAAAACGCCGGCCTGACCATGACGCCAGCTTCAGCAGTTCTGAAACCACGAAGCTTTCAAGCAGAGCGCCAAATCGACCTTTGTTGTCACGTAACGCAACCGCGTCGTCTTCTCGCAAAGTCGCAAGCAAGCCTGTGTCCAGAAAGTGAAGCTTTGGTGTCTTGACGAGCCGGCTCAAGCGGTTGTTGGACCATGGGACAAGTGTCGTGATTAGAAAGAGACACTCGAGGATCGCGACGTATTTCTGTGCGGTGATGCTCGACAATCCAAGCGCCGCACCGAAACTGCTGTGATTGACCAATTGTCCAGCATGCTCCGCTAGAACTTCGAGCAACCGCGGCAACCGGTCCAACTGATCGATGTTGGCGATCTCACGTACGTCGCGGTCGAGGATCAGTTTCACATAATCTTCCAGCCAAGCCGTTCGCCGGTCGGCCGTCGGCCGACGCAAAACTTCTGGGTAACCGCCCTGCAGCACTGTCGCCATCAGGTCGTCACCAACCACCGTGTCCTCGCCGGCGGAAGGCTCCTCGCCGGCGAACAGCCGATCCAGCAGACGACCCGGGGTGGACCGGATCTCAGATTGGGCAAATGGAAACAGTGGGACAACGGCCATACGGCCGGCGAACGAGTCTGCAATCGCCGGAACGGTGGCAAGGTTGGCCGAGCCTGTAAGCAAGAACCGTCCGGGTTCGTCATCGCGGTCAACACTTTCTTTGATAGCCAGTATCAGTTCGGGCGCGCGTTGCACCTCGTCGACGACAGCCCGTTTGATGCCTCGGATAAAGCCGATCGGATCGGTCTTTGCTGCATTCAGCGTACCAACGTCGTCGAGGGTGATAAATGGACGATCTGAGCCAGAGACTTGTCGTGCGAGAGTCGTCTTTCCGGCTTGCTGCGGGCCGGCAATTAGCACAACACGCGTGTCAGTCAGCGCCATTTCGACGATCGGTCGGCTAATTTAAAGCGTATGTCTGACTGATTTTAATTTAATTTAAAGTACGGCTGATTCATAGCCTCGGCCAATCTCCGTAGATGGCGCCTCTCAAATTATAGCGGTTCGTCGCGCAGGGACATCAAGGGACGACACCAAGTTAATGCGTTTGGATCACACAAATTTTCTGCATCTGGCCCGACTTGAATAATCGTCCCCCCGCCGAGCGCTAACGCTGCCCATCGATCCGCGAAAGGTCGATCCGAATACCAGCGTCCTGCAGGTTCGATTGAGAAGCTACCGGCTCGACAGGTTGATCGGCCGTCGTCGCTTCTCGCTGGCTGGCACGAGTGGGCTGCTCTGCTGCCACGCCGCCCGGATCCTCGGCCTGAAAGACGCTCTCTCCCTCAAATTCGCCCGTCTTCCAGGCATAGACCGCGTCCTCGAATATCTGCGGGAAAACCTCGTCGCACTTAGGATTGCCGTACCACTTGGCAACGATCCTCAGAACCTTGGCAAACATCGCAGTTCCCTTGCGAAGGTTTTCGCAAGGCTCCACGAGGTCCGGTTGCAAGTCGGCTGCATCCTTGATGCCGACGCCGGCGGGAAATTGCGTCAAGCCGACGCGAACCACCGCCTGGCCGACATATTGCCTCACGATCGCCATCGCCTCGTCGGCCGACTTCGCCTTCGGAACGAGGATCAACCGGCGCCCGGATTTGATCGTCACGGCGAGGGGATCCGTCGAGCCGGCGGCCGCCACGAACTGCTCGACGACAGCGGGCCCGAGTGAGGGATCGGCGCATTCCTTGATAAACGCAGCATCCAACATGACGTCTCCTCGGGCCTCAGGTGTTGAAGGAAAAAACAAGCGGCTTGGCGAAGAGCCTTGCCCAGGCGATCGTGCTTGCCCGTTGGATTGCGACGATCGACGTGCCTTTGGTCCACCATCCGTTTCCGACGGCGATGATCAGGTCGGGGTCATCCAGCATCGATTGCAGCACCGGCCAGACGACCAGTTGCTCGTAGCAGATCAGGGGAGCGCCTCGCGCATTCCCAAGATCGACAATGGGATTTGCGAAGAAGTGGGCTCTAGCTCCGCCGCTCTTACCGAACCATGACTGCCAAGGCTGCCACATCGAGCCCGGCACCGGCATCCGTTCGCGATAGAGGAGCCTGCCGCCAGTTGCGGAGACGGCAATGAGGACGTTGTCGTAGCCAGCCGCGTCCACGGTGGCCGCGCCAGCGACGACGGTAATGTCCGTATCCTGAAGAGCATTGACCCAGAGCCGTTCGACCGTCGGCGTCCAGAAACCCAAGGCGCTCTCTGGGAGCACGATCGTTGGGCGGTCATCAGCTCCACGACCCTTCACCGTCGCAATCAGATCACGGTGGCGTTGAATGCTAATGTCACGGCCGAGCGAAGGTCCCATTTCGAGATCGACGCCTTGCCAACCATCGGGTAGATGCGGCTCGGTCCAGGTAGCGGCGGACCACAACCAGAAGCCTGCGAAGGCGATTATGACAGCCGGCCACATGCGGGTTACGAGGCCCATGAGACCGGCTGTGATTGCAAGCAAACCCGCCCATCCCCAACCGGGAAACAGAACCCCGGCGGATGTCATAGGATTTGCCCAGCCGGCAATGCCGCAAGGTGGGATCGCCAATAGGGCAGTCGCCACCAGATAGCGCAACGGGCGAGGACCAGAGCGCTTCGTCCAGAGCACCGCATGCACGCCAACAAAACTCCCCGACGCACACAGCCATAGCAACAGGCCGGGCCAGATGTCCGATGAATAGAAGGCGGCGACACCCTGTGGCAGACCACGTGATGCTGCCAGGAAATACCCGGCTGAAACAAGCGCCGCCACCGATCGTGTTTGCGCCCGCGCCCAAAGAATCGGGAACGCCAGTGCGGTCGGGAGCAGCAAGACATGACCACTCCATCCGATTGTCCCCGCGACGATCGCTCCAATGATCAGCAGCGTTGGTTCGAAATGATCACGGCGCATAGGTCAGAACCTGTTGCGCGAGACCCAGGATGCCGGCAGCGGGAACGGGACCGAAATAGCGCGAATCAAATGATCCAGCGAAAGCCGAATGAAGGAAGACGCAGCTCGCTGGCACGATGCCTCCGACGAAAGGCATCAGCGGCCGTCCCTCGCCATCTCGCGGGACAATGGTGGAGAAGGGAACCGGACGGCCATCCACAGTCACACTGGCGCCGATATCGACCCGTTGTCCCGCAACGGCCATAACCATCTTGATGAGCGGTGCCACGCCGCCTGGGCACAAGCCGGAGCGCAGATAGCCGCGACTGCGCGCCTCCTGCATGGCTGGCGTTCGAGGCGGGCAGATGAACACGAGATCGCCGACGGCGGCCGCACGATCGAGCTTGACGATACGCCAGAGACCGAGTGGTTCGCTCGGCGTGAGATTGATCCGATAGTTGCCAGACCAGGCGACCAAGGTCGTTCCCAGCAAGGCCATTGGGATCATGGCCAAGCCAAGTTGGATGAGTTTGTTGTGTCGCCTTGCTGGCGCCATCTTCAAGACGGGCATGATCATGTCAGCGACATCCCCTGGGTCTTGCTCTGGCGAAGCGTCTCGGCCTGTTTGACTGCTTCGACCGTCCGCTCATGGGCGCTGAGTTGCTGCGCCGCGCGCATCAGGCTCCAGGCAGATTGGACTTCCTCCTTCTGAGCAGAGTTCATGCCCCCAGTGACCGTCTTGAAGGTTTCCCCGTTCGTATCCTTGGCGGCCAAGGGCAGGAAGGTCCGTTCGCCGAAGCGCTCCGTGACCGCCTTGGCAAATCCCTCCAGTTCCGCCTTCACCATTTTGTCGGCAAGCGCGAACTCGAGCGCCGACGGAAGATCGTTTCGATCAATGGCGTCGCGCACCCGTTCAAGCGTCTGGCGCGCACTTGGCGACAGCGCCGGAATGTCGATCGAGACCTTGCGACGAGCCGCCATTTCATCCGCCTGATAGCGCTGTTCTGCGTGGCTGCGCTGACGCATGTAATCGCTGAGACTCTGCGCCAGGGCTGGCACATTGCGCTCAGCCCGCTCACGGTCCTGCTTGTCGGCGCGGCTGGCGAGCAAGCCCGATTTCCCGTTGAGGGGGCCAAAACTATCCGGTTGGTTGGCGATCTTCGCAAGCGTCGTTTTTGCGATCGCTTCATCCTTCAGCAAGGCGTCCACATTGACTGATCTGAATGCGGCTTCCGGCTGCGCGTAGACCAGATGGAAGCGGGTCGACACGTCATCCCATTGCTTCTTCAAGCCGGGATCGGCTTCGACCTTTTCGGCAATCGCCTGCTCGACGGTTTTCGTGGATGTCGCGATGCCGGCAACCATAGGGCTGGCCTCCTTGCTGCTTTGGGAGTGGGTCGGTTTGGTGCTGGCACCAACGCCGAGTTTGGCGCCGACGGTGAGGAGCCGGTGGGCAAGATCGGCCAGTTTCTGTTTCTGGCGGATCGTCCATTCGAGCCGGTCGCGAACAACCGTTCTGGCGACGTTGACGATATGCAGGCCGCGTCCTTCGGCAAAACGCAGTGCTTGGCGATAGAGGCTGCCCTTCTCGTAATCGAGCGTGGCTTCCTTGGCTTGTCTGCGTGATAGGATCTCGACGAGGCCGCCGGCGAATGCGAAGGACCGGGTACCGTAATAAATGCGGAGATCCTCGCGATGACGCGTCATCGCTACATAGGTCAGATGCCGATCGAGGGAGAGTGACGCGAGCACCTTCACTCGGTCGACGGTGGCGCCCTGGCTCTTATGAATCGTCGTGGCATAGCCATGGTCGAGATTGCTGTAGAAGCGCTGTTCGACGGTAATCCGCCGGCGATGCTCACCTTCGCCGATCTCGGCGACAATGCGGTTTTGAGCGGCTTCGACAACCTTGCCGAGCATGCCGTTCTTGACACCGAGCGATCCTTCATTCTTCAGGAAGACGATCTGGTCGCCGCTCGCGAAGTTGCGGTGCCCATCCTCCGTCCGGAATGCAAAACCTTCGCCAAGGATGCCACGCTCGACGAGCTCGCCCCGTGCCATGCCGTTCAGTTTTCGCACATCACGCCGAAGGTGGGCGAGGATCAATGTCGTCTTCGTCGGGTCAAAGTCCCGACTCCAATCGGCGATAAGCCTATCGGCTGCCTCGTCCTTCAGCGTCAAACCGATCATTCGATCATGAGCGGTATAGGCAGCGATAGCCTTGCGGATATTGCCGCGAGCGAGATTGAGCGACGCATCGCGCATCCATTGCTCGCGCTGGCGGTAGATGGTCTCGAGCTCCGCATAACCGATACGGTCGGCGATCGCGCGAAACGCGGCTCCCGCTTCGATTGGCTGAAGCTGTTCGGGATCGCCGACCAGGACAAGCTTGGCGCCGGCCTTCGTCACCGTCTCGACCAGCTGCGCCATCTGCCGCGACGACACCATGCCGGCCTCGTCGAGAACGAAAACCGTCCTTGCGTCGAGTTGGTTTCGGCCTTGGCTCCAGCGAAGCTCCCAGGACGAAAGCGTGCGCGAGGCAATCCCAGCTTCCTTCTCCAGCCCTTCGGCGGCCTTGCCGGCAAGCGCGCCACCGACGACACGATAGCCGGCGGCTTCCCACGCCTCGCGCGCCGCCTTCATCATCGTCGTCTTGCCGGCGCCAGCACGGCCGATGACAGCTGTGATCCTCTCGGATCCAGCGACATGCTCGATCGCGGTCCTCTGCTCCTGCGACAGTCGGGAATGGTGCTTGAACGTCGCCGCCAACACGGCTTCCCGAACACCATGCGAGGATCGTGCCGACAGCCACATGGCACGGCTGGCCATCTCGGCTTCCAGCCGGATCAGTTCGCGCGTCGTGTATTTGGCCGGCACCCGGGCGCCGCTCGCAAACGCGATCCGCTCGCCTTCGAGACAGAGCGCTTCGGGGCTCTGCAGGACACGAACCATCAGATTCTGGAACAGAACGGCATCATCGATATAGCGATGCAGGATCTTCGCGACATCCTGGCTATCGAAGACGCTCCTTTCCCGGGTTATCAGCTCGAGGACGATCTCCGGCCGGCGCTGGATGCGTCTTGCGTTCTCACTTCGCCGCACCTCCTGCAGCTCGATCCGTTCGAGCTTTGGCGACAATGGCGATGATTGTGCTTTCGCCCGCTCCGCCTTCCGGTCAATGGCCGTCGCGCCGACGCCGACATGGATGGTCGGCTCCACTTCGACACTCTGTTTTTCGAAGGAACGGCCATCGACGCGAATGTCGAGGCCGGCCATCGCCAGATGCCGGTTCTGGCAGGCGAACCATCCGTCGCGAAAGGAATTGAAGTCATCGAGGCTTCCGGCCCAGAGTTCGTAGACGATCTTGCCAGAGTGGTTGCGGATCGGATTGCCGTCTGGCCCGGGAACCGCGACCTTCTTGGCACCGAACCCGTCTTCGGTCAGCGGCCTCAACGTCGTCATCAGATGTACGTGCGGGTTGCCCGGCGCATCATGATAGACCCAATCCGCCACCATTCCCTTGGCGGTGATGTGCCGTTCGACGAAATCGCGAACAAGCGCGATATTGCGCTCGGCCGTGAGTTCGATCGGCAGCGCGATCGTGACATCCTTGGCGAGCTGGGCATCGGAACGTTTCTCGAAATCCTCGACCTTGTTCCAGAAGGCTTCCGACGCGCCCGACACCGAGCGATCGGCGATCATCGACCGCAACCATTCCGGTGCGTCGGTTGGAATGACGAACTCCTCATGCAGGAGGCCCTGCTTGCGGGTATAGTCGATCGTCCGCGCTTCCCGCTCGTATTCCATTTTCGCGCAGTGGCGATAGGCCGCCGACAGCACCGCGCTGCGGCCGGAGCCGCGGGCGACGACGCTGACGGAGAAATGAGGCACGGCCACGACGGTCTGGGCTCCCGGTTGCGGACAAAACCAATGCTTGCGTCGGGAGCGGGCCTCGCCGGGGCGAAAAGCTAAGCGTCGCGACAGCGACGTATAATTGCGCCCTTGGAACCCGCTCCTTCGGAACGGCAGGGATCATTCACCAAAGCATCGCCCTTGGCGATTGTAGGATTCACAGTAGTGCCTTCGCTACTCGAGTTCCGGAAACTGGCCTTGAAAGACACGCTTTCTCAGCCAGGAGACGATCGCAAATGAAGAGACCTTCCTCGAAAATCCGCGACGAAATCGCCAGACTCCAGGAACAGCTCAAGGCCGCGGAAACCCGCGAAGCCGAGCGGATCGGCCGAATTGCCCTCAAGGCTGGTCTTGGAGAAACCGAGATCGATGAAGCGGAGCTACAGGCGGCCTTCGAGAATATCGCGCAACGTTTTCGCGCAGGCCAAGATGGCGGGAGTGGGGCCACGACCGGCGGCGAAAAAGGCGATGGAAAAGGCACCACGGGTACGCCGACCGCGATGGTCCCGCCTGGCGCGGCTCAGGGCGGCGGTCGCGAGGCTTGATCGGATGGCGAGAACGACGACATCCGATGCCCGCAAGAAGGACACACGCGAGAAAATCGAACTCGGCGGCCTGATCGTCAAGGCTGGCTTGCGATATGAGAAACGCGCGCTTCTGCTTGGAGCGTTGCTCGAACTGAACGCCCGGCTGAGGTCGGACGAAGGCGAGCGGGCGCGGCTGATCGCGATCGGTGTGAAAGCGTTCAGCGATGACGGCGAATAAACTTGCTCTCCTCGCCGCGCCGGTCGTGCTGATGATGCTCGCCGTCCTCGGCACGGCCGGTATCGAGGATTGGCTATCGGCCTTTGGAAGGACGGAGGCCGCGAGGTTGGCATTGGGTCGCGTGGGCATCGCGACGCCCTATGTCACCGCTTCGGCCATCGGCCTGACCTTCCTGTTCGCGAGCACGGGCGCGACCGGCATCAAGTTCGCGGGTTGGGGCGTTGCCGCCGGGAGCATGGTGACGATCCTGATCGCGGCGATACGCGAGACGACACGTCTCATCTCATTCGTCGGTCAGGTTCCGGCGGGTGGGTCCATCGCCGCGTATCTCGACCCCGCAACGATGATCGGCGCGGTGGCCGCATTGATGGTGGGAAGTTTCGCGCTGCGGGTGATGCTCATCGGCAACGCCGCCTTCGCCCGCGCCGAGCCGAGGCGTATCCGAGGGCGCAGGGCGCTGCATGGCGAGGCCGACTGGATGAACATGCGGGACGCGGCGAGGCTTTTTCCCGACACCGGCGGCATCGTCATCGGCGAACGCTACCGCGTCGACAAGGATAGCACCGCGGCGCGTCCCTTCCGCGCGGGCGACGCCGAGAGCTGGGGCGGCGGCGGCAAGGCATCGCTGTTGTGTTTCGACGGTTCGTTCGGATCGTCGCACGGTATCGTTTTCGCCGGTTCGGGCGGTTTCAAGACAACGTCCGTGACAATCCCGACGGCCCTTAAATGGGCCGGCGGCCTTGTCGTGCTGGACCCCTCGAACGAGGTCGCGCCAATGGTGCGCGGGCATCGCGAAGCCGCCGCGCGCTTCATCCGCCTTCTCGATCCAAAGGAACCCGAAACCGGGTTCAACGCGCTCGATTGGATCGGTCGGCATGGCGGAACCAAGGAAGAGGATATCGCCTCGGTCGCATCGTGGATCATGAGCGACAGCGGCGGCCCGCGCGGCGTCCGCGACGACTTCTTCCGCGCATCGGCGCTTCAGCTGTTGACCGCGCTGATCGCGGACGTCTGCCTATCCGGGCATACCGACACGGCGAACCAGACCTTGCGCCAGGTTCGTTCGAATCTGGCGGAACCAGAGCCGAAACTGCGCGAGCGACTGCAATCCATTTACGAGAATTCCAACTCGGATTTCGTCAGGGAGAATGTCGCCGCCTTCGTCAACATGACCGCGGAAACCTTTTCTGGCGTCTATGCCAACGCGGTCAAGGAAACGCACTGGCTGTCCTACGCCAACTATGCCGCGCTCGTGTCGGGTTCGACTTTCTCGACCGACGCGCTCGCGGATGGCAAGACCGATGTGTTCATCAACATTGATCTGAAGACGCTCGAGACGCATGCCGGCCTTGCGAGGGTGATCATCGGATCGTTCCTCAACGCGATCTACAATCGCGACGGCGCGCTGGAGGGCAGGGCGCTCTTTCTCCTCGATGAGGTTGCCAGCCTCGGCTACATGCGAATCCTGGAGACCGCTCGCGATGCCGGCCGCAAGTATGGCATCACGCTGACGATGATCTACCAGTCGATCGGGCAGATGCGCGAAACCTATGGCGGCCGCGACGCCGCGAGCAAGTGGTTCGAAAGCGCGAGCTGGATCTCCTTCGCGGCGATCAATGATCCCGAGACCGCCGACTATATCTCGAAACGCTGCGGCATGACCACGGTCGAGATCGATCAGGTCAGCCGCGGTTCCCAAGCGAAGGGTTCATCGCGAACGCGTTCGAAGCAGCTGGCCGCCCGGCCGCTGATCCAGGCGCATGAGGTTCTTCGCATGCGAGCGGACGAGCAGATTGTGTTCACGGCCGGGAACGCGCCACTTCGGTGCGGCCGTGCGATTTGGTTCCGGCGGGATGACATGAAGGCCCGCGTCGGCGCGAACAGGTTTCATCGCGACGGGAAGACGTTCGAAAGACCTGACTGATCGAACCGACGCGCGGTCCAAGAAGCAAGGCCGATCCCCAAAAAAATGAAGAGCATCGGAGAAATCAGCAGGGCGCCGGCCGCCGGCCGGGATTTCGGGAATTCTCGACGCGCGAGGAGCGGACAAAGGGCAGCCGTGGGAGCTTCAACATCGTGGCCCGAAGGGAAAGCGGGACCGACTGCCCCGCTCCTCGCGCTCCGCTTTTTCAGGGGCGGGCGGGGAGCATCGAGGGGTGGGGCGCGAGGGGCACCCCTCGACCTGTCGCGCTCGGCTTGGAGAGCGGCGCGGGACAGGCAAGCCGCCGACAAACCAATCTAGCCTCATCAATGTCGCCAAGGGCGCTGGCGCGATCTTCGCCGCTGCTCGCCTTCGATGCTAATCGGCGGAAAGAGGCGATTTAGCCCTGGTCGTTTTTCTTCGATGTCGCGACCGCCAGGGCCTCGTCTGCCTCCTTGGAGAGTGTAACGAGCTCGAGGATCGGGCGAGGGGCCGAACAAAACGCGAGGCGATCGCGCACGATGCAGGAAAAGCCGCTATCGGTCGAAACGCGAAACCCTTCCGGGATCTCCTCCTCAAACCATCGGTCACCCGCTTCGATGCAGTCGCGAATATCGTTCAAGGTGACGAAGGACGCGCCACCCCACGACGAGGGAACGCGCCCGTGAATTGCGTTGGCCAATGCCATGGGACGAACATGCCCGTTGATCTCCCGCGAATTGGAGATGGGATGAACAGTGTTCATTGGTATTTTCTCCGATAGAATGGACATGAATGTGAAGCGCCGCCAGGGCGGCGGCGCTCCCGCGATCACCGCGCGCTTTTCAAGGCCGCCATCCTTTCCCCGAGCAGCCAAAGCGCCTTGTTGAGCTTGATGTCCTGATCGATACCGTTCACGGCGCGGGATTTCACGCGACGGCGCCTGCCAAGATCGTCGCGGCCAACACCACGCAACCCGCCCTTGATGGCGTTTTCCTGCACGACGTTCCAGACTGTCCAAAGATCGTCGGCTCGGTCGTCATGACGGCGGGGGATAAGCAACTGTTCGGCCTTGATCGGCGTCGTGGTCTCGCCATCCTTGTCTCCAAAGCGCAGGACATGGGCGGCGTCCGCGAGAATATCCCTCTCATCACGGTTCAATCGCAGGGTTGACCAATCCTGTGGGGCGACAAGCGTGCGTTCGGCCTCGCCAAGCACGCGATAGGTCCCCTCGATAACCTTGTGCTGGACATCGCCGGAATGGCGAACCTTGATGGCATCGATGGTGCCGGTCCGCGTCACCAGGGAATTGAGGCAACGAACCCGAAACAGTCCCGCCATCAATTCATAGGCGCTGGTGCCGTCATTGGCATTCTTGAGGAGGATTTCGCAAACGGTATCGCCGACATTGTAAACCTTGCCGTCGTCGATGCGGCGCAAGCGGATCAGATGCTTGGTGAAGTCGGCTTTTCCCTCAATGCGACTGTGCGACTGCTTCGCCCCGACCGGCATGAAGCCTTCCCGGACGAGACCCCGCAGAATCTCGATGGTGGGAATAGGCCGGAAGCGTTCCGACCGGCTTTCATGGGCGGTCACCGCGAAAATGGAAGGGGCAATGCGGCGCATTTCGGCTTCAGTCAGCGCGCGGCCAGTGTCGAAACGCGCGGTCTCGGTATAGATGCTCATTGTCAGTCTCCATTGGTTAGGGTTGCCATCCGCAGGGTAAGCCCCTCGGGCGAAGCCTCCCCGGTCTTGCCTGGGGAATGGCCTCTGACATTCCCCGGGACAGAGAGGGGAGGGCGAAAGCCCGCCCCACGGCGGCGAACGGGACTGTCAAGCGGCGTGGCGCGGAAGCCGGGGTATCTTCACGGGTCCGCTTGCGGACTGGCGCGGAAGATGAACCGGCTTCACGGGCCGCTTGACCGGCCTGAGCGGCGATGTCAGGGGCGAGCAAATTGAAGCGGCCCGGCACGGGCCTCATCAACGGATGCGTCAGCGCTGCGTTCGATAAACGACCGTTATCGGCGGAAGAACCGGGTGGGTGCCATCAACATCGAACGCGCTCCTTCGCGGAATGCGCCTCGGCCAGCAAATTGAGAAAAGGCCCCGCCTGATTGGCGGGGCCCCGGATCTCAATCGCGGTTCGGGCGGGACCAGATGAGCTGGTAGCCATCCTCGCCTTCGACCTCCGTGAGCATCGCGTAGATCGGGGAGGGGAAGCTCGGATCGTCCAGCTTGACCGAGAGATAGTCACGGTCGCTCTCGTTGGAGCGCTTCTGCCAGGCGGCGCCGAGCTCAACCGGACCGGCGTAGACGCGGAAGTGCGGACCCTTGTCGGAGGGGCTTTTCACGCGGGTAATGCGTGCCTTTACGTTGAGGGCGAGGGTGCGGATTGAGCCGACGAAGCCGCTTTCAGTCGAAGTGAAGGTGCCGATGGTAGCCATTTTCCTATTCCTTTTGCTGTTTCGAGCCGCTCCATTGCGGCTCGATGGCAGTCACAAAGGCCGGGGACGATCAGACCGCACCCCGTGGGGCCGGAACACGGTGGAGGGCGGCGCGGAGAGACTTTCTTGTCTCGCGAGGAATGACGGCGAAGCCGGAAGGGGATGAAAGTCTCGTGGCACCGTTGCGGGAAGATGAGCGAGGCGCAGCCGTTCTCCGGTCAGACCTGCCCCATCGAGCCCGCATGTGGAGCCGCGGCGAATTGGCGAGGGAATATGACGTTGGCGATCAGCACGGGGAAATTTCCGACAGATGGCCATGTCCGGCTCAACTGGACCGCCAGACTGACATGAAGGCATGCGCATTCCCTCGCGTGACGTCCGGCGAGGGTCGCGCTCGCGGGGCAAACTCGCAGTCATGGAGTTGCCGCGCGATTGGTCGCTTGGAGGAAAACCGCTTTAGCGCACAAGACCGTTTGTCACCGAGTCCAAGCACTCCCGGAAGCGGAGACCCAACACTCCGGATCGGTCGATCTCGGGGGAAATTGGATCTCAGCACCACGGAAAGGCCACGTGACCCCGCGAGCCGGCGAGGAAACCGGCACCACCAAGAGCGGCGGCCGGCATTGACGCCCCATCCGGCATGAAGAGCATCAAGCCGCCTTCCAAGCGTCCGCCATGGGCCGCGGTCGGTGGAGGCACCCCCGCTGTCGAGCGCGCGGCCAGCCCATCGACATGTTCTCGCGCTATCGCGAGCGCTTGCGGGAGCGGCTTGGACAGCACCGGAGACGCTTCGGCCGGCACGCTCGGACCTGACTGAGGCTCACCGGCGGGCTCCGTTTCGCTGGGAGCTGCCTTGACGCCGCTGTCGCGCCCTGCTCACCCGCGCGGCGGGCCCCGCGAGGAACGATTTACAGGCAGCGCCGGAATATCTAGGCCTGTTGCCGCGATCTCGCGAAGGCCATGACCGTCAAACGCCGCTGTAGCCGCAGCCGCGTAGGAAAAAAGTGGCCGCCTCGCGTGCATGATCTTCCATTTGTGTCTTCACGGGCGTGAGATCGGCATGAAATAGCGAAGAGATCATCATCGGCAGCAACACCAGATCGATGAAGTATCGGGTCGTGGCTTCAAGGCTGGCCGGCGCGAAGGCGGGCAATGGCTTGAGTTCCTCGGCCTCCGCCAACTCCGCCACGAGTTTCATCGCGGTAGCCGTTCCGTGTGCTCGCATGGCGTAGTGGATCGTCGTCGCCAGATCCGGATGGCGGGTCGCTTCACCGATCACGCTGCGTATGAGCCCGATGGTCTCCGACCTTATGGCCCGCTGGAGGATCAGGACCCCCGCGGATTGGAAGCGTTCAAGAATGCTGCCCGATGTGGCGGAGGCGACCATCTCGCCGGATTTTTGCGCCCAACGGATGACGACTTCCCTGAACAAGGTCTCCTTGTTGATGAAGCGCGCATAGATGCTCGGCTTGCCGGCCCTCGCCACCTCGGCAATCTCGTCGATGCTGGCGCCCTCATAACCTCGAGCGATGAAGACCTGGAGCGCGGCCTGCAAAATTCTGTCCTCGACTTCCCCCGCCCTCTCCCTCGGGGGGCGCCCACGTCGCGTCGCATTTGTCTTCCCCGGTATAATCTGGGGTTTTGCCATCTCTCGCGGCATGACGGACCTCACTGTTTTTTGATTGGCTCGGACGCGGTTTAGCACCCTCCGCGGCTCTTGACTAACACTCCGATCAGTTCTACGTCAATATTTTAATTGAACGTTTCGTTTCAATTTAAGCCTAGTGACGGAAGAAGTAGAAGATGAGCACGCCTCAGGATGAGACCCTCGGAAAATTAATCGTACTGGAGCCGAAGAGCGCCGGTGCCAAGGTAAATCATGAGCAAGGCGGCCTGCCGGCCGAACAGGAAAGAGCGGAAGCACCACGACCCGGCGATAAAACCCTATCCCTCGACGAAAACGAGACGCCGGAGCCGGATGATCCCGGTCATGAGGATGCGACTGGCAGCCCCTCCCGGCGCCGGTGGGTGCTCCTGATCGGCGGAAGCGCACTTGCCGCGGCGGCGGTGGCGGCCTTTCTCTATTGGGACGACGCCTCTCATTATGAGAGCACCGACGATGCCTTCATCGCCGCGCGTCAATATGCCATCACCTCTCGGGTAGCCGGCTATATTTCTTCCGTCCCGGTCACCGACAACCAGCACGTAGCGAGTGGCGAGGTAATCGCCCGCATCGATGATCGCGACTACCAGACGGCTCTTGAGCAGGCCCAGGCGCAGGTCGCAGCGGCGAACGCCAATATCAAGAATACACAGGCGCAGAAGCGGGTTCAGCAAGCGAATGTGGAAGAAGCCGAGGCGCAGGTCGCACAGGCCGAGGCCAATCTCGTCTTCGCCCAGCAGCAGAACGACCGCTATCAGGGATTGGTGAAGAGCGGCTCCGGCACTCTTCAGGAAGCGCAGCAATATACCTCGCAACTGCACCAGCAGCAGGCCGCGCTCAACACCGATCAGGCTTCGCTGACCGCCGCGCGGCGTCAGCTGGATGCCTATGACTTCCAGATCGCCAACGTTGAGGCCACTCTCAAGCAGGATCAAGCCCAGCTCGACCAGGCCAAGCTCAATTTATCCTACACGACGATGGCGGCGGCTCAGCCTGGTCGAGTGGTGCAGTTGTCGGCCGGCGACGGCGAATATGTGCAAGCGGGCACGAATCTGGCGATGTTCGTGCCGGACAAGCTCTGGGTCACGGCCAACTTCAAGGAGACCCAGCTCGATCATATGCGTCCAGGCCAGCCGGTAACGCTGACGATCGACGCCTATGGGGGACGTACGATCCATGGCCATGTCGCGAGCGTGCAGCCGGGATCGGGAACGGCATTCTCATTGCTTCCCGCGGAAAACGCCACTGGCAACTATGTGAAGATCGTCCAGCGCGTTCCCGTGAAGATCGAGCTTGATGACGTGCCGAGCGATCTCGCGTTGGGCCCCGGCATGTCCGTCGTCCCGACGGTGCGCACCGATGCCAGCCCCTCTTTGTGGGAAAGCCTGAGGAACGTGTTGTGAGCACGAACGCTGCCGCCGGATCGGCGCCGAACCCTTGGATCATCGCGATCGTCGTCGCGCTTGCCAGCTTCATGGAAGTGCTTGACACAACCATCGCCAATGTCGCGCTGAACTATATTTCCGGCGGCCTTGGTGTCAGCCAGGACGAAGCGTCCTGGGTCGTCACCACCTACCTCGTTTCCAACGCCGTGATCGTGACGGCCACGAGTTATCTCGTGCGAATTCTCGGCCGTCGGACTTTCTTTCTCGGCTGCCTCGCACTCTTCACCATCAGCTCCGTTATGTGCGGCTTCGCGCCCAATCTGCAATTCCTCCTGCTTGCCCGCATCCTGCAGGGTATCGGTGGCGGCGGCATGGTGCCGGTCGCGCAATCCATTCTGGCCGACAGCTTTCCACCTGAAAAGCGGGGGCAGGGCTTCGCCCTGTTCGGCGTAGCCGTCGTCGTCGCCCCCGTGGTCGGGCCGACATTGGGCGGGTGGCTTTCGGATAACTTCTCATGGCACTGGTGCTTCCTGATCAACGGCCCCGTCGGCGTCTTGACGCTCGCCGCCGTTGCCATGCTGATCAAGGAGCCGGTGGGCGCCAAGCAAGAACGTGCCCAGAAACGCGGGCGGGAGCCTGGCTTCGATTGGATCGGCTTCGGGCTAGTCGCCACCTTCCTTGGAATGCTGGAGCTGATGCTCGACAGAGGACTGGAGGACGATTGGTTCGGCTCCAGCTTCATCGTCGTGGCGGCAGTGATCTGCGCGCTTGCCTTCCTGCTGATGATCCCCTGGGAACTGCGGCACCGAAATCCGGCCGTCGACATCAGGATGCTGGTCGGTCGTCAGTTCGGCACCTGCTTTCTGGTGATGATGGCAACCGGCGCGCTGCTGCTCGCCACGACGCAATATTTGCCCCAGCTGGTTCAGCAGAATCTCGGCTACACGGCCACATGGGCGGGGCTGATGCTGTCGCCCGGCGGCGTAGTCACCATGGTCATGATGTTCGTGGTCGGTTTCCTCTCATCGAAAATACAGCCGAAATATCTGATCGCGATCGGCGCCGGCTTCGTCGCCCTGTCGATGTATCAGGTAACCAGCGTCTATGGCGCCGTGGGTTTCTGGTATCTCGCCGCGGCCCGCATGCTGCAGGGGATTGGCCTGCCATTCATCTTCCTGCCGATCACCTCGGCTTCCTACGACGGAATTCCCGCTAGCAAGACCGACCAGGCCTCCGCGCTGCTGAACGCCGCCCGCAATACCGGCGGATCGATTGGCGTGTCGTTGATTTCCAACATTATCACCCATCGCGAACAGTTTCACCAAAGCCGCCTGGTGGAACACATCATCCCGTCGAACAGCGCCTACCAGGATACCTATGGTCAGTTGAGCAGCTATTTCATGGCGCAAGGAAGCTCACTTTCCACCTCCCATCAACAGGCACTCGCCTGGATCAATCAGCAAATTCAGAGCCAGGCTTCGTTTCTTTCCTATGTCGATGCTTTCTGGGTCCTGACGTTGATCTCGCTCGCGGCCATCCCTCTTGCCTTGACGCTGCGCAACGTGACGCTCGGCAAGAAGGCATCCATGGGACATTGACGCGCCGTCACTCCCGGCCGGAGTTTTCGAGGCGACGGGAGTTCCGACCGGGACGAGCCGGCCGCGCATACTGTGAGCGCAACCGTTCATCCGGCCATTGCGATGCATCGACGGTCTTCCGGAACAAAACCCTGACAGCTGTCAGGGTTTTGGCCCAAGCTCGCCGGAGGGGTGACGCGAAGTATATCGCCTCTGTGTCGGTCGCCGGGCGACGCGCACCTACCAAAGACCGCCCTTCTAATGGCCACTGTTTGAAAAACCCTGACAGCTGTCAGGGTTTTCGCGCGTCCACCAAAGCCAGACCACGCTCGCTCCAGCGAGAGAGAACTCCCAACTTCAAAGTTGAAGGTCGCCTCCAACCGCCCGTGATCATTACCTGCGAATATCGCCATTACCGCTACTCGCGCTCAGCGAAGTTCCAACACGTCCATCGAGCATACGCGGCTTTCCTCGTGGCGATCCTGGCGCATCCTGCCGCCAGGTCGCAATGCCGCGTTGATTACCGCGAATTCCATCACCCGTGGCCGCGAACTCGGACACCCTGGAACAGCCGCGGCAATGTTCGCAAGCCGCGCCGACCGACGTGCTCGGGATGAACGGCGCGCCTGCTCTAGCAGCCGAGTTCCTCGCATGGATACGATGGGCGGCAGCCCCATCTGGTCCATCGAGGCCTGTTCGCCTGGCGTTCATTCGCTCGCGATCCGACTTTCCGCGCGACTTTTTCATTCGCCCGTCCAATCCGGGAATCTTGCTGTTCCATGGAGCTTTCTTCCGGCAGCTCGTTTACGGCGGAAAGCAGTATCATTGCGCGCCCGGTGGTGCTTCCGACGACCTTTCCGGCCGTCGGCGTGCTCGGCCGCCGCAGGATGCTGCTTGCAGACAGGGATGGACATCTATTGGGGCGCACGGGAGAGCCCGCGATCGTCTTGCCGGAGCGGTCTCTTTCACCTCGACCGCCAGCCCGGCAGCAGCTACGCAACCTTCGCAATCAACGCGGGGCCTATATATTCGCCACTCAGCTTCGGCCATCGAAAAGCCAGGAAAACTTCAGCTTGCCGGTTCTGGCCAATGTTATTCACGCCTGGCCAGAAGCATAAATAGCTGACGAATAACAGCTGACACGAAGGAGAAGACATGACGACTGCTTCACGATTTGTGATCGGCGAGAGCGACGGATGGCTTGTGAGCCACCGCGCGAATTCGGCGCTCCCCGGCTATCTCATCGTCGCGTCCAAAGGATTGGCCAATGACCTCTTCGATTTACCCGATGGCGCGCTGCGCGAGATCGGCCCGCTGCTGGCGCTGTCTCAAGCGACCCTGAAACGAGAGCTGGGCGCTCCACGCGTCTATATCGGCCGATATGGCCACATTCCCGGACTTCCCTTTCATTTCCATGTCATCCCCATCTACGATTGGGTGGAGAAACTGTTCTGGCGAGATGGCCGATATCGGATCCTCGGACAATTGGCGGAGGGGGAGGGGGAGACCGGGACGGACGGGGCGGAACTGACCCTATTCGTCTGGCGGGAGTTCTGCGAACGCCGGCGGGCGCCTCCGATCGAGGGACCGAGCGTTTCTAAGACCATCGCTCTCCTGCGCGAGACGATGGGGTATCCCCTGCGGGCCATCGAGTCTGGCTAACCGACAATTTCCTTGACTAATCGGCCTGGTTAGCGTGCTATATTGCACGAAGCGGACGAAATGCTTCGCTTCTCCTGCCCAAATTCGGCACCGCCTAAATATCCGATTTTCAAACAGAATTTTTCCATCGAGAAGCTATCGCGGTATTAGCTTCCATCAGCCATACAGTGTCGACTGAAGCTTCTGACGCATGGAAACGCGTTGTTCCGCGAGCGGCAATCCCGCTCCCGGGACGGGGTAAAACAGCCCGCCGAAGGGCATTTCGGTCAGCTTCTTGGATGAATTCCGCCCAGATTCGCCAATTACCAGATAGCCCGGACCGATAAATCTCCTGGAAGTTCGTGCTCGCGCGCTACCAAGGCTCCAGTTGCGGCCGGCGAGTGGTAGGCCAGCGGCGAGAGATCGGGCGATAAATGCGATCGGCCGGGACCGAGTTTGGCCAATGTACCTCAAACCACGCTCCCTTCGCGTTCACCGCGGACGGCTCCTCGATCGGCGCGATGTCCAAATCGCCTTACAAAATTGTAAGGGTGCTATTCATTTTCGGTTAAGTCTCGATCGGTCATCAAGGTCATGCGTGAACACGCAGCATCAACCCCCAATGCTTACGAGGTTTAACATGAAAAGCCTGCTTCTCTCTTCCGTGATCGCCCTGGCATCCGTTGTCGCCGTCAGCGCTCCCTCTCAGGCAGCTCCATTCCATCGTCATCACCATGATTGCTTCGTGAAAACCGTGAAGCATAAGGTTCATGGCCACTGGGTCATTCGCAAGGAACGCGTCTGCCGGTAATCCACGGCCCGGATCCGAGCCGCCGGCAATCACCGACGGTCAATGGAACGGCCATGGCTGAAAGATTGGCTTTGGCCGTACCATTTGCTGAAAATGACATATCATGCCGCCCACTCGGTAACGCTCGGGCCCTGGTTCAAGGGCCTATTACAATCGTGGATATGCTGGAAGCCGAGCAACCATCCGTCATGAAACCCTCGATTTGGTAGCGCCGTCGCCGATATTTGCTCGAAGCAATGCCATGAGCGCGGGACCAAGTGAAAATTCACCCCGCGTCGCCTTGGAAGTAAGATCTCGCAGATACGCGCCAGCCGAATTGATATGCCCAGATCGCTCGAGGATGCACGCCATCGTCGCGGCGGCGTTTTCCGGCCCCATTATCTCGCAAGCATCCTGATAGGCCGAAGCACCGACGCCCAGCATCGATCGCACGACGACAGCCGCGGACATCAGGTCCCGCCAGTTGTTGATACCGCCCGTCGGTCCATAAGAGCTTATTTCTGGGCATGCCTTCAGCACGAGGCTTAACGGAAAGATCCGCATCGGTTCTTTCCGCGACCTGTCTCTTTCGATGGACCTCGTTTCCAGCTTTGTTCGAAAGCTTGGTTCAAGTTCATTAAGGGATTCGGGATTCGAACTCTGTATGTGCTGCTCATCCTGGGCATCATTGGTGCTATAATTTTCAATTTTTTGCTGCGTTTCCAAAAGGTTGATGATCTCGCGGCGAAGAAGCTCCATGTCTTCGAGAATGCAGACGATCTCGCGGATCGTCGGTGAACGAGGAATGCGGGCGACAATGGCGTTGTAGCTATCCTCGATCAGCGACCAGTCGCCACCGATGCCTTCCCCGCAGGCCGCCGCGATCAATTTGCGGACGTCGCGCCGGCAGATCGTCAGGCTTTCCTTGGCGCGGCGTAGCGCCATCCGTTCCGCCACGACCTGCTGGGCCATGATTGCGAGTTCCTCCGCGCGCGCCAGCAGCGGTGAGACATCGAAGCCGAATGCGTTTTCGATCTCGCCCGTCCTGCCTTTTCTCGCATAGCGCTTACCGTTGGCGCTATCCTTTCTGACGATCAGGCCAGCCTCGACGAGAAGCGCGAGGTGCCGGCGAAGCGTGGCGCCCGCGATGCCGTGAGCGCGCAAGGTCAGCTGCGCGTTGGATGGAAAGACAACAAGCTGGGCGTCCTGGCGCAGCTCGCTTTCCGGATGGAAGCTCAACAGGGCGTCAAGCACGGCAAGGCTGCGATCCTGCAATCCGAGTTTTTGCCGCGCTTCGGATACGTCTCGAAAGACTTTCCATTTATCGACCGACTTGCCGGGTTCGATCCTGTTCACGGCGATCTGTCGCCGAAGCAGGGCAAGCGTCATTGGCCGCCGCCCAAAAGGCGTCGTTACACTTCCATTCTGCATTTTCCTCACCTTCAAGAGGCAAAAGAAATACGATCACCAAAAACGGTGCCAAAGACTCTTGACTGGGATTCGAGGAAATGCGATTCTTCAGTTGCTACATTGAAGAGAAGGCTTCCACGACGGCAACGTTTGGGGGCCTTTTTTCTTTTGCTAGGTTTCCTTTCCAATCAGAAAACCCTGACAGCTGTCAGGGTTTGCGTTTGTCTCTCGAACGAGTGAAACGCTCGACAAGGTCGGGCAGCTCCTCCTCGACAAATCTTACGAATTCCGTACCCAATTTGCCCTCGGCGGAGATTCGAACCTCCCGGGGCGAGGTCATGAACACACCAAGCCTGGCTCCCGATCCATCGGAAATCGCGATCTGGGTGTTGCGCGCCTCGGGCGAAGGCTTGATCGCCTTCAATGCCACCTGAAATCGCTGGTCCGAGGTTTCATCGGCGTCATTGACGTCGGAGAGAGCGGCGCGCACCACCTCAAGGGCATTGGGGGCCGCGGATATTGTCTTGGCCAACTCCAGCCAACGCGGTCGACCAACCTTCGGAGCCCTGCCAATCGCTTCGATGATATCCGCCGGGATCGTGCGATAGACGCTCCGCATTCGCGCGAGCTCCGCGTCCTCGATGGAAAGAGCCGCGTAGATATGGCGTGCCTTGATGCCCGCATCGTCCATGCGCGAGGCGAACAAGGCGCGTTCAATCCATGTCAGATCTTGACGACTCGCGTTTTCAATACCCTGGGCCAGCACCAGGTCGAGATCGGATATCTCGACCTCTATGGCACGCACCGCGCGGCCGAGCTCGAGGGCGGCACGCCATCTGCGATGGCCATAGACAACCTGATACCGATCGCTCGAGGTGGGGTGCCGTCGAACCTGGATCGGAACCTTTTGGCCTTCCTCCTCGATGGAGCGTTTGAATCTCTCGAAATCACCCGGATCGTCGTCGGGCAGGCGATCCGGATAGGGCGAGGCATCGATCACATGTGGATCGAGATCCTGGATCCAGCCTTCGCCGGATTCGACAATGGCGCGCAGTCGATCGCGCTCCGCGCGGATATCGCCGATCGCGCGATGCGCCGCGCCGATCACCCCGGCACCGACGCGTACAGGCTGCGCGGGGACAGGGCTGGAAGGCGACGGTTCTGGCGTGCTCTCGCCGCTTTCCAATTCGGCCGAAAGCAGGCCGAAACTGGCGACGATGGATCGTCTCGGGCTCTTGCTCATTCACGCCCCCAACTTGCATTGATGAGATGAACGATGGCTTCGTTGACGGCGTCGACGGCCTCGCGGGCGCGCTTGTGCGTGTCTCGGCCGATCTGCCCCATCTCGAGTTCGTAGAGGGAACGCTTGGCGAGCCCCGCGGCCTCGACCGCGGTGCTCTCGATCGCCGTCGGCAAGAGAACATCGGTACCGAAGAGATGACGCAGCATCGCGACGACTTGCGATTGCGGCGCATCATTCGGGTCGTGGCGCGTGATCAGATAGCGGATGAAATCCTGGTCGAGCTGCGCGCCGCTTTCGTCGAGCACGCTGATCAGATCGCCCATCATGAGCAGGAACTGGCTCATCGATGCCACGTCCAGCATGGCCGGATGCACTGTGATGATCATGCTCGTGGCGGCGTAGATGGCGCTAAGGGTCAGAAATCCGAGCGACGGCGGCGTGTCGAGGATGACGATGTCGTAATCCTCCTCGACCTCGGCAAGCGCGAGCTTCAGGCGCTCGAAGAAGATGGCGCCGGAGCCGGACCTTTGGGCGAGAACCCGCGGCGTCTCGTGCTCGTACTCCATGACTTCCAGGTTGCCCGGAATGAGATCGATGCCGTCAAAATAGGTTTTGCGGATGATTTCGCGGATCGAGCGCCTCTCGGTCGCCTCGTATCTGAGCGCCGCATAGATGGTTTCGTTGGCGCCGACATCGATTTCCGGCTGGGCGCCGAACATGGCCGAAAGCGAGGCCTGCGGATCGAGGTCGAGCGCCAGCACGCGATAGCCATGCAGCGCGAGATAATGCGCGAGGTGAACGCAAGTGGTCGTCTTGGCGCTGCCACCCTTGAAGTTGGCGATCGCCATCACCTGCAGATGTTCGCCTGGCCGGCGCCGAGGCAGGAAGCGAAGGGCTTCCGCCGGCTTCTGCTTGGCGAACAGCTCCCGCAATTCGTTGATCTGGGCAAGCGTGTAGACGCGGTGATTGTTCTCCAACCTGCTCGGGGTGGGGCCTCGGCCCTCGCTCGACATCAGCTTCAGGGTCGAATCCGGGATCGAGGTCAGCTTGGATACTTCATTGGTCAGGAACTGGCGCAGCATCTTCTCGGATTTCGGCGGATACATCCGCGTTCTGAGCTGCTGGAGCTGACCAGACAGCACAGTCGCATGGCGCGCGATCTTGCTGCCTGCGTTTTCCTTTGAAGGAGCTATAGTCTCCGTGCGGTTCGCTATCGCCATTTGTCCCTCTTGGCGGCCTGTCGCCGGTTTGCCGACCTTTGCCCGCCAGAAGGTAGAACACGATTCTGTCAGGCCGTCCAGAGATTAACGGTTAATGACCGGTTAGCGTGTGACAGCCAAGACCTTGGCCTTTGCCATTTAATGCACTGCTTTTCTTCAATTTTCCGCGGTAAGTCGCCGAAGACGATCGCAGCGATGACTCACACCTTTTGATAGCAAGGCGCGGCTACCGTCGATCGTTCGACGCATATCCGGCTAAGATTAGCGACGAGAATCACTCTACCGGCGTGGGTGAGTCGCCCTCGTTGGCGCCGGCTTAACGACTTTGTCTTGAAGGAGCCGGTATTTGCTGCCCATGACCGAAGCCCAGCCTGCTCACTTCGAACGCCACCCTTTTCCCGCCGAGATCATCGCCCATGCGGGGTGGCTTTGTCACCGTTTTCTGTTTAGTTTTTCGCCATGTTGAAGACCTGCCGGCCGAGCGCGGTATCGACGTTTCGTTCCAGACCGTCACAGAATGGCGGCGAAGCTCGGTCTAGAATTCGTTCCGCAGCTGCCACGGCAAGACCGTAACGGTCAAGCTTCCGTCGAGCCGCTAGCTCTTGGAACCGATAGATGCTTTCGCGCCGGAAGCATTAAACGCCATAAATCGCCCGAACGATATCTCGTGGAAAGGCTCCCATGCAGCCTTCAACCGCCGTGTTGGACATGATCGCCGCCGAAATGCCTTCCAAGGGATCGATGAACCAACTGTGTCCATAAACGCCGCCCCAGCTTACCGATCCCTTCGCCATTGGAACCTCCGCCAAGATGGGATCCCGGATCACCGCACCCAAAAAAGAGAATCCTTCTCCTGGTTTGCCCGGGCGCGGGATGTCGCCAATCTGGTTGAGAAGCGCCGCCCTTGCGGTCTCCGCCTTCAAGATGGGCGCGCCGCCGCCGCGAATGGCTTCGAGGAAGGTGATTAGATCCGGCGCCGTGCCCACCATGCCCGCTCCGCCGGATTGGAAAGCCTTCGGATTGAACAGCCTCGTCGGCGCAAAGGTAAGCGGGTTGCCGCTATCATCCGGAACCAAATGGCGATCGCTCATTCTGACGGCCGTCGGAGCTGCATCGGCGTAGGGCGTGGCAAGTCGCTCAGGATCGCTCACCGAAAAACCGGTGTCGCTCATGCCCAGCGGTCCCGTTACATGAAGACGCACCGCCTCTTCCAGGCTGCAAGCCTCGATCCGCGCTATGACCGCTCCAAGAACGTCAATGGCGATCGAGTAAGACCAAAGTTTGCCCGGTGCGGCCAGCAGCGGAAAGGTCGACAGTCGAGTGAAGTTCTCCTCGAAGTCGAGATCCGTGTCGGCGAGGCCAGCGTTGAACATCCGCTCGGGCGGTGTTGTCTTGGGATCTGCTCCATAACCGAGACCTGCCGTGTGAGTGAGCAGGTGCTGGATGGTTATATCGGCGATCTCTCCATCTGGCTGCCGGGGCCGGAAATAGGGGAGATAATCTCGGGCTCGATCGCTAAGCGCCAGCCGGCCCTTGTCGACAAGAGCCAGGGCCGCCGCCGCCACGAGCGGCTTGGTCACGGAAGCGAGACGGAATATCGTCCGCGTATCGGTGGCTTTTTGGGTTTCTCGATCGGCATAACCAGCAGCGTGGCTATAGACGGTCTCTCCGTTTTGACGACGATCACGACAGTGCCGACGATCTTGCCGGACGTGATCGCCTTTTCGATAACCGCGTCGATCCCTGTCTTCATCGCAACCATCCTCCCCGTGCTCCCGAATAAGCGGTCGTAGAACCGCATATTCCAGCTTGGTTCGCAAGGCGGCGCGGCGCCGATAGCGTCGTGTCGAGCTACAAGCGAAGCCGGATACCGTGACCTAGACGATCAATCGAGCCGCCGGGCCGTTCTTCCGCACGGCATTGTTGTAATAGCTGGCGGCCTGCGCGACTGACTGACTTATGCAGGGACCGCTCCATAGCCTCCCGTTGGGGTATGCCTCGTTCGGCCGCCTCGGTCAGATAAGCCGAGCGCGGGCCGTGTGCCGGGAACGCCTCTGGATCGAGGCCCGCTTGGCTGTGACGCGTTCTTCATAAAAGCACATGTGATCCGCGGATCATCGCCAGTTTCGCTCCAAGGCCATCAATACCTGGCGGTAATCGCTTCGCCGATCAAGGCGTGAAATTCAGGGCGAACTACTATCGCGTCTCAAGCACGGTTAAGACGGCGCCACCTTTCGACACCGCCTCAGTGTAAACATCGCGCGAATATCCGTTGTGGACGAATCATCACCATCCCTTGTCGAAAGGCGGGTCGGCTCTACTTTGCGAATCATCAATGATTTGTGGGGGTTAGTGATTTTGAGTTATGATTGGAGCGGCGTCAGGACCCGGCGCATCAAGGCGATCAAAATGGCGGTTTCCGTGGGGATCGCCTTGGCGATTCTCGGCACTCCGACGATGCTTTGGCTGCATGGTTCGTTTTGACCACCAAGGCGCTTGAACCGTCCGCGGACGACGCCGAGCAGGTTCATGTCTAGCGCCTTTCAGACAATGGGGTTGGAATGCATAATCCCATTCTTGGCGATGAGAGCGGTCGCTTTCATCGCGCAATGCCGATGCGTTAGGCCTTTAACTCGATTACCAGTCGGCCTGCGAGCCGTGGAATTCCAGATTCTTCGATACATGATCGATGAAACGGGCCAACAGCGGGCTCGCATGTTCGCGATGCCAGCAGATCCCAACCGGCCATCTTGATTCCGGTCCGGAGAGAGACTGTTTGTGGCTGGACCCCGCCAATGCCTGCACGCCACGCCAGGGCAGGAATGCTGCGCCCAGGCCGGCGGAAACGATGGCGTGCACGGTTAGTATGTCGTCGGCATATTGGGCGATGCGAGGCTCGAAACGGGCAAGCGAACACCAGCGCCTGATCTGATCATCCAGTCCCGGTCCGCGCGATGGCGAAAGCGCCACGAAGCCAAGCTCGTTCAACTCCGCCAGCCGATCCTGGGCCGGTATTGTCACCCCGCTTGGAAGCACCAGGGCCAAGTGCTCTTCGATAATGGGCATGAAGGCCAGGCCGCTATCCTCCTCCGGCGCCCGGCAGAAGCCGATATCAAGCCTGCCGTCGAGCAGGCGCTGATGCTGTTCCCGCGACGGCAGATCGTTGAGCGTGATGCTGCAATCGGGTGTCGTCGCACGAAAGCCGGCGATCAGCCGCGGCGCCACGACAAGGGTCGATATTCCAAATCCGATATCGAGGTATCCGGTAAGGCCGGCCATGGCGCGATGCATCTTCCGGTCGACATCGTCGTTCAATTGAAGAAGCGGGCGTGCTTCGCGCCGCAGAAGTTCTCCGAGAGGTGTCAGTTTGGCGCCATGGCGGCCACGCTCGAACAATGCTCCGCCGATCGCGGCTTCCAAGGCTTGAATCTGCTTGGTCAAGGTCGATTGGGTGACGAACAGTTTCGCCGAAGCCTTGCCGTAGTGGCCGGTGTCGATCAATTGAACGAAGGATCGGAGGAGCTTTATTTCCATTCTGTCCAGGAATAATTTCAATCAATAAAGTCATTTTACGAAAGAAAAGCCGCATGGTCAAATTGCTTCATAGCGAAAGGAGCAATCGACATGGCGCTCAAGATTTCATCCGTGCAGTTTCAACATCGGGCCAATGACAAGGCCTTTAATCTCTCTCGCGTGGAGCATTTCACGGAAGAAGCCGTGCAGGCCGGCAATCAGCTTGTCGTCTTTCCCGAGATGTGCATCTGCGGATATTGGCATGTTCCGAAACTCGATAGCTCTGCGCTGCGGGCGCTGGCGGAGCCGCTCTCCGGTCCTTCGATCAGCCGGGTAGCCGCGCTCGCGCGTAAGAAGGGCATCGCGATCGGCGCCGGCTTCCTGGAATTGGGTGAAGACGGAAAGCTCTATAACAGCTACGCGGTCTGCATGCCGGCTGGCCCCATCCATTGCCATCGCAAGCTGCATGCCTGGGAGCATCGCCTCATTTCCAGCGGCGATGCCTTCACGGTCTTCGATACACCTTGGGGAATTCGGGCCGGCATCCTGATCTGCTGGGACAATAATCTGATCGAGAACGCGCGGGCGACCGCGCTGCTTGGCGCCGAGCTCTTGATCGCGCCGCATCAGGCTGGCGGCGGGCATTCGGTTAGTCCGCACGGGCTGAAGCGGATACCGGTCGAAAAATGGATCAATCGCCACGAAGATCCGGAGGCGATCGAGGCCGAATTTCGAGGACCAAACGGTCGGGAATGGTTCATGCGCTGGCTGCCGTCGCGCGCCCACGACAATGGAATGTTCCTCGTCTTCAGCAATGGCGTCGGACAGGATGAAGACGAAGTGCGCACCGGCAACGCCATGATCCTCGATCCCTATGGTCGGATCCTGGCCGAAACCTGGGCGGCCGCCGATGCGAGGGTGAGCGCTGAAATCGATCTGGCCTTGCTCGACAAGTGCACGGGCCAGCGCTGGATAAGAGGCCGCCGTCCGGAGCTCTATGGTATCCTGACGCAAACCAACGCCAACGGTCTCGCCCCAATGGATGCGCGTTACTCGGAAGCGTCTACCCGCACCGGCGGGTAGGGTTGATTTCCATATCCTGGCCGTCGTCTATTTACCCGTCGTTCCTTCGAGATCGGCATAGACCAGATAGCGCAGCGGTCCCGAGGTCACGGCGTCGAAGGGAAAGCAGGTCGCCAGCACGAGATGGACGCCGCGCGCGTTGGGGTCGATCTCTGCTTCATCCCAGCGGGCAACGGCCATGCGGGTCACGCGGAAAGTGAAGGTCCGACCATCGCTGCGTGTGATGCGGATACGGTCGTTCACACGGATATCTTTCAGGAAAGTGAAATGGGTATCGCGGTGCGCCGCATAGACGGCCGTACCCTCTTGGCCCGCTTGCGGGGTATTGTCGAGATGACCGGGGCCGAAGGCAAGCGCCTGTCCGCTCGCACCCTTGAGCGCGATGGCGGAAACGCCAAGGCGTGGAACTTCGATACGCGCCACCGGCCAGGTGTCGGCCCAGCTCCAGGGCTTGACCGGTGCGCCTGATATCACGCTCTCGGCGAATGCGCGCTCCAGCAGAAGCTGCGCCAAGGCCGCCTTGGCGTAGATCCAACCCCCCTGTGCGGCGAGGAAGAGACCGGCGGCGATGAGAATGCCGGCCGCGAAAGTCAGGAGGGAGCGCGCTGGCGCGCTCCCGATGGTCTGGATGCGAGTGGCGGCGATCATGCCCGGCTCCTTCGCGATGCGAGGACCAGCAGCGAAGCTCCACACAGAAGGGCAAGCAATCCCTGGAGAATGAGAAGCATTCCGGGCGTTGCGGTCTGCGGCAGCGAAACGCTGGCCGGAGCCGGCGCGGAGATGGGTTCAAGCTCCGCATCGCCATCCACACCCTGCGACTTATCAGCTGTCTGCTGATGTTTGTTGTCGGCTTTCGCATCCCGCGCCGCACCGATGCCGAGGAGCTTGTCGTAATCCCAGCCCGCGGGAAGCTGCAATGGAATGTCGGCCTGTGTCAGCGGCGCGTTTGCCGGGCGCAGACGCTTCGTATCGACAGCGACGAGACTTGTGAGGCGCGTGACCAGATGATGGTCGAGTGCCAATCGCAGGATACGCTTGTCGGCATCAGCCTGCGTGATCTTGCCGAGCGTGAGATTGACCTCGGCGTCATCGATCTGGCGGCGAGCCCAGATCTTCGAGATGCCCTTGGCATTGCTTGCCTGGTCGAGCGGCAGGGAGATCGTCCACGCGCGATCGCCGATCTCGCCGCTGACGGTCAGGGTTCCGGCTGCCTTTCCCATCCGGGCCGCCAGAACCAGCGGTTCGCCATGGTAGATGTCGGGCAGGAGATTGGGCGACAGGTTGACGTTCTTTTGCGAAAAGGCGGCCGCGACGTCGGTGACAGCCGGGTTCTCCAGCTTGTCGAAGAGGGCGCGCATGTGCTCGTTCACCTCGGCGACCGAACCGATGTGGGTGAAGCTGCCCTGGCCTAGTTCGGCGGCGCGGTTCATCAGGTACGTGTTCGGCGCCGAGCCGATGCCGACCATGAAAATACGAGAGCGTCCCCGCGATTTCGCGATCGCATCGAGAAGCTGCTGCTCGTTGCTGACCTCGCCGTCCGTCAGGAACACGACCTGGCGCAATCCGCTGGCCTGGTGGCTGTCGTCGAGCGCTGCTTGAAGCGGCGGCAGCATTTCCGTTCCGCCAGCAGCTTCCAGGCCGGTGACGAAGCGGCGGGCCGAGGCGATATTGTCGGCCGTTGCCATCACCGAATCGGAGAAGAATTTGGTCATCGTGTTGTCGAAGCGAATGACATTGAAGCGATCGTTCGGCTCGAGCCGGGACAGGGCATAATCGAGGCTCGCCCTTGCCTGTTCGATCGAGGTGCCGCCCATCGAACCGGAATTGTCGATGACGAAGACCACTTCGCGGCCGGCCTTTCGCGGCGTCGCCACCGCCGGCGGCATTACATAGGCAAGCACATAGTCATCCTGGCCGACATGTTCGCGGAAGAGGCCGACGCTTGGCATATTGCTCGCGACGGCGCTCCATTCGAGCACGAAGTCGCGATCGGCGGTCGCATCGCCATCAAGGACGATCCGGCGCTCGGCGTCGGTGACTTTGTCGATCTTGACCGCGTGATAGAGGCTTTTGACGTCATCGAGCGGGAAACCGGCGTTGAGATTGACCTTGAGGGTGACAGGGTTGGTGCGATCGCCGCCAGGAGCCATCAGGGGTGCCGAGATGGATTTGTCGCTGACCACACGCGATGGGCGCTGTTTGGACTGACCCCAGCCGGCCTTTAGATCTGCCTGCTGCGTGATGGGCGATGCGTCTTGCGGGCTGTAGCGCGGTGCGACGACGAGCGGCACCCTTAGGGAGAAGCGACCGTCCGCCAGGCGGACCGACTGCTGATATTCGATCTGCACGACGATCTTTTCATGCGGGCCAATATTCGCGACCGCATTGGCGAAGACATTCGGGCGCTGCTGTTCAACCAGGGACGCCTTCTTTCCTTCCTTGCGCGCTTTCTCGTATATGGCACGCGCGGCCTGCTTCTCCTTGATATCGGCGACAACGACCCGGTTGCCGACGATCATCTTCAGGGAATAGACCGCGCTGTCTTCCGGAAGTGGAAATACGTAGAGGGCTTCGACCCATTTGTCGGTCGTGTTCTCGAATGCTTGCGTGAGCACCGCGCGTGCCGTCGGTCCGTTGACGTCGAGATCGACATCGGTCGCGAGCCGGGGTGCCTCGATATATCTTCCCTCTTCCTTGGTCTGAAGAAGAAGGCTGCCCGCGCCCATTTCGTTTGGCGTGACGAAGGCTGCGGGTTGCGCGCGCGATTCCAGGGGATGCAGGAGCGCGAAAACGACGGCGAGTACCGGCAGCAGAATGGCATTGCTGAACCAGAGCAGCAGGCCGAATCCGATGAGGAAATTCTGCCGCTTCTGGTAGCGCGAGACGTGTGGTGAGGCTGACATGACAGGCTCCTTAATCGCTGGTGGAATGACTGAAGCCATTGTGAACAAAGGCTATTTTCTCGCCAGCGTAAGCTTTGCCCTCTTTCGTCCGCATCTTGCCGCAAACGGTCTTGCCGGTTACGGCCATGTGTGGAATTGTGAAGAAAATTACGTAATCAGGAAACGAGTGAATGGTCCAGGGCGACCCCTATTTGTCCGACAGCCAGAACAGCGCCGTGGCGGCGCGGGTTCGCGAAGAGATCGCCCGACGGCGCATTTCCAGGCAACGTCTTGCCAATGATGCGCGCATTAGCCTTTCGACCTTGGAGAAGGCTCTTTCGGGCCACCGGCCCTTCACGCTGGCGACCCTCATCCGGCTGGAGCAGGCGATGGGCGTCGTGCTGCGGGAACCGGCGGGAACACAAGCACCTGTCGTCAAGGACAGGCCCGGCCATGCCCCCGAGGAACTTGGTGCCTATTCCCGCGCCTCGGTTTCCTGGCTGGAAGGCACCTACCTGACGCTCCGTCCGTCCTTCGGCGATGCGAAGGCGATTTTCGCCTATTGCACCGAGATCGCCTGGGATGAAGACGGGACCTGCCTGAGCTTCCGCGAACGCGAGCGCAGCGACGCCTCGTTTTCACAGCAGGGCTCGGTGTCGGTGCCGCACTTGTCGGGGCATATCTATTTGGTCACGAATTCGTCGGGGCAGTATCGCATGGCGATATTGTCGAGACCCAGTATAACCGGCGAGATGTTCGGCTTGCTGACGACATTGCGCGCCGGGCAGGGCTCGCATCTCACACCCGTCTCGACGCCGCTCGCCCTCCTGCCGATGGCGGCATTCGCGCAACCGTCGCTGGGCCGCGTCCTGGCGGGCGATCAGAATCACCAGGCATATTCGGCCATCATGCATAGAATTACCGGAGAAAATTACGCCGGCTTCATCGGGTAGGGGCGCCCTTAGCGGGCGTCATGAAAGATGATGCCGACAGTGTGGCGCTTGCCTGAGCGGACCCGGCTTACCCCGTGCCTGAGATTGACACGGTAGTTCCCCTTGGTTCCCCGCACGGGCCGATTATGGACTGCGAAGGCGACGGCATCACCTTGTCGAAGCGGCACGACGTCCACGCGGCTTTGCATGCGCGGCCGCTGTTCGGTCAGGACAAACTCACCACCGGTGAAATCCCGCCCCGGCTCGGACAGCAGAATGGCCACCTGGATTGGGAAAGCGAGTTCGCCGTAGAGGTCCTGATGCAGGCAGTTGAAGTCTCCCGGCACGTATTGCAGCAGCAGCGGCGTCGGACGCCGCTGACCGGCCTCGTGGCATTGCCTCAGGAAGGCGGCATGCTCATCGGGATAGCGTTCCTCAAGGCCCATGCGTTCATTCCACCGGTTTGCGATATCGGCGAGACGAGGATAGAGCGCGGTGCGCAATCCACCGAGAAGCCCTGGCAGCGGATAGTTGAAATAGCGATATTCGCCTCTTCCGAAACCGTGGCGCGCCATGATGACGTGGCTGCGGAAATGACGCTCCTCGGGATAAAGGCCGGAGATTGCGTTGCATTCATCGGGTGCGAGAAGCTTCGGAAGGACGGCGCAGCCGAAGCCGTCAAGTTCTCCCGCCAGCGACGGCCAATCATAGGCGTCGACCCGGGCCACGATGGGGCTTTCCAAGGAACCCGGAGCAAAAGTAGAGATCGATACGTTCATGTTCATATCCTCGGTCTGGGCGGGCTTTCGAGGGCGTTCGAGGCCTGCGAATGCCGCGATAACCTGGAGCCTAGCGCCCGAACCGGAGCTGCCGCCACCCGATTTCCGATGAGCGGCTCACACGAATGGGCCTCGCCGGCTACATTGCGATACAATCGCGCCGTTTCCTGAAATCTCGCGGATACAATTCCAGGCGATCTTCCCGCGAGATCATCCATCAGGCAGGAGGCCAGAATGAAATTTGCGTTCCTCGGTGCATTTGCCGTCTCAAGCCTTGCCGTCGGCATCGCCGCTTCGCAATCGGCAGGTTCAGCAACGCCGCCGGAAAATGCCTCGCCGATCTATGGTGTGACCATACCGGAAGGCTATCGGGACTGGAAATTCATCGCGCCCGCGCAGGAAGCTCCGCCGCTCGATGAACTTCGCGCCGTGCTCGGTAACGATATCGCCATTGAGGCCTACAAGAAGGGCACGCTGCCTTTCCCGGATGGCTCGATCCTCGTCAAGCTGGCCTACAAGCGCAAGCAATCGACGGAGTTCGCGCCGGCAACGGTGCCGGGAGCGCCGACGACGGTTCAGGTCATGGTGAAGGATTCCAAGAAATATCCGGACAGCCACGGTTGGGGTTTCGGGCGGTTCGTCGATGGCAGGCCGGTCGATATCGCCCAACATGAAACTTGTCTCAGCTGCCATGTCGGTAACGTTAGGGATCACGATTACGTCTTCACGCGCTATGCGCCGTAAGGTGCGCTAACGCGATTAAGTGGAATTTGCCGGCCTGATCTCAACATAGGCGGCCGGCCGGCTATCCATGGTTCTCCTCCCGCCGGGATAGCCGCCTCTATTTGGCCGATGGGCGAGCGTTGCTCCGAGCAAGCAGCCATCGAACCGCTTCCATCTTCACGGAAGACAACTTTCAAAAACCCGCGCAATCTCCACGGTGCCGCCTCGGGAGAGGTCTCCAAATTCTTCTTCGCCGGCTAATTGGGCAGGTTCCGGAATTCCGGCCTGCATTTTGTCGGTGGCAAAGTCAAAGCGCGCAGTTCTGTATTCCATTGTAGCCTCGGTCGATCCGGACACGGAAGGATACAATTTGACTGGGTTGAGCACACAACCGGGATACACGCCGAAAGCAAAACTTCGCGGCATTCAACAAACCTCCCAACCTTTTGGAGATCCTGATGTCGCCTTTATCCTTCTCAATGAACAGACGTGCCTTTGTGACCGCCGCTGCCGTCGCTGGAGCAGCGTCGCTCCTGAAGCCTGCCATGTCCTTTGCCGCATCGGACGCCTTGCCTGATGGTGTGAAGCCGTTCAAGGTCCATGTTCCCGACAGCGCGATCGCCCAGTTGAAGCAAAGGCTTGCGACGGCACGCTGGCCGCTCAAGGAAAATGTCGCTGATGATTCTCAGGGCGTGCAGCTCGAGCGTCTGCGCGATCTCGTCGAATATTGGGCCGACGGTTATGATTGGCGAAAGGTGGAACAGAAGCTCAATTCCCTGCCGATGTTCGTGACCGAAATCGACGGGCTGGATATCCACTTCATTCACGTGCGCTCCCGGCACGAAAACGCGATGCCGCTGATCATGACCCATGGCTGGCCTGGCTCGATCCTGGAAATGCTCAAGGTGATCGATCCCTTGACGAATCCGACAGCGCATGGTGGCAGCGCCGAAGATGCCTTTCATCTCGTTGTGCCATCGATCCCCGGTTTCGGCTTCTCCGGTAAGCCGACGGCGAGGGGGTGGGGCTCGGACCATATCGGCCGCGCTTGGGGCACGCTGATGCATCGTCTTGGCTATGAGCGCTTCGTCTCGCAGGGCGGCGACTGCGGCTCCGTCATCTCCCAGCGCATGGCGCTTCAGAACGTACCGGGATTGCTCGGTATCCATCTCAATATGCCTGGGATCGTCCCCAAGGAGATTGCCCATATTCTGGCTGCTGGCGATCCCGCTCCGGCCGATCTGACGGATAAGGAGCGTGCCTGCTTCGACAAGTTGGCGGAGTTCTACCGCGATAGCTCGGGCTATGCCAACATGATGGTCACCCGTCCGCAGACCATTGGTTATTCGCTCGTCGACTCGCCGGTGGGTTTGGCTGCCTGGATCTACGACAAGTTCGCCACCTGGACTTATAGCAACAAGCAGCCGGAAAAGGTCCTGACCCGCGACGAGATGCTGGATGACATCTCCCTTTACTGGTTCACGGAAACCGGAACCTCCGCGGCCCAGATCTATTGGGAAGACCATTCCAACAATTTCAATGCCATCCAGATTCCGACCCTGCCGGTCGCGGTCAGTGTCTTCCCGGGCGAAATCTACCAGGCACCAAAGACCTGGACCGAGCGCTGCTATGGCAACCTGATCTACTTCAACGAAGCTGACAATGGCGGGCACTTCGCGGCCTGGGAGCAGCCGGCGATTTTCACCAACGAAGTCAGGGCGGCATTCCGCTCACTCCGTTAAGCGGACAAGGCGTCTGACGTGGTGAAGGCACCCGCAGGCAAGCGATGCCCCACGCTTGGCCGCGGAAGAGGGGGAAGCGCATAGCCTTCCCCCTCGCCAGCCGATAACGGATGCTGGCTGATTTGATCCAGCCGATTCTCGCTAGATCGCTGAGTCCTTACGCAAAGGCGCTTCGGCGTCCAGAAAGCGAACCCACACCCATCAGGCCGGCCAGGATAACCGGGATGCATACCAGATACGCCGTGCGAATGCCCGCGTGTTCGGCAATGAATCCAAGCAAGGGCGGCGCCAGGAAGAAGACGACAAAGGACATCTGGCCGAGGGCCGCGACGTTGACATGGGCCGGGCGGTCAGTGCGCTGGGCGGCGGCCGAGACCACAAGCGGATAGACCGCGCTGCAGCCGGCGCCCATGAAGGCAAATCCCAGAAGCGCGACGTTGGGGTGAGGTGCCAGCCAGACGGCGCAAAGCCCGGTTATCGCCAGGAGCATCAGGGAAAGCGCGACGCAGCGGGAGCCGTAGCGATCGACGAACCCGTCGGCGAACAATCGCGTCAGTGCCATGAAGAAGGTGAACAGCGTCAGGCCGAGGCCGCCGACGAAGGGCTCGACGTGAAAGACGTCGCGCATGTAGATCGCCGACCAGTCGATGCCAGCACCCTCGACCAGGAATGCCGCGATGCCGATGACGCAGAGCGGCAAAAGGCCGAGCGTCGGCAACGCGATGTGATGGGTCTCGACATGATCCTCGGTCGGGCGGGCCGGCGCGTTGCGCATGCCGGCAATGGTAATCGAGCCGACGATGAGGACGAAGATAAATGTCAGGCCGAGATGCACGTGCATCGGCACGCCCTCCTGCCGGATCACCGACGACACGAGTGCCGTCACAAAGAAACCGAGGCTCCAGAACCCGTGCGCCCGACTCATGACGCCGCGGCCGAGCTGGGCCTCGATGCGATCGATCTCGACGTTGAGATTGATCTCCAGCGCACCTGCCAGCAATCCCTCGCAGAAGAGGACAGCGAAGACCAGCGGAGCCCAGCCCATCCACGGCACGAGCGCGAGGGATGCGGAGGTTCCGAGCACGGTGATGAATGCCGTCTTGCGCGTGCCGAGGCGTGCGACGATCGGGGAGACGAAGGTGAGTGATATGAGCGCGCCGATCGCCGCACCGATCAGTGTCAGGCCGAGCTCGGATTTGTCGATGCGCAAGGCATCCTGCAGATCGGGAAGGCGCGAAAGCATCGCGCCCATCGAGACCGCGAAGAGGAAGAAGCAGACATAAATTCGCTGCTGCGGTTCAAGACGCATTACGGCGCTCCAGGGAATCTGAACACGAGGGATGGAAAGGGTCTATCTGAAAGCAACCTGCGCTGGCAATACGAAGGCTCTTAATTCATCAGACAAATTAGAAGCGTGGGCTAATTCGGCAAGTGCGCGCGACCGATCAGAAACAAAACCCGCGACTGGACAAAAAAATTCGCCGACCTAACTCAGCCGGCGGGACACGCATAAATCGCATCGCTCTCATTTTTCATCCTTCGTCAACAGATCAGGAAACGGCAGATCAGATATGGGATTAGCACCGCTCACCAGGCCGGCGGGCCAGACGTCGCAAACGGATTTGAACAGCTACAGGCTGATACCGCTCTCCAGTTGCCCGATTCTAGGCAGCAGTGCGGCATCGGGACTGCCGTCCGGCGTCGTTTTTTCCGGCCGGTCCTTCGAAGCGGCAACCGACAACCCCCTATCCTGCTGCGGCCGCTATAACCTGAGGAACAGTCTGCATCAGGGCGTAGCGGCGATTGGCGATGACGGACATCTGATCTTTGCCGTCAACAGCTGGGTGAGCGGGCAGCGCTGCACGGTCATGGGTGCCTTCGACCCCATGGGCAAGCCTGTCGCGCCGACCAGACCCCAGCAGGATTTGCTTGGAAAATATTTCCAGTCGCCCGAGCGTCCCATCGTTCTCGATTCAAAGGCGAAGAGCGACATCGGCTTCAAGACGAATGGGCTCAATCCGAACGTTGGCGTCTATGTCGGCAACAAGACGATCATCTTCGACGTCAAGGCACGGTCGTCGGATGGTAAGACCGAAGGCAGCGCCACGATCACGACCGATTTCAACGGCAAGGTTCAGGATCAACTCTACGAGCTGTCGACCAAGGGTAACAATTCGTCCCTGAGTGGCAGCTATGAACGCAGAGGCACCCAGACAGCGGAGAGCCTGAAAGCATCATGGGACAAATGGTCCTTGGAGGGCAAGCATTCCCGGGATGGCACAAGCAGGAACCGCGAGCTCAATCTTTCCTATCGCGCCACGGATAAGATAACGATCAAGGCCTCCTGGAGGCCGGACGTGAAGCCGCCATCCACGCCTCCGCGCATAAGCGACTATTCGATCTTCTCGGCCACCAACCCCAACCCGCCGCCGGCTCCTCCGAACTATAGCAACTACATGATCACGCTCGAAATCAAACTGCCCTGAGCAAGGCTGTTTCAATTGAGTTAGGCCGTCCGCGGCGAAAGACCGTGGACGGCTTGATTTTAGCGGGCAGGGCATCGAGAAATTTTGATGCTTGATACGGCGGCCAGTGGATTGATCATGCGCCACAATTTGCCGGCAGCGACGACGGCTTGCGTGTGCCGATCAACACCAGTGCCAGGCCGGCGGCGGCCAGCAGACCGCCGGCGATCGAGACCGCCGCATAGCCAAAACCAAGGCTGATGACGGCGGCACCCGTTGCGGCTCCAAGGGCGTTACCAAGATTGAAGGCTCCGACATTGATGGAGGAGGCAAGGCCTGGCGCTTCCGCCGCCGCTTCCATGACGCGCATCTGCACGGGCGGAACGATCGCGAACGCCGCGCCACCCCAGAGAAGCAGGCCAATGGCGGCTCCTGCGTGGGTGATCATTGCCAATGGCAGCGCGAACATGATGGTCGCGAGCAAGGCCAGGAAGATCTTGGTCGCGCCGTCGAGCGACCAGTCGGCCAGTCGTCCGCCAAGCCAGTTGCCGATCGTGAAACCGATGCCGATCAGCACCAGTCCGAGGGTCACGAAGCTATTGGAAGCGCCGGTGAGTTCGGTAAGCGTGGGAGCGACATAGGTGTATAGCGAGAACATCGCGCCCGCGCCCATGACGGTGGTCGCCATGGCGATGAGAACCGTAGGATGGGTGAGCACGGCCAGTTCCCGCCTGATATCAGGCATGGCACCGCGCTCGCCTTTCGGAAGAGCGATCCAAAGCGCGGCGATGGCGGCGACACCGATCAAGGCGGTTCCAGCGAAGGCCATGCGCCAGCCGATCGCCTGACCGACCCAAGTCGCGGCCGGCACGCCGCCGATATTGGCGATCGTCAACCCCATGAACATGGCGGCGACCGCGCTTGCCTGTTTTTCCTTCGTTACCACGCTTGCCGCCACGACGGCACCCAGGCCAAAGAAGGCGCCGTGGTTGAGGCTGGTGACGAGCCGGGCAAGCAGCAACGTGAAGTAGCCCGGCGCCATCGCCGACATGAGATTGCCGATCGTGAAGATGCTCATCAGCAGCATCAACGCCGTGCGCTTGCCGAAGCGACTGAAGGCGAGCGTCATGAAGGGGGCGCCTACCATGACGCCGATCGCATAGGCACTGATGAGGAGGCCTGCCGTCGGGATCGAGACATCGACCCCCTTGGCGATGACCGGGAGAAGTCCCATCGGCGAAAACTCTGTCGTGCCGATGCCGAAGGCGCCGATCGCAAGCGCGAGAAGAGCCCATCGGGCGTGAGAGGGTGTTTGGGCCTTTTCGGCCGTCGAAATCTTGGCGTCCATGTTGAAACTCCTTAGGCGTCCCATTGGGGCGCGAGGCCGGGTGGGCTGACAATACGGCCATCGGGGCGGGCGAGAGCGGCGATGGCGATCATATCGGCCTCGTCGAGATTGAAGTCGAAGATCGCGATGTTCTCCTTGACGCGCTCGGGATTGGCGGTCTTGGACAGTGCGATATGGCCCTGCTGGATCAGCCAGCGCAGCCCGACCTGCGCGGCGCTCTTGCCGTATCTGGCGCCGACCCGCTGCAATACTGGCTCTTTCGGCACGGCACCGTCGGCCATGCCGTAATAGGCGGTGATTGCGACATCGTTCGCTTTCGCCGCCGCGATAAGGGCCTGTTGAGGCAGATAGGGATGGATCTCGACCTGATTGGTCACGATCGGCGTGCTGGAAAGTCTGGCCGATTCCCGCATCTGCGCGATATTCTGGTTGCTGACGCCGACGAAGCGGGTCTTGCCGGCGGCCTTGACGGCGTTCAGCATTTCGATCTGGTCGGCGACCGGCACCTTGTCGCCCGGCCAGTGCAGCAGCAGGAGATCGACACGGTCGGTCTTGAGCTTGTCGAGGCTCTCGTCAACCGAAGCGGCGAACTTCTCCTTGCTGTAATTGTCGACCCAGACCTTGGTGGTCAGGAAGAGGTCGTCCCGTCTTGCGCCAGCCGTTTGCAAGGCCCTGCCGAGCGCTGCCTCGTTCTGATAGATCTGCGCCGTATCGAAATGACGGAAGCCGGCTTCGAGCGCGGCCGGGATGACACGCTCCACTTCCGCATCCGACATGCGGAAGACGCCGAAGCCGAGCGCGGGAATTGCAGCGCCGTGGGCGGTAACGGTGAGCATCGAAAACTCCTTTTTGAAAATCTCGACGGCCTTGGCCGCCTTGAATGGATGCCGCGCCGGATTTGAAGGCGCGATTTCTTCGGCCTATGAAATAGAGAGAGCATCCGCGCTTGATAATTGGGCAGCTTTTCACATTATTTGTGAAACCAAATCAAAAATAGGTGCTCCATGGACAATCGCGTCGGGGAGATGCAGGTATTTCTTCGGGTGGTGGAAGCAGGCAGTTTTTCCGAAGCGGCGCGCCTGCTGCGCATGACACCGTCCACCGTCAGCAAACTGATCTCACGCATCGAATCCCGGCTCGGCGTTCGGCTTGTCGAACGCTCGACGCGACGGCTATCGCTGACCCTGGAGGGGCGGATCTACTATGAGCGCAGCCAAGCCCTGCTGCATGATCTCGACGAGGTCGAGCAGGAACTGGCGCAGGGCGCGACGTCGACGGGCGGCGCTGTACGGGTCAACATTTCCGTTGCCTTGGGCGTGCTCGGACTTGAACCGCTCTTGCCGGAATTCTGGCAGAGTTATCCCAATGTCGTCGTCGATCTCTCGCTGTCGGATGAAATCGTCGATCTTTATCTCGACCGTACCGACGTCGCTTTTCGGGTCGGGGCCTTGCCGGCGTCAGGCATGATCGCGCGCCGCATCGGCATTGCCCGCCGCAAGATCGTCGCCGCGCCCAGCTATCTCGATCGCCATGGAATACCGCTGACCGTCGATGATCTCTCGCGGCACAATTGTCTGGGGTTCAATTTCCGCCGTCTCGCGCCCGTCTGGCCGGTAAGGGAAAGCGGCCGCATCGTCGATCGCGCCATGACGAGTTCGCTGCTCGCCAATAATGGCGAAACCGTGCGGCGCATGGCGCTGGCGGGTGTGGGGCTTGCCCGCATGGGGGACTATCACGTCCGCGCCGACATCGCGGCCGGCCGTCTCATCGAGGTACTCGCCGATGTCGTCGAGCCGGATGAGGAGCAGATCCATGCGGTCTTTCTCGGCGGCGCGCGCATGCCGCAGCGCGTGCGCGTCTTCCTCGATTTCGTCGTGCCTCGCCTCCGGCAATTCCTTGAAGGGGAAGCCTGAGCGGCCTTGGTGGGGATTTAATCCCGGCCATGTCCTGTGCCGGCAGTCCGCCACCGGGACGTTGGCAGGCAGGGATCACTGCAAGGGCCGGGGTATCGCGCCGGTTCGAGGCTCGATCGACAGATTTTCGTCCTCCTGATCGGTCTCGAGCCGCTGCAGGATCGGGCAATGCGGACGATGGTCGCCCTGGCAGGAATTAACGAGCATGGTGAGTGTGTGCTCCATGTCCTGCAGGTCGGCGATCTTTTTTTTCAGCGCTTCGATATGGCCCTGAGCCAGGCGCTTGACCTCGGCGCTCTGCCGGGTTTCGTCTCGCCAGAGTTCCAGAAGCTCGCTGATTTCAGCGACGGCGAAGCCGAGATCGCGTGCCCGGCGGATGAAGCGCAGCATGTGCACGTCGTTATCCGAATAGTCGCGATAGCCCGATGCCGTCCTGCCGGCGGCCGGAATGAGGCCGGTTTCTTCGTAGTAGCGGATCATCTTGGCCGAAACGCCGGATGCCTTTGCCGCTTGTCCGATATTCATGAAGCTTCTCCAATGACAGGCACCGCCTGATTGTCGCCGATGGCAGGTGGCCCTTCCAACCATGGGAAGGTCAATAGCATATTTTTCGCCAGGGGGCACTTGACCTTACCACGGTTGGAACCTCCACCTTGAGCACCATGAGATCAAAACCCATGAGAATTCTCGATGGGCCCACGGTCAAGGTCGAGACGACCGCCATTCAACCGCTACCCGGACACGTGGTCGAACAAGCGGGCTGGCAGGCGGTCGCGAACTGGGCAACCAAGGTCATGAAAAGCTCTCCACGATCACCATCGACGCAGAGCCGGTTGAAGGCGCCTTCGGTTCAAGGACCAAGGAGCGCGAGGCTGCGGTGAGCGGCCTAATGGGGACATTGCCGTGAGTAAGAGGAAGCAATCGATGCACCGACGTCGTTTTCTAACAGGGCTGGCGGGCCTGGCGATTTCCGGGCCGGCCGCGGCCCAGATGATGCATGACATGCGACATATCGGGGCAAACGGCGCTCATGACATGCCGATGAGCGGCGGCAAACCTGTCTTGCCGGAAGGGCGGCCCTTGCGTGAGTTGCCGCGCTTGATGAACGAGGCTGGCGAAGCGGGTCTGTTCAAGGCAAGGCTTGCCGCCGAACCGGGCTCGGTTCGTTTCGCCGAGGGGCTCGACACGTCCGCGCTCCTCTATAACGGCGGAAATCCGGTGATCGAGGCGCATGAGGGCGACAGGGTCGAGATCAGTTTCAGGAACGGCATTCCCGATGAGCCGACGACGGTTCATTGGCATGGGATGCCGGTGCCGGCTGATCAGGATGGCAGTCCTATGGAGCCCGTCGCCTCGGGCAGCGAGCGCCTCTATGCTTTCGATCTGCCTCTAGGCAGCGCCGCATCCTATTGGTTCCATCCCCATCCGCATGGCCTTACCGCCACGCAGGTCTATCGCGGACTCGCGGGCGTCTTCCTGGTCAAACCCAAGGATGACCCGATCCCCGCCGAATATGGCGATACGATCCTGATGTTCACCGATCTCCGGATCGGCGAAGATGGAAGCATGCCGGCGAGCAACATGATCGATCTGATGAATGGGCGCGTCGGCGATCATATCCTAGTCAATGGCCAGAGGAATCCGGTCCTGGCCGTCGCGAAAGGGGAAAAGCGTCGCCTGCGCCTCTTCAACGTGACAAATGCGCGGTTCCTGCGGCTGACATTCGAGAATGCCGCCATGGTGCTCGTTGGAACGGATGGCGGCCTTATCGAAGCTCCCGTCGGCATAGACGATTTGTTGCTCGCTCCCGCCGAGCGCGTCGAGCTCATCATCTCCTTCGACAGACCTGGAGCGGCGAAGCTTGTCACGCTCGACTACGAGCGTGGGTGGATGGGGCCGGGCAAGCCCGAAGAGGCCGGCATGACCTTGCTGACGGCAAATGTCTCGGAGGAAGCCGCGCCTGTCGCGCCGCCGCTTCCCGCGAAGCTGCGCACCATTGACCGCCTCGCAGAGCCGGCAGTCACGCGTCGCTTTGTATTGACGGAATCCATGGAAGGCATGGAGATGAAGTTCCTTATCAACGGCGCCAGTTTCGATATGAAGCGCATTGACGAAGTCTCGAAGGTTGGACAGGTCGAATTGTGGGAAATCGTCAATCAGGCGGACATGGACCATCCGTTTCATGTGCATGGGGCGCAGTTCCAGCTTGTCGAACGCGAAAGAGATGGCGCGGTCACCAAGCCGTCCTACCACGCCTGGAAAGACACTGTGAACGTTGCCGCCGGTGAGACGGTACGCATCCTGCTACGACAGGATTTGCCGGGACGGCGCATGTATCATTGTCACATCCTCGAACATGAAGATCTCGGCATGATGGGCACAGTCGACGTTAAGGCCTGACAAGCTCGGTCATCAATCGAAGCGAAGAGGGAAGATTGTCGTTCCCCTCATCCTTGGCCTCGAACCTAGATCAGGTTGAGGCCGAGTTCGCTTTTGTCGGTGTGGATGTGCTGTTCGGGTCTTGCGCGAACAGCGGGTTCGGCGCTTTTATGTAAGCGCGTCCTACTGCAGCGAAGTGTTCGCGGCGACCTTGGAGGAGGGTCGATCGCGATCCCGCAGTGGATGCCAAATTGTGCTGACGGTGGCATTCAAGGGGAGGACTCGATGGCCGCTAATCATCAGACGCAATACCGCGAACGCGTGCGCTCTGCCCATGAGGCCGTTGCCTTGATACCATCGGGCGCGAAGATCGCCATGCCGATCGCTGCCGGCCAGCCGCCGGCCATTCTCGCGGCATTGGCCGAGCGCGCGCGGGCCGGCGCGGTGGACAATGTCCGGCTCTACTACCTGCTTTGTACAGGCGTCGCCGGCTCGAGCGTGCTCGACTTCGACCTGCGTGACAGCATCATTCCCATGAGTTATTTTCATGGAGCGGTGGATCGCGCCCTGGATAAGCGGCGAATGGCCGAGATGCTGCCGGCCGCCGAAATCGTGCCGTGCCATTTCAGCCAGGTGCCGCGCTCCCTGGTGGAGCATGTGGGCGTCGATACGTTGATTGCCACCGTCTCGCCCATGGATGCGGACGGGAATTTCAGTCTCGGCGCCAGCACGGATTATGCCCTGGCGGTCGCCCGCAAGCCCGGTGCCCGGCTGATCCTCGAGGTCAATCCCAGCATGCCCTATGTGCGGGGCAATTGCATGATCCCGGTCTCAAGCGTCACCGCGCTTGTCGAGAACGACGCAAGCCTGCCGGCGCTCTCTGCCGCACCTCGCTCGGAAGTCGATGATGCGATCGGCGCCATCGTCGCGGGACTCGTGGACGACGGCGATTGCCTGCAGATGGGCATCGGTGCGTTGCCGGACGCTGTTTGCGCCGGTCTATCCCAGCACCGCCACTTGGGCATCCACACCGAAATGATGACATCGGGACTTGCCGCTCTGGTCAGGGCCGGCGTGGTCGATAATAGCCGCAAGCAGATACATGTCGGGCGAACCATCTTCACCTTTGCGCTGGGAGACAAGCCGCTTTACGACTTCCTGAACGATAATCCCGATGTCGAAGCACATCCCGTGGATTATGTGAACAATCCCTTCGTCATCGCCCAGAATGACCGCATGGTGTCGGTCAATGCCACGCTGCAGATCGATCTCAATGGCGCGTGCAATTCCGAATTCGTTAATGGGCGGCAGTTCAGCGGCACGGGCGGGCAGGTGGATTTCGTCCGAGGCGCCTATGGCTCACGCGGCGGCCGCTCGATCATCGCCTGTCATGCGACGGCGGCCAAGGGAACGCTTTCGCGTATTGTTCCAACGCTGACAGGTCCAGTAACGACGTCGCGCAACGATATCCATATCGTTGTCACGGAATATGGCTGGGTGAACCTCAAGGGAAAATCGGTGGCGGAGCGGGCGAGGGCGATGATCGCGCTTGCCCATCCCGATTTCCGGGAGGAGCTGGATCGGGCTGCCCACCAGGCGGGGTTCTACGCGCCGGATTGACGTCATCAGCGTTGATCTTGCATGGGGATAAGAAGAACCCGGGGGGAAATCGGATCCTTCCGGCTTTGATCGGACGTCAACCGATCGATGGAAGAAGCCTGACGGATTGGAACCTCAGGCTTCTCATACCCGGCGCTAAGCCGGGTAATTCCATATTAGAAGCTACGCTGGAAGCGCAGGATACCAGCCCACTGATCCTGGTTCACGGAATCGAAGTTGGTGTAGGAGACTTCCGGCTCGATGAGCAGGTTCTTGACCGGGTTCCACTTGACGTTCGTGGTAGCGGCAAAGATCTTCGAGTCGGTGTAGGCGAGCTGGAGGTTCCACTTCAGCTTTTCGTTGATCGGAACGCCAACGCCGCCCCAGACAGCCCAGTCACCCCAGCCGCACTTCGATGCATCGTTAGCCGGGCAAGAAGAGCGAGCCAGGTTGGTGCCCGCGTACTTGTTCAGGTTGTCGCCGTCCGTGTTCCAGCCGCCCATCAAGAAGGCCGAGAAGACGCCGAAGTCAGCATCGACGCGAGCCTTGATGGCGCCTTCCGACTTAATGGAGTCGTAACCGCCGACAACCTTGAAGCCCCATGCGCCGGACTTGAAGCCGGCACCGGCAACGACGTCGGGAGCGTAGTGGTTGGCCTTGTCGTCGCTTGCCCAGCTCGCGCCATAACCAGCGCCCGAGCCGCTGGAGTTCGAGTCTTCAACCGAGACGACAGCCGTGAAGCCGTTGCCGGCATCATAGGTGTAGGTCAACTGGTTGAGTTCGTACGGGCCGTCATAAATCACGTCGTCGTTGATGACGTCGCCGGCATAGCCGATGTAATAGTTGAACTGCGAATCGGCCTTACCGACCAGGAAACCGCCGAGGCTGATGTTGGCGAACAGCAGCTTGGTGGAGGTCGAGTTGCCTTCCTGCCAATCCCAACGGATGACCGTGTTGGTCTTCAGCGGGCCGTATTCGGTGTCGGTCGCGGTGTCGAGGCTCAGCTGAGCGCGGGTATGCCAGAGAGTGCCGTTGTGGCTGTTGGCATTGTAGGCATCGTACCACTTGCCTTCGGTACGGACCATGCCGCCGACCTTGAGGCAGGTTTCGGTACCGGGAATGAAGAAGTAGCCAGCACCATATGCGTCGCAGATGCGAACGTATTCCAGCGGCTCCGGCTCAGCGGCGACGATCGCGTCAGCAGCATGAGCACCGGATACTGCCGCCAGAGCGGCAGCGGAGCCGAGAAGAAGGCTCTTGATGTTCATTGTAAACTCCTTGTCGTAATTATTTCTACGCAATCCAAGGAGCGAGCATAATAGGCTGCCATGGAAGTGCTCCCCGCAAACAGGAAGCCAAACCAGGCGCTGCATCTGCAATAGACCGCCGGTACTATCCCCACCCCGATGGGACCTCGTTAGCTGGCGGCTGAAACAACAACCCCACCAGATCGCAAGCTAATTAGGTCCTGACGACAGAGCTATATACATTCAGATTGTTTGTAAATCCGACCCGGAGCCATTCGAAAACGGAAAAACTGGTTGTTGATTTAATGCAACACATGCTTGGCGGGAAAATTCGGATAGGAAACCCCATCCAAGCAATCGACGGATCGGCCGAATGCTCGGATGGCCCAACCTCTCTCCTCTCATCGGCGGCGTCAGCATGCGATCGCAAACAGCTCCATCGCATTGGCGAAGCCCTTCAGCGGCTGCCGCCCGATCGAGATCGCATCGGTGATGTCAGCGTTTTGCTGGAATGGGCCTGATATCAGGAGCGCTTGGCCGCTCTCGCTGCAGACGTTCTGGATACGGCTGACGATATTGACGTCAGGGCCGATCAAGGTGAAGTCCAGGCGGTTGCCGGAGCCGACATTGCCGTAGCTCACCTCGCCATAGTGCAGCGCGATACCGACCTTGACACGGATGCCTTCATATTCGAAGACGCTTATTTCATCGAGAATTGTCTTCGCCGCGGTCAGCGCCGCATCGCAGGCTCCGGTCGCATCGACGCCTGGAAAGAATGCCAGAACCGCATCGCCCATGAATTTCAGCACCTCTCCACCTTCGCGGGTGATCGCCGGTATCACCTTGTCGAAATAGGCGTTCAAGAGCCCGAGCACGGTGCCGCCTGCCAGCCGATTGGAAAGCTCGGTGAAGCCGCGTAGGTCGCACAGCAGAAGTGCGGCCTCCATGGATTCGATTTCTCCGCGACGAATGTGTCCTGCGAGGATGCGGCTCGCCGTCATCGGGCCGATATAGGTGTCGAGAAGGCTGAGTTCGCATTGTCTGAGGACGCGAAGTTCGCACGTGTTGCGCAATGCCGGCAGGATGCGTTCGATCAGAACATGCTCGCCCGATGTGAAGCCACCTGGCCGCCGCGTGGCGAAGACGGCGCAACTGATCGGTCCGTCGGCGTTGCAAAGCGGCGCCACGATCAATTGCACGAGCCCCCGGCCGGAAAATATGTCGATGTGTTGCCAGCGCCCATGCGGACTCTCGCCCGGACCGACGACGAGCGGTTCGCGCATCTCCTGTGCCTTCATGAGCGGCGTGTTGGCAAGCGCGAGACGCGAGCCATGTTCGCGATCATGGATCTCGACCGGCTCGCCGGGCGCCCAGGCGAAGGTGCGGCCGATGAATTCGGGATGCAGCGTCGTCAGGTGCAGCGTCAACCGATCGATGGGAAGGCCGAGGGCCCGCAGGCGGCGACCGAGCCCGGCGACGAGGCCGGCCTCGTCGAGGGCGTGGCATTCATCGCCTGTCAGCCATTCGATCAGGCTGAGGGTAGCCGCAGTATTGACGCCAATATGGCCCGTCCTGGAATTGATGATCGAGGTCTTGGGCATGTCGTGCAGCAGGGTCATGGCTATCTCCTCCTCTTTGAGATGCGGCGCTCAGTGTGCCGCACCGCCGGAAAGGTGGCCGGGTTTCTTCAGAAGCAGGCTCGCGACGAGGGCGATGACCAGCGCAACGCCGAGCAGGAAGAACGTGTCGCTGAAAGCCATGATGTTGGCCTGCTTGCGAAGACTGGCGGCGATGGCGACGATCGCCTTGTGCGTGGCAAGCGCCTGGTCGCTGACACCATGGTTCATGAAGTAATTCGTCAGATTGACAACGCGGGCACGGGTCGCCTCTTCGAATGCCGAGACCGAATTCGTGAGAATGTTGGAATGAAACTGCTCGCGCTTGGTGAGAAAGGTCTGCAGCGCGGCAATGCCGACCGCGCCACCGAGATTGCGCATCATGTTGAAGAGCGCCGAGGCGGAACCGGCATTTTCCTGCTCGATTCCGGCGGTGGCGATCGCTGTCAGCGGCGTGAAGGCGAGCGCCTGGCCGACGGCGCGCACGATATTCGGCCAGAAGAGCTGATCGCTGGCATAGTTGCCGGTCATGTGAACATTCATGAAATTCGAGGCGGCAAAGAGCGCGAAGCCAACGATGATCAGCAGGCGGGCATCGACACGTTTCATCAGCCGTGGCACCAGCGGGATCAGGATCAGCTGCGGAATGCCGGTCCAGGCAAGCACCATGCCGATCTGCTCGGAATTGTACCCCTGAATACGCGTCAGGTAGATCGGCAGGATGAAGACCGAGCCATAGAGGGCGACACCCATCAGGAAATTGGCGACGATGCCGAAGCCGAAATTGCGGCGCGCCAGCAGGCGCAGGTTGAGGAGCGGATGGGCGGCGCGAAGCTCGATGATGAGAAAGAGCGTCAAGGAGACCGCGGCGATGACAGAGAGGCGGACTATGAAAGGGGAACCGAACCAGTCGTCCTTGTTGCCTTCCTCAAGCACGGTCTGCAGCGCGGCAAGGCCAACCGCCATGGTGATGATGCCGGGCCAGTCGCCCTTGGCGAGCAGCGAAAGGTTCATCGGCGCGCGATCGAGCGAGGCCCAGAGCATGCCGATCATGAGAATGCCGGGCACAAGATTGACGTAGAAGATATATTCCCAGCCCCAGTTTTCCGTGAGGTAGCCGCCGATGGTCGGCCCGATCGCCGGCGCGAAGGTCGCCGAAAGGGCGAAGAGCGCGAGGCCGATCGGCTGCTTGGGCTTGGGGAGCAAGGTGATGATGATCGTGAAGGCCATCGGGATCAGCACTCCGCCGGAGAAGCCCTGTATGGCGCGCAGCACGATCATCTGCTGCAGATTGGCGGCAAAGGCGCAGCCGACCGAGAAAAGCAGGAAAAGGAGGGCGTTGGTCAGCAGATAGATGCGCACGGAAAAGACGCGGGCGAGCCAGGCGCTAAGGGGAATGACCACGATTTCGGCGATCAGATAGGAGGTTGAGATCCAGCCGCCATCGTCTGTTCCAGCGCCGATCGCGCCCTGGATGTCGGCAAGCGAGGCATTGACGATCTGGATGTTGAGAACGGCCATGAAGGCGCCAAGTGTCGAACCAACGACGGCGGTCCACATGCGCAGCGGGCTCACGGCGGGCCGTGCAACCGGAGCGGATACGGCTGAATTGTTGTTTGCGGCGATCTGAAGGGTAGCCACGGCGCGTCTCCTTCCGGCTCATGCCGGAATAATCTCATGACGATACAGAGGTGATAATCGATGAAGATTGGGAAGGATCATCCAGCGTGGCTGGATAATCCTTGTGCGTCCGTCGTCGATGTCTGGATGGCCTTGGTGTCGATTTCCGGCTCCACCGACATGCCTGAGCGCAGCAAACCGACGAGGTTATCGTCATCGATGACGATCTTCACCGGTATGCGCTGGACGATCTTGGTGAAATTGCCTGTCGCATTGTCCGGTGGCAGCAGCGAGAATTCGAGCCCGCTTGCCGGCGAGAGGCTGTCGACGTGGCCCTTGATGGTGACGTCCGGGAAGCTGTCGACCTTGATTTCGACCGACTGTCCGGGACGTACATAGGTGAGCTGCGTCTCCTTGAAGTTCGCTACGACATAGACCGAGTGCAGCGGCACCACCGCCATCAGCTGCGTTCCCGATGTCACATACTGCCCGACGCGAATCGAGCGGGCGCCGACCGTGCCGTCGACGGCGGCGACGATGTTGGTATAGGAAAGATTGAGCTCGGCCTGCTGAACGGCCGCAGCGGCCCGATCGCGCTGGGCGGCTGCCTGATCTCGCTGGGTCTGAAGCACCGGCACCTTGTTCTGAGCAGCGACGAGCGCGGCCTGATCGCGCTCGACGGCGGCGGCTGCCTGCTTTCTGGCCGATGCCGTCTCTTCGGCGCGCGACTGTGTGCCGACGCCGTTGGTGATCAGCCGAGCCGAACGCGCTGCATCCGATATCGCATAATCCAGGGAGGCTTGCGACGCGTCGACCGTCGCCTTGGCCTGCCCGATCAGCGATTGCTGCAGCTGGATCTGCGCATCGATGTTGGAAATCGCCGCATCCGCGGCCTTCAGATCCGCCTTCGCCTGGGAAAGTGCGGCCTGGAAATCGCGGTCGTCTATGCGGGCGAGCACCTGGCCGACCTTGACCTTATCATTGTCGTTGACAAGCACATCCTTGATATAGCCGGCGACCTTCGGCGCGATCGTGGTGTAATCGGCCTTCACGTAGGCGTCGTCCGTGGATTCGATGAAGCGCCCGACCGTCCAGTAGCGATAGCCGAAATCCGCCGCGATCGCGACGCCAGCCAGCAGCGCGGCGATCAGCACGCCGCGCTTGATGAGCTTTCCGCCTGTCTTGGGCGTGGCCGAAGCGACAGGCGCTTCGACGGTCACACCCCGCGGGGCTTCGCTCGTGGGAGACCTTGCGACCTCGTTGGCCGGAGCAGCGTCGGCTTGGCTCGCGTTCTTGAACGCTTCGTTGCGGGGGAGTTCCACCATCGTCCGTTTCCTTCAATGCGCCACCCCTTTGCCCGGGGTCATTTTGATGCGATGAAGATGCATCCGAACCGTCCTTCTGATAATCTCCTCAAATCGGGAAGGATCATCAAGTCACAGTGGATAATCCGAGGACAATATGGATCGGTTGACCAGCCTCACAGTCTTTGGCCGGGTGGTGGAATGTGGCGGCTTTTCCGCCGCCGCCCGCCGGCTCAACATGTCCGTCACCATGGTGGGCAATCACGTGCAATCGTTGGAAGACCGCTTGGGTGCGCGGCTTCTGAATCGGACGACGCGCCGGATCAGTTTGACGGAAACCGGCAAATATTATTATGAGCGTTCCTCACAGATACTGGCCGATCTCGAGGAGGCCGATCGGGCCGCCGGCGCGCTTAGTACCATGCCGCGAGGCACGCTTAAGCTCTATACCAGCGGCGCAATAGTCCGCTTCCTGCTTCCCGTCGTCAACGAATTCATGACGCAATATCCCGCGATCTCGCTCGATTTCAACGTCGGCGAACGGTCGATCGACATGGTCGAGGAGGGTTACGACCTGATGATCCGAACCCTCCCCGCATCCGACTCGACACTCGTCGCGCGCAAGCTCGCGCCCTGGCGGCACATGCTCGTTTGCTCGCCCGAATATCGTGACACACATCCGATGCCGAAGGTTCCGGCCGACCTCGCGGAGCATAATTGCCTGCAATATACCTATTACCCCTATGGCGACGAATGGCGTTTCGAGGATGCTGATGGCAAGCAGGTGGGCGTCAAGATTTCTGGCAATGTCGTCTCCAACAGCGCGGAGACACTGCGCTTTCTCCTGGCGAGCGGGCAGGGCATCTTTCTCGCTCCGAGTTTCATCGTCTTCGAAGAGGTCGCCGCTGGCCGTCTCGTGCGTGTCATGCCCGACTATCGCGCCGTGGAATTCACGATCAGCGCGATCTATCCGAACCGTAGCCATCTGCCGACGAAAGTGCGATTGTTCATCGACCTTTTGGCGGAGCGTTTCGTCGAGCACCGCAAGTGGATGACCTGAGCACAACAAGGCCGAGTCCTTTCCGTCGGTGACGCAGCAGTGAATGGAGCCATCTCAAAGCCATGGCGAACCGAATAACATGCGAGGCTCGTCCGGAGCTGCCTGCGATTCAGATGCAGAACGGATTGACCGACGTCTTCGTGGAAGTTCTCGCCATTGCTGCTTCGGTGTTGGCGCGAACGAGGTCGGAGCAAGCGTTTGCATCCTGGATCGCATCGCGAGATCAGGCGGTCTTGGGACTTGGGGCGGTGGGATTCGACATCGCCGAAATGCCCTGGCACGTCGCGACATTTGCCGCGGATCGGAATTTTGTAATTCGGGCGATCACCGCCGCGGAATCGAAAGTCGGTTGGGAAAAGCTGGGCTACGAGCCGAAGGAAGACTGGCTGATGCCGCGCCTGATGCGTTTGCGAATGCTGGTGTCGGCATTCGGACCACACAATATCAGGGCAAGCGGCGCGGCGATCCATTCGACCTTTTCCGAGAGCGACCTCAGGCGCTGCGAAACGCATGGGATCATCATGCATGCTTACGGATGCCTCGTCTGCAACAGGTCGGGGCCTTCCTGAAATTCACGGGCATGTGGCATGGCCTTACCGATCGTACAGGACGTCCTCGGGTCCATCCGGCCGGTGGCGGCATCATGACTGCGGTTGTTCGGCGGGCTGGCGCGTTTCCGCCTGGCGTGCGGCCGACGCGAGGCGCCGTTGCGCCCGGATGGCGCTCCATTGTTGATCGATCAAGACGCCGATCAGGATGACGCCGCCCATGACGGCGAAGTTGAGCGAGGAGGGGATACCCAAAAGGTTGACGAGGTTCTGCAATTCCTGCAGCAGGATCGTGCCCAGCACCACGCCGATCAGCGATCCTTCACCGCCACGCAGCGAAAAGCCGCCAAGCACCGCCGCGGCGATCGCGTAGAGCTCATAGAATTGCCCATGGCTCGCCGGCGAAATGGAGCGGGTGTACATGGCGAAATAGATCGCTGAAAGCGCCGTCAGCACGCCGCATATGATGTAGGCGACCGTTATCATCTTCCTGGTGCGGATGCCGGAATATTTCGCCGCCTCCTCATTCTTGCCGATGGCGTAGAGATAGCGGCCGTAGACGGAGCGATGCAGAACGATCCACATGACGGCGGCGATGATCACGAGCGCGATGAAGGTGTTCGGCACGCCATAGAAGCGGCCGGCGGTCAGGAATTCGAGGGTGGGAAAGTTCTGGCCGAAGGCGAAGCCGGCCGTGCCGTCCGCTGTGTAGAAGCGCGCCGCGCCACGATAGATCAGGAGGCCGCAAAGAGTGACGACGAAAGGCTGGAGGTTGAGCCGGGTAATCAGCCAGCCATGGATCGCTCCCAGAATGCCGCCAAGGATCAGGATCAGCGGCAGGGCGATCGCCCAGGGCATGTTCTGGACGGCGATGAAATCGATGAACAGGACGCCGAGCAAGGCAACCAGCGAGCCGACGGACAATTCGATGCCGCCGGTGATGATGACGAAAGCCTGGCCGATCGACAGGATTCCAAACAAGCCAATGAGGTTCGACGTATTGGCGAGGTTGATCGGCAACAGGAAGCGCGGATTGATGATCGTCACGACAATGCCGACAACGATAATCAACAAAAGCAGGCCCAGATCTTTCTTACTCATCGATATCAATTCCCATTGGCCGCGGCCGTTAGAGCAATTCCAAGCGAAGTGCGAAGCATCTTTCGCGGGAAATTGCGCAAAAACAATGAGATAGAGCGGTTCAGGTTTCCTTGGATAGCTGAACCACTCTAGTGTAGCGTTTTGCCGACGGCCAGCAAAAGCACGTTTTCCTGACTGAACTGATCCTTTTCGAGGATGCCGGAGATCCGACCCTCATGCATGACGGCGATGCGGTCGGAGACGCCGATCACCTCTTCCATGTCGCTTGAGATCATCAGGATCGCCACACCGGCATCGGCAAGCTTGCGCATCAGGCTGTAGATTTCGCTCTTCGCGCCAATATCGATGCCGCGCGTGGGCTCGTCGAAGATCAGCACCTTCGGGTGCATCGCCAGCCATTTGGCAAGCACGACCTTCTGCTGGTTGCCGCCCGAAAGCGTGCCGGTGCGGGTCGCGATCGATGGCGTCTTGATGGCGAGCTGCCTGCGCTGCGTTTCGGCCATGGCATTTTCCCGCTCCGGCGAAACCATGGAGCGGCGCGCAAAGGCCGGAAGGTTGGGCAACGATATGTTCTGCGAGATCGGCATATCGAGCAGGATGCCATTCAGCTTGCGATCTTCAGGCACGAGAAAAATGCCGTTGGCGACAGCGTCCCTGGCGGATCGCAATTTCAGGTCCCGTCCACTGAGGGCGATGGTGCCGCCATAGCTATGGTCGACCCCGAACAGGACGCGGGCAAGTTCCGTCCGGCCTGAGCCGACGAGACCGGCAAGGCCCAGGATTTCACCGTAACGGATATCCAGGTTGACGGGCTGCGCCGGATAGGCGGCTGTGCGGACCGCCGCGATCTTCAGGGCGATATCGCCCGGCGGACGGGCCGCTTCCACGGAGCGCGCGGCCAATGCCCGCCCGATCATCAGCTTCACCATGCGATCATGGTCGATGGCGTCTTTCGCCAATGTGCCGACAAGCGTCCCGTCGCGCAGAACGATGACGCGATCGGCGACACGTTCGACCTCATGCAGGCGGTGCGAAATGAAGATGACGCTGATGCCTTCGGCTTTCAGCGAGGATATGACGGCCAGCAGCTTTTCCGTCTCGGCAAGCGGCAGGCTCGAGGTCGGCTCGTCGAGAATGACGAGACGGGCATTGATGGACAACGCCTTGGCGATCTCGACCATCTGCTGCTGGGCAAGCGATAGTGACGCCACCGGCGTATCCGGCGAGAAATTGGCGCCGACGCGCTTCAGAAGAGGGGCGACCATCTCGCGCAGGCGGGCGCGGTCGATCAGTTTCAGGGCGCCGCCGCGCAATGGTTCGCGGCCAAGGAAAATATTGGCCGCGACATCGAGATTTTCAAAAAGGTTTAGCTCTTGATGGACGAAGGCAATCCCGGAGGCGATGCTGCTTTCGACCGTGAAGGCCCCGTGCTCGGCTCCATCGAGCCGAATACTGCCATGATCCGGCCTGACGACGCCGCCAAGGATCTTCATGAGCGTCGATTTGCCGGCGCCGTTCTCGCCGACAAGACCGATCACCTCGCCGGCGCTGACGTCCATCGAGAAATTATCGAGCGCGACCACGCCCGGATAGGTCTTGCCGATTCCCGAAAGGCTGAGAAAGGGCATTGTGGTTTCAGCCGATGCCAAGTTATCCGAGCGCTGGTTCATAACGAATATCATGCCTGTGCGATATGGCCTGGAGAGCCGCGACGACGCGAGCAACTGCATTCGAGCAGCGCCGGTCCTCGCAACCGGCGCTGCTGGTTGGCCTTAATTGCCAGCCATGGCCTTCAGATTGGCCGCATAGGCATCGACGTCGTCCTTGCCGATGATTTTCGTCGGGATGATGATCAGCTTGTTGGCGGGAATGCCCGATTTGTCGCCCTTCAGGTAGGCGGCCATCAGCTTCATGCCCTGATAGGCCCAGAGATAGGGCTGCTGCACCACTGTCGCGGCGATCGTTCCTTCCTTGACGCCGCCGAGCGTGATCGGATCATCATCGAAGCCGACGACGGTGATCTGGCCGAGCTTGCCGGCTTCGCGCAGTGCTTCATAGATGCGGGGCGTGTTGTAGGAGTAGAAGCCGACCATGCAGGTGACGTCAGGGCTCGCGACGAGCGCGTCTTCGACATTCTTCTTCGCTCTCGTCTGGTCGATGTCGTCGCCGCGCACGTCGGTCAATTCGATCTTCGTGCCCGCCAGGCCATCCTTCATGCCCTGAATGCGCTCCTTGGCATTGTCGGCGCCGAGAAGTCCCACGAAGCCGATGCATTTGCCCCCGTTCGGCATGGCTTTCTTGGCGATCTCGGCGGCCTGCTTGCCGGCATCGACGTTCGATGAGCCGATATAGGCGACGCGGTTCGTATCCGGTGCATCGCTATCGGTGGTGAACAGCGCCGTTTCCGAGCCGATCTTGTTCAGCCCCTCCGTTGATGTCTTGGGATCGACGGCCGAAACCATGATGCCCTTGACGCCGGCCGCCACGAGGTCTTCCATCAATCGCTGCTGGATCGCGACCGATGATTGTTCAGGATACTTCAATTCCATGTTGAAGTCCGGCAATTCGGCCTGAGCCTTCTTGACGCCGGCTTCGGCCGCCTTCCAGAAGTCGGACGCGCCGTTGACCACAAATGCGAGAGTGGGCTTGTCCGCGGCATAGGTCGCCGTCGCATAGCTCAGCAGCAACCCTGCCGCGAAGGCGGCAGCGCCCCGTGTTACGTATTTCATGATCGTCCTCCCATAGATCCGCCTGCGGGATCTGGTTGCAACTCGCGGCAGGCCGGTCCTGAGCCCCCTCCCAGGGTTTTCTCGCCAAGCGAGATAAGGCACGTCCCACCACGACACCGACGGTATACGACTAATTTCAATTAGTAAATAGTATTAGTAATACAGTTGCCTGCGCGCGAAGCGGCGGACTCTCGAAAATCTAGCTATTTGGTTCAATTGCCAGCGATCTCGCGCCTGAAGATGTGGATGGCTATTGCATGCCTATCCGCACCGGTTGCCGAGATCGTGCAATTGATGATAATAAAAATTAGCGCATGAAGGCGGCCGTGGGGATCGTAGGCCGTTTTCGCTTCAGGGGAGATGAGACGCAGTGAAGAAGATATCGGCCGCGAACGGCGATCGCACGGCCACCGACAACAGGGCAACGAAGCGAAGCGGCCGTCGTTCCGGTACGAGGGTCACGATGACCGATATCGCCAAGGCGGCTGGATGTTCGCAAAGCGCAGTATCCTTCGTCCTCAACAATACGCCGGGCATGCGGCTATCGCAGCAGACCCGTGAGAGGGTCATCGAGGCAGCCCGCCAGCTTGGCTATGTCGCGCCGGTGCTTGCCGCGCCGCCGGCGCTGCTGTCTCCGTCGAGGCTCGATGGCGTCATCGGCTTTGCCGTCGACCAACTTGCAACCAGTCCGGAGGCGGTTGTCGCGATTGAAGGAGCGCGCCAGGCCTGCTGGAATGCCGGAAACGTTCTGCTCGTCGCACAGACCATGAGTGATCCTGTCATGGAGCCGAGAGCGATCAAGGCGCTCACCAACAGCGGCATCTCGGCGCTCATCTACATGACGATCTTCACCCGCGAGGTGGAGGTGCCGGATTATCTTTATGATCTCAATATCCCGATCATTCTTCTGAATTGCTATACGTCCGATTATGCCTTTCCGTCCGTCGTTCCGAGCGAAATCGCCGGCGGGCAGACCGCGACCCGGCATCTGATCTCACATGGGCATCATCGCATCGCGACGATCACGGGCGAACCGTGGATGCAGGCCGCCCAGGATCGATTGACCGGTTATCGTCGCGCCCTGGCGACGGCCGACATTCCATTCGATCCGGAGCTTGTCATAGAGGGTGACTGGTCGGCGAGCGCCGGCTATGCCGGCACCATGAAACTACTTGCGCTCCGCGAGCGCCCGACGGCGATTTTCTGCCAGAACGACCGCACCGCCATTGGCTGCTACGAAGCGCTGAAGGAGGCTGGCCTCCACATTCCGGAGGACATGTCGGTCATGGGTTATGACGACGAGGACATCTGCCGTCATCTCGTGCCGCCCTTGACGACCTCGGTCCTTCCTCACACGGCAATGGGCCAATGGGCGATCGAGCATCTGGAAACGGCCGTCTTGCCGCGAGAGCGCCGCTACCAGATCACCAAGCTCGAATGCTCGCTTGTCAAACGTGCGTCGGTTGCCGCACCGGCTGGCATCAGAACCGGGCGCAGGGTGCGAAAGGTTTGATCGGATTCGCCGGCAGGCGCGGGGCGATCCGTTCGCCTGGCAACCTGTAGAGGCGTCTTGGCGACTGACGGTTCGATTGCTACGATGCGCGTCATGACGGTTCTCTCTCCGGATACCCGCCCGCCGCTCCGGCTTTCGTTCCGGCTGCCGTCGCTCACCCTGCGACTGCTGTGGCGCTTCTGGCCGCAGCTGATGGCGCTGTGGCTGCTCGGTCTGATCGGAAATTCGCTTCTCAACGAACTGGCGGTCATGATCGGCCGGCTGAATGCGCTGGCCGGGCTGTCTACCCTGGCCCTTGTCGTTCTCCTGAAGCTTGTCATTATCGTCGCGCTGTTCGAGACCGTGCGACCCGGGTTGGCCTCGCTTGACGCCGCCTCGCGCGCTGCGGCTGCCTCGCCGGAAACCGATACCGGCGACGGCGCCGCGACGCCCAGCTTTACCTCGATACTCGCGCTGACCCTCGTGCCATTCTTCGCCTACTATGCCGCCTGGGGATTTCTCGGCGACACGGTGAGGGAATATTCCAGGCTATCGCTCGACCTGATGCCGTTCGGGGAGGATTATAATCCTCTGAAATTCGGCAGCAGTGCCTGGCTCCTCGTGTCGGTTGCCATCGCCTGGGCGGTCAGGCGCTTTGCCAAATTCATGCATTCGCGTTCGAAAGCGCCTGTCTGGGCTGTCATCATCGTTGTTTGTGAGGCGAACTGGGCCTTCATCGGTCTCTTTGTCATTTCGACCTGGGAAGACGACATCCGTTCCTGGGTCGCCAAGCTTCCCGAAACGATCGGGCATTTTTTCGGCTTTCTCAATCCAGTTGGCGATGCCGCGGCGGCCACCATCTTTCCGCCGACGGCGGAGGACGCGTCGCTTTCCTTTTCCAGGCAAATGCGCGCCCTGTTCCTTTATGCTCTTTATCCCGTCGTCTGGCTGACGCTCGCAGCCTTGGTCTATGGCTACGACATCAATGGCGAGCGCCCGCTGACGGAGGGTCGGTTGGCGCGCGCGGTTTCGCGCTGGCGGTCGCTGCCAAAGGCGATCCGTGATTTCATTTCGCATTTCATCGCGGGCACGGCAAAACGCTATCGTGCCTTGGCCGAGGGTGTCGGGCTGACCCTCGGCTCCGGTCTCGGGCTGATGCTATCAGTCATTCTGCTTTACCGGCTGCTGGATTGGAGCTCGGCCTGGGCCTGGTACGGCCTCTCCAGGCTGATCGGTCCGCACGATCTGCCTTTGTGGCAGATGATCGCGCAGGCCATTTCGCTCGTCTTCGGCAGTCCCAGCGCGCCGGGTGACGGCGTCCTCATCATGCCGATAAAGATCTGCCTGCTTGCCGCGGCTCTGGAAATCGGTTTCGCGCAGGGGCGGGAATGGCGCCGCGGCGGAAGCTGAAGCACGCAGCGGTTCAGCCTCTCGTGGCTCTGCTTTAATTCAGCCGCAGCGGAAAGGATATGGCGTCCGGTCTCGTCGAAGCGAAGCTCAGCTGTGCCGACAAGGAGGGGATTGCGTCGGCCGGCACGACGAATTTTTCCTCCATGAGCGTATTTGCGCTTTTGGCGGGCGGCTGGCGCGATACGGTATCGCAGCCATCGATGGGAGTGGCCTGTGGATCGAGGTCGCGGCTGAGATCCTCGGAGAGAATGAAATTGAGGGGCTGCCAGCGACGGCCCTTCGGGTCCGTCAGGGTCAGGCTGCATTGAGCCCAGGACTGTCCGATATCGTCTTCGGCTCTCGCGGCCAGCCTTACGATCACCAGGCGCATCTGGCCGGGGAAGGTCATTTTCCCGTCACGTCCGTCGCCGATCACCCTTGCCTGGTCGAGTGTCCAGGAGGCCTTGGCATAGGTCTGCCCGCCGATATTGCCGCTTACGCGCAGCTCGCTTCGCTTGATGTAATCCTCGGCGTTGCGCCATGCGTTGATGGCATAATAGCCGGCGAGCAAGAAGGGCAGGCTAAGCAGAGATGCCAACCAAAGCCGTCGTTCTCGTCTAGACGCCATTATTACCGATCTCCGCGCGGTCGCGCGTCTCGACGCTTCCACCGTCGAGCTTGACGCGAATTTCCGAATCCAGCTGAGGTGATGGCTGCCTGGAAAGCACCAGTGTCATATTGCTCGTTTCGTCTTCCGGCAGTTCGAAGATGAAGATGCCTGAAGTCGGCAGGCCCGGCTGCAAGTCCTTGGATGGCAGAAGGCGAGGGGCACCATCGGCTCGATGGGTCTGCCGGTAGGAGCGGCCGGAAGCTCCTTCAATCGCCGCGGCCTGGATGGTCATCGTGTCATATTTCGACTGCAGCTCGACACTGACGATCAGCCAGACGCCGTCGGTCTGTCGCTCGACCGGCTTGCCGTAAGAGGTGAATGCGATCGTTTTCGCGCGCAGGAGCTTGGCGACCTTGACGCTGAACGTCTTGCTCGACACGGTGTCCTTCTGCGGTCCCGACGTTTCGATGGGACCGGTTAGGACGGCGTAGCTCGGTGTCGTCGATTGCAGGAAAGCCAGGAGCAGGGCGGTCACGCCGACGAGCAACACGGAAAGCAAGAGACGTGTCAAGGATTTGCTCCTTGCCCCGCCGAAAGCGGCAAGCCGACGCGCGCCACGTCGTTCGGATTGAACCAGCCCGGCGCGGCATAGAGATTGTCCTTCGGCTTGTAAGTGGTTCCCACGATCGCGACATTCAGCACTTTGGGAAGCGCCTGCGTCGCGGGCAATTGCCAGACGACCTTGACCTTTTCCGGAATCATCGGCTGAAGGTCCCAAAGCAAATCATTGTCCCGGACGAGATAGAATTGCGGGACCGGCGGATTTTCGAGATTTTCGAGCTTCAGCGTATCCCGATAGGAATTCGAGCTTTCCGCCGTCATGTTCTCAAGGGTCAGATCGAGTGTCAGCGCTTTCTTGCCATCGGGAAGGTGTCGGCCATCCGGCGTTTCGGCGGCGACGCCGCCGGAATTAAGCGTCACCATCCATTGGCCGGCATCGACGGGTTTGCCAGGCGCCACCTGTGCCACTTCCGCTTCTTCGCGGGTTTGGTAGATCGAATACCCAAGCGAGAGTGCGCCCGCCAGAAGGCCGCCGATACCGGCGATGATCCGTGTATGGAGCGCCTTGTTCGCTTTGCTGATGGCGGACTGATTCATTGCCTGATGCGATCGGGTGGTGACTTTCGCGGCCTGCATCCGAAGAGCGGGCGGCAATCTCTATTTGGTTCAGCCGGTCGATACGGCAAGGGTGGGTGGTGCCGGAGCGCTGGAATATGTGCTGATATCACCGGATAGGCACTTGGTAAATCGATTTGCAAAAGCATTTGCAAATCGATTTACAATGCCGTAGCCTGCGCGCATGACCACAATCGCCAAAGTTGCCAAACGTGCCGGAGTGTCGCCGACCACAGTGTCGCATGTGCTCAATCATGCCGACCGTGTCTCGGCGGATTTGCGCAAGCGCGTTCAAGAGGCAATCGCGGAGCTTGGTTATGTGCCGAACCCGCTCGCCCAAAGCCTCAGGACCGGCCGCACCAATCTCGTTGCCATGCTGATCCCGGATATCCGCAACCCCTTCTATCCGGAGATGGTGCAGGCGGCGCAATCCGATCTCGAGGCGATCGGGGTCGATCTCCTGATCTTCAATACCGATGTTCCCGGAGGCCATTCACAGGAGCACGGCGAGCACTATCTCCGCCAGATCCGTAGCCGGCGCATTGACGGTCTTATCGTCGGCGATTTCGCGCTGCACGGCATGCATGACGCGCTGCTTGAAATCGATCTGCCGACCGTGTTCATCGGCGACCTGCCAAACAAGGCGGTCGACAGTGTCAAGATCGACGATTTCGGCGGCGGCCATCAGATGGGAACCTATCTGGCGAAGAAGGGCCATCGTCGCATAGCGCATCTGACCGGCCCGTCCTTCTTCGCCGAGGCCATGGCGCGCGCCGCCGGATTCGAGCAGGGCTTGCGTGACAACGGCGTCGAGCCGATCGCCGAACTGCGGCGGGAAGGAAGTTATCTTGGTCCGTCAGGGCAAGAGGCGGTCGATTGGCTTCTGGCAAGCCATGGCGACAACCTGCCGTCGGTGATCTTCTTCGGAAACTACCTGATGGCAGCGGGAGCGCTCGCCGCCTTCTTCGATCGTGGCATCAGCGTGCCGAAGGATATCGGCGTCGCCGTCTTCGGCGACCAGCCGCAGCTCGAATATGTCAGGCCGCGGATCACAAGGGTCGGCAACACGCCGTCGCTGCTTGCCCACCGCGCGACCGAGATGCTGCTGAAGCGGCTTTCGGGAGCTTATGCCGGGCCCGCGCGTTCGGACGTGATCCCCTGCAATCTACACGCCTACGATACCGCATGAATTGAGGCTCCGTCACCCGGGAGGAGAGTGGTGACGGTAACGCAAAATGGGAGGAAGTCATGACTGGTAAGGATAAGTTCATCGCCCCCGCCACCCGTCGCGGCGTGCTCAAGAGCGGCGCGATCCTCGCCGCCGGCGCGGCTGCCGGGTTGAGCGGTTTTCCCTACATTTCGCGCATGGCCGTCCGTGCGCAAGGCGCGCCGTTGAAGTTCTGGCAGTTCTACGCGCCGGGCGGCCCGGTCCAGAGCCAGATCGACTGGTTCGAGAAAGCGGTTGCGGCCTGGAACGACAGCCATCCGCAAAAGGTTGAACTCGAATATGTGCCGAACGCGGAATACATCAATGGACCGAAGCTCGCGACCGCATTCGCCTCTGGCGAGGGGCCGGACATCTTCCTGATCTCGCCGGGCGATTTCCTGCGTTATTACAATGGTGGCGTCCTGCAGGACCTGACGCCCCATATCGATGCCAAGGAGGATTTTCCCGAAAGCGTGATCGCCAACCGCATGGTCGATGGCAAGATCTACGGTATTCCGATGGAAGTCGAGCCGATGGCGATGTACTATTCGGTCAAGGCTTTCGAAGAGGCGAAGCTCAACGAAAACGACGTTCCGAAGACCTGGGACGATCTGCTTGAGCTTGCCAAGAAGCTGACGACGCCGAAGCGTTTCGGCGTGCTCTTCGAGACCCAGCCGGGCTACTATCAGAACTTTACCTGGTATCCCTTCCTCTGGCAGGGAGGCGGCGAATTCCAGGGCAAGGACGGCAAGAGCGCCTTCGATTCTCCCGCCACCGTGCAGGCTCTGAAGTTCTGGCAGGATGCCGTCAACTCGGGGGCGGCTCCGCGCCAGGTGATGGGCAGCGGCGCCAATGACACCGTCGCCAACCTCGCCTCGGGCTATTGCGCCATCCAGAATGTCGGCATCTGGGGCATCTCGCAATTGCAGAGCAACGCCAAGGATTTCAAATATGGCGTCTTCCGCCTGCCGACACCGCCAAACGGCAAATATGTGACCGTCGGCGGCGGCTGGGCCTTCGTCGCCAACGCCAAGAGCAAGAATCCGGATGCGGCGGCACAGTTCTGTGCCTGGGCGCTGGCCTCCAAGGATAAAGGCTCCGTTCAGCGCGTCGCCGATTGGTGCACCAAGGGCAAGTCGGACATGCCACCGCGCGAAAGCGCTCTTGCCGCCGGCGGTGATGCCTTCAAGACCGGCATGATCGGCAAATTCGCCTCCGATGTCTATCCGGGCGCGCGTGCCGAACCGCGCGTGCCGCCGGAGGTCTACAAGATCATTTCCGATGCGATCCAGCAGACGCAGCTCGGCGGCGCCGATCCTCAAGCGACGGCAACCTCGGCCTCGCAGCAGCTCGACGCGTTCCTTGGTTCCTATAGCGGCGCGCCGATCCTTTAAAAAGAAACGTCGGCCGCCGCGGCAATCCGCTCAGGCGGCCGTCTCTCCTTATGGGACGAGATCATGACGACAATTGCAGATGCGACGACAAGCCATGCGAATGGCAGGCGCAAAGGCCTTTCCGCCCGGCATCGCGAGTGGATCGCGGGCTACCTCTTCGTATTGCCCGACGCCCTCGGCCTCTTTCTGTTTCTCGGCGTGCCGATGCTTCTGTCGCTCGCCCTGAGCGTCTATGAAGTCAACGGCTTCGGTGGCTACAATTTCGTCGGCGCCAAGAACTACATCCGCATGTGGCACGACCCCCTGTTTTGGAAGGGAGCGAGGGTGACGGCGCTTTATGCCGTCATGCTCGTGCCCTCGCTTTACGTGACCGGTCTGGGGCTGGCGCTTCTCGTGCAGCAGACCAACCGTTTCAATGCCGTCATGCGGTCGATGTTCTTCGCGCCAAACATGGTGAGCCTCGTGGTCGTCGCCCTTGTCTGGCAATTCATGGTGATCGACAAGATCGGCGTCGTTGGTCAGACCATGGCGAACCTCGGTCTTCCCGCTATTTCATTTCTCGGCGATCCGAATTTCGCATTGATCACCGTCGTGCTTGTCAGCGTCTGGTTCCTGATGGGCTTCTATATGCTGATCTTCCTAGGTGGCCTGCAGGACATACCGAAGGAGTATTACGAGGCGGCGATGATTGATGGCGCCGGTCCGGTCAAGCGTTTCCGATATATCACGCTGCCGCTCTTGAAGCCGACGAGTTTCTTCGTTCTCATGGTGTCGATGGTTGCCGCCGTTGCCGGTGCCCAGGCCTTCGACATCATCTACGTCATGACCAAGGGCGGCCCGGCCAATTCGACGGCGGTGCTGATCGTCTACATCTATCAGCAAGCCTTTTCTTTCGGCGCCTTCGGCTATGCGGCCGCGATGTCCTCGATCTTGGTCATCGCGCTCATGGCCGTGACAGCCATTTTCTTCGCTGCCACGCGCGGAGGACGTTTCGATCATGCCTTCTGATGCCTCCAACGCCTATCTCGCGCGATCGCAGGTAACGCTGGTGCGCTGCCTATGGATGCTGATCGCTGCCATCCTGGCGCTGATGACGCTGTTTCCGCTGCTCTGGATGGTCTCGATCGCCTTCAAGCCGGCAGCCGAATCCTTCTCCTCATCGCTGATACCGGAAGCGCCGACGCTCGACAATTTCATCTATGTGCTGACGGGCGTGCCCTTCATTCGCTACATGCTCAACAGCTTCCTTGTGTCGGCGACGGTGACGATGGTCGCGCTGTTCTTCCACACCATGGCTGGCTATGCGCTCGCGCGCCTGCGCTTTCCAGGCCGTGAGATCATATTCCTGGCAATCTTCTCGACCTTTCTCGTCTCGCTGCCGGTGGTGATCGTACCGCTCTTCATCATCGTCAAGGCGATGGGCATGATCAATTCCTACGCGGGGCTCATCATTCCCGCGATCTTCAACGCCTTCGGCATCTTCCTGCTGCGGCAGTACTATCTTTCATTGCCGCGCGAGATCGAGGAGGCGGCGGTGATCGACGGCGCGGGTTACTGGCGGATCTATTGGAGCGTAATCCTGCCATTGAGCCGGCCGATCATGTCGGCGCTCGCTATCCTGTTCTTCCTCGCCAACTGGAATTCCTTCCTCTGGCCGTTGACGATCACCTCCAATCCGAACCTCTGGATGGTGCAGGTCGGCATCGCCAACTTCAAGAGCCAGTATTCGGCTTCCTGGAACTACATGATGGCGGCCTCCACCATCGTCGCCATCCCCACTCTCGTCCTCTTCGTGATTTTCCAGCGGCAGATCATGGACTCGCTGAAGACCAGCGGCCTGAAATAGCCGTTTTCCTCAAGACAGGAGACATCTATGAGCAATCTCGGCCTTTCACCCTTGCGTGGGCTGGCTAAACTGCGCGAAGCAAGGACGCGCCGCTTTTCGAGCTACGACCGCACCGGCGGCAACGACGACCGCTTCCATATCGAGCCGGGAAAGACGGAGGTGATCGCCGAGCACTCGGGCGCCGGCATCATCACCCATATCTGGGCGACGCTTGCCTGCGAGAGCGAGAATTTCCTGCGCAAGATCGTACTTCGCGCCTACTGGGATGGCGAGACGGCGCCGAGCATCGAGGCACCGATCGGCGATTTCTTCGGCATGGGTCATGGCCGCACGGCGAATTACGCCAGCCTGCCGATGCAGGCGAGTCCCGAAGACGGCAAGGCATTCAACTGCTACTTCCCCATGCCCTTCGGCTCGCACATGAAGCTCACGGTGACGAACGAGGCCGAACACGACCTGCTATTCTACTATTATGTCGATCTCGAGCTTCATCAGACGCTAGAGGAGGACATGGGACGCTTCCACGCGCAATATCGCCAGTCTCAGCCGCAGGGCATGAGCGACGCTGGCCTCACCAACGAGGAGTATCTCTTCGGCGGCGAGAACGCCGACGGCAAGGAAAACTACACGATCCTCGAGGCCGAAGGTCGCGGTCACTATGTCGGCGTTCTCTACAATGTTTATTCGCGCCGCCGCTCCGAGGTGTGGGACTGGTACGGCGAAGGCGATGACATGATCTTCATCGATGGCGAACAGGGGCTCTCGGTGCCGGACACGGTGCGCAAGCCCGATCCGCGCATCGGGCCGAAGGCAGGGCTGATCGAACCGCGAGATGAATCCGCATCCGGTGCCAACGACGCCTGGCCGCCGACACTGCACGGCACCGGCACGGAGGATTATTTCAATACGGCATGGTGCCCGACCCAGGAATACAGCGCGCCTTATCATGGCATCATCGCCGCCGGCGGTCCAAACTGGACCGAGCCGGTGACGCTCTACCGTTGGCATATCGAAGATCCGGCGATCTTTCAAAAGCACATCCGCGTGACCATCGAGCACGGCCATGCCAACCGCCGCTCCGACGATATTTCCTCGGTCGCCTTCTGGTATCAGGCCGAGCCGCACAGGCCGTTCGGCGCATTCCCCGAGGTCGCGGAGCGCGTGCCGACCTTCCGCCGGCCATTCAAGGAAATGGAGATCGCCGTGAAGAAGGCGAGGGGCTGAGAGCGGCAGTATGTCCAAGGCAGCCAACGGACTTCACTGCAATCGCTATTGCGTGCCTTGATTTCGCACGAATGCGCTCCAAGAAGAGGCCATAAGTGACCTCTTTTAGGGATTCGCCATGAAAACGATCAGCTTAAAGGATGCCAAGGCGTCATTTTCCCGTGTCATCGATCAGGCCGCGGCCGGTGAGTTCGTGACGATTACACGTCGCGGGCGCGCCGCGGCCGTCGTCGTCAGTGTGAGGGCGGCTGAGGCGGCAAGAAAGGTGATCCGGAGCGGTCGGCCGAGCCTTGTGCAATATCTGAAGACCTTTCCGGCTGATCTCGATCCTACCGACGATGTTTTCTCAAGAAATCCCGCTCCCTCTCGCGAGGTCGATTTGTGAGCCTTCTTCTCGAGATCAACGCGATCTCCATGTTCGCCCCGTCCATGGCAAGTGCATGGAAATCTTCTGCCGAATGGGTGATTGAACAGGATCGGCGGCACGCGACCTATCTTTCCGCGTTGACTATCCACGAGATCGAAAAGGGCATTCGGTCAATGGAAGCAAAAGGTGCGAAGACAAGGGCAGCGGGGATTCACGCCTGGCTACAAGGGCTAATTGCCGGGTATGGTGATCCCATCCTGCCCGTCGAAGGATGTCGCGCTTGAATCCGGGAGGCTCGAGGCGAAGGCGGTCATCGCCGGGCATGATCCAGGCGCGGCGGATGCCGTCATCGCGGGAACGGCAAGTGTTCATAGGCTCGTCGTGATCACAGCCAATCTCAAACACTTCCCGCCGTTTCACATTCCCGTCCAGTCGCCGGACCAAATCGCGCGCTAATGCTCCGGTTTTGAATAGAGCGTCCTGGCAATTGCAAAAGCAGCAAGTTGGAGCACATGGCTTGGTAAGCATGCGCTACCGGCATTTCCCTCTCATGCATCGAAGAGATCCTGTGGATTCAACCTGAAAGCGGGATGCTCTCGTGCGAATGGATGAATTGAAAAAGCGCTGCGTTAGGGCGCTTTATGTATCGGGCGCGAAACGTAAGAGGACGGTTTCTTTCGCCGCGTCGGGTTAATGCCATAGGCGAGTTGCTGGTCTCATGCGTCTCATACTTGTCAATGATGTTTCGATCGTTCGCGGTGGCGCGACCAAGGTGGCGCTGCAATGTCTCGAGGCAAGCAGGGATGCCGGGCTGACATGCGCCATGCTGGTCGGTGATGATGGTGAGGGCCTCAAGCCGCGCTTTGCCGATATCCGCACGGTCGCGCTGGGCGAGCGCGCCCTTCGGGAAGGCCCGGCGACCGTCGATATCCTCGCGAAGAACTACAATCGGCGGGCCTATGAGGCGATGGAGGGCCTGCTTCGGGAATCGGATGAGGAAACCGTTGTCCATGTACATGGCTGGTCGCAGATCCTCTCGCCCTCGATTTTCTATGCGCTTGCCAGGCATCGGGTCAAAGTCATCGTCACGGCGCATGATTTCTTCCTGACCTGCCCGAATGGCGGCCTTATCAATTTCCGCAGCGGCGAGGTTTGCGACATCAAGCCGCTATCTCTCGCCTGTCTGACGACCAATTGCGACAAGCGCAGTTATCTCCATAAGCTTTGGCGCTTCCGCCGCACCCTGACACAGCAGGGGGTCGGCGAGAGGTTCTGGAGCCAGGTGGGCATCGTCCTGGCGCATGAGAGCATGGAGGCATTTCTACGCACTGGCCCCTTCCGGCATTTCACGACGCTGCGCACGCCGACGCAGCCATTGACGCCGGCGCCCGTCGAGGCGTGGCGCAACCGCCGCACTGTTTTCCTCGGTCGCATGTGCTGGGAAAAAGGGGTTCAGACACTGGCGGACGCGCTCAACAAGACGGGCAGGACGGCAACGCTGATCGGGCGTGGGCCATTGCTAGCCGAGATGCGGCGGCTGTTGCCGCATTGCCATGTGCCTGGCTGGCTAAGCGACGAAGAGGTGAGCGAGATCGCTGGCACAGCGCGCGTTTTCGTCATGCCGTCGCGCATGCCGGAGCCTTACGGCCTGGTCGCCGCCGAAGCATTGATGTCCGGCATCCCGGTCATCGTCAGCAGCAATGCGTTGATCGCGGCGGAGGTCGAGGAGAATGGCGCCGGCCTGGTTTTCGATAGCGGCGATGCGGATTCGCTGGCCGAGAAATTGATGGCGACGGATGACGACCGATTGATGCGGCGGCTGAGCGAAGGGGCATTGGCCCTTGGCCGCCGCATCGCGCCGAACAGGGCGGAATGGGGGCGCCGCATGGTGGATATCTATCTGGGACGGGGCGATTTTTCCGCATAGTGGTTGGGGGAGACGATGGCACGCGCATTGGTGACTGGTGGTTGCGGTTTCGTGGGCCGGCATCTTGTCCGGCGGCTTCTTGCCGAGGGCTTGGATGTCGTCTGCGTCGATTCCCTGGTCGCGGGAACGGGCGCGCTGCATCCGGAACTGTGGCAGCGGCTTCGGCGTTCCCGCTTCACCTTTTGCGAAGAGGATTGCCGGACGTTCTTCGCACGGCCTCCCGAGCATTTCGACTATGTCTTCCATCTGGCCGCGCTCGTCGGCGGTCGCTTGACGCTCGAGACGCGCGCGCTCGACGTCGCCGAGGATCTGGCGGTCGATGCGGAACTGTGGCAATGGGCATCGCGCGCCAAACCCGGTTCGGTCATATTTTTCAGCTCCAGCGCGGCCTATCCGGTGTCGCTACAGACCGTCGCCAATCATCGGCTGCTGTCGGAGGAGATGATCAATTTCGACGCCGCCGTCGGTGTCCCCGATCTCAGCTATGGCTGGGCAAAATTGACCGGCGAATATCTGATGAAACTCTATGTCGAACGCTACGGCCGGCGGGCCATCGCCTACAGGCCGTTCAGCGGCTATGGCGAGGATCAGGATCTTGCCTATCCTTTCCCGGCGATCTGCCGCCGCTTGCTTGCGGAAAAGGGCGCTCCCGAGGTCTTCGTCTGGGGCTCGGGCCGTCAGTGCCGGGATTTTATCCACATCTCGGACTGCATCGACTTCATCTGGCGGACCAGGGAGTTGCTTCCAGACGGGGCAAGCCTCAATCTATCGACCGGCACCGCGACTTCCTTCATCGAACTCGCCGAGACGATCAGTCGGCGGATCGGCTGGCAGCCGGCTGTCAGCGGGCGATCGAATCATCCGGAAGGTGTCTTTTACCGTTGCGGCGACACGGCCCTGCAACGCTCCTACGGACTGACCCCCACGGTCGGTCTGGAGGAGGGGATTGCGCGCATGCTCGCATATCTTCAGGCCGAGCAGGCGTCATACGCAGTCGCCATTTGACCCCATACCCAATCATGGTTGTCACGTCCCGTCGATGAGGTCCGGGGCTGACCGGTTGTGCCCCATCTGAATTCGGCGGCCCACCGCGATCGCTCAGGCCACGCGTCAATTCGACCTCGGGATCATCCACCGATCTGACGAACCGCGAAATAGTGCTTGCGCGTCTCTTATAATTAGGTAAGTTACCTAACAAATGGATCGGGACGCATGATTGCTGGAATTGATATTGGTGGAACCAAAACGCAGCTCATCGCCGAGATGAATGGCGAAACCGTTGGCGAAAGAGTCGTCCACACGGCTGAATGGCGCGCTCGCGTCGATCATGATGCGGATGCGCGGGCCCTCGTTTCGCTGCTTGTGGCGACGACCGGAGCCATCCCAAAGATCACGGTCGTCGGCGCGCATGGCTGCGACAGCGACGAGGATCGGCTTGGGCTGCAAGCAAGGCTCGCCCGGCACTTGCCCGGCGCCGTGCTGGTCCTCAACGACTCCGAGCTGTTGCTGCCGGCGGCGGGCAAGTCGACTGGCATTTCCGTCATCAGCGGCACCGGTTCAATTGCGGTCTCGCGCGATGCCGCGCGCAGGATGATCGCATCCGGCGGGTGGGGGTGGTATCTGGGCGACGAAGGAAGCGCGAGCGGTCTTGTGCGGGAAGCGGCCCGGACTATCCGATTTGCGCTAGACCAGGGCCAACCGCTTGATCTCCTTGGTCGCAGCCTCATCGAGGCCCTTGCGATATCGTCGCCGATAGAGATCGGGCGGGCGTTGGGCGAGATCGGATCGGCAGCCGGCATAGGCCGCTTCGCGCCGCTCGTATTCGAGGCGGCGGATGCCGGTTCGCGATATGCCAACAAGGTCATCACGGAGGCGGGTGCCTCCCTTGCCAAGCTCACCGCGCAATTGCTGGAACGTGGCGCGCCGCGTGGCGATGTCGTTACCGGCGGCGGCGTCATTGCCCGTCAGCCGCGGCTTCTGGCGGCCTTCAAGACCGCCCTCAGTGACCGCTTGCCCGATCTGACGCTGACCCTTCTCGACGAGCCGCCGGTGGCGGGGGCATTGGTGCTCGCCCGCAAGCTCAGTCGTGGTGACCTGCCGGCCACCTTGCCGCCGCCGCATCTCGACGGCGAGCTGAAAACCGCTGATGATTGGAGAGCCGCATGACCTCCCGGAAGATCATTCCCGCACGAAACTGGGGGCAGAGATTGATCGCGGTCGTGCTGATCGCTGTCGTCGTATTGCTGGCGTTCATGGTCGCCACCAGCCGTCACATCGCCTGGTCGGCCATACCGCAATATATCTTCGACGAGACGATCCTGGATGGGGTCAAGCTGACCATCCTGTTCACCGTCTTGTCGATGATCATCAGCATCGTTGCCGGCGCCATCCTTGCCACGATGCGGCTCGCGTCCAATCCGGTGCTGTCCGGTTTCGCGAGCCTCTATATCTGGTTCTTCCGCGGCACGCCGCTGCTGGTTCAGATCATCTTCTGGTTCAACATCCAGCTCTTCATACCGAGTATCGATGTCGGATCGATTCATATCGACACCAACTCGATCGTCACGGCTTTCGTCGCGGCGCTTCTTGCCCTCAGCCTCAATGAGGCGGCCTATATGGCGGAGATCATTCGCGGCGGACTGCTCGCCGTCGATAGCGGCCAGCATGAGGCCGGCAAGGCGCTCGGTTATACGCCCGCCCAATCGATGCTGCGCATCATCTTTCCCCAGGCGCTTCGCGTCATCATCCCTCCGATCGGCAACCAAACGATCTCGATGCTGAAGACGACCTCACTCGTCTCCGTCGTTGCGGCCCAGGACCTGCTGACGCGCGCGCAGAACATCTATGCCAGGAACTTCCTGATCATCGAACTGCTGATCGTTGCCAGCATCTGGTACCTCGTGATGACCACGATCGCCTCCGCCATCCAGCTCGTCATCGAGAGCCGGCTTGGAAAATCCACGAACCAGGCGCCTGGCCTCCTGCAAGGCGCCCTGCGCCTCATGGGCGCGGAAGGGAGAAACGGATGAGTGCTCCTGCAACATCGTCCTCGGCAAGGGCCCTCGTCCAGGCGATCGACGTCCACAAATCCTTCGGTTCGCTCGAAGTGCTGAAGGGCATCAATCTCTCCGTCGACAAGGGCGAGGTCGTCTGCCTGCTCGGTCCCTCGGGAAGCGGGAAATCGACCTTCCTCAGATGCATCAACCACCTGGAGCGAATGACGGCGGGCCGCATTCTCGTCGACGGCCAGTTGATCGGCTATCACGAGCGCGGCGATGCCCTGCACGAGATGAGCGGCAAGGAGCTGGCCGTGCAGCGGCGCGACATCGGCATGGTGTTTCAGCGCTTCAATCTTTTCGCTCACCAGGACGTGCTGACGAACATTTCGCAGCCGCCGATGCTCAATCGCGGCAAGTCGCGCGAGGAGGCTCTGGCCCGGGCGCGGGAGCTCTTGAAGATGGTCGATCTCGAAGGCCGCGGCAGCGCCTATCCCTATCAGCTCTCCGGCGGCCAGCAGCAGCGCGTGGCGATCGCCCGGGCATTGGCGATGAGCCCGAAGCTGATGCTTTTCGACGAGCCGACATCCGCGCTCGATCCCGAACTCGTCGGCGAGGTGCTGAACGTGATGCGCAAGCTCGCGGCGGACGGCATGACGATGATCGTGGTGACGCATGAGCTTTCCTTCGCTCGCGACGTCGCCGACCGTATCGTATTCATGGATCAGGGTGTCGTCGTCGAGGAAGGGTCGGCGCGCGACGTGCTCGACAATCCGCGGCAGGAAAGAACCCAGGCGTTTTTGAGACGGATGCACTGACTGGCAGGCACCGCGACAAGGCCGCACGTCCTTCACGTGCACGAGCAAAAAGGGGAATGACAATGACAGGGAAGACAAAGCTGACAATCACCTTCGCCTTGGCGACCATGCTCGCGAGCTCCACGGCCTGGGGCGCGGGCGTCGACCAGAAACTGCACGCCATGCTGCCCGAAAAGATCCAGTCCTCGGGGGAGATCAAGGTCGGGACGGAACCGCAGACACCGCCCTACGATTTCTACGGCGAGGACAATAAGACGATCATCGGCCTCGAACGCGATCTTCGCGACGAGATGGGCGCGCGTCTCGGCGTTAGGTTTACCGACGTGCCGGCGCAGTTCGCCAGCATCATCCCCGGCATCCAGGCCGGCCGTTTCGATATGGGCATGTCCGCCTTCGGCGATTTTGCCGAGCGCGAGAAGATCGTCGATGTCGTCAACTACATGCTCGAGGGCACCAGCATCATCGTGCTGGAGGGCAATCCGAAGGGCGTGCACAAGCTGAAGGACGCCTGTGGGCTCAATGCCGGCGCGGTCCAAGGCTCGATCCCGCTTCAGCTCCTGGACAAGCAGAAGACGCTTTGCCCGGCCGATAAGCCGCTCAACGTCATGCAGTTTCCCTCGAACGACCAGATCAAGATCGCGCTGCAGAGCGGTCGCGTCGATCTTTCCATGGATACGACGGGCGTCGCGGCCTACAGCCTCCAGCATCAGCCGGCGGGTAACAAGAAACTGGAGCTCGTGACCGGTGCCCAATATGCGGTGGGCTACCAGGCAATGCTCGTCGGCAAGGATGATCCGAAGCTGCGCGATGCGCTGGCGGCCACCATGCAGTCGATGATCGACGACGGCTCCTATGCCAAGATCTTCGAGAAATGGGGCCTTGGCGAGAACAAACTCGACAAGGTCACCATCAACGATGCGGCGCGCTTCGCCGACTACATGAAGCTGGATTGAGATCGGCCAATCCTCAGGCGGCCGCTACTTACGCGGCCGCCATTCCTTGTAACGAAATGGGAATGATCATGACAGACAGAGTGCCTTACCGCGAAGCGATCGCATTGCAGCCCGCTGCCCTCAATACCTGCTTCAATACCGTCTCCAAACGGCTCGAAACGCTCGACCTGGAGCCGGTAAGGCGTGGACCGACGGTCCTCGTCGGGATCGGCGCCAGCCTCTATGCGGCCGTCGTCGCCGCCGCGCAGATGCGCGCTCAGGGCCTACGCGCCTTCGCCCTGCCGGGTACCGATCTCCATGACCCATCCGTCGATGCCGGCGAGGCCTATATCGCTTTTTCCGCCTCCGGCCGCAGCGAAGAGCCGGCGCGCGCGATGGAGCTCCGTCCCAACGCCCATTCCTATGGTATCGCCAAGGCGGACTGCACGCCGATTTCGCGGGTCGTGAAGCATATGATCGCAACCGAGAGCGGCGCGGATAGCGGTCCGAATACGACAAGTTATCTCGGATCGCTTCTGAGCGCGGCCTTGCTCATCGACAAGGCCGGTCGCCCGTCCGGCGCGAATTGGCGGGAGCTTTCAGGTCGCGCCGAGGCCGTATTAACCGAAACGCGCGCCCAGGCCGACAAGGGAGCCAAGTTGCTGGCCGGCAAGACGTCAATCGATTGCGTTGGTGCGGGCACGGCACTCGGCACGGCCGGCTATGCCGCGCTCCTGATCCGCGAGGCCGCGCGCGTCGCCGCCCAGGATTGGGATACGCTGAACTTTCTCCATGGGCCGATGGAGCCGAACGACAGGGATAGCGGCGTGCTGTTGTTCGGCAACGGTCGCGAGGTGAAGCTGGCGCGCGATCTCGCCGGCTTCGGCATTCCCTCCGTCCTCGTCACCGCGCGGACCGATATCGCGGATGCCGACAATCTCGTCGTCATCCATGTGCCGGCCTTCTCCGAAGGCATTGGCGATGCCATTCTGCAGGCAATTCCCGCGCAGTTGCTGATCGCGACGCTCTCGGAGGATGCCGGCCTGCCGGTCTGCGAATTCCGCTACCGTCAGACCGATACCAAACGCGACATGTGAACCTCTCAGATGCTGATGCGACCCACGGTCAGCGCATTCGGATAAAGGAAGGCGGCCTTGCCTTCCTCTCCTAAAAGTCTCGCCATGGCGAAGTCGATGGCGAGGCGCACGGCGCCAAGAACGGTCGCCTGGTTCGATAGCTGGCCATTGACCACTTCCACAGGCCAGCACAATTCCCTCACCACATCCCTCACGCCCGGCAGCAATTGCGGGTTCTGCCCGACGCCACCGCCAAGCACGATCAGTTGCGGATCGAGCACGCTGACGCAGGCGGCGGCCAGGTTTCCGACATCGCGGGCGTGCTGCTCGACAATGGCGCGTGCCGTGCGGGATTGTTCCATGCGGGCAAAAAGCTCGCTGGTGCTTTTCGGCGGCGCACCTTCGTTTTCGGGCCAATCTAGCGCCGCGCGCTCGAGAAGGGCCGTGGATCCCATATAGGTTTCCACTTGCTGCCATTTCGGCCGCTCATGTTGCGACCACGGAAAGGGCAGGTGGCCGATTTCGCCGGCGCCACCCTTGAAGCCCCGGAAAAGCCGGCCGTCCAGCACGATGCCCATGCCGGTCTTCACGCCGATCTGCATGTAGATCGCGAAGGAATACTGTTTTGCCGATCCCTCGTGATATTCGGCAAGGGCAGCGCAGTTGACGTTGTTTTCAAGCAATACGGGCGCGGCGTAGATGGCCTGCAAATGTTCCAGAACGGGTATCAAGGTTTCGCGGCCGGACATTCTCTCCAGCGATGCGGAAATGATGTTCGGCAGGGCGATCGCGATTGCGCGCAACGGCGTCGATCGTGCTTCGAACTGGGAAAGCAATCGTGCGACGACATCTTCTATCAGACGAAACCGTTCATCGGCGGATTTGTCGACAAGCGGCATTTCGACGGTCGCGAGTGTTGTCCCGTCGAGGCCGCGGGCAATGGCGTTGATATGGGTCGTGCCGCAATCGACGCCGACGACGAAGCCCGCCTTTGGCCCTAGACCGTAGGTGACGGAGGTTCGTCCGATCGAGCCGCGATTGATGCCGACCGGCGCGAGCAGGTCGTGCCGTTCAAGTTCGCTAACGGCCGCCGACATGGTGGGTTTCGAAAACATCAGCGCCGCGCTTAATTGCGGTCTGGTCGCGGGGCCGCTGCTCGCGATGGTTCGCAGCACCGCCCGCGCGCTCTCCGTCAGCGGCGGCGCGTCAATTCCGGTCTGTTGCCAAGCTGTACTCAAAGGACACCCGGGGCAGTGAAGTCATTCGTAAAGCTCCCTTACCATCGGTGTCATGAAATTGACAGTCATATCCTATTGAAAAATATCGATCTGCTCGCATGATCGCATGCGGGTGCCTTTCTGTCAGATGGCGGTAAAGCCATTATCGACGAAGAGGTGGATGCCGTTGACGAAGTTGGACTCGTCGGAGGCCAGATAGAGAGCGGCGCGTGCCACATCCTCGGGCTCGCCGATGCGCCCTTGCTGGGCCGCGATCACCGCATCCGAGACATCGACGCCGAGAGCCTGCAGCTCCGCAACCTCGCGCAGCCCGTGCGGCGTGCGGATGAAACCGGGACAGACGGCGTTGCAGCGGATATTGCGATCGCGGAATTCGACGGCGATGGCGCGGGCGAACATATGCACCGCTCCCTTCGTCGTGTCATAGAGCACCTCCATCGGGGTCGCCGCGACGGCGGAGATCGACGAGGTGCAGACGATGGAGCCGCCGCCGGCGGCGATCATGCCCGGCAGCACCGCCTTGGTCACCAGGAACATCGAACGGACGTTGACGCCGTGCAGCCACTCCCATTCCTCGAGCGTCGTTTCGAGGAATGGCTTGATGACGATGGTGCCGGCATGGTTGAACAGTACGGTGACGGCGCCAAAGCGGCCCTCGATGTCCTTGACCGCGGCATTGACGGCCGCTTCATCCGAAACATCGGCAACCCAATGATCGGCGATGCCGCCGGCATCGCGGATTTCGCGCGCGGTCTGTGCCGCCGCATCGCCATTTCTGTCGATGATCGCGACCTTCGCGCCTTCGGCCGCGAAAAGGCGGGAGGCCGCACCGCCCATGCCGGTGGCGCCGCCCGAAATGATGGCGATCTTGCCCTTGAGCCTGTCTGTCATGTGTTCCCCCATCCGCCGCGTGTCCAGGACCGGCGCCTGGCGATCTTCTTGCGATGCCCTTCGAAACGCTCGAGCCCGCCGAGCTTATCGCGAAAGATGCGCTCGGTTCCATGGTGAGGCAAGGGCAATCAGGGGCGTTCCGGATTATCTCATCGCAGATAGTGAATATGCGGCCGGGAGTGGTGAGGAGAGGCTTCGATCCTTGCCTCGACAGCAAAGACGGTTCTCAGCAGATCTTCGGTCAGCACGGATTCCGGGGTGCCGGAGGCGACTATCCTGCCTTGCTGCATGACAATCAATTCATCGCAGAACATGGCGGCATGATTGAGATCGTGAAGAGCGATGATGCTGGTGACCGGCAGGTCGGCGACCAGCCGCATCAGGCTGATCTGATGCTGGATATCGAGGTGGTTGGTCGGCTCGTCGAGGATCAGTTCCTTCGGCGCCTGTGCCAAGGCGCGTGCGATGTGGGCGCGCTGCTTTTCGCCACCCGACAGGCTCTGCCATCGGTCGTTGCGTTTCGCCCTCATGCCGGCGCGTGCGAGAGCATCTTCGACCGCCTCGTCATCTGCCGACGTCCAGCCGGAAAACATCGAGCGATGCGGAAACCGGCCGAGCTTCACGACATCGATGACCTTGAGATTGGCGTTGGTGGTGCTGTGCTGCTCGACGAAGGCGATGCGCCTTGCGATCGAACGGCGGGACATCCGTCGCAGATCCTTCTGTTCGAGCGTGATGCGACCGGAATTCGGCCGTTTCAAGCCGGCAAGCAGACGCAGGAGCGAGGTCTTGCCGGAGCCGTTCGGTCCAAGCAGGCCGAGCATCTTGCCCGCGGGCGCCTCGAAGGAGACCCCGTCGAGTACGGTCTTTGTGCCGATTTTCCAGATGACGTTGTCGGCCTTGATGCTCATGATGCGCGCTGGAACCGGTAGAGAATGATAGAGAAGAAGGGAACGCCCACCAGCGCCGTGACCACTCCGATCGGCAGAACCTGCTGAGGGATGAGGGCGCGCGAGGCGATATCCGCCAGCACCATGAAGATCGCTCCGACAATGGCGCAGGCCGGCAGCAGCCGGATGTGGAGCGGGCCGACGAAGAAGCGGGCCGCATGCGGCACGACGAGACCGACAAAACCGATCGATCCGACCATGCTGACGATCGTTGCCGTCATCATCGCGGTCAGCGCGAAGAGCCAGATCCGCGCCCGCCCGACATTGACGCCGAGAGACGACGCGGCCTCGTCGCCAAAGGCGAACGCATCCAGCACGCGTGCATAGAGCAGGCAAGCCACGAGGCCGAAACCGACAATGGTCGCGACCAGCATGAATTCCGGCCAGCGGACACCACCGAAACTGCCGAGCAGCCAGAACATCACATCCCGTGCCTGCTGCGCGTTTCCCGACGTCGTCACGATATAGGATGTCGCAGCATTGAACAGCTGGGAGGCGGCGACACCGGCAAGGATCGTGCGGTCGGCGCCGCCTCGCGTGCCGTTCGAAAGCAGAGCGACGAAGAAGAAGGCCGCGAACGCGCCGGCGAAGGCACCAGCCGAAAGGGAAACCGCGCCCGCGCCGATATTGAGTATGACGATCGCGACCGCGCCGGTCGAAGCGCCCGCCGAGATGCCGAGCACATAGGGTTCGGCAAGCGGGTTGCGAAGGAGCGACTGCATGATCGCGCCCGAGAGCGCCAGGCCCGCTCCACAGAAAGCGGCCACGAGCGCCCGGCTGAGGCGATAGTCCCAGATCACCGTTTCGTGGATGCGGTTAAGTTCGATCCCCGTCCATCCCAGCCTGTTGGTGATGGCATGGAAGGTCGTCGAAAGCGGGATCGGCAGATCACCGATACCGACGCTGACGCCGATCGTCAGGCTGATCGCCGCGAGAGAGGCAAAAAGCAGCAGGCCGATGATGGCGAGCTGCCTCAGGGTTCGATACACGTCGGTCACTTCAGAAGACCAAGCGCCTTCAGCTGCTGGGCGACCTGCTCGGCGCCATAGATCGTCCGGATGGTCGGATTCATGGCCTGGCCGTCCATGACGACAATCGCCTTGTTCTTGACCGCGGCTAGCTGGCTGACGGCGGGATCGGTGGTCAGGAACTTGATCTTGGCTTCAGGCTTGTCGAGCTCCCAGCGATTGCGGTCGAGGCTGGCGACGACGATGACGTCCGGATTGGCGGCTATGATGCTCTCCCAGCCAAGCGTCGGCCACTCCGCTTCGGTGGTAATGGCATTGCGGCCGCCAAGCAGGTCGGCGATATAACCCGAGGGGCTGTTTTTGCCGCCGACATAGGCATCCGCGGATGGCGACGGGCTGGAGAACCAGAAGACATAGGAGAGCTTCTTGCCATCCTTCGGCGCATTCGCGCGCAGTGCCTCTTCCCGCTTTTTGAAATCCGCGATCAGCGCCTGGCCCTTGTCGCGGACATCGAAAATCTGCGAGAGTTCGTCGATTTCCTGGTAGAGCGTGCTCATGTTCCAGACCTGGCTGCGGGCGGCATTGCCGTATTTATCCTGAGAGGCGCCCTGGGCCGGGCAGATGCTGGGGGAAACATAGGTGGGAATATTGAGCTTTTCGAAGTCCTCGCGCTTTGCCACCTTGCTGCTCGGTCCCATCAGGGTCGGCAGCGCGGCAGTGACGAAGTCAGGATTTTCCGAGAGGATCGATTCAAAGGTCGGGAATTCGACCGTCAGCAGCTTGACCTTGGAATTGGCTTCCGCGAGCTGCGGCAGAACCTTGTTGGGCCAGAAGGCGGTGCCGACCATTTTGTTTTCGAGGCCGAGCAAAAGAAGAATTTCGGCACTGTTCTGTCCAAGCCCGATCGCGCGTTCCGGAGCCTTCTGGAACGTGACCTTGGTGCCGCAATTGTCGATGGTCAGCGGATAGCTGGTGGAGGCAGCGGAAGCTGCCGTTGCGGCAAAGGTGAGCGCCGCGCAAAGAGCTGAAACGGTCAAAACTGATTTCAATATCGTCACGAATATATCCCGGTGGCTATGGTCAGCGCGATCGGACGAAAGCGCCCGCGCGATATAGCCTCGTCGCCCGGTCACAAACAAGAGGAAAAAAGTCATATTATTTTGCGCTGCGAGCATTTGTAAACTTTGCCCGCCATGCATTTCCGACAGAAGACGTATTTTTCATCAGCTCCGGTTGGCTGTGTCATCCTCGCGTCTGGGTCTGGAAAGGAGAAGGCGGTTCATCTCTGGAACGAAGCGAACCATTCTGAAGCCTGCCATCTCCAGGATTTTCCTTGAGGCTGTATTGTCAGGATGGGCAAAGGCGCGGACCTCTCGAATCCGCAGTTCCCGGTCCGCCAGCCGCAACGCCGCCGTGACCAATTCCGATGCATATCCGCATCCCCAGGCATCCCGATGGAAGAAATATCCGATTTCGCAGCCCCAGCCTGGTTCAAACGGATCGTCGTATAGGCCGCCCCAGCCGATGATTTTTGCATCATCCTTTCTGATCACCGTCCAGGGTGCATATCCGTCGCGTCGACGCCGCCATTCATGAACGGCGACCCTGCGACGGCAGGCGGCAGGTGTCGCGTCCACATGAGTGTGCCTCATGGCTTCGCGGTCGCCGAGAAATTCGAACAAGTTGGCGGTATCGGACAGAAGCGAAGGGCGGAGCAGCAGCCGCGGCGTTTCGATCTGCGAGCCGATGTTCCTCATATGATTTCGCCTTTCATATGCGAATGTTTCACGAAGCGAACGGCAGGCCGACATGGCCGAGCCATCAAACCGCCCCGTCGGATGTAGAGGCTACGACAGGAAACCACTCATTGCCCAGCCGAAATGGCATTGAAGAGGGTGGAGAAATGCGATTGGGTGCCTATTTCAATGATCGGGAAATGGAGAGCAGGAGGACCGGAATAATGGCAAAGAATACGATTTGCTTGTGGTACGACAAGGACGCGGAGGCCGCCGCCAAGTTTTATGTCGAGACTTTTCCAGATAGCGCCATGGGCGCCGTGATCCGCGCGCCGGGAAACTATCCGGAGGGCAAGCAGGGCGACGTGCTGGTCGTGGAATTCACGGTCGCCGGTATCTCCTGCGTCGGCCTGAATGGCGGCCCGGTGTTCAAGCACAATGAAGCCTTTTCGTTTCAGATCTACACCGAGGATCAGGCAGAGACGGATCGCTATTGGAACGCCATTGTCGGCAATGGTGGCCAGGAAAGCGAATGCGGCTGGTGCAAGGACAAATGGGGCGTCTCCTGGCAGATCACGCCGCGTATTCTGATGGAGGCGCTTCGCGAGGGCGGCGATCAGGCGAAGCGCGCTTTCGATGCGATGATGACCATGAAGAAGATCGATGTGGCAGCGATCGACGCGGCCCGGCGTGGCTGAGGACTGAAACGGCTTGCCCAGCACCCATCCCATCCCAAGGTTGCCGAGTCATGGTGATCTGGGATGAGGGGCGTGCGCGGGGCTATGATTGCTTTTATTCAAGACTCCATTAAATATGCGCTCAGGCATATGAAATCGGCTGTTGTGGATCGGATAATAACAACTTATCCTTGATCGAATGCAGAGGCAGGCCAATGGCGGTTGACTGGTGAGGTTTACAGAGGATGGCCGCACGGAACGCCGCCAGCTGGAATCATTGCAAGGTCACCGCTGTCTTCAGTGGGCGACCTGCACGACCGCGTAATGAAGGCCTTGGCCAAGGAATTTGGCTGACCGAACCTGCCAGTCCCCACAAAAGTCGCTTCCGATGCAAAGATTGGCCTCGGGCTGTCATGTGCTTGCGACTGCTTCGGTGCCTGCGGGTTTCCGGGAGGATTGCCGTGAAATCCCGTCACGCCGACGCCATCAGAATTCCTCCCGTCCTGTTCCCGAAGAGTAGAGCTGACACTCATGATAAAACGCATGATCATCATGCTGATCATCATAGGCCTGATCCTTGGCGGGATCTTCGGCTTCCAGGCATTCAAGAACCGCATGATCGCGGCCTATCTGGCTAATCTCAAGTCGCCACCGCAGACAGTCTCGACAATCACGGCGGCTATGAGCCCGTGGCAGACGACGCTGCAATCGATCGGCAGCTTCAATGCCGTCGAAGGCGCCAATCTCTCGGCGCAGGTCCAGGGCATTGTCCAGAAGATCGGATTCGAGGATGGTCAGGACGTCAAGAAGGGCGATCTCATCGTGCAGCTGCTTGCCGATCAGCAGATCGCGACGCTGGAACAATACAAGGCGTCGATGACGAATGCGCAGATCGCCTATGAGCGCGATTCCAAGCTGATCAAGGCGAACACCATCGCGCAAAGCCAGGTCGACAGCGATCTGGCGAACTGGAAGGCGGCGCAGGCGCAGGTCGCGTCGCAGCAGGCGCTGATCGATCAATATTCGATCCGCGCTCCCTTCGATGGCCACCTTGGCATCAGGCTGGTCAGCCTCGGCCAGTATCTGCCTGCAGGAACCGCGGTTGTCACCTTGCAGTCGCTCGATCCGATCCAGTTCGATTTTTCGATGCCGCAACAGGCCCTGTCGCAGCTGAAGGTCGGACAGGCGGTGACAGCGACGGTGGATGCCTATGGAAATCAGACGTTCGACGGCAAGATCACGGCGATCAGCCCACTCGTCGATACCCAGAGCCGTAACATCACCATCCGGGCAACCTTCCCCAATCCCGATCGCAAGCTGTTGCCCGGCATGTTCGGCAACATAACTGTGGTGGTCGGGGATCCGAAGGAATACATCTCCCTGCCGCAGACAGCCGTCACCATCAACCCTTACGGCAATGTCGTCTATGTGGTGACCGACAAGGGCAACGGCGCGGATGGCAAGCCGCAGCTCGTCGCCAATCAGAAGTTCGTCAGCACGGGACAGGCCCGGGGCGACCAGATCTCGGTGACCAAAGGGTTGAACGCGGGCGAAGTGGTGGTGACCTCCGGCCAGCTGAAACTGAATAACGGCTCGCCTGTCATCATCAACAACGAGGTGCAGCCGTCGAACGATCCCAACGCGAACCCGGCAAATCCCAACTGAGGTGTGGCGATGAATATCACCGATATCTTCATCAAGCGCCCCGTTCTTGCTCTGGTGGTCAGCGCGTTGATTATCGTGATCGGCTACCAGTCGTTCCGTTCGCTAACCGTGCGGCAATATCCGCAGACCCAGAATGCCGTCGTCACGGTGACGACCACCTATCCCGGTGCGGCGCCCGACGTCATCGCCGGCTTCATCACGACACCGCTCGAAAACGCTATCGCCCAAGCCAACGGCATCGATTACATGACCTCGACGAGCACGAGCGGCACGTCGACGATCACCGTCAACCTTCGGCTTAACTACAGTGCCGATGCGGCGATGACCGAAATCAACGCCAAGGTATCCTCCGTTCTCAATCAATTGCCCACGGGCACGCAGCAGCCGATCATGACGGTCTCCATTGGCCAGTCGATCGACGCCATGTATATCGGCTTCCGAAGCGACGTTCTGGCCAGCAACCAGATCACCGACTATCTGACGCGCGTCGTCCAGCCGAAATTGCAGGCGGTCAACGGCGTTCAGACGGCCGAAATCCTCGGCGCGCGAACATTCGCCTTGAGAGCCTGGCTGCAGCCGGACAAGCTTGCCGCCTATGGCTTGTCGGCCGGCGATGTCTGGACCGCGCTTGGCGCCAACAACTATATCTCCGGCATCGGCACCACCCGCGGCCAGATGACACAGACGGTGCTGACGGCGCAGACCGACCTGCATTCCGTTGATGAATTCAAGGAAATGGTGGTCAAGCAGATCGGCAGCACGATCGTGCGGCTGAAGGATGTCGCGACCGTTGCCCTCGGGTCCCAGAATCCCGACGTCCAGATCGGCTTCGATGGGCAGGACGGCGTGTTCATGGGCATCCAGATCGCCCCGACAGCCAACCTGCTCGACGTGATCGCCGGCGTGCGCGCGGTGTTTCCAGGTATACAGCAGCAATTGCCGCAGGGGCTTGAAGGCTACATCGTCTACGATTCCAGCACTTTCGTTACCACCTCCATCGATGAAGTCGTAAAGAGCCTGGTCGAGGCTCTCGTGATCGTCATTTTCGTGGTCTTCGCCTTTCTCGGTTCACCGCGATCGGTTGCCATTCCCGTCGTCGCCATACCTCTGTCGCTGGTCGGCACTTTCGCGATGATGCTGATCTTCGGCTTCTCGATCAATCTTCTGACGCTGCTTGCCCTGGTTCTGGCGATCGGGCTCGTCGTCGACGATGCCATCATCGTGGTGGAGAATGTCAACCGTCACATCGAAGAGGGATCGACGCCCATGAGGGCGGCGCTGGACGCGGCGCATGAACTCGTCGGGCCGATCCTGGCCATGACGGTGGTGCTGATCGCCGTCTACGTTCCGATCGGTTTCCAGGGCGGCCTGACGGGTGCGCTGTTCACGGAGTTCGCCTTCACGCTTGTCGGCGCCGTTACCGTGTCGATGATCATCGCGCTGACGCTGACGCCAATGATGTGCTCGCGCATCCTGAAGCCGCATTTGACCGACCGCAGTGGCTGGGAAGAGCGTATCTCCGACTTCATCGACCGCCGCTTTTCGGAAATCCACCGGCCCTATGTGCGCATGCTGCACGGCAGCCTGAACACCGTGCCGGTGGCGTTGGTCTTCGCCGTGATCGTGCTTGGCAGCATCTATTTCCTCTATACCAGCGCCAAGACCGAGCTGGCTCCCAACGAGGACCAGGGCTTCCTGGCCGCGCAAGTGACGAACCCTCCCAACGCGACGCTTCAGCAAAAGCTGCTGAATTCCAACCAGGTCACCAAGATCTTCCGCAGCTTCCCCGAAACCGACAAGACCTTGCAGGTCGAGGTGCCGGGCACATCCTTCGAGGGCATGGTGCTGAAGCCCTGGGACCAGCGCACGAGAACGGCGGACCAGCTGCAGCCACTGGTGCAGGCCGATCTGGCGAAGATCGCCGGCGGACAGTCCGTGGTCTTCCAGATACCGCCGCTGCCCGGCGCCAGCGGTCTGCCGGTGCAGTTCGCCATCGGCAGCACCAGCGGCTTCGAGCAACTCAACGAGGTATCCACCGCCTTCCTGCAGGAAGCGCAGAAATCCGGCGAGTTCATCTTCCTGACGAAGGATCTTTACGTCGATAATCCGCAATATTCGATCCAGATCGATCGCAGCAAGGCCTCGGCCCTCGGCCTGTCCATGAACAATGTCGGTTCGGCGCTCGCCTCCATGCTGGGCGGCGGCTATGTCAACTACTTCAGTATCGACAACCGCTCGTATCAGGTCATCCCGCAGGTCGAGCAACGGTCGCGCCAGACCATCGATCAGATCATGAACTATCCGATCGCGAACGTGAACGGTAACAAGATCCCGCTTTCGGCGATCGCGACGGCGAAACTCCAGGCTACGCCGCGCTCGGTCGCGCATTTCCAGCAATTGAATTCGGCCACGATCTCCGGCGTGCCGGCGCCTGGTGTTGCCGTCGGCGATGCGCTGAATACATTGAAGTCGATCGCGGCACGGACGTTGCCGCAGGGCTACTCGGTCGACTATGGCGGGCAGTCGCGGCAATATGTGCAGGAATCGAGCGGCATGGCGACCACATTCGCGCTCGCCCTGATCATCGTGTTCCTGGCGCTTTCGGCGCAGTTCAACAGCTTCCGTGACCCGTTCATCATCCTCGTGTCGGTGCCGATGTCGATCGCGGGCGCGCTTGCCTTCATCAGCCTCGGCATCGGCGGCGCGTCGATGAACATCTATACGCAGGTCGGGTTGGTGACGCTGATGGGTCTGATCAGCAAGCACGGTATTCTGATCGTCGAGGTGGCAAACACGCTGCAGGCCGAGGGAAAGACCAAGCGCGAGGCGATCGAAGGTGCCTGCGGCATCCGCTTGCGGCCGATCCTGATGACGACGGGCGCCATGGTTCTGGGCGTCGTGCCGCTGATCCTGGCGACCGGAGCAGGAGCCGTCGCCCGCTTCAACATGGGCCTGGTGATCGCTGCCGGTCTTGCCATCGGAACGCTGTTCACGCTCTTCGTCGTCCCCGCGGTCTATATGCTGCTCGCCGCCGATCATCACAAGAAGGATGCACCGGAAACAGAACCAGAACCGGCTCCCGCGCATTGAGTGGGGGCTAGTCAAGATGGGTAACGAGGCTATCGTGCCGGCTGTCGGTCTTCAGGCGGGGGAGGCGATCCTTACGCGGGGATCGCCATATTGAGTTCTGCCTGACGTCCGAGATGCGTCATCCAGTCGACGAAATCGGGCCGGCTCTTGATCTGGCGACCGTAATGGCGGGCAAGCGCGGCCGTCAGATCGCCCTTTCGGCCGAGCTGTTCGTCGGCAAATCCGATCATCTGGGAGTTCGGCCAGGCCTGCGGACGGATGGCGACCAGACGAGCAAACAGGCTCTCACCGGGCTCATCAGGGTTTGCTTGCGCCATCAAGGACAGCATGGCGGCGGTCGACCGCGATACGCCCATGTGGCAATGCACCAGCAGATGACTCGAAGCCCCGGGATATTGTCGCGCCTGAAACTCGGAGCCGAATTTCAGGATGGCTTCGACATGCTCCGGCCGGGGCATGACCCGCCCCGGAGCCGTCGCGATGATATCGTGAAAACGAAGCGTCGTGCGATGATGCTCGGCATAGGAGTGGAAGACATCGAGCTCGGGATATTCCGGATCGAGGAGGGAAAGCACATGGGTGACGTTTCGCGCGCATTGATCGGGCAACTCCTCAATGCCACAAACCGTGAGTTCTGGAGAGAGAAGCACGCTCATTGTGATATCCTTCAAACCGGCTGGCGATTCCGCGGCGCTTCGATACGATATAGCGCCATCGCTCTGAAGTGAAAATGCTTTTCCCCCTGTTGCCACGAAGTGGCGCGGCGAGCCGTCCGCGCAGGCTAGGTCCTTGAAAACAAGACGACCTGCGTTTTGATCTCTTCTTCGTCCATCTCCAGGATACGATAGCCGAATGTCCCCGTATCGGCCGTGAGACGTTCGGATTGCTTGACGATCTGATAGGAGACCGCTGGCGAGACATATTGCGTGATGTTTGCCTCCCGGGCTTCGTCGGTCATGTGGTAGTGACCGCAGAACAGGGATATCCGGCGATCCATGCCGATCAGAAGCGATCTGACCTCGTCCCGATCGCGCAGGGCTGCCCCGGTTCGATCTATCGGCGTGTCGAGCGGCAGGATCGGATGATGCAGGAAGATCGCGGCCTGCCTCACACCTTCGAGTTCGCGGGCGAGCCACCCGCGCTGGCCGTCGCCGACGACGTTGTCGGACGTATCGAGGAAAATCCGTTTCAGATGCGGATCTTGCTGCGAGTAGCAAAGTTTCCCAGCCACGGTAGCGCCGCTCATGTCGTGGTACGGCGCGACATCGCCGTAGGTATCGTGATTGCCGAGAATGAGCGACACATCGAAGGCATGGGCGCGCAGATGCTCGAAAAAGCCGCCGACCGAGCACGCGGTGCCGATATCGCCGCCGAAGACGATCTTGGAAATACCCCGGCGGGCGATATCGCTGAGGACCAGGCGCAGATGCTGCTCGTGCTGTCGCGGTGTATTCTCATAGCCCATTTTGTCGCCGGGGATTTCGGTCTTGGTGATCAGCTTCTGGCCGAGATGGGTGTCGGTGAAAAAGGCGAGGATGGTCTTTGTCATGGGTCGGTTCCGCGGCAATTGCTTGAGCGGTCAGTCTAGGACGGCGATCTGCCCCAATGTTTCGACATGGGTCGAAGCATGCGAACTATTTCGATGTTATGATGCAGCCTGATGTGGAGAGGCCTAGACATGACGACCCAGCCGAACATAGCAGCCGTTGCCTTTCTGATTGCCGATCCCGCGCGGGCCGCCATATTGTCGGCGCTCCTCGATGGCCGGGCGCGGCCAGCCGGCGAGCTCGCCCATGCGGCCGGCGTGACGGCACAGACAGCCAGTTCGCATCTCGGTAAATTATTGGCCGGCGAGCTGCTGGCCGTGGAAGCCGCGGGGCGGCATCGATATTACCGTCTCGCCGGTTCCCATGTCGCGCTGGCGCTCGAGACCCTCGCCTCCATCGGCCCGGCGCAATCCGTGCGAAGAAAGCCGTTGACCCGGGATGCGCGGAAGCTTCGGTTCGCGCGTTGCTGCTATGATCATCTGGCCGGCCGCGTTGGGATCGCCCTAACCCATGGATTGGTGGAGCAGGGGTTCCTTGTCGCGGCCGAAAAGAAGCGGTTCGAACTCACGCCTGATGGTGCGAAGTGGTTCGACCGCATGGGCATGAACACGGCCAGCATCAGACCCACGCGCCATGGGCTTGCCCGGCAATGCCTCGATTGGACGGAGAGAGAACATCATCTTGCTGGACCGCTTGGCGTTCATTTGACCAAGTTCCTCTTGGCGAAGGGTTGCATACGGCGGGCGCCTTCGTCCCGGGCCGTTGACGTCACGCCGAAAGGTTGGAAGGTGTTGAAGGAGCATTTCGGCATTGACGAGCAAGCCTTGCTCTGACGGGCGCTCTCCCGCATTGACTTCATTTCGACAATGGATGATTTTGGTACGCCATATTATGGTATCCGAAGATCGAGGGTCTGGAAATGAATGACGATGCGCATGGCGCCGCGATTCGCGTGGAGCGTCCGACGAAGACGTTGCGGGAGCTCGCCCTCGACAAGGTGCGAGAGGCGATCATCAACGGCTATTTCCGACCGGGCGACCGCCTGGTCGAACGCGATCTTTGCGCTCAGCTCGGCGTCAGCCGCACGATCGTGCGAGAGGTGTTGCGCCATCTCGAATCCGAAGGCCTCGTCGCCAACCTTCCGAACAAGGGGCCGATCGTCGCGCAGCTCAATCATGACGAAGCCAAGCAGATCTACGAGATCCGCGCCGCGCTCGAAGGGATGGCGGCACGGCTTTGCGCCGAGCAGAACAACCCCGCGATCGCGGATGCCCTGGACAAGTCGCTCGAGGACATAAGGCATAGCTACCGCGAGAAGGACATGGCCGGCGTGCTCGCCCACACATCGTCCTTCTATCAGACGCTGTTCAGCATGGTCGACCGCCATGTGGCCTGGGGCGTCGTCAACCTTCTGACCGTGCGCATCAATCACCTGCGCTCCATGACGATCAAGACGCAAGATCGCGATGTTCAAGGACCCGCGCAGATGGCGCGTATCGTCGATGCTATCAGGCGCGGCGACGGCGACGGCGCCTATCAGGCGGCGATGGATCATGTCGCCAGCGCAAGCGCCATCGCCCAGGCCGTGCTTTCCGGGCGGCGGCCGATCGATTGATTTCCCAAGAAGGCCATGAAGATGACGGCTTCCTCTTCCTTTCTCGGCTTCCCGGACCGTCTCGATGACGGTCGTCCGCCGCGTGTGGTGATCTTCGGGGCGGGTCATGGCAGTACCTATCCTGGCAGGGACAGCAGCGGTCATGCCTTGTCGGCGAGAGCCATCCGGGACGCCAGCCAGGATGATGCCGGCTTAGTCGATCACTGGGATTTCGATCTCGGTGGCCCGTTGTTTGCTGGTAAGCCCGCTTGCTGCGTCGACGTCGGAAACGTCGAGACTGTCATGCACGACAATGCCGGCAACCGCGATCGGATCGAGGCAAGGACACGCGGCGTGCTTGCATTGCCGGCCATTCCGATCCTGCTTGGCGGCGATTGTTCCGTCACGATCCCGTTCATCGCCGGCTTTGCGGATGAGGGGCCGGTCTGGATCTTGCAGATCGATGCCCATATCGACTGGCGCGACACGCTGCATAGCGAGCGCTACGGCTATTCAAGCCCGATGCGGCGGGTAAGCGAGATGCCGCATGTCGCCGGAATGGTGCAGGTCGGCCTGCGTGGCGTCGGCAGTGCCCGCCCTTCGGATATCGAGACAGCGCAACGCTATGGCAGCCGCTTTGTCACGCCGCGCCAGATCCATGCACAAGGGGTCGAGGCCGCTCTCCGGCACATTCCGAAGGGTACTCGGGTCGTTGTCACCTTGGATTGCGACAGCATCGATCCCGGCATCATGCCGGGCGTGGCGGCTCGCACGCCCGGCGGCCTCACCTATACGCAGATCATCGACCTGATCGCCGGCCTCGGCCGGCGGGCTGACATCGCGGGTTTTGATCTGGTGGAGCTCTATCCTCCCGCCGATATCGACGGCCTTTCGGCCCTGACCGCCGCGCGCATTGTCGTCAATGTGATCGGCGCCATCATCCGCCAGGGCTAACGCCCGCGAAAATCTCGCCATATGAGGAGCCGGCTTGCGCCACGTCGGATGATGCGAGAAGCCGTCACGCCCCATCAAATTGTCGTTTGCCTCCCGGAGCGGGTTGACACTGGCACGCCTTCGGTGTGACGGTATACCATAATAACGAATACGGAAGCGGAACATCGGCGGCTTAAGATCCGCGGCGACAAGCATCGCTTTCGCGGGCACCTTTCTCTGCCCCTCCATAAACTACTGATATAGCTGATTATTTCTGACAACGGCAGGTTTTTTAGTCCGGTCGCTCGAAGCTGCTTGACAGTTCAGTATTATGGCATACCATCATATATAATCCTAGATGAGAGCGAGCCATGAGCCTTCAGATCCGAAAAACCGTCCTGCAGATCGAAACGACGCTTGTTGAAGGGGGTAGGGCAGCGGCCACGCCGTTGAAACTCTTCTCGGCATGCGCGATCGTCAAAAGCCCTTGGGCTGGTCGCGGCTTCGTCGCGGATCTGAAGCCCGAGATTCATGCCGCGGCACCCCTTCTCGGCGAACTGCTCACCAAGATGATTATCGATGCGGTTGGATCGGGCGAGGCCGTCGAGGCTTATGGCAAATCCGCCGTCGTCGGTCTCGATGGCGAGATCGAGCATGCATCCGCGCTGATCCATACTCTTCGCTTCGGCAATCATTATCGCCATGCCGTCGGTGCCAAATCCTATCTCGCCTTCTGCAACACGCGCGGACCAGCCAATGCGCCGATCATGATCCCGCTCATGGACAAGAATGACGAAGGTCGCCGCTCGCATTATCTGACAATCCAGACGTCGATACCGGATGCACCGGCCGCCGACGAAATCGTCATTGCGCTTGGTGCCTCGATCGGTGGTAGGCCGCATCATCGCATCGGCGATCGCTATCAGGATCTTAAGGATCTGGGACAGGACGTCTCCAATCCGGCCGGCGTTTAAGAGATTGGGCGTCTGGATGCCTGCGATGGAAACGATGGATCAGAACAAGGCCGATCTTCTGAATGTGGGAGGCTTGCCTCGCAAGCACACGGCGCGCGGCACAGCCTATCATGAAGTCGGCAAAGGCGAGCCGCTGGTGCTGCTCCATGGTGTCGGCATGCGGCTTGAAGCCTGGGCGCCACAGATCGAGGCTTTTTCCAGAAGCCATCGCGTCATCGCCGTCGATATGCCGGGTCATGGGGAAAGCGTTGGGTTGCCTCCGGGCAGCAAGCTGGAAGCCTTTGTCGCCTGGTTCGGCGGCTTTCTCGATGAGATGGCGTTCAGTGAGGTCAATGTCGCCGGCCATTCGATGGGCGCGCTCGTTGCCGGAGGGGCCGCCGCCACCTTCGGTGAGCGGATCAAGAGGGTCGCCTATCTCAATGGCGTCTATCGGCGCGATCCCGAGGCCAAGGCGGCCGTGCTGGCTCGCGCAGCCGCGATACCGATTTCAGGTGTCGACAAGGAGGGCCCGCTGCAGCGTTGGTTCGGCGATGATGCTCAAAGTGGAGTCGCGCGGGAACTCACGCGGAACTGGTTGAGCCTTGTCGATCCGAAAGCCTATGCCACGGCCTATGCGGCTTTCGCCGGTGGCGATGAGACCTATGCCGATCGCTGGCCCGATGTCGGGGCACCGGCCTTGTTCCTGACGGGATCCGACGATCCGAACTCGACGCCACGGATGGCGGAGGAGATGGCGACGGCGGCACCCAAAGGCTGGGCACGGATCGTCGAAGGGCACCGCCATATGGTGAACCTGACCGCGCCAGTTATCGTCAATGAGCTGCTTGCCGAGTGGCTTTCATGCGGGGAGGACGCAAGATGACGGCACAAGATTTCGATCCACGCGCGCTGCGCGACGCCTTCGGCGCGTTTCCGACGGGCGTGACGGTCGTGACCGCGCGCGATCAGGCTGGTCTGCCGATCGGCTTTACGGCGAATTCCTTCACGTCGGTATCGCTTGAACCGCCGCTTCTTCTTGTTTGCCTCGCCAAGACCTCGCGCAATTTCGCGGCCATGACGAGCGCGAAGCACTTTGCCATCAATGTGCTCTCGGAGACGCAGAAGGCCGTCTCAAACACCTTCGCTCGACCCGTTGAAGACCGGTTCGCCGCCGTTGAGTGGACTTCCGGGGCGTATGGCTGTCCGATCCTCGCCGATGTCGCCGCCTGGTTCGAATGTGCCATGAGCGAAGTGATCGAAGCAGGCGATCACGTTGTCCTGATGGGACGTATCGTCTCGTTCGACAATAGCGGCCGCAATGGGCTGGGCTATGCCCGTGGCGGCTATTTCACCCCGATCCTGGCGAGCAAAGCGGTCTCCGCTGCGGCGGAGGGCAATATCGAGCTGGGTGCCGTTCTCGAGCGCGACGGCAAGATCCTGCTGCTCGGGGACGATGTTCTGGCTCTTCCCAATTGCGAGGGCAGGGAGGGCAGCCCCGCCGATATTCTCGGTCAGTATTTACAGACGCTGACCGGCCTTACCGTGACCGTCGGCTTTCTCTATTCCGTCTATGAAGGCAGGAGCGATGGCAAGCATCACATCGTCTATCGGGCCTTTGCTTCACAAGGTGAGCCGCGCGAGGGCCGGTTCCTCAAGCCGGATGCGCTCAAGACCGCGCATTTCAAGACCAGCTCCACGGCCGATATCGTCTCCCGCTTCGCGCTGGAAAGCCAGATCGGCAATTTCGGGGTCTATTTTGGCGACGAGACCTCCGGCATGGTGCGAGCGGTTTCCGGAAAGGCGGTGCGGGCATGAGATTCTCTCTCTTCGTTCACATGGAGCGCCTCGACGCGAACCAGACGCATAAGAGCCTCTATGAGGAGTTCGTCGCGCTGTGCGAGATCGCCGACAGGGGCGGCATGCACGCGATCTGGACGGGCGAGCATCATGGGATGGATTTCACCATCGCGCCCAATCCCTTTGTGACCATCGCCGATCTGGCGCGGCGCACATTGCGGGTAAGGCTTGGCACCGGAACGGTAATCGCGCCCTTCTGGCATCCGATCAAGCTTGCCGGTGAAGCCGCCATGGCCGACATCATCTGCGACGGCAGGCTCGATATCGGCATTGCCCGCGGCGCCTATTCCTTTGAATATGAGCGATTGTTGCCGGGTCTCGACGCCTGGGGCGCTGGTCAGCGCATGCGCGAGCTGATCCCGGCCGTCAAAGGCATCTGGCAGGGGGATTACGCCCATGAGGGCGAGTTCTTCAAATTCCCGCCGACCACCTCCGCGCCAAAGCCGCTGCAGCAGCCCAATCCGCCGATCTGGGTTGCCGCGCGCGACCCGAATTCGCATGAATTCGCCGTCGCCAATGGCTGTAATGTCCAGGTGACGCCGCTCTGGCAGGGTGACGATGAAGTCGAGGCGCTGATGGGGCGGTTCAATGATGCCTGCGCCAAGAACCCTGACATCGAGCGGCCGAAGATCATGCTCCTGCGTCATACCTATGTCGGCTCGTCCGAGGATGACATCGCGCAGGCCGCCCATGAGCTCAGCGTCTATTACAACTACTTCTTCGCCTGGTTCAAGAACGAGAAGCCGATCCATCAGGGCCTGATCGAGCGCATCCCGGAAGAGGACATTCGCGCCAATCCCATGCTGTCGGATGCGGTCATGCGCAACAACAATGTCGTCGGCGATGCCCAAACCGTGATTGCCCGACTGAAGGCCTATCAGGCGATGGGCTACGACGAATATTCCTTCTGGATCGACACCGGCATGTCGTTCGAGCGCAAGAAGGCATCGCTCGAACGCTTCATCGCCGAGGTCATGCCGGCATTTGCGGAGTGAACGCCATGCAGCGCTTCCAGTATTACATCGACGGCGAATTTCTGGAAGGGGAAGCCCGCTTCCAGAGCATCGATCCCGCGACTGGCGACGTCTGGGCAGAAATGCCGGAAGCGCGGGAGGCTGATGTCGACCGCGCCGTCGATGCCGCCGAAAAGGCGCTTTACGAGGGCCCCTGGGCAAAGATGACGGCGACGCAGCGTGGCAAGCTTCTCTACAGGCTCGCGGATCTCGTCGCGGCCAATGCACGGAAACTTGCCGAACTGGAGACGCTCGACACCGGCAAGATCATCCGCGAGACTTCGGCGCAGGTCGCCTATGTCGCCGACTATTATCGCTACTATGCCGGCATCGCCGACAAGATCGAGGGCTCCTACCTGCCGATCGACAAACCGGACATGGATGTCTGGCTGCGCCGCGAGCCAGTCGGCGTCGTAGCCATGGTCGTGCCTTGGAATAGTCAGCTTTTTCTCTCGGCGGTGAAGATTGGACCGGCGCTCGCTGCCGGCTGCACCATGGTCGTCAAGGCGTCTGAAGATGGTCCGGCGCCGTTACTGGAATTCGCGCGCCTGGTTCATGAAGCCGGCTTTCCGGCCGGCGTCGTCAACATCATCACCGGTTTCGGCCCTTCTTGCGGCGCGGTACTCGGGCGGCACCCCAAGGTCGCGCATATCGCCTTTACCGGCGGACCGGAGACGGCACGCCATGTCATCCGCAATTCGGCCGAGAACCTTGCTTCGACCTCGCTGGAACTGGGCGGCAAATCACCCTTCATCGTCTTTGCCGATGCCGATCTCGAGAGCGCCGCGAATGCGCAAGTCGCCGGCATTTTCGCGGCGACTGGTCAAAGCTGCGTTGCCGGCTCGCGGCTGATCGTCGAGGCCAGCGTCAAGGATGCCTTTCTGTCGATCCTCAAGCGCAAGGCCGAGGCGATCCGCATCGGTTCACCGCTCGACATGGCGACCGAGGTCGGCCCGCTAGCTACGAAGCGCCAGCAGGATCATGTTGCCGCTCTCCTCGAGAAATCCATTGCGAGCGGCGCTCGGCTGATCACCGGTGGCCAAAAGCCAGACGGCGTGGGTTATTACTTCCCGCCGACGATCCTCGATTGCGATGGCATCAACTCGCCGTCATTGGCCGAGGAATTCTTCGGGCCGGTTCTGTCGATTGTCTCGTTCGAGAGCGAGGCAGAAGCCTTGAGGCTTGCAAACGATACCCGCTACGGCCTGGCATCCGGTGTCTTCACCCAGAATCTCACACGCGCCCATCGCCTGATGAAGGGCATCCGCGCCGGCGTCGTCTGGGTCAACACCTATCGCGCGGTATCGCCTATCGCGCCCTTCGGCGGTTTTGGCCTTTCCGGCCATGGCAGGGAAGGCGGGCTTGCGGCGGCGCTCGATTATACGCGCACCAAGACGATCTGGCTGCGCACATCGGACGATCCGATTCCCGATCCCTTCGTCATGAGGTGAGACCGATGTTTTACGAGATCCGCACCTACCGGCTGAAGAACGGCACGACCCCGCAATATCTGAAGGTGGTGGAAGAGGAAGGGATTGCCATCCAAAAGGCCCATCTCGGCGATCTCGTCGGCTACTTCTACTCGGAAATCGGTGTCATCAACGAGATCGTGCACATCTGGGCCTATGCAAGCCTCGACGATCGCGAGGCGCGGCGCGGGCGGCTGGCCGCCGACCCCAAATGGCAGGCCTTCCTGCCGAAGATCCGCGACCTGATCGAACAAGCGGAAAACAAGATCATGAAGCCCGCCGGTTTCTCCCCATTGGGATGAACGGCGGGTGCGTAAGGCATGCCTCTAAAAACCGAAAACAAGGACAAGGGAACATGAAAGCAGGAATTGCACTCGCGGCCTTTGCCGCCATGATGGCCGCATCCATGCCCGCCAAGGCCGACACCATGGTCTTCACGAGCTGGGGAGGAACGACGCAGGATGCGCAGAAGGTCGCCTGGGCCAACCAGTTCACGGCAAAGACCGGTATCGGCGTCATGCAGGACGGCCCAACGGATTACGGCAAGTTGAAAGCAATGGTCGAAGCCGGCCAGGTGAGCTGGGACGTCGTCGACGTCGAGGGTGATTATGCCGCGCAGGCCGGCAAGGCGGGTCTGCTCGAAAAGCTCGACTTTTCCGTCATCGACAAGTCCAAGCTCGATCCGCGCTTCGTCAGCGACTATTCCGTCGGTAGCTTCTATTATTCCTTTGTTATCGGCTGCAACGCCGATGCGGTCAGTGCCTGCCCGAAGACCTGGGCTGATCTCTTCGACACGAAGAAATTCCCCGGCAAGCGCACCTTCTACAAATGGTCCGCGCCCGGCGTCATCGAAGCGGCGCTCTTGGCCGATGGCGTTCCCGCCGACAAGCTCTATCCGCTCGATCTCGATCGCGCCTTCAAGAAGCTCGATACGATCAAATCCGATATTGTCTGGTGGTCGAGCGGCGCGCAATCGCAGCAGCTGCTGGCCTCGGCCGAAGCGCCTTTCGGCAGTCTCTGGAATGGCCGCATGACCGCGCTTGCCAACAGCGGCGTCAAGACGGAGACCTCCTGGAGCCAGAACATCACGGCAGCGGATGCCCTTGTCATCCCCAAGGGTGCGCCGAACCTCGAAACGGCGATGAAATTCATCGCGCTCGCGACCTCGGCACAGTCGCAGGCCGATCTGGCGAAGGCCACCGGATATGCGCCGACAAACCTCGGCTCGGCGAAACTGATGGACCCTGAAATAGCCAAGACCTTGCCGGACCAGCAGACCGCCAGTCAGGTCAATGCCGACATGAATTACTGGGCCGCGAACAGGGATGCGATCGGCAAGAAGTGGTACGCCTGGCAGGCGCAGTAAGCGGCGGAGATGACCAGACCACCGCGGACAAATCTCCGCGGTGGGGCAATGCGAGGTCCAGGCCTGTGCGTAGCGATCGCTGCTCAACAGGGCCCATGGTGGGAAAGGATTGCCATGTCGACATACGTAGACGTCGCGGACGCGGCCGCACCGGCGCGCAAGACGGCAGGGTCGACCGGATTCGCGCAGGTCGCGCCGGCCCTCGCCTTCGTCGCGATCTTTTTCGTCTTTCCGGTCATCGCGTTGCTTCTGCGCAGCGTGATGGAGCCGGCTTTCGGCTTCGGCAATTACGCCGAATTGCTGGGCTCAGAAACCTATCTAAAGATCTTCGCCAACACGTTCATCGTGTCGGGCGTCGTCACCGTCCTATCGCTGCTGATCGGCTTTCCCGTGGCATGGACGCTGGCGATCATGCCGTCGCGCTGGTCCTCGGTCGTCTTTGCGATCCTGCTGCTGTCGATGTGGACGAACCTGCTCGCGCGCACCTATGCCTGGATGGTGCTTTTGCAGCGTACGGGATTGATCAACAAGATGCTGATCGGCATGGGCCTGATCGACAAGCCGCTTGCCCTCGTCAATAACCTGACCGGTGTGACGATCGGCATGACTTATATCATGCTGCCCTTCATCATCTTGCCGCTCTACGGCGTCATCAAGAAAATCGATCCGGCCGTGCTGCAGGCGGCGGCACTGTGCGGTGCCAGCCGTCTGCAGTGCCTCACTCGCATTCTGATACCGCTTGCCGCTCCCGGCATGATGGCAGGAGCCCTGATGGTGTTCGTCATGTCGCTCGGCTACTACGTCACGCCGTCGCTGCTTGGCGGCACCGCGAACATGATGCTCGCCGAACTCATCGCCCAGTTCGTGCAATCGCTCGTCAATTGGGGCATGGGCGGCGCGGCCGCCTTCGTCCTGCTGGTCGTCACCCTGACGCTCTATGCCGTCCAGCTGCGGCTCTTCGGCGTTCAAAGCACGGGGGGACGCTGAGATGTTGCTGAATTTCGATCGTCTCGGCTGGTGGAAATATGTGCTGCTTGCCATCACCGTCCTGACCGCGGCCTTTCTTCTTCTGCCGATCCTGTTCATCGCCGCCTTGTCGTTCGGCTCATCGCAATGGCTGATCTTTCCGCCGCCGGGCTGGACCTGGCGCTGGTACGCGGAACTGCTTTCCGATCCGCAATGGCTGGCTTCCGCCTGGACGAGCTTCAAGATCGCTTCGATCGTCACGGTGCTTTCGGTGCTGCTCGGTCTTGTGACCTCCTTCGGCCTGGTGCGCGGGAAGTTCATGTTTCGCGATGCGCTGAAGGCACTGTTCCTGACGCCGATGATCCTCCCCGTCGTCGTGTTCGCCGTCGCTCTCTACGCCTTCTTCCTGCGAATTGGGCTGGGCGGCACCTTAGTCGGCTTCGTGTTGTCCCATCTGGTCCTGGCGCTACCCTTTTCCATCCTGTCGATCGCTGGGGCGCTCGAAGGCTTTGACAAGTCGATCGAGGATGCCGCCGTGCTTTGCGGCGCATCTCCGCTCGAGGCGAAGATCAGGGTCACGCTGCCCGCCATCAGCCACGGATTGTTCTCGGCTGCCGTCTTCTCGTTCCTGACGTCCTGGGATGAGGTGGTCGTTGCGATCTTCATGGCGAGCCCGACGCTGCAGACGCTGCCCGTCAAAGTCTGGGCGACGCTCCGGCAGGACCTGACGCCGGTCGTCGCTGCTGCCTCCACACTTCTCATTCTTTTGACGGTCATGTTGATGACGCTGGCCGCGATCGTGCGCAAGGTTCTAAGAAAATGAGCGAATCCTTCCTGAAGATCAAAGGCATCCGCAAGGAATACGGTCCCGTCGTCGCGGTCCACGACGTCAATCTCGAGGTCAAGCGCGGCGAGTTCCTGACCTTTCTCGGCCCCTCCGGCTCGGGCAAGAGCACGACGCTTTATATCCTCGCCGGTTTCGAGAACCCCACCAAGGGCGATATCCTGCTGAACGGCGAGACGCTGCTGTCGACGCCATCGCACAAGCGCAATATCGGCATGGTGTTCCAACGCTATACGCTATTTCCGCATTTGTCCGTCGGAGAGAATATCGCCTTTCCGTTGAAGGTGCGCCGCAAGCCCAAAGCAGAGGTCGACAGCCGTGTTAGGGAAATGCTCCGCCTTGTCCGGCTGGAAGGCTTCGAGGATCGCAAGCCCGCGCAAATGTCCGGCGGCCAGCAGCAGCGCGTCGCTCTTGCGAGGGCACTCGCTTATGACCCGCCGGTGCTTTTGATGGACGAGCCGTTGTCGGCTCTCGACAAGAAATTGCGCGAAGAAATCCAGCACGAGATCAAAAGGATCCACGAGCAAACCGAGGTAACGATCCTCTATGTGACCCACGACCAAGAAGAGGCTCTGCGGTTGTCCGATCGCATCGCCGTCTTCTCCAAAGGCATCATCGATCAGATAGGAACCGGCCCGGAACTCTACGCCAATCCACGCACTCGTTTTGTCGCCGAGTTCATCGGCGACAGCGACTTCATTTCCTGTCATCTGCTTTCATCGGACAATGGCCAGGCGACGATCTCACTCGGCGACAAGATCATCTTCGACAGCATTCCGGTTCACGGCCGGCCGGCGTCGGGGAGCAAAGCGGCGTTGATGTTGCGGCCGGAACGCATCCGGCTCGGGCGCGAGGCGGGTGTGAGCAAGGGCCTCAGCGCGACCGTCAACGATATCACTTTCCTCGGCAACAACGTGCATGTGACGACACGGATCGCCGCCGGCGAAACCTTGTCCGTGCGCCTGCCCTTCGGCCACGAAGCCATCTCGGGTCTTAGCCGCGGCGATAACGTGCATCTGGAGTTCGATCCCGACGCCGCGCATGTCTTCTGTTAGCGCTGACCGGAGGCTGGCGTTGTCGAAGCGCGATGAAGACAATGGCAGCGAGGACGGCAGCGCTATTTACGCCAGAGTGCGTTCTATACCATGTAGAGCTTCCCGGATTTGTATTGCGCAGCCGCCAGCCGTTTTTCATCGATGAAAAATACCCTGCAGATTTGGTTGTTTATCGCCCTGGCATCTCTCCCTATGTCTGCCTGCAACGATAGATGATCGTGGAGGACGACATGCTGACCAAACCCGATGGCACGACCACAATGGCGCTCTGGAATGGCCGGGAAATCCCACGCCTGGGCATGGGATGTTGGGCGATCGGCGGACCGTTTTATGCTGGCGATGTGCCGCTCGGCTGGGGTGACGTCGATGATGATGAATCGGTCCGTGCCATCGACCGGGCGGTGGATCTCGGCATTCACTTCTTCGACACCGCCTCGAATTACGGGGCTGGTCATTCCGAAGAGGTGGTCGGCAGGGCGATCGGCAATCGGGACGATATCACCATCGCCACCAAATTCGGCTTCGCGACGGACGAGAAGACCAAGCAAGCCACGGGCGCCTTTTCCGATCCTGCCTTTATCCGGCAGTCCGCTGAGACGTCATTGCGTCGCCTGCGCCGTGATCGTCTGGATCTGCTGCAGTTCCATCTTAACGATTTTCCGCTCGAAGCTTCTGACGAGGTATTTGAGACACTTGAAGCGCTCAAGGCCGAAGGCAAGATCGATGCTTTCGGCTGGAGTACGGATCACCCGGACCGCGCCGCACGTCACGTGCATCGCTCAGGGTTCGTTTCGGTTCAGCATACGATGAACGTCTTCGAGCCTGTCCCGGCGATGATCGATGTCATCGAGCGTAATGGTCTGATTTCCATCAATCGCGGTCCGCTCGCCATGGGGTTGCTCAGCGGCAAGTTCACGCCTGACAAGGCAGTCGGAGAAAAGGATGTGCGTGGTGCGAGCCTCGACTGGATGGTCTACTTCAAGGACGGCAGGATTGCTCCCGAATTCGCCGCGCGCCTGGAGGCGGTCCGCGATCTGCTGACCGAGGGGGGCCGCACGCTCACACAGGGTGCGCTTGCCTGGTTGTGGGCGCGTTCGCCGCGCACCCTGCCAATTCCCGGCTTCCGCACGGTTGCTCAAGTCGAAGAAAACGCCGGAGCCTTGGCCAAGGGACCGCTGCCGGCAGATGTGATGGCGGCGGTCGATCAGGCGCTGGCGGGTCTCCAGTCGTCGCTCCACCAATGACAGGGCATGACGGGTTAGATCTCTTTGCCGTCGTGTCGCGGCTGCAATAACCCGACGGCAGTGCGTCCTCAATTGGAATTTCATTTTGGCCGCAGGCAATCGTAACCGCGAAGATAATCTCGTGGGTTTCGTGGCTGGTGATCTGGTTGGAGGGGTCGTGTGTTCGACTCCCATCAAGAGCTCACCCCTTTCCTTTGTTCATCCTGCCTCAAGAACCACCTTCCCAAACCCACCACCCGCCTCCATGCGGCGATGGGCATCTGCGGCTCTATCAAGTGGAAAGACTTCGCCGACGAGTGGCCGAAGCCGTCCATCACCGAACATCGGAAGCGCGTTGTCCGCAAAACGCCGAACCATGGCGCGCTTTTCCTCGATGGCGCGGGACTTCATAACAGTCCCGATCACCTTCAGGTGCTTGTAGAGCACCGTATCGAGCGGAATGATCGCGTTGTCGTCCCGTCCCAGCAGCCCGACCTGCACCAAACGCCCGCCTTCAGCAAGGCTGCGGATATTGCGTGCCAAATAGCTTCCGCCAACGAAGTCGATGATTAGATCGGCGCCGCAGGATCCAGTCGCATCGATGATCTTCGCCTCGAAATCCTGCCGGCGGTAATCCCACACAGCCTCGGCGCCAAGGGAACGAACCTTATCGATATTGTTTGCGGAGGCAGTTGCGAACACTCTGGCTCCCATCGCCACCGCAAGCTGGACCACAGCGGATCCGATCCCACCGGCGGCGGCATGGACCAGCACGCTTTCTTCTGGCCGTATCTGGCCGAGATGGCACAGAGCTTCGTAGGCGGTAACGAAGCTTTCCATGACCGCCGCCGCTTCTACATAGGACATACCGGCTGGTATGTGGACAGACAGGCCACTGTCTGCTCTGGCGACTTCCGCATAGGCTCCGCCGCCGACGATCGACATGACACGGTCGCCGACGGAAAACTCCGAGACGGCCTCGCCGACAGCGATGACCTCCCCGGCGACCTCGAGGCCGAGGATAGGACTGTCTCCAAAGGCGCGCGAGCCATAATGACCTTCGCGCTGAAGGAGGTCAGCCCGATTGACGCCAGACGCCATGACCTTCACGAGGATGTCGCTCGGCCGGAGCTCAGGATAAGGAACCTCTGCGAGCCGGAGCACATCCGGCCCACCAAAGTCGTCGAAGATGATCACTTTCATTGGTCCATCCTTACCTGGCGAGAGCACGCCGTGCGATGCTTGCGGCAAAGAGCGGCGTCTCGCGTCGATTGTGATCGCCACCGGCCGCTTGCCGGGCGGCGGCTGCGTCCTCGTAAGTGACGCCGTGCTCTTCCAAAAAGGTCATGAAAGCATCCGTCGGATGCGCCGTCACACGATTGGTGTAGCGCGTCCGGTTTTCGTCGATCTTCTCGGCGATCAGTTCCCAGACCACGTTGACCTGCGTGCGGCCGTTCGCCGTGAACACATCCGAGATGGAGTTCATACGGCAATAGGCAGCCTCGGCAGCCTCGGCGACATAGTGCTGGACGACCAGTCCGGAGCCGATCTGTTCGACGTTGATCGACATGCGACGCCCATCATCCGTCCACGTGATACCGGCTGCGATATGATCCGGCGCGCAGCAGCGCAGATATTCGGCTTCCGGCAGCGTGAAGAGCCAATCTGCGATGTCGACCTTTTCGAAGGGGACATCGATGTCGGCCGGATATGCCGACCGCGAGAGAATTGTTTCGAGAACCTTGACCACGTTGTACTTCCTTCTGTTGAGTGACGGGCTAGACAAGCGCCCTGTTGACGAGAAGGAATGTGCTCCGGATGTTCTTTGATGATAACGATCTCAATGCTCGAAACCGTTTTGCGCTGTAGGCAAAGATGAGAGATCCACGTTTTGCCGAACATCTGGCCGTCTACGTCGAGGTTGTCCGCTCCGGGAGCTTTTCAGCTGCGTCCCGTCGGCGTGCGGTAACCCCTTCGGCGATCGTTCGCCAGATCGATGCGCTCGAGCAGGATCTTGGCGTTCGACTGCTGGTTCGTTCCACCCGGGCCCTTTCCATGACCGATGCGGGCCGGCATCTCTATGACCGTGCCCAGCGTCTGCTCGATGACCTGGCCGACACCCATGCCGAAGTTGCCGCGTTCGACGGTTCTGTCGGTGGCACCCTGCGGATTGCCTGTTTCCCGACGTTCGGCAAACGATACGTCATTCCGATCCTGGGTCCGTTGATGTCCGAATATCCAGCTCTCAGGGTGGAACTCGATCTGACGGAGCGCCTCGCGGATCCCGTGGCCGAAAGACTCGATCTGGTCATCCGCATGGGGGAGCTTCAGGACAGCTCGCTAATCGCCACAAAGATCGCGCCTCTGACGCGGGTCTTGGCCGCAAGCCCGGTCTACCTCGAACGCTTGGGGACGCCACAGTCATCAGACGACCTGAAAAGGCACAGACTGCTCGACAAGCTTCACGGCAATGATCTGCTGGGCTGGTCGGATCTCCTGGGCAGCCCGGCCAGCGATAAGGTGTGCGACCGCGTCACCTTCCGCTCGGACGACTTCGAGGCATTGAACAGTGCGGCGATCGCTGGAATGGGGATCGCCCTGCTTCCGGCCTGGGTGTCAGGACCGTCAATCAAGGCAGGCGAACTGATCCGCATTCCGCTGGACGACGAGGCATGGAACGGCAAGCTTCCGGGCATCCACCTCCTGCGCGCGCTCCATGAGCCATCGGCGAAGGTTCGAGTGTTCACGGACAGGCTCAAGGCCTTTATCGGATCGCCGCCCATCTGGTCATGACGCTGTTTGCAAACCCAATCCCGTCAAAGGTTCATAGTTTCAAACGCGCGTCGAACTCGCTTTTTCTGTTGCACTGAAGTTCGCATTCCTTCAAGAGCTTCGAATATTGCGATTGTTGAAGAATTCTATATCGCTACGCCTAAGCCCAGCTCGTTTAGAAAGACGTGCTTTCGGGCGATGTCCCGGCATAACGTATGCCGATAAACGTCATCAGACTGGCGACTGCGAAAACATTGATACTCAACAGGGTAGCGATTTGATTGCTAGTCCACGGAAAGACGGGCTCTTCAAGCCTCCACCAGCATATCGCGAAACAGATGAAGATGAAGCAGGCGACACCCCGCTGCCACCATTTCTCATCGGGTTGGAACGAAACCAGTGTCAGCACCATGCAGGGTGCAAGAAATAGGAGCGTAGCAGACGCTCTTCCGAAAAGGACGGATTCGCATACTGTATCGACCGTGCCGATCAGCGGCAGCGCCAACCGAGCACTGAACGGCGATTTTCTGGCCACCAATGGGATCGCCAAAAATAAGGGAATCGCGGCGAGCGTTATAGCTGACGTCGCTACGCCATCGCCAACCAGCCACCAGACATAAAATGGATAGAAGGGTTTATTGGCTATGATAATCCAGGCAATGGTAACCGTTGCCCCAGTCCTTGGATCCAGCGCCGGCTGCCTCATTCCGCCGGCCTCAGAAGATAGTGGCCTACCCCCCAGACATGACCCTTATCATGGCCGAACAGGCCTGCGGTGGCCAGGAAAAAGAGCCGCCAGCGGCGCTGCCAGAGCGCGCTGTCCCTGCCATAGACTTTAGCGAAGATCGGCTGGATACGATCGATCTCGCGGTCGAAGTTGGCGAGCCAGTCGAGCGCCGTCCGGCGGTAATGCGTCCCGGACCAGCGCCATTCCAGTTCGACTGAAAACAGGTCGGCAAAGCGATGCGGCAGATCATGTGCCGGCATAATACCGCCGGTAAAGAAATGACGGGCAATCCAGTCGGCCGGATCCTGATGGTTGAAGCGATAGGAGCGGTCCTTGTGGGTGAAGACATGGAGGAAAAGCTTGCCCTGCGGATTGAGCCATGCGCGGACACGCTCCAGCAAGGTGCGCCAGTTGGACATATGCTCGAACATCTCGACCGAGATCACACGATCAAAGCGTCCCTCGGTCGTAAAGCCGTTCATATCTGCCGTGATGACGGTAAGATTGCCAAGACCGTGCTTGTGCGCCATGGCGAGAATGTATTCGCGTTGTGAGGCGGAGTTTGAAACCGATGTAATTCGCGAATTGGGAAATTGCTGTGCAAGATAGAGCGACAGTGAACCCCAGCCGCAACCCAGTTCCAGGATACTGTTTCCATCTTTGATTTCGGCATGCTCTACAGTTTCGGCAAGTGCATAGGTCTCGGCTTCCGCCAGCGTTGTATGGGGGTTCGGATAAAGGCAGCAGGAGTATTTTCGTTGAGGCCCGAGGGTCAGGCTGAAGAATTCCGCCGGGACTTCATAATGCTGGCGATTGGCTTGATCGGTATGCGTCGCTATCGGAAAATTGCCCATTGCCTCGACAAACATATTTTCAGCATCTTGCGAAGTCGTCGATAGGCGGTGTTTCGTGCGTGCACAGAGAAAATCTATTCCAGCCAGCGTCATGCTGTCCGTAAGCGGTGTGCGCTCTGCGGCGTTGATCGCAAATGCCATCATATTCATAGACTATTCTCCTTGGGAAACGAATTCGGTTTTGCGGGGGCCCGGAAAGAAGGCGTTCACGCGCTGCCGTAGAGCGCGAAATTTATCGCCGCGCGAGCGCAGCATATGCTCTTCCAACGGGGGAATTCCGGATACATGCACCAACAGCCAATACATCAACGCCGGTGCGAGCAGCGATAGAAAACTCGTAGGCGAGCTTGTGACGGCGAATAGTGGAAGGCAACACCAGAACAGCCACTCGAAAAAATAGTTGGGATGGCGGGAATAACGCCACAACCCCGTCTCGCACACCTCACTCCTGGCTTCCGGCCTCCGACGAAATCGGGCGAGCTGTGCGTCCGAAATTGTCTCGCCGGCGAGAGCCGTGGCGGCAAGTAACACGGCAAGCCAATCCGTTACTGCCGGATAGGCCTTGTCATTCATCGCCGCGAGATAGATTGCGAATACGAGGACGAAAGCCGCAAGCGCCTGAACCTGCAGAAAGATAAAGAGCCGTGAGCCGGCACTGGCGCCCCAGTCCTTCATCAGTTTGGCATAGCGCGGATCTTCTCCGCCGCCTTTGGTGCGAACTCCAATATGCCAGGCGAGCCGCAGCGCCCAGGCTGCCACGATGAGTATCACCATCATCCGGCGCGAGAACGGACCGTCTGCGCAGCAAGCAGTGAAGATGCCGCCCAAGCCCACAGCCGCAGACCAAATGGTGTCGATCCACCCACTCATGCCGGTTGTCCGCTGCACGATCCAGGCGCCGGCCATCGCCAGCGATATGCCGACAACCACGAGAGCTAAAAGAAACCAATCCATCCGTTCGCTCGCATTGATGCGCTCTTGTGTCTCTATGCATTATTTACGGACGGTCGGTTGAACCGGTTTCGTGCTACTCGAAAAAATCTCTCTTTGTGCGAAACCAGCAGCCGCCGCCCTCCGTATCTGTCTTGAAAGCCAAGAGCTTATTGCGGGAGACGAGGGTTTTATGGGTCACTACGATCGAAAAGGCGGCCGCCGCCTGAGCATTGCGGTCATAGGCAGCGGTATTTCGGGACTTTCGGCTGCTTGGCTCCTCTCGAAGCGGCACGATGTGACCGTCTTCGAGGCCAGCGATCGCGTCGGTGGCCACAGTAACACGGTTAACTTCCAAAGCACCTCAGGGCCTGTCTCTGTTGATACCGGCTTCATCGTCTACAACGAGGTTACATATCCCAATCTGACGGCTTTGTTCCGCGCGCTCAGCGTGCCGACGGCTGCCTCCAACATGTCCTTTGCCGTTTCGATCGACGACGGTGCCTATGAATATTCCGGCGGCACCGGGCTTGGTCTCTTCGCGCAGAAATCGAATATCGTCAGCCCGCGTTTCTGGTCGATGATGCGCGATCTGTTGCGCTTCTACCGTAATGCTCCGCGGGACTTGCCCGACATGGACGGCATTTCGCTTGATGAGTATCTCTGCCGCAACGGCTACGGCTGCGCCTTCCGCGACGACCATCTCTACCCGATGGCGGCTGCGACCTGGTCGACCCCGGCTATGGAGATCGGCGCTTATCCAGCGGCAAGTTTTGTCCGCTTCTGTAACAATCATGGCTTGCTCAATCTATGGGGCCGCCCTGTATGGCGCACTGTAAGGGGTGGTAGCCGCGAATATGTTGCCCGCATGACCAACAGCTTTTTCGACCGCATCCGGTTGTCGACGCCAGTAAAGTCGATAAAGCGCGGATCACAGCGCGTAGAGCTTGAGGACGGCACCGGCGGCCATCAACTCTTCGACGATGTGGTGATAGCCACCCATGCTGACCAGGCGCTTCGAATGCTTGTGGACGCAAGCACCGAGGAAAGACGTATTTTGGGTGCCTTCCGCTATTCGCGGAACGAAGCGGTCCTGCACAGCGATGTCTCGCTCATGCCGAAACGGCGCGCTGCCTGGTCCAGTTGGAACTACGTGGCCGATACGCGGGATGGGCCAATTCAGCCTTGCATCACCTATTGGATGAACAGGCTGCAGCCGTTGGATGCGGCACCGCCGACCTTCGTCACGCTTAATCCGCGACGGGCGCCGAAGGAGGAAACGGTCATCTGCCGTGAGACATATCAACATCCCGTTTTCGATCTCCTGACCGATCGCGCACAGAAGGAAATCTGGTCGCTTCAAGGTGTCCGCAATACCTGGTTCTGCGGCGCGCATTTCGGCGCGGGTTTTCACGAGGACGGCATTCAGGCGGGCCTTGCGGTTGCCGAGGATCTTGGCGGCTTGCGGCGACCCTGGCAGGTGCCGCAGGAAAGTTCCCGGATCGTGCGCAAGCCGATTGATCGCTTCGCCGAGCTGTCGTTGGACGTGGAGGTTACCGCATGAGCGCGGACCTTCAATCTGCACTCTTTTCCGGCCTGGTCACGCATGCTCGTGTAAGGCCGAAGCAGCACAAGCTGATCTACAGGATCTATTCTCTGCTGCTCGATCTTGATGAGCTTGACCAGATCGATCGGCGGCTCCGCCTTCTTTCCATAGATCGCTTCAACTTTTTTTCTTTCTATAGCAAGGATAGGGGCGATCGATCAGGGGACGATCTTAAGAAGCAGGTCGAGAGGAGTATGCGTCGCGCTGGGGTTGAGCCGGATGGCGGTCCGGTGCGGTTGCTGACGATGCCGCGACTGTTTGGTTGGGCTTTCAATCCGCTCAGTGTGTTCTTCTGTTACTCGAAGGATGCGTCGCTCAAAGCCATCCTCTGGGAAGTGGACAATACGTTCGGTGAGCGCCATGGGTATATGATCCCGGTGGAGGCGAACGACGGATCGCAAATTATTCAGCGATGCGACAAGGCCTTCTACGTCTCGCCCTTTATGGACATGGATTTGCGGTATGAGTTCCGCGTGTCGCCCCCAACCAACGTTCTTTCCATCCGAATCGAGACTTTCGATCGCGATGGGCCGGTACTCACAGCCAGGCATATCGCCCGTCGCAGCGAGCTTACGGACGGCGCATTGCTAAAGGCATTTTTTGCCATCCCTTTTCTCACACTTCGTGTTGTCGGAGGCATTCATTGGGAAGCGCTCAAGATCTGGCTGAAAGGTATCGGTTTGCGCATACGCCCCCTTCCTCCCGAAAGTCCCGTTTCGTTTTTTAGTCCATCTCCCGCTGACGGGAAAACACGCAATTCCAAGGTTGAAGTTCATGAGCCATTTTGACGAATTCTCCGGCGCTTCGATGCGTGCGTCCCATAGGACTGAGAGGTTTGGTCTTGTCGGCCGCCTTCTTATGAGCTTGTTGCGCGACGTTCGCTACGGCCACGTGAGGATTTCGTTGCCATCAGGGCAGATCGTTGAAAAGTACGGCGCTGAACCAGGGCCGGAGGCTATCATCAACATGCGGCGTTGGCGCCTGTTGCCTCGCCTGATGCTTGCGGGAGATATCGGCTTTGCGGAGAGCTACATCAATGAGGACTGGACGACTCCCGATTTGACCGCAGTCATCCGCTTCGCGGCCAAAAACATCGAAGCATTAGCGCCGGCTATCGAAGGCAGCACCACAATGCGGTTCTTCAATAGGGCAAAACATCTTCTCAATGCCAATACGAAGCATGGCAGCCGTCGCAATATCGAGGCACATTACGACCTCGGCAACGATTTCTACAGCCAATGGCTCGACCCCACGATGCTGTATTCCTCGGGAATTTTTGACGATTCAACATTCACTCTCGAAGCCGCCCAGCAAAAAAAACTTGAGCAAGTTCTCAAAAATCTTGCGCTCGATCCTAGCCAGAGTGTGTTGGAAATCGGCTGCGGCTGGGGTGCTCTTTCCGTATTCATGGCGGCCCGTGCCAACGCCAAGGTGACCGGTATCACTTTGTCACCCTCACAGCTTACCTGGGCGAGGCAGGCGGCCGCGAATGCCGGCGTGACAGAGCTGGTGGACCTGCGCCTGGAAGATTACCGTGATCTTAAAGGTCAGTTCGATCGGATCGCTTCGATCGAAATGTTCGAGGCAGTCGGCGAAGCCTATTGGCTGGAATACTTCGCAACGTTGAAACGTTGTTTGAGACCAGGTGGCAAGGCTGTGCTGCAGGTGATCTCAATTGATGAAAAGCGTTTTGATGCCTATCGGCGCGGCTCGGATTTCATCCAGAAGTATGTTTTTCCCGGTGGCTTTCTGCCCTCCGATCCCGCATTGGAGGAAGCTGTTGCAAAGGCGGGCTTCAGACTCGCGGCAAGAGAGCATTTTGGCCAATCCTACGCACGGACGCTTCTTGAGTGGCGCACCCGTTTTCATGCGCGCTGGCCTGCCATTGCGGCCCTAGGCTTTGACGAGCGATTCCGGCGCCTTTGGCACTACTACCTTTGTTATTGCGAAGCCGGCTTTGAGGAGGGGAGCATCGACGTCGGACTTTATACACTTGAGCACGCATGAAGGTCGGCGGTTAAAAGGAGATCCAGGCATGAGAGCGATGATTGGAGCGATTGTTTACCTGGCCGCAGCGTCCGCAACTAATGCGCAAGCGGCCGGAATCGAGGGCCTATGGGCTCGGGCAGATGGCAACGCCAAAGTGAGAGTTGCCCCCTGCGGATCGGACATCTGTGCAACAAATACCTGGATCAAGCCGGGAACGCCAAGTGAAAGGGCTGGTGACAAGCTGGTGATGACGATCAAGCCCAATGAAGATGGCTTCTATTCCGGCGAGGCTTTCGATCCCCAACGTGATTTGAGCTACCGGATTACAGTGAAAGTGGATGGCGATCGCATGTCCACGAGGGGTTGTGTTATTGCCGGCCTGATTTGCCGGGGCGTCGATTGGACACGCATCCGCTGATCGACCGAAGGAAGGCCGCTATGGAGAATGTGGTGAAAACTTATGTCGTCGCCTATGTTGTCACATTGGTCGTGTTCGTCGCTATCGATTTTATCTGGTTGAACAGCATGACAGATCGTCTTTACCGGCCTGTAATGGCAGACATGCTTGCAGCTGACTTCCGGCTCGCGCCTGCCATCGCCTTCTATCTGATTTATGCGTTTGGACTTACGGTTCTCGCTGTTCGCCCGGGGCTGATCGGGGAGTCGATCCAGACTGCTATAGTGTGCGGGGCGATGTTCGGCCTTACGGCTTATGCTACCTATGATTTGACCAATCAGGCGACACTCAGGAACTGGTCGACTGTTCTGACCTTGGCCGATCTATGTTGGGGTACGATCGTCTCAGGCATTGCCGCCGGTTGTGGGCAAGCGGTAACGGCGCGCCTCCTCGGATCTCTTACACATGGCTGAGGATCAGGTATGCGTTGTTGTTGGCGACAGCTTGCACATTCAGCGATTTAGCTGCCAAATTTCGAAATTGAGCGCTATCGCGAAGGCAACCCAAACAGCGAGAGGCGCAAGGCTGTAAGCAGCGATCCGGTCGAGGAGGCGAAACTTGAGGATTGTGAGGAGGATTAAAATCCATTGCGGAACGATGTTGATAAGCCCAAGTAGCGGGCTATGAAGCGCAAAGAACGCCCATGACCATGCGGCATTGAGCGCCAGTTGCAGATAAAAGCAAATGAGCGCCGCCGACTTTTGCGGTTGATCACCTGGAAGTATCCATATGCGCCAGACCGCAAAGGACATAAGTGCATAGAGGCTTGCCCAGACCGGCCCAAAGATCCAATTCGGTGGATTGAATGCGGCCTTGGCAAGGCCGGCATACCAACCCTCAATGTTCGGCAAGGTCGCCCACTGTCCGAGAACAAGGGTTAAGATGACCGGGGTCACCGCGAGGCCGGCCTTCAGCAAAGGCTTTTGTTGGTTCACTGTTTTTCGCGGCATCATGATCTCTCTTCTCGCCCGCTTCCTGCACGGCGTTTCCCAAACCGAAGCCTTTGTTCCTGCTCTTCAAATCTGATACGTGGATTTTTCTGGATCGGATCATGGGATCCATGCGGCATTGCCCATCGTAGAAAGCGCATGTATGTTTCAGCACCGCCTATCGATAGCCGTGGCAAACAGAACAGCATCATCTCCTTCGAAAGGAGACGAGCGGTGACGACTTTGCACGAGCACGATCCATTGTCGCGAGAAGCGGTCAATCAACTTGTTCTGGCGATAGCAATCCGTCAGGATCGTCAGGCCTTTGCCGAGCTCTTCAATTTCGCGGCGCCCAAGATCAAGGCGTTCATGATGCGCTCGGGCTCGACGGCTGAAACTGCCGAAGAAATCGCCCAGGAGGCGATGCTTGTGGTCTGGCGCAAGGCGACTTATTTCGATCCGGCGCGTGCCAATGCGATGACATGGATTTTCACGATCGCCCGCAACTTGCGGATTGATTTTCAGCGGAAATCAAAATCGTCAAATCAGTCGTATGGTGACGAAACTGAGGTCATGCAGGCCGCTGAACCCACGCCTGAGGAGATTTTGTTTATCAGGGCGGACGAGGAAAAGGTTCGCGCCGCGCTTCAAGCGCTGAGTTCCGAACAGGAAGAGATCATCAGATTGTCCTTTTTCCGTGATCGTCCTCACTCTGAAATTGCAAGGGAATTGGATTTGCCGCTTGGCACTGTGAAGTCTCGTATCAGGCGTGCACTTGGAAAACTTAGGGACATGCTGGAAGAAACATTATGACGAATAAGCATCATCCCAGCGATCAGACTCTCCTGCGTTTTGCTGCAGGCACGTTGCCGGCCGGTCCTTCACTCGTCGTTGCCGCTCATTTGAGTGGCTGCCCCTTCTGTCAGAGGCGTGTAGTTACGTTCGAGGCCGTTGGCGGGGAGATGCTGATCCGGACGGAACCACAGGCGCTTTCTCCTGGAGCTCTCGAACAAACGCTTGCGCGTTTGGATCAAGACGGGAATCCCAGCCATATCGCGCCGCGTCGATCACGGGCTTCCGTCGATGGCATCATTCTTCCGAGCCCATTGGCTGGTTGCGAAGTTGGTCCCTGGCGCCCCGTAGGGCCGGGAGTCAGGCTTAGCCGTATTCGCGTGCCTCACGCACCAGAAGCAAACGTGATCCTGCTGAAGGTAAAAGCGAATAAGCACATGCCGGCGCACGGGCATACGGATCTCGAGGTGACGCAGGTTTTGAAAGGATCGTTTTCGGATGGCAATAATCGTTACGAGCCGGGTGACTTCGTCGAGGGTGATGATGAGACGGATCATAGCCCGGTGATCGGCAGCGACGGTGAGTGCATATCCCTGGCAGCTATCGAAGGACATGTCCGCTTTAAGGGATTTTTCGGCAGATTGCTCGCGCCTTTTGCCGGCATCTGATTGCGTTTGACCGACTGCTAAGGGGAGAGGCCTCAAATCGTTTGTTCGGAACAATAATTCGTTCTAGTCATTTCGGTTGTGGAGTTCAACGGAGAGTAGACCCGGTAGTATTCGGGTGGAGACGGAATAATTCTGATTGAAACGTCAATATCGGGGCGCCTCAAAAAAAGGCAAATCCTGGATGTACACTTGATTGAGAGAGAAGCTAAGGATTAATCTTAGCGTTAGTCACATATCGGGGTGACGTATCAGAGGATTTGTTCGCGCAATCGGAAGGGCAATACTGTTAAAATTAATCGGCTATCCCCAATTTCGCTCCTCTAGACAAGGGATCGAGTATTATGGACCGAGATCAGGATCAGCAAGAGGCAAGGCAAGCTGGTGAACGGCTTGTAGCGGCTCATTCGAGCGAAGACCCTTTCGCCGCGGCATTCAAGGCAACGCGTATGCCGATGATTATTACTGACCCCAATCAACCTGACAATCCGATCATCTTTTGCAACGGAGCCTTCGAACGGTTAACGGGATATTCGAACGACGAGTTGATCGGGCGCAATTGTCGAATTTTGCAAGGTCCAGGGACGAGTCGGGAGACTGTCGCTGCCGTCCGCGATGCACTTGCCGGCGGGCGCGGTGTCTCCGTCGACATTTTGAACTATAAGAAGGATGGCAGCGCGTTCTGGAATGCATTGTTCATCAGCCCCGTTTGGGACCGCCAAGGTCGGATTATTTATTTCTTCGCTTCGCAACTCGACTTCACGAACATCAAAAGCAGGGAAGCGGATCTGGCATCAGCCCGTCATCAAGCCGAAGAAGAGGTCAGAGATCGCACCAACGATTTGCGCGCCGCACTTGCGGCAAAGACCGTGTTGATTCACGAAGTCGATCACCGTGTCAGAAACAATCTTCTGACCATGGCTTCGATCGTCAAGATGCAATTGAGGTTGACGGGGGACCATGGCCAGCAAAATGCCCTGATGTCCGTGCTCAACCGAATCGAAGCAATAAGCATTGTCCAGCGTAAGCTTTTTACAACCAACGACGTCACTCGCTTTGATTTGGGTGATTTCGTGTATGAGCTCGTTTTGGACCTGCTCGGAGCTATCAAGCGTGATGATATACGACTGACACTCGATATTTCGACGGCTTATGTTCCGGCGGCAAAGGCGTCGCCGCTTGCACTTATCGTGAACGAGCTGGTCGGCGACGCCCTCCGCCGTGGGATCAGGGACAGCGGAGGCGACATTCATGTTGTCGTCAAGCGCTTCAACGACCGCCTCCTTATCAGGGTGGAGGACATATCAGAACCCGTGTCTCCCGATGAGGTGAGCTCAGAATTGGGCCGGCTGATTCTTGACAGATCGGCGCTGCAAGTTGGTGCCATGATAGATCGAAAGCGCGAGGGGCGGCACACAACCGTGGACCTCACTTTACGGGTTGAAAGCTAGAAGGAAATACTGCTTTGAAAGTCATGATCGTTGAAGACGAAATGTTGCTTGCGATGGAGCTCCAATGGGAGATCGAGGCTGCCGGTCATACGGTTGTCGGACAGGCGGCAAGTGGCGCTCAAGCACTGGAACTTTTGGAAACGTCTCCACCGGAATTTGCATTTGTGGACATCCAGTTGCAGGACGGTCCGAGGGGAATCGATTTTGGGCGAGCGCTGGCTGAAAGGAGTATCCCGTACGTCTTCGTCAGCGGCAATATCAAGAAGCTGCCGCCGGACTTCGCGGGCGCGATTGGCGCTATCGAGAAGCCTTACACGATGAACGGAATTTCGAACGCTCTCGAATATCTGTCCGCCGTCATTACTGGTGATGAGGACAGATCGCCGCCAGCAAGCCTTGTGCTTGCTCAAGACACTCTCCAGACCAATCCCAGCAAGAGTGTGCAGCGAATTTAAGTCCTGGATTCTCAAATGGCGGTAGAGAGTCCGCAAACGGTTCGGCTGCCCGTCCTTGACCGGTAGTCAGGCTGGATTCTTTCGACAACTGGCTCTGATTATGAAATCGGCCCGAACCGATAGCTCCGAGAAATTTGCTTGAGAGACCTGTGCGCGGGTATGCTTTCCAGTTGAATTTGCTGCATTGTCTTGGAATAGAAAGCCTGCCAGGCGCATCGGCACGCCCGACTTGGACCGGCGACCGTTGGCAGGGCGTGACGTTTGTCACCTACCCAACTGCTGCAACGATCTTCAAACTGCGTTTCATATGTAGGCGATGGCGGTCAGGCGGATTTGAACACCTGCCTTCGCCAGGCCTCGCTAGCGCATTCGGCGCAGACCATAGCTTCGCTTCCAGGTGCCGAAGATCTTCTCTATGCGGCCACGAATGCGGTGGATCGGTTGGTTCCAGGCCTCAAGGCGTGACCGTATTTCGGCTTCGTCGCGCCCCCACATACCGGTGGCGACAACGCGCGGGATACTGCCTTTGGCGATGACCGCTTTGCCGAAATGGTTACCGCGATGCGCTATCGGCATAAACGTCGCCGGGGTTCTCCGGCAGCGCATCAGGACCAGCCTTACCGTCGTTGATGTCAGCGCAAATGCAAGGCAATTGTCGTGTGGCTGGCGTGACGGCGATCTCCTCGACAAGAGCCATATCGGCGTCGGCACCGACGAGGGCCTAGAAGCCATGAACTGCTCGGCGACCCTTATGCTTGACCCAGTGGCCCTCGTCATCAAAGCGCAAATGTAGGGCATTTGTCGCGGCCTCGCTGATAGACGCGATGATCGTCGCATCGACAAGTGTACCGGTTTTCACCTCGATCGCCTTGGCCTTGAGCTGGCGCGTGACCTCATCGAACAAGGTCTTGTCCAGGCATAGGCGATAAGGGCCTTTCGAAACCGGACGAACGCTGTCCGCTCCGGCGTCGGCTCGGATCGGGAAAAACCGCAGAACCGTCGGAAAGAGGCTCGATCATCCAGTGCCTCGGCAAGCTTCACGTCCGAACGATCATACCAGATCGACAAAAGCATCGCCTTGAACAGAGCCGATGGCTGGCAGGCGGGCTCTCCCTTGCCGGCGCACGAGACAACGCTGAGCGCTTCATCGACCGGGTCCCAATCGATCAGCCGGACGAGATCGTGGAGGGAAGATATTGCACATCGATCAACGGCAAATCCGAATGCTTCCTGTCCTATTCGGCGACGACTCATTACCAAATCTCTATCTCTCGACAGAGGCATTGAATCATCAGCAATCACAGACGTCTACAAATACCCATGCACAGGTCTCTTAGAAACAAATAATCAACGTTTCGACGGGTGCGATTCTCATCAAGAGCAAACGAAATTCATCCCGCTGGGCATGGTAGGCGCGGCTACAATAGCACCGCGCAGCCTGAGTCATCAAAGATCCGGATGCTCTAATCCGTCTTCCACGGCGAGGGCATCGAGTTCCTTCCTGAGTGTGGCGACGCGGGTCGTGCCGTTGAGCTTCGCGAACTCTTGCTGTGCTGCCTTCCAAAGAGGCGATGCCTTGTGGTGCAAAGCATGACCTTCACGCGTTAACTCAATAACCCGATAGCGGCCGTCGGTGGGCGATGGATTCATTGTCACGAAGCCGTCCCTCTCCAGCGTTCCGACCATCTTGCCCATCGCCGTGCGTTCGACGTCGAGCCGCTCGGCCAGCATGTTGACCGTCGCGCTCTCTGCCTCTGCGAGCGCGGCGAGGATGAGAAACTGCGTAATACGCAGGCCGGCCGGCTCCAGGTGAGCGTCGTACAGTCGTGTGATCTGTCGGCTCGCTCTCCGCATGGCATTGCAGTTGCACTGGTCTATTCCCAAAGGTTGGTTTGTCGACAACATTGTCTTTCCTTTCAACTCCACTAGAGCGGCGTCTTCAGCAAGTTGCCGAAGACGCCAAGCATTCGCCAAGCTTGGTGGCTTAGAATAATCCGGCCGGGGGCGTGATGTAGCCGGGCACATCGTCTGCAAGCGTGCTCTTTAGCAGAATCGTGCCCTCGTCCGCCATGATCTCGCTTTTGCCTTTAGCAAGCGCGTCGTAGGTCTGGATCGCGACATCGGCGGGACTGGTCTTCGGCACGTCGATGCCGTTCGTCAGATCGGTATCGAGGAAACCGACATGGAGTCCAAGTACCTGGATGCCGCGATCAGCGAGGTGGAACCGCACCTGGTTGGTATAGCTCCAGGCCGCCGCCTTGGACGCGGCATACGGCGTCAGGTAGGGTCGCGGCAGCCAGACGATGTCCGAAAGGACGTTGATGATCGCCGCTTTTGGCTGCTTTGACAGAACGGGTTCGAACGCCTGCGTGACCCGCGCCAGACCGTAGTAGTTGGTGTCGAATAGGGACTTCGACTGCGTCTCGAAGTCCATAGCGAGGGGATTATCGATCAGGGCCGCAATACCCGCGTTGTTGATCAGTATCGTCGTGTCCGCGGCCGTTTCGGCCGCGGCGGCGATCGTCACGGGATCGGTGACGTCGATGCGGATTGGTTCAACGCCTGGTTCGTCGAAGCCGCCGGTATTGCGCATGCCGGCGTATACCTTCTTCGCTCCGCGGCGGACCGCCTCGCGGGCGAAGGCGAGGCCCAGGCCACGATTGGCACCAGTGATGAAGATCGTTGAGTTTCTGATTTCCATGACACTTCTCCTTGATTTGCAGATCTAAGGCTCGCCTCCAGCACGTAGATCGAGGGTTACGGTTTAAAGAAAAAGTTCATCCGGCAACTGCCCGGACAGCGCCGTACGAAGGTGGTTGGCGAGCGCCACGACGGCATCGACGGGACCCATTCGGACGCTGACGCGCGAGACGGTCCCGTCAGGATTGCGATCGACGACGGCGACCGCATTGAGACCTTCACCGCTCGCCAACTTCGCTTCGTATTCGAGAAGCGTCCGCGAGCCGACGGCGCCGAGAAAGGTCGGCTTCTGCTCGACATAGAACTTGCCCACGGCGTCCACGACCTCGCGGATCCTTTCACGGCCCACCACCGGACCGCGCAGGACGGAGCTGATCAGCTCCGCGTCCTCGGTCAGGTCGTCAAGGAAAGGATGTCGTACTTCATGTGTATTCGACATTGTCGTTCTCCCTCGTTCACCTCAATGGAAGGCGCCGCGATATTTGGCGATGAATTCCGGAACCGATAGCGCAGGTGTTCCGGTTACGCGCTCGACGACGTCGTTGGTGCCGGCGAATATGCCTTCGCGGTAGTTTTGCGCGACTTCGACGAGGTGCTGGATCAGGAAGGGCGGAAACTTGTACAGGTTCTGCATCTTATCTTTGAAAGCCTCGATCGAGGTCGGCGCGTATTCAATCTTCGTGCCGAGGACATCGCTCATCGCGGCGGCGATCTCGGCGTGGTTCATCTCCACCGGTCCGTGAAGCGTGTAGGTCTTGCCGTCGTGACCTTCGGGGTTTGCCAGAAGATGAGCGATCACGCGGCCCTGGTCGTCGGAGCTGATCGGCGCGTGGCGGCCGTTCTCGAACGGGAACTCGATCTTCTTCGAGGCCCAGATCTCCTTGGCGAAGTGCGGATAGACGAGCCAGTCGGCGAAGAACGTCGGCCTCAGATGGGTCGTCGCTACCCCCGACCAGTCGAATACGCGCTCCGAGACCCAGTGATCCTGCGCGGCATGGCTAGTCGACTCTCGGCGGGCCGAAATCTGCGACATATTGACGATCGCGGTGACGCCCGCTTCCTTGGCCGCCTGCGCGAAGTATGCGGCGGCGCTCAGGATTCCCGGTGCGATGGGATGCAGGAAGTAGGCCGAATTTACGCCTTCCATCGCCGAACGAATGTGGTCGATGTCCGTGAAGTCGCCAACGGCGATTTCGACGCCTCGGCCGCGCAGAGCTTCCGCGCGTTCGTCATCCGAGCGGACGTAGGCGCGAACCTTTCTCCCCATCTTCAGTAACTCGTCGACCGCCGCGCCGCCTGTGCGTCCGGTTGCGCCACTGACTAGAATGTTTGCTGCTTCGCTCATCATCATCTCTCCAAATAATAAGAGCATATGCTCTCGATGCAGGACGAAATAAGAGCATATACTCCTATTGTCAAGCTTTCTTTTGAACGACTAGGAGTGGGTTCGGCGCGTACAGTCATGCCGCGCCGACGCTGCGGCAGCATCCGGTCGCCTTCCTTCGCAAGGACCTCTCGGAGCTCAACATCATCCCTGTGCCGACGCGATGACTGCACGGGACGACCGTTGGGTTCAAACGGCGGGCCTGGTGCTTGTGCGGCAAAGGCAGGGTCGGCCAAGGGCGTCTTGCCCATTACCATCGAGTACGAGATAGGCTCGACCAATGTCGTGGTATGGCTGACTCTGTTTGAGAAGAGCCGGCGTGTCGTGCTGGGGTCTTCGATAAGGGAGATCAACGGCCGTATTCAGCGGGAAGGGGAAGTCGTGCATCTCGTCGCCCAGCAGCTCCTCGAGCTGACAGGCGATCTGTACGGCCTTACTGATCGTGACGAGACCTTCAGGCTGCCGAATGGTCGTGGCGACCAGTCAGTGGGGGAAGCTGCGCCGCATTGTGCATGGCCAGATCGGTCAAAAAAGGTCCGAATCAACTTCCAAATGCGGCGGTGGCTTCAATGCAGACTTATCACAGGGACGCCTTAACCTTTTCCGCCACGTCAGGCGAAACCCATTTCATCCAGAGGTCCGGATGGGTCTGGAGGAAGTACTTGGCGCCCTCCTCGTTGGTGCCCTGGTTTGCGTCCATCCAGGCAAGGATCTTGCCGACAGTCTTGTTGTCCCACTTGCGGGTTTTCAGATAACCGCCGCATCATAGCCAGAGATCGCGGACATGATGGACGGTGCCATTCCATATTCGTCTTGCCAAGCAAGCGCGATGCGAACGAGCTCATCTCGAAATGTCATGCCTGACGCCTCACATTCGCCTGCCGCGGTAAGCCTCACCTGATAATCTGCTGTCTCGCCGCAGTCGATGATCGCCCCCGATCCTGCTTCGAATGATCAGCAAATCGTCGCTACGAGTCCAAAAACTGACGTCAGTCCCAGAATTAGAACTCTTCCCAGGAGGGTCGCTGCCGCTGCCGCTGTAGCGGGACGTCCGAATGCGCCGGCGATCTTGGAGCGCAGCGCCCGCGCAGGCGAGGCGGTGGGGTTGGAACGTTCGGTGGCTGCGACCGGTCTTGCAGGCGAGCGCCCTTTCTGCAGATTGAACTGTCCGAGCAGCTCGTTCAGCGCCGTCACCTCCTTGGCAAGGCTGTAGCTTGCCGCGGTGGACTCCTCGACCATGGCGGCGTTTTGCTGCGTTCCCTGGTCGATGCTGTTGACGGCCGTATTGATCTCCTGCAAGCCGGTCGCCTGCTCGCGGGCAGCCTCGACGATCGCCCGTACATTGCGCTCGATTTCCTCGACTTCCTTGACGATCTGCTGCAGCGATTGCCCCGTTCTGGTGACGAGATCGACGCCGCTGCCGACCTGCTGGCCGGATGTGGAAATGAGCGCCTTGATCTCCTTTGCCGCCGTGGCGGAGCGCTGGGCGAGTTCGCGGACTTCCTGCGCGACGACGGCAAAGCCCTTGCCGGCGTCACCCGCCCGCGCCGCCTCGACGCCGGCATTGAGCGCCAGCAGGTTCGTCTGGAACGCTATATCATCAATGACGCCGATGATGTTGGAAATCTCGCCCGAGGATTTCGAGATGGCCTCCATTGCTGAAATCGCGTCCTGCATGACTTCGCCGGATTTTTCGGCGCCGATGCGCGCGCGTGCTGCGGTGCGGATTTTCAACGCCTGTGCTTGTTCACGGCCGCTGCGCTGATGACGGAGGAGCGCAACGACGTTGAACATTGGCGATAGGACGGACCCGCCAATGTCGTCGTCTGGCCAAACCTCTTCGAGCGACGCCGTCGTATCGTGCTCGGATCCTCGATGATGGCGATTAACGGACGCATCCAACGGGAAGGGGAGGTGGTGCATCTGGTGGCCCAGCAGCTGTTCGATCTGACATCCGATCTCTCTGGCCTTGCCGATCGCGATGAGGCCTTCAGGCTGCCGACTGGTCGCGTCGACGAGTTCGCGCATGGACGCCTGGCAGCCCGGATTCGCGGGAGAGGGCTGTCATGAAGGTGCGGGAGATTTATGAGCCGGATCGGCTTATTGATACGTTGAAGATGAGGGCACGGAATTTTCAGTAGATGCGAACACAGTCGATCTGCACTGGACAACTAACGAGCCCGTAAACCCATCAGGCAAGCGGCACATACAGGGAAAGCGTTCAGGCTTAAATTCGTAGGCTGACGCAAGGTTCCGCGTGATGGAACCTCTTTGCCGACCATGTGGTTTGGTGTGCCCAAACAAAATTGGAGGATGCGATGAAAAGAATGGTCGTCGTTGGGTTTTTGGCGGGCATACTTGCGGCCTGTCAAGCCAGCCAGGAGGGACTGAAGCCTATTCCCGGAAGTATCACCTATGGCGGGCAGCCGAGCCAACGGTTACAAAAGTCACCGGTCGGCAGCATCGTCCCCCACATATTCACGGATCAGTGGGGCGAACGGGTACGCGAGACCTACATCTTGCAGCCTGATCGCAGCCTGAAGCTCGTGGATCGGGTATATCTCGACAGTCCTTTCGATTGAAACGGTCACCAGGAGATGAAGGGATGCTGCCCAAGGCGAGCGCCTGCCTTAGCGAACAGACGGAATGGATCGATGGTTCGACTCCTCTCAAGCACTGATAGCATGTGGGAAACTTACTCCTCGCATGCTGATTCACCATTTTGCAGACGGCAGGGTCTCAATTCTCGAAGCGGCCGTCACGCGCGTCCCGAAGATCATCATTGTCGAGAATGCAGAGTGCGAGATCATCCCCACTAAATTGCGAAATCGCTGAGAACACGCAGGTGGCTTCCGTGACGGCAACTCGCGCAGGAGCTCCCTAGTATGTGCGCGTCCGGCCGAAGGAGCGCAGAAGGAGATTGACTGATACCGCGACCTTGTCGATGTCGCGAATATCCTGCGAATAGTCTCCCGTATAGAGCTTCACGATCATCTGGTCTCGGATGGGGCCTTCGAGGTCGAAATGGAGGTGGAGATAATAAGCCTGCGGATCGCCTCGCCGATTGACGCTCCTGCCTCGTTGGGTAACCTGCTTCAGTTCGGCTTCAAAGGGTGCAAAACCCTGCAGGTGCAGCGATACAAGTTTTGATCCGAAGCGCGAATCGACCGGCACGGCGACAACGGCCTTATCAAGCGCCAAACTGACCAGTCGGCCGGGGATATGATCCACTGATGCCGGCTCATCCAATTTGAACGCATGAAACAATCGCTGTGGCTTCTCAAAGCAAATGAGGGATGCGATGACTAAAACGACAATATTGATGCCTGCCCAGAAAGCGGCGATCGGCGAAAACTGCGCCTCGATCTGTGTAGTCTCGGGAACAATATCGATGAGCAATCCAAGGCCTGTGATCGTTATCAAAGCCGCGATCCAGGCAAAGGTATATTTGTCGAATTGATTTGCCTGGTTGCCGCTGCCTTTTGGTGTCACCCTGAACTGTTTGCCGAACGGCCTTATTAGGCTCGACACGACGGTTGGTAGCATTCGAAAGGTCGCGAATGTCCCAACAGCACTTGAGATGACGGGCAAATAGCGCGTCGGCGTTATCCAGAGCATCAGAAGGAAATAGGATGCAAGCAGCGGGACCTGATAGGAGACGTAGTCGGCGATATCGGTGAAATAAAGTGGCAGGAGCCCGAACCAGAGATAGACGATCGGGATGATCAAGATCATCAGCCGCACCAGATACTGGACTATCCATGAAGCGGGCAGAAACATGATCCGCTGGAAGAGGGTCAAGCCCGGACCGCGCAACGGGCCATTATGCAAATAAAGCGTCTGAATGCCGCCCTGGCACCAGCGTTCGCGCTGAACGAAATAGCCGGTCAGATTTTCCGCGGCGAGCCCCATCGACAGCCGCTCGTTCAGGTAGCGCGTCTTGTAGCCTTTGTTGAGCATCGAGAGTGTGGTCAGCAAATCCTCTGTGATGGATTCCGTCGGGAAGCCACCAATCTCCTCGATCGCCTTGCGCCGAGCGATCGAACACGAGCCACAGCAGAAGCTGACATCCCATCCGTCGCGGCTGGGCGCGATCTCGTCAAAAAACAGCCGCTGCTCGTCCGGCCATATGTTCTCAAGCCCCAGATTCGTCTGGACGGGATCGGCATTGAAGAAGTGCTGCGGCGTCTGGACGATACCGATGCTTTCGTCGGAAAAGAAGGGCAGTGTGCGGCGAAGAAAGTTCCTATAGGGCACGAAGTCGGCATCGAAGACGGCAACGAATTCGCCCGAGCTGACTTGCAGACCATTATTCATATTGCCCGCTTTGGCGTGAGAATTGTCGCGGCGGGTGACATGAACAGCGTTTTTCTGTTCGCAAAAAGTCTTGAGCCAGTCGCGGCGCTGGTCGTCGAGGACATAAACCTTGAGCTTTTCTGCAGGGTAATCGAGTGAGAGTGCGCCGACAATTGTTCGCTCCAGGACGTCGAGCGGCTCATTGTAGGTGGGTATGAAGACATCCACCGTCGGCAGTTCGCGTTGGTCACGCGAAAAAAAGATCTTACCAAGCTTGTCTGCCTCGCGGCTCCGGTCGACGTAGCGGCTCATCAGGATGAGGAACAGCACAACGTCGGTAAATGCCAGGAGTTCGATGATAAAGACGAGCCAGACCCAATAGAAATTCGCCCCATCATAGGGGTATGGAAGGACGGTCTGCGTGAACCGCCAAATCATGTAGCGTAGTGCGACGGCGGCGACGAACCCGCAGGTGGCTGTCCTCGTCCAGCTATGATGACGCGACCAATTGAATGGGCCCAGCAGAAAGAAGGCTGTTACGAAAAAGGTTGGGGCGAGGGCTAGAAGATACTGAACCACAAGTTCTTGACCCATTTCAAAACGCCAAATCCGTGCCTTGGAAAGCGGACTTGGACCGAACGTCCCACTTGGCAGAAATTTTCGAAGTCACCATTCATTAAGGAGGGTTCGAGACGAACCCTGATGCGGGCATTGCGCTGTGATGTAAGGGGCAGACTAGCCGCAAATGAATCGGTTTCCGTGGCCGCCGAGCTGCCCTTTACAGAAACGACCGAACCTTTGAAAACATCGCTGCGCCCGAGCAGCCGAACCTGCGCGCCGAGCCCAGGATAGATCTCGTCATAGTCAACTTCGGGGACGAGGATGTCGACGAACAGCTCCCGACAATCGAGAAGTCGCATCAGTTCATTGTTGAGCACGACGTTGGAACCACTGACGATGCTTCTGCTCCAAACAACTCCATCGAATGGCGCGGTCACGGTTGCCGATTCGAGGCTGCTGACGCGAATGCCTTCTTCCGTCAGTTGCTTTTCGACTTCGGCGGCGCGAGTTTCATTCTCCGCGATCCGCGAATTCAGGTCGCTGATGTGGACGATCACCTAATCCTGGCGCTGGCGGGAATATGGCACGTCATTCTGTCCATCTCCGAATACGAAAATACCCTGTCGAACGGCGTTCAATCGCTGTTGCAATTGATCGACAGTCAGGTTGCTCACTTCGACCTCGCCTCCGGTCGCCGCGCCGGCAGCGCGTGCTGCGTCCACCATCCGCTGGGTGAGTATGCCCTTGGATTCCAATTCCTTCCGGCGATCGAGGTCGACCTGCGCGGCGAGATCCTGTGCCTGCGAAACCTCGACCCTCTTACGCAGGATCTCAACTTCGCGTTCAAGATTGGAAATCGTTGCCTGCTTGAAGATTTCGAGCCGATTTCCCCGCTGATCGCGAAGTTGCGTGAGATCGTCGCGTTCTTTTTTCAAAGCTGCCACGCGATCGAGAGCGGTGTTTCGCTCGGCCTCAAGCGAAGCCAGAACGGCACGGTTCACGCGCGGATTGCTGATTTCCACGAGAGTTTCGCCGGCTTTCACTGGAATGCCAACCTTTGCCGGCTCGCCCGAAATCACACCATCAATGGGCGCGTTGAGGAAAGCCAGGCGGGCATTTACGGTGCCATCTCGGCTTGTATAACCCGTGATTGCGGGTAAGGAGACGACGATAGCAAGCGCCAGCAGCAGAACGCCGACGGTGACGCGGGTAATGCGATGATTCCAAATCATGTCAGCTTGTCGGACCAGCGGGGTTAGCGGTGATCGATCCGCCGACCTTGGCCGACAGAAATGCAACTAAATCTTGTGTAATTTAGCCTGACGGAATTTAATGGGCAAGTGGTCGCGATTTGCTTGTGTTAATGAATCAGAACATATTGTCCCATTAGCGGTCGGCTCAGGTTCAAGCCTCGCCCCGCACCTGCCGGCGAATATCGTTGGCGAGTGGGTGCAGGTCCACGCCTAGAAGCTGCCAGCCGCCTTCGCCTTGATCGGTCATTCCACCAAAGCCAATGTCCGGTATTGAGGAATTTCAAACAGTTGGCTTTTGCAACGACAGGGTCGGCGGTTCGCTTTCTACTTCAAGAGCAAGTATGTGTTTTCCTTTGGCTGGTTCAATACTCCATAGAGGCGGCTCGACATGAGGGATCCCCAGGCTCTTACCCGCTTGCTGTGAACGGACGAATTAGATAGCTCTGTGGCTCCCGGACGCTTCCGCTGGGCATTGATCGACCCGTCGCTGACTTGTCGAACTGGTGATCGATTGAACGCGCTCAGCTTGCTCCGAAAAGTGCGCTCTTGAGATTCGTCTCCATGAAATCGCGTCCTTTGAACAGGATCGGCATGTTGTGGGTGTCCGCACAAGCGTAAGATAGGCAGTCGGCGAAATTGAGTTGGGCGGGATGGCCTTTACCCTTGCCGTAGGCGGCGAAAGCTTCGACAGCGCGCCGCGCGATCGTATCGGTGATTGGGATCACGGTGATTTTGGCTGCGTGAAGAAAAGCGTCGAACATCTCCTGGGCATCCAGGACCTCCAGGCCAAGAATACGCGCCAGGTTGATGGTCGCTTCAAGCCGGACGTGCGCGCCGGTTTGCCGATCCGTGGCGCTGTCGATCGCGGCCAGATAGGTATCGGCATCCGCCTCTCCGGCAAGGATGGCGACGATTGCTGAGGTCTCTATGAACATTATTGAGCCCAGAGCGCGTCGCGTTCCTCTCTGGTCAAGGGCGCGGCGGGCGGAAACTTTGCCTTGGCAAGTCCGCGTGCGCGGATTTCCGCGACGTGCTGCTTTAGGGGAACAGCTTCATCGGCCCGCTCAATCTCGTGCTGTAAGGCAAGCTTGATAGCGGCGGTCAGGTTTGAGGCGCCGCGTTTGCGCATAACAGCTTCCGCCAAGGTGCGAACTTCCCGATCACGGATGCTGAGCATATGGCGTCCCTTTATGTCATGACAACGATTGTATATACGTATGGACGAAATTTGTCCATACAAGAGTGAGTCCCACCATTTGACTCTCGTCTATATGTGTTTAACCCAGTAACAACCAAGGAGACCCGGTCGACAGCTCAGCTGTGCGCGACAGGTGGCGACGCGTACTGGATTGCGGGGCTGTCAAATTTGCAACACTTGCTGGGACCTTTAGTTTTCGGGTTTCTAATGGATGGACAGCCACCAAATTGATGATGTTGTGGGCTCGTAAGCTCCGTTTTGGTGGTAGGTGATGCGATTTACGGACTTTCGGCGTTTCAGGATGCTCCGATCGCGTGCCTTGCGCGGTAGCAGTGGCGCTTCTGAGCTTTACGAACCTTGGGTCTATGACGCCTTTGATCGGTTTGAGCGTGAGATGGAAGCGTTCTGCCGGCGCTTGCTGTTTTCAGTTGTAATTTGAAAGTCGGGCCCGGCAAGGTCGGGAATACCCGATGTAGTAGCGAGGGGCCGAATCTATCTGCGCCCCCTGAACCGGTCGAATGCCGTCAGACGCTGAACCGGGGGGTCAGCATCCTCCCAGCGGTAGATCTCGATTCGTAGGAACTGAAGCTCGTCTTCCATGGTCTCTTCTGCGATCTCGATCCACCAGGATTTCGGCCGGCCGTCGCTGCCATCGGACCAGCGGTAGCCTCGTTCCTTCAGCCGATCCTTCAGATCGAAGGGTGAGTTTTCCGCGAAGATGCGCACGCGCGAGCGCTGGCTTGCCTGATAAAGCTCGGCAAAGGGTGTTTGATTATTATCGCCCTGAGGAAGTGCCAGGACTTCCAGCAGCGCAAAGCAGTCATCGACGGCCCGGTGCCCGACATGAAAATACCCACTCTGGTTGATGAGGTAGCCGAGCTTGGTTCCCTCATAGCCCCTGAGACTCCAATCGATCTCGGTATTGGAACAAGCCCAGGCCTTACGGACAAAGATCGGGGAGAAGGCTTCGCAGAACGGTCGATCGAAGCCGGCATTATGGGCAATGACGAGATCGGCGGGCTCGATGAGCGCACGCACGGCGGGCATGTCGATCATCTGGCCATGAACCATGGCGTCCGTGATGCCGGTCAGCCGGATCACGTCGGCCGGGATCGGGATGCTCGGTTGCTGCAGTCCGCCGTAAATGCCGGTGACATCTCCGATCTCGCCGTCCTCGTTGAAGGTGAAGCCGATTAGGCCGATTTCAATGATCTCGTCCTTCCTCGCGTCGAGACTGTCTCGGTGTCGAGGATAACGCCCCTCAGCGGATAGCCCGGCCTTAGGGCAGGGGCGATCGCGCGTGGCTCGAGTTTTTTCAGGATCTGATAGCGTCCGGTTGCTTCCAGCATCCGCACCATCTCGGCTTCATCATAGGAACCTGGCTGGCCTCTCGCTTCGCTCCATCCTCGCCTAGGTACGAACGGCGCGACATCGACATCGCCGGACAGCTCGTCGCCGCCATCGCGCTCGCGTGCTTCACGGGCGCACTTACTCACGCCGGAGATCTTGGATGGAGCAATCTGTGGGTCGGCGGAGCTCTGCTTGCGGGTATCCTTCTCTTTATCGTCTTTCTGTGCATCGAAAGGGTGACGAAACATCCCATGACGCCGCTGACCTTATTTCGAAGCCGGGCCTTCTCCACGGCGATATGGGTCGGCGCTGTTGTCAACTTCGCCTTCTACGGATTGGTCTTCGTCTTCAGCCTGTTCTTTCAAATCGTGCAAGGCAGGTCTGCCTTCGAGACGGGACTTGCCTTCGCGCCGATGACGGCCATCATTATGGTGGTCAACATCGTGGCCGGTCGATTGATCGGAGCTAGAGGCTCCCGTCTGATCATGCTTGCAGGCCTTCGCAAGCAGAGGATACGCCGCAATGCTGTCGATCCACGCGGCTACACCGTTTTCGACAATCATCCCTGTCTTTCTCATCGCCGGAGGGGGCATTCCTCTGATCGTTCCCTCGGTCATGACGACGGCGATCTCGGAATCCGAGACCGGACGCGCCGGTATCGGAGCGGGCGTCCTCAATTCCGCCCGTCAGATCGGCGGTGCTATCGGTGTTGCGCTCTTCGGCTCAATTATCGGGGCGGTCGGCTCGACCGCCTTCGTCGAGGGCATGCATATTTCGGTCGGGCTGGCCGTCGCAACCTTTCTCGCTTCGGCTGCGGCCGTATTTGTGTTCATACGATCATGAGCAGCGACATCTCGGAGGATTTCCGGGATGAAAAGCCTTTACTGCGCGAGTCTCAGCAATACTGCCAGAGAGCCGGCTGCTAGCAAAGGCGGTGATAGTCACCATACCATTGTAGCCGCCGCTTCGGGCAGCTGCAATGTCGGCCGATTCCTTGCCTTTAGCGGGTGCTTTCTCTTGATGGATGTTCCGTATCTACCCCTTTGAGGAGCAAGGTCAGCCGGGTGGCGGCGCCGCGCAGGTGGTTCTCTGCGGCAAGCCGCGCGCCCTGCGCATCGGCATTGGCAATTGCATTGTAGATGGCGATGTGTTCGCCTTGCACCTGCTCGAGCAAGGCGTTGCGCAGGGTGCTGGCACGGGCTTTGCGGATGAAATTTCGGACATGGGTTTCGAGGAAGTCCGACATCTCCCGAAAGTACGGATTGCCGCATGCATCGACGATCTCCCGGTGAAACGCCAGATCCTCCTCAATGCCGGCTGCACCGTTGTCGAATGCCATCTGGATGGCGTTCAGCCGACGCTCGATCTCTCGAAGCTGCTTTTCGGTACGCCGCTCTGCTGCCAGCGCCGTTGCAGCGGATTCAACCGCCATCAGCAACTCGATAACATTCTGGACATCCAGCGAATCCGTCAGATCGACGCCTGCCAACCGGAACGCAACCTCCTTCGTCTCGATGACAAAGGCTCCGAGCCCTTGACGCGTTGCGACCAGACCATCGCGCTTGAGCGTGCCGATCGCCTCACGCACAATGGGCCGGCTCACGCCGTATTTCTCCGAAAGAACACGCTCCGTCGGAAGCTTGTCGCCCTTTGCGTAAGTTCCGGACGTAATGTCGGCACGGATACGGCCGGCTACCGAATCCACAAGCGAAGGGCCGCGTGTTACCCTGTGATCTAGTACCATGCGCACCTCCGAGCGTTTTCCCCGACTCTGCCATCCGGAGTGGTTTTAACAGGCTTTGCCTCCTGCCACTGCCCTACTGCATCTTTTTCCGCAAGAATAGCAGAAAGTACTTGTCAGGCAACCAGGTTATATGGTTCTCTATCCATCAGAGGAGGGTGGCTGAGCAGCCGCCGCGACGGTTATCCGGTCGAGCGAAGCAGGGAAGGAGCGTCATTCAGGCAAGACGCTTCCGGCAACGCGCGCCCTGCCGGGACTCAGTTTGTCCAGGGAGAACGCGTTGGGCTTCTCGCGTGAGCTAAGCAAAAAGGGAGGAATGCATGAGCTTTTTTTTTGACGACGTGAAACGGCTGCGCGGGCTGGCGCAGGAAGCCACCGAATATGCGGAATTCAGCCGTCGTACCCTTCTGAAGGGAGCCGTCGGCGTAATTGGGAGCGCCACGCTCGCCGGTACCGCCACGCTGGCAAGTGCCGACGAAATCACGCCGCCGGTACCTGGCAAGAAGGTGCGCATCGGCGTGCCGCTGACTTATGGACCGTTCAACCAGCCCTGGCGTCGCGGCTGCTGGCAAATCGTCAAGGCAGTGCTCGATGCCGGTGGCGAGGTCGTCACAGTTCGTGGCGAGCCGACCAAGGCAAGCGAGCAGGCCGCTTCCCGTGCATTGCTGGATCGCGGCATCGACGCTCTCGTCATGGGTATTTACTCCCAAGAATCCGAGACGGCCTACATCGCCGACGAGGCACATAAGCGCGGCATCAAGACCGTCGGCTTTACGATCCCGGTGAAGGATTCCCCCGCCGTCATGGACGACGTGTGGGGCACCGCCACCACGCTCGGATATTTCGTGCAGAACTACTGCAAGCGTCAGGGCACCTTCGCCCAGACCGCCGAGCAGCGTGGCTACTTCACGCCGTTCGACATGGAAGTCGATATGCTCGAGCTGATGTGCCGCTACGAGCCGCGCATGAAGGTTCTTCCCTTCATCGACGGGGGACAGGGCACGACGGACGAAATTTCCGTTGGTCGCAAAAATATGCTTTCCCTGCTGCAGGCCAATCCCCAGCCGGGCTCCTTGGCGGGTTTCATATCGTGGTGGTGGCCATTCACTCTTGGTGCCGGCCAGGCGCTAAAGCAGATGAATCGCGATGACGTTCCTCTGTTCAACCACTACCTCTCGACTCAGTTCCTCGAAGCCTGGGCCGCCAAGCAGGTCCCAGTCGTCTTCAGTTGCGATTCTCCGTTCCCCGAAATCGGTCGCAAGACCGGTGAACTGGCCGTTAAGCTGGCGCGTGGCGAGGATGTGCCAAATATCGTCTACCGCATTCCGGTCATTTCCAAGACACCTGATCAGGCGACTGAGGCCCTTGCCGAACTCAAAAGCTGGGATGAACAAGCGATCGCGCTGCTCAAGCAGTTTGGTGGCTAATGGCTGATGTAGCACGTGGCAAGCAACATTTCGAGTTCGCCACATCGGCACCCGGATGCACCAAACACAAGGCGGCCAATTCGGCACTTGGCCAAATGAGCCTTCCAATGATCAAGAACGACTGGAATAGAACAGTGACGAAAGCTGAGCTGGATGATACCGCCAATACGACGAAGCGCGAAAAAATCGTTCGGAAAACACAGGTTGCGGGGCGAAAGGAATCGTTGGCAATGCGGTTCCTCCGACGGTGGGGCACGATCGTCGTGCTGCTTGCAGCCGGAGCAGGTTTTTCGCTGGCGTCGCCTTACTTCGCGACATTTTCAAACCTGAATAATATTCTTTTTTCAATGATTGTTAGCGCGCTCGTGTCACTGGGACTGACATGGGTCGTTGTGGCAGGAAGTTTTGACCTTTCGATTGGATTGACCGTCACAACGTCATCGATCGTTGTCGCTTTTCTAATCCCGGTCCTTGGGCCTTGGGTGGCGATTGGCGTTGCGCTTCTCGCGGCCTGCTTGATAGGGGCGGTCAATGGTCTTCTCGTGACCTATGGGAGACTGTCAGGTATCGTCGTGACGCTTGGTGTCATGTTTGTGCTGTCGGGCATCAACATATTCATCACCGGTGGCTATCAGGTGCCTGTCGGCTATGACGAATCAGCTTTCCTCTATCTTGGGCAGGGCAAGCTTGGAATGGTTGGCGTCCCTGTCCTCATTCTGCTTGCCGTCTTCCTTGTCGCTTTGATCGCCGGGTCACGTACACGTATCGGCCACTACATTGCAGCGGTCGGCGATAATCCCGTGGCAGCGTTCTATTCCGGCATCAATGTGTATCGGTGGGTCATCCTTGCTTTTATTCTCTCCGCTCTCATGGCCGGGATTGCCGGGGTCCTCGTGACGTCGATTTCTTCATCTGCACAGCCCGTGGGTGGGGAGGGATACCTGCTGGAGGCGTTTGCTGCCGTCTTCCTCGGTGCAACGGTCTTGGGTAAAGGAAAGCCGCACTTGCTCGGGACGCTCATCGGGGTCTTCTTCCTCTACATGGTGGACTCCGGCATGAACATGGTCGGGTTCCCGTTTGCCGCCCGCCACATCTTCCAAGGTTCGGTTCTCATCATCGCGGTCGGTGCCAACGCGCTTCTCAATCGCGAAGAAGTCCATCTGAAGTTTATCTGAGGGCAAGATCATGACCGGGACGGCGCTCGTCGAACTGAAAAATATCGAGAAGGAATTTGCCGGTACCAAAGCCCTCAAAGGCGTGAGCCTCGACTTTCTCGCTGGGGAAGTACACGGGTTGCTTGGCGAAAACGGCGCAGGTAAATCGACGCTGATTAAGATTCTCACCGGCGTCTATTCGCCAACCGCCGGTGAAATTCTGCTCGACGGCGTTCCTGTGCGGGTTTCCAGTCCACCGGAAGCACATCGCCTAGGTCTTGGCGCCGTCTATCAGGATGCCGAGCTTGTGCTCAGCTTCACCGTTGGGCAGAATATTCTTCTCGGCAACGAGCCGGGCCGGATTGGCATCAGCGGGCGAGAAATCCATGATGAGGCAGCGCGGATTCTCACTTTGATGGGCATCGATCTTGATGTGCGCCGTCTTGCCGGGACGCTGTCAGCAGCGGAGATGCAACTCGTCACACTCGCGACCCTCTTTCATCGGCGCTACAAGCTCATCGTGCTGGACGAGCCGACGGCGCGCCTCTCTGCCGCAGAATCGGAAGTTCTCTTCCGCATCATCGAACGCTTCAAGATGGAGGGTGTTGCCATTGTCTATATTTCTCATCGCCTCAAGGAGGTGCAGGAGATTTGTGACCGCGCCACCATCTTGCGGGGCGGAGCCGTCTCCGGCACACTGAACCGAGGGGAGGTGACGGAAGACCGTGTCACCGAGCTGATGGTGAATCGCAACCGCGCCGAACTTTCCATCTACAATTATGGCCGCCAAGTTCGCCCTGAGATCCTACTGAAGGTTAAAGATCTAGCGACCACCAAGCTGTCGCCGCTGTCCTTTACGGTCCAGGCGGGTGAGGTTCTTGGCATTACCGGGCCGGTGGGCGGCGGCATGGAAGATGTCGCACGCGCACTTGGGGGCGTTATCCGCCATACAGGCAAAGCCAGCCTGCGTGGACAGGCTATCAACGTCAAAACGCCGATGGCTGCACGTCGCTCAGGTGTGGCCCTCGTTCCAGAAGACCGGCGCAAGCAAGCTCTCTTTCCATCGCTTTCGGCGGCTGAAAACATCTGCCTTCCAGTCATGAGCAGACTAGAGCGGTTTTTGGCCATCAGTCCACGCGTGATGAAAACATATACCGATAGCGTCATGGAGCAGCTCGCTGTGCGCCCGCGTGATTCCGCCATCCAAGTTCGCTTCTTTTCCGGAGGAAACCAGCAGAAGCTGGTCATCGGCAAATGGATGAGTGCTGGCGCATCGCTTTACATTATCGTTGAACCGACGAACGGCGTCGACGTGGGGGCGATCAAGGAAATCTACGAAATCATTCTTCAACTTGCACAGGATGGAGCTGCGGTATTGCTGGTCTCATCTTCGTTGCGAGAGACGTTGACTCTGGCTGACCGCGTGATGGTGATCCACGACGGCAATTGCGTTGCGGAGGCACCGAAGACCAGCTGGACCTACGATGAGTTACTGGCGGTAACGTTGAGTGGCAAATTGAAAGCGCCCGCTAAGCGACTGCATTTTTCCATCAGAGGAGGAGAGACGACATGAGCACTGATGTAAGGCTCTATATGTTCCAGACAGGACAAATCCGGCAAAAGGAAGTCGATATCAAGCTCGGTTATAGTCAGCAGCCGTTCTTCACGCCGATACCGTGGTATCTGATCGTTCATCCCAAGGGCAATATCGTCATCGATGGCGGCACGGCCGTCGAGGCGGCAGTCGATCCGGAAGGTTGGTGGGGCGATACGACCAAGAAGTACTATCCGATCATGGATCAGTCGGAAGGCTGCGTGAACCAGCTTGCTATGATTGGCATGAAGCCTGATGACATCAAGTTCGTGCTTCACTCTCACCTTCATCTCGATCACTCGGGCGCCTGTGGCAACTTCCCCAAGGCTCGCCATCTGGTGCAGCGCCGCGAGATCGACTGGGCTTTCTCCGCCGACTGGTTCATGCAGGGCGGCTACATCAAGAAGGACCTGACCAAGGACGGCATCACTTGGGACGTTATGGAAGACGAGGACCAGTACGACGTCTTCGGCGACGGCAGCGTGCAAACATTCCTGTCGCCCGGTCATACGCCCGGCCACCAGTCCATCATGGTCCGCTTACCTAACAGTGGTCCAATCTTGTTGGCGATTGACGCGGCCTACACGATGGATCACTGGAACGAGAAATGCCTGCCCGGCGCTCTGACCTCGGCGCGTGAAGCCGCCGCGTCCGTGCGCAGGCTGCGCCGCATCGTTGAGAAGGAAAACGCGGTCGTCGTCCCCGGCCACGACATGGAAACATGGCAGACCTTCAAGAAGGCGCCCGTGGAATACTACGACTGATCTGCACAAGAAGATACCGTCGGCGGAGATCCCCCGACGGTAGGCGTGGCCGCCGTGCACTGGCGTATTGCCACGCCACCCTCATACTCGACCTGAAAATAACCCACGATGGCCGTCGCAAGGCTTCCGTCTCGGAGCTCCTGTTTTCAAATGCATGATATGATCCTCAATGAGATACAGCAGCGGTGGAACGACGCCGCGGCGATCTGGGATAGCAAGGCGCTTGCTCGGATCTACACGAGCGACGCCGTTTTTTTCGGCCTGCTCCCGAGGCTCTATGTCGGCCGCGCGGAGGTCGAGGAGTATTTCGGCAGCTACGAAGGTAGCCTCCGGGGTGTTACGCTGTCCCTAGTGGATCAGAATATCCGTTCTCTGGGTAAGGGCGTGTTCATAGCGCAGGGTTTCGGCAACATCGTGAATCACCATCTGGACGGTACAATCTTGCGCAACAGGGTGCGCTCATCTTTCGTCGTGGTGGAGACGGAAGACGAATGGCTAATAGCGCTTCATCATTTTTCAAATCTTTAGACTCAAGCGACATGTGGCCAAAGCGTTTTGATCCGTCAAGTCGTAGGCACTCCGGATCGGAAATGTCCAAGATGGCATTTGCGGGGGGCCGGCGTCCTCATGTATGTCTGCGCCCCCCGCAACTTGATGGAAACGGCGGAAGCATTGCCACGAGCGCTTTAAGAGCGAGCGCCACAGTTGGTGTTTTTGAAAACTGCAGAAGATTCTGGCACGACGGTGTCAGATGATGCTGCCTGCCATACTAGCTCATTGAAATGGAACAAAGTAGTTGAAGGGACCGCAGGTTCAGACCCTTTCAAGAGCCAAGTGCATTGCGGCGATCAGCGCTGATCTTCCTGTATAGCGTAGGTCGCAAATTCATTGGGCTCGTTCCGGTCTGTCGCCGGAACATAGTGATGAACGCGGAAGAACTGTTATATCCTAGGATCTTTGCGACAGATTGCACTGATCTGCCGTCTTCGATCAGCGACAGCGAAGCAATCAGCTTCCGCCTTTGTCGCCATTCGTTGAACGATATGCCGAGATGTCCGCTGAATCGGCGTGATAGGGTTTTTTCCGTGGTTTGAAGAGATCGTGCCCATTCTGATAGGGAGCGGCGGTCGCTCGGATCCGCCTGCAGCGCGTCGATCAGCGGCTGCAGCAGATCGTCGCCCGAGACGGGCAGGAAGCTCTCGCGCCTTGGCGCGTTCAGCAACTGATCGATCAGGACGAATGCAAGCCGCCGATCCGCATCCGTCTCCGGCACCGTTATCCCACGTATGGCAAAATCAGCAAGGATCGCCTTGATGAGTGGGCTGAGCTCGAGCGTGCAGGCTGTTTCGGGCATGCCGACGCAGAGATCGCGGTCGATATAAATCGAGACGAATTTAACGTTTTCACGGTTATGGCAGGCGTGTAACGCGTTAGCGGGTATCCATGTTGCGTAATGAGGCGGACAGAGAAAACGCCTTCCCTCAACCCGCGCTTCCATTACGCCGCTGACAGCATAACCGACCTTGCACCAGGGTTGCCTTTTCTCCTCAAAGACGGCACCGGCCCCATAGCTTTCCGTGCGGAATGACAGAGGCGCCGGATCTTTGCCGACAGGAATGACAGTCTTCATCCTTCGTCCTATCGTCGTAACTCAATGTCCTTTTATCGCTATATATCGCAAGAAAGACTTTTGCTAGGCAGGAGCCGATACGAACAAGGAGGCTCGAAATGCCTATCAAATATCTGCTCTTCTCGTTGCTGGCAGTCCTCATCTGGGTGGGAAATACCATCGTCAGCAAGCTGGCCGCAGGCACCATTGCGCCCGGCACTATTGCGTTCGAGCGCTGGTTCATCGCATTCGTCATCTTGACGCCGCTGGTCGGACGGGATGCCTGGCGCCAGCGTCGGACAATCGCGTCCCACTTGCCCAAGCTCATCCTGCTCGGCCTGCTGGGCATGGCTGCATGCCAGGGCCTCGGATATTACGCCGCCGGATTCACCACGGCCACCAACATGGCGATCATGCTCTCGCTCGTGCCGCTGCTGACGTTGATCCTCGGCGCAGTTTTCTTCCATGAGAGGCCCTCCAGCCTTGCGGTGATCGGTGGCGTTGTTTCCTTGTCCGGCATCTTTGTCGTTCTCAGCCACGGCGATCCATCGAGGCTTCTGTCGGAGGGAGTGGGGCGCGGCGATGCGATGATGCTGGTCGCGGTTCTGGCTTATGCCGCTTACGGCATTCTTCTGAGACGCTGGGCCATTCCGCTTGCCACCTGGACGTCGATTTATGTGCAGATCGGTGCCGCGGTCGTGCTGCTCGTCCCAAGCTATCTGCTGTCGGCCCCATCCGGTTTGAACCTGTCAAATACGGCCATGGTGCTTTACGCGGCAATCCCCGGTTCAATCCTTGCGCCATTCGTTTGGATGTCGGCGGTAAAGCATCTCGGCGCGGCCCGCACGGCGATCTTCATGAACCTGATCCCGATACTTACCGCCATCGTTGCGGCCATCTTTCTCGGCGAGACCTTGTATGTCTACCATCTTATTGGTGGCGGCATGACGGTGGCGGGTATCATCCTCGTGCAGCGGAAATCTGTCCGCGAACGGTCAGACCAGAGGACAGTGGCGACGAGAGCTCAATAAGTAGCAGGCCGAAGACCGTGGCTATAAGACGCCGGGCTGCCCGCTCCACCTCCACTATGGTGGTCCCTTGCCTCGTGGTTTCATTTGGCGGGCTCCTGCCGCCGTAGACGATACCTCCAGCCAGCAAAGATATTCCGCGGCTTGCTTGTACACGGACAGAACGACACGACGATACCGCAATGGCTTCGACACCCACTGCAGCCTAGCTCGGCGGCACGCGTTTCAAAGTCGAACTCGAGGTCGAACCGGGCGTCGGTTGCACCATTTCGTAGACAGGCGCGGCTAACTCAATCGCAAGCGGCGACCGATCGGCCTATTTTCGAGCAGTCTTGAATCATCTCCGGGCTGCTCATCATGCGGTCGCGCTCACGAGATGGTTCGATACCGTCGAGATGAACGCACGAAGACGCTGAAGACGTCGTAGGTCCCGGTGATATCCCATCCAGATGTCTCGCGCCGGCGGCGGCATCGGCAGTTCCAGTCTGCGGATACCCGCGATTTGATCGCCGACCACGCGGGGCAGGACGGCGATCCCGACGCCTTGCCGACACATGCGGCCCTGGACGTTACGGTTGTTCGATCGCAGGACCGGTCTCGCGTTGGGGAAGCTCTCGGTGAGCCAAGCGATATCGGGAAACTGCCCTGTCGACGTATCGTGGGTGATCAGCCGGAAGCCAGCCCCATCGCCATATTTAGGATCAGGTGATTCCTCGGCGATGTAGACGCCGTATTCAAGCCTGAAGAGGCGCCGCTGAACGACATCGGCGGTGTTGAACGGGACGATACGAAAAGCGACGTCGGCCTCGCGCTGGGCGAGGTTGAACAGGCGCGTGCCGGTCAGGATCTCGACATCGACATTGGGATAGGCGTTCGAGAAATCCGCCAGTATGGGAGGCAGCACGTAGGCCCCGAACCAGTCGGCTGATGAAACGCGCAGACTGCCTTTGAGATTCTGCTCCTGCCCCGCAAGCCGGCGTTCCATGGCCAGCGCGCCTTCTTCCATCTGCTCCGCCAGCGCGATGATCCCGTGGCCCTCTTCGGTCAGGACAAGACCGTCCGCGGTCCGCTGGAAGAGCGTGTGGCCGATCGCCTGCTCAAGTGCGCGCAGGCGCCTGCCGACGGTCGGATGGCTTGTCTGAAGAGAACGCGCCGCGCCGCCGAGCGTGCCGGATCGCGCAACCGCAAGAAAGATTTTGACGTCACTCCATTCCATCGCGGCACCCTTACAAAACTGAACGTCGAGAATACATTTTTGTCACTTAAAGAACAAATCTAAGCACCTAGATTCCCACCATCGGCCCATCGGCCCATCTCTCGTGTATCACCTCATGTCCTTCGGAAGGAACGGCAAATGTCCCTCAAGTCTCTCTATCTCGGTGCTGCGGCTCTTGCAGTGGTGTTCGGCGCGCCGTCCGCTTTCGCGCAACCGGCCCAAAATGTGATTTTGGTCCATGGCGCGTTGGTCGATGGCAGCGGCTGGAGGGGCGTTTATGAGCGCCTGGTGGCCAAAGGCTTGAAAGTCACGGTCGTCCAGGAACCGAATACTTCGCTGGCGGACGATGTTCAGGCGGTTCACCGCGCTATCGAGCAGCAAAATGGGCCGATCGTCCTCGTTGGCCACAGCTATGGTGGTCAAATCATCACCGAAGCCAGCGTCGACCCAAAGGTTTCGGCACTTGTCTATGTCGCGGCCATCGTCCCGGATGTTGGCGAGAGCGTAGGCGATCTGTTTGAGAAGTGGCCGAGTCCGACCGCGGACGCGTTCAAGTCGACGTCAGACGGTTTCCTGCTGTTCGATCCAGCGAAGTTCCGGCTGGGATTCGCCGCTGACCTCTCCAAGGCCGAGACGGATTTCATGGCTAACTCGCAGGTGCCGGTATCAGCGAAGATCCTCGGAACCAAGACGCAACACGCGGCCTGGAAGACCAAGCCGAGCTACGGCATCGTGGCCGGGCTGGACATGGCTGTCGCCGTCGAGGCGGAGCGATCCCTGTACAAGCGGGCAAGTGCGAAGGTCACCGAGGTGCCCGGTGCCAGCCATGCGGTTTATATCTCGCACCCGCGCGAAGTCGCCGACGTCATCGCCGAAGCGGCGAGCAAATGATGCCGATGCCTTGATGTTCAGGCTCAGGGCTGCGGATGTTTCGTGACCCATGCGCCGAAGCCACTCCTGTGGTTTCGGCATCGCGATCGGCCAACTCATTGGCGCAGGTCTCGGTCTGACGATCGCCCGGCGGCTGGGTCCGACCCTGCGCCAGCTCTCATCCGAACAACAGGAGATAGAACATGCAGATCGGATTTATCGGTCTCGGCAGTATGGGCTCGGCAATGGCCCTGAACCTAGTGAAGGCAGGCCATGACGTTTGGGCCTGGAACCGTAGCAAGGTCGCCCGGGATAGTGTCCCCGGGGTGACGCTTGTCGAATTCGCGGCGGATGCATTCCAGGCTGATGCAGTCTTTACGATGCTATCAGACGACGCTGCCATTCGAGAGGTGATCCTCGATGCCGGCCTGCTCGCAAGCGCGCAACCAGGGCTGACCACCCATGTTGTCACATCAACGATCTCGGTCGCTTTCGCGCGAGAACTGGAGCTGCTGCACGAAGAGGCGGGCCTTGGCTATGTGTCCGCACCGGTTCTCGGACGACCGAACGTAGCGGCGAGTGGCCAGCTTAACATCCTGGCGGCCGGGAAGGCCGATGCAATTGCCGCGATCGAGCCGCTGCTCGCTCCCCTCGGCAAAAAGGTCTGGAAGTTGGGGGAGAACCCCGCTCGGGCGAATGCGGCGAAGCTCGCCTGCAACATGATGATCGCCATGGCTATCGAGGCGATGGCGGAGGGTGTCGTGCTGACCGAGAGCGTCGGCCTCGACAGCGCGGATTTCTTTGAACTCATCCTGGGCACCCTGTTCTCGGGCCGCGCCTATGAGAGCTACAGCACGCAGATCACGGAACGGTCCTTCGAGCCCGGCTTTAAGGCCAAGCTCGCACTCAAGGACATCCGCCTGGCAACTGAGGCCAGCAACGAGATCGGACGCACGCTCCCGATGCTCGAAGCTATCCGCGAGGGGCTCGACAAAGCCGTTTTGGCGGGCCTCGGCGAAAAGGATTGGTCGATCATGGCCGATATGACGGTTCGTGGCGTCGATAGCTTGGCGTTACCTGAAACCAACGCGGAGACAAACCAATGAAGACTTGGCTCATCACAGGCTGTTCAAGCGGCTTTGGCCAGCGGCTCGCGCTTGCTGCGGCACAGCGCGGCGATCGGGTCATCGCGACGGCCCGCAATGTCAAAACGATTGGAGAAATGGCTGAGCCTTTCGCCGGCCGCATGATCACCTTGCCGCTTGACGTGACGGATGCGGCGGCAGCCAAGGCAGCGGTCGCGAACGCGGTCGAGACATTCGGCGGTTTTGACGTGCTCGTGAACAATGCCGGCTACGGTCTGTTCGGCGCGATCGAGGAAGGTACGCCCGAAGAATATCGGCCGATGTTCGAGGTGAACGTGTTCGGGCTGATCGAAACCACCAGAGCCGCTCTGCCTGTCCTGCGACGTTCGGGCGGAACGATCGTCAACATGTCGTCCGGCGCAGGCATCGCCGGCAGCGGCGGTGGCGGATATTACAATGCCGCCAAGTTCGCCGTGGAAGGGATTTCCGAAGCGCTCGCTGACGAGCTGAAGCCGTTCGGCATCCGCGTGCTGATCGTCGAGCCTGGTCCGTTTCGCACCGATTTCCTTGGTCGTTCGATCACCATAGCGGCCAAGGAGATGCTGGAATACGCCGCGAGCTCGCGCAAGCACTATCGCGAAACCAACAACGGCAATCAGGCGGGCGATCCCGACAAGGCGATCGCGGTGATCCTGCAGGCAGTCGATGCTGACAACGCTCCGCTTCATCTGCCGCTCGGCCCGATCGCGCATTCGATCGCTGAGCGCAAGCTGGCTTCCTTCCGCCGCGATATCGACGCCTGGCGCGACATCACGATCGCGACCGATTTCGACCAGCCCTGAGCGCTGGCCGCAAGCTCTGTTTGAATGTCAACCTCGATTGGAAAGGGATCATGATCGCAACTTTGAAGGGGTTTACCCAGCAGCTGGTGCCAGTGAATAGCATCAAGATCAACGCCGTCACGGGAGGCTCCGGTTCACCGATCCTTCTGCTTCACGGCTGGCCGGAAACGTGGTGGGAATGGCATCACGTGATGCCGCTGCTGGCCGAGCATTTCAGCGTCGTGGCCATGGATCTGCGCGGCGCGGGTTTTTCCGACTGCCCGCTTGACGGCTATGACAAGGCGACGATGGCGCGGGACGCGCACGAGGTCATGGTTGCACTTGGGCATGAACGCTACGCCGTGTGCGGCCATGACATTGGCGGAATGGTGGCGTTGCGGCTGGCCGCAATCTATCGAGAGGCTGTTACCCACCTGGCCGTCCTCGACGTTCCCCTTCCCGGCTGGACACAATGGGAGGCGATGACAGCGAGGATCTGGCACTTTAGCTTCCATATGAACCGGGATCTACCCGAGCGCCTGATTCATGGCCGTGAATATGACTATGTTTCGGCCTTCATGGCGGAGCGGTTCTACGATCACAGTGCCTTCAATCCGGAGGACGTCGAGATCTACGCCAAGGCGATGGCTCTCCCGGGCCGCACGCGAGCTAGCATGGAGTGGTATCGCACCCTCACCGCTGACCATGCGGCCGCGCTGGAGTACAAAAAGCAGCCGCTCGAGATACCGGTACTGGGTCTCGGGGGCGAGCAGCGCTTCGGTGCGCATATGGTCTCGATGCTCAAGGAGTTCGCCAGCAATGTGACGGGCGGCTCGATTGAGCGGTGCAGCCACTATGTCGCGGACGAGCGGCCGCATGAAGTGGCGGCCGCTCTGATCGATTTTCTCAAGGCCAATTGAAAACTGCGGTCGCCCCGCCGTGAGGCGGGGGATGGCGCCATTGCGGGCGAGTTGCGCCCGATCGCGTTCGATCGAATAAATGAGAAAGGAAGACTATCATGACTGCACCTAAAGTTCGCGGCGTCAATCACATCGGCATCACGGTGCCTGACATCGAAGCAGCAAAATCGTTCCTGGTGGAAGCATTTGGCGGTCAAGTAATCTATCAGTCCTTTGGACCGCAGGACCCACCGCGGCAAGGACCCGAATTCGAGCGGGCCACTGGCGCTCTCCCTGGAACGGTTGTGCGTGCGCAGGCGATGGTCAAGATCGGAACCGGACCGGACATTGAACTCTTCGAAATGCATGGCCCCGAACAAGCCCAGCCGGTTCGGGCGAGCGACTTCGGCATTACGCACTTTGGTGTCTACACCGACGATATCGACGCATCGGTCGAGCGCTTCGAAAAGGCCGGTGGCACGTCTCTTACCGCGCCACGCGCTATTCCCTACGCAACCGAAAAAGGTCCTGGAAACAAGGTCTGCTATTGCCGCATGCCATGGGGCACGACCGTGGAATTCATCACCACGCCCGACCGCATGGGCTATCACGACCAAACGAATCTGCGCAGGTGGCAGGACGAGGAATGAGCGTAAGCTTTGAAATGCATGGGCGCGCCGAAAGCTTTTAAGAAAAAGGATGCAGGAGATCTATCACGGCGAAATGTCCAAGCACATGGACGTGTTCCGGACTGTTAAAAACGAGCTGTTTCCGAAGGGAACCTATGCGTGGACTCGGACGGGTGTCTCCGAGCTCGCCCACCCGGGACTTCTGGCTGAGGTGAAATGTGTTGCCGTCGAGCGATAACGGAACCTATATGTCGCGAACCATCCCTTTACATTGAAGCAGAGAAGTTACAACCGCTTAGAGAATCCGAGGCAGCGGACTCTGGTTTCAACTCTCTTCAAGAGCTTACAGTGTAACAGATCGCGTCGACTTCCTGGGTATGAGCGTCGGAGCCGATACCCGAATACGGTCATCTGGCGATATTGCGTCGCTTCCCAATAAATCGAGCGCATTCGCAGCAATCTGCTCGAAGGGCACCCGCAGGGTGGTCAGTGGCGTAGAGAGATGGCTGACAATCGGAATGTCGTTGTAGCCGACCAGTGAGACGTCGCCTGGCACTGACAGACCCATGCGCATGAGCCCTGATAGTGCGCCGATGGCTGTATTGTCGTTAACCGCAAACATCGCCGTCGGGGCTTGCGGCAGGTGCATGATTTTCTCGGCCGCTTCCGCGCCGGATTCGATTCCGAAAGTGGATGGAACAATGAGGGATGGATCGATCTCCAGCTCCATTTCCATCATGGCCTGGCAATAGCCTTCCACGCGGGTCCGCGCGCTGGAGGCATAGGAGGGACCCGCAATGACTCCGATCCTGCGATGACCAAGATCAAGCAGGTGTCGCGTGGCGAGATATCCACCAAGCCGGTCATCGCCGATCGATGAAAGACTATGACCATCGGTTCTAAGCGCCAGAACCGTCGGCACACCTCTTGCCGCCAATATGTCGGGAAAGTCATCGTCGTCGCGCGCTGTCGACAAGATGAGCCCATCGACGCCGCGCTTCAGAAGCGACTCCGCAGCAAGGCGATCGGCTTTCGGCTTCTCGTCCGTAGTCGCGACGATGGCAAACCGCCCGGTCCTGCTGCAGGCTTTTGCAAGGGATTCGTAGAGCATCGCCATCACTGTGTCCGTCAGCCTGGGTACGATAATCCCCACCGTCATGGTATTGCCGCGACGAAGACTGGCCGCAGAAACATCTCTGACGTAACCGAGTTCCTCGGCGATCTTTCTGACGCGTCTGGCTGTTTCGCTGTCCGAGCGCGGCAGGCGTTCATCTAAAATTCTCGACACCGTCGACTTCGAAACACCGGCTGCGGCCGCGACGTCGAGAATCGTTATGCGCGTCTGACGAGCGCTATCTTCCACCGTTGAATTCATTTGGAATTTCCGTGCCGGCGAGTCCTGATCTGCTTCTGGATCCCCATGATGCCTGAAAAATCCTGTTGACTCCAGCGAAATCAGAAACGATAGTGGGAACGTTCCCATTAACGATCCTGTCGCTGATTGTGAATCGGATAGCGACGGCAAGGAGGAGACTACCCATGCACCCAATGGACCTCAGAGGCTTGAGCCCAGCACCGGTGACCGCATTCACCCGCGACGGCGAAGTCGACTATGCCGCGAACACGCGGATCGCAAAGTGGCTTGCGTCGATGGACGGTGTGAAGAGCCTCGTCATCCTTGGCCACGCCGGCGAAGGCACGTTCCTGACCGAAGAGGAGCGCCTCAAGCTGATCCGCATCTATGTCGAAGCCGTGAATGGCGAGATTCCGATCATAGCCGGCAGCTCGACGATGGAGATATTCGGTCAGCTGTTGCGATTTTCGGGCGGGCAGGAGGTACTGCGGCTGATCGCCGCCGCCGCACTTGTCTGGTCGGGGCTTTCGATCGTCGGCATCCTGCCAAAGATCCGCCGACTAGACGGTGGGATCATGGGTATGATCGGCCAAATGCCAGCGGCCATCTCGGGGTCCTTCAACGCATCGGCACCACTCGTTGCCGGAATCTGCTGGGGGTTGGCGCCCTGTGCGATGGTCTATAATGCGCTGATGACGGCGATGCTGACCGGCTCGATGGCCGGCGGCGCCTTGTTCATGACCGGCTTCGGGCTTGCAACTATTCCCGCCGTTGCAGCTGTCGCCGCCGGCGCGGTGATGCTGACTGGGTCACGAACTGCGCGCTGGCTAGGTCCGGCCCTGCGGCGCGGGGCAGGGCTGACACTCGCAGCCATTGGTGTTCTGAGCGCGACATTCCCGGCCGCCTCGCTTGCGAGCCTTTGTCTCGGCTGAGGTATGTGCTGGTGGCACCGTAAATTCAACCGGTAGACGAGCTATCACTCGCCTATGAGCGAAGCGTGCAACAAAAATTCACCGGCGTTTGGCATCTTCTTTGAAATTGCCGGTCTGTATAAGCGATATTTCCTAAGGCAGCGGCCGCTTTACAAGCAAGACAATAAATTAGAATGCAGGTGACGCCTCTTTCCGGCAGCGCAGATGGAGAAAGAGCCTAGGGCAGATAGCGGTCGCCCGCGCAGTTGTCCGGACGAACGCTCTCAAGCCAAACAATATCATGTTCGCCTATCCTCTACTTAGAGGCGTTGCCGTTGTTCGTCCCCCCAGGTCGCTTCTTATTTCATGTCCACTCCTGCAAACTCTCATCCCTGAAACTGATAGAAAGGCTAAAGCGTTACACACGTGGCGTAGCCGATCCGTGCCACATCAGGAACTTACCCTTCTGGGCCAAATCTCTTCAAGACTTCAGCCGACGGTACTATTGCTTAAAAATCAGTGACGCTCTATATGTAGGTACTTACCTACGTGGAGGTTCGCCTATGAGCATGACGAGTTTGTCCAGCAGAGAAGTCAATCATGACGTCAGCAAAGCTAAAAAAGCTGCTCAGAACGGTCCTGTGATAATCACAGATCGCGGCAAGCCATCGCACGTCCTAATGACCTACAGTGAATTCGAACGTTTGTCAGGGAAACGCAGGAACCTCGTTGACGCGCTCGCTATGCCCGGCCTTTCGACTATTGAGGTGGATACGCCTAGAGCCAAAATCGCGGCACGCGAGGTCGATCTGTCTTGAAGTACTTGCTCGATACGAACGTCGTTTCCGAACTGCGCAAGGTTGGGGATGGCAAAGGAGATGCAAATGTCACGCAATGGGTTGCCTCGCAGGATGCCAGTGAACTCTTTATCTCCGCTATCACGGTGCTGGAGATCGAACGCGGTATCTTGAGCGTTCAGCGCCGCGATGCGTCACAAGGCGCCCGATTGCGAGAATGGATGGATAGCCGCGTTCGCCCGGAATTTGTGGATCGCATTCTGCCCATAGATGATGCCGTCGCCACGCGCTGTGCTCATCTTCATATTCCCGACCGCCGCAACGAGGCTGATGCCTTGATCGCTTCAACGGCGCTAGTCCATGGCTTGACTGTCGTCACGCGGAATATCAAAGATTTCGATGGAACTGGTGTGATCATCGTTGATCCGTGGCAGGGCTGAACTTCCAGGTACAACCGAGGAAGATATAGCTCAGGTGCAGCAACGGGTGCACCGAGAACCTTATCACGTGCTTGGCTTTTGGTTGAAGCAGATCGACGGTTCGATTCTATTCAAGAGCGAGACAATGTTTTTCGCGATCGTTGCCTGTCGACTCAACGCATGGCTTCAGACTCCACCGCGACGACTGGCGTACCAACGCTGTGCGATAGGGGCCATGCACCATGTCCAGATTTCTCGCGCGCGCTCTAAGTCGTCCGGCGCGGGCAACGGCGAACGCTCCAGAGCGATGCTCGAGCACGACACCTGGCGCGTGGTCCCGTAGCTCCTCTGGCAGATGCCCTCAAGCGTCGTAAGGTAACGATGATCACCTGCCTGCGCATCAACGCCGCGCTAATCCAGGCGGTCGGTCCACAGCTCGGGTACACGAGATCGGGTCGGATCTCCACATCCGGCCTCACGGAGCCCCGCATGCTGGATCGACATCCATCTTACCGCGGTTCAAAGGAGGAGGTGGTGCCGCTGTCGTTCCATCTGACTTCTGACTCGTAGCATGAGACCAACGACTAAAATGATCGTGCTCAGTAATTGAGCTTTGGGTACCAGTCTGTGCCGCGGCCGGCTGGCGTCATGTCCAGAATGTTCCAGAGTGGTGCGATATCGACCGCCCCCCTTGGATCCTGGCCAGGATCCGCCGCTTCGGTCGGCATCTCGCCATTGTAGAAGACGCGGATATCTTTCCCATCCTTCTGGTAGACGGTGAATCCTGGATTTTCAGATCCGTTGTCATTCAGCAGGCCTAGGTCACGGGCGTAGTCGTCGCCGACGGTCTGGACGAAGTCCAGGTCGCGCCAGCCGCGTTCGATGGCAAAGGCGCGTTGTCGTGCCACGGGGCTGCGACCGATGATTTTGAAGGCAACCCGTTGCTTGATGTCGGCGCCGTTGCCGTTCGCTCCGCCAAGAAAGTTCGTGCACATGGGGCAGGGCCGTTCGCGCTGTGGGCCGAACATCCAGAAGTACGTCACTAGTGTATCGTGGTGACCGAACATGTCCGCGAGACCGACCTCGTCGCCGTTCTCATCCTTGAAGCGATAGTTCTTCTCAACGACGGGACCTGGAGGCAGGCGCCGGCGCTGCTCCGCAAGCCTCGTGAGATGTCGCCGGATTTCGATTTCCTCCGCCAGCAGGGCGGTCCTTGCCTCGGCGTATTCCGGAGTTTCGTTCGTGAACTTGCTCACACGTTTTGCGGCCAGTTCCTTTGCGGGTCTCAATTCGCTCATGTCCATGTGCCTGCTCCTTGGATCTATTCCGACCGTCTCGCGAAACGACCTCCATTCGGCCATCCCATGCTTGTCGTCGGAAATCGGCGGGCGCGCATGATGGTTTTCCACGCCTCACTTGAAATAGACGTACGAGGCGATCCGTTCTCGACAAGAGCTCGAATTTTTTCGGTTTCAGTTGCGGTCGCCTTGCTCAGAGGTGGCAATCAGAATCAGCGCGATAACACGCTCGGACGCCTGGCGCACAATTTCAAGGGCCACGTGGCCTCCCATCGAGAAGCCGACCAGCACCATTTCCGCCATCGCCACAGCAATAGCACGACTCGCCATTTCAGCGGTTGACGAGTCCTGCGATAGGTCGGCATGGATGATTGGGCCATATGCCGCCAGCTCGGGTTCAACGTCACGCCAGAGGTCGGCGTCGAGCATGAATCCTGGAATTAGGACCATCCCCATCTTCACGCTTCCTTCTGAGATCTGGCAAAGGTCGCCGGTCGTGGCTCATGCGGAGATCAATCACGTGCGAGCGCCTTCGACAACCAAAGAGAGCTGACGCTGCCGATTGCCGGCAATGCTATATGGTAGCCCAACGCGGTGCTTCTTCTAACCTAGCATACGCGGCGTTGATGCCACGTGAGGGTCCAGGTGGCATATTACCTTGATTCATTGATGAAGCGAGGCTCGGACAAATGTAATCCAAACGACGTCAAAGGAGATCGTCAATCGGGTATTACCAGCGGCCCGCAGTCACTATCGGCGACAAAGGTCGCCAGCAACTCAGCGGGCTCGGTCTTGCTGACGTTCTCTGCAAAAAGATGCGCAGTTCCGGGTGGCTCGAACCAGGTTTCGCCCGCGCGATAGGTCCCGGCCGGGCCACCTTCAAGCTGAGAGCGCAAGGTCCCCTTCAGCACGAAGGCCGAGACCGAGCCAGGATGCCGATGACGTGGCGTATAGGCGTTGGGTGGATAATCGACGACCGCGACGGTCAGTGACTTACCCGGCACGTTCGGCAATGGCTCGCAGGAAATTGGCCTCACTGTGGTCTGGGGTCGTCCGGCGGCCGCCGGATCGGAGGTTTCGGACATATGATGCTGAGCAGGGCCTGGATCGGCCTCGCCGCTCCGGTAAGCGGTAATGCCCAGGAATAAAGCAAGCACGGCGACGGTTCCCAAGGTCATCGAAATAGATGACGAGATCGCGCTGTTCTCCGCGACCGAGCCGAAGATTGAATAAACGTTTGGTTTCAGCATGGAGTATCTCATCGGCGACAGGGATTTCAATGATAGCTCAGGGGGCTTCAGATCCGGAACTCCGGCGTCCATCCGAGTTCGCGGATAGCCTTCGCAGAGGTAACCATTGGGCTCGCTTCGGCAATATTGTAGATGCCCTGCGTTCCCGCCTTGACTGCAAGCATTGCCGCGCGGGCCGCCGCGTCCACATGGACGGCGAGCGTGGCATCGGGGAAGTCCGCGCCGGTCGCGGGGCCGTAGAGGCGCCCATAGCGCAGAACGATACCGGTTACCCTTTCAGGCTCTCCCAGGACAGCGGCCTCCAGCGCCGCAACACCCGAGACGCTAATGCTGCGAGGCTCGGGCGCTGCGAGATCCAGCGGTGCCGACTCGTCATGGGGTTCGTTCCCAGCAGCATAGGCCCAGGCGATGCTTTGCGCGATAATGCGCTTGGCGCCCGCAGCCATCGCGGCCCGCATAAGATTGGCGGTCCCCTCGCGGCGGATGCGCGCATTGCGGGCGGCGAATTCGGATGCTCGTGACGGGTCTACGGCCGGGGGGAGATCGGTCAACTGGTGGATGATCACATCCGGATTTGCCTCTATCACCGCCCGCTTTAGCGCATCGCGATCGAAGACGTCGACCACCACTGCATGGACGCCGGCCGCATCAAGGTCGCGCGCTTTGTCGGACGAGCGTGTCGTCCCGAAAACGTCATATCCTGCATCCAACAATTGCGGCACGAGCCGCCTGCCGATAGCACCTGTGGCACCCGCCAGAAAAATCGTCTTGGGCACGATATTCTCCTTGCCTCTCCGTTGTATAGCTACACTATGGCCGCTATCATCCAGTAAAAAGGACCAAGATTGGGCAAAAAAACTGTACCATCCACGGATGTTCGGTCCCTCTCCATAACGGTTGATCGGCAATCTGGAAAAACGCTCACTGACCAGCTGACGCAGTCGATCGAGGCCGCCATTCTGGATGGGCGGTTGTCGGGAGGGGCGCGGCTGCCATCGTGGCGCGATCTGGCAAGCCAGCTCGGCGTTGCGCGCGGGACGGTCAAGGCCGCATATGAAAGGCTTATCGACCGCCAACTTCTGATCAGTCACGGTCCCGCGGGAACGCGGGTCAGCGCGCACCTGCCCCCGCGCACCGCGGGCGAGCGTCGCATGTCGCTCCGCGATCCCTTCCACGCGCTCGGAATGATCACACCCGGTATGCCGCCGCGCCTGTTTCAGCTCGGCGTGCCTTCACAGGATGCGTTCCCTGCGACGGTCTGGTCTCGACTGTTGGTACGGGCCGGCCGAAAGGCAGCGCTCCTGCCGCTCAGTTACCCGGACCCACGCGGCGAGCTGGCCCTGCGTCGCGAGATCGCAGCTTATCTTGCCGTGGCCCGTTCTGTCGTCTGTCATGAGGAGCAGGTCTTCATCACCACAGGTTTCACCGCCGCGCTCGGCCTGATTGCCGATACGCTCGCAGCACGGCCATGCAAGGCGTGGGTTGAAGATCCGGGTTACCCTTTGGCAAAGGCCGGACTTGCGCTGAAAGGCATAGAGGTTGTGCCCGTCCCGGTTGACTGCGACGGGCTCGACGTGGCGTTCGGCATGGCGATCGCCCCCGACGCATCGCTCGCGGTCGTAACGCCGGGACAGCAAGCCCCACTGGGAATGACAATGTCGCTCACCCGTCGGCGGGCTCTTCTGGACTGGGCGGCATCGGCAGACGCTTTCATCATCGAAGACGACTATTTGGGTGAATTGCAGCTGAAGGGACGCGCTGCACCGGCACTCGCCTCGCTGGACGCCGAAGAGCGTGTCATCCATGTGGGGACGTTCAGCAAGACGATCAGCCCGGCGCTGCGACTGGCTTTCTTCGTGGCGCCTCCCCGCCTGCTGGACGAGCTTTTCCGCCGGGCGATGTTTCTTTCTCCTGCTCCCGCAACGATGGCCCAGATTGCCGTTGCCTCCTTCCTCTCCGAGGGCCATTTCCTTCGGCATTTGCGCAAGATGCGGCGACTCTATTCGGAACGGAGCGAAGTTTTGAGCGGCATCGCGGGCACCGCGCTGATGGACCGGAAGAGGGGCGGATTGGCGCTTATTCTTGGTCTTCCGGATGGTGCGGATGATGCCGCCATCGCTCGCCGCGCCCGCGACCTTGGGCTGGGGCCATCACCCCTGTCGAGCTGGTATGCGGATGCGAGCCGCTCCCGGCCTGGGCTGCTGCTGGGGGTAACGAACGTGACGCCGTGGTCGGCCGCTACCGCTTGGCAGGCACTGCAGGCCATCATCGGTGAATTTACGCAAGCTTGACGTCCGGTAGCTCACGAAGAAAGGCTGTTCGTGCTAAGCACGGAAGCTGGATTGCGCGGCTCGGCTTCTTGTATGTTGCGCAGCACATAGAGACGAGGCGTCTCTTCCCTTTGTTGGAGAACTACACCCGAACGACCTGGAACTCGCCTATACAGTCTTTATTGGGTATGTTCCGTCCCTCAACGCCATAACCGAAGGGCCAAACCCGGACGCAGGTCTGGAGCACGGCGACTGGAAATCGCACACCCGCTTCATTGTTTGCCTCTCCGGCTATCGCAATTTTGATAATATCGGATGGAGAAGGAGCGCTGGTGCGCGAACGATATGGCGCCGCCGATCTACCACCAAGGAACTGGACGGAAGGAACTAAAGTGGGCTCTCGACGTTAACGCGCGAACGATTTTGTGGGGAGACTGAAACCCGTTGCCATCGGGTGGGAGGAGCTCGATGAACAATTCCGGAGCGCCCAGCGGTCCAGAAGCGATTTCTGCGCCTGAATGGCGACAAATCGTCCATAGCGCGGTCGATACGGCGATCATTACGACCGACCTCCAAGGCAAGGTGACGAGCTGGAACGAAGGCGCGCACCGCATCCTGGGCTGGACGGAAGCTGAAATGCTGGGCCAGACGCTGGAGCGTTTGTTTACTGACCAGGATCGCCAGCGAGACATATTGGCAAACGAGATGCGCGACGCGCTGGCATACGGCCGTGGCGGCGGCCAAGAAGGATGGCGTATATGCAAGGATGGGAGCCGCATTTGGGCGTCTGGCGCGATGACCCCTATCAGGGCCACCGATGGGGTGCAGAGCGGATACGTGAAGATCCTGCGCGATCGGACCTCCCAGCGCAAGGCTGAAGAGGGCGCGGCCGAAGAGCGTCGCGCGCTCGAATTGCTGAACCGCGCGGGATCTGCCCTGGCGGCTGAGACGGACCTCCATAAGGTGGTGCAGATCGTCACCGATGCCGGTGTTGCCATCTCCGGCGCTGAATTCGGCGCGTTCTTCTACAATGTGCTGAACGAGCGCGGTGAGAGCTATATGCTCTATACGCTTTCCGGGGCTCCCATCGAAGCCTTTTCGAAATTCCCGATGCCGCGCAACACGCAAGTGTTCGCGCCGACGTTCAACGGGGAAGGCATCGTACGCTCGGACGACATCACGAAGGATCCGCGATATGGCCGAAGCGCGCCTCGACGCGGGATGCCCGAGGGTCATTTGCCCGTGCGCAGTTATCTGGCCGTGCCAGTGATTTCGCGCACCGGGGAAGTGCTCGGGGGCCTGTTCTTTGGCCACGCCACGCCAGCTGTCTTCAACGAACGCTCCGAGCGGGGCCTGGAAGGATTGGCGGCGGAGGCCGCGGTAGCGATCGACAACGCTAACCTTTCACAGGCCACCCAACGTGAGATTGAGGAGCGGAAGCGCGCGGAAGGAGCCCTTCGCGATCTGAATGCAAGCCTCGAGCAACAAATCGCGGAACGAACAGCGCAGCTTAGAGAAAATGAGAGCGCGCTACGCCAATCGCAGAAGATGGAGGCCGTTGGGCAGCTGACGGGCGGCATCGCTCATGATTTCAACAATCTGTTGCAGGTCATTATCGGCAATCTTGACATCTTGCAGCGGAACTTGCCGGAGGATTCCGGGCGGCTTAAGCGAGCTGCGGGCCACGCAATGATCGGCGCTCGTCGCGCCGCTGCCCTTACCCAGCGGCTCTTGGCCTTTTCTCGACGCCAGCCACTCGATCCAAAACCACTGAATGCCAACGCCCTTGTGACGAGCCTTTCGGAGATGATCCATCGAACGCTTGGGGAAACCATGGCCGTGGAAACTGTTCTGGCCGCTGGGTTATGGCAGGTGGAGGCGGACAATAACGAGCTTGAGGCCGCAATTCTCAACCTCGCGGTGAATGCGCGCGACGCCATGCCGGATGGTGGCCGTTTGACCATCGAAACCTCGAACGCCCACATTGATGAGGCCTACGCCGCCTCCTACGCCGAGGTTTCAGCAGGGCAGTATGTTTGTATAGCGGTGTCGGATACCGGCACGGGCATGGACGAAGTCACGATCGCAAAGGCCTTCGAGCCATTCTTTACGACCAAGCCGGTCGGTCGGGGGACTGGTCTTGGACTGAGCCAAGTCTATGGCTTCGTCAAACAGTCCGGCGGGCACGTGAAGATCTATTCGGAGCTCGGCCACGGCACGACGGTAAAGATCTATCTACCGCGATTCACATCGGCCAATACGTCGGACGAGCCCCAGACTGATCTGCCGGTCCCTGAAGGGCAAAATGACGAGACCCTCCTCGTCGTCGAGGACGACGATGATGTGCGAGCCTATTCGGTCGAGCTTCTTCGTGAACTCGGGTATCGGGTGATCGAAGCGCATGACGGGCCTTCCGCGCTACGCCTCCTTGAGCGACAGGCGAGAGTCGATCTGCTCTTCACCGATGTGGTCCTTCCAGGGGGCCTGACCGGAGCGCAGGTCGCGGCCCAGGCGCAAGAGATTAAACCGGGTCTGAAGGTCTTGTTTACAACCGGCTACGCGCGTAATGCGATCATTCATCATGGCCGTCTCGACAAGGGTGTAAGACTGATTACAAAACCATTCGGTTCGGCGGAACTGGCTGCGAAGGTACGTGATGCGCTGGATGAGGAGTTTGAGTGATGGTCCCTTCACAGGAGCCGCTTGTATTGCGAATGCCCGACGGGGAGCGGGGTATGCTGACGCCTGGCATCGATACCATTCTTGAACGGCTTTCCATGCGCTCAGCACGGGCATCGCGGAGCTTGGCGAGGCGCAAGACCAGTTTCCGGTCGCCATTTAGGTGACTGACGTCGAAGGGGTCGTAACCTACTTCAACCCGGCCTGCATTGAATTTACCGGCCGCAGGCCTGAAGTCGAGAAGGATCGATGGGAGTCACTTGGTGCCATTATACGAACGTGGGCGAGTTGCTGCCCCATCACGAATATTCCATGGGTGGTGCCCATCAATACGCGGTGGCCGGTTCGAGGCGTGGGAGACCCTTAACCGCATGCCAATGAGTACGAGATCAAGGCTGCCCAAATCCGCGGATCGACGTACGGTATCAATCGCTCCCCTCAGAAATTCTCCGCTTCCTATTCGTTCCGACTAGGATCGTGACACCTATCGGCGCCCAACGTCGAAGGAACTCCTCAGCCTGAAAATGCCGCCCTTGGAATGCTGATGGAAACGACCAGCCCTGTCGGTCTCCAGTCGCGCTCGATGGTGGCGCCAAGCGCACCGGCCAGAGCTGTTTCGAGCCGACTGCCAAAGCCTGAGGTTTCGGAAGTTGATGGTTCCGGCCCTCCCGTTTCCCGCCAAATGAGCTCAATCCTATCCGCTTTATCCAGCAAGTTTACATCGAGATATCCGCTTGCGACCGAAAGAGATCCATATTTCGCGGCGTTGGTGGCAAGCTCATGCAGCAGCAGAGCGATGTGCGTCATCGCCTTGCCCGTGACCGAGGGATCGCTGCCCGATATGGTGATCCTTTCCCTTGCCCCGTAAGGTTCGAGGATGGTCCCGAACAATGTGTGCAGTGAGATCGCCTGGATGTCGTCGATCTCACCTTTCCAATCGGCCATGGTGAGCTGGTGCGCACGCGCGAGCGAGGAGAGCCTCGCCTGGATCGTCGCCAGCAAGTCCTCATGGGTCGTGGTGGAGCGTCCGCTGATGGAGACGATCGCTGTCGCGAGCGCAAAGAGATTCTTCACGCGGTGACGCATCTCTCCCATCAAAAGCTCTTGCTCCGCCTGCGTCCGGCGCCTTTCCGTAATATCCCTCGCGATCTTCGATGCGCCCACGATCATGCCTTGCGCGTTGCGGATGGGTGAAATCGTGAGCGAGATGTCGATGAACGATCCATCCTTGCGCCGTCGCACTGTCTCGAAGTGCTCGACGCGCATGCCACGCTGGATCTCGGCGAGGATCGCTGGCTCCTCATCGAGCCGATCCTCGGGGATGAGAATGGTGATGGATTTGCCGATCACTTCCTCCGCCTCATAGCCGAAGAGCCGGGTCGCGGCTGGGTTCCAGCTCTGGATAATGCCCCTTAGATTCTTGCTGATGATCGCATCATCCGAGCCATCGATAATAGCGGCCAGCCAGTCACGCGGATCGGGTCCGTCCGCTGTCACTTGGTGTATCAGCTTGGCTGGCGGAAAGGGATTTGATGGAAGCCGCACGCTCGCCCGCCACGCGTGGGGTGGCGCGGACGGTCCGTCATCCAATGGGGGGTCTTCCGCGGAACTTGCCATGCAACACTCCTGAACCACTCTCATCACCGCCAAAACAGAGGCAAACGCAAGAAATCATGCACGTTTGCCTTTTTGATAGCATCTCTTCGCCGGCGGACTCGTCAAAACGCCAGCTGTTTCCCAAGCGAGAATCGCCGGTTTTTGAAGTATCTCCCTACTAACATAGGGCACCGTTCACATCTTTGAATGCCGTTAGGTTCCGGTCATCGCTCAGACGATAGACAAAGATCTTTAATTCTTGAAGAGATCCGACGGAAGATGGCCTCAGTCGATGGTCGGTGACCTCCCGCCGAGGGCTGACGGCTGGCTGTCTCGTTCGTGGCGCATCTGAAAGACCGGATAGATGAAGGCTCGAGGGTCTACTGGTGCGAACACGGATCGAGCTTACCATTGGCCTGTTCCCATCGCCGCCCGTCGACCTCACATGTTCGTTGCGAGACGATGGAGGATACAATGTGATCCAGTCGGGGGTTTCTCCGCTAGATTTCGTGAATATGGTGGACATCGCGGTGGCACACCGGCTGTCGCTCATAAACTCGTTACCAAACGTCGCCCATCGATGTTATTCGATACCAAAGGCGAGGACATTCAATCGTTCGAAGGTCCAGCGCGACGAACCGGAGTTCACGATGATCCCCGCAAGGGGGGAACCTGATCGCCATTCCGAGGTTAGACGCGATCGAGAAAACGCGGGGCCCAATGCGTCAACTTGTTCTGATTGTCGAGGACGAGCCGCTGCTCAGGATGCTGGCGGTGGATCTGGTTGAGGAAGCTGGCCTCGAAGCGTTGGAAGCCACCAACGCGGAGGAGGCTATTACTCTGCTCGAGCGCACGCCCGATACTCGGATCCTTATGACCGACATCGATATGCCTGGAAGCATGAACGGCCTCGAGCTCGCTTGGACAGTGAGCCGTCGCTGGCCATCGATTTCCACAGTGTTGGTCTCGGGCAAACAGCCCCTGGCGGCGAGAGAGATGCCTGAAGGTAGTGTCTTTTTCGCGAAACCCTACGAGCCTCGAAAGATGGTTGACCTGCTCTCGAAGATGGCGAATTGACCGCGGCCGCTTAGCTTTCAGCAACGCGCGAATTGCTGCGGCCTTCCCGCCTTCCAATATGCGTCGGAAATCAATCGGAGACCAAAGCTCTGTTCGTCTGACCTCAAGTTGTTCTCAGGGCCCAGTTCTTCTTCCATCACCATATGCAGGCTTCGAAGATCACAGTGCACGCAGGACGCCTTGTGCGATGCATCCAATGCGCAGCTGGCGAAATGGCCGATCAATTGCAACGCCATGATGGCCAAGTGCCAACGCGTGCTGATGAAGGCTGTCAAATTCGCAACACTTGCTGGGACCTTTAGTTTTCGGGTTTCTAATGGATGGACAGCCACCAAATTGATGATGTTATGGGCTCGTAAGCTCCGTTTTGGTGGTAGGTGATGCGATTTACGGACTTTCGGCGTTTCAGGATGCTCCGATCGCGTGCCTTGCGCGGTAGCAGTGGCGCTTCTGAGCTTTACGAACCTTGGGTCTATGACGCCTTTGATCGGTTTGAGCGTGAGATGGAAGCGTTCTGCCGGCGCTTGCTGTTTTCAGTTGTAATTTGAAAGTCGGGCCCGGCAAGGTCGGGAATACCCGATGTAGTAGCGAGGGGCCGAATCTATCTGCGCCCCCTGAACCGGTCGAATGCCGTCAGACGCTGAACCGGGGGGTCAGCATCCTCCCAGCGGTAGATCTCGATTCGTAGGAACTGAAGCTCGTCTTCCATGGTCTCTTCTGCGATCTCGATCCACCAGGATTTCGGCCGGCCGTCGCTGCCATCGGACCAGCGGTAGCCTCGTTCCTTCAGCCGATCCTTCAGATCGAAGGGTGAGTTTTCCGCGAAGATGCGCACGCGCGAGCGCTGGCTTGCCTGATAAAGCTCGGCAAAGGGTGTTTGATTATTATCGCCCTGAGGAAGTGCCAGGACTTCCAGCAGCGCAAAGCAGTCATCGACGGCCCGGTGCCCGACATGAAAATACCCACTCTGGTTGATGAGGTAGCCGAGCTTGGTTCCCTCATAGCCCCTGAGACTCCAATCGATCTCGGTATTGGAACAAGCCCAGGCCTTACGGACAAAGATCGGGGAGAAGGCTTCGCAGAACGGTCGATCGAAGCCGGCATTATGGGCAATGACGAGATCGGCGGGCTCGATGAGCGCACGCACGGCGGGCATGTCGATCATCTGGCCATGAACCATGGCGTCCGTGATGCCGGTCAGCCGGATCACGTCGGCCGGGATCGGGATGCTCGGTTGCTGCAGTCCGCCGTAAATGCCGGTGACATCTCCGATCTCGCCGTCCTCGTTGAAGGTGAAGCCGATTAGGCCGATTTCAATGATCTCGTCCTTCCTCGCGTCGAGACTGTCTCGGTGTCGAGGATAACGCCCCTCAGCGGATAGCCCGGCCTTAAGGCAGGGGCGATCGCGCGTGGCTCGAGTTTTTTCAGGATCTGATAGCGTCCGGTTGCTTCCAGCATCCGCACCATCTCGGCTTCATCGGGCGATGATCCGATCTGCCGAACGCGCAGGCCGGGTGCCGACGCTTTGCGAACGGCTTGCGCATTCTCCGAAAACATGTCCAGCTGAGACGTCATGGGCCATCTAACGAAAACGGTCGCACAAATCTAAAGCGTCAAATGCCTCAAGAGAAGCGCCCAGCGCTGCCGGATCGTGCATACCCACTGCTAATCGACGTCACGACGACCCTAATGGGTTCGCCGTGTTGCGGTGTGGACCGCGCCGCCGATGACGGTGTCCATATAATCATCCGCGAGTTCCAGCAGGGATTCTGCTATGCACTCGGGCTCCCACCCGTCTTCGAGGAGCTCATCGACTGCTCTGGCGATGTTTTGCCGGAGCTGCTCACGACACTGCCGCTTCGACTGATCCGCGAAGCCGATCACCCATCCTTTTCCTGGCATGCAGCTCCTCCTTCGTGGCGACGGGCGCATTCACCCTCTCGGAGGAGATATAGCAAAAGCCTCCGCCAGCAACCGGGAAAGTCGAATTTCGGAGAAGAATGCTGTCGTGATCACTTTGCGGACGAGCCAATCCGCAAAAATCAAGGATGCGGGTGCGAATGATTGATCTGTCACTGCCATGGATGATGGACTAGGCTGGTCCCCGTTGGGAGATGCAGGGTCTTTCGACACTGCATCTCAAAACCATGGAGCATATGGTTGTGACGAATTTTATTGAGAAATGGTCCGCCAGGAAGGCGGACAAACCCAAGGGAGGTGCACGGAACGTCGTCGAGACGTTTCGTCTCCGGGTCGCCGAGCAGAAGAACTATTTGGAAGAGTATGAGCGTGATCCTGCCGGCTTCAGGAAATGGCGGTCCACATAGTTTCAGCGAGTCCCAGGCGGTTTTGGCGTGAGCGTTGGCCGCGACGCGCTCAGCACCGGCAACGGGTTGAGCTACGTTGTCGTCGAAACCGTAGGACAAGTCGCCGAGTTTCTCGATGATCTCGCCCAGCATGCTGAGCATGATCTCGATTTCCAGAAAGCGCTTGAGGAAAATCGCGCCCGCCGCGCCGCGGTTTTGAACGCCGCAAAGGCGCAGTCCAAGACGGTCAAGTCCGCTCCCGCCAAGGTCCCACGGGCGAAGGTCGGTCCAAAGGCAGGCAAGACCAAAGCGGACGAATAAGCCCGACGCTCGTACGTAGCCAAAGCAATGCTCAGCCCGCCTCGCGCGGGCTTTGTCTTTGTGACACTTCATGGGCGACGAGCGCATCTGTTTTCAAGCTTGAGCGCCTCTGCGAACATTGAAAACGGCGTCGTCTTGTACGCTTCGTAAGCCCGGCCCTATTTGCCTGATTCCACCGATCTTTTTTCGCCACGCGTCGAATGGACAACGAGAGGGAGCAGAATTGGATGATGATTTCCAGACTAAGGACATGTCCGCGCCGGCGCGACGCGAGGCCAAGATGTGCCAGCCAAGATTGGTTTGCTATATTGGGCACGATAAAATGTCGTATGACGACACAAAGTTCAGATGACTCTTATTTTAGCGTTGATTCATGAAGTGAGACATGAAACTGTACTTGGGCGTGAATGCCTCAGATATAAGGATTTGTCACGTGACATTTTAGGCTCGCAAGATCTCAAGATCGTCCGGGACGTATTTGAGCGGGTGAGCTCCGAACCGTGGTTCACCGCGCACGCCGAGAAGCGCGACGAATTCGCTCGATATGTCGTGCGGATGTACCGCAAAGGTGTGGTCATTCCCGACAAACTGGAAGCACTTTGCCTGACCGCGGCTAAGGAGCGCTTCTCGAACAAGGCTGTCGGCGGGTGCCGTTTCCTTATCGTTGAAGACGAGGAAATCATTGCGGTGGACGCCGCCGATACCCTGGCTCGAATGGGGGCGGAAATTGTCGGCCCGGTTAGCACCGTTAAGGATGCATTCGAGGCCATCGAAGGCGCCGGGGCCAGTCTCGATGCGGCGCTTCTTGACATCAATCTGCGTGGACAGACAATTTTCCCCGTGGCGGCTTTTCTGAAAATGAAGCACATACCGTTTGCGTTTGTTACGGGTTACGATGATCGGTCCGTACCAGCATTTTTCCGTTCGACGCCGATTTTCACCAAGCCTGCCAACTGGGAAGTAATAGCGTCGCGTCTTGCGCAAAGTTAGTTTGGCGTCCCAAGCTCGATCGCGGAGCGCTACTCCGGGACGCTACATCCGCTATGGAGCGATTTCAACTTGAGCCGTTGGGCGTTGGGCATATCCTTGGAGAATTCGGTGTATGCCCATAACATTGCAATTTTCTGTAATTGGTTGGGCTTGACGATTCCGTATCGAAATAATCCGACCAAACCGACGGCGAAACCTTCCCGGCTATATTCGGTGTCATCAAACCAGCTTTGTGTCGTTACAATTCGTATATTCCTTTTAGCATTGTGAGTTCGCTTTGCGACAACTTTCCCTGCGTAAGACGCTTCAGCCGTTCCATCATTGTTCCCGCTGCGCGTTCGATTCCCAAACTTGTGCACGTGCTGCATAACGATAGCAGGTCGGTCTCGAGCCCTGCCATTTTGACCATGCCCAGTGCAACCGCATTTTTTATGATTGCATAAGAGGAACCTGCAGAAGAGGCGAAGGTTCCTTGCGTGATAGTCTGATAGCGCATTGCGCGTAGGCAAAGGGGTGTCCGGGGTAGCAGCGATCGAAGCCGCGGCAAAAGCCGGAGTTCGGGGCAAGGTTCGGAAAGCGCCAACCGGCCAGACATGCTTATCTGAAAGAGCTTGCTGACGGCAAAGTTGTCCCCGGCGTCGTCGATTTATTCCAGATGGAAGTCAAAGAACTCGGAACGGGGTTCAAGGTGTCAATCAGCACGGAGCCGAACAAGAGAGCTGTTCGAGGACGATCTCCATCAGTTCCGTACTCCAGCCTTTTCATCCCCAGGACCTCCACATACCATGCGGCGGACGCTTCTACGTTGGTGACGTTGATGACGAGATGATCGAGGGCGGATATTTCCCTGGGCCTTGCTTCTGGTTCTTCTTTTTCGGCGCTCCTGAGACCTGTGCTGTTCGCGGCTCCAATGATCATGTCGAGGCCGGACATCCCCGCAAGCATGGAAATGGAAGGGATCGACCGGCCGCTGAAATACCGTCGATCCCACAGCGGTCAATCGATAATGACGTTAGCACCTTCGGCCGTTAAGCGCGCCAACCCGTCTTTCATCTGACGGATCTGTTCCGCCGTATGACCCTGCCAGTTCACGACCTCTCCGATCACCCGCAACGGGTCCCTCGATCGATAGGAGAGAGTTGGGTTTCCCGGAAATTTCTTGTCGGTCACGTTCGGATCATCGAACCAGGCGCCGGTCGGCTCGACGACATAGATGCGTCCTGGTTTTTCACCCGCAGCCAATTCAGCACCCCAAATCGCCGCATCCATTGTGCCTGTGAAGTATACCCATGATAACTGCGTGTCGGCGGCGAAATTGGACGGGTATCCCGCGGCGATCATGTCCCCGGGCCGCAGATCGGCGCGGGTACCGTGAAAAAACGATTGTGAAAAGGTGGTTGCAGCTACCGACATGGCTCTATCTCCTTTTGCGCGTGAACCTTGCTGCCCGTGGCCGCGTCATTTACTCGGCTCGCACGGCCCGGAACTTCCGCACCCTGGCATGTGATCCACACGTCCGGTCAGAGCACCAGCGCCGATGACCATTACGTGAGTGGTCGAGGAAAAGCCAACCGCAGTTCGGACCTTCGCATGCCCGGATCGGGCGGCGATTCCGTCGCGATGTCAGCAAATCCGCGGCCAGCCAGCCGACGCGAGTTGAAATTGCGTCCAGATGGTCCGCGGGCGATTGCCGCCATTCGATCGCCTCACCGACGTTGACCAATCTGCGCTGCGCCTGCGCGCGCCTTGCGATCTGGTCGAGCAGCTCAAGGTCTTTCATGCGAACCGGCTCGTCGCCAACTTCGGTCAAAAAAATTCGATGGAGGGTCTCTCGCAGCTCCCTGGCACGGAATAACTCCCTCTCCGCTTCAGAAGGCGACTTTGTCGCCAGCGAAAGCAGGATGCGTTGCTCTTCGTCATCAATGACCTCGAGGCGCCCAGCCCAGGAAACCAGGTCGCTGTAGCTGTTCAAGAACTCCGGACCCCATCGCTCGCCACGGCTATCGACCGTGTTGACGAAGTCGAGTGCGGGGTGGCCGCCGAGCAGGCTGATCTCGCCAATGTTTTTCTGTCTCGTCATCATAGGGAATATCGGATCGCGGAACGATTTGGGCAAGAGCTAGTTGTAGCGGTCTATGGCATATTTATCCGTTACATGAATTGGAAACCCCATGGCCTATCGTTTGAACAGGAATCAGCTCCGCTTTCTGATGCTATGCGTCATCTGGGGCAGCACGTGGATCGCGAGCAAGGCCGGCATCGAAGCCGTTCCACCGTTGCTTTTTGCGGCAACGCGCTTCACCGCGGCAGGGTTGTTGCTGCTTGTTTATGGCTGGATCAAGGGCGAGGCTGCAGGCTTGAAGATCGAAGATGGCATACGCTTCATCGCCGTCAGCATATTGATGATCACTCTGTGCTACGGGCCGCTGTTCTGGGGCATGCAGTATATCGACACCGGCACGGCCGCGGTTCTAGAGATGTCGCTGACACCCATCGCTCTTTTGTGTTTCGCCTTGTTGTTACGGGAGGAAAGGCTCGACGTCAGGCGGATCTTGGCAATCACGCTCGGCGTATCAGGATTGGTGGTTCTGTTCTGGCCGTCGGCGGCAGGCGGAAGCGGATCGAAATCGGAAGCATTCGATGGTGCGAGCCTATGGGGCGGGCTGGCGGTCTCGTCGGCGGCGTTTACCTATGGCTACGGCTCGGTGCTGGCGCGACCGTTGCTGCGATCCTATCCAGCGGTTTTCGTTGCGGGTATCACGACGCTGGTCGGTGGCATCGCGCTGATGGTCGCTGCACTGATATTCGAGCCGGGTGCTGTGGCCGCTGTTTCAGGAAACTGGGGCACGAGCGCCTGGACGGCTTGGTTCTTCCTTGTGATCTTTGGTTCGCTGGTCGGGTATACGACGTACATGCGGCTGTTGCGGGATATCGGCGCCTCCCGTGCGGGCAGCTATGCCTTCGTATCTCCCGTGATTGCCGCTGTGCTCGGCGCGCTGTTCTTTTCTGAACAGGTTACCGTTTCCGACGTCATTGGCATCATCGTCATGCTGACCGGCGCCTATCTCGCCATGGTCGAGGCGCCGACCGCCAGACGTGCGCCGGTCGAAAGCTGACGTTGGGGCACAACAGAAAGGCCGAACAATGGAATACCTAAAGGCGACGCCAGAGCATGATGATATCCTTATCACGCATTACCTGGCAATCTGGAACAGTTACGGCACTCCGCCGGATCACATCTGTTTCGATGCCCGGTTGAAGGTCCATCGTTTGATCGAAGAGGGTAGGCAGAGCCGCGAGCTTGCTACATTCATCGCGTTGGACGGCGCGACCGCTGCTGGGTCCGTCTCGTGCCAAGTTCATCTCTCCCCCTATCCGGACGTCCTTCGGCAAGATGTGCACAAGCGCGGCTATATATGGAGCGTCTTCGTAGAGCCTGCGTACCGCCGCCAGGGTATTTCGCGCCTGCTGACACAGCTTGCCGTTGAATATCTCAGGTCGGCCGGCTGTACTGCTGTCGTGCTGCATGCTTCGGAAGCCGGCAAGCCGGTTTATGCGTCTCTTGGTTTCAAGCCTGCGACGGAAATGCGTCTCACATTCGGCGAAACAAGTTCCGAAGCTTGATGTAATTGCCAGCAAGATTGATCAGCGCCGAAGCGATCAGCCCAGTCATTTATACAAGAACATCTGAACTGGGGATTAAGACAGGTCACCAGCATGTTTTGACCGTACCTTTCCGATGCGGCAAACAGTGAGTTGAGCGAAATGCTTAGCCGTCCGACCGTGCGAAATTAGTGGTTCGACACAGGTTCAGGAATGGAGACGCTGCTGTTGGGGCACAAGAGTGGCAGAAGTGGATGTCGACTTGTGAGGGGCAGCCTCTATGTCCGAAATAGTGAAAATGGAGGGAGAGCTGACATGCATATCGATGGCGCATGCCAATGCGAAAAAATCACTTATGAAGCCGAGGTCGACCCGCAAGACGTGTCGATCTGCCATTGCACCGACTGCCAGAGATTGACGGGAACCGCTTACCGAGTGACGGTCAGCACACAACGCGATCACTTCCAGATTACGTCCGGCGCGCCCAGGCTTTACGTCAAGACCGCCGACAATGGTCGCCGCCGGCAGCAATTCTTCTGTGCTGATTGTGGATCGCCCATCTATACGACCGGAGAGGATGAAGATGCCGAGCGAGTTGGGATCAGACTGGGAACGGTGAACCAGCGCCAGGAGCTGAAGCCCCGCTCGCAGCTCTGGTGCTCGTCCGCGTTGGGATGGGCTCAGGATCTGACAGGACTTCCGGGTCGAGCGGGGGATTGAGCGTCTCTGTCAATATGAACCGAGCGCTTCTCACCTTGCCTTAGAGAGAAAAGCAACGAGGTTGGTGCGTCAACGGGTGCCCAGCGGCTTCCTGACGCTGCGCTCATTTGAGGGATCTCCCGCACCATACGAGTATGGAACTTCTTGAATCGGCGTCCGTTTTCCGGTGGCCGAAACCATAAGGAGTACGAACAATGGCAACCACGTCGCGAGGCAGAGCACAGGATCGAGCCAAGGTCGCAGCCGGGCAGGATCATGAAGTCCGTTACGAGGCGAAGAAGGAAGGCGTGTCAAAGGACACGGTGAAGAAGGCCGTGAAGAGCGCCGGGAATTCCCGCAAGAAGGTCGAGGCGGAAATCGGCCGAGACTAGGCCGTGAAGCTCGCGACCTACAATGTCAACGGCGTCAACGGCCGGCTCGAGGTTCTTCTCCGATGGCTTGAAGAGGCCGAGCCGGACGTCGTCTGTCTGCAGGAGTTGAAGGCGCCGCAGGAGAAGTTTCCGATCAAAGCCATCGAGGCCGCCGGCTATGGTGCCGTTTGGCAGGGACAGAAGTCATGGAACGGCGTCGCGATCCTTGCCAAGGGCCAGGAACCTCACCTCACCAGAAAAGGTCTGCCCGGCGATCCGGAAGACGAGCACAGCCGCTACATCGAGGCCATCGTTGACGGGATCATCATCGGCGGGCTCTATCTCCCGAACGGCAATCCGTATCCTGGGCCGAAATTCGACTACAAGCTCCGCTGGTTCAAGAGACTGGAGGACTATGCGGCCGAGCTGCTCGAACTGGAAGTTCCGGTCGTGCTCGCCGGCGACTATAACGTGATGCCGACGGAGATCGACGTCTACAAGCCGGAACGCTGGACGGACGACGCATTGTTTCGCGTGGAAGTCCGGGAGGCCTACAAGAACCTTGTCGACCAAGGTTGGACGGATGCTCTGCGCCACCTGCATCCGGGCGAACACATCTACACCTTCTGGGATTATTTTCGTAACGCCTATGCCCGCGACGCCGGGCTACGGATCGATCATTTCCTGCTGAGTCCTGAGGCGGCGGCAAGATTGGCGAAGGCGGAGGTCGACAAGCATGTCCGCGGCTGGGAGCACACGAGCGACCACGCCCCCGTCTGGATCGAACTGAAGGATGAAGCGCTGAGGAAGCGGAAGGCGAAGTGAACGAAGCGCAAGTTAAGGACCGGCGGGTCACAGCGGAATGTCTTGCTCCACCCGGCTCGCCAGACTTCGAAACGATCGATGATCCTTAGGGCTTACGCGCCAGAATGATCAGCGCATCGTTCGGAAGGTGGTCGAGTGAGTTGCTTTGATTCGCCCCATGACGCTCGCATCCAGATGTCAGTTTCTTCCTTCGTCTGCAGCAGGACAGGCATGGCCTTGTCATAAATTTGGCTTAACGAGTCACTGGGATCCGTGGTCGTTCGCAGCGATAGCCAATGAAAATCAAAGGCGTAGATATCATGTATGCGACAGAGAAAGTCGGGTCGTCGGTTCCGATCCCTTGAAGAGCTGGTGCTATCGGACGTCAGTGGCTATCAAGCCAAACGCACAGCTGACCGACTATAATAACTATAGCCCCTTTTGGGTCGTGGGGCCGACGCTCGATCACATCAAGTACCTATTCTTTGAAACCTCCTATCCGGGCTGGCTTTGGAACACGATATTGGTGGCGGTGGGATCGACGGCGCTGTCGTTGCTGGCATCGATTTTTGGCGCCTACGCGATCGAACGTGTGCGTTTTACCGGCTCTCGTTCGATCGGGTTGCTGATTTTTCTAGCCTACCTCGTTCCGCCTTCGATCCTGTTCATTCCGCTGGCGTTCATCGTCTTCAAGCTTGGAATTTACGATTCCAGACTTGCGCTCATCTTCACCTATCCCACCTTCCTCATTCCCTTCTGCACATGGCTGCTGATGGGCTACTTCAGGTCGATACCCTTCGAGCTGGAAGAAAGCGCGCTGGTCGATGGCGCCAGCCGCTGGCAGATCCTTGTCAAAATTATCCTTCCGCTGGCGGTGCCTGGGCTGATTTCGGCTGGCATCTTCGCGTTTACGCTTTCCTGGAACGAATTCATCTACGCGCTTACCTTCATTCAATCGTCGGAAAACAAAACAATTCCGGTTGGTGTACTGACGGAATTGGTTCGCGGCGATGTCTTTGAGTGGGGTTCGCTCATGGCCGGCGCTTTATTTGGTTCATTGCCGGTCGTTATCCTCTACTCTTTCTTCGTCGATTACTACGTCTCGTCGATGACCGGTGCTGTGAAAGAATGATGGACGCTCCGACAGCGGATCGGTGGTACGCGGTCCGCTGCCTGCGCTTTTCGGCATTTAGTAGATTACCGATCAAGGGGTGATGTCACGTTGTCGAACGATCACTGAGCATCCGGGACGAGGCTGAGTTCAGGTGATGGCGCCAGTAACGCTTTCCAATGCGCCATTGCGCGGATGGCGATGGATGTGAGTGGCGAGAGCGGAGCGTCTGTGACGTGGAGTGACGAAGAGATTTGGGAGGACCGCGCTGCCGACAGGTGCGCCCGGCGATGGTGACCAAAGGGCACGGTGCGGCCGAGGGCAGTATCGCTTGTCTGGTCCATGGTGGAGGCGTGCAATGAGAAGCGCGAGAAAGCGCTGGAAGTCGATCAGCTGAGTCGTGTCTTCGACGTTTCCACTGCCTGGCTCAACCGGATGATCGATCGCAAGCCAAAGTGCTATCTACACGTCGTGCAGGATGTCGCTCTCGTCATCGGAGAGGCAAATCCTGGCGCTTGGGGGTGAATCCGACTGCGGCAAGTTCATCGTGGCGCGACTTGTCATCGGGCTCCATGGCCCCAGTGAAGGCGTCATCGTGTTCGGGCCGTCCTCAGACGGCCGCCCGATGGAGGCGCAGATGATCTTAGGATCCGCATGCCAGTCTCAATCCGCGCTGGCGGGTCGGCGACATCATTGCCGAGCCAATCCGCGAGTTTGGCTTGCGTGAAGGACATGACGCGATCGATGAGCGCGTAGCGGAACTGCTGCGCACCGCCGGTCTTTTGCCCGATGATGCCAAGCGCTTTTGCACAAGTTTTCCGGTGGGCAGCGACAGCCATATCGATCGCTCGCGCGCTGGCAAGCGAGCCGGAATTTCTCGTTTGCGACGAACCAATATCGGCGCTCGACGTTTCTGTTCAGGCGCAGGTCCTCAATCTTATGCATGAACTGCAAGACGAGCTTGGGCTCACCTATCTCTTCATAAGCCACAATCTTGCCGTCGTCCGTCCCATGGCTGACCGGATCGTCGTCATGTATCTTAGCCACCAAGCCCCCTTGAGCCCCCGGAAGGATGTGCCTTTCATCCCCCTGTCCGAAAGCGACTGAGATCTGTTAGTCGGTCACCCCTGACGTACGCCTGCGTCGGGGCGGCGGCGCGATTGCCTGTCATCTGGCGTCAAAAGACTAGATAACGATTGTAGAGTTCTACGACGCGCGAAGGAATGCACGGTTCGCAATGGAAATTACTCGCTTCGCCGAATGCAAGAAGCAGATGGAATATTGCCGACAAGCAGAAGACCTTTTGTGCACTTGGAGATAAGATTGCACACAAGCGCGGATTCTCGACGCAGATCGGCTAAGCGACGGGACGGACCCGCATATCGTCACGAGTGCTCGAACTTTATAAATCCCATCTATAACGTATTCTAAGCGGGTGGGAGCATCCGAAGATCTTATCACCTGGCAGTCAGATCGGATTGGGCTGGTCTCCCGCGGGTGGCTCTGGTGCAGTAATCGACCGATGATCGAGACGGTCCGCGCCCTCGGCGCCGCGAGCTATCATCGCCATGGCGATATGACGGGCCTCGTCCGCGAAGCCTCCCATGATGGCATTGGCGAGCGCCAGATGAATGATCGGGTTCGGATCATAAACGAGATCGCGATCGTGCAAACTCAGATCCGCCGTGAACAGGGTACGAAGCATGATCTCCAGCGATCTGCCTATGCCGAGTAACAAACTATTGTGGCTTGCTCGCAGGACCGCGAGGTGAAAGGCGATGTCTTGCTCAATTGCCGCGACCGTCGGAAGATCTTGCATGGCCATTGCAAGCGCTTGAATGTGTTGCTTCTCTTCGGCCGTCGCATTTCGAGCAGCCATGGATGCGGCGCCGGGCTCGATAAGTTCCCGCAATTGCGCGACCTCACGTCGAAACATGGCGTGCGATTTGCGATCTTTAAGTTTCCAACGGATGATGTCGGCATCCAGCCCGTTCCATTCTTCCTTCATGGCGACGCGGGACCCGTAGCGGCGCGCGGTCCTGATCAATCCTTTGCCTGCCAAGACTTTGACGGCTTCCCGCAAGGCGTTTCTTCCGACACCGAAGCGAGAGGCGAGTTCAGATTCCAGCGGCAACTGCTCTCCAGGTTGCCAATCACCTTCCACGATGGATCTGCCGAACCTTTCGACGGTGTCCATAATCACGCCCTTCGGAAGCATGGTCTTCTCCTGCTTGCAAACATTCTAGATCCTATCTATAACGCATTTAACGCTTGGGGAGGGCAAGCAATCATCGGCAAATGTCGCAGATGTTGGTTTGATAGATCAAGTCAGGTCTAACCCGCAATCCAGGGAGGAGCCGATCCTGCGCGAACATTTATAGGAAATCTGTCGCAGCGATGCTGGGCCGGATAACAAACCTCACATCAGAGGCTGGATCCAGAGCACCAGCGCATTTGGCGTCCTTTGACTGCTTCGCTTGCGTTGAAGGGCGACGTTGTCGGCGCGGCCTACCTTCCTGGGCGTCACGGTTTGACGAAACTCACATTAGTTCATTCTCCCAACGGACGAATATCCATGAAAATCGAAAGAATAGAGTGCTTCACACCACGGGTTGGTCATCGCAATCAGCTGCTGGTCAAGGTGACGACTTCAGATGGAATTCATGGTTGGGGCGAGTCCGGTTTAACGGGCAGGGAACATGCCGTCATCGGGGCGATCCGTCATTACGAACAGTTCCTGATCGGCCGCGATGTTCGGCGGGCCGGGGCTCTGTGGCAGGAAATGTACCGCAGCCAATATTTCGAAGGTGGTCGTGTACTGACGGCGGCAATTGGCGCGCTGGACATCGCCTTCCACGATATTCGCGCAAAGGCGCTCGGCGTGCCCGTTTACGACCTTCTCGGGGGCAAGCATCGCGAGCGCGTCCCAGCGTTTGCGACCGCGCCGGCCAATCCCGGTCCCGAGATGATCGAGCAGGCGATAATCCTGAAGGATGCGGGCTGGAACTCCATCCGCTTCGTTCCGTGGGGCCAACACTCCTTTGATCTTTTCGAGCCGCGAGAGTCGATCGCGCGCACCGCTCCCTGGATGATTAAGGCGAGAGAGGAGGTGGGCGCGGAAGTCGTTCTGGGGATCGACTACCATCACCGGCTCAGCGTCGCCGAAGCCGCCTCGTTCTGCCAGAAGATGCCTTCCGGAACCCTCGATTACATCGAAGAGCCGATCCGTGACGAGACGCCGGAGGCCTATGAGGCGCTTCGAAAAATGACCGATGTACCCTTCGCGATCGGCGAGGAGTTTTCCTCGAAGTGGCAATTCTTGCCCTATATCGAGCGCGATATTCATCAGTTCAATCGGTTGGATATTTGCAATGTGGGCGGTTTTACCGAAGCCATGAAGGTCGCCGGCTGGAGCGAGGCGCATTACGTCGACCTGATGCCACACAATCCGCTGGGACCTGTCTGCACGGCGGCGACCGTGCATTTGGCAGCGGCGGTGCCCAACTTCGCTTGGCTGGAGTGTCGGGCGTCACCGGTCGAACAGCTTGGTTTTGATTCGCGTGAACTCTTTCCGTCACAGGCCGAGTTGAATGGCAGCTCCTATGACGTACCGCAGTTTCCGGGTCTGGGGATCGAGGTGAACGAAGACGCGCTGAACAAGCTCGACTTTCAATATTTCGAGCCGCCCCACCTGCGCCGTGGCGATGGAAGTTTCACCAATTGGTGATTGGAGGACCGGGAGGAATAGACTATGGCAATTTCAACATACTATGCGTCGGCGAGCCGGACGCGATATGTCATTACCGCACTCTTATTTATAACCGGTGTGATCAATTACCTCGATCGCACCAATCTGTCGATCACGGCACCGTCTTTGTCGGCGGAACTGAAAATCGACCCGGTGACCATGGGATGGTTGTTTTCGGCATTTGGATGGACCTACACGGCCATGCAGATCCCTGGCGGGTGGCTCGCTGATCGTGTCCATCCGCGAATCGTCTATCCCCTGACAATCCTCGTTTGGTCGGTGGCAACTTTCAGTCTCGGTTTCGTCGCCGGGATCGTCAGCCTCTTTATCCTTCGACTTGCCGTAGGCGTTTTCGAGGCGCCGAGCTATATCGTCAACAACAGGATCGTCACAACCTGGTTTCCCGAGCGAGAACGGGCCACCACAATCGGCATCTATATCTCCGCGCAATATGTGGGTCTCGGCTTTCTTACGCCGATTCTCGTCTGGATTGAAGCCGCCTACGGCTGGCGTTCAGTGTTTGTCCTGACGGGTATCCTCGGTTTGATCGCTGCCATTTTGTGGGCGACGATCTATCGCGATCCAAGCAAGTTCAAAGGGACAAACGACGCGGAACTCGATCTTATCCGGGAAGGCGGTGGCGTTCCCGAGCTGAGTTCACGCTTGGTGAGGGAACAGGCAGGCCGCAAATCCTTTACCTGGTCCGATCTTGTGGTCGTGCTCAGCAAGAAGAAGCTGTGGGGACTCTATATCGGTCAGTTCAGCTACTTGGCTTCTGCTAACTTTTTCCTTACCTGGTTCCCGACGTATCTGGTTCAATACCGACATCTCGATTTCATCAAAGCCGGATTCTATGCCTCCGTGCCGTTTCTCGCCGGTTTTGGGGGCGTGCTCGTCTCCGGCTTCATCTCGGACGCGCTTCTTCGTGCCGGCTATAGTCTGAGCGCCTCACGCAAAATCCCGGTCCTTACGGGTATCGCTCTCTCCGTCCTGATCGTGGGTGCGCAATTCGTTGAGAGCCCTGGACTCATCATCATGCTTTTGGCCATCGCATTCTTCGGAACGGGAATGGCCTCGATTACCTGGTCCTACGTATCAGCATTGGCGCCGGAACGATTGATTGGCTTGACAGGTGGCGTCTTCAACCTGTTCGGAGGCCTCTCGAGCATCGTGATACCAATCGCAATTGGTTATCTCGTCAATGGTGGGAGCTTCGCGCCTGGGCTCGCTCTATGCTCCGGCCTGGCGGTAGTGGCGGCTTGCTGTTACATTTTTCTCGTCGGGCGAATGGAGCGGGTAGAAGAGTAGATATTCGTCGCAAGGCCATCCATCTGGCAACTGTTGACAGAATTCGATTTGGGGAGCCGCTTGGCTTTAAACTAATCCAACTGACAGCACACGTGTATTCAATTCCTCGACCATCTGGCTCACGAGAAGTCTCGTGGCGCCACTTGCGCCGTTTTCACTGCATTCCGCCCCTCGGCGCGAGGCGAGATTGGTGCGCTCGATCTGCCTCCTTAGGCCGCCACCCGCCCAATTTGTCCGCGTGTTCCTGTGTAAAATTCGCAAACCATGTCGGTTGGACGCCAAACGTCTGATGCGTGGCCATCAGCACCTTAGCGACGGGTGCCTCAGCCGCTCCTCGGTTTGTTCGTCGAGCGCGTCGACGAAGTCTTCGGGCAGCCCCCTGTCAAGCAAATCCCGACGTCGCTCTTCAGGGGTAATGCTGACATATTTTACCGGCTTCCCGATTGACGCGGAAATGCGCGCTGCAATTTCGTCCATCTTCAGGGCTTCAGGACCGGTCATGTCGAGACTTTCCCCCTCGTGACCACCGTCTCGAAGCAGACGGTATGCGATCTTGGCAATATCCTCGGCGTCTATTGGCGAAAGCGATATGTTCCCGAAGGGAAGGCGGAGCGTACGTGAGCGGACCGGAGTGTGATCCATGCTTCGAAAGAACGTCCTGCATGTCGATCAATGGGATCGGATGCAGACGCCTTTGTGGTACGAAGAGGATATGTCCGCCCCGCAACTTGAGCGTGAGCAGTAAGATGAACAGATCTACGGCCAACGTGAGCTCGACGGCGGCCTCCCTTTGGGCGGGTGGCAGGAAAGCGGCGATAGGTCGAGACCTGCACTTATTGTTAAGCCGGCGCCTCCGTGGATTGCCCGCCATAAGTTCTCTTTTCAGCGATCGAGGCTTCAGGCGTGGCCGGATTGGGATTAATACAGGTTCCCCGCTAACGCATGACGCATCAGATCGCCGCCGGGCAGTTGGTTCCAATACTGGAAGCGTTCCGACCCCCGCCGATGCCTGTTTCCGTGCTCTACCCGCAGAACCGTCACCTATCGTCGCGGATCAGGGTCTTCATTGACTGGCTCACCGAGGTGTTTCATGATCCCTAGGGCGGAGAAAGAGCGGTGATGTCCTGGGCATGAGATGTGGGAGGCTTAACGGTTGATGGATGACCGGGCGCGGATGAGCTCGCCGACGATTAGTCACAAGAACCGTTGCTTTCCACCACAGATCATTGCTCGTGCAGTCTGGCTCTATTTCCGGTTCCTCTTAAGTCGGCGGTTGGTCGAGGACATGTTTCCGAGCGTGGCATCGTCGTGTCTTATGAAACGATCCGGCGATGGGGCTGCAAACTCGGTGTGGCTCACGCAAAGCCGTTGGGCAGAAGGAAACCTTCGCGAAATAATATCTGGTATTTGGACGAGGTGCTGATATCCATCGGTCGGAAGCTTTGGCCACGGCGAGCCGTCGATCGGGATGAAATCGTCCAGGTCGTCGCGGCACGACAATGGCCAAACGGTTGCTTGTCAGACTGGCGAACAAGCAAGGCCTGTCGACGAAAACGCCCTTGTCACCGACAAGCTCAGTGCTTGCGACGGTCACTGTCGACACCACGGCCATCACGCGTGACAATGCAAAGTAGATGATGGGCAAATTGGACCCTAGAGGCCAATCCGGCTGGACGTAGGATTGAGCGGATTACATGGCGACCGCCATCGGGCCACTGTCAGCGCGTATACCTCAACGCAGTCGTCGGTCTGGATGGTCGCCCGTTTATCTGATCAAGAGCATAAGCTATTGCCGCACCTCGTGCTGGAGCTTTTGAGCATGGCTATCTCGATGGTCAAAAGGCACGTCAGTGCGTTGATTTCCGTCAGCGAACGGTCCGCCGAAACGGCAGGTTCATCTCTCGCCGACGATTGCGCGCGCGGGTCGCGGCATGGGCCGCCGCTCAGAACTTTGTGTTGAAAGAATCCGAAGGCGGCTCTGGTGAGGATGCTTCAACAAGTCTTTTTGGTCTGAAGTACGCGATCTCGTCGGCTCATCAGGACAAAGATGGCGCTCGTATAGTGGTTAAAGGACAGGACGGTCGCGTGAACAACGCGATGCTGACGTCGTTTGCCCTGCTTCTGCACGAGTTCGCTACGAACGCGATAAAATATGGTTCACTTTCGGTAAACCGGGGGCGCGTCGAAATTGAGGTTACATACAACGATAGTGTCGTGCTGACGTGGACAGAGGTCGTTGGACCACCGGCGCGGGTTTCCCGAAGGCTCGGCGGGCTTCGGATCGGAGCTTGAACGCATGACAATCGCGTCATTGAAGGGATCGATCCACCGAGAATGGCGTTCCGATGGGCTGCGCATCATCGTCGAAATTCCTAATCGCCCTTCGCACGGTTAGCTTGAATGTTGACTGGCCGGAACTCGGCGACGACGACCCGGCTCGATTGAGCTAGGGGCCTCGTCATGCGGATTCCGACGTGAAGCCGGCCGCCAATCCGACCAAAGACCGGCCACCATTCCGATTTGAAGCCGGCCACCATTCCAATCAAAATCCGGCCA